>NZ_JAGGPG010000002.1:0-1844894 GCF_018613945.1 Microbacterium sp. ISL-59
TTCGAACCCCGATAACCCCAGTTCAGAGCAATATTCTGGAACACGCGAGACGTCGACAATCCCTCCACGGAAACGACGTCAGGGCACTTGTCCACACTCGCCGCGAAACACCCGCGCCGCGAAACCCGCCCGAGCACCCTCACTCCCGCGTGTAGTCCTCGAAGATCAGCGTGGTCCGGGTCGAGCGGATGGAGGGGATCGCCTGGATGTCCTCGAGCACGATTCGACGCAGGTCGCGGGCGTCGTTGGCGCGCACCAGCAGGATCACGTCGAAGTCACCGCCGACGAGCGCCATGTGCTCGATCTCGGGGATCGCGCGCAGCCGGTCGCTCACCGCCTGCCACGTCGCCTGCTCGATGGCAAGGGTCACGTAGGCGCTCGCATGGTGCCCGAGCAGGACGGGATCCGTGCGGACCGTGTATCCCGTGATGACACCGGCGTCCGTGAGGCGCTTGATCCTCGCGTGCGCACCGGCACGCGAGATGTGCACGGCATCCGCGATCGCCGTCATCGACGAGCGCGCGTCGCGACGCAGCTCCTCGAGGATCGCTCGGTCCGTGTCGTCCAACGCGATCATGACACCCCTTCCTCGGGCCAGAAAATCTGACACTTCGATCAAGAATGCCGCATCTGCCGCTCCTTCATCCAATATTTCGCGGATGATCTTGGATGACTGTCGCCTACGGAGGCAAGCTGTCCCCACCGAGTTCGCCAAGGAGGACGAGCGCATGCTGCACACCGACATGCTTCCGCGAGACACCGCGGTGCAACTGATCGATGCGGACGGACAGCCTGTCGCGGACGAGCACTACGCGCTCCCCGACGGCGACACCCTGCTGGCCGCCTATCGCGGCCTCGTCGAGGGCCGGCGCATCAACGACCAGGCCGGCGCGCTCGTGCGTCAGGGACGCCTCGCCGTCTACCCGTCGTCGCACGGGCAGGAAGCGTGCCAGATCGCCGCCGCGATGGTGCTCGGAGGCACGGACTGGCTGTTCCCCACCTATCGCGACTCGGTCGCGGTGATCGCCCGCGGAGTCGAACCCGCCGACGCGATGGTGCTCCTCAAGGGCGACTGGCACTCGGGCTACGACGTGCGCGCCCACCGGGTCGCGCCGCAGGCCACTCCGCTCGCCACCCAGCTGCTGCATGCGGTCGGCTTCGCGCAGGCGGCCAAGCATCGCGGCGAGGACACGGTCGTGCTCGCGCTGTGCGGCGACGGCGCCACCAGCGAGGGTGACTTCCACGAGGCGATGAACTTCGCCGCCGTCTTCCAGGTGCCGGTCGTCTTCTTCGTGCAGAACAACGGGTTCGCGATCTCCGTCCCGCTCTCGCGGCAGACCGCGGCTCCGTCCCTCGCCCACAAGGCGGTCGGCTACGGGATGCCGGGACAGCGTGTCGACGGGAACGACGTCGCCGCCGTGCTTGCCGTGCTCGGCGAGGCGGTGGATCGCGCGCGTACCGGCGGCGGCCCTTCGCTCGTCGAGGCGCACACCTACCGGATGCAGGCGCACACCAACGCCGACGACGACACCCGCTACCGGGAACGCGATGAGGTGCAGGCCTGGATCGCCCGCGACCCGCTGCTCCGCCTGCGCGCCCACCTGACGGACACCGGAGCCCTCGACGCCGACGCCGAGGAGCGGTTCGCCGCCGGAGCCGAGGAGATCGCCGCGGCCATGCGGACCGCGCTGAACACCGACGCGGACCTCGACCCCGAAGACCTGTTCCGCTTCGTCACCGCGACACGCTCGCCACAACTCGACGAGCAATGGCACCTGCTGCGGGACGAGATCGAACGCTCTCGCCTCGCCGATGCGGGCGCCGGTACCACCTCGGACGGAGGCCACCGATGACGATCACACACGACGACACCCGCGCCGAGGTGGAGGCGGGCAGCGTGACCACCATGACCATGGCCGCCGCGCTGAACCGGGCTCTCGCCGACGCCATCGAGTCCGATCCGGACGTGGTCGTCTTCGGCGAGGACGTCGGGGCGCTCGGCGGCGTCTTCCGCATCACCGACGGCCTCACCGCGCGGTTCGGCGAGGAGCGCTGCTTCGACACCCCCCTGGCCGAGTCCGGCATCGTCGGCACCGCGGTCGGCATGGCCATGAACGGGATGCGCCCCGTAGTGGAGCTGCAGTTCGACGCGTTCGCACTTCCGGCATTCGAGCAGGTCGTCAGCCATGTCGCCAAGCTCGGCAACCGCACACGCGGTGGGATGCGGATGCCGCTGGTGATCCGCATCCCGTTCGGTGGCGGCATCGGCGGCGTGGAGCACCACTGCGACTCGTCCGAGGCCTACTACGCGCACACCCCCGGCCTCACGGTCGTCAGTCCGTCGACGCCGCAGGATGCCTACTCGCTGCTGCGCGCGGCGATCGCATCGCCGGATCCGGTGATCTTCCTCGAACCGAAGAAGCTGTACTGGTCGAAGGGCGAAGTCGACACCTCAATCACCACGGAGCTCGGCAGCGCCCGCATCGCCCGTCACGGCACCGACGTCACGCTCCTGGCCTACGGCGCCTCCGTGCCGCTCGCGCTCGAGGTCGCCGATGTCGCCGCCGCGGAGGGGCGCAGCGTGCAGGTGGTCGACGTGCGCTCGCTCTCCCCGTTCGACGATGCGACCGTGACCGCCGCGGTGAAGTCCACCGGCCGCGCCGTGGTCATCGCCGAGGCCCCCGGATATGTGAGCGTCGCCTCGGAGATCCAGGCCCGCGTGTTCGAGCGCTGCTTCGAATACCTCGCGGCCCCGGTGCGACGGGTCACGGGGTTCGACACCCCCTACGCACCCCCGAAGCTCGAACACTGGTACCTGCCCGACGTCGACCGCGTGCTCGACGCGATCGACACCCTGCACTGGGAGGACGACGTATGAGCGCCCCACTGAAGCCGGCCGCGCAGGTGTTCCGCCTGCCCGACCTCGGCGAGGGACTGACCGAGGCGGGCCTCGTGCAATGGCTCGTCGCGGTCGGCGACACCATCACGATCGACCAGCCGATCGCCGAGGTCGAGACGGCGAAGAGCGTGGTGGAGCTGCCGTCGCCGTTCGCCGGTGTCGTCACCGCCCTCCATGGCACCGCCGGCGACACGATCGACGTCGGCGCGCCGGTGCTCGAGGTCGCCAACGCCGGATCGGCTTCGGAGGTGGAGCCGGCGACTCCGGATGCTGCCGGGACCGCGGCATCGAGCTCCCCCGAGCACGAGGCGTACCGCGAGGAGGAACGCGCCGGATCCGGGAACGTGCTGATCGGCTACGGCACCACGGCGCACACGACGAAGGGGCGTCGCCGGCCACCCGTTGCGCCGGTTCGGACCGACCGCCCGACCTCGGCGACAGCGGCATCCGCACCCGCACCCGCACCCGCATCGGCATCCGCACCGAAGGCAGCCGCCGTCACCGTCCCCGACGCGACCCTCGCCGCCGCGTCCGCCCGCCGCCCCGTGGCCGTGCGCTCCCCTCTCGTCCGTCGCCTCGCCCGCGACCTCGGTCTCGATGTGCACACGATCGCCGCGACCGGCCCGGACGGGGCGATCACCCGCGCCGACGTGCTGCAGGCCGCGGTCGAGAACGCCGTCGACGGCGCCGCCGCGCATCACCGCGCCGCGAACGGGTCCGGAGAGTCGGTCGACGGGCTCGACGTCGTCTCCCGAGAGCGGATGTCGCCGCTGCGGCGCGCGGTCAGTGCGAAGCTCACGCGCAGTCGAACCGAGATCCCCGAGGCCACCGTCTGGGTCGACGTCGATGCCACCGCGCTGTGGGACCTCCGCGCGCAGATGGCCCCGGAGGGCGGCAAGGCCCCCTCGGTCACGGCACTGCTCGCGCGCTTCGTCCTGCTCGCCCTCGAGGACTACCCGGTGCTGGCCTCGCGACTCGACGAGAGCGGCGAGGAGCTGATCTCGTTCGACGGTGTGAACCTCGGGATCGCCGCCGACACCGAACGCGGACTCCTGGTCCCCGTCGTCCCCCGTGCGCACGCGCTCACCGTGGAGCAGCTCGATGCGTCACTGCGCGAGCTCGCCGCCACGGCCAGGGCGGGCACGATGCCGCCGGAACGGCTGCGCGGCTCGACCTTCACCCTCAACAACTACGGCGGGTTGGGCGTCGACGGCTCGGCGGCGATCATCAACCACCCGGATGTCGCCATCCTCGGCATCGGACGGATCATCGAGCGACCGTGGGTCGTCGACGGGGCGATCGTCGCGCGTCGCATCGTGCAGCTGTCGCTCGCGTTCGACCATCGCGTCTGCGACGGCGGGTACGCGGCGGGATTCCTGCGGCGTGTCACCGACCTCATCGAGCATCCGCTGCGGGCGTTCGTGCGGGTCTGAGACCGCCGGCGCACCTCGGGCCGACGCGGCGCCTGTGCCATAATTACCATACGATCGGTCAGTAATTCCTGGCCAGGCGAGAGGGCGACGAGCCCCCGCTGAGACGACGAAGTCAGGAGATCCGCATGACCGAGGCATTCCTCGTCGGAGGGGCGCGCACCCCGGTCGGGCGCTACGGCGGCGCGCTCGCCACCGTCCGCCCCGACGACCTGGCCTCGATCGTGGTGGCCGAGGCCGTGCGCCGGGCCGGCATCGATGCGACGCAGATCGACATCGACGAGGTGATCCTGGGCGCGGCGAACCAGGCCGGTGAAGACAACCGCAACGTCGCGAGGATGGCGGTGCTGCTCGCCGGGCTCCCCGACAGCGTCCCGGGCATCACGGTGAACCGGCTGTGCGCTTCGGGCATGTCCGCCGTGACGATGGCCGCACAGGCGATCCGCGCCGGAGATGCCGACCTCATCGTCGCCGGCGGCGTCGAGTCGATGACCCGCGCGCCCTGGGTGCAGGCCAAGCCCGAGAAGGCCTGGTCCAAACCGGGCGCGGCCTTCGACACCTCGATCGGCTGGCGTTTCCCGAACCCCCGTCTCCTGGCCCGCGACAAGGCGACCTTCACGATGCCGGAGACCGCGGAAGAGGTCGCCCGTCTCGACGGGATCACCCGCGACGAGGCCGACGCCTTCGCCCTCCGATCGCAGCAGCGCGCCGCCGCCGCGATCATAGCCGGAAGCTTCGCCCCCGAGATCGTCGGCGTGCCGACGGCGGCCGGAGAGGTGCGGGTCGACGAGGGTCCACGGCCCGAGACCACGCTCGAGGCACTCGCCCGACTGCGCCCCGTGGTCGCCGGCGGCCAGGTCGTGACGGCTGGGAACTCCAGCGCCCTCAACGACGGCGCCTCGGCGATCGTCGTGGCGAGCGCCGAGGCGGTCGAGCGCCATGGTCTCGTGCCCCGCGCCCGGATCGTCGTCGGCACCAGCGCCGGTCTCGCACCGGAGGTCATGGGCCTCGGCCCGGTGCCCGCGACGCAGAAGGCGCTCCGCCGCGCCGGACTCACCATCGACGACATCGGCTCCGTCGAGCTCAACGAGGCCTTCGCCACGCAGTCGATCGCCTGCATCCGGCGTCTCGGCCTCGACGACGAGCGCGTCAACGCCGACGGCGGTGCCATCGCCCTCGGCCATCCGCTCGGCTCGTCCGGTTCCCGCCTGCTGATCACACTGCTCGGGCGCATGGAGCGCGAGGGCTCGCGATACGGACTCGCGACGATGTGCGTGGGCGTCGGTCAGGGGGCGGCCGTGATCCTGGAGAAGATGTGATGCCGGCCCCGACGAATCCCGAAGAGCCGCTGCTCGTCGAGCGGCACCCCGACCGTGTGGTCGCGACCCTCAACCGTCCGCACAAGCGCAACGCGATCGACCAGTCCACGATCGATGCCCTGCACCTGCTCTGCGACGAGCTCGAGGAGGCGCCGCGGACCCTGATCCTCGTCGGCGCCGACGGCGTCTTCGCGGCGGGCGCCGACATCGCCGAGCTGCGCGAACGCCGGGCCGCCGACGCGCTGCGCGGCATCAACGCGCACGCCTTCGTCCGGGTCGCCGAGCTGCCGATGCCGGTCATCGCAGCGATCGACGGCTACGCCCTGGGAGGCGGTGCCGAACTCGCCTACGCCGCAGACATCCGCATCGCCACGCCCTCGCTCGCGATCGGCAACCCGGAGACGGGCCTCGGCATCCTCGCCGCGGCCGGCGCGAGCTGGCGGCTGAAGGAGATCGTCGGCGACGCCAGGGCGATCGAGATGCTGCTCACCGGACGCACGGTGAAGGCCGAGGAGGCGCTGCGCATCGGCCTCGTCTCGGCGATCCACGACCCCGAGGAACTGCTGGCTGCGGCCGAGGCGATCGCCGACCGGATCGCCCGCAACGACCCGGCCGCCACCATCGCGACGAAACGGGTGTTCCGCGAGCCCCGCGACCGCCACCCCGCCGCCGATCTGGAAGCCCAGGCCGAGCTCTTCGAGAGCCCGGAGAAGTTCCGACGCATGACCGACTTCCTGGAACGGAGAGACCGATGACCGAGGCCACGCCCCACGCTCCCGCGCACGTAGGAGTGCTCGGCGGCGGGCGCATGGGCGCCGGCATCGCCCACGCGTTCCTTCTCGCGGGTTCGCGCGTGACGGTCGTCGAACGCGATGCGGATGCTGCCGCGGCAGCCGCCCACCGCGTGCTCGAATCCGTCGACACCTCGATCGCCCGCGGCACCGCGGCCGAACCGGGAGACGCCTACCGTTCACGCTTCGAGACGGGCACGGAGGTCGCGCTGTTCGCTCCGTGCAACCTCGTCGTGGAAGCCGTGCCCGAGGATCTGGCCCTCAAGGTCGACGCCCTCACCCGCGTCGAAGCCGAGCTCGGACCCGACGCCGTCCTCGCCTCGAACACGTCGTCGATATCGATCGATGAGCTCGCCGCAGTGCTGGATCGCCCGTCGCGCTTTCTCGGCATGCACTTCTTCAACCCGGTGCCCGCGTCCACCCTCGTCGAGATCGTGCGCGGCGCGGCCACCGCTCCCCCGCTCGTCGACGATGCGAGGGTCTGGGTACAAGCCCTCGGCAAGACGCCGATCGTCGTGGCCGATGCCCCCGGGTTCGCGTCGTCGAGACTCGGCGTCGCGATCGGCCTGGAGGCGATCCGCATGCTCGAAGAGGGCGTCGCCTCGGCCGCAGACATCGACGCCGCCATGACGTTGGGCTACAAGCATCCGGTCGGGCCGCTCCGCCTCACCGACATCGTCGGGCTCGACGTGCGGCTCGGCATCTCCGAGTACCTCGCCGCGAACCTCGGCGAGCGCTTCGAACCACCGGCTCTGCTGCGCCGGCTCGTCGCCGAAGGACACCTCGGACGCAAGAGCGGCCGCGGCTTCTACGAATGGGACGCCTCATGAAGGGAACTGACATGACCGAGATCCTCCCCAGCTATCTGCAGGGATCCTGGTGGTCGCCGGATGCCGACGCCGAGGCGACCGAGGTGCACGACGCCTCGACGGGCGAGATCGTCGCCCGCGTCTCGACCGACGGCATCGACCTCGCGGCAGCTCTCGCCTACGCCCGCACCGCGGGGCAGGCGTCGCTCGGCGAACTCACGTTCCACCAGCGCGCGGTGCGCCTCAAGCAGCTGGCGCTCGCGCTCACGGAGCGCAAGGCCGAGCTGTATGAGATCTCGAGCCGCACGGGCGCGACCGCGCAGGACTCGTGGGTCGACATCGACGGCGGCATCGGGGTGCTGTTCGCCTACTCCAGCAAGGGCAGGCGAGAGCTGCCGAATGCGAAGGTCTACGTCGACGGCGCGGTGGAGAACCTGTCCAGGGACGGCTCCTTCCTCGGGCGCCACATCTACACCCGGCTCCCCGGCGTCGCGGTGCAGATCAACGCCTTCAACTTCCCGGTCTGGGGCTCGCTGGAGAAGTTCGCACCCGCTTTCCTGGCAGGTGTGCCGACCGTCGTGAAGCCCGCGACCCCGACCGGGTACCTCGCCGAGGCGATGGTGCGGATCATGGTCGAGTCCGGCCTGCTGCCCGAGGGCTCGCTGCAGCTCGTCTCGGGCAGTGTTCCCGGTCTCTTCGACGAACTGCGGCTGGGCGATCTGGTGGCCTTCACCGGATCGGCGTCGACCGCCGAAGGGCTGCGCGCCCACGATGCGGTGCAGACCGGTGGCGTGCGTTTCACGAGCGAGACCGACTCCATCAATGCATCGATCCTGGGGACGGATGCCGTCTCGGGCACGCCCGAGTTCGACGCGTACATCAAGCAGCTCGTCGCGGAGATGACCAGCAAGGCCGGACAGAAGTGCACGGCGATCCGACGCGCGATCGTGCCGGTCGGTGCCGTCGGCGACGTGATCAGCGCCGTGCGCGCACGGCTGTCCGAACGCATCGTGCTGGGCGACCCGCGGGCAGAGGGCGTCACGATGGGCCCGCTGGCCTCGACTGCCCAGCGCGACGAGGTGCTGCGCCAGGTGGCACGGCTGCAGGACGGCGGTGGTGAGTTGGTCATCGGCTCGACCGATGCTCCGGACGTGCGGCACGGCGACGGAACGGAGGGGCCCGCTCCGGATGGCGCCTTCCTCGCGCCGATGCTGCTGCGTTTCTCCGACCCGGAGAGCGCGGCGGTCAACGAGATCGAGGCGTTCGGCCCGGTCTCGAGCATCGTCGGCTATCGCACCCTCGACGAAGCGAGCGCCCTGGTCGCCCGGGGCGGTGGCTCCCTGGTGACCAGCGTCGCCACGCACGACCCCGAAGTCGCCGTCGCGCTCGCCACGGGCATGGCCGCCTACAACGGACGCGTGCTGTTCCTCGATCGCGACGACGCCCGCAGCTCCACGGGTCACGGCTCGCCGCTGCCGAACCTCGTGCACGGCGGCCCCGGCCGCGCCGGCGGTGGCGAGGAGCTCGGCGGCATCCGCGCGGTGCTGCACCACATGCAACGCACCGCGGTGCAGGGCTCCCCTGCGATGCTGACCGCCCTCACCGGGGTCTGGCATCAGGGCACGGTGGCGCGTCCGTACCAGGAGAGCGGGGGTGTGCATCCCTTCCGCAAGTCGCTGGCCGAGCTGCGCATCGGCGATCAGGTCGCCAGCGGCTCCCGCACGGTGACGCTCGACGACATCGAGACGTTCGCGGCCTTCACCGGCGACACCTTCTACGCGCACATGGACGAGGCGTCCGCCGCCGCGAACCCGTTCTTCCCCGGTCGCGTCGCCCACGGGTACCTGCTGGTCTCGTGGGCCGCCGGCCTCTTCGTCGACCCCGCGCCCGGACCCGTCCTCGCCAACTCGGGCCTGGAGAACCTGCGCTTCCTGACCCCGGTCTCGCCCGGCGACGAGATCCGCGTCGAGCTCACCGCCAAGCAGATCACCCCGCGTGAGACGGACGAGTACGGGGAGGTGCGATGGGACTCGGTGCTGAAGAATCAGCGCGACGAGATCGTCGCCACGTACGACGTGCTCACCCTCGTCGCGAAGGAGCAGGACGCGGCGGCCTGAGTCACCCCGCGGGCGCGCCGGTCAGGAGACCGGGGCGCTCGCGGGATCGTCGGCGCGCCGGCGCAGGCCGTCGAGGGCGATGGCGACGACGTCGTCGGCGAGACGGTCCGCGCCCTCGCGTCCGCCCGGTCGGTACCACTCCACGATCGAGTTGATCATGCCGAACGCCAGGCGGGCCACGACGCTGGCGTCCATATCGGCGCGCAGCGCGCCCTCGGACTGTGCTTCCGAGACGAGTGCGGTGATCCGGCGGTCGAATGCGCGACGGCGGGTGAGTGCTCGACGCTCGACATCGGTGTTCCCGCGCACCCGCAGCAGCAGCGTCACGGCGGGGAGCTGGTCGACGAGCACGTGCACGGCCCCGCGGAGGACGTGCTCGAGGCGGGTCACCGCATCGGTGTCCTCCCGGTCATCCGCAGCCGGCAAGGGGTTCTGCACCACGGCCTCGAGCCCGCCGAGCGCGGCGTCGAGGGCGAGCTCGAGCATCTCGTCCTTCGAACCGAAGTGATGGTAGATCGCCGACTTCGACAGGCCGAGCCGCTCGGCCAGCATGCCGATCGAGGTCGCGTCGTACCCGTACTCGTTGAACGCGGCGACGGCGACCGCGAGGATGCCCTGCTGGTCGTAACCGGGGCGGCCTCGTCGCGTGCTCTGCATCTCGGACATCCCCACAGTCTCGCATCGGATCACGCTGTCGGCCGGGAGCGGCAGCGCGAGGTCAGAAGGTCTGGTCGGTGGTGCGCGAGCGCCCACGGAACTCCGCGACAGGATCGCCGAGTTCGTCGACGACGGTCACGTCGTAGATGCCGGAGCGGCCGGTGCGGGTGCGTCGCACGGCCGTCGCGGTCAGCGTCTGTCCGGATACGGTCGACTTCAGGAACGAGATGTCGGCGCCGGCGGCCACCGTGACCCGGTCGTCCTCGTTGCAGGCGATCGCGAATGCCGTGTCGGCCAAGGCGAAGACGAAGCCGCCGTGCGTGATGTGGAACCCGTTGGTCATGTCGTCGCGCACGCGCATCGAGACCACGGCATATCCGGGATCGTCACGTTCGACGACGAGGCCCAGCGAGGCGGAGGCGCGGTCGCGCTCCATCATGGCGCGGTTGGGGCGCACCGCGTCCGTGGCCTGCGGCGTCGCATCCGTCATCGTCGACCTCCTCGTCGCGCGGATGCCACCGCAGCAGCGCCCGACAGGCCCATACTAACTGACCGCTCGGTCGGTAAAGAAGGGCTGCACGGGGCCGGCAACCTGCGCGCGGCTCAGCCGAAGATCAGCGGCTTTGCGAGCGTGGCGTCGTCGACCGTGATACCGGTGATCACCGCGGCGGGGTCTGCCGTCGAGTCGCGATCCAGGCGGAACCGCATGACGACCCCCTCGCGGCTGGACCACTCGTAGAAGTACTCGCCCGACGAGATGATGCGCAGTGCCGTCCCCTCGGGGAAGGCAGCTGCCGCGGCGCTGACCGGATCTCCGATTCGCACACCACCGGCGGACGGAAGCGACGCGCCCTCATGAGTCGGCTCGCCCGCGACGTTCCCGACGCCGACGGACACGGCGGAGACGACGCTCGTGCCCTCCTGCGTCCAGAGCAGCAGCGAGGCCGATTCATCGGGCGAGGTCAGACGCGTCGTCCCACCCACCCACTCGGGCTTGTCGACCCGAGCTCCGGGGACCGCGGCGATCGCCTCATCGAGCTCGACGCCCAGGCGCACGGGGCCGACCCCCGCCGTCGTGATCTCCCACTCGCTCCAGGGCGCCGCGGAGTCAGCTGCGGGGACGTCCACCGGAACCGGCGGGTTCTCCGTCAGCTCGTCGATCAGCTTCGCCCTCGCCTCGCTCGCGCGATCGCGCAGCTGGGCTGCAGCGGCCTCGGTGTCGAACGCGGGTTCCCCCGTGAAGGGCTGCCACATCTCGACGACCACGTTTCCAACCGAGGAGTAGGTCTTGTAGAGGGAGTGACCGTCGCCGCCCGGGTAGGTGAGGATCAGGGATCCGGCGATGGCGCGGACGCCCCCGTCGCCCTCTGCCGTCGACGAGGCGAAGGAAGAAGGCGCCCCGCCGAAGGTGAACTCGCCGCACTGCTCCGCGGCTTGGGCGTACTGGTCCATGCGCGCCGTGGCGGCCGCTTCATCGGCGAACTGCATCACGTGGAGCCAACCGTCTCGCCCTTCGGCAACGGTCGTCGTCCACGTGACGGACCGTGCACCGATGGAGCCCAGCGAGGCTTCGGCGTAGACCGCGTTGCAGATGGTGGGATCCGGCTCGTAGCCGCCCCCGTCGGACACCTGGATCAAGGAGGGCACCGCCGGGCTGACATCACCCACATCGGGAAGCAGGCCGGAGATATCCTCGGCGCTCATCAGGAACCAGTCCAGCTCGTCGCCGACGAAGGCGATCGGTCCGGCGTACGGATCGGGTGCCGGGGATTCCGGCGCGGCCGTGGGCTGGGGGGTGGGCGTGGACTGCGGAGTCGGAGCGCACCCGGAAAGAGCCACCAATGCCCCGACCGCGAGCACACCGATCAGGCCCCGCACGAACGTCCTCGACTGCGACATGTCCCACTCCGATCCACACTCGGCGCCGACGTCGGTGCCCCCCGTACAGCCGAGCCTAGAGCTTCGGCCCGGAGACACGAGGCGCATGCTCCATGTCGAGATCAGAATGAAATTCTGAGCATGCCGAAGCACGCATATGCGACGCGATCAGCGGGCAGCGGCACGCTGCAGAGCGGCGGCTCCCACGGCCCTGGCCTCCTCCGCGGTGGCGGCCTGCAGCACAGCCTCGGCAGCGTGGCGGCACTCGTCCTCGGTCACATCGCGGAGCGCCTCCGCGACTCGTCCGAGCGACCGCGGGGTCATCGAGAGCGACGTCGCTCCCAGTCCCACGAGCACCGGAGCGAGGGCCGGGTCCCCACCTGCCTCGCCGCAGACGCCGACCGGTTTCCCGGCCGCACGCCCCGCCGCTCCGACCATGCCGATCAGGCGCAGCACCGCGGGCTGCCACGGATCGTTCAGATCGCCCAGGTCGCTGAGCAGCCGATCGGCGGCGAGCGTGTACTGCGCGAGGTCGTTGGTTCCGAGGCTCACGAAGTCGACCACCTCGAACAGCTCGGCGGCGAGAAGTGCCGCCGACGGCGTCTCGATCATGATGCCGACGCTGCTGATCCCCGCCGCACGCGCGAGATCGGCGAACTCCCTGGCCTCGTCGACGGTGGCCACCATCGGGGCCATCACCTCGACCTCGGCCGACTCCGCGGTGGCGGCGAGCGCGAGTGCACGCAACTGGTCCGCGAGCAGCTCCGGCCGGCGGCGCGCGATCCGGAGCCCCCGCACGCCGAGCGCCGGATTGTCCTCGTCGTCGGAGTTCGCGAACGGGAGGGGCTTGTCGCTCCCCGCGTCCAGTGTGCGCACGACGACCTTGCGATCGGGGAATGCGGCCAGGACACCGCGGTAGGCGGTGGTCTGCTCCTCGACCGTCGGTGCTTCGGTCCGGTCGAGGAAGCAGAACTCGGTGCGGAACAGACCGATGCCCTCTGCTCGCGCTGCGGCAGCGTTCACCGCGTCCGGAGCACCGCCCACATTCGCCAGCAGCGCCACGCGGTGGCCGTCGGCGAGCCGCCCGGATCCGTCGAACTCGACGACGGTGGCGGCGGCCTGGGCGTCGGCGACGCGGGATGCCGGCGGATCGACCTCGACCGTGCCGCGCCCGCCGTCGACGAGGAGCGTCGAGCCGACCGGGATGCCGACCGCGCCGGTGACGCCGACGACCGCGGGAAGACCGAGCGATCGCGCGATGATCGCGGTGTGCGAAGTCGGCCCGCCCTGCTCGGTGACGAGGGCGACGCAGTGCCCTCCAGCGAGGGCTGCGGTGTCGGCGGGCGCGAGGTCCGTCGCGACGAGCACGAACGGCTCCTCACGCTCGGGCACCCCGGGCATGTCGACCTGGAGTATCTCGGCGATGATCCGGTCGCGCACGTCACGGATGTCGGCGACGCGCTCCGCCATCCGGCCACCCAGCGCGGCCACGGCTTTCTCGTGGGCGGCCGCGGTCTCCCAGATCGCACGCGCCGCACTGCGGCCCTTCGACCGGACGAGTGCCGTCGCCTCCGACACCAGCTCGGGGTCGGAGGCCAGCAGGCGAGACGCATCGAGGATTGCCCTGGTCTCCCCCGTCGCCTGCGACGTCCGCGCACGCAGCTGATCGGCCACGGCGACGGCGGCCCACTCGATCGCTGAGACCTCGGCGTCGCGGTCGGCCGAATCAACGACCGCGCCCGCTTCCGGCTCGCCGACCGCCGGTGCGAGATGCACGAGCGGTGCGGCCACCCGACCGGGACTGACGCCGCGGCCCTTCAGCACCGCGCCGGACGCGATGACGGTCGGCGGGACGTCCGGGCGCGGGCCCGTCGATTCCGAACCCGCCGCAGCCGCCGTCGGCGCCGCGTCATCCGTCCCCTCCCCGAATCCGTCGTCGAACAGGGCGGACAGCTTGTCCAGCACCGCGTCAGCTTCCGGGCCGCGCGCGACCAATTCCAGTTCGTCGCCCTGCCGAGCGCCGAGGATCAGGAGTCGCGAGAGGCTCGCGGCCGGCGCGTCAGGACCGTCCGGAAGACGCCGCAGCCGCACATCCGCCCCCGCCGAAGCCTCGGCGATCAGGGCGGCGGGGCGCGCATGGATGCCGAGCGGATTCCGCACCCGCACCCGCCGGACGACCTCCTCGCCGACCGACCCGCCACCCCCTGCGGCGCTGCCGTCGGTGGACTCGGCGTCGGACGACGGCGCAGCGTCATCAGGAATACCGAGCTGCCCGGTCTTCGCGCCGAGCGCAGCGGTCGCCTCCGCAGCGACCGCATCCAGTCCGCCCCCGGCCGCCGCCGACACGACCGCGGCGAGCAATCCCTCCACGAACGGAGCAGGCACGAGGCGCACGGGCACGTCGCTCGCACGCAGCTCGAGTGCGAGCTCGGCACTCAGCACGGCCGATCCGAGATCCATGAGGACGAGGACGCCGTCGCAGTCCGCCGCGAGCTCATCGATCGCTGCGGCCACCGCCACTGCATCCGTCCCGAGGATCGGTGTGCCGTCGCCGTCCACGCCCGCACCCGCCGCGACCTGCACGCGCACCCCTGCGCCCTGCACCATCTGCAGGGCAAGCTCCAGTGCCGCCTCCCCGAGCCGTGCGCTGTGGGAGACGGCGACGATGCCGATCATCCGGCGCCGCCCTCCACGGCCGCAGCGAGCGTGTCGAACAGGATCGCCGTCGATGCGGCCCCCGGGTCGAGATGCCCGGCGCTGCGTTCGCCGAGATAGCTGGCCCTGCCCTTTCGAGCGACGAGCGGGAGTGTCGCGTCACGGCCGGCCGCCGCCGCATCCGCTGCAGTCCGGGCGGCAACGGCGACGGACGCGCCACCGGCGAGCGCGTCGTCGAGCGCGTCGACGGCCGGAGCCATCGCGTCGAACATCGTCTTGTCGCCCGACTCGGCCTTGCCTCGCGCCACGATGCCGTCGAGGCCCGCGCGCAGGGCGGCCGCGAGCGCCGGCCCGTCGAGTTCGGGCACAGCCCCAGACGCCATCCCCATCCGCAGGAAGAAAGTGCCGTAGAGCGGCCCGCTGGCTCCGCCCACGGAGCTCACCAGCGTCATCCCGACGGTCTTCAGCAGCTCATCGACCGTGGCCGGGGTTCCTGCCGCGAGCTTCTCGCTCACCGCACCCATCCCGCGGGCCATGTTCGCGCCGTGGTCGGCGTCGCCGATCGCCGAGTCGAGTTCGGTGAGCCAGTCGCGCTTCTCCGTGACAGCCGCGCCGAAACGGGAGACCCAGTCGGCGAGCACAGCGGTGTCGACAGCCGCCATCACGCACCCCACCGCAGGCCGGGGGTGTTCACCGGGGCATCCCACAGGCGCAGCAGCTCGTCGTCGGCCTTGAGCACCGTGACCGAGCAGCCCGCCATATCGAGCGAGGTGATGTAGTTGCCGACCAGGTTCCGCGCGATCTGCACCCCGGACTTCTCGAGGATCGCCGCGACCTCGGCGTACATGAGGTACAGCTCGATCAGCGGTGTCGCCCCCATGCCGTTGAGCATCACGATCGCCGGACCTGCCGCATCGATGTCGGCGAGGATCGGCTCCACCAGCTGCCGGGCGATGTCGGATGCCGGAGCGAGCGGTTCGCGATGACGACCCGGCTCACCGTGAATGCCGATGCCGATCTCCATCTGGTCGTCGGGGAGGTCGAACGTGGGCTTGCCCGCGGCGGGAACCGTGCAGCTGGTGAGCGCCATGCCCATCGAGCGGCCCTGGCCGTTGACCTTCTTTGCCAGCTCCACGACGGCGGCGAGGTCACGCCCCTCCTCGGCGGCGGCTCCGACGATCTTCTCGAGCAACACCGTGAGTCCCACCCCTCGGCGACCGGCCGTGTACAGCGAATCCTGCACGGCGACGTCATCGTCCACGGTGATGCTGCCCACCTCGATCCCCTCCATGGAGGCGAGCTCGGCGGCCATCTCGAAGTTCAGCACGTCGCCGGTGTAGTTCTTCACGATGTGGAGCACACCGGCTCCACGGTCGACGGCCTTCGTGGCGACCTGGACGCGGTCGGGCGTCGGAGAGGTGAACACCTCGCCGGCGACGGCGGCATCCAACATCCCGGTGCCGACGAAGCCGCCGTGCAGGGGCTCGTGCCCCGAACCGCCGCCGGACACGATCGCGACCTTGCCCTGCGCCTTGGGCGTCGCCCGCGTGATGACGTGGTTCTCCAGGTCGACCGAAAGCTCCGGATGAGCGAGCGCGACCCCCTTCAGTGATTCGACGAGAACGTCCTCGGGGGCGTTGATGAGCTTCTTCATCGTTCGATCTCCTTTGATCCTCGGGACTTCTTTCGCGAAATCCGAAAGCAATTCGTTAATGTCGAATATGCTCGGACCCTGCCGGGTTGTCAAGATCATCCTGAAGACCGGCACGGCATACGCACCGGCTCGACGACGCACCGGAAGGAGGCTCCCCCGTGATCCAGGCGATCGACCGCGCGGCGAAGATCCTCGAACTGCTCCAGGGAGCACGCCACCTCGGCATCACCGACCTCGCTGCAGCCCTCAGCCTGCCGCCGTCGACCGTGCACGGGATCGTGAAGTCGCTGCGCTCGCACGGCCTCGTCGCGAAAGAGCGCGGTGGACAGCGCTACATGCTCGGACCCACGCTGCTGCGCCTGAGCAACGTGTACCTCGACACGCTCGACGTGCGTGCACGGGCCATGCGCTGGACGCAGGAGCTCGCTCGCCGCACCGATCTCTCGGTACGTCTCGGCGCCCCGCATTTCACCGACGTGCTCGTGATCCACCACAATCTGCGCCCCGATGACAGCCAGCAGATGCTGGAGACGGGCGTCGCCATCCCTGCGCACGCGTCCGCGATGGGCAAGGTGCTGCTCGCCTACGACCAGGGCTTCCAGCAGAGCGTCTTCGAGCAGCCGCTGCGCAGCCTCACGGGTGACACGATCACCGACGTCGCCCGCCTGACCCTGGAGCTCCCCGCGATCGCGGAGCGCGGCACCGCGGGCGAGTTCGACGAGGCCGTGCTGGGCGAGTCCTCGCTCGCCGCACCCGTCGCCGACGCCTCGAACGACATCGTCGCGGCGGTCGCGGTGGTGCTGCCGACCTCGCAGACGCCGGCATCCGACGCCATCATGAACGCGTTGCGCGAGACCGCCAGGAACATCTCGCGGGAGCTCGGAGCGACCTCGTGGCCGCCCCGCATCGCGCCCGCCGACGACTGAAGCCGCTCCGGCCCTGACTCAGCCGCGCAATGCCAGCGCGAACGGCAGCACCTGAGTCGCACCGGCCTGCCGCAGCACCCGGGCGGCCACCGTCATCGTCCACCGACTGTCGACCAGGTCGTCCACGAGAAGCACCGGTCCTGCGGGCACATCGAGGTGCTCGGCACTGAACCGGTCCCAGAGGCCACCGAGGCGGAAGACGCTGTTGCCGCCCGGTTGCCCGGTAGGACCACCGCCGACCGGTTCGAGCGCCCCGAGATAGGGCAGTCGTCCGACGTCGGCGAGGCCGCGCGCGAGCGAGTCGACGAGCAGCGGATGCGACCGCGACGGCAGGGCGACCACGGCCACCGGCCGCTCGTCCCAGCCCCACCCGGCGAGCACACGGATGCAGGCTTGCAGCAACTGCGGCGTCACCGGGGCATCCGTCGCCCCCGCAGCGAAGAGCTCGCGCAGCGCACCGCCCCACCCGAGGTCTGTGAGTCGAGCCAGCGCCCGTCCCTCTCCCGCCTGCTCGTCGGCGGGGATGCGGCCCTTGACCGGCACCTCCAGGCGATCGGCACCGGTGGGCCAGGCACGACGGGGTTCAATCGGGACACCGACCCGGTCGAGCGACTCCGCGGCCTGCGTGGTCGCGGACTCCCCGATCTCGCGCGGGAACCATCCGCCCGCGCAGTTATCGCATCGCCCGCACGGCGCGGCCGTGTCGTCATCGAGCGCGCGCTGGAGGAACTCCATGCGGCATCCGTCGGTCTGCTCGTAGTCGATCATGTGCTGCTGCTCGGCGAGGCGCTCGGCGGCGATGCGCTCGTAGCGCTCGGCGTCGTACGCCCAGGGCTCGCCCGTCGCGACCCAGCCGCCCTGCACGCGTCGCACCGCACCGTCGACGTCGAGCACCTTGAGCAGCAGCTCGAGCGGCGTCCGCCGGATGTCGACCATCGCCTCGAGTGCCGGCGTCGAGATCGGGGCGTCGCCGAGTGCACCGATCACCCGCTCCGCCCGCTCCCGGTCGGGCATCGACGCGGTGGCGAAGTAGTGCCAGATATCGCGGTCTTCGACGCCGGGGAGCAGCAGCACGTCGGCGCTCTCACTCGCGCGACCGGCACGGCCGACCTGCTGGTAGTAGGCCACGGGCGACGACGGCGCACCGAGATGCAGGACGAAGCCCAGATCGGGCTTGTCGAACCCCATACCCAGCGCACTGGTCGCGACGAGCGCCTTGACCTCGTTGCGCTTGAGCATCCCCTCGGACTCCGCGCGCTCGTCGGTGTCGGTCTGCCCGGTGTAGGCGCGGACGTCATGTCCGTGATCGCGCAGCAGCCGGGCCGTGTCGACCGCCGCGGCGACGGTCAGCGTGTAGATGATGCCCGACCCCGGCAGGTCGTCGAGGTGGCTCAGCAGCCACGCGAGCCGGCTCGCCGAGTCGCGCAGCCGCAGCACCCCCAACCGCAGCGACGTGCGGGCGAGCGGGCCGCGGATCGTGAGCACGGGTGCCGCGTCGCCCTCGGTCGTCTCTGCGGCCTGGAGGCTGCCGAGCTGCTCGGCGACATCGGCCACGACGCGGCTGTTCGCGGTCGCGGTGGTCGCCAGCACGGGCACATCCGCGGGCATCTGCGCGATCAGGTCACGCAGCCGCCGGTAGTCGGGGCGGAAGTCGTGCCCCCAGTCGCTGATGCAGTGCGCCTCGTCGACCACGAGCATCCCGATGCGACGCACGAGTGCCGGCAGCTGCTGTTCGCGGAAGGCAGGATTGTTGAGCCGCTCGGGCGAGACCAGCAGCACGTCGACCTCGTCGCGATCGAGCTGTGCGAGCACGTCGGACCACTCGTGCGCGTTGGTGGAGTTGATCGCGACCGCGCGTACTCCCGCCCGCTCGGCGGCGGCGATCTGGTCGCGCATGAGCGCCAGCAGCGGCGAGACGAGCACGGTCGGTCCCGCGCCCTGACGTCGCAGCAGCAGCGTCGCCACGAAGTACACCGCGGACTTGCCCCATCCCGTGCGCTGCACCACGAGCGCACGCCGCCGCCCCTCGACCAGAGCCTCGATCGCCTCGTACTGGCCGTCGTGGAAGTCGGCATCCGGTCGGCCGACGAGCTCCCGAAGGGCTGACAGTGCGGCATCGCGGGTGTCGGCAGGAGCGAGGGAGGTCATGCCTCCACTCTGCCTCACCCCGCCGACACGGCCGGCCCCTCATCCCCAGCCCGCTCGCATCCCGGGCGCGCATCCGTCGTCTAGCGTGAAGGAATGATCACTCGCGAGCTCGCCGTCACCCTTCGAGAGGCCGGACTCGTCTGGCACCCGGCGGAGGGCGACCGCTTCCAGCTCGATCTGCCCGACGAGGTCGAACTCGAGGCGGAGGCCGAGATCTTCACGGTCAGCGAGATGACGATCGAGGCCAGGCAGACCCCGAGCGGAACCGACCTCGCCTTCAACGGCACGACCGAGTGGGCGCTCGACGCGGTGACGCTCGCCGACGCGGTGTGGCTACCGCGGGAAGACCAGCTGCGCGAGCTCCTGCGCGGCACCTTCCGCTCACTGACGCGTGTCGAGGATGCCTTCCGCGTCGAGATCGAGATCGCGGACACCTCCGAGATCTTCGAGCATCCGGACCCGTCCGAAGCATATGGTCGCGCTCTGCTGGAGTTGATCTCCCGCTCGCACTGACCCGCGCTCGGGGGACGTGTTGAAACCGGCCATCCTCTGTGTCAGAATTACCTAACGATCGGTCAGTAAAGATGGCCTGATGCCGAGGAGTCGATGATGACCAGTCCCGCAGACCTGTCCCTCGTGGGCGAGATCTCCGATGAGGAGCGTCTCTTCGACGAACTCATCGCGAACGAGCAGCGCATCGAGCCGCGCGACTGGATGCCCGACGCCTACCGCAAGACCCTGGTGCGCCAGATCTCCCAGCACGCGCACTCCGAGATCATCGGCATGCAGCCCGAGGGCAACTGGATCACGCGCGCCCCGAGCCTCAAGCGCAAAGCGATCCTGATGGCCAAGGTGCAGGACGAAGCGGGCCACGGCCTCTACCTCTACTCCGCCGCGCAGACCCTGGGCACCACTCGCGACGAGATGATGGACCAGCTCATCAGCGGCAAGGCCAAGTACTCGTCGATCTTCAACTACCCGAC
The DNA here is from genome assembly GCF_018613945.1 of Microbacterium sp. ISL-59. Lineage (NCBI taxonomy): Bacteria > Bacillati > Actinomycetota > Actinomycetes > Micrococcales > Microbacteriaceae > Microbacterium > Microbacterium sp. ISL-59. The sequence goes on from NZ_JAGGPG010000002.1 coordinate 20,267, forward strand.
CCCGACCTGGGCCGACATGGGCGCGATCGGCTGGCTCGTCGACGGTGCGGCGATCTGCAACCAGGTCCCGCTGTGCCGGGCGTCGTACGGCCCCTACGGACGCGCGATGGTGCGGGTCTGCAAGGAGGAGTCGTTCCACCAGCGCCAGGGCTTCGAGATCCTGCTCTCCCTGATGCGCGGCACCGACGAGCAGCGCGAGATGGCACAGGATGCCGTGAACCGCTGGTACTGGCCGAGCCTGGCGATGTTCGGGCCGCCCGACGACCAGTCCCCGAACTCCGCGCAGTCGATGAAGTGGAAGATCAAGCGCTTCACGAACGACGAGCTGCGTCAGCGCTTCGTCGGGATGCTCGTGCCGCAGGCCGAGATCCTCGGCGTGACCCTGCCCGATCCCGACCTGCGTTTCGACGAGGCGACCGGGCAGTACGTGATCGGCGAGATCGACTGGGACGAGTTCTTCGAAGTGCTGCGCGGCAACGGTCCGTGCAACGCCGAGAGGCTGGAGCGCCGTCGCACCGCGCATGAAGAGGGCGCCTGGGTGCGGGAGGCCGCGGCCGAGTATGCACGCAAGCAGTCCCTGAAGACGAAGGCGGTGGCGTGATGGCGACTCCGGGTGCCGACGAACGCGAACCCTGGCCGCTGTGGGAGGTGTTCGTCCGCGCGAACCGCGGACTGAGCCACGTGCACGTCGGTTCGCTGCACGCCCCGGATGCCGAGATGGCGATCCGCAACGCCCGCGACCTCTACACTCGCCGCGGCGAGGGCGTCTCGATCTGGGTCGCACCGGCAGAGGCGATCACGACGAGCGACCCCGACGCCAAGGGCGCCTACTTCGAGAGCCCCGTCGGCAAGAACTACCGCCACGCCGTGTACTACACGGCCTCCGAGGGGGTGCCGCACCTGTGAGCACCGCGCACCCGAACACCGCGCACGAGGACATCGACGTCCACGGCGACGTCTCGGTCGACGAGCTCCGTCTCTCGCAGGAACTCTCGGGCACCGGCGCCGTCGCCGCATCGGCCGACATCGCGGAGTATGCGCTGCGCCTCGGTGACGACGCGCTCATCCTCTCCCAGCAATTGGGCGCCTGGATCTCCCGCGCCCCCGAACTCGAAGAAGACGTCGCCCTCGGGAACATCGCCCTCGACTTGCTCGGGCACGCGCGCTCCTTCCTGCACTACGCGGGGTCGTACGACGGGCGCAGCGAAGACGACCTGGCCTTCTTCCGCGACGAGCCCGAGTTCCGGTGCGCCTGGATCGTGCAGCAGCCCAACGGCGACTTCGCCCAGACGATCGCCCGGCAGTTCGTGGTGGCGACATACATGTTCGAGCTCTATTCGGCCCTCCGGGCGAGCAGCGACGAGACGTTCGCGGCGATCGCGGAGAAGTCCCTCAAAGAGGTCGACTACCACCGGGATCACGCCGTGCAGTGGATATTGCGCCTCGCCGGGGGCACCGAGGAGTCCCGTACCCGGATCATCCGTGCGATCGGCGACGTCTGGCCGTATGTCGATGAGATGTTCCGCGACGACGACCTGATCGATCGTCTCGGTGATGCCGCGGTGCGCCCGTCGAGCCTCCGAGCCGGATTCGACGGCGTGGTCGACACGGTCTTCGCCGAGGCGGAGCTGTCAGTCCCGGCGGTCGCGGCATCCTCTGCCGGCGGACGGCACGGTGCCCACGCGACGCCGCTCGGCCACATCCTCGCCGAGATGCAGGTGCTCGCACGCCGGCATCCGGGGGCGTCATGGTGACCCTCACTCCGACCCAGGATGCCTGGCGCATCGCCGCTGCGGTCCCCGACCCCGAGGTGCCCGTCCTCACGATCGAGGACCTCGGTGTGCTCCGCGCGGTCGAGGCGGACGGCGATCGCGTGCGGGTCGACATCACCCCGACCTACAGCGGCTGCCCAGCGATGGACACGATCCGCGACGACGTCATCCTCGCGCTCACGGCGGCGGGATACGACCGGGTCGAGGTGCGCCTCGTCCTCTCCCCCGCCTGGACGACCGACTGGATGTCGGATGCCGGTAGGGCCAAGCTCGCCGCCTACGGCATCGCCCCGCCGTCCGGCCGCGCCGCGGTGTCGACCGGACCGATCCGGCTCTCGCTGAGCGTGCGCTGCCCGCGGTGCGGCTCCCTCGACACCCGTGAGGTCTCCCACTTCGGCTCCACCTCGTGCAAGGCGCTGTTCGAATGCCGGGCCTGCCTCGAGCCCTTCGACCACTTCAAGGTGCACTGACATGTCGCTCTTCACGTCCGCGCCGGCATCCGTCCCCCGCGCGACGACCGCCCGCGAGACCGCTCCTCGAAAGCGCGCCCGCTTCCACACGCTCACGGTCGAGGACGTGCGTCCGCTCACCGACGACGCGGTCGAGGTCACGTTCACGGTGCCCGCCGCCCTGGCCGCCGAGTACGACCATCTGCCCGGCCAGTACGTCGCCCTGCGCACGACCCTCGACGGGGTCGAGGTGCGGCGTTCCTATTCGCTGTGCCGCGCGCCGGAGCACCGCGATGACGGGCAGGACACGCGCCTCAGCGTCGCGGTGAAGCGCGACGAGGGCGGGCTGTTCTCGACGTGGGCGCAGACCGGACTCCAGCCCGGATTCGAGATCGACGTGATGAGCCCGCAGGGCACGTTCACCTCGGCGCTTCCCGACCTCGACGACCGGCACGTGGTCGGGATCGCCGCCGGCTCCGGCATCACGCCGCTGATGGCGCTCGCGCACACGGTGCTCACCCGGTCGGACACATCGCGGTTCACGCTGCTCTACACGAACCGGGCGACGCTGGACGTGATGTTCCTCGAGGACCTCGCCGACCTCAAGGATCGATACCCGACGCGGCTCGTGCTGCACCACGTGCTCTCCCGCGAGCAGCGGGCGGCCCCGGTGATGTCGGGGCGGATCGACGACGCGAAGCTGCGCACGATCCTCGGCACGCTCATCCCGCCGTCCACCGTCGACGAGTGGTTCCTGTGCGGACCGCTCGCCCTCGTCGACCTCTGTCGCGAGGTGCTCGCCGACCTCGGCGTCGACCGGTCGCACATCCGCTTCGAGCTCTTCACGACCGGCGACGAGCCCGCGCGCGCGGCCCGACCGGTGCAGGTGCGCGCCGGCGAGAAGACTGTGCGGATCGAGGTCACCCTCGACGGTGTCTCGTCGACGGTCGAGAGCCCGGTCGACGCGCACGAGTCGGTGCTGAACGCCGCGCTGCGCGTGCGCCCCGATGCGCCCTTCGCCTGTGCGGGTGGGGTCTGCGGCACCTGTCGCGCGCGGGTACTCGAGGGCAGCGTCACGATGACCGAGAACTACGCCCTGGAGCCGGACGAGCTCGAACGCGGGTTCGTCCTCACCTGCCAGTCCCACCCGACCAGCGACCGTGTGGTCGTCGACTACGACGTCTGACCAGGAGCCCTCATGATCGACCTCACCGTCGCCGACGACGTCGCGACGATCGTGCTGAATGCGCCGGCGAAGCTCAATGCTCTCGACGAGCGGGCGCTGGCCGAGTTGGATGCCGCCTACGGGGCCGCGGAGGTCGCCGGCGTGCGCGCGCTGGTGCTCCGCGGTGAGGGGCGTGCGTTCTGCGCCGGCCGGGACATCTCGGGCGTCGACCCGCGGAACGACGATGTACTCGGCTACCTCGGCGGGCTCGTCACCCCGCTGCTGCAGCGGATGGCGCGGTTCCCTGCGCCGACCTTCGCGGTCGCGCACGGCGCCTGTCTCGGCGTCGGCCTCGGCCTGTTGATCGCGACCGATGTCGTCTACGTCGCCGAGTCCGCGAAGATCGGCTCCCCGTTCGCCGCGCTCGGTGCGACCCTCGACTCCGGCGGCCATGCGCTCTTCCTCGACCGGCTCGGGGCGCACAAGACGCTCGACCTCATCTACACGGGACGTCTGATGAGCGGAGCGGAGGCCGTGGCATCGGGCCTGTTCTCGCGGGTCTTCCCTGACGACGAGGTCGTCCAGGCGACGACGGACGCCGCCGCGACGGCCGCCCGCGGCGCCACGGCGGCGTTCCTGGCGAGCAAGGAACTGATCGCCCGCATCCGCGACGAGCGGCTCGCGCTGTGGGACGCGGTCGGCATCGAGAACGCGGCGCAGGCCGCCCTGTGCGACACCGATGACTACCGCGAAGGGTTCGCCGCCTTCCAGGAGAAGCGGAAGCCCGAGTTCCGCGGCCGCTGAGACGCGGCACCGACCCGATGTCGGAGGCCGGTGCGAGAATGCTCGGATGAAGCTCGCAGAGCTCGTCACCACGACCGACCGCGTCGGCGCCACATCGTCCCGGCTCGCCAAGATCGATGCTCTCGCCGAGCTCCTCGCGCGCGCCGATACCTCCGAGCTCCCGATCGTCGTGGGTCTCCTCCTCGCGGCACCGCGCCAGGGCAGGCTGGGCGTCGGATGGCGCGGGCTCTCGGCCATCGAGATCGCCCACTCCGACGACTCCACCCTGACGGTCGGCGATGTCGACGACTCGCTCGATGCCCTCGCCTCGACGTCCGGTTCGGGCTCGGCGGCGGGCCGCACCGGCATCCTCATCGATCTCGGCTCACGAGCGACCGCGGCCGAGTGGGACTTCCTGGTGCGTGCGATGCTCGGCGAGCTGCGCACCGGCGCACTGTCGGGCGTCCTCCTCGACGCGATCGCCCGGGCGGCCGACCGTCCGGCGGCTCTCGTCCGACGGGCGGCGATGCTGTCGGGCGACCTCGGTGAGACCGCGCGCATCGCCCTCACGGGGGCTGAAGGCGACCTCGAGGCGGTCGGGCTCCAGGTCGGGCGACCGGTGCTGCCGATGCTGGCGTCGACGGCGGCGACCGCGTCGGAGGCGCTGCAGGTCACCGGTGAAGCGTCCGTCGAGTACAAGCTCGACGGGGCCCGGATCCAGGTGCATCGTCATGGCGACGAGGTCGGCGTCTATACGCGGAGCCTCGCCGACATCACCCACCGCGTGCCCGAGATCGTCGAGATCGTTCAGTCACTGCCGGTGCACGACATCATCCTCGACGGCGAGACGCTGTCGCTCGACGAAGACGGCGGGCCGCGACCGTTCCAGGAGACCATGTCGCGGTTCGGGGCCGAGGTCTCGCGGGAGCTCGTGCTGCGGCCCTGGTTCTTCGACGTGCTGCACGTCGACGGACGCGACCTGCTCGACGAGCCGCTCTCGACGCGGCTGTCCGAGCTGGAACGCGTGGCCGGCGAATGGCGGATGCCCGGCATCGTCACGGCCGATGCCGATGCCGCCGAGCAGCTGTCACGCGACGCCCTCGCCGCCGGACACGAGGGTGTCGTGGTCAAGGCGATCGACGCCCCCTACGCCGCCGGGCGCCGCGGCAAGTCGTGGGTCAAGGTCAAGCCGGTGCTGACCTTCGACCTGGTGGTCCTGGGCGCGGAGTGGGGCTCGGGGCGTCGTCGGGGCTGGCTCTCGAACCTACATCTCGGCGCGCGCGACCCCGACGGCGAGTTCGGCGACCCCGGCGGGTTCGTCATGGTGGGCAAGACGTTCAAAGGACTCACCGACGAGCTGCTGCGGTGGCAGACCGCCGAGTTCCCCGAGCACGAGTCGCACCGCACGGCATCCGCCGTGTTCGTGCGCCCCGACATCGTCGTCGAGATCGCGATCGACGGTGTGCAGCGCTCCCCGCGATATCCGGGTGGCATCGCGCTGCGCTTCGCCCGGGTGAAGGGCTACCGTCCGGACAAGACCGCGGCCGAAGCCGACACGATCCAGACGCTGCGGTCGCTGCTGCGGGGATGAACCGACGGGTGACCGTGGCTCAGGCTGAGGGTGCGAGCCCCAGATCCTCTTCGCGCACCGTGCCCTGGAACGACCACGGGAAGTTGATCCACAGGTCGGTGTCCTTCCAGGCGAAGTCGGGCTGGATGATCGTCGAGGGCTTGGTGTAGATCGTGACCGACCGCACATCGGCGCCCTTCTCCTGCAGCAGCTGCACGGCCAGCGCGAGCGTGCGCCCCGAGTCGGCCACGTCGTCGACCAGCAGCACCCGGCGCCCGTCGAGGTATGCCATGTCGAGCTCGGGCGGAAGCACCTCGGGCGCATCGAGTACCGTGCCGATCCCGGTGTAGAACTCGACGTTGATCGCTCCGCAGTTCTTGGCACCGAGCCCGTACGCGATGGCTCCGGCCGGGAGCAGGCCGCCGCGTGCGATCGCCACGACCACCTCCGGCTCGAAGCCGGTGGCGAGGATGCTCCGCGCCAGCTCTCGTGTCGCTGCTCCGAAGCCGTCCCAGGTCAGTGTCTCGCGCTCGAGCGCCGCATCCGTCATCTCTGCATTCTCTCGCATCCTGGTATGCACTCTCGCCGCTAGACTGAGCGGGTCCGGCCCGGCCGGTGCCTGAAAAAGAGGCACGAAGCACTTCGCGAAGACGCGGAGGCGAGACACATACGGATCCGCATTTCCTCCGTCCCTGTCTCGAAAGGCTTTCGCATGCCCACCGTCTCCGCGCACGTCGCCCTCACTCTCGCTCAGCACATCGACTCCGTGTTCGGCGTGATGGGCAACGGCAACGCCTACTTCCTCGACGCCATCGAGACGCAGACGGATGCCTCCTTCACCGCCGTCCGCCACGAGCAGGGCGCCGTGGTCGCCGCCGATGCCCACTTCCGCGCGTCCGGGCGCATCGCCGCGGGCACCTCGACGTACGGCGCCGGGTTCACCAACACGCTGACTGCCCTGGCCGAGGCCGTGCAGGCGCATGTCCCCCTCGTGCTCGTGGTCGGCGACGAGCCCACGTCCGGCCCGCGCCCGTGGGACGTCGACCAGATCGCGCTCGCCTCCGCCGTCGGCGCCCGCACCTATACGGTCGGCCGAGCGGATGCCGCAGCCACCACGATCATCGCCATCGAGCACGCCCTGACCTACCGCGTCCCGGTCGTCCTCGCCATCCCCTACGACGTCGCGGCGCTCGAAGCCGGCGACGTTCCGGCGGCCCCGTCGCCGCGGGTGCCCGCTCCGCTCGCGCCGCGTGGGGAGTTCGCCGAGGGGATGCTCGACGAGATCGCTGATGCTCTGCGCACCGCCCAGCGCCCGTTCCTCCTCGCCGGCCGCGGCGCATGGCTCTCCGGCGCCAGCACGTCGCTGGGCGAGCTCGCCGCGGCGACCGGCGCGTTGACCGCGTCCTCGGCTCTCGGACGGGGTGTCTTCCCCGACACGCAGTACGACCTCGGCGTCACCGGCGGCTTCGGCGCGGACGGCGCGATGGAACTCGTGCGCACAGCCGATGTCGCCGTGGTGTTCGGCGCCTCCCTGAACCAGTTCACGATGCGGTTCGGCGAACTCTTCGCGCCGGGGACGCGGGTCTTCCAGGTCGACATCGCCCCCGCCGCCACCCATGCCCACGTCGGCGGATTCGTACGCGCGGACGCCCGCCTGGCCGCCGAGGCTCTCGTGTCCCGGCTCGGTGGTTCCCTGTCGTCGAGCCCGTGGCGGGAGAGCGTCGACGTCGCGGCGGCCCGCATCTACGACGCCGGCGACGAACTCGCCACCGATGGACGCCTCGACCCGCGGTCGGCCGCGCGTCGCATCGCCGAGCTGCTTCCCGAGGACCGCATCGTGGTGTCCGATGGCGGCCACTTCATCGGCTGGGCGAACATGTACTGGCCGGTCGCCGCCCCCGACCGCATGATGATGATCGGCACGGCATTCCAGTCCATCGGGCAGGGCTGGCCGAGCGTCGTCGGGGCCGCTCTGGCCAGGCGCGAATCGACCGTCGTACTCACCTCCGGCGACGGCGGCGGGCTGATGGCGATCGCCGACCTCGAATCTGCGGTCCGCGCGGCCGGTGGCCGGGGCATGGCCGTCGTCTGGAACGACGCGGCGTACGGCGCCGAGGTGAACCTGTACGGTCTCAAGGGCCTGGCCGAGGGCCCCATGCGCATCCCCGAAGTGGACTTCGCCGCGTTCGGCGCCGCCGTCGGCGCCGAGGGAGTGGTGGTGCGCACGCTCGCCGACCTCGACAGGCTCGAGAGCTGGGCCGCCGAGGATGCCTCCACCCGCCGCTTCCTGCTCCTCGACCTGCGTATCTCCGGGGATGTCATCGCGCCCTACCAGCAGGAGATCATCCGCGTGAACTCCTGACGCGACTGGCAGACTCGGATGATGCCGGGTCTCCATCACGTCGAACTGTGGGTCGCCGACCTCGATGCCGTGCGCAAGGAATGGCGCTGGATCCTCGATCGTCTGGGCTTCACGCTCGACAGCGAATGGTCCGACGGGGAATCCTGGGCTGCGGGCGGGACCTACCTCACCTTCACGACCTCGCCGAACCTGTCGGATGCCGCGCACGACCGCCGCCGCGCCGGGCTCAACCATCTGGCGTTCCACGGTGGCGACTCCGCTGCTGTGGATGCGCTCATGGCCGAGGCCCCGATGCACGGTTGGCTCCCTCTCTACGCCGAGCGCTACCCGCACGCCGGCGGCGAACAGCACTACGCGGGTTGGCTCGAGAACGCCGCGGGCTTCAAGGTCGAGGTGGTCGCCGATGTCGCGTCGACACGGACGCAGACGCCGGCGACCACCGCCGTCTAGCCCTGAGCTCCGTAGTCGGGCAGTTCCTGCAGCGTCCAGGTATTGCCGTCGGGGTCGTCGAAGGACACGAACCGCCCCCAGTCCAGGTCTTCCACACCTTGCGCCTCTACGCCGAGACCTCGCAGGTGCGCCAGCGCCTCATCGGCGTCGGGCACCACGACCTGGATCGTGTTCTGCTGCCCCGGTTCCAGATCGTTCCCGAGGCCCGTGCCGAAGGCGATCGAGCAGGCTGAGCCCGGTGGAGTCATCTGCACGAACCGCAGCCCCTCGACGGGCGTCTGGTCATGGTCGGCGTTGAAGCCGATCTTCTCGTAGAAGGCCTTCGACCGGTCGACATCCGAGACCGGGACGAAGATGAGTTCGATCTTCCAATCCATCACGCACTCCTCCTGTCGGGCGCCGTCGCCCATCGGCGTCCACGGTACGCGCGGCCACCGACATCGCACCAGAGCGGTCGGTGACCGATACTGGTCGGGTGACGCGACGTCGAGAGCATGACCGGATGCCCCTGATTCTCGACGCCCTCTGCCTGGCACGTAACGACGCCCCCGTGCGTCGCCTGATCGATGCGTTCGGCGGCGACCCCGTGGCGACCACCGAGCGCCGGATCGGGGAGCCCGCCGTGCTCTCACAGCATCTGCGGTTCGAGTCGGGCGGAGAGATCGTGCTGCACGACGACGCGGTGATCGCCGTGATCCTGCATCTCACGCCGACGCCGTTCGCTCCGCGTGGCCTCGACGCCGCGGAGTGGATCCCGGGGGTCGACAACGATGCCACCTTCGCCGAGTTCAAGGCGATCTTCGACGTCCCCTGGAGGTTCGCCGACGGGGACCGCTACTTCGTCCTCGAGGCAGCGTATCTGCGCCCGGAGTTCGTGAAGCACGGGGGCCGTCGAGCCGGAGACCTGCAGCGGGTGGCGTTCACCCTGGACGATCCGAAGGAGACGTGCCGTCCGGCCGACGAGGACTGCCCGGTGTGCCGCAAGCTGATCGTGCGCACCGGCGATGGCTCCTTCGATGTGGACGGCACCGTCGACGCTCTCGTGGCCGGGGTCGAAGCAGGAGTCCTCAAGGAGTCCAGCGGAGCGGTCAGCCTCGCCGACCTCCGCCTGCTGCACGCCTCCGCCCTGATGGAGCGGGTGGAGAGCCAGGTCGCGTGCACCGCGTGCGGCCGGGTCGCCTGCCTCACTCTGTATCGCGACGCCCCTCCGACAGTCGGGTACCACCCGCTGGATGCCGCGATGCAACGGCCTCTCGAAGCGATCCCGCCCGTCGAGGAGTGGGGCGACGCTGCTCGCGTCGCCGAGGTGCGCGATGCGATGCGCTACGTCGATCATGAGCCGGGCCTGTGGTTCCTGGTCGAACAGCACGACGACCTGTACCTCGACTCCCGGTACACGATCACCTCGATGGCCGACGACTCGTGCCTGATCCGCCTGGATGAGGCCGAGCGCAAGGAGTACCGCGAAGCCGGCCGCGACAGCCTCACCGACCTCGCCCGGCGCATCGACCGCAGCGGGCCGCACCGGGAGGAGTCTCCCTTCCACGGGAGGAACCTCTTGCGTCACCCGGACGGCGGAAGAGACTACTCCGCCGAGGTCAGGGCCGCGATCGCCGGCCACACCTGGCTCGCACGGCAGAAGCAGGCCGCGGCACAGCGCGCACAGACGGCATCCGCTGCAGACGGCTGAGCGTCAGATCCAGCCCTTGTCGAGTGCGATCCGCACGGCCTGCGCCCGGTTCGCCGCGCCCGTCTTCCCGATCGCCGCCGAGAGATGGTTCCGCACGGTTCCGGCCGACAGGAACACCTCCGCCGCGATCGCCGCGGCCGGCCGGCCGTCGGCAGCCAGGCGCAGCACCTGACGCTCCCTGTCGCTCAGCGGATTCGCGCCGTCGAACAGGCTGTCGGCCGCGAGCGCCGGATCCAGCACGCGCAGCCCGGAATGCACCCGGCGCACGGCCTCCGCCAACTGCTCGGCAGGAGTGTCCTTCACGATGAACCCGCTTGCTCCGGCATCCAGCGCCGAGCGCAGATAACCGGGGCGCGCGAAGGTGGTCACGACGAGGATGCGCGTCTCCGCGCTCACCTCGCGGATGCGGCGCGTCGCCTCCACACCGTCCATGCCCGGCATCTGGATGTCCATCAGACACACATCCGGCCGAAGCTCTTCCGCGAGCCGCAGCGCCTCCGCACCGTCGGAGGCCATGCCGATCACGGTGAGGTCCGGCTCCAGATCGAGCAGCGCGCCCAGCGCCCCGCGCACCAGCGCCTGGTCATCCGCGATCAGCAGCCGGATGCCGCCGACCTCCCCGGCGGTCGTCACCACGTCACCTCCACGCGGGTACCCGACGCGCCTGTTTCCCGCGCCGCGGCGATCACGAAACCGGCACCCGCCTCCGCGGCGCGTTCGCGCATGCCGCGGATGCCGTTGCCGGTGCCATCACCCGCGCCCTCCGCCACGCCGATTCCGTCGTCTTCGACCACCAGGCGCCCCGGCGCCAGCAGCACCCGCACCGTGCGGGCCCCCGAATGACGCAGCACGTTGGTCGTCGCCTCGCGCAGGATCCAGCTCGCGGTGATCGCCTGCACGGGTGACAAGGCCGCCGGCTCGCCGTCGACTCGCAGGTCAATGTCCGCCGCACGGAGCGAATCCCGCGACGAGGTGAGCTGCTCGACGAGCGTCGTCGCCCGCGCACCTGCCACCGACGACCGCACGCCGGCGATCGCCTCCGCCGTCAGCCGCTCGATGTCGGCGAGCTCGGCCTTGGCGCGCTCCGGATCGGAGTCCATGAGGCGGCGCACGAGCTGCGCCTTGAGTCCGACGACGGTCAGCGAGTGGCCGATCAGGTCGTGCACGTCGCGAGCGACGGCTTCACGCCCTTCGCTCGTGGCCAGCTCGAGCCCCAGCTCTTCGGCCTCAGCGGAGCGGATGATGAGCCACGTCGACACCGTGTTCACCACGCCGAGCAGCCCGATGATCGCCAGCACCGAGAGGTAGCTGAGGCCTCCGGGAAGGAGGAACACACACAGAGCCGCGACGATCACGGCTGCGGCTGTCGTGATCCAGTGCCACACGCGCGTCAGCCCGTACGAGGCGAACGACATGATGAACGGCAGGAAGCTGAGCGCCGATCCGCCCTCGGCCGGCACCGAGACCAGCACGCAGACGATGAGGACCACGAACGTGGCCCACTGTCGTGTCGACGGCGGCCTCCCCAATCCTCCACCGCCCCGCATGCCGTGCATGAAACCGGTCACGTACAGCACGACGAAGACGACCAGTGCGATCCAGCCGACGACGATCCACGCGAGCGGCGCCTCGGAACGCAGCAGTGCGATCACCGGGTACACGAGGAAGACCAGCCAGATCACGGCCATCAGCCAGCCGAACCGCGCCCAGGGATCCTTTCCCACCGGCCCACGCGGGGCCCGCGCACCGGGAGCCGACCACGCGGCCGGCGGTGCTCCCAGGGCGGCGAACCGCCGGGCCTCCTCGGATGCTTCCGAGGAGGCCCGCTTCGAGTGCTGCGTCATCCGTCCAACCTACTGTCGTCGCCCGATCCGGCCGGCGTCTTACTGCCGCGCCCGGGAGCGCTTCATGCCCATGGTGACCAGCAGTACGAACAGTGCGAGCCACACGGCGACGTTGAGGAACAGCATCCACAGCTCATCCGTCTGTCCCGTGGTGAGAGTGCCGTCGGTCAACGGCCAGCGGCTCAGGGCGACGAAGCCGTAGAGAGGTGTGAACCGGGCGATGTCGAGCATCACCCCGTCGAGGGGCATGAAGACGTTGCCGAAGAACGCGAAGAACGTCATCGAGATCGAGGCGAGCGCCGCGGCCGAGTCGGAGCTGAAGAACAGGCCGACACCGAGCCCGAACAGTCCGTACATCAGGCCGATGCCGAGGATGATGCCCGCGGTCGCCACCCAGCGCCAGCCGTCCTCGACCTCCGCGCCGGTCATCATGCCTGCGGCGAAGACCGCCACCAGTGCCAGCGCCGCGAAGGCGACGGAGGTGAGCAGTTTCGTCAGCGCATAGCCCGCGGTCGTCAGCGGCGTCATGGCGAGTTGGCGCCCCCAGCCCTGCTTCGCCTCGGTCGCGGCGAGCGAGGTCAGAGAGCTCATCGCGACCGCCGTGCCGTACGCGGCCATCGAGGTCATCACGTAGAACGAGACGTTGCCGTGCCCGGCCGAGAGCGAGCCGAAGCCCATCCCGGCTCCGAACAGCAGGTACATCGCGACCGGCATCGCCAGGGTGAACGCGAGCGTGTAAGGGTTGCGCAGCTGGCGGACGCCTTCGATGCGCAGCATGGTGGGTGAGACGAGCATGTCAGTTCTCCGTCAGAGCCGTGAAGGCGGTTTCGAGGGTGGGTGCGGCGATCTCCAGGTCGTGAGCGCCGTGTTCGAGCAGGATGCGGGCGGCGGCGTCGGAGTCCGCGGCCCGCAGGCTGAGACGATCTCCGTCGAGCCGCACGTCGACCACGCCTTCTGTCGCGCTCAGCGTCGCGACGAGCGCCGCTCCGTCCTCTCCGACCGTCGCGGATACGCTCCGCTCCCCGAGGCTCGCTCGCAGCAGCGCGGTGGGCGCATCCGCGACGACGGCGCCGCGGTGCATCACCACGGTCCGACGGGCGAACTGCTCCGCCTCCTCCAGGTAGTGCGTGGCGAAGATGATCGTGCGTCCGGCATCCGCATCGGCCCGCATCACGTCCCAGAAGTGCCGCCGGGCCGTGACGTCCATCCCGGCCGTGGGCTCGTCGAGCACGAGGATGTCGGGGTCGGACACCATCGCGAGCGCGAACTTCACCCGCTGCTGTTCTCCCCCCGAGCACTTGGACACGCGGCGGCGGACGAGGTGTTCGAGGTCGGCGCGGGCCATGACCTCGGGCACCCGGGCGGCCGCTTCCGCTCCGTACAGCGAGGCGATGAGGCGCACGGTCTCGCCCACGGTCAGGTCGCCCAGCAGGCCGCCGGTCTGCAGCACCGCGCCGATCGCTCCGCTCGAGGTCGCCTGCTCCGGCGTGACGCCGAGCACCCGGACGCTGCCGCTACTGGGCTGCGTGAGCCCGAGGAGCATGTCGAGAGTCGTCGTCTTGCCCGCGCCGTTCGGTCCGAGCAGCGCGACGACCTCGCCGCGGCGGATCGACAGGTCGACCCCGCCGACGGCCTGCACACGGCGGTCGCCCGAGCCGAAGTGGCGCGTGACGCCCTTCAGTTCGAGGACGACCGGATCATGGTTCGGGGCTTCGGATGCCGGACGCGCGGTGACCCGCGTCGCCGACCCGTCCACGGAGGAGTTGTTCATGCCTCCAGCCTCGCGGGATGAGCATCACGACGCCGGAGGGAGGTGTCATCTCCTCGGCATGACACGTGTCATGCCGAGGAGATTCAGCGCGCCGGGAGCAGTGCCCCGTCGAGGAAGCCTGCGAACTCGTCCACCGCATCCAGCGGCAGGACGGCGGCGACGTACTGGTCGGGTCGCACGACGACCACCACGCCGTCACGTGAGAGCTCACGTGCCGCGAAGATGTCGGTCTCGCACCACTTGCTGGGGCCCGCCGCATAGACCTTCTCCCAGTCGGTGAGGCCGAGCGGACCCGTCTTCGGCTGGAACAGGGCCGGCGCCGAGGTGACCTCCACCTCCTCGAAGGACTGCTGGTACACGGCCTTCACATCGAACACGGCGTCGACGTCGGCATCCGCGGGAGTGAAGCGCGCGAACAACGGAGCGGCCTCCGCTGCCCAGGCGGCGAGCGCCTCGCCGGTGCGGTCGCCGAAGGCGTAGACGCGCCAGCGGCCGTCCGCCTTCGCGTGGTGTCCGAGGTGGGTGACGTTACCGTCGCCCACGCGCATGACCTCGGCCGACTTGAAGCGCTTGCCGAGGGGGTAGCCGACGGCGAGCGCCTGGTGGGCGTCGGCGCCGGTGATCATCGACGAGGTGTACTGCGTCATGAAGCCCGACGGGAACTCGGCCGTCGCGAGGTAGTAGGTCGCGAGGTCGCCGGGGTCGGAGATCTCCTCGGGCTTGCGCGCCATCAGGCTCGACCATTCGCGATCGAAGTCGATGAGCTGCTGCGCCACCGGACGTCGTTCCGCGCCGTACGTCGCCAGCAGCGCCTCCGGGGCGCGGCCGGTGAGCACCGAGCCGAGCTTCCAGCCGAGGTTGAAGCCGTCCTGCATCGAGACGTTCATGCCCTGGCCTGCCTTGGCGCTGTGCGTGTGGCAGGCGTCGCCGGTGAGGAACACGCGCGGTGTGCGTCCCGACTCGTCGATCACGTCGTCGAACCCGTCGGTGACGCGGTGGCCGACCTCGTAGACGCTGTGCCAGGCGACCTCGCGCACATCGAGGGTGTAGGGGTGGAGGATCTCGTTGGCGCGGCGGATGATCTCCTCGATCGGCGTCTGCCGCACCCGGTGGTCGTCGTCGGCGGCGACCTCGCCCAGGTCGATGTACATGCGGGAGAGGTAGCCGCCCTCCCGCGGGATGTGCAGGATATTGCCCGCTTCGGAGTTGATGGCGCACTTGGTCCGCCAGTCCGGGAAGTCGGTGTTGACGAGCACGTCCATAACACCCCACGCGTGCGCAGCGGAGGCGCCGACGTGCGTGCGCCCGATCGCCTGTCGCACGCCGCTGCGAGCGCCGTCGCACCCGGCGACGAACTTGGCGCGGATCGTCCGCTCCTCCCCTGCGCGCTCGCCTGCGACGTAGCGGATGCGCACCTCGACCGGGTACTCACCCTCCTCGTGCACGGTGAGCCCCACGAACTCGACCCCGTAGTCGGGGGCGATGCGGCCGGGGCCGTTCGCGGCCGCCTCGGCGAAGTAGTCCAGCACGCGCGCCTGATTGACGATCAGGTGCGGGAACTCGCAGATGTCGTAGGCGTAGTCGGCGGTGCGCGAGGTGCGGACGATCTCGTCGCGCTTGTCGGGGTTCGGGCCCCAGAAGTTCATCCAGCCGATGTTGTAGGCCTCGGCGATGATCCGCTCGGCGAATCCGAACGCCTGGAAGGTCTCGACACTGCGCGGCTGGATCCCGTCGGCCTGTCCCAACGGGAGGCGGCCGTCGCGCTTCTCGATGATGCGGGTGGAGATGCCGGGGTACTGCGACATCTGGGCGGCGAGGAGCATCCCGGCCGGTCCGGAACCGACGATCAGCACGTCGATCTCATCGGGGAGGTCGGTCGGCCGGTCGAGCCCGACGCCGGCGGCGTCCTGCATGCGGGGGTCTGCGGAGACGTAGCCGTGGTGGTGGAACTGCATCGTCGTCGATTCCTTCCGGACTTCTTCGTCGGTCCTGCGCTACGGGTCTTGCGCTCAGGGGTGATGTGTTCTATATTCGAACACACTGTTCTACTATTGAACACAGCTTAAACCGCTGTGCCGGTGATCGCAAGGGAGCGCACGCATGCCCGAGACGCCGAGCGCCTCCCCCGCCTCGCAGACACTGAGTCGCGGCATCCGCATCCTCGAAGTGCTCGCCGACGCCCGCGGCCCCCTCACGATCGATGAGATCGCGACCCGTCTCGGCGTGCACCGCTCGATCGCGTATCGCCTGCTGCGCACTCTCGAGGATCACGGGCTCGTCACGCGGGATGCGGCGGGGGCGGTGAGCCTCGGCGCCCGCATGGCGGCACTCGCGGCCGGTGTCGCGCACGATCTGCAGGCCGAGGCGCTCCCCGAGCTCACCGCGATCGCCAACGAGCTCGGGATGACGTGCTTCCTCGCCGTGCTCGACGGCGCCGAGTGCATCACGCTGGCCAGCGTCGAACCGCGGCACGCCGTCGCGAGCGTCGCCCAGCGCCCCGGCGCTCGGCATCCGATCACCGTCGGCGCTCCTGGCAAGGCGATCCTCGCCCAGCTGCCGAGCGCCGAATGGCCCGCCGAAGCTCCCGCGTCACTGCCCGCCGACGTGGAGGCCACCAGAATCCGCGGCTATGCCACCAGTCACGACGAGGTCATCCCCATGGTGCAGTCCGTGGCCGTGCCGCTGGTCCTGCGGAGTCAGCGCCTGGCCGCGATCGCCGTGGTGCATGTGGCGACGGATCTCGACGACGCCCAGATCGCCGCGCGACTGCACCGCTCGGCCGCCGTCATCCGCGAGGCGCTCGACGGCTGATCACCCGGTCGCGGCGGGGGCGGAACGACGAGAGCGTGCGCCCACTCGGGACGCACGCTCTCGATCGGATGCCGCGAGCAGCCGGCTCAGGCCTTCGCGAGTCCGTAGATCGGGCTGACGGACTGCTCTTCCTCGTGATCCGGCCCGAGCGGGATGCCGGAGCGGTCGCGCAGCAGGAGCGTGGCGACCAGGCCGATCAGCGTCATCCCGGCGAGGTACCAGGTGACGGCGTCGGTCGAGCCCGTGGCGCTCACGATGGCCGTGGCGATGGTCGGCGCGAAGGCCCCACCGGCGATGGCACCGATCGCATACGAGATGGAGACACCCGAGAACCGGATGCTGGCGGGGAACAGCTCGGCGTAGAGCGCCGCCTGCGGACCGTAGGTGAAACCAAGGCCGATCGTCAGGATCGCGAGACCCGCGAACAGCAGGCCGATCTCACCGGTGTTCACGAGCGGGAACAGCGTGAACACGCCGACCAGCTGCAGCACCCAGCCGATGACGTACGTCGTGCGGCGCCCGATGCGGTCGGACAGCCAGCCGGCCAGGAGTGTCGTGAGCAGCCATGTCACCGCGGAGCCTGCGACAGCCCAGAGCACCGGACCGCGCTCGAGGCCGATCGACCCCTCCGGGTTCGTGGCGTAGCCCTGGATGTACCCGCCCGTGGTCATGTAGCCGACCGCGTTGTTGCCGGCGAACACGAGCGCGGCGATGATCACGAGCAGCAGGTGCTTGCGGAACAGCTGCGCGATCGGCATCCGCGCCTTCTCCTTGCGCGCGGCGAGCTCGGTGAAGACCGGGCTCTCCTCGACCTTGCGGCGTACGTAGTACCCGACGAGGATCAGTACCACGCTGAGGAGGAACGGCACACGCCAGCCCCAGATCGCGAACTGGTCGCCGGGGGCGATCACGGTCATCAACGCCATCACGCCGGAGGCGAGCAGCAGGCCGAGGGGAACGCCGATCTGCGGCGAAGCCCCGAAGATGCCGCGCTTCTTGCGCGGTGCGTGCTCGACGGCCATCAGCACGGCGCCGCCCCACTCGCCACCGGCCGAGATGCCCTGGATGATGCGCAGGAGCACCAGCAAGATCGGCGCCATGATGCCGATCGTCTCGTATGTCGGGAGCAGGCCGATGAGGGCGGTCGCCGCACCCATCAGGATCAGCGTCCACATGAGCACGGTCTTGCGTCCGAGCTTGTCGCCGTAGTGTCCGGCGAGGAACGCGCCGAGCGGCCGGAAGAGGAAGCTCACGCCGACGGTGGCGAAGGCGATGAGCGCACTGTCCGCGCCGAGCGGCTCGAAGAACAGCTGGCCGAACACGAGTCCGACCGCCGTCGCGTAGATGAAGAAGTCGTACCACTCGACGGTGGTGCCGACGACCGTGGCGAAGACGACGCGGCGCCGATCGGCCGCTGTCGCGATGGTTCCGGTGGGTGTGAACCCATCCTGTGACTGCCCGCTCATGGGGTGTCTCCTTTGGTTGTGACCGCATTGTCACGGCGTGCAGCGGATGCGGATCCGGAGTGCTTGCCGAGGGGTGAACCGATGATATATGATTTCGAATACGACGCACAAGGCGTCCTGCACGACCACGCAGACGAGCGCGAGGAGGCGCCCCGTGACGGATACCATCGACCGCCCCGGCAAGATCATCGCGATTCATTTGAGCTATGCCTCCCGCGCCGATCAGCGCGGCAGGCGTCCCGCCGCCCCCTCCTATTTCTTCAAGCCGGCCAGTTCCGTCGGTGTCTCCGGCGGCTCGGTCGAGCGTCCCGTCGGCACCGAGTTGCTCGCCTTCGAGGGTGAGGTCGCCCTCGTCATCGGCACCGCCGCCCGGCGCGTCTCCCTCGACGACGCCTGGTCCCACGTGGGGTGGGTCACCGCTTCGAACGATCTCGGACTGTACGACCTGCGCGCGAACGACAAGGGCTCGAACGTCCGGTCCAAGGGCGGCGACGGCTACACCCCTCTCGGCCCCGACCTGATCGATGCCCGCACCGTCGACCCCACCGCCCTTCGCGTGCGCTCCTGGGTCAACGGCGAACTCCGCCAGGACGACACCACGGCAGGGCTCATCTTCCCGCTCGCGCAACTCGTCGCCGACCTCTCCCAGCACTTCACGCTCGAGCCGGGCGACGTCATCCTCACGGGCACCCCCGCGGGATCCTCGGTCATCGTCCCCGGCGACGTCGTGGAGGTCGAGGTGGATGCTCCCGATGCTCCCGGCGCACCGACCTCCGGCCGCCTGGTCACCACCGTGACCCAGGGCGACGTCCCGTTCGACGGCGACCTCGGGTCGCTCCCCGCCGTCGACGATCTGCAGCGCACCGAGGCGTGGGGCTCGGCCGAGGCCGCCGGGCTCGCGCCCCCCACCGGTGAGGGGTCGCAGAATGCCCCGCCCACCCCTGCCGACGCGGCGATTCCTGACCCTTCACGCCTCTCCCCCGAGCTGCGCGCCCAGCTGCTCGAGGCTCCGACAGCGGGACTCTCGGCCCAGCTCCGCAAGCGCGGACACCACTCCTGCTTCATCGACGGGGTGTCGGTGAACATCCCCGGCAGCAAGATCGTCGGCACCGCGAAGACCCTGCGGTTCGTGCCGTTCCGCGAAGACCTGTTCAAGGCCCACGGCGGCGGGTACAACGCCCAGAAGCGGGCGTTCGACGCTGTGGATGATGGCGAGATCATCGTGATCGAGGCCCGCGGCGATGCCACCACCGGCACACTGGGCGACATCCTCGCCCTGCGCGCGAAGGCCCGCGGTGCTGCCGGCGTCGTGACCGACGGCGGGGTCCGCGACTTCGACGCGGTCGCTGAGATCGGACTCCCCGTGTTCTCGCAGGGCGCGCACCCGTCGGTCCTCGGCCGCAAACACGTGCCGTGGGACGTGGATGTCACCATCTCCTGCGGGGGCGCGACCGTGCAGCCGGGCGACATCATCGTCGGCGACAGCGACGGCGTGATCGTCATCCCGCCGGCCCTGGCAGCCGAGGTCGCGGCGGACGCGGTCGCGCAGGAGGTCGAAGACGCGTGGATCGCCGAACAGGTCGCCGCCGGCCACCCGGTAGACGGCCTGTTCCCGCTCAACGCCGAGTGGCGCGCCCGCTACGAGGAGGCCACGGCCCACCGGAGCTCCCGATGACGATGACGACGGCCAGCAAGTCCGAGGTCGCGTACGAGTGGATCCGCTCGCGCATCACGGGACACATGTTCAGCCCCGGCTACCGGTTGGTGCTGGGCTCGATCGCCGAAGACCTCAAGATGAGCGTCGTCCCTGTGCGCGAGGCGATCCGCCGCCTCGAAGCCGAAGGTCTCGTCACCTTCGAGCGCAACGTGGGCGCGCGGGTGACACTCGTCGACGAGAGCGAGTACGCCCACACGATGCAGACGCTCGGCCTGGTCGAGGGGTGCGCCACCGCGCTCTCCGCTCCCCTGCTCGACGAGGCCGCCCTCGACGAGGCCGCCCGCATCAACGAGCGCATGGCGCAGATGCTCGACCACCTCGACGCCCACGCCTTCACCGAACTCAACCGCCAGTTCCACTCGGTGCTGTTCGAGCCGTGCCCCAACCCCCATCTGCTCGACCTCGTGCACCGCGGCTGGTCGCGGCTCTCCGGCATCCGCGACACGACCTTCGCGTCGGTCCCCGGGCGCGCCAGGCACTCGGTCGAGGAGCACACCCAGATCCTCGAACTCATCCGCGCGGGCGCCGACCCGCTCGAGATCGAACTCGCTGCCCGCAACCACCGCTGGCGCACGATGGACGCGTTCCTCGACGCCCTGCACGCCCGTTCCGCCCCGACGACCGGAGAAGACTCATGACCGATTCGCGCATCCCCGCAGACCTCCCCGACCACATCCAGCACTACATCGACGGTGCATTCGTCGATTCCGTCGACGGCGACACCTTCGACGTGCTCGACCCGGTCACCAACCAGACCTACACGACGGCCGCCGCCGGCAAGAAGGCCGACATCGAGCTCGCCGTCTCCGCCGCCAAACGCGCGTTCGACGAGGGGCCCTGGCCCCGGATGCTCCCTCGCGAGCGCTCGCGGGTGCTGCACAAGATCGCCGACCTGGTCGAGTCCCGCGACGCGCGCCTCGCCGAGCTGGAGTCATACGACTCCGGCCTTCCGATCACGCAGGCGCTGGGCCAGGCCCGCCGCGCCGCCGAGAACTTCCGCTTCTTCGCCGACCTGATCGTCGCGCAGTCCGATGACGCCTTCAAGGTGCCCGGGCGCCAGATGAACTACGTGAACCGCAAGCCGATCGGCGTCGCCGGCCTCATCACCCCGTGGAACACGCCCTTCATGCTCGAGTCGTGGAAGCTCGGCCCCGCGCTGGCGACCGGCAACACGGTCGTGCTCAAGCCCGCCGAGTTCACTCCGCTGTCGGCCTCCCTCTGGGCCGGCATCTTCGAGGAGGCAGGCCTCCCCCAGGGTGTCTTCAACCTCGTGAACGGCCTCGGCGAAGACGCGGGCGACGCGCTCGTGAAGCACCCCGACGTGCCGCTCATCTCGTTCACGGGCGAGAGCTCGACCGGTCAGCTGATCTTCGGCAACGCCGCGCCCTTCCTCAAGGGCCTGTCGATGGAGCTCGGCGGTAAGTCCCCCGCCGTCGTCTTCGCCGATGCCGACCTCGAGGCCGCGGTCGACGCCACGATCTTCGGCGTCTTCTCCCTCAACGGCGAGCGCTGCACGGCCGGATCCCGCATCCTCGTCGAGCGTTCCATCTACGAGGAGTTCGTCGAGCGCTACGCCGCACAGGCGAAGCGCGTCAAGGTCGGCTACCCGCACGACCCGGCCACCGAGGTCGGCGCGCTCGTGCACCCCGAGCACTACGAGAAGGTGATGAGCTACGTCGAGATCGGCAAGAACGAGGGGCGTCTGGTCGCCGGCGGTGGTCGCCCCGAGGGCTTCGACGAGGGCAACTTCGTCGCACCGACCGTGTTCGCCGACGTCTCCCCCGACGCCCGGATCTTCCAGGAGGAGATCTTCGGCCCGGTCGTCGCGATCACACCGTTCGACTCCGACGAGGAGGCGCTGTCCCTCGCGAACAACACCAAGTACGGGCTCGCGGCCTACATCTGGACCAACGATCTGAAGCGCGCACACAACTTCGCGCAGTCGGTCGAGGCGGGCATGGTGTGGCTGAACAGCAACAACGTGCGCGACCTCCGCACCCCGTTCGGCGGTGTGAAGGCCTCGGGCCTCGGGCACGAGGGCGGCTACCGCTCGATCGACTTCTACACCGACCAGCAGAGCGTGCACATCACGCTCGGCGGTGCCCACAACCCGACCTTCGGCAAGAACTGAAACCCGTCTGCCCGATCACGCAAGGACGCTGACATGACACACCGCGAAGACATGACCCTGACCTCCTCCGGCTTCTACGTCTCCCAGGAGGCGCCGATCCACCCGGAGAACCCCGTGGCGACGCCGAAGAGCACGCCGCCGGACATCCTCCGCTGCGCGTACATGGAGCTCGTGGTCACCGACCTCGCGGCCTCCCGTCAGTTCTACGTCGACGTCCTGGGTCTCTACGTGACCGCAGAGGACGACGAGGCGATCTACCTGCGCTCGACCGAGGAGTTCATCCACCACAACCTGGTGCTGCGCAAGGGACCGATCGCCGCCGTCGCCGCCTTCTCGTACCGGGTCCGCACGCCGGAAGAACTCGACCGCGCGGTCGAGTTCTACACCGAGCTCGGCTGCGACGTGCGTCGGAACGAGAACGGCTTCGTGAAGGGCATCGGCGACTCCGTGCGCGTGGTCGACCCGCTCGGCTTCCCGTACGAGTTCTTCTACGCCACCGAGCACGTCGAGCGGATGTCGTGGCGCTATGACCTCCACATTCCCGGCGAGCTGGTGCGCCTCGACCACTTCAACCAGGTCACCCCCGACGTGCCGCGGGCCGTCGGCTTCATGCAGGACCTCGGTTTCCGCGTCACGGAAGACATCCAGGACGAGGAGGGCACGGTCTACGCCGCGTGGATGCGACGCAAGCCCACCGTGCACGACACCGCCATGACCGGCGGCGACGGGCCGCGCATGCACCACGTGTGCTTCGCGACGCACGAGAAGCACAACATCCTCGCGATCTGCGACAAGCTCGGCGCGCTCCGCCGCTCCGATGCGATCGAGCGCGGCCCCGGCCGCCACGGCGTCTCGAACGCGTTCTACCTGTACCTGCGCGACCCCGACGGACACCGCGTCGAGGTGTACACGCAGGACTACTACACGGGCGACCCCGACAACCCGGTCGTCACGTGGGACGTGCACGACAACCAGCGCCGCGACTGGTGGGGGAACCCCGTCGTCCCCTCCTGGTACACGGATGCCTCGCTCGTGCTCGACCTCGACGGCAACCCGCAGCCCGTCGTCGCCCGCACCGACTCGAGCGAGATGGCGGTGACCATCGGCGCCGACGGTTTCTCGTACACCCGCGCCGAAGACGACAAGACCATGCCCGAGTACAAGCAGGGCGAGTACAAGCTCGGCCACCAGCTCTAGGAGGCACGGATGCTGTCAGACGAGACCATCTCGGCGATCGCGGCAGAGCTCGCCGAAGCCGACCGCACGCACAGCGTGATCCCGCGCATCACTGCACGCTACCCGGAGGCGACGGTCGAGGACTCGTACGCGATTCAGGGCGTCTGGCGAGACCAGAACCTCGCGGCCGGCCGCCGGCTCGTCGGGCGCAAGATCGGGCTGACGTCCAAGGCGATGCAGCAGGCGACGGGCATCACCGAGCCGGACTACGGCGTGATGTTCGACGACACGGTCTACGAGTCCGGCGCCGAGATCCCGGTGGACCACTTCTCGAACGTGCGCATCGAGGTCGAGCTGGCCTTCGTGTTGAAGACGCCGCTGGAAGGCCCCGACTGCACCCTCGAGGATGCTCTCGCGGCGATCGATTACGCCGTCCCGGCGCTCGAGGTGCTCAACTCCCACATCGAGCTCGAGGGTCGCACGATCGTCGACACCATCAGCGACAACGCCGCCTACGGTGCGATGGTGCTCGGCACGGAGCGTCGACGTCCGGACGAGATCGACCTGCGCTGGGTACCGGGCGTCCTCTCCCGCAACGGCGAGATCGAGGAGACCGGCGTGGCCGCCGGAGTCCTCGGCCACCCGGCGACCGGTGTCGCCTGGCTCGCGAACAAGTTCCATCAGCACGGCGCGCGTCTCGAAGCAGGCGAGATCATCCTGGCAGGATCGTTCACGCGCCCGATGTGGGTGTCGCGTGGCGATGAAGTGCTGTGCGATTACGGACCGATGGGAACAATCGCATGCCGCTTCGTCTAGACCCCTCCTTCCGCGAACAGCTCGCGGACTCCGATCGCCCGTTCGTGGGCATGTGGGTCTGCTCCGGCAGCCCGCTTCTCGCGGAGGTCGCCGCAGGGTCTGGGCTCGACTGGCTGCTGATCGACATGGAGCACTCGACGAACACGCTCGAGTCCGTGCTGCAGCAGCTGCAGGCCGTCGCCGCCTATCCGATCGCCCCGCTCGTGCGGGTGCCGTCGAACGACACGGTCGCGATCAAGCAGATCCTCGATCTCGGGGCACAGAACCTGATCGTCCCGATGGTGTCTTCCGCCGATGAGGCCCGCGCCGCCGTGGCTGCCACCCGCTACCCGCCGGAGGGTGTGCGCGGAGTGGGAAGCGCCCTGGCCCGCAGCGCCCGATGGAACCGCGTCGACCGGTATCTGCAGGAGTCCGCGCAGCATGTCTCGCTGACGGTGCAGATCGAGACGTCCGCAGGGGTCGAGGCCGCGGCCGACATCGCCGCGGTCGACGGCGTGGATGCCGTTTTCGTCGGACCGTCCGACCTGTCGGCATCGATGGGGCTCCTCGGTCAGCAGACGCATCCCGATGTCACCGCTGCGGTCGAAAAGGTCTTCGCTGCGGTGAAGGCTGCGGGCAAGGCCGTGGGTGTGAACGCGTTCGATCCCGCCGCCGCCGACGCGTACCTCGCAGCAGGCGCCGACTTCGTGGCCGTGGGCGCCGACGTCGCCTTGCTGGCCAGAGCATCCGAGGCCCTGGCCGCCCGCTTCATCGCCGCGGATGGAACGGCGCGCGCCAGCTACTGAACTGCTCACACGAACGGTGCGCGAGCTAGCGGATTCATAGCATTTGCCGCGAGACTGTCGGCATGACCTTCGCCGCGCTCCAGCCCCTCGCCGACCGTGCCGCCATCTTCGTGGCACTCCGACAGGACGCCCTCTCCGCCGCCGCCGACGCCCTCGGTGAGCACCGCTGGGACGCGGACATGGCCGCCGGCACGCTCACCTTCACGGCGAACGACGACCCCTCGAGGCAGCTCGTCGCCCGCGCGCACCTGATCGCGACGATCGCGCCGGGCCCCCGTTCGCTGCTGTGGGCCTGGGCGCACCCCAACGGCGATCCCCAGGGCGTCGCCGCCCAGCTGCACGCATACGGCACCGAGCACGGCATCGCGGCTCTGACGACCTCGGAGTTGCCGTTCCCCGAGGGCGCCGGCGACGACGACTGGATCGCACAGGCGGCGCACACCATCGGCGGGGTCGCCGTCGAACTGACCGGACGCTCTCCGTACTACTCCGCCCCCGTCGGCAACGGCACCCGCGCGGTCTTCCTGCTCGACGCCCCGCTCCCGCCGCTCACCGTCGCCGACGCGGTCGTCGCCCTCCCCCGTGTGCTCGCCGGAGCAGACCTGCCCGACGCCCGCACCGCGGTGTGGGACCTCGCCCGACTCGCCGGCTGGACGCTGACCTGGACCGACGAGGCCTTCTCGGGCGCGTCCGTGTCGGACACCACCGGCACGGCGACGTTCCGGTTCGACGAGCAGGCCCGCATCAGCGGCATCGAGAGCACGCTGCACCCACAGGGCTGACCGCACGGGGCGCCCGCTCCGCATCCGCGTCACCGCGATCTGTGGGATTCTGGTCGCATGAAGAACGGAATCGTCCGGTTCGCGGCGCTCTACGTGTTCAATGTCGCGGTGCTGCTGCTGATCGGTCTGCTGCTGCCCGGCGTCTCCGTCGGGTTCAATGCCCTGTGGGCATCGGTCATCCTGACCCTCGCCGCACTCTTCGTGAAGCCGCTGATCGCCGGCGCCTTCCGCAAGTCCGCCGCGAAGTCGGCCGCCGAACGCACGAAGACCGGCGAGAAGATCGTGCAATACGTGCTGGTCTACCTCGTCGAGCTCATCGTCTGGGTGCTCACCGTGTGGCTGAGCGGCGTGCGCGCATCCGGTTTCTGGGCGTTCGTGCTGCCCCCGCTCGCCCTGCTGTTCGGCTGGATGATCTACGACCAGATCGACGACAGGATGCGGGCCAAAGCCGGGGAGATCTACGACTCCGTGCAGGCGCGGGTGAAGGGCGGGCGCGCGAAGCCCGCACCCGCGACGACCACCGCCACACGCGCCGCACCGGAGTCCCCCGAGACGACCGCGGCACGCGACGAGCTCGCCGACGGACTCACGCCCGAGCAGCGCCGGATGCTCGACGAACTCGGCTGACCGCCCCTACGTCGCAGGTATACGACGATGTCGCAGGAATCTCACGGATTCCTGCGACATCGTGCGTATCTGCGACGACCCGGGGGGCTACACGACCCGCTCGGCTGCCTCCACGACATTCGTCATGAGCAGGGCGACCGTCATCGGCCCGACACCGCCGGGGTTCGGCGAGATGTAGCCCGCGACATCCGCGACCTCGGGCGCCACGTCACCGAAGACCAGGCTCTTGCCGGTCTCCGGGTGCGTCTCGCGCGTCACGCCCACGTCGAGCACGGCGGCACCGGGCTTGACGTCCTCGGCGCGGATCAGGTGCTTGACACCGGCCGCGGCCACGATCACGTCGGCCTCGCGCAGGTACCGCGGCATGTCGACGGTGCCGGTGTGCGTCAGCGTGACCGTCGCGTTGAGGTCGCGGCGGGTGAGCAGCAGCCCGATGGAGCGGCCGATGGTGACGCCGCGCCCGACCACGACCACGTGCTTGCCCTTGAGGTCGTAATCGTTGCGCAGCAGCAGCTCGATCACGCCGCGCGGCGTGCAGGGCAGCGGCGTGTGGATCGGACCGTTGACGTTCAGCACCAGACGCCCGAGGTTGGTCGGGTGCAGTCCGTCGGCATCCTTCGCCGGGTCGATCCGCTCGAGGATCGCATCCGTGTCGAGGTGTTTCGGCAGCGGCAGCTGCACGATGTAGCCGTGGCACGCGGGGTCGGCGTTGAGCTCGTCGATCAGCGCCTCGACCTCGGCCTGCGTCGCATCCGCCGGCAGCTCGCGCTGGATCGAGTTCATCCCGATCGCCTCGGACTGCCGATGCTTCATGCCCACGTACAGCTGCGATGCCGGGTCTGCACCCACGAGCACCGTCGCGATGCCCGGGGTGACGCCCCGCTCCTTCAGCGCCGCGACGCGTTCCGTGAGTTCGGCACGGATCGCTGCCGACGCTGCCTTCCCGTCGAGGATCTTCGCGGTCACTGCTGGAGGTCCGGGTAGAGCGGGAACGCGGCGGCCAGCGCGTCGACGCGGGCGCGCAGCGACTCGACATCGGCACCGGGGAGCAGCGCGAGGGCGATGATGTCGGCGACCTCGGTGAACTCGGCGTCGCCGAAACCGCGGGTCGCGAGCGCCGGCGTACCGATGCGCAGACCCGAGGTGACCATCGGCGGACGCGGGTCGTTCGGAACGGCGTTGCGGTTCACGGTGATGTGGATGTCGTGCAGCAGATCTTCCGCCTGCTTGCCGTCGATCTCGGCGTCGCGCAGGTCGACCAGCACCAGGTGCACGTCGGTGCCGCCCGAGCGCACCGCGATGCCGGCATCCTTCACATCCTGCTGCGACAGGCGCTCGGCGATGAGCTTCGCACCGCGCAGCACGCGCTCCTGGCGCTCCTTGAACTCCGGAGTGCCGGCGAGCTTGAACGCGGTCGCCTTGGCGGCGATCACGTGCATGAGCGGTCCACCCTGCTGGCCCGGGAAGACCGCGGTGTTGATCTTCTTGGCGAGCTCGGCGTCGTTCGTGAGGATGAAGCCCGAGCGGGGGCCGCCGATCGTCTTGTGCACGGTCGACGAGACGACGTGGGCGTGAGGAACCGGGTTCGGGTGCAGACCCGCGGCGACCAGACCGGCGAAGTGCGCCATGTCGACCCAGAGCAGCGCGCCGACCTCATCGGCGATCTCGCGGAAGGCCGCGAAGTCCATGGTGCGCGGGTAGGCCGACCAGCCGGCGATGATGACCTTGGGCTTGTGCTCGATCGCGAGGCGACGGACCTCCGCCATGTCGATGGTCGAGGTCGCGGGGTCGACGCCGTACGCGACGATGTCGTAGAGCCGGCCGGAGAAGTTGATCTTCATGCCGTGCGTGAGGTGGCCGCCCTGGTCGAGGGAGAGGCCGAGCAGCGTGTCGCCGGGGCGGGCGATCGCGTGCAGGACAGCAGCGTTCGCCGAGGCGCCCGAGTGCGGCTGCACGTTCGCGAACTCGGCGCCGAACAGGCTCTTCGCCCGCTCGATCGCGAGGGACTCCGCGACGTCGACCTCTTCGCAGCCACCGTAGTAGCGGCGGCCGGGGTAGCCCTCGGCGTACTTGTTCGTGAGCACGGAACCCTGCGACTGCAGGATCGAGACGGGAACGAAGTTCTCCGAGGCGATCATCTCGAGGAAGGTCTGCTGACGCTTCAGCTCACGGTCGAGGACCTGCGCGATCTCGGGATCGACCTCGGAGAGCGGGGCGTTGAAGTAACGGTCGGTCATGGTGACATGCTCCTCTGACTACGGATTCGAAAGGGGTGTTCCTATCGGCCCAGGCGCGCGGTCGAATTCCGTGGTCAGTCGCTCCCCGGTGGTAGTCCACCCAGACGCCAGTCGCGACGGTTACGAGCATAGCGGATGCCCGAGGCGGCGAGCGCGGTCGTTTCGACGACCGCCGCAGAATCGATTCGATTCCCCGTTCCGCTGAGAGGCCACGGCAGGTAGGTTTTGTTCATGGTCCTTCCTCATCCTCTTCCTCTCGTGCCCGTGCCCGTGTCCGCCGCCGCACGAGACGGGCGGATGCCGGTCACCGCGACGACGCGCGTGCTCGGCTCCTCCCCCGCCGCCGCCCAGCTGATCGACGCGGTCGAGCGCCGCACCGGCATCCGCCTCGCCGTCGCCGACGAGCCCTCCGCCGAGATCGAGCTGTTCGTCGACCCGAACTCGTCGGCACCGGAGGGCTACACGCTCGAGATCGGCGAGCGCGCCGTCGTCATCGGCGCCGACGAGGCAGGGCTCTTCTACGGCGTGCAGACACTGCTGCAGCTGCTCCGGCAGGACGACACCGGCTGGACGCTGCTCGGCGCCGACATCGCAGACTCTCCCCGCTTCGCCCGGCGCGGCGTGATGCTCGACGTGGCCCGGCACTTCTTCGGCGTCGACGACGTGAAGAAGTTCATCGACAGCACGAGCGCCCTCAAGCTCAACCACCTGCACCTCCACCTCAGCGACGACCAGGGATGGCGTGTGCACATCGACTCCTGGCCGCGGCTCACCGAGCTGGCCGCCGGCACATCGGCGAACGGCGACCCTGGCGGCTTCTACTCGAAGGACGACTACCGCGAGATCGTCGAATACGCCGCCTCACGCCACATGATCGTGATTCCCGAGATCGACCTCCCCGGCCACACGCACGCGATCGGCGTCGCCTACCCGGAACTCGTCGAGGAGCCGGTCATGAACGACAACCTGATCGCGGATTCGGTACGCCTCGGCCAGGCGCTGCCGGTCGCCGGCGCAAGCTACCTGGGCTGGGGGGTCGGGCACTCCAGCGTGCGCATCCACGAGGAGCGCACGTACGACTTCGTGCGCGATGTCGTCCGCGAACTGGCCGAGATGACCCCCGGTCCGTATATCCACATCGGCGGCGACGAGTCGCTCGGCACCCCCCAGGCCGACTTCGACCTGTTCGCCGAACGCGCCACCGCGATCGTGGTCGAAGCCGGCAAGACCCCCGTCGCCTGGCACGAGATGGGGTCGGCGGCGAACATCGCCGAGGGCACGATCGGGCAGTACTGGGGCAAGACGACCCCCGAGGGCACCCACGCCGAAGAGGCCGCGCACTTCGTCGAGCGCGGCGGCGCACTGATCATGTCCGCGGCCGATGTCACCTACCTCGACATGAAGTACACCGAGGACTTCCCGCTCGGACTCACCTGGGCCGCGATCATCGACGTCCGCTCCGCGTACGAGTGGGAGCCGACCGCGGTCCTCGACGTGCCGGATGCCGCGATCCTCGGCGTCGAAGCGCCGCTGTGGTCCGAGACCACGCGCACTCTCGGCGATGTCGAGCAGCTGGTCTTCCCCCGCGTGGCCGCCCAGGCCGAGGTCGCCTGGTCGCCGCGACGGGCGCCCGAGCGCGTCTGGGAGTCGTTCCGCGTGCGGGTCGGGGCGCTCTCACCGCTGTGGAAGGCTGAGGGGATCGATTTCCACCCCGCAGACGAGATCCCCTGGAGCGAACGTTGAGCACCCACTCCTCCGCGACCGGTTCGCTGGTCGTCCATTCGGCCAGGATCGTCGATCGCGGCGAGATCACCGAAGACGGCTGGCTCCGCATCGAGAACGGCACGGTCACCGCTCGTGGCACCGGCGCCGACTGGTCGCCCGCCGATGAGGTCATCGACGCCGCGGCGGTTCCCGGTCCCGGCGCCCTGCTCACCCCGGGGTTCGTCGACATCCACGGACACGGCGGTGCCGGTGCATCGTTCGACGACGGGGTGGAGGCGATCCGCACCGGGCGCGATCTGCATCGCGCGCACGGCACCACCCGGGCAGTCGTGTCGCTGGTGACGGCGTCGATCGACGATCTCGCCCGCAACGTCGCCACGATCGCCGACCTGACCGAGACCGACGCGGACATCCTCGGTTCGCACCTCGAAGGACCTTTCCTCGACCCGGGCCACCACGGCGCGCACGAGCCCACGCTTCTGCGCCACCCCGTCGCGGCCGACGTCGCGCGCCTGCTCGATGCCGGGCGCGGCACTGTGCGCCAGGTGACGATCGCTCCCGAGCTTCCGGGAGGACTCGATGCGATCCGGCAGATCGTGGCCGCCGGATCCGCGGCAGCCGTGGGACACACCGATGCCGATGCGGCGATGGCGGTCGCCGCGTTCGAGGCCGGCGCGTCGATCCTCACCCATGCGTTCAATGCCATGCCCGGCATCCACCATCGTGCTCCCGGGCCGGTGCTCGCCGCGGCGGCAGATCATCGCGTGGTGCTGGAGGCGATCGCCGACAACGTGCACCTCGACCCGCACGTCATCAAGCTCGTGTTCGACTCCGCGCCCGGTCGCGTGGCCCTCATCACCGACGCCATGGCCGCGGCCGGAAGCGCGGACGGCCACTACGACCTCGGAGCGGTGAGCGTCACCGTCGAGAACGGCGTGGCGCGGGCCGATGGCACCGGGTCGATCGCCGGTTCGACCCTCACCCAGGATGTAGCCTTGCGTCGGGCGGTGGCCGCGGGCGTGGAGCTCGCTGAGGCCGTACGGGCCCTCACCGAGACACCGGCACGGGCGATCGGCCGCTCCGCCGCACTCGGCGGACTCCGCATCGGCATGCTCGGCGATGCCGTGCTGCTGGATGCCGAGCTGCACGTCGCACGAGTGTGGTCTGGACCACGGCTGCTCGCCTAGAGGCAGCAGAACATCGCGCGACGCGCAACCCTGCGCTCTCCGGTCATTCAGGTTCGGGTGGGGGGCCGCCGGTCCCCAGATCGACGGCCCCGTTCCCCTCTCAGAGCCGGTGGCCGGGGTCTCCTCCCCCGAGGATCCCGACCGACCGCTGCCTGAATCCCGCCCCCCGGAGGGATTCGTACGGCTGTCTCTATGGGATGAGACGGCATCCCCACCGATTCATTACGCGACTTCTCGAAAATCTTCGAGAAGTCCCTTCGGTCCGAAAACCGACCCACGCGGGAGGCCGCCGGTCCCCAGATCGACGGTCTGTTCCTCGTGTGCAGAGATGGGGGGCCGGGGTCTCCTCCCCCGAGGATCCCGACCCGCCCGACCGGTGCATGTCCTTCACACCAGCACCTGAACTCCGCCCCCCGGAGG
This sequence comes from Microbacterium sp. ISL-59, assembly GCF_018613945.1. NCBI lineage: Bacteria > Bacillati > Actinomycetota > Actinomycetes > Micrococcales > Microbacteriaceae > Microbacterium > Microbacterium sp. ISL-59. The sequence goes on from NZ_JAGGPG010000002.1 coordinate 52,003, forward strand.
AGTTCGTACGGCTGTCTCTATGGGATGAGACGGCGACCCCACGAGTTCATTACGCGACTTCCGAAAAAACTTCGTACAACCGTGCCCATACGAGCCGTCGACTTCCGGTCGACCTGGCGGGAACCCTCATATCTGTTCAGAATCCGCAGGGAAGGGTGGCTTAGCTGGGAGATTCGCGAGAGAATGATGAAGTCGCGTGATGAGCGGCGCCCTCACGCGTCTCCCCCTGTAGAGACGTACATGCGCCCGCGACAGATGGATGATTGTGCACGAAGAGAACACGACTCACGACGAACCGATCGGCGACGCCGACCTGATCCTGCGCGCCCGCTCGGGCGACACAGGCGCGTTCGGCGAACTCTGGCGTCGCCACTACCCGTCCGGCCTCGCAGTCGCTCGCTCGGTGACCTCGTCGATCGACCCGGACGACCTGGTCCAAGAGTCGTACACCCGCATCTACCAGGCGATCCTCAAGGGCGGCGGCCCCAACGGCTCCTTCCGCGCCTACCTCTTCACGAGCATCCGCAACACGGCCGCAGGATGGGGTCGTGCCCGCCGGGAGACCGCGATCGATGAGCTCGATACCGTCGCCGACCCCGACACCACCGACCAGGCCGCGAACGAAGCGCTCGATCGGAGCCTCACCGCGCAGGCATTCCGCAGCCTTCCCTCCCGTTGGCAGGAGGTGCTCTGGTACACCGAGATCGAGCAGATGAAGCCGCAGGAAGTCGGACACCTGCTGGGCATGAAGTCCGGCGCGGTGTCGCAGTTGGCCTTCCGCGCCCGCGAAGGTCTCCGCGAAGCCTGGATCCAGGCCCATCTGCGCAGCGCCGACGAAGGCTCCGAATGCCAGTGGACGATCGAACATCTCGGCGCGTACTCGCGCGGCAACCTCAGCACCCGTGACCACAAGCGCCTCGAGCTGCACCTCGACGAATGCGCCCGATGCATGATCGTCGCGGCCGAGGCCAAAGACGTCTCCAAGCGCCTCGCCCTCGTCCTGCTCCCCCTCGTACTGGGTGTCACCGGCGCGGCGGGATACCTTGCGACCCTGCAGGGCGCCGGCACGCCCATCGTCGCGCTGGCTGCCATGCCGTCCGGCATCCCGGGAGCCGTGTTCGCCGGAGACCCGACGGGTCAGGCGGCGACGGGCATCGCCTCCTCGAGCGGCGGGACGACCGGGTCGGGCGGAGCAGCCGGCGGAGGCGGTGCGACCGCAGGAGCGGGCGCGACCGGCGGTGTCTTCACGGGAATCGGTGCGCTCGTCGGTGCCGGCTCCGCAGCTTTGGTCGTCGCGGGCGTCGTCGCCGCGGCCACCATCATCCCCGGACTCGCCGGGGCGGACCCGGCCACATCGCAGCCCAGCGCCGGAGACTCCGACCCGTCGTCGATCACTTCGCAGGTCGGGCCCGACGCCTCATTGAACCTCGACGAGCCGATCGTCATCGATGAGCCGGAGACCGTGCCGGATGAGACGCCCGTCGTCCCCCCGGTGGAAGACTCCTCGCGGGAGCAGCCTCTGGAAGACGCCGGTCCAGTCGTCGCTCCGCCCGTTCCTCCCGCGAATTCCGTCGACCCCGTGGACCCTGTCGACCCCGTAGATCCGGTGGACCCCGTGGACCCGGTCGATCCCGTGGACCCGGTCGATCCTGTCGATCCCGTGGACCCGGTCGACCCCGTCGATCCCGTGGACCCGGTCGACCCCGTCGACCCCGTGGACCCCGTCGACCCGGCTATCCCGACGGAAGCACCCACCTGGTCCGGTGCGAGCATCTGGTTCAGCGGTTTCACCATCCACTACAGCGTGCCGATCACCGGCGCACCGGGAACCACCGTCGAAGCGCTCCTCGATGGCAGCGGCGGCGGTGGCGACAGCATCGTCCTCGACGACGCGGGCACCGGGACGATCGATCTTCGCCCGAGCTTCCGGCAGGTCTGGAATGCCGACACGACTGTCATCACGTTCCGGTACGTCCTGGCCGACAAGGTCGGTCCGTCCGCCGACACGACGCTGCTGGCACTCGAATCCGGTGCCGCCGTCGAGGCCGTCCTGCAGGAGGCGGAGCAGGCCCTGGGGGGCGACGACACCACGACGGCTGTCACCGCCGCGGAGGCAGAGCCGGCCCCCGCAGAGCCCGCACCCGCTGCACCGGCACCCGTCGAGCCCGCCCCGGCACCCGCACCCGTCGAGCCTGCACCGGCACCCGTGGCACCCGCACCGGCTGCACCGGCGCCTGTCGCACCTGCTCCCGAGGAGCCGGTCGATTCCGCCCCCGCCGCCGAGGCTCCCGCCGCCGACACCGTCGCCGTCGCACCGGCCGAGGACGCTCCGGCCGCCGAATAGACTGGATGCATGTCCTCGGATCCCGCACCCGTTCCCGGCGTCGAGCGCCCGACCATCTCCGCCCTCGACGTCGTCCGCACCGTCGTCCTGGTCGCTGCCGTCGCCTCTCTCGCCCTGTGGGGTTTCGCCAGCTGGGACCTGCCATGGAACATCATCCTCGGCATCGGCGCACCGGTGATCGTAATCCTCATCTGGGCGCTCTTCCTGTCGCCGCGCCCGGTACTGCGCGTGCACCCGTTCCTCCGCGCCGCCGTCGAGCTGCTGATCTACGTCGGCGTCACGATCGCCTGGTGGTCGATGGGTCAGGCGCTGATCGGCACCGCGTTCGCCCTGGTGGCCGTCGTCGCGGGCGTCCTCAGCGGTCGGCGCGCCCTGTCGTGACCCTGCCGTCGAGCGCGCGGCCATGAGTGTCCTGACACTCCTGAAGGAGTCGCTCGGCGCGCTCGTCGACACCGACGAGGCGGTTCTCGAGCAGGCCAGAGCGGATCGCTCCGGCCATGCCGCCGCCGGACGCCCGATCGCCGTCGTCCACGCGGAACGGGTCGAGCACGTCCAGCAGACCATGCGCATCGCGTCGCACACGCGCACCCCTGTCGTGATCCGCGGAGCCGGCACCGGACTCGCCGGTGCGGCCAACGCCGGCAGTGGCGAGATCGTGTTGTCGCTCCGCCGGATGACCGCGATCCGCGAGGTGCGACCGGACGATCTGCTCGCGGTCGTCGAACCCGGCATCCTGAACGCCGACCTCAACGCCGAGCTCGCGCGACAGGGGCTGTGGTGGGCGCCCGACCCGGCCAGTCGCGACATCTCCACGGTGGGCGGCAACATCGCCACCGGTGCCGGCGGACTGCTCTGCGCCAAATACGGTGTCGTCCGCGATGCCGTGCTCGGCGTCGACCTGGTGCTCGCCGACGGACGGCTGCTGCACCTCGGACACCGCAGCGTCAAGGGCGTCACCGGCCTCGACCTCACCGCGCTGGTCGTCGGCTCCGAAGGAACGCTCGGCGTGGTGGTGGGAGCGACCCTCAAGCTGCGCAGGCTCGTGCCGGGTGAGACCTGCACGGTGGTCGCCACCTTCCCCGACGTGCGTGCTGCTGCTGCCGCGTCCGCCGCCGTCACCGCCGCAGGGGTGCAGCCGGCGATCATGGAGCTGATGGATGCCGCGAGCCTCACGGCCGTGCACGCGCTCCTCGGGCTCCCCGCCCCGACGCCGGGAGCGGCCCAGCTCACCATCCAGACCGACGGCCCTGCCGCCCGCGCCGAGGCCGACGCCATCACGGAGGTCCTTCGTTCCCACCACGGTGTGACGGTGGTCTCGCACGATCGTGCCGAAGGCGAACGGCTGCTCGCGATCCGCCGATCGATGCACGCAGCGATGGCATCGCTGGGCACCACGCTCATCGAAGACGTCTCCGTGCCGCGCAGCGCGATGCCCGCCATGTTCGACGAGATCGCGCGCATCGAGCGCGAACACGGGCTCACCATCCCGACGGTCGCGCACGCCGGCGACGGCAACCTGCACCCCAACTTCCTCTTCGAAGGCCCGGACGTGCCGCCCGGGGTGTGGGCGGCGGCCGACGAGTTGTTCCGCGCAGCGATCCGCCTCGGCGGGACGCTGACCGGAGAGCACGGCATCGGCGTCCTGAAGCGTCGCTGGCTCGCCGAAGAGCTCGGTGACGACCAGTGGCAGCTGCAGCGCCAGATCGCCGCGGTGTTCGATCCCCTCGGCATCCTCAACCCGGGAAAGGTGTTCAGCCCCGATGCCTGACATCCATGTGAGCGCGGCCGTGATCGTCGATGCCGAAGGCCGGGTGCTGGTCGTCCGCAAGCAGGGCACCACGCGGTTCATGCAGCCGGGAGGCAAGCCCGAGCCGGGCGAATCCGCGGCGCAGACTCTGATCCGCGAACTCCAGGAGGAGCTGGGGCTCACGCTCGACGAGAGTGAGCTTCACCCGCTCGGGACCTTCATCTCCGAGGCCGCGAACGAGCCGGGGCACCGTGTCGTCGCTGCGGCCTTCGCGACATCCGTCGACCCCGGAGCCGTCACGGTCCAGGCGGAGCTCGCCGAACTGCGATGGATCACGCCGGCAGACGTCGCGACGCTCCCCCTGGCGCCCCTGAGCGTCGAGCACCTGCTGCCGATCGCCTGGCCCACGCCGGCGGGATGAGCGCGCCGAGCAGGCGTCAGATGCCCTGCCAGGCCGGCTTGTTCGCGAACGTGTAGCGGTAGTAGTCGGCGAGTTCGAGTCTCGAAGCCGCAGCCTCGTCGACGACGATCGTCGCGTGCGGGTGCAGCTGGATGGCGGAACCCGGGAGGAGCGCGGTGAGCGGCCCCTCGACGGCACCGGCGACCGCCTGGGCCTTGCCTTCGCCGAACGCGAGCAGCACCAGGTGTCGCGCCTTCAGGATGGTGCCGAGGCCCTGCGTGATGCAGTGCATCGGCACGTCGTCGATCGAGTCGAAGAAGCGCGCGTTGTCCTCGCGGGTCTGCTCCGTGAGCGTCTTCACACGGGTGCGCGAGGCGAAGGACGACCCCGGCTCGTTGAAGCCGATGTGTCCGTCGGTGCCGATCCCGAGGATCTGCAGGTCGACCCCACCGGCCGCATCGATGGCGGCCTCGTAGTCGTCGCCGGCGTGCTGGATCGTCGCGAGAGCGCCGTTGGGAACGTGGATCCGCTGCGGGTCGAGTCCGAGCGGTTCCACAACCTCGCGCGTGATCACGGAGCGATAGCTCTCCGGGTGCGCCGGGTCGATGCCGACGTACTCGTCGAGGGCGAAGCCGCGCACCTGCGAGACGTCGCGACCCGCGAGCTGCGTGCGCAGCGCCTGGTAGACGGGGAGCGGAGTGGATCCGGTCGCCAGCCCCAGCACCGCATCCGCCCGGCGTTCGATCAGCTCGACGATCTCGGTGGCGACCAGGGCCCCTGCGGCCTCGGCATTCTCGACGATGACGACCTCAGCCATGCGGGACGATCTCCTTCTCGGTGATGGATGCGCCGACCAGTGCGGCGCCGAAAGCGGCAGCGGGAGACCCGGCCGGAAGCAGTTCGATTCTCTCATCCAGGCGGAGGGACCGCATGAACGGCGACGCGTCGGCGCCGGCATGGAGTGCCGCACGGATGCCGGCCTCCAGACGGTCACCGAGAGCCGTGAGCCCTCCTCCGATGACGACGGTCTCGACGTCGGCCGAGAGCACGAGCACCCGAACCGCGGCAGCGGCGCCGTGGAAGAGGTCTGCGCGGAGTGCGAGAGCGAGCGGATCGCCGGCGTCCGCGGCGTCGAAGATGTCTCTGATCGGCAGCGCGCCCGGGCGGCCCCACGCCTTGGCGAGCGCGCCGCCACCGCAGAACGTCTCGACGCAGCCATGCTGACCGCACCCGCACAGGCGTCCCTTCGGGTCGACTGAGAGGTGTCCCACCTCCCCGGCCGTGCCACGGGCCCCGCGCCAGATGTGGCCGTCGATCACGATGCCCGCGGCGACGCCCGTGCCGAGGTTGAGATACGCCATCGACCCGGTGACCCCGCTCAGGGCCGCCGCTCCGAGTGCCGCGGCCTTCACGTCGTTCTCCACTCGGAACGGCATACCGAGCGCCTGTTCGGCCCGATCGGCGAGTTCCAGAGATTCCACGCCGAGGTTGACCGCATGATCGACGCGCCCGGCGTCGGCATCGACCAGCCCGGGGATGCCGATTCCGACGGAGCCGATGTCCGACAGCGACAGGCCGACTTCATCGGCGAGCGCGCTGACGGCCGTCACGATGCTCTCGACGACGGCATCGTCGCCCCAGCCGGTGACCCGGCGGAGTCGCCCGATGATCTCCCCGGAGGAATCGACGGCCACGGCGTCGATCTTGGTTCCGCCGACGTCCAGGCCCACTCGAATCTGCCGACCGGTGGGGTCGGCAGCACTCGCACCGCTCATCGGATGCTGCTCCCCGCGGTCTCGGCGGTGGCGGTGAGGATCGTCACGACACGCCCAGCTGGCCGGAGAGCACCATCACGGCGGCACCGCGCAAGACGATGTCCTCCTGATGGGTCCGGCGCACGACCACGTCCTCGAACACGCCCTCGAGCGTGCGGGCATGCAGGGTCTCGATCGCGGCGTCGATCAGGATGCCGTCGAGCAGATCGGCGGGACCGGAGAGCACGACCTCGGAGAGGTCGAGAGCAGCGACGATCGGAGCGACAGCGATCGCCATCCGCGTTCCGGCATCGCGCAGGATCTCGTCGCGGGCATCGGGTTCGGACTCCAGCGCCGCACGCAGGCGGCTGACGCTCAGCCACGCTTCGAGACAGCCGTCCTTGCCGCAGGCGCATCGGGGACCGCCGTCGGTGCCGACGACGACGTGCCCGATCTCCCCCGCCGCGAAGCGGCTGCCCAGCAACGGCTGGCTGCCGGTGATGAGACCGGCACCGACGCCCTTGCCGATCTTGATCAGCATGAAGTCGGCCTTCGCGTCCCCGAACGTGTACTCGGCGAGCACTGCGGCGTTGGCATCGTTCCTGGCGAGGACGGGCAGGTCGAGGTCGATGCCGAGCTTCGCCTCGAGAGGGAAGTTCGTCCAGCCGAGGTTCGGCGAGCTCAGGACGAGCCCGTCGGGGCGCACGACACCCGGCGTACCGATGCCGACTCCCAGCAGCGGCTGCGTCGAGGCGGCGACCAGGGTCCGGGCGAGTTCGTGCAGGGCCGCATACGCCGCTTCGCCGTCGGGCGAGTCCGGGCGCGGCACCTCGCGTCGTTCGAGCACGTCGCCGTCCAGGCTCAGCACGGCACCGGTGAAAGCACTGGGACCCGAGAGATCGAGACCGAGGATCTGATGGCCGACGCGGTCGATGTCGATCAGGATCGGCGGCTTGCCCGGACCGACTGCCTCGCGGACGCCCATCTCGACGACGATGCCGTCGGCGATGAACTCGGCGACCAGGTCGGAGATCGTGACTCGGGTCAGCCCGGTCTCGCGCGAGAGATCCGCACGGCTCATCGCACCGGCGTGATACAGCGTCTGCAGGACCAGTGCGCGGTTGTGCCCGCGCGCGTGCTCGGGGAGCACTTTCGCTCGCGAGCGCAGGTGGCGCCCCGGGCCGAAGGCATGCGTGTTCGCGCCGAGGTACTCTACCGGCGGCGCGGGACGCTGTTCATCCGAAACGGACATGTTTGTTAGTAGACCTTACGAACAAAATTTGTGCAACCTCTCCCCGCAGTGGGGCGACGAGGGTTACCGAAACGTTACATTACTTTCGAAGCTCTGCGGAGGCATCCTCCGAACGCTCGAGAAGTCGCGTCACCAGGCCGGCGACGATGAGCTCGCGCGCCTCGACCGTGAGAGGTTTGCCGGGCACCCCGGGACGACGCTGATCGGGTGCAGGTCCGTCCAGTGGACGATACCGCACCCCCGCCGCGCGGAGGCGGCGCAGCTGCGTCGGCAGACGTCGCCCGAAGTCCGCATACGGTGCCGGGTCGCCACCCTCCCAGAGCCGCTCGGCGATCGCCGACAGGCGGGGGAACATCGCGAAGTCGACCCGATCACGGGTGGGCAGATGCTCGCTCCAGACGTTGGCCTGCCCACCGACGGCACCGTCCTCGACGCGCAGTGTGTAGGCACGCTCGATCGTCAGCGGCGGCCCGACCCGGATGGGCTCCTCCGCGGACTCGGACTGCGGGTAGTCGAGGTACGCCTCGAGGTCGGGGCAGGCCACGACCTCGATGCCCTGCGCGAGAGCCGCGCGCATCGCGACCGGGCCCCGCCAGGCGAGGATCCGGACGCCCTCGGGCACATCACCCTCGAGCACCTCGTCCCACGCGAGTGCCGTGCGACCTCTGGCGCGCACGTGGGCGACGAAGTGGGCCGTGAACCACGGCTGCACGTCGTGCGCGGTGGCGAGCCCGAGCTCCTGCATCCGCGTGGCGGCTGCAGCGCTCTGCGCCCATTCGGTCACCGGAACCTCGTCTCCGCCGATGCCGATCCACTCCGAATCGAACACGTCGCACAGCGCGTCGATGGCCGCACGGCCGAATGCCAGCGAGGCCTCGGTCGGCGCGAGCGTGCGCGGGTTCACACCGAACCGCTCCCACGGAGACGCGACCGGGTCTCCGACATCGATGTTCCCGAGTTCGGGATAGGCGGCGAGCGCGGCCTGCACGTGACCGGGGAGTTCGACCTCCGGGACAAGTGTCACGAAGCGTTCGGCGGCATAGCTGACGAGATCACGCAACTCGGCCGTCGTGTAGAAGCCCTCATGGACGCCGGGCTCGACGGTCGCGAGCGGACCGTGGCCGCGCTGCGTCGCCGCTCGACGGGCACCGACCTCGGTGAGCCGCGGGAAGCCCGGCACCTCGAACCGCCAGCCCTGGTCGTCGGTGAGGTGCAGGTGCAGGACGTTGAGGTGGTGGTCGGCCAGGAGGTCGATGAGGCGACGGACCTCGTCGGCGGTGCGGAAGTGACGTGCCACGTCGAGCATCGCGCCGCGCCACGCATAGGCGGGCGCTCCCTCCCACACCCCGGCAGGAATCGGCGTCGCCGCTCCGTCGGGGTCGCGGAGCTGCCGCAGCACGGTGGTGCCCCGGTACACGCCGGCGGGACTCGCACCCCGGACCTCGATGCCCGATGCCCTCACCGTCACGCGGAACGCCTCGGTGGCGATGCGCCCCGCCGCTGCAGCATCGGCGCCGAGCATCTCGTCGACCACGAGGCGGATGCACGGCTGTCCGTCGTCGCGACCGACTCCACCCAGCCGGCCCGCGACGGTGGCGAGCTCCGCGGGGGCGAGCACGGGGGTCTTCTCCGACCAGGCGAACCCGGGTGCCACCGGGTCGACGCGTGCGTCGATGCGCGGCACCGTGGCCCGATGGGGCGCCGGCGGCATCCGCAGAGCCCGCCCCGGAGTGGCACCGGTGGGCTCGCCGTCGGAGACCACGGGCACTCCGCCGACCAGCACCTCGACGATGCCGAGCGGTGCGGTGAACGGCGTGTCGAAGGTCGCGCCCGCGGCGATGGTCTCCGGATCGAACAGCACCAGGTCGGCGGTCGCACCGGAGCGGATGACACCGCGCGGAGCATCGTCGCGGTCGAGACCCAGCCGTCTGGCCGGCGTGCCCGCCAGGTGCTGCACGGCTTCCTCCAGCGTGAGGATGCCGAGCTCGCGCACATAGTGCCCGAGATAGCGCGGGAACGTGCCCCGGCCACGGGGGTGCGGCCGCGCGCCGATCAGGATCCCGTCGCTGCCGGCCGCATGCTGCGGATGGCGCATGATCGCGCGGACGTTCTCCTCGTCACCGATGTGCATCAGGATCCCGGTGGCACCGGCGTCGGCGACGATCGTGTCGAGCACCACGTCGACGGCTCGGCGCCCCGTGGTCTCGGCGATCTCGGCGACCGTCCGACCGACCAGGTCGGCGAGGGCAGGATGGGCCGTGCCCGAGATCTGGATCTGCGTCCAGTCGGCTCTCTCGCCGTGGAAGCCGTCACAGCCGACCTCCTCGAGCTCCACGCGGACCGCCTCCCGACCGGCCGCGTCGAGCTCGGCGACGGCACGCAACAGGTCGCCCGTCGCGGCGAGCCTGCTCGGCAGCAGTGCGGCGAGCGTGGTGGCTCCCGGCAGGTAGGGATAGGTGTCCAGGGTCACGTCGACGCCATCCGCGATGGCCTCATCGATGAGGGCGAGGAGTTCCGCTGCCCGCCCCCGGTTCGGGGTGAAGTTCATCGTGGCGTGGGTGAGGTGGATGGGGCACCCGGTGCGGCGGCCGATGTCGAGCGCCTCCCGATAGGCGTCGAGCGCTCCCCCGCCGTAGCTGCGCGTGTGCGGCGCCCAGTAACCACCCCGTTCCGCGACCACGCGGCACAGCGCCTCGAGCTCCGCCGTGTCGGCGTACATCCCGGGCGTATAAGTGAGGCCGCTCGACATCCCGTACGCACCGGCATCCAGCGCCACGCCGAGCAGGTCCGCCATGGCGGAGATCTCGGCCGACGTCGCCGGGCGGTTCTCATGCCCGACGACCATCATCCTGAGGTTCCCCTGCGGCACGAGTACTGCGGCGTTGGCCACCGCTGCGGCATCGATCGCGGCGAGCAGGTCGTCCATGGTCCGCCAGGGCACCTCGGCGGGCATGCCGTTCCATCCGGCGATCTGGCCGGGGATCACGGCGGCCGCGTGGTCGTCGAGCGGGGCATAGCCGAGGCCGTCCTGACCGAGCACCTCGGTGGTGACGCCCTGCCGGATCTTCGCCTCGTGGACAGCGCCGCTCAGCACGGCGAGTTCGCTGTGCGCGTGCATGTCGATGAATCCGGGCGCCAGCACCAGGCCGGCCGCGTCGACCTCGACCGCCCCCTCCGGAAGCTCGAGGCTCTCGGTGGCTTCCTTCGGCAGGACCGCGGCCACCCGCGCGCCCTCGACCGCGACATCGGCGACGTAACGGGCCGCCCCGGTCCCGTCGACGACGGTCGCTCCGCGGTAGACCCGCACCAGGCCCGCTGCGGCCTTCTCCGCGCTCAGAAGCATGTCGCGACCGCCCCGATCACGCGCGGATCCTCGGCGTCGGGGTCGTCGATCACGGCGACCACCCGCCACTTGTCGAACGCCGTACAAGGGTGCGAGAGCCCCAGACGCACCACGTCGCCGACCGCCGCCGAAGCGCCGTCCGCCAACCGCAGGAACGCGTGCTGATCGTTGAGCGCCGTGATCTCGCCGTCGACCGACTGCGGGACCGGCAGATCGAGATCAAAGGGCACGTCCCGACGGCCCGCATCCAACAGGGCGAGGCCCTCTTCCGGCGCCGAGACGACACGCGACCAGGCATGCATCGCGGAACGGAGCGACGCGGTCCCGGTCAACGGGCCGAACGGCGACATGCGGGCGTAGAACCCGTCGTCGTGGATCTGGAAGGCACCCGAACGCAGCACGACGTCGGCATCGGCGCCCTCGGGCGCGAGCACCGCTGCCGCTCGATCGGGGAACGAGCTTCCACCCGCGCTGAGCACGGGACGGATGCCTTCGGGGTACACCAGGCGCGTGTGCAGCTCGACAATGGTCCGGAGATAGGCGTCGACGGCCGCGACGGAAGCGTCGCTGCGATCCGGCCCGAACGGACCTTCGTACCCGGCGACACCGGCAAGTCGCAGCCCGGGAACCTCCGAGATCGCCCGCGCGATCCGCTCGCCCTCCTCCACGCTGCGGGCGCCGGTGCGGCCCTGCGCGCCGCCGAGTTCCACCAGCACGTCGAGCGGCCGCACGGCACCGCGCATCCCGTCCGCCAGGATCGAGACGCCGGCGAGAGAGTCCGCCCAGCACAGCACCCGCAGCCCGTCATCGGCGGCGAGCAGTGCGCTCAGGCGGCGCACCGCCGCTGCATCCGTGACGCCATTGGCGATCAGCACCGTCGGGACACCGGCGTCGACGGCGACCTCGGCCTGCCACGGTGTCGCGACCGAGATGCCCCACGCGCCCGCATCGAGGAGCCGCTGCCAGAGCGCCGGCGCCATCGTGGTCTTACCGTGGGGCGCGAGCAGCACCCCCTGCTCCCGCGCCCATGCGAAGACGGTTCCCTCGTTGTGCGCGAGTGCGCCCTCATGCACCGTGAGCACCGGAGTGACCAGGTCGGAGAGGTGCAGACCGGCGCCGGCCACCTCCGAAAGAGGGAGTCCCCCAGCATGCGCCGGGAAGCCCTTCGTCCAGGCGCCGAGAGCGGGATCCGGAATTTGTAGAGGCATCTAACAAGGCTACTAGGCTGGATGGCATGACCGCGAAGACCCGAGTTTCCACCGATGCCGCCCCCGCTCCCGCACACACCTTCTCGCAGGGTATCCGCAAGGGCCCGTTTGTCCAGGTGTCCGGCCAGGGACCGGTCGACCCGCAGACGAACGAGTACCTCTTCCCCGGTGACGTCGCCGCGCAGACCACCCGCACGCTCGAGAACGTCAAGGCCATCGTCGAAGCATCCGGCGCGACGTTCGACGACGTCGTGATGCTGCGCGTGTATCTCACCAAGCGCGAGGATTTCACGATCATGAACGATGCGTACGGCGCCTTCGTGACCGCGAACACCCCCAGCGGAGTGCTCCCCTCCCGCACCACCGTCTTCACCGGTCTCCCCCGCGAGGAGATGCTCGTCGAGATCGACGGCATCGCCATCGTCGACTGACCGGACGCGGGGAGGGACGATATCACGGACCGTTGCCTCCCCGTTACCTCCCATCCCGTACCATTGGACGTCAGGACACGTTTGAGATCCGGGGGGTGAAGTTCGTGACCGATCTGATTTCTGCGCCGGGCGCAGCAGCCGAGGCGCACGGCGACGACGCCACGCCCACCTCCGTACTCACGCCGCAGGAGTCGGCCACCGACGCCGTCCCACCCACCACGGGCGAGCAGCCGTTGGCTTGGGCCCCCGTCGAGCCGGCCCCCAAGAAGCGTCGCCTCGGCCTCTGGATCGGGCTCGGACTCGGCGTCGTCGCCCTCGGCGCAGGAGCAGCCTCGCTGGTGCTCATCGCCCCGGGAACCACCGTCGCCGGAATCCCGGTCGGCTGGATGACGCCCGGTGCCGCAGCCGAAGCGATCAGCACGCATCTCGCCGAGACCGAGGTCACACTCACCGGCGACGGAGACGACGCGGTACTGACCGGGGCCGACCTGGGCGCGTCCCTCGATGCGACCGCTCTCGCCGATGCCGCCTTCGCCGCCCGCCCGCTGTGGAACCTCGGCATGTGGATGGGCGACCCTGTTCCCGCCGACATCGCCCTCGACGCCGAGAAAGCCTCCGCGGCGTTGCGCAGCGCCGTGCCGACGAGCTTCCAAGACCCGGTGGACGCCGGTGTCGCGTTCGACCCCGCCAGCGGGAAGTACATCGTCACGGCCTCGGAGCCCGGCACCGGAATCGACGTCGACGACCTCACCGTCGCCTTCACCGATGCGGTCGCCGAGGGGAAGACGTCTCTCGAATACCCCGGCGGTCCTGCCGAGGCCCTGCCTGCCGTGTCCGACGACGATGCCACCGCCACCGCCACCGAGCTGAACACGATGCTCGGGACGATCGGCTTCTACGTCGGTGACGAGCGCACCGTCCCGGTCAAGCCCGCGGTCGCAGCCACCTGGCTCACCGTGGTCGACGAAGACGGACAGCTGCGCATCGAAGCCGACCCCCAGGCCATCCAGGCCACCGTCGACACGCTTCCGGGTCTCGTCGACCGGGCGCCGGTGAACGCCACGAACATCGTCGACTCCGCCGGCACCGTACTGCGCGCCGAGCAGGAAGGCGTCGTCGGCCGTGCCGTCGGCGACACGTCGGGCATCGCCGATCAGTTCGCACAGCAGCTCGCCGCCGGCGACGGGGTCTTCACGCTCACCGTGGGCGAGACCGCTTTCGAGACGGTGAACCTGTTCCGCCGCATCGAGATCAACCTGAGCTCGCAGCGCGCCTACCTGTTCCAGAACAACGAGGTCGTCCAGTCCTGGGCGGTGTCGACCGGCTTGCCCGGCACGCTGACCCCAGCCGGCAACTTCAAGGTGTTCGCGCACACGGCCATCCAGGACATGGGTTGCTACGAGGGCGCGCCGTACTGCACCGAAGACGTCCCGTGGATCACCTGGTTCGCACCGAACATCGGTTTCCACGGCACCTACTGGCACAACAACTTCGGCCAGCGGATGAGCCACGGCTGCGTGAACCTCCCGATCGATCTCGCCAAGTACGTCTACGACTGGTCGCCGGTCGGCCTCGAGGTCTCGGTCTACTACTGAACCGCTCTCCTGCGGACATGAAGAAGGGGGTGGATGCCGAAGCATCCACCCCCTTCTCGTGTGTCAGCGCAGTGCGTCGACGATGCCGTTCAGCGTCTCGGACGGACGCATGACCGCGGCGACGAGATCCTCGTCGGGACGGTAGTAGCCGCCGATCTCCACCGGCTTGCCCTGCACCGCGTTGAGCTCGGAGACGATCTTCTCCTCGTTCTCGGCGAGCGTGGCGGCGATCGGGGCGAACGCCGCTGCGAGCTCGGCGTCCTTCGTCTGCTTCGCCAGCTCCTGCGCCCAGTACAGGCCCAGGTAGAAGTGGCTGCCGCGGTTGTCGATCGTGCCCAGCGCGCGGCCCGGGGAACGGTCCTCCTCGAGGAACGTGCCGGTCGCGGCGTCCAGCGTCTCCGCCAGCACGCGGGCCTTCTCGTTGCCCTTCCGGTCGGCGAAGTGCTCGAGCGAAGCCGCCAGCGCGAAGAACTCGCCGAGCGAATCCCAGCGCAGGTAGTTCTGCTCGACCAGCTGCTGCACGTGCTTGGGTGCCGAGCCGCCCGCGCCGGTCTCGAAGAGACCGCCGCCCGCGAGCAGCGGCACGATCGAGAGCATCTTGGCACTCGTGCCGACCTCGAGGATCGGGAACAGGTCGGTCAGGTAGTCGCGCAGCACGTTGCCGGTGACCGAGATCGTGTCGAGCCCGTGGCGGAGGCGCGCGAGCGTGTAGCGCGTGGCCTCCTCAGGAGCGAGGATCGTGATCGTGAGGCCCTTGGTGTCGAGCGTCGCCAGCCCCTGGTGCACCTTCGCGATGATCTGCGCGTCGTGTGCCCGGTTGGCGTCGAGCCAGAACACGGCCGGCACACCGGACGCCCGTGCGCGGGTGACGGCGAGCTTCACCCAGTCCATGACCGGGATGTGCTTGGTCTGCGTCGCCCGCCAGATGTCGCCGGCGCCGACCGTGTGCTCGATGAGCACCGTGCCCTCGCTGTCGAGCACCTGGACGATGCCGTCCGCCGCGATCTCGAACGTCTTGTCGTGGCTGCCGTACTCCTCGGCGGCCTGTGCCATGAGCCCCACGTTCGGGACTGTGCCGATCGTCGCCGGGTCGAGCGGACCGTTCGCGATCACGTCGTCGATCACGGCCTGGTAGACGCTCGCGTAGGAGGAGTCGGGGATCACCGCGAGGGTGTCCGCCTCTTCCCCGTCCTTGCCCCAGAGCTTTCCGCCGTTGCGGACGAGCGCGGGCATCGATGCGTCGACGATCACGTCGCTCGGCACATGCAGGTTGGTCGTGCCCTTGTCGGAGTTCACGTACGACAGGCGCGGGCCCTCGGCGATGGCCTTGTCGAAGGCCGCGGCGATCTCCTCGCCACCTGCGACGTTCGCGAGGCCTGCGAGGATCGAGCCGAGGCCGTCGTTCGCGCTGAGCCCGGCTGCGGCGAGCTTGTCGCCGTACTGCGCGAACACGTCGGCGAAGAACGCCTTCACGACGTGACCGAAGATGATCGGGTCGCTGACTTTCATCATGGTCGCCTTGAGGTGCACCGAGTACAGCACGTCTTCGGCCTCGGCCGTCTTCAGCGTCTCGGCGAGGAAGGCATCCAGCTCCTTGGCGGAGAGGAAGGTCGCGTCGATGATCTCCCGCGGCAGGACCTTGAGGCCCTCCTTCAGCACGGTGACCGTTCCGTCTTCGGCCGTGTGCCGGAAGCTCAGCACGTCGTCGTGGGCGGCGACCCAGGAGCGCTCGTTGTGCTTGAAGTCGTCGTGCCCCAGAGTGGCGACACGCGTCTTCGATCCCTCGGCGAACGGCTTGTTGCGGTGCGGGTGCTTCTTCGCGTAGTTCTTGACGGCGAGCGGCGCACGGCGGTCGCTGTTGCCCTCGCGCAGCACCGGGTTCACGGCGGAGCCCTTGATGCGGTCGTAACGCGCGCGCACGTCCTTCTCTTCGAGCGACGACGGCTCGTCCGGGAAGTCGGGGATGTCGTAGCCCTGCTTCTGCAGTTCCGCGATGGCGCCCTTGAGCTGCGGGATCGATGCCGAGATGTTCGGCAGCTTGATGATGTTCGCCTCGGGGAGCGTGGCCAGGCCGCCCAGCTCGGCGAGCGCGTCGCCCACCTGCTGCTCCGGCGTGAGCTTCTGCGGGAAGGCGGCCAGGATGCGGCCGGCCAGCGAGATGTCACGGGTCTCGAAGTCGATGCCCGCCTGACCCGTGTAGGCCTGGATGATCGGCAGGAACGAGGCGGTGGCCAGTGCCGGCGCCTCGTCTGTGTGGGTGTAGATGATGGCTTCGTCGGTCACCGGGAGGTTCTCCGCTCTTGTGGTCTATTCGTCTCGATACCAAGATACCTGAGTGGCTTCGAGGCCGTTGCCCCGGCCTCTGCCCGGCGTCCGGTGAGTGGTGACGATCGGCCAGTTCTGGACGAAAAGTTCGACCGAGACGTGTCGGTTCCGGCCCGAGGGGTTAGCCTGGGTCCATGTCCGAACTGCGCATGGTCGAACTCTCCGCTGCGACGATCGTCGCCGTGAACAACCTGTCGCTCAAGCCCGGGCAGGAGCAGTTCCTCGCTCCCGTCTCGTACGGGATCGCAGCCACAGTCATCAACCCGCAGACGTCCTGGCAGCGGGTGATCCTCGATCGCAACGAGGTCGTCGGCTTCGTCAGCGCGAACTTCGATCCCGAAGCGCCGGAGGAGCACTTCCGCTCCGTGCTGTGGCGCATCAACGTCGACGCCGACGATCAGGGTCGCGGCGTCGGTCGCTTCGCCGTCGAGGCGCTGGTCGAAGAGGCCAAGGCGCGCGACGTCGACCACGTCAACGTCATCTACGAGGCCGGCGAGGGCGGGCCCGAGAATTTCTTCCACCGCGTCGGCTTCACGCCTGTCGGCGAGACCGCATACGGCGAGGTCATCGCCGAGATCCGCGTCACGTCCTAGGCCGGCGGCGGGGTCTCGAATCCCCTCCCCCATCGAGACCTCGTCGCCCCTGATCGCGGGATCGCTCCCACGGTCAGGGAAGTGGATTTGTTGCGCGTGACCACAAAAGGCTTGCGTCGACCCCCGGGTCGTGCCTATCATCGCTGGAGAAGCGTGAGCGAAGCGCTTCGACGATTGCTTTCCCCACGATGACGATGGAGTCCCGATGACGACGATCCATGAGGTGGCACGCGCCGCCGGTGTGTCGATCAGCACGGTCTCCTACGCACTCAGCGGCAAACGCCCGGTGTCGGAGAAGACCCGGATGCGCATCGAGGATGCCGTGCAGGCGCTCGGCTACGAGCCCGATGCCGGTGCACGCATGCTGGCCGGCCGCCGTACGCACATCTTCGCCCTGACCGAGCCGCTGCGCGCCGACACGCATGCCCCCACCCACATGGCCTTCGTGCTCGCGACCGCGGTCGCCGCACGGCGACAGGGCTTCGACATCCTTCTCCTCACCGACGAACAGGCGTCCGAGGGGATGAACCGCGTGGCGGCGAGCAACCTCGTCGACGCAATCCTCGTGCTCGACGTCGCTCCTGACGACGAGCGCGTCCCCATCGCCCGCTCGGTCGGCACGCCCACCATCTTCATCGGCCTGCCCGACGACCGCGAGGGTCTGACCTGCGTCGACCTCGACTTCGAAGCGGCCGGTCGGCTGGCGGTCGACCGTCTCGCCGACGTGGGTCACCGACGCATCGCCCTGCTCGGTCAGACCGAGGTCTCGTACCGCAAATCGAACTTCCCCCGCCGTCTGCTCCGGGGCGCGCAGGAACAGGCAGCCGCCCGCGACGTCACTCTCGACTGGTCAGCCTCCGGTTCGGCGGTGACGGATGCGTCCGCCGTGCGTGCGTGCACGGAGACCGCGCTCGCCCGCGGAGACCGCGCGTTCATCGTGCACGCCGTCGACGACGTGCACCAGGTGCTGCTGTCCGTGCTCGCCGAACACGGACTGCGTGTCGGCGACGACGTCTCGGTGATCTCCGCCGCCGCGTCCTTCGACACCGCGGCACTGCCGGTCCCCGTCGACACGATCCCACTCGTGCCGCAGCGATCGTGCGAACTCGCGGTCGACCTGGCGGTTCGCCGCCTGGACGACCCTCTCGCCCCCGCCGAGATCCACCTCATCCCGCCCGAGTACCGCTCGGTCGGCTCCGTCTCCCCCGCCCAGGACTGATCGTCCTCCTCACCCCTGCACAGGCATGTTCGCGGTCGAAACGCTTCGACGATGCCTCGCTCACAACTGAACAATCCGACCCAGTGAAGTGTCCGGCCCATGGGGCCATTGAGAAAGGAGTGCCGACGATGGCACGCAGCACCCGCAGGACGAAGGCGCTGGCCCTGGTGGCCGCGCTCACGACGACCGGCATCGCGCTGAGCGGCTGTACAGCCGGTTCGGGCGAAGAGGGCGGCGACGGTCAGACCCTCAAGCTCTGGCACTACGAGGGCGCCGACAGCGCGATGGGCAAGGCCTGGGCCGAGTCCATCAAGATCTTCGAGAAGGAGACCGGAGCGAAGGTCGAGTTCGAGGAGAAGTCCTTCGAGCAGATCCAGAAGACGGCGAGCCAGGTGCTCGACACCGACGCCGCGCCCGACCTCATGGAGTTCAACAAGGGCAACGCGACGGCAGGCTTCCTCGCCTCCACCGGCCTGATCGCCGACATCTCCGACGCGGTCGAGGAGTACGGATGGGACGAGAAGCTGGCGCCGTCGCTGCAGACCACCGCCAAGTACTCGGAAGACGGCGTGATGGGCGGTGACACCTGGTTCGGCGTTCCGAACTACGGCGAGTTCGTCGGCGTCTACTACAACGAGGATGCCTTCGCCGCAGCAGGGCTGGAGATTCCCACCACGTACGAGGAGTTCGTCGACGTGCTCGACGCCTTCGTCGCTCAGGGCGTCACGCCGCTCGCGGAAGCCGGCGCCGAGTACCCGCTGGGACAGCTCTGGTACCAGCTCGCGCTGCTCGAGGCCGACCGCGGCTTCGTCGACGACTACCAGCTCTACAAGGAGCCCGTCGACTGGCAGGGTCCCGAGGTCACGTCGGCGACGGAGACCCTGAAGGAGTACGTCGACAAGGGCTACATCGCCTCCGACGTGTCGTCGGTCAAGGCCGAGGACGCCGGCGTCTCGTTCATCAACGGCTCGTCGCCGATCTTCGTCTCGGGCTCGTGGTGGTTCGGTCGCTTCGTCGCCGAGGCCACCGGCTTCGACTGGTCGATGGCCGCGTTCCCCGGAGCAGACCTCTCGCTCGGCTCGTCGGGCAACCTCTGGGTCGTTCCCGAGAACGCGTCCAACAAGGACCTCGCCTACGAGTTCATCGACATCACGATGCGCCCTGAGATCCAGGCGATCATCGGCAACAACGGCGGACTGCCCGTCGCGGCCGACACCGCCGACATCACCGACGAGAAGAGCGCGGCCCTCATCGAGACCTTCAACGGGGTCCTCGACGCCGACGGCCTCTCGTTCTACCCGGACTGGCCCGCGCCCGGTTTCTACGACGTGATCGTGCAGGAGCTGCAGGGCCTCGTCACCGGCGTGCAGGACGTCGAGACCACGAACAAGAACCTCGGCGAGCAGTACGACGAAGGCACCGCCGACTTCCGTTGATCGACCTGCGGGGGCGGCATCCGCACGGACGCCGCCCCCGCACCTCCTGGAGATGAACATGTCACTCGCCACCCGCCGCGAGGGCCGCACGAAGCTGCCGCCCGAACAGCCGTCGATCCCGCAGCGCCGCGGTGGGACCGGGGCCTACTGGATCTACCTGCTCCCCGGCTTCCTGCTCCTGCTCGTCGTCGTGATCGTCCCGCTCATCTGGAACGTGTACCTGACCTTCACCAAGTGGAAGGGGGTGCGCACACCGGAGTTCATCGGCCTCGAGAACTGGCAGAAGATCCTCACCGACGACGACTTCTGGACGTCGTTCACGAACTCGGTGTGGATGATCATCGCGATGGTCGTGGTGCCCACGATCGTCGGCCTCATCGTCGCCGCGCTCCTGTTCGACGTCGTCGGACGCAAGTTCGGCGGCAAGGTCGGCAGCTTCCTCCGTGCCACCTACTACCTGCCGCAGATCCTCCCGATCGCCGTCGCCGGCATCGTGATCGGCTGGATCGTGCGCCCGGGCGGCGACGGCGCCCTCAACCAGATGCTCGGATGGTTCGGGCTGCCCGCCTACGACTGGCTCGGCCAGATGCCGTCGGCGCTCATCGTGCTGATGGTCGTGATGGTGTGGGTGCAACTCGGCTACCCCGTCGTGGTCTTCATGGCCGCGCTCCAGCGTGTGGACCCCGAGCTGTACGAGGCCGCCGAGCTCGACGGCGCGAACTGGTTCCAGCGGTTCTCGGCGATCACGATGAGCATCATCCGCCCCGAGATCTTCGTCGTCACCCTGACCTGCACGATCGCGGCGCTCAAGGTGTTCGGACCGGTCTACATCATCACCCGCGGCGGCCCTGCCGGTGCCACCCTGGTGCCCGCCTACTACGCCTATCAGGAGTTCTTCACGAAGCGGAACGTCGGCTACGGCGCCACCATCGCGACGGTGCTCACCATCGTGGTCGTGATCGTGTCGATCATCTTCATCCGCGTCCAGAACTCCCTCGAGCGCAAGGAAAGGGCGGGTCTGTGATGCACGCCACCACCGCCATCGTCACCGGAAAGCCCGTCAAGACGCGCCCGCGCGGCGGCATGACCAAGAAGCGCCCGATCGACTGGCTGCTGCTCGCGCTCGTCATCGTCGGCGCGCTGCTCGTCATCGCGCCGTTCTACCTGGTGCTCGTGAACTCGTTCAAGTCGCCCGTCGACTACGCCACCTCCGGTCCCCTCGCCCTCCCCGAGACCCTCGACTTCGGCGGCATCGTCAAGTTCTGGGAGCGGGTGAACTTCCCGGAAAAGGTGTGGAACTCGATCTTCATCGCCGGCATCGTGTCGGTGCTCGCGGTCGTCATCTCGATGCTCAACGCGTTCGCGATCGGCATCGGACGCATCCGCGGTCGCAGCTGGATCGTGCTGCTCTTCCTCATGGCGAACCTGCTGCCGCAGGAGGCCCTGCTCTACCCGCTGTACTACATGTTCAAATCGGTCGGCCTGTATGACAACGTGTGGTCGGTCATCATCGTGTTCACCGTCATCCAGGCGGCGTTCGGCACCTACCTGCTCTCGTCCGTGTACGGCACGTTCCCCAAGGAGATCCTCGAGGCCGCATCGCTCGACGGTGCGAGCCGCTGGCAGATCCTGTGGCGAGTGATCTTCCCGATCAGCCGTCCCACGCTCTCGGTCCTGCTGATCTTCTTCTTCATCTGGACGTGGAACGAGTTCCTGATCCCGCTGACGTTCCTCGCGTCGAACGCGAATCAGACCGTCCCCGTGGCCATCAGCGTGCTCCAGGGCGACCGCCTGATGGACGTCACCACCACGAGCGCCTCGGCCCTGCTCGGCATCATCCCGACGCTCATCTTCTTCCTCATCTTCCAACGCACCCTCACCAGGGGCATCACCGCAGGAGCAGTCAAGTAATGAAGTTCACCGACGGGTTCTGGCAACTGCGTCCCGGAGTCACGGCGCTCTACGCCCAGGAGGCGTACGACATCGCCGAGACCGACGAGACCCCCGACGGAACCGGCATCGTCATCACCGCACCCACGATGGTCATCGCGAAGCGCGGCGACACTCTCAACCGGCCCGTACTCACCACCACCCTCTCCTCCCCCGCGGAGGGCGTCATCCGCGTGCGGATCACGCACCATGCCGGTGGACGCTGGCACGGCGGCTTCTCGCTGCCGGGCGCGAGTTCGGGAACGGCCTCGATCTCCATCGGCGACGAGGGCGGCGTGCTGGACGCCGGGTCCCTGGTCGCCCGCATCGCCCCCGGCGATCCGTGGGATCTCTCCTTCGAGGTCGACGGACGCCGGGTGACCGGCAGCGGCCACAAAGCGCAGGGCTACATGCGGCTGGCGGACGACGCGCAGGTCGATCGCGGGATCGTCGGCAACGGACGGCAGGGCGGCGCAGCTCCGCGCGCATCCGCCTACGTCCACGAGCAGCTCGACCTGGGCGTCGGCGAACACGTCTACGGACTCGGCGAGCGCTTCGGACCGCTGGTCAAGAACGGTCAGACCGTGGAGATCTGGAACGCCGACGGCGGCACCTCCAGCGAGCAGGCCTACAAGAACGTCCCGTTCCACCTTTCGGACCGCGGCTACGGTGTGCTCGTGAACGACCCGGGCCATGTGTCGTACGAGATCGGCTCGGAGTCCGTCGAGCGTGTGCAGTTCTCGGTGTCGGGCGAGGTGCTCGAGTACTTCGTGATCGCCGGCCCGACGCCGAAGGACGTGCTCGGTCGCTACACGGCCCTCACCGGTCGCCCGCCCGTGGTCCCCGCCTGGTCGTACGGGCTGTGGCTCTCGACCAGCTTCACGACCGACTACGACGAGCAGACCGTGAACTCGTTCATCGACGAGATGTCCGCGCGGGAGCTGCCGGTCTCGGTCTTCCACTTCGACTGCTTCTGGATGCGCGAGTTCCAGTGGTGCGACTTCGAGTGGGACCCGCGCGTCTTCCCCGACCCCGAGGGAATGCTCGGACGCCTGCACGACAAGGATCTGCGGGTCTGCGTGTGGATCAACCCCTACATCGCGCAGCGCTCCCCACTGTTCCGGGAAGCCGCCGATCAGGGGTTCCTGGTGAAGCGCGCCGACGGCTCGGTGTGGCAGTGGGACCTCTGGCAGGCCGGTATGGGACTCGTCGATTTCACGAACGCCGACGCCACCGCCTGGTACCAGTCGAAGCTGCGGGGCCTCGTCGCGCAGGGCGTCGACTGCTTCAAGACCGACTTCGGCGAGCGCATCCCCACAGATGTGGTGTGGGCCGACGGCGCCGACCCCGAGCGCATGCATAACCTCTACACCGACCTGTACAACCGCGCGGTGTTCGACGTGCTCACCGAGACACGCGGCGCGGGCGACGCGGTGCTGTTCGCCCGGTCGGCGACCGCCGGCGGCCAGACCATGCCCGTGCACTGGGGCGGCGACTCCACCTCGACCTACACGTCGATGGCCGAGACGCTGCGCGGAGGCCTGTCGCTCGCCCTCTCGGGCTTCGCCTTCTGGAGCCACGACATCGGCGGATTCGAGGGCATGCCGGATGCCGGTGTCTTCAAGCGCTGGACGGCCTTCGGGCTGCTGGGCTCGCACTCGCGCTTCCACGGCTCGAGCTCGTACCGGGTGCCGTGGGCATTCGACGAGGAGGCCGTCGACGTGACGCGACAGTTCACGCACCTCAAGATGCGCCTCATGCCGTACCTGTACCAGCAGGGGCTGGATGCCGCGGCGACGGGGGTGCCGCTGATGCGTCCGATGTTGCTGGAGTTCCCCGAGGATCCAGCCACCGCCTACCTCGACCGGCAGTACATGCTGGGCTCCGACCTGCTCGTCGCCCCGGTGTTCACCGAAGACGGAGAGGTCGAGTTCTACCTTCCCGCCGGCGAGTGGACCTCGCTACTGACGGGTGAGACCGTCACGGGCGGCGGCTGGCGGCGAGAGAAGCACGGATTCGACTCGCTGCCGCTGTACGTGCGGCCGGGCACGGCGCTCCCCTGGGGTGCTCGGGTCGATCGCCCGGACTACGACTACCATGACGGACTGCGGCTCCGGGTCTTCCCCGGCGGCGCCGGCAGCACCACGGTCACGGTCACGGACCCCGATGGCCGCGCCGAGGACTACACCGTCGACCTCGAGGAGATCACCGTATGACCAGCCTGCTCACGCCCCGCGATGACTACCGCGGCTCCGGCCTGGTGTTCCCCGAGGACTTCACGTTCGGGTCGGCCACCGCCTCCTACCAGATCGAGGGAGCCGCCGCCGAGGACGGGCGCACCCCGTCGATCTGGGACACCTTCAGCAAGACGCCGGGTCGGGTCTGGAACGGAGACACCGGCGACGTCGCGTGCGACCACTACCATCGCGTGGACGAGGACCTCGATCTGATGTCCGACCTGGGGCTCGAGGCCTACCGGTTCTCGATCGCCTGGCCGCGCATCGTCCCCACCGCATCGGGCACGGTGAACCAGGCCGGGATCGACTTCTACTCCCGTCTGGTCGACGGGCTGCTCGAGCGCGGGATCCGTCCGGTGGCGACGCTCTACCACTGGGACCTCCCGCAGTACCTCGAGGATGCCGGCGGCTGGACATCGCGGGCGACGACCGACGCCTTCGAGCGCTATGCCGGGATCATGGGCACGGCACTCGGCGACCGCGTGCACACCTGGACGACCCTCAACGAGCCGTGGTGCTCGGCCTACCTCGGCTATGGCCAGGGCGGCCACGCACCGGGCCGCCACGAACCGGCGTCGGCGCTGTCTGCCGTGCACCACCTCAACCTCGCCCACGGACGCGCGGTGCAGGCGCTTCGCGCGACCTCCACCGGCGACCCGGACTACTCGGTCACCCTGAACTTCCACGTGCTGCGCGGCCAGGGAGACGGCGCCGCGGAGGCGATGCGCAGGATCGACGCACTCGCCAACCGCGCGTTCACCAGACCGATGCTGCGCGGCGAATACCCGGCCGATCTGCTCGAGGACACCGCGTCGGTCACCGACTGGAGCTTCGTGCAGGACGGCGACCTCGCCACGATCGCCCAGCCGATCGACGTGCTCGGTGTGAACTACTACTCGACCGCGACCGTGCGCCTCTGGGACGGCGTCTCGCCGAAGCAGCAGAACGACGGCCACAAGGGTGCCGCGGGCGGAACAGCCTGGCCCGGCAGCGACGAGCTGGTCGAGTTCGTCGAGCAGCCCGGCCCGTACACGGCCATGGGCTGGAACATCGCTCCGGAGGGACTGGAGGAGCTGCTGGTGTCACTCTCCGAGCAGTTCCCCGAGCAGGCGCTCATGGTCACCGAGAACGGCGCCGCGTTCGACGACGAGGTCACCGGCGACGGTGCCGTGCACGACGTGGAGCGCACCGACTACCTGCGCCGGCACTTCACCGCGGCGCACCGGGCGCTCGAGCGCGGCGTCGACCTGCGTGGGTACTTCGTGTGGTCGCTGCTCGACAACTTCGAGTGGGGCTACGGCTACGCCAAGCGCTTCGGCATCGTCCGGGTCGACTTCGACGACCTGGCACGCACCGTGAAGGACTCCGGCCTCTGGTACCGGGAGCTCATCCGCACCCGCACCGTGGAGGCCTGACCGCGCACCCGGGCTTCGCCGGGCGACCGTCAGGGGCGGTTGTCCGGCTTGCCGGGCTTCTTCCGGTTGGTCCAGGCGGCGATGGCTGATGCCGCCGCACCGGCAGCACGGTCGATCGCCTCAGCCGAGCGGCTGAGCATGTCCTGCGCCGCATCCTGCCAGGCCGCATTCGGCGGGGCCTCGCCGGCCTGGACTCGCGCGGCGTGCTCCGCCGCCTCGAAGGCGCGCTCGAGCTCGGCGACGGCGTCGCGGTAGGCCGCGAAGTCGCCCGGGGTGGTCTTGCCGGAGACCGCGCGCCGCATCTCGGCCGCGTGCCCGGCTGCCCGCAGGTACGCCGCCGTGGCGGGGAGCTTGACGTCGGTCATCGCGGGATAGGCGATCTGGAGCGCGGGGTCGGTCTCGTACCGCATCCACCGGACCGTCACGGCATCGTGCGCGGCATGCAGCCGTTCCACGGGGCCGGGCTCCGAGGCTGTCGGCACCGCCGCACGCGCGGCGTTCAGCCGGACCTGCCGGGCGCGCACATCGGCCGAGGCCGCCTTGGCGTCGCGTTCCCGTTCCTTGAGCATCCGTCGCGCTCCGGCCACCTGCTCGGCCGTCGCGCGCTGCGCCGCACGTTCGGCCGTGACGCGGGCCAGATCGGCGCGGGCGATCTTCAGGGCGATGCGTCGCTCGGACGCGATCCGCTGAGCCGTCCTGAGGTCGTGGCGCGCCGCGTCTACCTCGAGCCGGCGCCCGCTCATCGTGCTGCTCCGGCGACGCAGACCCATCGCACCGGCCGTTCCCGCAGCGACGGCGGTCGGCGCGATCCACCACCACTCGGTGGCGAGCAGCAAGGGGTCCATGATTCGATGCTACCCAGGCCCGGCGACGGACGGATCCCCCGAGCCGAACTGCCGGAGCCGATCCTCACCTCTGCGAGCACGGGGAGGTCCCGCGCCCGCAGAGGTGAGGTGATCGGCATCATCAGACCAGTGTCTCCTGCCAAGCCGCATGCAGCTGAGCGAACTTGCCCGTGCCGCCGATGAGCGCGGCCGGGGTGTCGTCCTCGATGATCTGTCCGTGCTCCATCACCAGCACCCGGTCGGCGATCGCGACCGTCGACAGGCGGTGGGCGATGATGATCGCGGTGCGGTCCTTGAGCAGGGTCTGCAGCGCATCCTGGATCAACCGCTCCGACGGGATGTCCAGCGACGCGGTGGCCTCGTCGAGGATCAGCACCGCCGGGTCGGCGAGGAACGCCCTGGCGAACGAGATGAGCTGACGCTGACCGGCCGAGACCCGTCCACCGCGCTTGTTCACATCGGTGCCGTAGCCGTCGGGCAGGGACGAGATGAACTCGTCCGCTCCCACCGCACGCGCGGCCGCCCTGATCTCGTCGAGCGACGCATCCGGCTTGCCGAGCGCGATGTTGTCGGCGACGGTTCCGCTGAACAGGTAGGCCTCCTGCGTGACCATGACGATCGCGCGGCGGAGGTCCTTCGGGTGCAGCGAGCGCAGATCGATGTCGTCGAGCGTGACCCGCCCCTCGGAGGGGTCGTAGAACCGCGAGATGAGCTTGGCCAGCGTGGACTTGCCCGCGCCGGTCGTGCCCACCAGGGCGATCGTCTCGCCGGCGGGGATGTCGAGGGAGAAGTTCGGGAGGATCGTCTTCTCGCCGTTGTAGCCGAAGGTCACCTCGTCGAACCGGATGTGACCGCGGGACTCCCACAGGTCGACCGGCTTCTCGGGATCCGGAACCGTGGGCACCTCTTCGAGCACGCCCGACACCTTCTCCAGTGCGGCCGTGGCCGACTGGTAGGAGTTCAGGAACATCGCGATCTCCTGCATCGGAGCGAAGAAGTTGCGCACGTACAGGACCGCCGACAGCAGCACACCCACGGTGAGCGCGCCCTCGGACACGCGGATGCCGCCCCACAGCACGACGATGCCGAGCACCAGCGCGGCGACGCCCATGAGACCGGGCTCGAACGTGCCGAACAGCAGCATCGAGCGGCGGTTGACATCGCGGTACTCGCCCGCGATCTCCTGGAACGCCTTGTCGTTGCGCGGCTCCTTGCGGAACGCTTTGACGGCGCGGATGCCGGTCATCGTCTCGACGAACTGCACGATCACCTTCGCGCTGATCACGCGCGACTCGCGGTAGACCAGCTGCGAGCGCGAGTAGAACCACTTCATCAGGAAGAACAGCGGCACGCCGCCGATCGCGAGGATCAGGCCGGACTGCCAGTCCCAGAAGCACAGGGCGATGAAAGTGAAGAGTCCGAAGAGCACGCCGGAGACGAGCTCGTTCAAGCCTCCGTCGAGGAGCTCCTTGATGGAATCGAGGTCACTCGTCTGGCGCGAGATGATGCGACCCGACGTGTAGGACTCGTGGAACTCCAGGCTCAGGCGCTGGGTGTGCAGGAAGATCCGCTTGCGCAGATCGAGCAGCACGGCCTGCGTGAGCTTGGCGGCGATGATGACGTACCAGGCGATCAGCACGGCGGCCAGGATGCCGGCGGCCAGATAGATGCCGCCGATCATGAAGGTCGGCATCCAATCGGCGTTCTTCAGCACCGCCGGTAGTGCGCGGTCGAGGCCGATGCTGATCAGGATCGGACCGGCGACCTGCAGCGCGGTCGATACGACCAGCACGGCGGCGGCCAGCACGATCTGCGGCTTCAGCGGGCGCACCAGCGAGCCGAGCAGTCGGAGGGACCGACGACGGATCTCCCTGCTCTCCTCGCGGGTGTATTCGGAACGATCCTCGTCCTGGGTTCCGGTGATGGCGGAGCTCATCGCTGCACCTCCTTCTCGGTGATCGGGTCTTCGTCGGCGGCCTCGGCTCTGCGGCCCTCACGGACCTCGTCTTCGACCTGGAGCTGTTCGTCGCGGATGATCGGGATCGCCCCGGTCCGCGCCGCTTCCTCGGCCTCGAGGCTGGAGATCACGTGGCGGTAGTGACGGCTGGTCTTCAACAGCTCGGAGTGGGTGCCCACCGCAGTCACACGACCGGCCTCGAGCAGCGCGACGCGGTCGGCGAGCGCGACGGTCGAGGGACGGTGCGCGACGATCAGGGCCGTCGTCTCGGCGAGAACGTGTCGCAGCGCCTCTTCGACGAGCGCCTCGGTGTCGACGTCGAGCGCCGACAGCGGGTCGTCGAGCACGAGCACCTTCGGCGCCGCCGCCACCGCGCGGGCGAGGGCGAGACGCTGACGCTGACCACCGGAGAGGCTGAGCCCCTCCTCGCCGATCACGGTCTCGACGCCGTCGGGCAGCGAGTCCACGAAGGATGCCTGCGCCACGTCGAGTGCTTCGCGCAGCACGCGCTCCCCCTCTTCGCTGTGCACGTCGAGGTCGGCGCGGCCGAGCAGCACGTTCTCGCGCACGGTCGCCGAGAACAGCGTCGCGTCCTCGAACGCCATCGCGATGTGCTGGCGCAGCTCGGACAGCGTCAGATCGCGCACATCGACGCCGTCAAGCGTGACCTTGCCACCCGTCACGTCGTACAAGCGGGTGGGCAGCGTCGTGAGCGTGGTCTTGCCGCTGCCGGTGAGACCGACGAGCGCCATGGTCTCGCCGGGGCGGAGGACCAGGTCGATGCCGTCGAGCAGGTCGCGCTCGTGCCCACCCGCGTCCTGGTAACGGAAGTGCGCGTTCACGAACGCCAGCTCTCCGCGCGGGCTCTCGATGTGCACGGGGTTCTCCGGGTCCGTGATGCTGTTGGTCTCGGAGAAGATGTCGAACACGCGGTCTGTCGCCGTGCGGGCGTCGAGCATGAACGAGAACAGGAAGCCGATCGACTCGATCGGCCAGCGGAGCACCACGGCCATCGCGAAGAACGCGAACAGCTGCGCTTCGTCGATCTGCCCCTGCGAGATCAGCCAGATGCCGGAGATCAGGCTGAGGCCGAACGCGATCTGCGGCATCATGTCGAGCCAGAACCAGATCGACGCGATCGCGCCGGCCTTGCTCATCTCGGTCTCGCGCAGCGTCTCGGCCTGACGGCTGAAGCGGCTGAGCGCGTGCTTGCCGCGGCCGAACGCCTTCAGGACGCGGATACCGTGCACGCTCTCCTCGACGCTGGTCGCGAGGTCGCCGGCCTGGTCCTGACTGCGGCGGGTGAGCGCGCCGTAGCGCTTCTCGAACAGGTAGCCGCGGATCCACAGCGGGATCGCCGTGACCAGGAAGATCGTGCCGAGCAGCCAGTGCCAGCGGAACAGCAGCACTGACCCGATGATGATGGTGAGGACGTTGACGACGAGCAGCACAAGCCCGAATGCCAGCCAGCGGCGGATGAGGCCGATGTCCTGCATCATGCGGCTGAGCAGCTGACCGGAGCCCCACCTGTCATGGAAGGACACCGGCAGCGTCTGCAGGCGCGAGTAGAGCTCGGTGCGCATCTTGTACTCGACCTCGGTCGAGGGGTTGAGCACGAACTGGCGACGCAGCCAGACCATGAGCGCCTCGCCGAGGCCGAGCGCGAAGACGGCGAGCGCGCCCCAGACGATCGCATTGAAGTCACCGGAGCGGACCGGTCCGCTGATGATCTGCTCGAGGACGATCGGGATCATCAGCGCGATGATCGCGGCGATGAGCGCGCTGGCAGCACCGCCGGCGAGCCGCCAGATGACCGGCTTGACGAAGGGCTTCAGCCGCCACAGTGCGGCCGGAGTGGACAGGGTGGACGAGGGATTCTGCGCGGAAGGCGAGGAAGACATGTCTCTCAGACGAGTTTCGTATGGAATGCGGTTGCGGAAGGGGACGGATGCGAGAGCGGACTCACAGAGTCCGGCATCCGGTGCAGAAGGGGCGGGGTGGCTCTAAATGAGCGGACGCGCCGGGGTCGAGCCGAGAGCTGCGATCCGCGCGGTGGCGATCGTGGTCATGGTGTCCTCCTCAGGGGCTCGGCTGTGTCGTCCGGTTGGCGCGACAGCCCACCAGCCTATTGCTGTGAACCAGCTGAAAGCAAGACTCATTCCCGATTTGTTCGGCGTCTTTCGCGGCGATCCCCTATCGCCCTGCCCGCGCACGCATCCGCCGCGCCGCCGGGGATCGGTGACGCGGCGAAGTGCAGTCGTTCAGGCGGCGATGCTCTCGCGCGCGAGCAGGCTCTCCTTCACGTCGAGCCCCCAGGCGAAGCCGCCGAGGCTGCCGTCGGTGCGCAGCACGCGGTGACACGGCACGAACAGCGCCGGAGCGTTCCGCGCGCAGATCGAGGCGGCCGCGCGCACGGCGTTCGGGTTGCCGAGCCGCGCCGCGAAGCCGGTGTAGGTGAGCGGTGCGCCGGGTTCGATCGCCCGCAGCGCCGACCATCCGGCGAGCTGCAGCACGGTGCCCGACTGCTTCACCGTGACCGCGTCGATCGCGGACAGATCGCCCGCGTAGAAGGCCAGTGCGGCGTCCGCAGCGTCCGTCTCCGCCTCGCGGAGCTCGACGGGGCTGTTCGCCGGAGACAGTCGCGTGAGGATCGCCTCCACGTCGGAGGTCCACCCCGACGACAGCACCCGCTGGCGCTCGTCGGCGAGGATCGTGAAGGCCCCGTCCGGGGTCTCGATGGTCTGGATGAGAGCGGTCATGAGGTCTCCTTCGATGTCGTGTCAGCTGTGGTGGCAGCGCGGGCGGTGGATGCCGCGCGCCGGGGCCCTGCCGGTCGCACCGGGGCGGCGCGCCAGAGATGCGCGCTCAGGTAGCTGCGCCAGGGGGCGGTGCGTTCCGCCCAGGCTGTGAGCGGTCGCGCCTCTCCCGGCAGCCCGGAAGCCGCGGCGCCCGCACGCAGCGCGACGTCGCCGGGAAGCAGGATGTCGGGGTCGCCGAGCACGCGCATGCGCACGTAGTCGGCCGTCCAGGGGCCGATCCCCGGCATCGCGAGGAGAGCTTCGCGCTGCTCGATACCGTCGTCACCGACCGTGAGCGTCAAGGAGCCGTCGGCGAGGGCCGCGGCGCCACCCGTGATCGCGCGGATGCGGGCGGCGGGTCCGCGCAGCACCTCGGCGCCGTGCTCGGCGATCGCGGTCATCGTGGGGAAGAGCAGCCCCTGCGCGGTGCGCTCCCCCAGTGCCTCGGTAAGCGCGATGAGGGCCGTGCGGGCGGCGACCACGGTGATCTGCTGCCCGACCATGGCGCGGATGAGCATCTCGTGCGGGTCGGCGGAGCCGGGAACCCGGATGCCGGGTGTGCGGGCGACGAGCGGCGCGAGCTCCTGGTGTGCGGAGAGCGCCTCGTCGATCGCCAGCGGATCGGCGTCGAGGTCGAAAATGCGTCGCACGGTCGACACCAGCGGGGCCAGGTCGCCGAGGCGCGCGACTCGAGCGCGCAGGTGCAGGCGCTCGGTCGCATCTTGACTCACCTCGAACCAGGCGGGACCGCCCGCCATCCGCAAGTGCCGGGAGAACGACGTGGCCGTGGTCTCTTCGACGCCGGGCACGGCGCGTGCCGCCATCCAGGTGAAGATGCCGCTCGCGTCGAGCGGACCCCGGTACGGCAGGACCAGGTCGATGGCCCCGGGCACCGCGGAGGCCGGCAGCCGTCGACGCGCCCGGAGCTCGCCGGGGGTGAGGCCGAAGACCTCGCGGATCGTGTCGTTGCACTGGCGGATGCTGGCGAAGCCGGCCGAGAAGGCGACGTCGGAGATGGGCATGTCCGTGCCGACGAGCAGCATCCGCGCCGTGTGCGCGCGATGCGCCCTGGCGAGGGCGAGCGGCCCGGCGCCGAGCTCTGTGGCCAGCAGACGGGTGAGGTGCCTGCTCGAATAGCCGAGGCGTGCGGCGAGCCCCGGCACGCCCTCGCGCTCGACGACGCCGTCGGAGATGAGGCGCATGGCCCTGGCCGCGACGTCGCCGCGGATGTCCCATGCCGGAGACCCGGGGGCGGCTTCGGGGAGGCAGCGCTTGCACGCGCGGTACCCGGCCTCGTGTGCGGCGGCGCTCGTCGGATAGAACGTCACGTTCTGCGGCTTGGGCGTGCGGGCAGGGCAGCTCGGACGACAGTAGATCCCCGTCGAGCGGACGGCCGTCACGAACTGCCCGTCGAAGCGGGTGTCGCGCGCGCTGATCGCACGGTAGCGCTCGTCGAAGTCGATCACGGGGAAGCTCATGCCTCCACCCTGCCACGCACCACCGACCTCGACTGGCGGAAATCGGACATCGCTGTGGGGAGCCCCCGGGGGGGGGCTGCCACCGCTCAGCCGCGGAGGTAGACCGTTGCCGTCTCGGTGAAGAACTCCCTGGCCGCCGCGCCCTGCTCCTTGGGGCCGAGGGCGCTCGACCCGCTGCCGCCGAAGGGGACGTGCAGGTCGGCACCAGCGGAGGCCGAGTTCACGTGGACGACACCCACGCGGATGTCCTCGATCGCGGCGAGCGCCGCCGCCAACCCCGTCGTGAAGACCGCGGTGGAGAGGCCGTATTCACTGTCGTTCACGAGCGCGATACCCGCAGCGGTGGACGAGACACGTCGGACCCCGAGGACCGGACCGAACAGCTCTTCGGTCCACAGCTCGCCCGGTTCCTCTTCGTCGAGCTCGAAGATCGACGGCGGGATGAAGTACCCCTCGGCGAGCTCGCCGGCGGAATACGGATCCGGGGCGACGACCGCCTTCGCAGAGGAGCGGGCGCGGACGAGGGCGGCCGCCACGCGGTCCCGGGCGCCGGCATCCACCACCGGCCCCACCTCCACTCGCTCGTCCTGCGCATCACCCACGACCATCCGCTCGGTACGGATCGCGAGTCGCCGCAGGAACTCGTCGGCCACGGCCTCGTGCACGATCACGCGCGAGGTCGCCGTGCATTTCTGTCCGGCCGTGCGGAACGCTCCGAGCGCCACCTGCTCCACCGCCACGTCGAGATCAGCGTCGGCCAGGACCAGGGCCGCGTTCTTGCCGCCGAGTTCCCCCTGGAACGGAACGCCGCGCGCCGCGAGCTGCGCCGCGATGATGCGCCCGACCTTCGTGGACCCGGTGAACGTCACGGCATCCACCTCCGGGTGCGACACGATCGCCTCCCCGACGGCGGCAGTTCCGTTCACGAGGTTCAGCACGCCGCGGGGCAGTCCGGCCTGCTCGAGCGCCTCGGCGAAGCGCATCGCCAGCACGGGGACGAAGGTCGCAGGCTTCCAGACCACCGTGTTCCCCCAGACGAGGGCCGGGGCGAGCTTCCACGCGGGGATGGAGATGGGGAAGTTGAAGGGGGTGATCGCCCCGATCACCCCGACCGGCCGACGGATCACGAGGATGCGCTCCCCCGGGCTCGGCGACTCGAACAGGCCGCCGCTCTGCCGCTCGACCTCCTGCGCATGGAAACGCAGGATGTTGGCGGCGTGCCCGGTCTCGGCGATCGCCTCGACGAGCGTCTTGCCCTCCTCGCGCGCGAGCTGACGTCCCCACTCGTCACGGTGGGCTTCGATGATGTCGGCCGCCCGCAGCAGGATGGCGGCGCGCGAGCGCGCGGGGGTGCGGCGCCACCCGTCGAACGCTGCCCGAGCGGCCGCGTAAGCGCGGTCGACATCCGCATCGGACGCTCCCGGGCCCTCGCCGACGACGTCGCCTGGGCGGCTCGGGTTCACGTCGATGAGCTGGTCACCCGAGCCCTCCACCCATGCACCGTCGATGAAGTGCCGGATTTCGAATGTGGTGGTCATCATGCTCCCTGGGAGGCGGTGCTGCGGAAGGCGGAGAAGCCGGTGATGTGGGCGCCGAGGACCAGCGTGTGGACCTCGTCGGTGCCCTCGTACGTACGCACGGACTCGAGGTTCGCTGCGTGGCGCAGCGGTGAGTAGTCACCCGAGATCCCGTTGCCGCCGAGGATCGTCCTGGCCTCGCGGGCGATCGCGATCGCCGCGCGCGTGTTGCTGAGCTTGGCGACGGAGATCTGGTGCGGTTGCAGCCTGCCGGCATCCTTCAGACGACCGAGCCGCAACGCGACGAGCTGCGCCTTCTCGATCTCGACGGCCATGTCGACGAGCTTCTGCTGGGTGAGCTGGAACGCCCCGATCGGCTGGTTGAACTGGATGCGCGTCTGCGAGTAGGACAGCGCCGTGGCGTAGCTGTCGCGGGCGGCGCCGATCACTCCCCAGCCGATCCCGTAGCGCGCCTCGTTCAAGCACGAGAAGGGGGCGCGCAGTCCTCTGGCCTCGGGCAGCTGGGCCTCCGCGGGGAGCCGCACGTCGGTCAGGGTGATGTCGCATTGGATCGAGGCCCGCATCGACAGCTTCGGGGCGATGGGGGTCGCCACGAACCCGTCCGAGTCCGTCGGGACGAGGAACCCGCGCACCCCCTCGTCGGTCTGCGCCCAGATGATCGCGATCTGTGCGATCGAGGCGAGACCGATCCAGCGCTTGGCGCCGTTGAGCACCCAGCCGTCGCCGTCGCGTCGTGCGAACGTCGTCATGCTCGACGGGTCCGAGCCGGAGTTCGGTTCGGTGAGGCCGAAGCAGCCGATGACCTCGCCCCGCGCCATCCGGGGCAGCCACTCCTGCTTCTGCGCCTCGCTGCCGTGCTTGTGGATCGCGCTCATGGCGAGGGAACCCTGCACCGAGACGAAGGTGCGGAGTCCCGAGTCGCCCGCCTCGAGCTCCAGGGCTGCCAGCCCGTACTCGACGGCGCTGCGACCGCCGCAGCCGTATCCGTCCAGGTGCATGCCCAGCACGCCGAGCTCCGCCAGCTCCGGGACGAGCTCCGTCGGGAAGACCGCCCGGTCGTACCAGTCGGCGATGTGCGGACGCACTCTCTCGTCGACGAAGGCCCGCACGCGGTCGCGGGTCGCCCGCTCCTCGTCGCTCAGCAGCTCGTCGAAGTCGAGCAGATCGGGAACGGTGCTCATGCGGCGGCCTCCTCGGCGGCGACGGAACGGATGGACGCGACGAGGATCTCGAGGCCCGCGTTCAGGACAGGCTCTTCGATCACGAGGGGCGGCAGCAGTCGGATGACGTTGCCGTGGGTGCCGCACGTGAGCGCCAGGACGCCCGCCGCATGGCAGGCCGCCGCGATCCGCTGCGCGAGGTCCGACCGCGGGGCGAGGGTGCCCGGGTCGGCGAACTCGACGGCCATCATGGCGCCGCGTCCGCGGACCTCGGCGACGGCATCGATCTCGGTGAGCAGCGGTTCGAGGTGCCGGCGAATGGTCTGCTCGATGCCGACCACCCTCGGCAGGAGGCCAGGCTCGTCGAGCACATCGAACACCGCGAGGGCGGCCGCGCAGGCCAAGGGGTTGCCCGCATAGGTGCCGCCGAGCCCGCCGGGGTGCGCGGCATCCATGATCTCCGCACGACCGGTCACCGCGCTCAGCGGCAGCCCGCCGCCCAGCGCCTTGGCGGTCAGCGTGATGTCTCCGGCCGCGCCTTCATGCTCGCTCGCGAACAGTCGGCCGGTGCGGCCGAGCCCGGACTGGATCTCGTCCACGACCAGGACGATCCCGTGGTCGTCTGCGAGACGCCGGAGCCCGGCGAGGAAACCCGGCGCGGGGACGACGAAGCCGCCCTCCCCCTGGATCGGTTCGACGACCAGGGCGGCGAAGTGCTCGCGGCCGTGCTCGACGATGAGGCGTTCGACCTCGGCGAGCGCGGACTCGGCCCCCTCTCCGCGCAGCGGGTTCGCGTTGGGTGCGCGCACCACGGCGTCGGGGAACGGGCCGAACGAGGTCTTGTACGGGTGCTCTTTGGCCGTCATCGCCATCGTGAGGAGCGAGCGCCCGTGGTAGGCCTCGTCGATCACGAGCACGGCAGGGCGACCGGTGTGGGCGCGTGCGATCTTCACGGCGTTCTCCACCGCCTCGGCGCCGGTGCTGAACAATGCCGTGCGCTTCTCGAAGTCGCCGGGGGTGTGCTCGTTGAGCCACTCGGCGACGCGCACGAAGCCCTCGTACTCGGTCACCATGA
The DNA here is from genome assembly GCF_018613945.1 of Microbacterium sp. ISL-59. Taxonomy (NCBI): domain Bacteria; kingdom Bacillati; phylum Actinomycetota; class Actinomycetes; order Micrococcales; family Microbacteriaceae; genus Microbacterium; species Microbacterium sp. ISL-59. The sequence goes on from NZ_JAGGPG010000002.1 coordinate 88,082, forward strand.
AGCAGGTGTGGGTGAAGAGCTCGAGCTGCGCGGCGACGTTGGCGCGTACCTGCGGGTTCGCCGCCCCCACACTGGTCACGGCGATGCCGGACGCCAGATCGATCAGGGTGTTCCCGTCGACGTCCTCGAGTGTCGAGGTGCCCGCCCGCGCGATGAAGACCGGGAGGGTGATGCCGAAGCCGGCGGCGACCGCGGCTTCGCGCTGAGCGTGGAGCTCGCGCGACCGCGGTCCGGGGATCTCGGTGCGCAGGAGAGGAACTGTCGTCATGGGGACGACGCTAGAAGGTGCAGGACTACTGCGGGTGAACACTTCGCCCAGTCTTGTCAGATTCACTATGCATCACGCACACTGAGGACATGGTCTCCCTCGGCGAACTCGTGCGCACGGCCGGCACCTCCTTGCGTCCTCTCGCTCCGTTCGACGCCGCCAGGACGATCACCGGCGTGCACGTGTCGGAACTCGACGACCCCGGCCGCTATCTCGACGGCGGCGAGCTGCTGCTCACCACCGGCATCCCGCTGCACGGCAGACCGGTCGACACCTACGTCGACAGACTCGAGGCGCAGGGCATCGGCGCGATCGGGATCGGGCTCGGCGAGGGTTGGGACGATGCGCCCGCCGCCCTCGTCGAGCGCTGCCACGCGGTGGGGATTCCGGTGTTCGCCGTGCCGGACGGCGCACCGTTCCTCGATGTCTCCCGGGCGTTCTGGTCGATCACCGGACGCAGTGGTCACGACGAGGCACTGCGCACCGCCCACGCGCACACGCGGTTGGTGCAGGCCGCGACGGCCGCCGATCCGATCGCCGGGATCGTCCGCCAGATGGCCCAGGCGATCGGCGGGTGGGTGGCGTGGCTCCCCTTCGATCCCGGAGCATCGGGCGGGACGCTACATCCTGCGTCGTTGGCGGGACTGCTGCCGACGGTGCGGGCGGATGTCGAGAGATCGCTCCTGCGCTCCGGCGTCGAGGCCGCGTCGTTCGTGTCACAGGGTTCGGTCGTGATGGCCCACGCGGTCACCGACGGCGAGCGCACCCGCGGTGCCCTGGCGCTCGGAGCCGGCAGGCCGCTGGCGAACGCCGACCGCCAGCTCGCGCTCACGGCCACCGCTCTCCTGCGACTCCTCACCGTGCGGGCGAATACGACGCCGGACGCCGGAGGGTGGTTCACGGCGCTCGCGCTCCGCGGTGATGCCACGGCCGCGCGGGCTCTGGCCGCAGTCGCCGCTCTCACGCTGCCCCTCGAGTTCCGCGTGCTCGTCGGTGTCGAGGCCGTGACGGGATTCGCGGTCGAGCAAGCGGGTGTGCCGGTCGGTCTCGTGCCCGCCGATGTGGACCCCGACGCCGAGATCCGGGCGAGCACCGGCGTGCTCAGCGCTCCCGTCGCGCTCGAGGATGTTCCGGCCGCCGCCGCCCGAGCGCTCGCCCTGCACCAGAGCGCGCCGGGGGCCGCGCTGGTGATCGAGTCCGAATCGAGGGCCACCCGCTGGGCTGCCACGCTCGCCGACACGGATCCGATGTTGCAGCGCACCGTGATCTCGTATCTGCGAAACCGTCAGCAGGCCGAGCGGACCGCGCGCGAGCTCGGCGTGCACCGCAACACCGTGCGGCCGCGCATCACAGCGGCCGAGCATCTCCTCGACGTCTCGCTGGACGACCCGGACGTCGCCGCCGAACTCTGGCTCGCGCTGCGGGATCACGCGGTCTAGGCGGGTTCGTCGAGCCAGGCGCGCACGCGCTCGTCGTGCTCCCCGAGGCGGGGCGGGGCGGCCACCGTCACCGGAACCTCGGGGATCCACGTGAGCGGGGATCGAATCTGGCGCGACCGCCGACCGTCATCCCCCACGCTGTCGCGGACGGGGTCGAGGCCCAGGCGTTCGGCGAGAGCGATGCCCTCCCCCACGCTGTTCACCACTCCGGCCGCGACGCCGATGCGGTTCAGACGCTCCGCCCAGGCCGCCGCGGTGTCGCCGATCAGCGCCGCCTCCAGCTCGACCACCAGCTCCTCGCGATTCGCGACGCGGTCGGGGTTACGGCGGAAGCGCTCATCGGCGGCGAGTTCCCGACGTCCGAGTTCCGCGACCATCTTCGCGAACTGGGCGTCGTTCCCGCACGCGACCGCGATCGGCGCATCCGCGCACCGCAGCGACTCGTACGGGGCGATCGACGGGTGCCTGTTCCCGAGCCTGCCCGGCTCCGTGCCGGCTCCGAGATGGGCGGACACCTGGTTGACGAGCGCGGCCTGGAGGCTGGAGAGCAGGTTCACCTCGACCCTGGAACCGCGTCCGGTCAGCTCGCGACGGCGCAGCGCGGCGAGGATGCCGATCACCGCATCCTTGCCGGTGAGCACATCGACGAGGGCGACGCCGGCCTTCATCGCCTGGCCGTCCGGCTCGCCCGTGATGTGCATGAGCCCGCCGACCGCCTGTGCCACGAAGTCGTAGCCGGGGAGATCCGCACCCGCGCCGAGACCGAACCCGCTGACCGACACGGAGATGAGTCCGGGGTGGGCTGCGGAGAGGTTCTCCCAGTCGAAGCCGAGCCGGGCGAACAGCCCCGGCCGGAAGTTCTCGATCACCACGTCGCTGCGCGCGATGAGCTCGAGCGCCCTGTCCCGATCGGCCGGGTCGGTGAGGTCGAGCGTGACCGACTCCTTGCCCCGGTTCGCCGACTCGAAGTACGTGGTCATGCCGGATTCGGCATACGGGGGTCCCCACGCGCGCGTGTCGTCACCGGTCTCCGGTCTCTCGACCTTGATCACCCGCGCACCCAGGTCGGCCAGCGTCATGGTCGCCAGCGGGCCGGCGAGCACGCGCGAGAAGTCCGCGACGACGATGCCGTCGAGGGGCGCGGTCATGCGCGCACCCGCAGCGGATGCGCGGTGGAGTCCCGCGCGACGACCGCGATCGGGAACTCCACGTCCGTTCCGGGCTCGGCCCGCCCCTCGAGCAGATCGATGAGCAGCTCTGCACAGGCGACGCCCGAGTCGCGCGGACGAAGGTCGATCGAGGTGATCGAGGGGGTCAGGAACGGCAGGGAGGGGTGGTCCACGCAGGAGACGACCGTGATGTCCTCGCCGATTGTCCGCCCCTGTCGACCGAGGACGGCAGCGACCTCGATCGCGCTCGAGTCCGGACCGCAGATGATCACGTCGGTCTCGGGGTGTGTCTGCAGGACGCGCTCGGTGGCCGCACGCACCGCGGGCCATGACGCCTCGAACGACACGGGAGCGATGACCGGTTCGAGGCCGCGCGCCGCACAACCCGCGCGATATCCGGAGACGAGCTGACGCGACCAGTCCGTCGCATCCGGGGCGACGAGCAGGGCGGGATGCCGCGCGCCGGTGACGTCGATCTCGTCGAACAGCCGCAGCATCCCGGCTTCGTGGGAGGACCAGACCACGCCGGCCGGCATACCCGCGACGTCTTCGGGCAGATGCTCCTGCGTGACCACCGGGATCCCCGATTCCATGAGCGAGGGCAGGCCGGGATCGCCGGACAGCGGGTCTCCGATGATGAGCCCGTCGGCGCGGATCGGTCGCGATCGTCCGGAGGACACGGAGGGGCTGACGATGGTCACGTCGATGTCGTGGGCGGCCGCGCTCGTGACGATGCCGAACGTGAACGCCATGTAGTACGACGAGCGGGAGACGACTTCGGGAAGCACGATCCCGATCGTTCCGATACTGCCGCCGCGCAGGTGCCGGGCGGCGGTGTTCACGGAGTATCCGAGCTCCGCCGCCGCCGCCAGGACCGCCTCGCGCGTGGCCGAAGACACGCGCCCACCGCCGCTCAGCGCATCGGACGCGGTGGTCTTGCCGACCCCTGCGCGCCGTGCGACGTCGATCAATCGGGCGCGCCGTGGCTCTTGCATGCGGCCGAGTCTAACCACACACAGCGAGCCGTAATCCACTCGAAACAGTTCGGGTCTTGCGCTGTAACACGTTCATCGCATACTTTTGCCGGAACGTTCCGGCACACAGACGTTCCCGAACCGACATCCGATGGAGACTCCATGAACTGCAGCTGTTCCCCGTCCGACCACACCTCGCGCTCGCGCTCACTCGGCGACGAGTCCGGTGCGCCGTACGCGACGCTCTCGGCGAGCGAGCTGCAGCGGGTCGCCGAGACGCTGCGTGCCCACGGCGCGCTGGACGAGGCGCACCGGATCGCGTACGTCGGACTCGACGAGCCGAACCGGGCCGAGGTCGCCGCCGGAGGACCCGTCCCCCGTCGCGCCCGGGTACAGCTCCTCGAGACCGACACCGGGCGCGCCCGCGCGATCTCGGTCGACATCGGCACCGGCGAGCTCGCGACGGACGTCGACATCGACCCGGAGCGCGACGGTCAGGTGCCGCTGCTCCAGGAGGAGCACGCGATCATCCGCGAGCTGATCGGCGCCGACGAGCGCTGGGCCACCGCCCTCGCCGCCCGCGGCATCGACGACCCGAGCACGGTCGCGTTGGCCGGGCTCTCGGCCGGCCGCTTCCCGATCGAAGGAGAGAGCGGTCGGCGACTCGCGCGCGTGCTCGGTCATCATCAGCCCACCCCGCAGACCATGCCCTGGGCACACCCGATCGACGGACTGGTCGCCTATGTCGACGTCGCGAGCCGCACGGTGGTCGACGTCATCGACGTGGGCGTCATGCCGATCCCCCAGGAGACCGGCGACTACCATGTGCCCGGCACCTTCGGTCCGGAGCGGACCACCCAGAAGCCCATCGTCATCACGCAGCCCGAGGGTCCGAGCTTCTCCTTCGACGGGGACGTGATCTCCTGGGAGAAGTGGTCGCTGCGCATCGGCTACGACATGCGCGAAGGGCTGATCCTCCACGGCATCGGCTTCGAGGACGACGGACGCGTCCGTCCCATCGTGCACCGCGCGTCGATCGCGGAGATGCTCGTGCCGTACGGCGACCCCGGACCGGTGCGGTTCTGGCAGAACTACTTCGACACCGGCGAGTACCTGCTCGGCCGGCTCGCCAACTCGCTGGAACTCGGCTGCGACTGCGTGGGCGACATCACCTACCTCGACGTCCCGATCGCCGATGCCCGCGGCGACGTGAAGGTCCTGCCGAACGTGATCTGCATCCATGAGGAGGATGCCGGAGTGCTCTGGAAGCACACCGAGCAGTTCACCGGATCGAGCGACGTCCGCCGCCAGCGCCGACTCGTGATCTCGTTCTTCGTCACCGTGGGCAACTACGACTACGGCTTCTACTGGTACCTCTACCTGGACGGCAAGATCGAGTTCGAGGCGAAGGCCACCGGGCTCGTGTTCACGGCCGCCTACGATGAGCGCACCAGCAGGTTCGCGAGCGAGCTCGCCCCTGGCCTCGCCGCCCCGTACCACCAGCACCTGTTCTGCGCCCGACTCGACATGGCGGTCGACGACGGTCCCGCCGTGATCGACGAGGTCGACGTGCGCGCACTCCCCGTCGACGACGACAACCTCCACGGCAGCGCGATCGGCTTCACGAAGACGCGACTGCGCAGCGAGCTCGAGGGTCGACGGCGGGCGGATGCGCGGGTCGACCGGACATGGCGGGTGAGCAGCGCGACGGCGACCAACCGACTCGGCCGCCCCACCTCCTACGTCCTGACCCCCGAGAGCAAGCCCGTGCTCCTCGCGCAGCCCGAGTCGGTCATCGCCTCGCGTGCGCGCTTCGCGACCGCCGACCTCTGGGTCACGGCCTACGACCCGGACGAGCGCTACCCCGCCGGCGATGTCGTCAACCAGTCCGCGCCGGAGCAGGGGCTCCCCGCCTTCGTCGCCGACGACGCCTCCCTCGACGGTGCCGACCTGGTGCTCTGGCACACGTTCGGCCTCACCCACTTCCCGCGCACGGAGGACTGGCCGATCATGCCGGTCGACTCCTGCGGGTTCACACTGAAGCCCCACGACTTCTTCGACCGGAACCCGACCCTCGACGTCCCGGTCTCCCCCCGCGCATGCGCCTGCGATCACGCCGGCGTCGGCGATGCACCACCCGAGCACCATCTGCATCACCTCTCTGTCCGCCCGTCGTCGCACGACGCCTGACCCGGCGTCGTCCGACATCCCGAAGGGAAACACCGACATGCACACAGCAGCTCGAGCGGGAGTGGCCGCCGCCACCGTCGCGATCCTCACCCTCACCGGATGCGCCGCCGGCGCATCCCCCGACGCCGAACCGACCCAGGACGAGGTGGCGCCCGGCTTCCTCGCCGTCGCCGACGAGGGGTTCGACGCCGGCGGCGACCTCGTGGTCCAGGTCGACTACGACACCGCCGAAGCGAGCGGCCTCGACCCGCAGGGGGCCGCCACGGCGCGGTCCTGGATGCTCGAAGGCCTCTCGTACGAGACGCTCACCACGATCGACGAGAACCTCGACGTCGCCCCGAAACTCGCCACCTCGTGGGAGACCCCGAGCGACACGGAATACGTCTTCACACTCGCCGACGACGCCGTGTTCTCGAACGGTCGCCCGATGACCGCGACCGACGTCGTCGGAAGCCTGCAGCGCCTGGTCGACACCCCGACCACGTGGACGGGACAGCTCGGTCCGATCGCCTCGATCGAGGAGACCGGGGACCTCGAGGTGACGGTCACCCTCTCCAGCCCGTACGCCCCGTTCCTCGCGGCACTCGCCAACACTCCGGCCGCGATCCTGCCCATGGCCGAGATCGAGGCCGGCGAGATCGACATCACGACCGAGATGGTCGGAACGGGGCCGCTCGTCGTGACCGCGCACCGTCAGGACGAGGAGTGGACGTTCGAGCCGAACACCCACCACCCGGATGCCGATGCGCTGGGCTTCTCGACCCTCACGATCGACATCGTCGGCGACGAGGCGACCCGTGCCGCAGCCCTCCGCGACGGATCGGCCGACTTCGCCGTGCTGAACTCCATCGACTCCGCCGAGCTCCTCGCGAATGCCGCGGACGTCACGGTGGTCGGACAGCGGAACACCGACTTCCACTACCTGATGATCAACTCCCTGAACGGAGACGAGGCGCTGCAGGATCAGAAGGTGCGCTTCGCGATCAACACCGCCATCGACCGCGACGCGATCAACGAGCTCGCGTTCGGCGGAGCGACGGCGGCGACCGGGGTCACCCCCGCCGGCCTGCCGGATTCCTGCACGGCGGCGGACCTGCCGTCGGCAGAGCGCGACGTCGCCGCGGCGAAGGCCGTGATCGACGGGGTCGGCGGACTCGAACTCGATCTCGTCGTGTACACGGACGAGCCGGTGCTCGCGCAGATCGCCCAGGTGATGCAGCAGAACCTCGCGGAGATCGGCGTGAAGGTCGAGATCCAGCAGGTCGACTACGCCACGTACTCCGACCAGGTGTACGGCAGCCCGGCCGACTTCGACCTCGCGCTCAGCTGGTTCGCCGGCTACGCGGACCCGGCGATGGTGACGACCTGGTGGAACCCCGAGGTCGCCGGATTCTCGGCGGTCTTCATGAAGGGGAGCGACGAGCTCGACACCCTCATCTCCGACGGGTACACCACCGCGCCGGGCGAGGACCGCGCTGCCGTCTTCCAGGACCTGTGCGCACTCGCCGACGAGCAGAGCGAGATGGTTCCACTGGTCCTGCGCCCCTCCACGATCGGGTGGAACACCGAGTCGCTCTCCCCGACGCTCAGCAGCGACGAGGGCTACGGCGACTTCCTCCGCTACATCACCGAGTTCCGCGCCAACTGACATGGCCGTCGCTCTGTGGTCCCTCCGGCGCATCGGCGCCGCACTGCTGACGCTGGTCGTCGTCTCGGTGCTGATCTTCGCGTCGGTCCGTCTGATGCCGGGAGACTACATCGACCTCGTCCTGGGTCCGCTCGCCACCGAGGCGCAGCGGGCCCAGGCGGTGGCCTCATCCGGGCTCGACGATCCGGTGGTCGCGCAGTACTTCCGGTGGCTCTTCGGCGTCTTCACCGGCGACCTCGGCTTCTCGTTCGTGTCGAATGTCTCGGTGTCGGAGGAGTTCGGCGCACGGCTCCCCGTCACCGCGACGATCGCGCTGCTGACGATCGTGGTGACCCTGCTCGTGGGGATCCCCCTCGGCTTCGTCGCCGCGCTCCGCTCCGAGGGATCGGCCGGAGCGATCGGCCGCATCGTCAGCGCGCTCGGCATCAGCATCCCGGAGTTCCTGCTCGCCGGACTCGTCGTCTTCGCCGTGTCGACTCTGGGACTCGGGGTCTCGGTCGGGCGGTTCGCCCCGTTCGCCGTCGACCCCGCGCGATTCTTCGGCGCGCTCGTGCTCCCGGTGACCGTGCTCGCCGTGGGCTGCGTGGCCGTGGTCGCACGGAACACCCGGGATGCGGTCATGAACGTGCTCGTCGAACCGCACGTGCAGGCGGCGGTGGCACGCGGCGAGACGCCCGGTTTCATCGTCCGCCACCACGTGCTGCGCAACGCGGCAGCGCCGATCCTCACGATCGTGGGCGCGCTCGTCGCCGTCCTGCTCGGCGGGACGGTCATCGTCGAGTTCGTGTTCGACATCCCGGGCATGGGCTCGTACCTGCAGACCGCCCTCGGCAGACGCGACTACGCGATCGTGCAGAGCGCGGTGCTGCTCGCCGCCATCGTCTTCATCGTCGCGAGCCTGCTCGTCGACCTCATCGCCAACGCGCTGGATCCCCGCCTGCGCCTCACCGGAGGGAGCCGCCGATGACCATCGCCCCCACGGCCACGCACCGCATCCGCGCCGCCGGAGAAGCGTCCAGGGGCGCGTGGCGCCGCAGCGACGCGGTCCTGCGCACCGCCGTCATCGTGCTGGGCGTCATCGTCGTCGTCACCGTTTTCGCGGTGCTCACCGGACTGACCGGCTCCACGGATGCCACCGTGGCCGGCCGCCTCGAAGGCCCGTCCGCACTCGCCCCGCTCGGCACCGACAACCTCGGCCGCTCCCTGCTGCCGCGGCTGTTCCAGGGCACCGCGACGACGCTCGTGGTCTCCATCGTCGCGGTGCTCTGCTCCGCGGTGGTGAGCACCCTCCTCGGAATGCTCGCGGGCTACTACGGCGGAGCGGTCAACGAAGCGGTCATGCGCGTCGCCGACGTCCTCTACGCCTTCCCCGCGCTCGTGCTCGCGATCCTCGTCTCGGCGCTCCTCGGCCCTGGACGACCGGCGGCGATCATCAGCATCGTCGTCATCACGATCCCCCTCATGACCCGGGTGGTCCGCATCGCGACGCGCGCGGTCGCCGAGCGGGACTTCATCGTGTCGGCGCGCATCAGCGGCGTGCGCACACCGGTGATCTTCGCCCGCCGACTCCTGCCGAACATCTCCGGCACGATCGCGGTGCAGGCGAGCTACGCCCTCTCCGTCGCGATCCTCGTCGAGGGCGGGCTGAGCTTCCTCGGATTCGGCGTGCAGGTGCCGGAGGCCTCCCTCGGCCTGCTCATCCAGCAGGGCATGCTCTACATGACCCAGGCTCCGCAGCTCGTCATCATCCCCGGCGTCGTGCTGGTCGTCTCGATCCTGTGCATCAACATCATCGGCGACGGCCTCCGCGACCGATTCGAACCGCGAGAGACGAGGTCCCTCCGATGACCGCCGTACGCATCAGCGACCTGGCCCTGGACTTCACCGGGGCGACGACCGTCCGCGCCCTCGACGGAGTCGATCTCGACGTCGCCGCCGGCAGCTCCGTCGCCATCGTCGGCGAGTCCGGATCGGGCAAGTCCACCCTGGCCGCGGTCATCGGCCGGCTGCAGCCCCGATCGGCGCACATCGTGCGTGGTGAACTCGAGGTCGACGGGATCGATGTGCTCGGACTCGGGCACGAGGCGCTGCGCACCTATCGCCGCGACACCCTGGCCTACATCGCACAGGACCCGATCGGCTCGCTCGACCCGACGATGCGGATCGGCGCGCAGCTGAAGCTCGTGCTCCGATCCGTCGGCGACGACGGCTCCCTGCCGCGCCAGATCGAGCTGCTGGAATCGATGCGCATCACGGATCCCGCCCGAGTGGCGCGGCTCTTCCCGCACCAGATCTCCGGCGGGATGGCGCAGCGCGTGGCGATCGCGATGGCCATGTGCCGTCGACCGAAGCTGCTGATCGCCGACGAGCCCACCGCCGCCCTCGACAGCCAGGTGCGCGAGGAGGTGATCCGGCTGCTGTTCACGCAGGCGCGAGAGCAGGGGACGACGATCCTCTGGCTGAGCCACGACCTCCCCGCCGTCGCCCGCTGGTGCGACGAGGTGGCCGTGATGTATGCGGGTCGCGTGGTGGAACGCGGACCCGCAGCGGCGGTGCTCGGCAGCCCCGTCCACCCCTACGCCCGCGCCCTGGCCGCCACCGATCCTTCCCGGGCCCGACGCGGCGAGCGCCTGTCGAGCATCCCTGGCTCCCCGCCCGTGTTGCACGGCGAGTCCGAGGGCTGCGCCTTCGCCGCGCGCTGCGCACACCGCATCGACGCGTGCGACGTGATCCGCCCCGAACCGGTGTCACCACGGCACAGCCTGTGCATCCGCACGGCCGAGCTCGTCGACGCCGACCGCCGGGCGCGCCTGCTGCCCGAGGAAGAGGTCTCCGCATGAGCGCTGCCGACGCCGTACCCGCACCCGTCATCGAGCTCGACGATGTCAACGTCGCGTTCACCTCCGGCTTCGGAGCAGGGCGCCGCGAGGTCAGAGCCATGTCGCACGTCTCCTTCTCGGTGGGGCCGGGAGAGACCCTCGGCCTCGTCGGCGAATCGGGATCCGGGAAGACGACCACGGGCACCGTGGTGCTCGGCCTGCAACGCCCCGACTCCGGGAGCGTGCACTTCCAGGGCGCGCCGCTCGCCCGCAGCCTGCGGTCGCGCGCCGGCCGTATGCAGGCCGTCCTCCAGCATCCGCGCTGGGCGCTGGATCCCCGATCCACGGTGCTCTCCTCGGTCCTCGAACCCGTCCTCGTGCGTGAGCGTCGCAGCGCCGAGGTCGAGGAACGCGCCCTCGCCATGCTCGACCGGGTCGGACTCCCCGCATCCTTCGCCGCCCGCCGACCGCACCAGCTGTCCGGCGGTCAGCTGCAGCGCGTGAGCGTCGCGCGGGCACTCGTGACCCATCCGGCGTTCATCGTGTTCGACGAAGCGGTCAGCGCGCTCGACGTCTCGGTGCAGGCACAGATCCTCAACCTCATCCAGGATCTGCAGGCCGAGCACGGCTTCGCTGCCCTGTTCATCTCGCACGACCTCGCTGCCGTGCGGTACATCTCCCATCACGTGGCGGTGATGCGCGCCGGCGAGATCGTCGAGCACGCGCCGACCGACGTGTTCTACGACCTCCCCAGCCATCCCTATTCGCGTCAACTGTTCCAGGAGCTCTCATCGTGACCGACACCCACCGCCTCGCCCCCGTCCTCCCCGCGGGCCCCCGTCGCTCGAACGGCGACTACGCCCTCTCCCCCGTGCACGGCACCGATCGCGGGCAGGTCGAGTACGACTTCCCCGGGGTGCTGCTCGGAACCGCCGAGTACGCCGAGGGACCGACCGGGGCGACAGTGGTGTCGATCCCCGCGGGCGCTCGGACGTTCTCCGACCGACGCGGTGGTGCGGTCGGCGCGAGCGGACTCTACGGCTACAACCATGCGATCTGCCTCGCGGGCGGATCGGTGTACGGGCTCTCGGCGGTGGCGGGCGTGTCGGAGGCCCTGTTCGAGCGGGCGGACCACCGGTCCGGCTTCGATCAGCTCCAGCTCGTGTCGGGCGCGATCATCTACGACTACTCGGTCCGCGACAACTCGGTGTTCCCCGACACCGCACTCGGGAAGGCCGCTCTGCAGGCCGCGCGTCAGGGCGTCGTCGAGGTCGGCCGCGTCGGCGGTGGCGCATCGGCCTCATCCGGCAAGGTCGATCCCGCCCGCGTCGAGTTCACCGGGCAGGGTGTGGCCTTCCGCCAGGTCGGCGACGTGAAGGTGCTCGTGGTGACGGTGCTCAACCCCTACGGCGTGATCCTCGACCGGGACGGCCGCATCGTCCGGGGGAACTACGACGACTCCACCGGCGAGCGCCGCCACCCGGCCCGCGACTACGAGGAGGCGATCGGCGAATCGCGCCTGCTGGACTCGATGTCCGGCAACACCACGATCACGGCCGTCGTCACGAACGTGCAGCTCTCCGACGTCGAGCTCAAGCAGTTCGGCCTGCAGGTGCACAGCTCGATGCACCGCGGCATCCAGCCGTTCCACACCCCTCTCGACGGCGACACCCTGTTCGCGCTCACGACCGACGAGGTCGCGCTGCCGGAGGACCCGGGCACCTCGCGCGGTCGACTGTCGCTGAACTCGACGGCGGTGGCCACCCTGGCGGGCGAGACCGCGTGGGACGCGATCCTCTGCGCGGCGGGCTGACCGTGTACGAGTTCGAGAAGTATCTCGCCCCCTCGCAGCACGAGGTGAACGAGCTCGTGCGTCGCCATCCGTTCGCGCTCATCGTGTCCAACGGCGGCGGAGAGGCCGGAGCACCGACGGTGACGCACACGCCGGTCATCATCGAGCGGATGGCGGACGACGGCGGTTTCGTCGGCGGCGAGCTGCTGGGGCACATCGCGCGCAAGAACCCGCAGTGGCAGCAGATCGCCGACGGCGACGCGGTTCTCCTGGTGTTCTCCGGGCCGCACGACTACGTCTCCCCGACGACCTATGCCGACGACCCGAACGTCCCCACCTGGGACTATGCGGCGGTGCACCTCACGGCGAGAGTGACCGTGCTCGAGGACCCCGCCGATGGCATGCATGTGGTGACCCGCACCGTGGCGGAGCTGGAGAGCCTCGAGCCCACCGCCTGGGACATGACGAGCTCACTCCCCACGTTCGAGCGCATCGTCGGGGGGATCGTGTCGTTCCGCTTCGAGATCCTCGAGCAGCGCGCCGTGTTCAAGGTCAGTCAGGACAAGCCGCGCGAGGTCCGTCAGCGCGTCGCGGCCGCCTCGCGCGCACGCGGCTGCCCCTACGGCGACGTCGCCGAGCTCGTCGAGCGCATCGGAGGAGAGGCGTGATCGTCCACGAGTGGACCTCCGAGACCGCGGACCAGCACGAGGAGGGCCGCCGACTCGGTGCGCACTGGGCGCCGCAGCTGCTCGCCGCACGAGACTCGTACCTGCGACTGTTCCTGCAGTCGGGCGTCTCCGCGGAGATGGCGCGGAGCATCGCCGAGGAGTGCCGGACGATGACCGAGACGCACGCTCCGGACGTCGCGGAGGAGTTCCGCGGCGTCGCCGAAGGAAGCGGACTGCCACTCACCGACGTGCACCTGCTCACGGCACGCACCGAGATCCTCGCGCGGATGACGCCGTCGATGGAGTGCTCCACCGTCGTGTACGTGCCGGATGATGCCACGCCGCCGCGCACGATGCAGACCTGGGACTGGCACGAGACGCTCTCGAACGAGACCGTCGTGCGGAGACTGCACTCGGCGTCGGGCGCCCGGGTGGTGACATTCTCGGAGTTCGGCCAGCCGGCGAAGATCGGTGTCAACGACCGCGGCCTGGGCCTGCACTTCAACATCCTCCACCATCGCAGCGACGGGTCTCGGGCGGGAGTGCCCGTGCACGTCCTCGCGCGGATGATCCTCGACGGGGCGCGCACCGTGGCCGAGGCGGTGGAGATCTCCCGGTCCGTGCCCCTCGCCGCCTCCAGCGTCCTCACGGTCGTCTCGTTCGACGGGACGACGCCCGAGGCCGCCGCCGTCGAGGTATCCCCGGCCGGCGTGGCCGTGCTGTCCGCCCCGCGGGGACGCACGCTCGCGCACACGAATCACTTCCTCGACGAGACCCTCGCCGCCGGCGAGTACTCCCCCTATGAGACGACGAGCGTTCCGCGGTACCGGTGCCTGACCGATGCGGGAGAGCTCGCCCGCATCGTCGACGACCGAGATCGGGCGCTCGCCTTCGGTGCGATCCCGGGTGCCCCGATCTCGGTCCGCGCGCGGCCGGAGCAGCCCGAGCATCTGCGCTGGGAGACGAAGCTCACGGTCGCACTCGACGTGGCGCACGGGGCACTCGCCTTCGCCGCGGCCGCACCGGCCGATGTCGCTGTTGCGGAGTGGCGGCGGGTGGGCATGGCGGACGAGCTCATGTCAGCCGGGCGGTGAGCGGCCTCCTCCACCTCGCCGCGCTCGTCCCCGCCGCGATCGGGGTCGGCGCCCTGGTCGGGATGCGCAGAGACGCCGGTCGAGCGGAGCTCCTCGCGGCCGCACTGATGCTCGTGGGCATGACCGACGTGATGACCGTGTCGCTCGTGCCGCCGGTCGTGTGGTTCGCCGCCCTGATCGCGGCCGGTCTCGCCCTCGCCGCAGGTCGCCGCGTGAGCCCGGTGGCGACGGCGCGGCCGGGCACGATGCTCTCCACCCACCTCGCCCTCGGCGTGATCTCGACCGCGGCGCTCATCCTCCTCATGCCCGCGATGCCGTCATCCGCCCCTGCCCTCCTCGTGTCATCGCACGAGCACGGTGCGAGCTCGACGATGCCGCAGCTGGTGGGAGCCGGCCTGGCGCTGGGCACCGTGGCCCTCGCCGTGGTCGCGCTGCGCGCCGAGCGCTCCTGGATACATCGGCTCCACCACGCGACGATGGCCGCGTCCACCGTCGCGATGTGCGCGATCGTCGCCACCTGAGGCTGCGGCGCCGCCCCGGCACCGCGAGACCCCGACACAACCACGAGACCCCGGCCTGCACACATCGGCAGGCCGGGGTCTCGGCGAGAAGCGGGGGTGTCGGCGCGGACGCCGGCCGCTCAGTGGAAGAAGTGGCGCTCCCCGGTGAAGAACATCGTGACGCCGGCCTTGCGAGCAGCATCCACGACCTCGCCGTCGCGCACCGAGCCGCCGGGCTGCACGATGGCCGTGACGCCGGCGTCGATCAGCACCTGGGCGCCGTCCGCGAACGGGAAGAACGCGTCCGACGAGGCGACCGAACCGGCCGCGCGGTCGCCGGCGCGCTCGACCGCGAGGCGGCACGAGTCGACGCGGTTGACCTGGCCCATGCCGACGCCGACCGTGGCGTTGTCCTTCGCGAGCACGATGGCGTTCGACTTGACGGCACGGCAGGCCTTCCACGCGAAGATGAGATTCTCCATCTCCTCGTCGCTCGGACGCTCACCCGACACGAGCTCCCAGTTCTTCGCGACGGAACCGATGTCGTCCGGGAAGCGGTCGGCGTCCTGCAGCAGCAGTCCACCCGAGACCAGGCGCACGTCCATGCGCTCCTGCTGCCAGTCCTGCGGCAGCTGCAGCAGGCGCAGGTTCTTCTTCGCCTTGAACACCTCGAGGGCGGCGGGCTCGAACGACGGCGCCACGATGACCTCGGTGAAGATGTCCTTGAGGTTCTCGGCCATCTTCAGGGTGACCGTGCCGTTCGCGGCGATCACTCCCCCGTAGGCGGAGACCGGGTCGCACTCGTGCGCGCGCAGGTGGGCGCTGGCGATCGGGTCGAGCGCGTTCGGGGCGGTCGTGGCGATCCCGGACGGGTTGGCGTGCTTGATGATCGCGACGGCCGGCTTGACCATGTCGTACGCGGCCCGCAGCGCGGCATCCGCGTCGACGTAGTTGTTGTACGACATCTCCTTGCCCTGCAGCTGCGTGGCCTGGGCGATGCCGTGGCCGCCGGCGCGCGTGTAGATCGCACCGCGCTGGTGCGAGTTCTCGCCGTAGCGGAGGGTCGCGAGACGCTCGGCCTGGATCGTCAGGTGTGCGGGCAGGTCGCCGGGTTCGGTGAGCGTGCCCTCGGCGAACCACTGCGCCACCGCGGTGTCATACGCGGCGGTGTGCGCGAACGCACGGGCGGCGAGCTCGCGGCGCTGCGCGACCGAGGTGCCGCCGGCGGCGACCGCGTCGACGATCGCGGGGTACGACTGCGGCGACACGACGATCGCGACGTTGGCGTGGTTCTTCGCCGCGGCGCGCACCATGGCGGGTCCGCCGATGTCGATCTGCTCGACCACGTCGTCGCCGACCGCGCCCGAGGCGACGGTCTCGACGAACGGATACAGGTTCACCACGACGAGCTCGAACGGCGCGATGTCGAGCTCCTCGAGCTGACGCTCGTGCTCCTCGAGGCGCAGGTCGGCCAGCAGGCCGCCGTGGACCTTCGGGTGCAGGGTCTTGACGCGACCGTCGAGCATCTCGGCGACCCCTGTGACGGCCGCGACGTCGGTCACGGTGAAGCCGGCATCGCGGATGGTCGCGGCGGTCGACCCGGTCGAGACGATCTCCACCCCGGCCTCGGCGAGAGCCGCAGCGAGGACGAGCAGGTCGGTCTTGTCGCTCACCGAGACGAGCGCGCGCCGGATCGGCACGGTGTCGCGATCGCGGTAGAGCGTGGGGTCGTGGCGGGGGCCGGCCATGATGGGCTCCTTCGTGCGGGGGCGTCGGGTGGGGGTCAGGAAGAAGGCGTGAGGGTGAGCTCGCCGGTGGCGATCCCGCGGACGACATCGATAAGCAGTCGACGTTCGACGGGCTTGATGCGCTCGTGCAGGCTGTGCTCGGTGTCGCCGTCGAGCACCGGGATGCGCTCCTGGGCGAGGATCGGCCCGGTGTCGACGCCGTCGTCGACGACGATCACGCTGGCACCGGTCTCGGAGACGCCGGCGGCGAGCGCATCGCGGACGCCGTGCGCTCCGGGGAACTCCGGCAGGAACGCGGGGTGGGTGTTGATGAGGCGCGGTGTGTACCGCGCGACGAGAGACGCGGGCAGCAGACGCATGAGTCCGGAGAGCACGACGAGGTCAGGATTCCAGACCGCGAGCTGGCGTCCGAGTTCTTCGCCCCACGCCTCACGGCTCTCGTGCTCGTGCCACGGCACGGTGAAACTGGGGATGCCGAACTCCTCGGCGTGGGCCAGCCCGTCGGCTTCGCGGTCGGCACCCACGACGATCACCCTGGCGGGGAAATCGGGATGACGAGCGGCCTCGAGGAGGGCGCGAAGGTTCGAGCCGGTGCCCGAGATGAGAACGGCGACCGTGAGCACGCGCCCAGTCTACCGGGGTGTGCATACTGCTCCCGCCCGGTGTCCGGGGCCGAGCGGACCCCGCCGTCAGTCGCGCGGTTCCGCCGGATCACGCGGCGGTGCGAGGAACCCGCGCACGTCATCGAGCGGCGCCGTGTCGTCGGCGGCTGACACGTCCGTGAAGGGCACAGCGGATGCCGCTCCCGCGCCGGCGACGACGACAGCATTCGGGTCGAGCTCGGTCATCTCGGCGATCCACCGGTCGGTGCGCTCCTCGGCGAGCTCATCGCGGTTCCGCGGAGACAGCAGCAGGATGGCCGCGCCCACGAGCACCTCCGCGCCGAGCGCGAGGGCGAACGGATAGACGGCCGGTCCGACGACGGCCAGTCGCCCCGGACCCATCGAGCCGTTCGCGAGAGCGGCCGCGAGCCCGCCGACGCCGGCGCTCAGGCCCGCGATCCCGACGGCGATCACCGCGCGCTGCAGCATCCCGAGGGGCGTGCCCTCCCACACGAGGCGCGAGCGGACCGCCCAGCCCGCGAACGCACCGGCGGCGATGGGGATGAGCACGACGATCAGCATCCAGATCGAGCTGTTCTCCGGCAGCAGCCCGAACACGGGGATGCCGGGGACGACGCCGAGCTGTGTGCCCGCGGGCGACACCGCTGTGCCGGCACCGACCGCGAATCCGGGACCGGCGAGCCAGGCCGCCGTCCACACGAGCATGGTCGGCAGGTAGGCGAGCTGGCCGAGGGTCATCACCGTCGCGCCGAGCGCGTCGACCCTGGCGGCCTGGAACAGCGCCACGACCTCTCCCCCGCGGAGCAGGGTGGTGACGGCGAGCGCGAGGGCGGACGCACCGACCACCCCGACGAGCGCGAAGGCCGCGCCGCGCACGATCGCCGCGGGAACGGGCGCCCAGTCCTCGCGGGCGTCCAACCAGTCGTGCAGTCGGTCGAGGATGCCGCCGTCGCCGTCTTCCCACGCGATGCGCACCGCACCGCAGAGCACACCGACGAGGTAGACCGCGGCAGGGAGGATGATCGCCGGCGCGAACGGCGTCTGCGCCGCGTCGAGTCGTGCCGTCAGCGCGACGCCGACGGAGATCAGGGTGAACACGGCGGCTCCGGTGAGCGAGCCGAGCAGCCACGCGCCTGCCTTCGCCGCTCGGCTGCCCGAACGCGCAGCGAAGAGCAGAGTGAACACCAGGAACGCGAGCGGTGTGATCGACACGACGAAGTTCGCCGCCGCCGGTGGGATCGCGAGGGCCACGAGGAGCGCATCCGGGATCGTGATCGTCAACGGAACCCCGTGGCCGAACTCCCAGAGCGTGCCGGTGAGCGGCCAGAGCGCGCCCCAGTCGGCCGTGATGCCGAAGGCGACGGTCCACAGCAGGGTCAACGGCGCGAGCAGCACGACGAGGCCGACTGCCGCGGCGATGGCGGCGTCGAAGGCGGCGAGGAGCGCGACGAGGAGGCGTTGCATAGCGTTTCGAGACTACGACGAGTTGCCGACGAAGCCCTGGGGGCGCGCGTGGGGTCGGCGACACGATAGCGTTTCTCCGGAGGTTTCCCGATGACAACTGCCCCGCCCGCCCCGGCACCCACCGAGCCCAAGAACTCCCTGGACCGCTTCTTCGAGATCAGCAAGCGCGGATCCACGATCGGCACCGAGATCCGAGGGGGTCTGGTGACGTTCGTCACGATGGCCTACATCGTGATCCTGAACCCGATCATTCTGTCCGGCAAGCCCGACGTCGCCGGGAACATGCTCGAGTTCAACGCCGTGGGAGCGGCCACCGCGCTGACCGCCGGTGTGATGACGATCCTGTTCGGACTCGTCACGCGTCTCCCCTTCGGCTTCGCCGCCGGCCTCGGCATCAACGCCTTCGTCGCGTTCTCGGTCGTCGGCCAGGTGACGTGGCCCGAGGCCATGGCGCTCGTGATGATCAACGGTGTCGTCATCGTGCTGCTCGCCGCCACCGGGCTGCGGAAGGCGATCTTCGACGCCGTGCCGTTCCAGCTGAAGATCGCGATCACGGTCGGCATCGGCCTGTTCATCGCCTTCATCGGCTTCGTCAACTCGGGCTTCGTGACCGCGACCGGCTCCTCGTCGCCGCCCGTGGGTCTCGGTGTCAACGGCTCGGTCGCGACCGTGCCGACGCTGCTCTTCGTGATCACGCTCCTGCTCACCGGCATCCTCGTCGCCCTCAAGATCAAGGGCGGCATGCTGATCGGCCTCATCGGCGGCACCGTGCTCGCCGTGATCGTCGAGGCCATCTGGCACATCGGAGCCCGCGGCTTCGACGACGAGGGCAACGTGGTCAACCCCGGCGGATGGGGACTCACCGTCCCCGCGCTGAACGGCTCCCCCGTGGGCATCCCCGACCTCAGCCTGATCGGCGCGGTCGACTTCAGCTTCGACCTGAGCAAGGTCAGCCTCGTGGCGATCGTGATGATCGTCTTCACCCTGCTGTTCACCAACTTCTTCGACGCCATGGGCACCATGACCGGCCTCGCGAAAGAGGCGAACCTCGCCGACGACAACGGCGACTTCCCGCGCATCAAGTCGGCGCTGGTCGTCGAGGGTGTCGGTGCGATCGCCGGTGGCGCGACCTCGTCGTCGTCGAGCACGGTCTTCATCGAGTCGGGTGCCGGCATCGGCGAGGGCGCGCGCACGGGTCTCGCGAACGTCGTGACCGGCATCGTGTTCCTCATCGCGATGTTCCTGACCCCGCTCACCTCGATCGTCCCGACCGAGATCGCCGCCGCCGCGCTGATCATCGTCGGAGCCATGATGATGGCGCAGATCCGCTTCATCGACTTCATCGACTTCCGCGTACTGCTGCCGGTGTTCCTCACCGTCTCGGTCATGCCGCTGACCTACTCGATCGCGAACGGCATCGGCGCGGGCTTCGTGAGCTGGGTGCTCATCCACGCCTTCTCCGGTAAGGCCAAGACCATCAGCCCGCTGTTGTGGGTCGTCGGCGCCGGCTTCCTGATCTTCTTCGCCCGGGGGCCCATCGAGGCGCTCTTCGGCGTCGGGATCTGACCCGAGGCTGCACGAGAGGGGCGGATGCTGCGGCATCCGCCCCTCTTTCGTGTCGATGCGACCTTTCGTGTCGATGCGACCTTTCGTGTCGATGCGACGCGGACGATGAGCCTCAGATGCAGGCGAGCGACTGAGGAGCCTGGACCATCATGTCGGCGTTCTGTCGCTGTCCGCCGCTGACGTAGGCAAGCGTGAAGGTGTACGTGAACAGCACGACTCCCGAGGCAGACGGCGTGAACGACACGACCGGCGACTGCGATGCCGCCAACGGCGCATATCCGCTGACTCCGGCGGGCTCGATGGAGATCGACTTCGTCCCGGCGAAGCCCTGCACAACACCGTCGAGCGCCACTCCTGCACCTGAGATCGACACGTCGAGGTATTGGGTGCCGAGGTAGCTCGCCGCCGTGTAGATCGGCAACGCGAACTGGTACCCCGTCCCCGAGGTCACCTGGACGGCGAACTGCAGGGTCACGGTCGTGGCGATCTCGGGAGCGGCGTCGGTGTTGTTGTTGTCGTCGAGCGACAGGAAGCCCGCACCGCTGACATCGCCGCCGCCCTGCCACCAGCTGGCGGGCGCAGGTGCGACCGCGTGATCGGTCTGCACGAATCCCTCGGACCAGTTGCCACTCGGCGCCTTCGCCGGGGTCCACCCCGTGCCGAAGTTGCCGTCGGCAGTCGGCGAAGTTCCCAGGGCGCCGTTGCTGCTCAAGGTGTTGCCGGCGATCTGGAACGCTCCGACCGGCACGACGACGCACTCGTCGGCCCGACCGACCGACGCCGCGGCCAACGGTGTGGCGACGGCGACAGCGACGACAGGCAGCGACCATGCGGCCGCCTTGAGCGCCGTGCGTCGGCCGATCCCACGATCAGATCCGCTGTGCGCGGGCGCGTCGAAATAACCCATTTTGTCCTCCCCAGACATGGAAATGCGGTCCCCGGGACGCGAAGATGGCGCCGCTCGACAGGACCGCCCAACCAGCCTACCGGTGTCACGCGCAGGGTGAGGCGCGCGGGTCGGCCGTCGGGGCGGCTGTGCTCTCACTCCCGGAACCGCGCATGACCGGGGACCCGGGCATGAAAGAAGGCCCCGGAGTGGAGTCCAGGGCCTTCAGATCAAGCGTAACTCAGATCAGAGCGACTCGATGATCGCGCGCATCAGGTCTGCCGTCTCGGACGGTGTCTTGCCGACCTTGACCCCGGCAGCCTCGAGGGCCTCCTTCTTGGCCTGAGCGGTTCCGGCCGAGCCGGAGACGATCGCACCGGCGTGGCCCATGGTCTTGCCCTCGGGAGCCGTGAAGCCCGCGACGTAGCCGACGACCGGCTTGGTGACGTTCGCCTTGATGTAATCGGCCGCACGCTCCTCGGCGTCGCCGCCGATCTCACCGATCATGACGATGGCCTTGGTCTCGGGGTCGGCCTCGAACGCGGCGAGCGCGTCGATGTGCGTGGTTCCGATGACCGGGTCGCCGCCGATGCCGATGGCAGTCGAGAAGCCCAGGTCGCGCAGCTCGAACATCATCTGGTAGGTCAGGGTGCCCGACTTCGACACGAGGCCGATCGGTCCCTTGCCCGTGATGTTCGCCGGCGTGATGCCGACGAGCGCCTCGCCCGGCGTGATGATGCCGGGGCAGTTCGGGCCGATGATGCGGGTCTTGTTGCCCTTGCTCTGCGCGTAAGCCCAGGCCTCGGCCGAGTCGCCGACGGGCACGCCCTCGGTGATGACGACGAGCAGCGGGATCTCGGCGTCGATGGCCTCGATCATCGCGTCCTTCGTGAAGGCGCCGGGGACGAAGGCGATCGACACGTCGGCGCCGGTCTCCTTCATGGCCTCGGCGACCGAGGCGAAGACGGGCAGCTCGACGGCGTTGCCGTCCTTGTCGGTGTGGGCGACCGTGGTGCCGGCCTTGCGGGCGTTGACGCCGCCGACGACCTGGGTTCCGGCCTTGAGCATCAGCGCGGTGTGCTTGGTGCCCTCGCCGCCGGTGATGCCCTGGACGATGACCTTGGAGTCCTTGTTGAGGTAGATCGACATTCTTCTAGTCCTTCAGTCTCAGGCGTTGGCGAGCTCGGCGGCCTTGTCGGCGCCCTCGTCCATCGTGGCGGCCAGGGTCACGAGCGGGTGCGCGTACTCGGCGAGGATCGCGCGACCCTCGTCGACGCGGTTGCCGTCGAGGCGCACGACGAGCGGCTTGGAGGCCGTGGCGCCCAGCGTCTCGAGGGCACCCTTGATGCCGTTGGCGACGGCGTCGCACGCCGTGATGCCACCGAACACGTTGACGAACACGCTCTTGACCTGCGGGTCGCCGAGGATGACGTCGAGGCCTGCGGCCATGACCTCGGCCGAGGCGCCGCCGCCGATGTCGAGGAAGTTGGCCGGCTTCACGCCGTTGTGGTTCTCGCCCGCATAGGCGACCACGTCGAGCGTGGACATGACGAGCCCCGCGCCGTTGCCGATGATGCCGACCTCGCCGTCGAGCTTCACGTAGTTGAGGCCCGACTTCTTGGCCTTGGCCTCGAGCGGGTCTGCGGCGTCCTTGTCCTCGAGCGCCTCGTGCTCGGGGTGACGGATCTCGGAGGCGTTGTCGTCGAGCGTGACCTTGCCGTCGAGCGCGATGATGTCGCCCTCTTCGGTGCGGACCAGCGGGTTGACCTCGACGAGCGTCGCGTCCTCGCCCTTGTAGACGTCGAAGAGCTTGACGAACACGTCGGAGACCTTCTCGACGAGGTCTTCGGGGAAGTTCGCCGCGCGAGCGATCTCGACGGCCTTCTCCTTGTCGATGCCCGTGAGCGGGTTGACCTCGACGCGCGCGAGCGCCTCGGGACGCTCCACCGCGAGCTCTTCGATCTCCATGCCACCCTCGACCGAGCAGAGGCTCAGGTAGGAGCGGTTGGCGCGGTCGAGCAGCACGGAGAAGTAGAACTCCTCGGCGATGCGCGCACCCTGCGCGACCATGACGCGCTTGACGACGTGGCCCTTGATGTCGAGGCCGAGAATGGCCTTCGCTGCTTCGTACGCCTCGTCGGGGGTCTTGGCGACCTTGACGCCGCCCGCCTTGCCACGGCCGCCGGTCTTGACCTGAGCCTTGACGACGACCACTCCGCCGATCTTCTCGGCGGCCGCCCTCACCTCTTCAGGGGTGTCCGCGACGATGCCGGCGAGGACCGGCACTCCGTACTTTTCGAAAACGTCTCGTGCCTGGTACTCGTACAGATCCACTGTGGTTCCTTCACTGGGCTGCTGTCTGGTAATTCTCTCGATGTCGAGACATCGACCAGTCCCCCAGCCTACTACCTCGGCCTGGACGCTCCTGCGGCAGCGGCAACGCCGGGTCAGCGGAGCGTCGGCACACCCCAGCGCCTCGCCGGCAGCGCGGCAAGACGGAGCTGTCGCGAGATCACGAGCGGGACGACGACGAGGGCCGCACCGACGGCGACGACCACGGGTCTCACCACGAGCACCGGCAGCGAGCCCCACAGGGCGATCAGGATCGAGCCGACGAGGACAGCCACGAGCACGAGTTCGGTGACGAGGAGCTGTCTGCGCACGGTCGCGCTCTCCACCGCCAGCGTGGTCGTCCGCCCTCGCACCGCGATGTGCTCGGTCCAGCGCGAGCCGTCCCACCACCGCAGAGTGCCGCGACGGCGCGTCTCAAACCATCCGGCCGCAATCCCGCGCTCACTCACGCTCCCAGTATGACGGCCTCACCTCGGCGTCTCCGCCCGCCGAGGTCTAGGCTTTCGCCATGCACGAATCCGCAGAACTGCGCACCGGCGTCGTGGCCGCAGCGCTCGAACTCTTCAGCGCCCAGGGGTTCGACCAGACCTCGGTGGAGCAGATAGCCAAGGCCGCCGGCGTCTCACGCTCGACCTTCTTCCGCCAGTTCGGCGGCAAGGAGGACGTGGTGTTCGCCGACCACGAGGTGCTCCTCGAGCAGCTCAGGGAGTTCCTCGACGAGGGGCACGACGACCCGTGGGGCGCGGTGTGCGCGGCATCCGAGTCGGTCTTCGCGCA
The DNA here is from genome assembly GCF_018613945.1 of Microbacterium sp. ISL-59. Classification (NCBI taxonomy): domain Bacteria; kingdom Bacillati; phylum Actinomycetota; class Actinomycetes; order Micrococcales; family Microbacteriaceae; genus Microbacterium; species Microbacterium sp. ISL-59. Next base: position 112,059 of record NZ_JAGGPG010000002.1, read on the forward strand.
TTTCGCGCACGACCCCGAGCTCGCCCGCCGTCGCTACCAGATCGTGCGTGAGGTGCCCGTGCTGCGCGAACGCGAGATCATCACGGTCTTCCGCTACGAGAGGTTGTTCGACGAGTACCTGCGCGGTGCGCTACCCGGCGTCGACCCGCTGGATGCCGTGGGCTTCGCCGCCCTCGTGACCGCCGTGCACAACCACGTGCTGCGCCAGCTGCTGCGCGGGCGCAAGAAGGTGCCGCTGTCGACTCTGCAGACGGCACTGGCCGACGTACGCCGCCGCTACGGTGTGGCCGGCGAAGCCGCCACCGCCCCGGACGACATGGTCGTCGCGGTGTTCCCTCGTTCGATGCCGATCGCCGAGGTCAGCCGCCGCCTGCAGTCGGAGCTCGACTAGCCGCTCGAGGGTCGTGGAACCGAGTATCGAGGAGTACGATACTCAGGTCCACGAAGGAGCCCCATGAGCACTGCAGCCACCCCGTTCCCCGGCGAGCGGGTCTCGTCGTACGACATCACCGCGCGTCAGGACAGCGACTACTACGCCGTCTTCACCGACATCCCCGCCGCCGACCGCGAGGCGTGGGACCGGGCGAAGTCGTACGTCGACGAGGTCGCCCCGCAGATGGCGGATGCCTGGGACCGCGCGGAGTACCCGCTGGAGGCGGCCCGTCGGATGGGCGAGATGGACCTCGTCGTCGACGGCGTCCAGCACCCTTCACTCACGAGCCTGTCGCCCCTGGCCGCCGGGCTCGTCAACATGGAGATCTCCCGCGGCGACGGCTCACTGGGCACGATCCTCGCCGTGCAGGGCGGGCTCGCCCTGCGCACCCTCGCCCTGTTCGGCTCCCCGGATCAGCAGGAGAGGTGGCTCACCGCTCTCGCCGACGGCTCGGTCCTCGGATCCTTCGCGCTGACCGAGCCCGACCATGGCTCGGACTCCGTCTCCCTCGAGACCGTCGCCCGACGCGACGGCGACTCGTGGGTCATCCGCGGCGCGAAGAAGTGGATCGGCAACGGCGCGTCCGGCGGCATCACGTTCGTGTGGGCGCGGATCGACGACGAGGGCGCCGACGAGCACGGCGCGGTCCGCTGCTTCCTCGTCGAGCAGGACACTGCGGGCTACACCGGCAGCGTGATCCGCGGTAAAGCCTCGCTGCGGGCGATCCACCAGGCCCACATCGTCCTGGATGACGTGCGCGTGCCGCTGGACGCCGTGCTGCCGGGGACGAAGAGCTTCAAGGACGCCTCGACCGTGCTGTACGCGACCCGCTCCGGCGTCGCCTGGTCGGCGCTCGGACACGCGACCGCCTGCTACGAGGCCTCACTCGCCTACGCGACCCAGCGGGTGCAGTTCGGCAAGCCGCTCGCGAAGTTCCAGATGGTGCAGGAGCGCCTCACCCACATGCTCGAAGACCTCACCGCCATGCAGCTGTACTGCCGGCGGATGGCAGATCTGGAGACTGCGGGCGAGCTGCGGCCGACGCAGGCGTCGCTCGCGAAGTTCCACAACACGCGCGCCGCGCGACGCATCGCCTCCACCGCCCGCGACCTGCTCGGCGGCAACGGCATCCTGCTCGAGAACGGCGTCATCCAGCACATGGCCGACATCGAGGCCATCCACACCTACGAGGGTACGGAGAGCGTGCAGGCGCTCCTGCTCGGGCGTGACATCACCGGGATGAGCGCGTTCGCCTGAGACGCGACCCTGCGGGCCGGATCACCGACGGCCGGCGCGCACGTGGCGCTCCCGGCTCGCCGCTGCCCCGGCCACGGCCTGCACGCCGAGAAGCAGGACCAGCGCCGCGACGGGCACAGCCCATCCTCCGACGGCGGCGTGCAGGATGCCGAGGCCGATCGGCCCGAGACCCGCCAGCAGGTAGCCGATCCCCTGCGCCATGGTCGACAGATGCGCCGTGTGCCTTGCATCGGGCGCGCGGAGCACGATGTACGTCAGCGAGAGGGCGATGGCCGCTCCCTGTCCGAGCCCGAGCAGCGTCATCCATACCCAGGGCGCAGCTCCTCCCGGCGCGACGAGAAGACCGATCAGCCCGGCTGCGCACAGGAGTGCGGAGAGCACGACGGGAAGCCACGTCGGTCGGATGCGGCGCAACATCGTCGGCACGAGCAGCGCCGCCGCGATACCGGGAAGGCTCGAGTACGACAGCAGCAGGCCGGCATCGGACACCGGCACGCCAGCGTCCTGCAGGATCGTCGGGATCCAGGTCAGGGCCGCGTAGTAGCTCAGGCTCTGCAAGCCCATGAATCCCGTCACCGCCCACGCGACGGGGTCGCGCAGCAGCGCAGACATCCGCGGCTCGTCCCGTGGTTCCACGATCGCGTCGACGGGGGCACCGGGCGCGGTCGCTGAACCGGTGATCGCGCGCATCGCCCGGGGCAGCCAGATGAGCAGAGCCAGCACGGCGGGAATCGCCCAGATCGCCAGAGCACCCCGCCACGATCCGTCGAGCGCCGTCATGAACGGCACGGTCAGGGCGGCGGCCGCCGCGGCGCCGAGGAACAGCGCCGTCGAGTACAGCCCCATCATCAGGCCGAGACGGTGCGCGAAGTCCTGCCTGATCACGGCGGGCATGCAGACGTTGGCGACCGCGATGCCCGCCCCGACCAGCACCGTGCCGCCGAAGAGCGCCAGCGGAGAAGGAAGGAGGCGAATGCCGATGCCGAGTGCCACGACCACCATCGTCAGCGCGAGCAGCCGATGCAGTCCGATCCAGCGTGTCAGCGTCGGGGTGAGGAACGCGAAGGCTCCGAACGCGAACACCGGGATCGTCGTCAGGAGTCCGGCGGCCGCCGCGGGGATGCCGAGGTCGTGCTCGATCGCGGGGAGCACCGGTCCGACCGACGCGACGCCCATGCGCAGGTTCAGGGCGATCATCAGCAGGCCGATGCCCACGTAGATCCCGGTGAGGACGCCGCCGCGGCGAACGGACGGCGTGGTCAGCGGGGTCGGGGCGGTATCGAACGGCTCCTGCATCGTGGTCATGCCTCGAGTCCAGCATCCGGCCTACCCATCAGGAAACACGTAAACTACATCTCGATGTCGAATACTCGCCAATCCTCTCGACTGGTCGATCTGAAGCTCGTCGACTTCGATTCCCTCGGAACCCTTCCGATGGAGGGTGCCTACCGGTTCGCGCACGCGGAGACGTCGCCGCGCCACGTGCACCCGCTCGGGCACCTGGTGCACGCGGCCTCAGGAGTGTTGTCGCTGCTCACCGACGAAGGCGCCTGGATCGCGCCGTCGACGCGCATGGCATGGGTACCCGCCGGCGCCGAGCATCGTCATCGGGCGCACGGACGCACGGACATGCGCATCGTCCACCTGACCGATGAGCTGGCCGCCCTGTTGCCCACGTCCCCCGCCGTGCTCGTCGCGACGCCGCTCGCCCGCGAGGCCGTGCTGGCGATGACCTCCGACCGCTCACGCGCCGCGAGCGCGCTGGACCACCTGCGCCGTGTGATCGTCGATGAGGCGATCACCGCGCCGGAACAGCCACTGCACCTGCCCGAACCCCAGGATCCGCGTCTGCGTCGCGCGGCCCGCATCGTCGAAGACGACCTCGCCCTGCCGGTGAGTCTCGGCGAGCTCAGCGCGCGCACCGGCACGACCGAGCGGACGCTGAGCCGGCTGTTCCCACAGGAGACCGGCATGGGATATCGGCAGTGGCGTCTCCAGCTGCGCGTACACCGGGCGCTCGTCCTGCTCGCCGACGGCACCTCGGTGACCGACACGGCTGCCGCGTGCGGGTGGGCGACGACCAGTCAGTTCATCGAGCAGTTCACCCCGCTCGTGGGGATGACCCCCGGCCGCTATCGCCTGTCGCAACTCCTGCCGTGAGCCGGCGCTCGCGTCGGTGGCGGCGCGGGGCTCGCAGCCGGATCAGACCGGGCGCACCATGCACACGAGCCGCTCCCGGTCATCCCAGGACGGCACGCGCTCGAAGCCGCGCGATTCGTAGAGGCGCAGAGCACCCTGTCGCCAGTCCCAGACGGACAGCCGAACTTCGGTCGCGCCTGATTCGGCCGCCGCGTGCACGGCACTGTCGAGCAACGCCGACCCCACACCGCGGCCGCGGGCTGCAGGAACCGCCCAGAGACGTTTGATCTCCGCGATCCCGTCCCGTTCCGAGAGCACGACCACACCGACGACGCGTTCCGCGAGCTGCGCGATCAGCACCCGATATCCGGCGTAGGCGGCGGAGGGGTCCTCGACCTCACGGCGATAGCGTTCCGGGAGAGGGGCAGCAGGGTCCGGAACGGTCCCTTCCTGCTGGTGTTTCTCGAGCTCGGTCTGCAGCAGATACGCCCGCACGGCGGAGCCGACCTCGATCGAATCGGGGCCGGTCAGATCGGCTACGCGGATCACCGGTCGCTCGAGCGGACCCTGCGTGCCGGCGCTCACCGTCAGTCGCAGCCGCAGCCGCCGGCGGGGGTCTTCACCATGAAGCACACATCGCACACGCCGTACTCGCGCTCCTCGACCGGCTTCGGCGCCTTCCCGGCGCGGGGCGCAGAAACGCGAGGAGTCGTCGTGCGCTTGGCCGCGCGCGGTGGGGTCAGCGGGATGAACTCGCTCGGGTGGCTGACGTAGAAGTAGGGCGCGCGACCCTCGCTCGGCTGCAGACGAAGCGGAGCGGAACCGACGACGAGTCGTTCGTCCTCGGTGAAACCGTTCGTGTAGGTGCGTCCGATGTGCAGCGCGGCGCCCTCACCACGACGGATGGCCTCGATGTAGCGACCACGGTCGATGAACGAGCTGATTCCGATCGTCTGGGTGATCTCCGCGATGAACGCGTGGTTCGACGGGTCGATGCGGTGCGCGCGCAGCGCTTCCTGGAGCGAACGGTATGGACGGGAGGTGCCTGCGGGGGTCGGCCCTTGTACTTCTTTCATTTGTTCCAGGATCGCACGCCGCAACCCCCTCTTTCGACCACTCTGCCCGTGCGAGACTGGCCGCATGGCACGCGCGACGATCATCGGATCCGGACCCAACGGCCTCGCCGCCGGGGTGGCACTCGCCCGCACCGGCTATGAGGTCCGCGTTCTCGAGGCCGCCGACACGATCGGCGGCGGGCTGCGCACCCAGGAAGGGACACTTCCGGGCTTCCGCCACGACGTGTGCTCCGCCGTGCATCCGGCGGCGGTCTCCTCGCCGTTCTTCCGCGCCTTCCGGCTCGACGAGCGCATCGAGTGGATCCGTCCGGACATCTCGTTCGCCCACCCCCTCGACGGCGGCCGTGCGGCCGTCGCCTGGCGGGACATCGAGCGCACCGCCGCGGCCCTGGGAGTCGACCGCCACGCCTGGCTGACCCGGCTGCGCCCGCTCAGCACCCACATCGAAGGGGTGACGGATTTCACCGGTAACCAACTTCTTCGGATACCCGCGGACCCCATCACCGCGGTGCGCTACGCGATCCGGATGCTCGACCAGGGCACTCCTCTCGCCCGCGCCTCGTTCCGGGCCGAGGAGGCCGCCGCCCTGATGTCGGGAGTCGTGGCCCATGCGAACTCCCCGCAGCCGACCCTTGCCGGGGCAGCGGCAGGGCTCCTCCTCGCCGCTCTCGCACACGCGGGAGGCTGGCCATACCCGCGCGGCGGTTCGCAGACCATCGCCGACGCCCTGGTGGCCGACCTCGAGGCGCACGGCGGAACGGTCGAGACCGGCGCGCGCGTGAACGACCTGCGCACCCTCGACGCCGGCGACCCCTCACGCGGGGATGTTCTCCTCTTGAACACCTCGCCCCGGCTCGCGCTCACCCACCCCGACGTGCCGACCGGATATGCCAGAGCGCTGCGCGGGTACCGCTACGGCGCCGCCGCGGCCAAGGTGGACTTCGCGCTCGACGGCCCGATCCCCTGGTCGAACCCGGAGGTGCGGAACGCCGTGACCGTGCACCTCGGCGGCACCCGCGACGAAGTGTGGGCGAGCGAGAACGCCGTGGCCGCCGGGCGTGTGAGCGAACGCCCCTATGTGCTCGCCGTGCAGCCCTCCGTCTTCGACCCGACGCGCGCGCCCGAGGGCAAAGCCGTCCTGTGGGCATACATCCATGTGCCGAACGGCTCCGACCTCGATCCCACCGAGCTCATCACGGCGCAGGTGGAGCGCTACGCGCCCGGCTTCCGGGACTTGATCCTCGCTCATCACGCGGTTCCTGCGTCGTCTCGGGAGGCCATCAACCCCGGGGAGATCGGCGGCGACATCTCCGGCGGCGTGTTCGACATCCGGCAGGCGGTGCGGCGCCCCGTGCTGTCTCCGGCGCCCTGGCGCACCCCGATGCGCGGGGTGTATCTGGCGTCGGCGTCGACTCCGCCGGGACCCGCCGTGAGCGGCATGGCCGGGTGGCACGCGGCCCGCACCGTGCTGCGCGACGCGGGGATGCCGGCCGGGCTCGACGACGTGTTCGGCTGACGCTCGATCGGCGGCGACGCCGGGGTACCGGAATCGATGCCCCGCGGCCAGGATGGGACCATGCGCTACGAGATCCCCGCGCCGATGCTCGCCAAAGCGGTGCCGGCGGTTCCGGACCCGGCGAAAACCTCCGGTGGGCTCCTGTTCGAACCCAAGTGGGACGGCTTCCGCGGCCTCATCGCCTGGGACGGCGAGACCGTGGAGATCGGCTCTCGGGGCGCGAAGCCGCTGACACGGTACTTCCCCGAGCTGGTCGAGGCGATCCCCGAACTGCTGCCCGGACCGTGCCTGCTCGACGGGGAGATCGTCGTCGCCACCGGACCACTCGGCTCGCAGCGCCTGGACTGGGAGGCGCTGAGCCAGCGCATCCACCCGGCGGCCTCGCGCGTCGCGAAGCTTGCGGCGGAGACGCCGGCGATGTTCATCGCCTTCGATCTGCTCGCCCTCGGCGACGACGATCTGCTGACGCAGCCCTTCGAGACCCGACGAGCCCGCCTCGAAACGCTCATGGACGGCGTCGACCATCCGCTGCACATCACCCGCACGACCCGAGACCGCGACGCGGCCGTCCGCTGGCTCGCCGAGTTCGAAGGGGCCGGGCTCGACGGCGTCGTCGCCAAGCCCCTCGACCAGCCGTATGCGCCGGGGAAGCGGACGCTGTTCAAGATCAAGCACGCCCGGACGGCCGATGTGGTGGCGCTCGGCTACCGCATCCACAAGTCCGGGTCCGGCGTCGGGTCGCTCCTGGTCGGTCTGTACGGCGACGACGGCGTGCTTCGGCAGGTCGGTGGCGTCGCCGCCTGGAGCGACGCCCGACGGCAGGAGCTCGTCGAGGAGCTCGCTCCCCTGGTCGAGCGCGACGACAGCGGCGAAGCGGTGACCGCAGAAGGCGAGCGGTCGAGGTTCAGCGGCGGCAAGGACGTCTCGTTCGTGCGGCTGCGTCCCGAGCGGGTGCTTGAGGTGCGCTACGACCAGCTCGAGGGCGCCCGCTTCCGCCACACGGTGCAGTTCGAGCGCTGGCGGCCCGACCGCGACGCCCGCTCCTGCACCTACGACCAGCTCGACACGGTCGCGGGCTACGACCTCGCCGACATCCTCCGCTGACGGGGTCGCGCCGGCTCAGTCCTTCTCGGCAGGGGTGCCGTCTTCGTCCCAGTTGGCGGCGACCTTCTTGCTCGGCTGCACGCGGGGCGGCTCCCCCGGCATCTTCGGGAACTCCGGTGGGAACGGCAGCTCTCCCAGCCCGTTCTCCCTGTCGCGCTCCCACCACTCCAGCAGGGTGTCGATGCGGCCGGGAGAAGCCTGCATGGTCGCCCAGGGGTCGCCGACCTCCTCGAGGCGCTTCGGAATGCTGCGCACCGTGAACGTCCGGGGGTCCAGGCCGTCGAGCTCGTCCCACTCGACCGGCGTCGAGACCGTCGCCCCCGGCAGCGCGCGCGGGCTGTAGGCGCCGGCCATCGTCCGGTCGCGGTTGGCCTGGTTGAAGTCGACGAAGATCCGCTCCCCGCGCTCCTCCTTCCACCAGTTCGTGGTGACCTGCTCCGGCATCCGTCGCTCCAGTTCGCGCCCGGCCGCGATCACGCCGTGCCGCACATCCAGGAACTCGTGGGTCGGCTCGATGGGCGCGAAGACATGCAGACCGCGATTGCCGCTGGTCTTGGCGAACGCCTCGAGCCCCGCCTCGCGCAGCACCTCGCGCAGCGTGTGCGCCGCAGTCACGGCATCCGCGAAGTCCGTACCCGGCTGCGGGTCGAGGTCGATGCGCAGTTCGACGGGGTTGTCGGCGTCGGTCGCCAGCGACGCCCAGGGGTGGAACACGATCGTGTTCATCTGCACAGCCCAGACGATCGCGCTCGCCCTGTTGAGCACGATCTGCGGATGCTGACGACCGCTGTTGTACGTGACGGTGACGGCGTCGACGAAGTCGGGCGTCCCCTTGGGCGGGTTCTTCGAGAAGAAGCCCTCGGCACGCGGTCCATCGGACGCGCCGACGCCGTCGCGGAAGCGCTCGAGCGACACCGGACGGTTGCCGTTGGCCGCGAGGAAGGGAACCGCGACGAGCTGGGCGTACTCGGCCAGCTCCGCCTTCGTGATGCCGAGATCGGGCCACACCACCCGGTTCGGGCTCGAGAGGGCCACATCGCGCTCTCCGTCGGAGTCGGCGATGGTCAGGGTCACACGTTCTGAGGCCATGCTCCGACCCTAGAGCGATGCCCCGACCGACGGAACCCCGCGCCGGTAGGGGCGACGGGCTCCGGTACCGCTCAGTCGCCGAGGGCGACAGCCAACGCGAGAACCGGGGTGAGCGCATCCCGCTCGACGACGATCGACGGACCCGCGGAGTCGACGATCACGCCCGCCATGTCGGAATGACTCGACAGGACCTTCGCCAGCTGCTCCGGCTCGAACGGGAGCGGACGGTCGCCGCGGCCCAGCGCGATCACCTCGAGGGGGTGGGAGAACAGCTGCAGGAAGCGGCGCCCGTCGGTGGTCTGCGCCTCAGCGATGCCCGCCTGGCCGCTGCCGTCGCCCTCGTTCACGGCGACCCACATGCGCTTCACCGCGAGCGCTTCGCCGACCTTGAGCGTCGAGTCCTGCTCGCGCGGAGCGGCGAGGATGCTCTTGACCGTCATGTCGACGTCGGCCTGCTCGAGCGTCTTCTGCAGCAGATCGGTGGGGAACACCACGCGATGCGGGGCGGAGGCGTTGTCGACGATGAGGCCGGCGAAGTCACCGGACACGACCTGCTGGAGCACCGAGGTCACCGGCTGCGCGACGGCAGAGGTCGCGGCGGGGTCGGCCTCGAGCTGTACCGAATCGCGCACGGCACGGGCCGAGCTGAAGGCCAGCATGAACTGCCGGTCGTCGTTGTCGCGCACGACAGCGACCGACAGCGGCTTTCCTTCGCTGATCTGCGCACGCGCGTCGCCGTTCACGCGGATGTAGAGGTGGCCCTGGAGCGCCTGACGCATCACACCGAGGAGCTGGTCATTGCTCGCGCCCGCCTCGATCTCGGTGAGGGCTTCGCGGAGCAGGACGTTGTCCTTCATCCCGGCGACGGTCTCGGTCTGCTCGGGCGGCAGGGGCGAGGCGAGCGGAAGACGCCTTTCCTCGGGAGCTGCGGGCTGCGCGGAAGCAGCGGGCTGCGCCGGACGCGGGTCCGCGGCTGCCGCCTCGGGCTGCGCATCGGAGGTCGGCAGCGCGACCTCGGGACCGGCCTGGGCACCGACGCCACGGAACGCCTGCACCGAGATGCCGATCGACGGCGCCTCGACGGGCTGCTCGGCCTCGGTCGTGCCGTGATCGGCGTTCACGGCATCCGACCCGGTCGCGGTCTCCTCCGCGTCGGGGGCGGGGGCGACAGCATCGTCTGCGGACTTCTTGCGGCGGGAGAAGAGGGCCATAATCAGCCAGCCTAACCGGCATTCCCCTGCGCGCTCCGCCGTTGCCGGGCGCGCGGCGCGGGCTAGATCTTCTCGATCGGCGCGACCTTGATGAGCAGCTTCTTCTGCCCTGCCGAGTCGAACCGCACGTGGGCGATGCGCTTCGCGCCCTCGCCAGTCACGGCATCCACCCGCCCTTCGCCGAAGTCGACGTGACGGATGCGGTCGCCCGCAGTGAGCTCGAGGTCGCCGTTGTCGCGCATCTTGGCCGTGACCCGGTTGGGGAACTTGTCCATCGCGGTCGAGAGCGGCTTGAGGGAGTCGCGACCGGGCAGCGCCTTGACGGCGAACCGGTCGCCCGAGCCGGAGCCGCCGAAACCGCCCTGGCGACGGGCGTTCAGTGCCCGCGACTGCATGCCGCCGCGGGAGTTCACGTCACCGGGCGACTGCCTCCAGTCGATGAGGTTCGCCGGGATCTCCTGCAGGAACCGGCTGGGCATCGCCACGGTGACCTCGCCGAACTGCGCTCTCGTCATGGCGAGCGACAGGTGCAGCCGCTTGCGGGCGCGAGTGATGCCGACGTAGAAGAGTCGTCGCTCCTCCTGCGGCCCACCGGGCTCTCCCGCCGAGATGCGGTGCGGGATCAGGTCTTCCTCGACACCCGTGACGAACACGGCGTCGTACTCGAGGCCCTTCGCCGTGTGCATGGTCATCAGAGAGACCGAACCGGACTCGTCGTCGAGGTCGTCGGCGTCGGACACCAGCGCGACCTCGGTGAGGAAGTCGACGATCGTGCCCTCGGGGTTGTTGCGGGCGAAGTCGCGGGCGACGGCCACGAACTCGTCGAGGTTCTCGACACGAGCCTCGTCCTGCGGGTCGCGGCTGGCGCGCAGCGCGTCGAGGTAGCCGCTCTTGCCGAGCAGCACGCCCAGACCGTCGGCCACGCTCGTGGGAGGCGGCACCTCGCCGGTGGCGGGAGTCAGGATCGCGGCAGCCTCGGCGAGCACGGCGTCGAGCTGTCCGATCGCGGCCTGGATCTTCGGGCCGACGCCGAGCTGCCCCGGCATCGACAGCGCGTCGCGGAAGCTGATGCCATGCTCTTCGGCGAAACGGGCGATGGCCGTCTCGGTCACATCTCCGATGCCGCGCCGCGGCCTGTTCAGGATGCGTCGCACCGACATCTCGTCGGCCGGGTTCGCGACCGCCACCAGGTAGGCCAGCGCGTCCTTGATCTCGGCGCGGTCGTAGAACTTCGTGCCGCCCATGATCTTGTAGGGCACGGCCGAGCGGATGAAGATCTCTTCCAGCGCACGGGACTGCGAGTTCGTGCGGTAGAAGACGGCCATCTCGGAGTACGGCATGCCCGCACGGTGCAGCGCCTCGACCTCGTCGGCGACGAACTGCGCCTCGTCGTGCTGCGAGTAGCCGGTGAAGCCGATGATGGCGTCGCCGTCGCCCTTGTCGCTCCAGAGCTTCTTGTCCTTGCGGTCGAAGTTGTTGCCGATCACGGCATTCGCGGCGGAGAGGATGTTCTGCGTCGACCGGTAGTTCTGCTCGAGCAGCACCACACGGGCGCCCGGGAAGTCGCGTTCGAACTCGCTGATGTTGCGGATGTCGGCACCGCGGAAGGCGTAGATCGACTGGTCGGAGTCGCCGACCACGGTGAGCGAGGCGCCCGGTTCGCCGGCATCCGCCGTGGGCGCGGGATCGGGCTCGAAGATCATCATGCCGTTGGAGGCATACGGGTCGGGGGCCGTGCCCGCAGCACCGGAGACGGGGCGGGTGAGCTCGTGGATCAGCGAGTACTGCGCGTGGTTCGTGTCCTGGTACTCGTCGACGAGGATGTGCCGGAACCGTCGGCGGTACGTGTCGGCGACCTGCGGGAACGCCCGGAACAGGTAGACGGTCTGACCGATGAGGTCGTCGAAGTCGAAGGCGTTGGCCTTCTGCAGCTGCCGCTGATAGTCGGCGAAGACCTCGACGAAGACCCGCTCGGCCGGGTCGCTCATGTTGGCCTGCCGGGCGTAGGACTCGGCGTCGGACAGCTCGTTCTTCAGCTTGGAGATTCGCGACTGCACGGATGCCGGGGTGAGCCCGTAGGCGTCGGCCTCGTGCTCCTTGACCAGGCGCTTCAGCAGCGCGCGCGAGTCGCCGGAATCGTAGATCGTGAACGATTTCGTGTAGCCGAACTGCTGGGCCTCGCGGCGCAGGATGCGGACGCAGGCCGAGTGGAACGTCGAGATCCACATGCCGCGCGCGGCGTCGCCGATGAGGCCTTCGACGCGCTCCCGCATCTCGCCGGCGGCCTTGTTGGTGAAGGTGATCGCGAGGATCTGGCTCGGCCAGGCTTCACGCGCGCGGAGCAGCGAGGCGATGCGACGGGTGAGGACGCTCGTCTTACCCGATCCGGCACCCGCGACGATGAGGAGCGCGGGGCCGCGATAGGTGACGGCCTCGAGCTGTTGCGGGTTCAGGCCGGCGAGGAGATCGTCCTGCCCCGGGGCCCCGGAGGAGCGGGGGCCGACGGATCCGGGGACGATGAGAGGAGCTTCGGTCATGGCCTTATGAGTCTAGGCGTCGGCACCGACATTGCGGCACGAGCAGGCAGCGCCCACGACTGCTGCGGAGGGGTGTGCGGGCGAACCCGCGCACCCCTCCGATCTCAGACGGTGCGCGTGCGGCGGCGGACCGCCACCCCTCCCGCGACCAGGAGCATCAGCGCCAGCGCGATCGCGGCGACGGGGAACTCGGCACCGGTCGCGGCGAGCCCGCCCGCGCCCTCCGAGATGCGGATGTCGGCCCAGCCCAGCAGCGCTCCATCGGCGTCGTACACCGCGATCCGGTGCGCACCCAGCGCGGCATCGGTCGGGACCGTCACGGTGATCGACCCTGCCGCGGACAGCGCGCCTGTCGCGAGCTGCACCGGGTCGGAGTACATCCACACCGCGATGTCCTCCCCCGCCGCGTCCGCGCCGACGGTGACCGTGACCTTCTGACCGCGGGTGGCGACCGCGGGATCGACCGTCACGCCGTTGCGGTTGCCGTCGACCAGGTCCGTGCCGGGCAGCGGCGGGTTCTCCCCACCGGGGTTCTCGCCACCGGGGTTCTCGCCGTCGACGCTCGGCAACGTGCCGGTGCGCAGCGACTCGGAGGCGAAGCCGTCGGCGAACCACCACACCGGACGCTGACCGTCGACCGAGAGCGAGGCCGGCGCGGTCGCGAAGCCCTCGTTGTTGATGTCGGGCATGCCGGCAGGACGCGCGTACTGGACGATGCCCGGCTGGGCGGTGCCGTTGAGGGTGATCTCGGCCGAACGGCCCTGGCAGCCGTCGTCGCAGACGGCCCAGAGCGTGCCGCGCACACTGTCGTAGTCGAGAGCCATCACGCCGGCGAGCCCGGGAGCGACCTCCGAGACCAGCGTCGCGGTCCCGTCACCGCCGAGGGCGAAGGCGTACACGTGGCCGTTGTCCTCGACCGCGACCAGGAACAGCCCGCCACCGTGGCCGGCATAGTCCGTGGGCTTGTACGCCGCACCGGTGTTGTCGTCGAAGAGCTTTCCGGCGAGCGCGGCATCCGGCACCCACTGCACGGCCTCCATACCGAGGTTCGCACCGACGGAGGGCAGCAGCGCCGTGAGGTCCCACTCCTGCTGTGCGACGAGGTCGCCGTTCGCCGCCTCGGGGTCGACCTTCAGGACCTTGTTCTGGTTCACGCCCTTGGCGCTGTTGTCACGTTCCGAGGCCACGTACACGAAGCCCTCTCCGTCGACCGTGATGCCCTCGGTGTCCGGGCCTGCGGCACCCGCGTCTGCGGCGTCCTTCTGGAACCGGACCCGCTTGCCCGCATCCCAGCCGTCGACCTTCTCGACCGAGCCGTCGGCGTGCGCCTCGAGCTTCCAGATGCGGCCCTCGCCGTTGTCGACCGCCCAGAGGAACGCGCCGTCGGCGGTCTCCTGCACGTCGAGCCCCGAGCTGTCCTCGAGGAACGTCGGGATGCTGTCGAGCACGCGGACCTCGGCCGATCCGGGCCACGGCGAGACGGTGACCTCGCCGGCGCAGACGTTCGCGGCACCCTTCGTGGACTCTGTCGTCTCGGCGAACGCACCCGTCGTGTCGGGGCAGCGCCCCCAGGTGATGGCCGCGTGGCCCTCGCCCCAGCTGGTCTCGTCGACGAGCAGCTCGCCGTCGAACAGCCGCACCGCGTCGCCGCCGCCCAGGCCGAAGCCGAGCTGCTCGCGCTCGATGACGAGGTACTCCCCCGCGCCGATGCGGGTTCCGGCCGGGATCGAATACGCGTGGGTGTCGTCGTCGTCCTTCACCACGATGCCCGAGACGTCGAGGGCCGCGTCGGTCGGGTTCACCAGCTCCACCCAGTCGTCGGGCGAGCCGCCGTCGGACTCGACCTCGTTGATGCGCACCGGGTTGCCGCACGCGTTGCGCAGTCCCTTGGTCGAGACCGCGACATCGACGAAGTCGCCGGAGCCGTCGGCGCAGCGCGCCAGCACGCCCGCGGCGTGAGCGGTGTACACATGCTCGTCGACCGTGTTGCCGTTCGCATCGCGAACCGTCACGGTGTCGCCGTTGCCCAGACCGAAGACGAAGTTCGCGGGCTGGTCGAAAACGAAGTACGCGCCCGGCTGCAGCGTCGTGCCGGCCGGCAGCGGGGTGGTCTCACCCGCGTGACCGGTCGGGTCGTTGTCCATGACGGTCCAGCCGGACAGGTCGACGGCCGTGCTGCCGGTGTTCGTGACCTCGACCCAGTCGGTGGTGTCGCCGTTGGAGTCGATCTCGTTGATCACGACGTCGGGCATGACGCACGAGTTGGCGGCTCCGGGGGTCGAGTGCGCGAGAACGAACGCGCCGACGCCGTCCGGGCAGCGTGCGAGCGTGGCGGCGGAGAAGTCTCCGTCGATCGCCGCGTGCCCCTCCCATGGGAGGGTGTCGTCGATCTGCGTTCCCGCCGCGTCGAACAGGCGGATGCGGTCGGCGCTGCCGATGCCGATCGGGTCGCGGAAGGCCGCCTCGACCCCTCCGACGAGACCGATCGTGCCCTCGTCGACCACGAGGAACTCGCCCGCTCCGATCTGCGTGCCGGCCAGGAACCGCCAGCGGTGATCGTCGGAGTTGTCACGGATCTCGTAGCCCGAGATGTCGAGCGCCTCGGTTCCGGGGTTGTAGAACTCGACCCAGTCGGCGGGCTGCGAGTCGACCTCGTTGATCACGATGGATCCCGACACGGGTGCGATCGAGCAGTCGTTCGCCGCGCCAGGGGTCGCTGTCGTGGCATGCGCCCACTCGCCCGTGCCGTCGGCGCACCGCGCCCACACCGACAGCGGCGCGGTGTTCTCGTAGGCGTAGGAGTCGGCCTCGGCGCCGCTCGGATCGAAGAGCACGACCTCGTCGCCCTTGCCGAGACCGAACGGGAAGTCGACGTCCTTCACGAGCACGAGGAACTCACCGGGGGCGAGCGACGTGCCCTCGGGCGCCGCGCCGAAGCTGTCGCGCTTCTCGTCGGCGACCTTCCAACCGGCGAGATCGACCGTCTCGGTGCCCGCGTTGTAGATCTCGATCTGGTCGGCGAGACCGGTCGCCGCGTCGTCGTAGACGATCTCGTTGAGCACGAGGCTTGGCGCGGCCGAGACTGTCTCTGCGGGGCGGATGCCGGGATCGGCACCGATGGCGGCGGCGGGAGTGGCGAGCAGGGCGGCGGCGCTCAGTGCGCACACCGCCGCGACCGCGGCTGCGGATTGCAGGCGGGGCATGGAGGACTCCTGGGGGTCGGCCGGCAGGCCCCAGGCGGGGCCCGACCGGACTCAGTCGGGTACCAGCCCAGACCACCGATCCCGCGTGGCCGCGAAGAATCCCTCCGGTGCACGGAAGGTGAACGGGAGGTGGCGACTTCCCGTTCCCCCTTCCGTTCTCACGTCCTCAGGCGATGCGGGTGCCCGGCGGCAGACGCTTCGCGGGCGTCCGCGTACGCGCCCATGCTCCGGCGAACAGCGAGCCGGCGATGACGATCTGCACGCCGAGTCCCACGAACCAGCTGGGCACCGACGAGTCCATGATCTCCTCCGGCGTGCGGTAGCCGCCGTTCGGGTCGCACTCGTCCCAGCGCTGTTCGAGCGGCGACTGCTGCGCGCTGCGCACGCCGAGCTTGATCTGGCCGAACAGGTCGACCGGGTAGCCCTCGGGCGAGAACTCCGTGGGCGTCGCATCGGCGAGCACGACGAACGGGTTGGCCGACAGCGCCCACCAGACGTAGTCGAACCGCGGCACCTCGTAGGTGGTGCCGACCTCCCATTCGTCGCAGATGGGGGCGCCGTTCGCGTCGTACGGGCGCGAGTACGTCGTCGCCTCGCTACGCACGGCCATGCCACCCAGCCCGAAGGCGATGAGCGTGCCGAAGACCAGGCCGGCGACCACGAGATACGTCGCCGCGACCGAGAACAGCGGGCGGGCGATGAGTCCGCTCAGGCCGACGCCGATGGCCGCGACCACGATGATCTCGACCGCGAGCACGAGCAGCGAGACCAGCAGCACGAGCGCATCCGCTCCCCCGCCCAGGAGCGACAGGGCGAGGAACGGCACGGCGACGAGCAGGAAGGCCCCGCCGGTCGCGATGGCGGCGAGGAGCTTGCCGAGCATGATGTCGCCGGTCGACGCCGCGGTCACCTGGACCGCGGCGAGGGTCGCGGCATCACGGTCGCCGTTGATCGCGTTGCCGCTGAGGGTCGGCGACACCAGCACGACCAGCAGCAGCACGATGTTCACGACGATCGAATAGACGCCCGCACCGACGAAGTCGCCCCAGGAGTACACGGCGAACGCGAGCCCGGTGACCCCGAGCAGGATGAGGGCGAAGACACCCAGGAGGACGTACCAGCCGACGCTCCGCAGCCGCTGGGTCAGTTCGAGTCGGGCGATGATCCCGATGTTCGCGAGGCTCATGCTCCCGCCTCCGTTCCGGTCGGTGCCGCGGGGGCGGGTGGTGCTGGTGGTGCGGCCGGCGGCGCAGGATGCGGCGGGGCGGAAGCGGCGGCCTGCGGCGAGGGCGCATGCGGCAGGTTGAGGAACGTGTGCTCCAGGTCGCTCTGCGCGGGGGCGAACTCCGCGACCGGCAGGCCCGCCTCGACGAGCCGGCGCAGCGACTGCGCCGCAGCATCTTCACCGGCGAATCCGACCAGCACCGCACCGCGATCGGTGGCGAGGGAATCCGGCGAGAGACCGAGGTTCGACGCCACCTGCCAGGTGTCGGCGTTCAGACGCTCGGGAGTCGCGCCCGCCAGCCGCACGCGCCATGCGCGCACAGAGGTCTGCAGGGGAGCGGCGTCGACCACCGCTCCGGCCACGAGGAAGACGGAGTCGTCGACGACCTCTTCCAGCTCCGAGAGGATGTGGCTCGAGATCAGCACCGTGCGCCCCTCGGCGGCCAGACGACGCAGCAGCTCGCGGAGTTGGACCCGCGCCTCGGGGTCGAGTCCGGATGCCGGCTCGTCGAGGAGCAGCACCTGCGGATCGTGCACGAGCGCGCGCGCAAGGCCGAGCTTCTGCTTCTGCCCTCGCGACAGCACCTTCGCGGGCGAGTCCGCCAATTCCCCGAGCCCGACGAGCGTGAGCAGCTGCTGCGCCCGCGCGGCGGCATCCGGCTTCTCGATGCCGTACAGGCGGGCGGTCGTGACGATGGTCTCCCGCGCGGTGAGCGAAGGCCAGGCGCCGAGTGCGTCGGGCATCCAGCCGAGCAGACGCCGTGCAGCGAGCGGATCGACCGACGGATCGACGCCGCCGATGCTGATCGTCCCGCTGTCCGGGGCCAGAAGTGAGGCGAGCATGAGGAGCAGCGTCGTCTTGCCCGCTCCGTTCGGCCCGACCAGTCCGGTCACGCGGCCCGGCTCGGCTCGCAGGGTGGCCCCTCGCACCGCCTGCACCGTCCCGAACGCTCTACTGACGTCTTGCACCACGATTCCGGTCATGCGGTCAGTCTGGCATCCGGACCGCCACGCGCCCGGGACCTCGGGGCGGATGCTCAGACACCGAGCCGCGCGGGTGACACAATCTCCCCATGCGCACGATCCTCAACATCATCTGGGTCATCCTGGCCGGATGGGCCCTCTTCCTCGGGTACGTCCTGGCCGGCATCCTGCTGTGCATCCCGATCATCACGATCCCGTGGGCGATCGCCTCGTTCCGCATCGCCGCCTACGCGATCTGGCCGTTCGGTCGCGAGGTCATCAGCAAGCCGACGGCCGGCGTCGGCTCTTTCCTCGGCAACGTCCTGTGGGTGATCCTCGCCGGCTGGTGGCTCGCGATCGGCCACATCGTCTCCGGCATCCTGCTGTGCATCACGATCATCGGCATCCCGATGGGCATCGCCGACTTCAAGATGGTCCCGGTCTCGCTCATGCCGCTCGGCAAGGAGATCGTCTCCACCCGTCGCGGCGCCTTCGACCGCACCCTCTGACGCGGCCCCTGCCTACACTGGGGCGATGGATGCCGCCCGCCTGATCGCCTGGGATCACGAGCTCCGCTCGGCACACTCCCGTCTGCGCGCGGCACTCGCCGCCACCCGCGAGGCCCTCGAGCAGGGCGAAGCGGCACCGGACGCCACCTCCGAGCTCGTGCTCTACTGCATCGGCTTCTGCACGGCGCTCGACGGCCACCACGGCGCCGAGGATCACGCGCTCTTCCCCGCACTGCGCGCGGAGCATCCCGAACTCGGCGGTGTGATCGACAAGCTCATGCAGGACCACTCGATGCTCGCCCACCTCCTCGGCTCGCTGCGCACCGCAGCCGAGCGCGGAGACGATGCGCGCGCGATCGCCGGACACCTCGACGGCATCGCCGCGATCATGGAGTCGCACTTCCGGTTCGAGGAGCGCGAGATCCTCGAACCGCTGCGCGCACTCGCGCTCGACGGCGACGTGAAGACCGTCCTCGGTCCGCTCTGACCCGCGGCGGCCGGAAGACACCTCCGCTCAGCTGCGGAAGAACGCGACGCCCAGATCGGGGTGGTCCACGAACACGCCGTCGATACCCTGGCGCGCGATGACGCCCCACTCCGACTCGTAGTCCCCGAACGCCGAGCGTCCACCCGAGCCGCGGAACTCCGGCGACAGGAACGCGTTCTCCGGCCGGCACGTCCAGGTGAAGACCTGCAGGCCGCGCGCATGCGCATCGGCGACGATCGTGTTGCCGCGGTCGAGCAGCATCTTCTTGCTGACGCTGATGCCGTCGACACGGCCCACCAGACCGTCGAGCCCCTGCGGAGTGACGGTCGCCTTGTACGTGAGCGCCTGCTTCCCCTCGGCCACCAGCCGGTCGTACGGGCGGCCGGTCGCCTCGATGAGGTAGATGTACGACGCCGCGACGCCGCGCTCGCGCAACTGTCCGAGCACCGTCGACTCGAAGCACTCGATCACCAGGGGCAGCTCTCCGTCGGCCCACCCCGCATCGCGCAGCTCACGCTCGATCAGCGGAGCCAGGTCGAGGCCGATGCTCGCGAAGTACGTGGCGTGCTTGACCTCGAGCACCACACCGATCTCCCGGCCGTGCTCGACCGAGCCGTCGCGCACGATGTCGAGCACATCGCGCAGGCGGAGGATGGCCTGCGAATCGTCGAAGCTCGCGCTCGACACCCGCACCTCGGGCAGGCGCTCGCGCCCGCGCAGAGTCGACAGCTCCGCCCAGGTGAAGTCCTCGGTGAACCAACCGGTCAGCGCCTGTCCGTCGACGCGCTTGGTCGTCTTGCGGTCGGCGAACTCCGGATGCAGAGCGACGTCGGTCGTGCCCGAGATCTCGTTCTCATGCCGCACGACGAGGACGCCGTCCTTCGTGGCCACGACGTCGGGTTCCACGGCATCCACGCCCATGGCGAGCGCGAGCTCGTAGGAGGAGCGGCTGTGCTCCGGTCGATAGCCGGGCGCACCGCGGTGCCCGATGACGAGGGGTGATTTCCTGGGCACGCTCTCAGCGTAGAACACGCCTGGAGCGCCATCGCCCGAGTATCGTGGAGGAAAGAGACCTACAACCCCCTTTGGAGTGAGGCCCACCAATGAGCAACTTCGCTTTCAACAACCCTGCTTTCCAGCAGCAGGACCCGCGCAATGTCGCGACCTACCCGGGCGGACCTCAGGCTGCTCAGGGCGCGCAGAACGCCTCGCTCCAGCACGGGGCGATGGATGTCGCGGCCAACGCGCAGCTCGAGGGCATGTACGCCGCCCCGCCTGCCGGTGCGATCGAGACCGACCGGATGTCCGTCGAGGACACCGTCTGGAAGACCGCCGGCCTGTTCGCCATCCTGCTCGTCACCGCAGCCATCGGCTGGGTGTGGACGCTCGGTGGGATCGATGCTCCGCCGTACAACCCCCAGAACCCGGCGCCCGTCAACATGATGCCGTGGATCATCGGTGCGCTCGGCGGCTTCGTGCTCGCGATGGTCATCACCTTCACCTCACGCAAGAAGGTGCGCCCCGCGCTCATCTTCGGCTACGCCGCGCTCGAGGGCCTCTTCATCGGTGGCATCTCGGCGTTCTTCGAGGTCATCTACCCGGGCATCGTCTTCCAGGCGACCCTCGCGACCGTCTCGGTCGTCGGTGTGACCCTGGCCCTCTTCGCCAACGGCAAGATCCGCGCGTCGAAGAAGGCGACCAAGATCTTCATGATCGCCATGATGGGCTACCTCGTCTTCTCGCTGCTGAACCTGGTCCTGATGTGGACCGGCGTGCTGCCGCAGGACCAGGCGTTCGGCATGCTCAGCGCCACCATCATGGGCATCCCGCTCGGCGTCATCATCGGCGTCCTCGTCGTGATCATGGCCGCGTACTCGCTGGTGCTCGACTTCGACCAGATCCAGCAGGGCGTCCGCAACGGGGCTCCCCGCCAGTACGGCTGGCTCGGCGCCTTCGGCATCATGGTCACGGTCGTGTGGCTCTACGTCGAGATCCTCCGCATCATCGCGATCGTTCGCGGCAACAACTGACGCGAACCGTCTTTCGAAAGGCCCGTCTCCCCCTGGAGGCGGGCCTTTTGGCATACCCGGGGAGGTGTGCGCAAGGGGTTGTCGTGCGGTCTCGAAGAGCGGCAGTGTGGGTGTCACGAAGCCCTGGCACCCCGGGGCTCCCGACACATAGGAGCTGACCATGAGTTTTCTCGGCTTTCTTCTCCTCGGCCTCATCGCCGGGGCCATCGCCAAGCTGATCCTGCCCGGCAAGCAGGGTGGCGGGTGGTTCATCACCCTCCTTCTCGGCGTCGTCGGCGCCCTGCTCGGCGGCTGGCTCGGCAGCCTGATCCTCAACCGTCCGCTGACCGAGTTCTGGGATCTGGGCACCTGGCTCCTCGCCATCGCCGGCTCGATCGTCGTGCTGCTGATCTACGGTCTGATCGCCGGTCGCGGTCAGAAGGTCAACGACTGACGCTTCCCCGAAGTCCCACACGCCCGTCCCCTTCGGCAGCCTCGTGCTTCCCGAAGGGGGCGGGTCATTTCTCTGTCCCGGCGGCCTTCCGCTCGAGCAGCGACCGTTCGCGATCGTTGCCCGCGAGGCCGGCCGCGACGGCGAACTCGCTCCGTGCCTCCTCCTCGCGCCCGAGCCGGCGCAGCAGCTCCCCCCGAGTCGCGGGCAGCAGGTGGTACCCGCGCAATACTCCCGAGCTCGAGAGCTGATCGATGATGCGCAACGCGGATGCCGGGCCGGTCGCCATCGCGACCGCCGCCGCGCGGTTGAGCTCCACCACCGGCGAGGGGGCTATCCGTCCGAGCGCCTCGTAGAGCAGCACGATCCGGTCCCAGTCGGTGTCGTCGACGGATGCCGCCACGGCATGACACTCGGCGATCGCGGCCTGCAGGCAATAGGCACCGCGACCGCGGCCGAGCGCGTCGGCCGTCGCCAGCGCCGCTCGACCGCGGGTGATGCGCCCGCGATCCCACCGCCCACGGTCTTGATCGGCGAGCAGCACGGGATCGCCGTTCCGGTCCACGCGCGCGGCGAACCGCGCCGCGGTGAGCTCCATCAGCGCCAGCAGGCCGTGCACCTCGGGCTCGCGCGGCATCAGCGCCGCGAGCACCCGGCCCAGACGGATGGCCTCGTCGCTCAGCTCGGGCCGCATCCATTCCGGGCCGCTGCTCGCCGCATGCGCCTCGTTGAAGATGAGGTACAGCACGCCGAGGATGGCACTCAGACGCGCTGCATGTTCCTCGCGGGGCGGCACCTCGAAGGGAGCGTTCGCCGCGGCGAGGGTCTTCTTCGCCCGCACGATCCGCTGCTGCACGGTCGCCGTCGGCACGAGAAAGGCGCGGGCGATCTCCTCGCTCGACAGACCGCCGACCACCCGCAGCGTCAGGGCGACCTGCGCTTCCTTCGACAGCACCGGGTGGCAGGCGATGAAGATCAGACGCAGCACGTCGTCGTCGACGGCATCCGGGTCCCACAGCACGTCCGGCGACTCGGCCTGCTCCCGCTCCAGGTCGTGGGCGAGGGCGGCGACCCGAGCATCCAGGCGCTCGGCGCGGCGCCACCCGTCGATCGCCTTGCGCTTGGCGACCGCCGTGAGCCAGGCCCCCGCGTTGCGCGGCACCCCCTCGACCGGCCACTGCCGGAGCGCATCGACCAGCGCCTCCTGGGCGAGGTCCTCCGCGAGCCCGAAGTCGCCGACCATGCGGGTGAGCGCCCCCACGATGCGCGCGGACTCGATACGCCACACCGCGGCGACCGCACGCTCCGCCGACCCGTCCTCGGGGGCGGAGCGCGCCGTCTCGTCGTTCGCGGATCCGTCCATCACTGCTGGGCGCGCTGTGCCGCTTCCTCGCGCCAGCCGGCTTCCTTCTCGATCCACTCGTTGTCGGCCGGGAAGTCCTCCACACCGGTGACACGACGCACTTCGAGGAACGATCCGGCGCCCAGGGGTGCGCGGCTCGCCCATTCGGCGGCTTCCTCGCGCGACGAGACCTCGACGATCCAGAAGCCGTTGAACAGCTCTTTGGTCTCGCCGTAGGGGCCGTCGGTGATGAGCGGCTTCTCGGCGCTGAAGTCGACGACGAATCCCTCGGCGGCGTCGGTCAGGCCCTCGCCCGCGACCAGCACGCCGGCCTTGATCATCGACTCGTTGTACTTGCCCATGGCCTCGATGACCTGCTCGAAGGGCATCTCCTTGTATGCCTCGACGGCGGTGTCGTCTGCGCGCATGATGAGCATGAACTTCATGTTGTTCTCCTTGTTCGAAGGGCCGTCTCTCGACCCTCTCACTTCAGACGTCGAACGGGAACGGCCCGGATCGACATGCTCCCGGAATTCATTCTGAAAAGGTCAGGAGAGCGGAGACGAATCCTCGATGATCGCCTCCGCGGCGATCTCGACGAGCCGATGGTCACGGCTCTCCTCATGGGCTGTGATCGTGATGACCGCCTCGGAGTGCTCCGCCAGGTAGACGTACTGGCCGTACAACCCGTCGAGACGCCAGCCCGCCCGAGGACCGGCCCATGCGGCCATCCCGTACTGCGCGAAATCTCCGTCCCCGCCCGTGAGGTTCCAGGCCGAGTGCATGCCGTCGATCCACGACGCGCCCACCAGCTGATGCCCGCGCCAACGACCGCCATCGCGCAAGACGCGACCGATTCGGGCGAGCTCCTCGGTGCGCAACTCGAGCCCGCTGCCGCCGATGATCCAGCCACGCGGGCACCGATGCCACTGCGGATCGTCGATGCCGAGCGGGTCGAACAGTCGTGGGAGAAGCCAGTCGCGCACGTCGCCGACGAGAGCGCCGAGCATCCGCATCGCGACGTAGGTACTCGCGTCGGAGTATCGGAACCGTGATCCCGGCTCCCGGGCGGGGTGACGCAGCATCTCCTGGGCGAGGTCGGGCCACGGAGCCTCCTGACCGCCGAACCACTCGAAGTCGATACCGCTCGTCATGGTGAGCAGGTGACGCAGCGTCACGTCCTCGACGCCGCGGCCGAGTCGCAGGTTCGGCAGCGTCTCTGCGACGCGGGTGTCCAGTGTCAGAATCCGCTCATCCACGGCCATCCCGGCCGCCAGCGCGCTCACCCCCTTGGAAACCGAGTAGACGTTCACTCGGTCATCGCTGCGCCAGCGGTGCTGCGCCTCGTCGGCGCCGACGAGCACATGCACGCCATACGCGTGGAGCTTCTCGCCATCGATCGCCGAGACGATCCGGGCGAGGACGGATGCTGCGGGGGTCACGCCTCGAGGCTAGCCGCGATCGTCGCGACGGGAGGGGCGCCCGGCGACGTCGGCGATCACGGAGGCGAGGGCGTCGAGCGAGCGCTCCGGGCTCCAGGCAGCGGCGACCATCGGCGCCTCGGTGCTCAGCGCCGCGAGTCGATCGGAGTCGGTGAGCAATGCGCGGATCGCGTCTCCCAGCGCCTCGATGTCGCCGTCCGGGACCAGCACTCCCCCGCCGGCGCCGAGGACGTCGCGGATGCCGTAGCGCACGTCGTACGACACCACGGGCGTGCCGTGGAGGAGCGATTCGACCACGCCGAGCGGCTGCCCCTCGAACGCCGTCGAGGTGACGAGGAGCGATGCGCGATCGAGGACGGTGCCGGGGGTCTGCGTGTAGCCGGCGAGGACGACACGATCCCCCGCCGCGAGTTCCTCGATCAGCGCCTGCAGTCGTCCCTGCTCGGGGCCACCACCCCAGATCTCCATCCGGGTGCCCGGCACGTCGGCCGCGAGGAACGCGCGGATCGCCTGGTCGACGCGCTTTCCGGGTGCGAGGCGTCCGAGCATGATCACGAGGCCGTCCTCGCGCAGGTCGTCGCGGGCCTCCACCGGAGCGATGGGATTCGGCACCACGACGTGCGACGCCGCGTCCCCGAACCGGGCCACCACATCGTCACGCTGGGTGACGGTCGGCCAGACGACCGCGTCGAAGCGGTCGGCGAGACGGAACCAGCGGGTCCAGAGCGTGTTCATGGTCGCGTCCGGCGTGTACGGCGCCTCGACGTGCATGGTGTGAATGGTGTGGACGATGCGCACGCGCGGGTCATCCCAGTCCACGATGAGCTCTCCGAGCTGGCGCGACTCGCAGATCACGATGATGCGACGTTCGCCGAACGCGGCCGTCACGTGGTCGAGCCAGGCCCGGTACAGCCCGCGGAAACCGTGCAGGGCGCCGCCGACCTCACCCGCCGCGTCGTACACGAGTACCGGTTCCTCGGTGAGATGCCAGTCCGGGTTGCCCGGGATCACCGGGAGCGCCGCGAACGGTCGGCCCTCGGCATCCGTCAGCACGCGGTACTCGACGTCGGGATCGGGGGTCACCGCGGCGTCGGCGGCAGCGCGCAGCCAGCCTGCCGCTCCGCCATCCGGCTGTACCGCCTCGTCGAAGAGGTTGCGCATCCGCGACGCGTCGAGAAGCGAGCCCTGCTCGACGAACGTCCCGCGGTGCGCGGCATGGTCCGCCGCGGTACCCGGGTCGAACGTGAGCAGCTGCGGGCCGGCACCGTCGGCGACACCTGCGCCCGCCAGCTGACGGGCGCGCGCGAGCGTCGCGATCGTGTACCCGCCGTCCAGGCCCGGGATCAGCCGGCTGGACAGCACCAGGTACTCGGCGTCGGGCAGAGCCGGCGCCGCATCGGGGAGCATGGTGCTCCCTACTCCCACTCGATCGTCCCCGGCGGCTTCGACGTGACGTCGAGCACGACGCGGTTGACGTCGCGGACGCCGTTCGTGATGCGGTTCGAGATCTTCGACAGCACGTCGTAGGGCAGGCGCGTCCAGTCGGCGGTCATGGCGTCTTCACTCGACACCGGGCGCAGCACGATCGGGTGGCCGTAGGTGCGACCGTCGCCCTGCACGCCCACCGAGCGCACGTCGGCGAGGAGTACGACCGGGCACTGCCAGATCTCCTGGTCGAGACCGGCCTTCGTCAGCTCCTCGCGGGCGATGGCGTCGGCCTCACGCAGAATCTCGAGACGGTCAGCGGTGACCTCACCGATGATCCGGATGCCGAGGCCGGGCCCCGGAAACGGCTGACGTCCGACGATCGCCTCGGGGATGCCGAGCTCGCGGCCGATGGCACGGACCTCGTCCTTGAACAGGGCGCGCAGCGGCTCGATCAGCTCGAAGTCGAGGTCGTCGGGAAGGCCGCCCACGTTGTGGTGCGACTTGATGTTCGCGGTTCCCGCACCACCACCGGACTCCACCACGTCGGGGTAGAGCGTGCCCTGTACGAGGAACTTCACCGGAGCGCCGCCCGAGGCCTTGGCCTCGGCGACGAGGTCGAGCTGCACCTTCTCGAACGCGCGGATGAACTCGCGGCCGATGATCTTGCGCTTCTCCTCGGGGTCGGTCACA
The DNA here is from genome assembly GCF_018613945.1 of Microbacterium sp. ISL-59. Taxonomy (NCBI): domain Bacteria; kingdom Bacillati; phylum Actinomycetota; class Actinomycetes; order Micrococcales; family Microbacteriaceae; genus Microbacterium; species Microbacterium sp. ISL-59. The sequence goes on from NZ_JAGGPG010000002.1 coordinate 138,169, forward strand.
CCCTCGAGGTGACCGAGGAAGGTCTCCGCCGCGTCGACCGTGATCAGACGCACACCGGTGGACTCGACGTAGTCGTTCTCGACCTGCTCGCGCTCACCCTTACGGAGGAGGCCATGGTCGACGAAGACGGCGGTCAGCTGGTCGCCGATCGCCTTGTGCACGAGTGCCGTGGAGACCGCGGAGTCGACGCCGCCGGAGAGAGCGGAGATGACGCGGGCGTCGCCCACCTGCTCGCGGATGCGCTCGATCTGCTCGGCGATCACGTTGCCGCTGTTCCAGTCGGACGCGAGCCCCGCGCCCTTGTGCAGGAAGTTCTCGATCACGCGCTGACCGTGGTCGGAATGCTTGACCTCGGGGTGCCACTGCACGCCGTAAAAGCCGCGCTCCTCGTTCGAGAACGCCGCGACCTTGGTCGCATCCGTCGTCGCGAGCACGTCGAAGCCTTCGGGGGCCTTCGCCACCTGGTCGCCGTGGCTCATCCAGACGTTCTGCTCCGCCGGCTGGCCGCCGAGCAGTGTGCCGCCGTCGCCCGAGATCACGGCATCCGTCGCGCCGTACTCACGGAGTCCGGTGTGAGCGACCTCGCCGCCGAGCGTCTGGGCCATGTACTGGAAGCCGTAGCAGATGCCGAGCGTCGGGACGCCGAGGTCGAAGACCGCCGGGTCGAGCTTCGGTGCGCCCTCTTCGTATACCGACGAGGGACCGCCGGAGAGGATGATCGCGACCGGGTTCTTGGCGGCGATCTCTTCGGCCGTGGCGGTGTGCGGCACGATCTCGCTGTACACACCCGCTTCGCGGACTCGACGGGCGATCAGCTGCGCGTACTGCGCGCCGAAGTCGACGACGAGCGCAGGACGCTGCTGGGTCTCGGACTGTTCGGTCAACGGACACCTTCCGGGGCGGGGGTGGAGGCCTCGGCGGCCTCTCGGGTGGCGAGATAGGTCTTGACCTCACGGGCGACGACCGCCTCCATGAAGAACGACAGCAGCGGGATGACGCCACCGAGCGCGAGGAGGATGAAGCGCGGGAAGCGCCAGCGCATCAGGCTCCACATGCGGAAGCACGCGAACAGGTAGACGACGTAGAACCAGCCGTGCGCCACCAGGATGAACAGCGAGAGGTTGAACCCGTCGCCCAGCGAGGTCATCTCGCAGGAGTTGGTCATCGGGGCGAACAGCGACCACCACTGGCAGTCGGGTCCGGCGAGCACGCCGGCGAACCACAGCGGTCCTCCGGAGCCTCCCAGGAAGAGCTCGAGGTGGATCGGCGTGTACTTCAGCACCATCTCGGTCAGCAGCAGGAGCAGCATGACTCCTGTGATGATCGACGCGATCTGGTAGAACTTCAGCGCACCGCGGATCGCCGGAAAGCTGGCGACTTTCGGTTCGGGCATGCGTCCAGTCTAGCCGCCGGGATTCGCCGCTCGATCCCGCGCGATCGGCCTCACGACGCCGGGGGCCGCGCGATCAGGAGCTCGGCATCGCCGCTGACCTCGATCGTGCCGGCGGCGGCCGGGATGAGGACTGCGGCGCCGGTCGGCAGCACCTCGCCACGGAGGTCGACGGTGCCGTCGGAGACGATCACGATCGCGAACCCGGTTTCGATGACCGACGGTCCGTGCACCGGACGCCGCTCGAGTCGGAAGTACCGATCCGCCGCGCGCGGGAAGACCGAACCTGACCGCCGCGCCGGATGCACGAGGACGGCGAGCTCCGCCGGGCTTCGCGCGGCGGTCGTGACGGCGGCGAGTGCGAGATCGAAGCCCAGCCCGAGGTGTCCCTCGCCGGGGCCGTCGATGGCGAAACCGTCCCACTCCAGCAGGATCGACAGGTCCTCCGGCTGCTGCAGTTCGAGCAGCAGCACCCCGGCACCGATCGCGTGGAGCTCACCCGGTGGCACCCAGACGACATCGCCGGGGCGGACCTCGACCTCGTGCAGCAGGCCGAGGAGCGCCGTCACATCCTGGCGCGAGACCAGATCGGCGAGCGCTTCGACCGTCGTCTCCTCGCGCAACCCGACGTGCACGGTCCCTCCCTCGAGGATGTACCAGGCCTCCGCCTTGCCATGCGCGCGGCCGAGATGCGAAGCGGCGAAATCGTCGTGCGGGTGCGCGTGCACGGGAAGCCGCTGTCCCGCGTCGAGGAGCTTCACCAGCAGACGCGTGTCCGCTCCCCACCGCTCGGCATGCACGGACCCGAGCCACGAGACGGGATCCTCGGCGATCGCATCGCGCAGGATCGTCCCGTCCGGGAGCGTCGTCAGCCCGAGCACCTGCTCGCCGCGGATCGTCGTGGTCGATCCGACCCAGTCCTCGGGCTCACGCGGTGCGGACTCGCGCTCCCCGCGGAAGGCAGAGATGCGGGCACCGCCGCGGTAGAAGCGTTCGGCCGGACGGTTCGACGCGAGCCGGATCGGTTTCACGGGTACTCTCCGTCCTGGGCATGGGCGGCGAGGAACCCGCCCACGAAGGTGTCACCGAGGCCGATCGTGGTCGGGTGTTCGACCTCGAGGGCGAATGCCGGGACGCCGACGGCATCCGGCACGGCCGCCGTGACGGCAGCGACGAGGGTGGCTCCCTTCCCGTGCCGGGGCATCCGGGCCGTCTCGGCTGCTTGCGCCGCCGTGAATCCGTCACCGAGCCGATAGCGGGTGGCCGCCACGCGCACGGCGCTCTCCAGCGCGACGCGGTGGCGGTCGGCCTCGGCTCCGATGGCGAGCGCCCAGTACCGCGTATGCACGACCAGCGCGGGGACGGGAATGATCCGACGGACGTCGGCCAGGGCGCGGATCACGTCTGCCGGATCGAGCAGGTCTACCGGCCGCCCGACGTACTCCTGCAGTTCGTCCTCGTTCATGCCGTACACGTCGATGCCGGGGAGCAGCCGGATGCGTACCGTCTCCGCGAAGGCGCGCGTGTAGAAGCCGGCGTCCTCGTAGTAGACCAGCGCATCCTCGGGCAGCCGGAGCATCGCCTCCTGGAGCTGCTCCAGGCGCTGCTCGAGCAGGGCATGGTCCTGCATGGTGTTGAAGCCGGAGACGAGGAGCACGGAGGCGGTGGCCAGCGTCTCCCCCAGCTCGGCCGCGAGCCGCATCTCACGGTTCGGCGGATCGTTGGCGAAGATCAGCCGATTGGGTCCCGGCGAGAAGACATCGCCGTCATGAAGTCGTATGCGTGCACCGGCCGGATACTGCACGATCAGGTGCGGATCCAGGGTGTCCTGCGTCGCCGAGCACACGAAGGACACCCCGGGAGGCAGCAGCCGGCGCACATTGTCGTCGATGCTCACCAGATGCTGGATGCTGGGGATTCCCAGGCTGTCCAGGACGAGCCCGGCCCGCACGCCGGTACCGCCCAGGGTCACCGCGTACTCGAAGTGCGAGGAGAACGCCTCGATCACATCGGATGATGCGACGAAGCGCTCCGCGCCCGTACCGGCGTCGACGAGGGCGAGGACGGCGACCAAGAGCGATCGCTCGTCGACGATGGGCGCCGTCGAGGTCAGCTCCTGCCGCCGCACGTGGTGCGCGGCGGCCAGCCGTTCGAGTACGGCGGCATCCCACCGCAGTTCGTAGTCGACCGTTCCCCCGAGCCCGAGTACGAGCCGCCTGTCCTCGCCAGCGCTCATCCGCCGATCGCCCTCCCCTTCGAGATCTGCCGTCCGGTCAGTACAGGTCGGCCTTGCCGTCTGCGCCGAACAGCTCGATCTTCTCAGCCGCCGTGGCCTTCAGTGCGGCCATCGGCTCGGGCTGGATCGCGTTCGGCTCGCGCAGGCGCTCGTCGGTGCCGAGGATCTCGCGCATGCGGTTGTGGTACGAGACCTTGATGTCGCTGGATATGTTGATCTTGTTGATACCGAGCTCGACCGCGCGGCGCAGCTCGGAGTCGGGATTCGCCGATCCGCCGTGCAGCACCAGGGGGATGCCGACCGCGGCCTTGATCTCCTGCAGGAGGTCGTGACGGAGCTCCGGGTTCTTCTCTGCCGGGTACAGCCCGTGCGAGGTGCCGATCGCGATGGCGAGGCTGTCGACGCCGGTCTCCGCGACGAAACGCACGGCGTCGGCGGGGTTCGTGTAGATGATCTCGGCGGCGCCCGACTCGCCGTAGCTGTCATTCGCGCCGATCGTGCCGAGCTCTCCCTCGACCTGGATGCCGACCGCGTGGGCGGCATCGACGACCTTTCGGGTGAGGGCGACGTTCTCGTCGAACGGCAGCAGGGAGGCGTCGATCATGACCGAGGTGAAGCCCGCCTTGATCGCGGTGATCATCTGCTCGTAGCTGCCGCCGTGGTCCCAGTGGATGGCGACGGGGACGCTCGAACGGTGCGCACGGGAGTGCATCGCGGCGATCAGGTCGGTGGTGATGTGCGAGACCTCGTCGGGGTGGATCGCGATGATGACCGGGGCGGCCTTCTCCTCGCTGATGTCCATGACGCCGTTGAACATCGCCCAGTCGCTGATGTTGAACGCGGGGATCGCGAAGTTGTTCGCGTTCGCGACGTCGAGGATGGATTTGCCGGTGTAGAGCACTTGTATCTCCTGTTTCGTGGTGGTCGGAGCCCCGGACGGGACGTCGTTCAGCTCTTCACGGACCCGGCCGTGAGGCCGCTGATGAAGTACCGCTGGAAGAAGAGGAAGAGGATGAGCACGGGGATCGACCCGAGCACGCTCATGGCCATGATCTGGTTCCACTCGTAGGAGTGCTGGCCCATGAGGAGCTGGATGCCGATCGGCACGGTGCGCATGTCGATCGTGCGCGTGAGCGTCAGCGCGAACAGGTACTCGTTCCACGCGATCATGAAGGTGTAGATGCCGACCGAGACGATGCCGGGCACCGAGATCGGCACCAGGATGCGCCAGAGGGCCGTCATGGATCCGGCACCGTCGACCCGCACGGCCTCGTCGAGCTCCTTCGGGAGCGTGTTGAAGTAGCCGGTCATCATGATGATCGCGTAGGGCAGGGTGAACACCATGTAGGTGAGGATCAGCCCCGCGTACGAGTTGTAGAGGCCCAGCCCGACCATGAGCCCGAAGTACGGGATGAGCAGAGTGATGGGCGGCACCGCCTGCACGCTCACGATCACCACGTTCAGGATCCGCTTGCCCCGGAACTCGAAACGGCTGAACGCATAGGCGGCCTGGATCGCGACGATCAGCGTGAGCACGGTGACGGAGCCGGCCACGATGTAGCTGTTCAGGAAGAACCGCATCGTCTCGGCATTCGTGAAGATCGCGACGTAGGCGTCGAACGAGAACGTGTCGGTCAGCAGCCGCGGCGGCAGTTCGAAGATCTGCGTGTTCGACTTGAACGAGCTGGACAGCATCCACAGCACGGGCCCCGCGGCGAAGACCGCACCGATGAGGAGTCCGATCATGAGGCCGGTCTTGCCGACCCGACGCTGGTTCCGGGCGGTGAGAGCCATGGTCAGTCCCTCGCTTTCTGATGACGGACGTAGAACACGGCGAGCACCATCGACATCAGCAGCACGAGCACGGCAGAGGTCGACGCGAGCGAGAAGTCGTATTTGGCGAAGGCGAGCTTGTAGGTGAAGGTGCTGAGCACCTCGGTGACGTCGATCGGGCCGCCACCGGTGGTCATCCAGATGAGGGCGAACTGCTGCGAGGTCCAGATCAGGTCGAGCAGCACGAGGCTCACGATGATCGGGCGCAGCTGCGGGATCGTCACGTTCCAGAAGCGCTGCGTGGCGCTCGCACCGTCGACGGTGGCCGCCTCGTGGAGTTCAGCGGGAACGCCCTGGAGCCCGGCGAGCAGGCTCACCATGAAGAAGGGGTACCCCGCCCAGATGTTGATGAAGATGATCGTGCCCAGAGCGAGCTGGGGCGAGGCCAACCACTCGATGTCGGTGTTGAGCAGGAAGTTGACCACGCCGTTCGGGGCGAGCAGCATGCGCCAGAGGACCGCGATGACCGCGACCGTGAACAGCCACGGCAGCACGTAGAGGGCCCGGAAGAGCGACCGCGAGAACCGTCCGAGGAGCGGGCTGTTCAGCATCATCGCGAAGGCGAGGCCGAGCACGAGGTGAGCGGCGACGCTCGTCACCGTGAAGAGGATGGTGTTGCCCGTCGCCTTCCAGAAGCGCGGGTCGGACAGGATCTCGACGTAGTTCGCGATACCGACGAACTCGGGCGACTTGTTCAGGATCACGTTGTCCTGGAACGAATAGCCGATCACCATGACGATCGGCACGATCATCAGCACGAACAGCAGGATGACCGTCGGCGAGAGGAAGGCGTACGACTCGCCGGTCTTGCGCAGCTGCCGTCGGCGCCGCGAGAGTGCGACTCCGGTGACGATCACCTCGGTGTCGTCGGTTGTTCTGAGACTCATGGGAACTCGAGCTCCTTGGTTGGTCGGGTGCCGCATCGCGATCGCGATGCGGCACCCCGTTCAGGCGGGGAGACGGGAGGTCAGAACTCCGCTTCCCACGAGGCCTGCGCCTTCTTGAGCGCGTCGGGGATCGACTGCTGCCCGTCGAGCGCGGCCTGGAGCTGCTCACCGAACTGGCGCATGAGGTCTTCGGCGACCGGGAGGCCCGTGAACTCGTTCGCCGGGTAGCCGGCCTGGTAGATGTCGAACGCCGTCTTGAAGAGCTCGTCGTCGTTCACGAAGTCCGGGACCGACTTCGAGTTTCCGGGGAAGGCCTTGGCCATCGTGGACAGCTCGGAGTTCGTCTGCTCGCTCATCAGGAACGACACCAGCTTGAACGCCGCTTCCTTGTGCTCGGAGTTCTCGGCGACGCCGATGCCCCAGGAGGCGTAGGGAATGCCGCGTTCGCCGTCGTAGCCGTCCTCGGCGGGGATCGCCGAGATCGAGAACTTCAGATCGGGGTTCGTCTCGCGGATCAGGTTGATGTGCGCGAGCGAGTCGATCATCATGCCGGCGCGGCCGTTGGTGAACTCCTCGACCTTGTCCTGCTCCTTCATAGTGAAGGAGCCCGAGGCGATGACGCCGTCGTCCCACAGCCCGCCGATGTACTCGACCGCGGAGGTCACGTCGTCGTTCGTGAGGTCGGGCTGACCGTCTTTGAGCATCGAGCCCCCGGATGCCCAGACCCACGACATGACGTCGTTCTGCACGCCGTTCGGCGATTCGAGGGACAGCGGGAGCACCCAGCCCGAGACATCGCCGCCGAGCGCCGACACCTTGGCCGCCGCATCCGCGAATTCGGTGCGGGTCTGAGGGGGCGCGCTCACCCCGGCCTGGGAGAGCAGGTCGTCGTTCGTGAACATCGGGTAGACGAAGTTCACGACCGGGATCATGTAGGTGCTGCCGTCGACCTGGATCTGGCTGGCCAGCTCGCTGTCGTCGTAGTCGTACTCCTTCATGAGCGCGCTCAGATCGGCGATGACGCCCTGAGAGGCGAAGTCGTTCACCCACGCGCCGTCGAGCCCGACCACGTCGGGCATGGTGCCGGATGCCGCACCGGCGAAGAGCTGCTCCTTGGTGGACGCGTACGGGCCGCTCACCAGGTCGACGGTGATGTCGGGGTTCGCCTCCTCGAACTCGTCGATGAGTGCGCGGAACTCGCCGTCGGGCAGCTCCGGCTCCCACCACTGCGCGAATTCGATGGTGACCTTCCCGTCACCGCCGCTGTCGCCATCCGAGCCGGGCGTGCAACCCGCCAGGGCCAGAAGGGTAACCGCCGCGGTTCCGGCGCCGACGATCATTCGGGTTCGTCGCTGCCCTCTTCCGACTGTGCTCATCACTTCTCCTCGTTGAGATCGTGCCGCATCACGCGCTTCAATGCTTGTTCATGCGGTTTTGAGCCATGTTATGCCGTCTCATGCCGATTCGTCAAGCGCATTCTTCACGCTTTCGGACCCGCACCCCCGGCTTTCCGCGACATAACCGGACGCCCCCGCGTTTCGTCGACATGCCGTTTTCTGCACGAGTATGCCGCGTTGCCTCTGTTCCTGTGCTAGATATGGGTGCATGGATGCTTCAGCGACCGGACAGCGACGCCGTCTCCCCGCCGGACGGAAAGCCGACCTCGCCACCTACGTCGAGCAGACCGGTCAGGTGACCGTGAGCGATCTGGCGGAGCACTTCGCCGTGTCGATCGACACGATCCGCCGAGATCTCGACCAACTCGATCGAGAGGGAGTCCTGATCCGCACGCATGGCGGAGCGGTCAGCGCAGCCAGCGGCCAGCTCAAGGACCGCGCCCTCGACGTGCGCCTGCGCATGCAGACGGAGGAGAAGGAGCGCATCGCGCGCATCGCCGCCGGTCTCGTCGAAGACGGCTCCGTCGTGATGCTCAACGCCGGGACGACGACGCTCGCCGTCGCTCGTGCGCTGCGCAATCATCACGATCTGACGATCGCCACGAACAACCTGCGCATCCCCGGCGAACTGTCACCGTCGGTCTTCCGCGACCTGTACGTCTTCGGCGGGGCGGTGCGGTCGATCACGCAGGCCACGACGGGCCCCGTGACCTTCACGATGACCCCGGGCGGCCCGGAGGTCGACATCCGCTGCGACCTCGCCCTGATCGCTGTGGGTGCGGTCGACGAGGCCGGATACTCGACGTCGAACCTCGGCGACGCCGCCATGATGTCGGAGATGATCCAGCGCGCCGAGCGCACGGCCATCCTCGCGGACTCCACCAAGCTCGGGCGTCGGTTCTTCGCCCAGATCGCGCTGCTCGAGCGCGCAGACTACCTGATCACAGACGCTCCCCCTCCGCCGCGCATCGCCGCTGCCCTCGCGCAGGCCGACGTCCAGGTACTCACCCCGTAGGACCCGACGCCTGTTCGCGCCCGTGGGGTACGCGCCTCGGACTCCGAAGCCGTGCGGGGGCGGAGGCAGGCCGCGCGACGGCGACGACGAAGGCCGCCAGGATTGCTCCCGGCGGCCTCCGCCTGTGTCATCCGACTAGCGGATCAGAACCACTCTTCCCCGATCAGAACCACCGGGTGAGCAGTTCCCAGAGCCAGTCGAGGATCGCGCCGATGATGCCGCCGGCGCGGTTGACCGTGACCGTGGCGGTCGCCGCATCCCCGTCGGCCTGAGAAGCGGCGACGGTGTACTTGCCCGACGGCGCGCTCTTCGGCACGGTGACCTGGGTGCTGAACGTACCGTCAGCCCCCACCTGGACCGTGCCGACCTGGACCGGCTTGCCCTTCTTCGGACGCAGCTCGATGTTCACCGTCTCACCGGGCACGTAGCCTTCACCGGTCACCTTGAGGTTCTTGCCCGCCGTCACCTTGGACGACCCGAGGGCGATCGTGCCGGCGAACTCCTCCTCACCGGCGATCGTGAACGGCACCTGCACCGTCGTCCCGGTTCCGGCGACCGCGACAGTGAGCGACTGCTCGCCGAAGACGCCCGAGGGAACAGTGAAGGTGAGGCTGGCGCGCCCACCCTCATCGGTGGTGTCGACGACTGCGGGGTCGACGGCTCCGGTGGCGAGCACCGTGTCGCCCAGCGAGAGCGTCACATCGCCCGGCGCCGGCTCGCCCGCGCTGAAGGCCAGCGAGGAGAGCGACACCGTCACCTGGTCGCCGGCGCTGTAGCCGTCGGCATCCGCCGCGCTGACGGCGACACCGACCGCGCGCTGAGCCTGGTCGGGGCTCGCGGTCTTGTTCGCGTCGAACCAGTCGACCATCGACTGCAGGTCGATCTTGCCGGTGTCGCGCTTGCCCGCGCCCTCCTTGAAGGTGAAGAAGTTGTCTCCACCCGCGGCGAGGAACGAGTTGGCGGCGACCGTGTAGTTCGCTGCCGGGTCGACCGGCGTGCCGTTGAGCGTGATCGACGTGATCCGCGAGCCCTGCGCCGCGGTGGGGTCGTAGGTGTAGACCAGCCCCTCCGAGACTCCGAGCTTCAGGAACGGACGCGCCGAACCCGTCGGCTGCCACTGCTCCTCGAGCACGCCCTTCAGCTGCGTGCCGGTGAGCGTCAGCGTCACCAGCGTGTTGGCGAACGGCTGGACCGTCGCCGCCTCGCGATAGGTGACGTTGCCGTTCGGGTCGTTCGCGTTGGACGAGGCGTAGGTGAGGTTCGCGCGGATGCCTCCCGGGTTCATGAGTGCCAGGTCGGCGCCCGTGGACCACTGCTGCACATCGGCGACGAAGTTGCCGATGGTGGACTCGCCACCGCGGTTCTCCGTCTTGCCGTCGCTCTGGCGTGCGCGGTTGAAGTCGGCCGTGATGTCGCCGACCTTGATCGCGCCCAGGACGTCGGCCTCGGCCTTGGCCTGGTCGACGATCGCCTGCACCTCCGGCACCGCCGGGTACAGCGGCTTGCCGGCAGCGGTGAGGGGCTTGATCTCGTTGGTGATCGAGATCAGATCCTTCGTCTTCGGGTCGACCTTGATGTTCATCAGGCCCAGGTTCTCGCCGTACTGCCCCGCCGAGACGACCGGGCGGCCGTCGATCACGTGGTTGTACGCGAGGTGGGTGTGTGCCGACACGATCGCGTCCACGTCGTCGTCGACACCGTAGACGATCTCGCCAAGCGGCGAATCCGGAGTGATGCTCGACAGCTCGACGCTGGAAGCGCCCTCGTGCACGAGCAGGATGACGACATCCGCCTCACCGTTGGACTCATCGCCGTCGCGCAGATCGTCGGCGACCGCGTTCACGGAGTCGGCGATGCTGCGGACCTCGAGGTCCTTGATGCCCTCGGGCGAGACGAGCGAGTCGAGGTCTTCGGTGACGGCACCGACGAAGCCGACCTTCACGCCGTCGAGCTCCTTCACCCAGGCCGGTGCGAGCGCAGGCTCGCCGGTCTCGGTGACGAACACGTTCGACGAGATGTACTCCCAGTCCGCACGTTCCTGCACGCGGTCGCGCAGGTCTTCCCAGCCCTGGTCGAACTCGTGGTTGCCCGCAGCACTGACATCGAGACCAGCCGCGTTCAGCGCGTCGATCGTCGGGTTGTCATCGTTGATGAACGAGGTGAACGTCGAAGCCCCGATCAGGTCGCCGGCACCGGCGAAGATCGTGTTCGGGTTCTCGTCGCGGAACTGCTTCACGGCTCCCGCGAGGACGGCGGCACCGGCGGCAGCACCGTCGGCCTCGATCCGTCCATGGAAGTCGTTGACCGTGACGACGTCGATGCTCACCGGCGGGATCTCCGAGGAGACGCCGACGATGATCGGGTCATGGTCGCTGGACCGGTAGGGCGTGCCCTCGTCGGTGGCGCCGTACGCGTAGCCGCGGTCGCTCCACTCCGGCGAGTTGATGCCCCACACGCCTGCGCCCGTGATCGACGAGGCGAGCGACGGCGACGCGATCACGTGGTCGAGCGAACCGAGTTCACCGTCGAACGTGTACGTGTACTGGCCATCGGTCTTGTCGGCGACGAGGTCGCTCCACCCGTTCGACGTGAACACGTTGATCGGGTCTTCCTTGCCGTAGGCGTTGAAGTCGCCGATCAGCAGCATGTCACTGCTGCCGGTGGTCTCCTCGAGGTCGGCAGTGAAGGCGAGGATCGCATTCGCCTGCTTCACGCGGTCGGCGTTGAAGAAGCCCTGGCCGTCGGCCGGCTCCGCGCCCGCCCCCTCGGGCGGCGACTTCGACTTCAGGTGATTCGCCACCACAGTGACGACGCGACCGTCGATGTCGAACGCCTGCGCGATCGGCTCGCGGGCGTTGCCCCACACGGTCTCGTCGGTGACGGTCGCGCTGTCGCCCACCGTCTCGACGGCGTCTTTCTTGTAGATGATCGCGTTGGTGATGAAGTCGGTCGTCGCCGCATCGTTCAGCGCGGCCGGCGTGGGAACGTAGCCCCACACCTCGCTGCCGGCGTCGGCGTTGAGGCCCGCGACCAGGTCTTTGAGGGCCGTGTCGACGGGCTTTCCGAGCTTGACCGAGTTCTCGATCTCCATGAGGGAGACGATCTCGGCGTCGAGTCCGTTGATCGCCGCGACGATCTTGGACTTCTGGATCGCGAACTGCGCCGCGTTCGCAGCCCCGCGGGCGTTCGAGTTCTCGCTCTTGAGCGTCGTGAAGTAGTTGTAGACGTTGAAGGACGCGACCTGCACGTCGCCGCCCACGTCGGGCGCGGATGCGGTGCGCGGGTTCGTCGCCTCGAAGCCGACCTTGAGGTCGGCGGACGAGGAGTCGTCGATCGGCACGACGGGCTGCAGACGCCAGTCGTTGAAGCCCCACTGCAGCACGTAGCCGTTGTCGCCGAAGTCGACCGTGTCGCCGTTGCGGACGACGGCATCCTTCGTGAAGTACGGCTGCTCGCCCGGGTGCCCGCTGTTCGACACCTGGATGGACCAGCCGTCGTCGAGCAGGATGCGGTTGGCGCGGTTGGCTGCGGCGATCGCCGCGGCTTCGTCGCCCGGACGCGTGGTCTCGGTGCTCTTCACCGCGAGGTCGGCTCCGGCGTTCAGCCACAGCGAGCCGAAGTTGAACAGCTGGTGGCTGGACGCGAGGCGGTAACTGCCCTCGGGAGCCACGTACATGTTCTCGTACTGCTCGCGGTCGGCACCCTGCACCGTGGCGGGCAGGGGCGTGACGGCGGGAACGCCGACACCCGCGGTGAGCACCTTGACGTCGGCGGCCGCAGCGGGGTTGAGCTGCGTCTGGCCGAAGTACTCGCTCACGGAACCGGTGACCGAGACGAGGTCGCCGATCTCGAGGCTCGGAGCCAGTGCGTTCAGGAAGACGAACACGCCGTCGGAGGCACCGGGCGTCGCGTCCGTCGCACCGCCGGAGCCCTGCGTCTGGATGACGATGCCCTTGTAGCCGCCGGTGCGGTAGTCGGCGGTGACGACGCCCTCGACCTGCACGGTCTTGCCGCTCAGCGGAGAGACGTCGGTCGTGCCCTGCACCTCGGCGATCGTCGCCTTCGTCGGCTCGCCGCCCGGGTCCGTGCCCGGGTCGGTGTCGCCGGAGCTCTGCGGGGTGATGGTGGCCGAGAGCGTGAAGTCGGCGCTGTTGTCGTCGGTGTCGACACCGTCGGTGCGATTCAGCGACTTCACGTCGGTGTTGCCGGCGGGCGGGGTGGCCGCCTTCGTCTCGAACGTGTTCGAGGTGCCGTAGCCGAGCAGGTCGACCACGCCGTCGACGCCCACGGCCGAACCCGGGGTGAGTGTCACGGCGGCCGTACCCTCGACCAGCGCCAGCGTTCCGGTGGTGCCGCTCGGGGTCAAGGTGCTGACCACGTCGGGAGCGGGCAGTTCCGCACCGTTCGCGCCGTTGCTGTTGCCCTGCACGAGGTAGTGACCGCCGGCCGGGATCACGCCGGTGAGCGCGGCGACGCCGTTGGCGGCGCCCGTGCCGGTGCCGGACCGGTACTGCAGCGACATGCCGTCGAGGGTGATCGGCGCCGAGGTCGGGTTGTAGAGCTCGACGAACTTGTTCTTGAACGCCGCCCCCGCGCTGCCGCCGGAGAGGTACGCCTCGTTGATCACCACCCCCGTGCCGGTGGTGTCGGCTGTGGCGGGCACAGCGGCCAGCGAGCCGAGGCTCAGCGCGGCGACGCAGGTCACGGCGAGAGCGCCGATGCGCCCCCGACTTCTACGGTGCGAGACGGAACCCATGCGGTTCTCGTCGTCTGGAGCGGACATCATCGGTGCTGTCTCCTCGGTCGGGTTCGACACTTCTCAGGACTGACGCTGCACACAGGGGAAACTCCCAGCATGCTCACATGGTGCGAGCATACGTAGCGGTCCGGACATCCTCAACGGAGTTTTCCGATTCGACATCCAGCGCTCACCGGATGGCCTCGACGACCCCTGACGAAGGTCGCTATCGCGAGGCGACGGCACGCAATTGCGCACCGAATCGCGCGCGGATGCGCGGATCGATCAGACGCTTTCCGCGGCCGCAGCGTCTTCGAACTCTTCGACCTCGCGCTCCCAGGCGTCTTTCGCGAGGCGATACCAGAGGTAGAACGCGAACCCGGCGAAGATCGCCCATTCCACGGCGTAGAAGACGTTGAGCCAGTTCACCGGCGACATCTCCTCGGGGGCCGGCGACGAGATGTCGACCAGCCCGGCCGACGCGGTGGTCGAAGCCAGGTAGGGGCGGTAGACGTCGAGCTGCTCGATGTCGTGCCAGCGGCTGAGAAGCGCGGCGGGCGACATCCTGTCCAGCTGTGCGGGATCGGAGTGCGGGGGGACCTTGGGGCCCTCGTCCGAGATGATGCGCCCGGTGATATCGACAGGAGAGCCGTCGGCACCCGCCTCGAGTTCCTCCACCGCCGCGTCGGCGGTGGACCGATCCGGCGCCCATCCGATCGCGACCGCGATGGAGGTGCGCTCGTCGACGCGCAGCTGACCGGTGACCCAGTAGCCTTCGACGTCGTCGTTGAACCGGCTCGACACGACGATGAAGTCCTCGGGAACCCACGCACCGGAGGTCTCCACCCGCTGTCCCACCAGGGGCTCCGGGAGGTATTGCGCCGGCTCGAGGACGTCAGTGAGTTGCTGCACCTGCTCGGTCGCGCCGGGGTCCGGCGGATCGGTCTCGATCGCGCGCTCGAGCTGCCACTGGCCGAGCCAGGCGAACACACCGGCGACGAGGAGGCAGAGCAGCAGCATGCCGATCCAGCGTCCCCGGAGCATGACCTCACGAAGGGTCGGGGGGAACAGAGCAGGTGTCGTCACGGTGGTGCGCTGAACCTCAGGCCTCGTACGGCGCGAGCACGACCTCGACCCGCTGGAACTCCTTGAGGTCGGAGTATCCGGTGGTCGCCATCGACTTCCGCAGCGCACCGATCAGGTTCGCGGTGCCGTCGGCGACCGGCGCGGGGCCGTAGAGGATCTCTTCGAGCGTGCCGATGCCGCCGACCTCGACCCGACGACCGCGCGGGAGCTTCGGGTGGTGGGCCTCGGGACCCCAGTGGAATCCGCGTCCCGGCGCGTCGGTGGCACGGGCCAGCGCGACGCCGAGCATGACGGCATCCGCTCCCATGGCGAGCGCCTTGACGATGTCGCCGGAGGTGCCGACTCCCCCGTCGGCGATGACGTGCACGTAGCGGCCGCCGGACTCGTCGAGGTAGTCGCGTCGCGCGGCGGCGACGTCGGAGACGGCAGTCGCCATCGGCGCGTGGATGCCGAGGGTCGCGCGGGTCGTGGACGCCGCTCCCCCGCCGAAGCCGACGAGCACTCCGGCTGCTCCGGTACGCATGAGGTGCAGGGCCGCGGTGTAGGTGGCGGCTCCGCCGACGATGACGGGGACGTCGAGGTCGTAGATGAATTTCTTGAGGTTCAGGGGCTCGGCGACGCTGGACACGTGCTCGGCCGAGACCGTGGTGCCGCGGATGACGAACAGGTCGACTCCCGCACGAGCCACCGTGTCGTAGAACTCCTGCGTGCGCTGCGGCGTGAGCGAGCCCGCCACCGTGACGCCGGCCTCGCGGATCTCGGCGAGGCGGCGAGTGATGAGCTCGGGCTTGATCGGCTCGGAGTACAGCTCCTGCATGCGGACCGTGGCCGTTGCCTCGTCGAGACCGGCGATCTCGGCGAGCAGCGGCTCCGGGTTCTCGTACCGGGTCCACAGACCCTCGAGGTCGAGCACACCCAGTCCGCCCAGCTGGCCCAGCATGATCGCCGTCTGCGGGCTGACGACCGAGTCCATGGGGGCTCCGAGCACCGGGATGCCGAAACCGAAGGCGTCGATCGTCCAGGCAGTGGACACGTCCTCCGGGTTGCGCGTGCGCCGAGAAGGCACCACCGCGATGTCATCGAACGTGTACGCGCGACGTGCGCGCTTTCCTCGGCCGAGCTCGATCTCCATGGTCACCCCTCCAGCCTACCCGGCGGCCGGACGCCTCCGTGCGGGGAGGTGGATCCGAGCACGGGAGCCATTCCGCGTCCTGAACCCGCGCCGTCAGCGGGCGCGAGCCACCCGCTTCTCATCCCACACGGGTTCGCCCGATTCATAGACGTCACCGTCCGACCCGAAGACCAGGAAGCGGTCGAACGACCGGGCGAACCAGCGGTCGTGGGTGACCGCCAGCACGGTTCCCTCGAACCGAGCGAGCGCCTGCTCCAGCGCCTCGGCGGACTCCAGGTCCAGGTTGTCGGTCGGCTCGTCCAACAGCAGCAGCGTCGCCCCGGAGAGCTCGAGCAGCAGCACCTGGAACCGCGCCTGCTGCCCGCCCGACAGCGAGTCGAACGTCTGCTGCGCCTGCCGCACGAGCCCGTACCGGTCGAGCGCCGAACTCGCGGCATCCCGAGGCATCCCCGCACGACGGTCGTCGCCGCGGTGCAGGATCTCCAGCAGCGTGCGCCCGACGAACTCGGGGTGCGCATGGGTCTGCGCGAACAGTCCGGGAACGACGCGCGCACCGAGAGTCGCCGTGCCGGTGTGCGCCACCGCGCTCACCTGCTCTCCGGTCGACGTGACATGACCGAGCGTGGCATCGGGGTCGCTACCGCCGCGGGCCAGCAGCCGGAGGAAGTGTGACTTACCCGATCCGTTGGACCCGAGCACCGCGACCCGGTCGCCGTACCAGACCTCCGCATCGAAAGCACGCATGAGCCCGGTCAGCTCGAGCCGCTGCGCGACGACGGCGCGCTTGCCGGTGCGGGAGCCGCGCAGACGCATGTCGAAGTCCTGCGCGGGCGGGCGCTCCTCGGGTGGACCCGCCTCCTCGAACTTGCGCAGGCGGGTCTGCGCCGCCTGATAGCGCGAAGCGAAGCCGTCGTTCGCCGACGCCTTGACCTTGAGATTCGCGACCAGGGTGCGCAGTTTCTCGTGCTGCTCATCCCAGCGGCGACGCAGCTCGTCGAGGCGGTCCATCCGGTCGGTCCGCGCTTGCTGGTAGGTGGCGAACCCTCCACCGTGCACCCATGCCGTGGCGCCCGCGCCTCCCGGCTCGAGCGTGATCAGCCGGTCCACGGCACGGGCGAGCAACTCCCGGTCGTGCGATACGAGCAGCACGGTCTTGGGCGTCTGCCGAAGCTGCTCCTCCAACCACCGCTTGGTCGGCACATCGAGGTAGTTGTCCGGCTCGTCGAGCAGCAGCACCTCGTCGGGTCCGCGCAGCAGAGCTTCGAGCGCGAGCCGCTTCTGCTCACCGCCGGAGAGCGTCGTGAGCTCGCGATATCGCGCCCGCTCGAAAGGCACGCCGAGTGCTGCGACCGTGCACTGATCCCAGACGGTCTCGTGCTCGTAGCCGCCGGCGTCCGCGTACTCGGAGATCGCCGACGCGTACGCCATCTGCGTGTCGTGCTCGTCGCGCTCGATCAGTGCGTTCTCGGCGGCCTCGAGAGCTTCGGCCGCCGCGCGAATACGGGCCGGGGCGACGCGCGTCAGCAACTGGTGCACCGTCTCGCCCGCCTCGCCGTGACCGACGAACTGATCCATGACGCCGAGTCCGCCGTCGATGGTCACGACGCCGTCATCGGCCGCCTGATCGCCGCGGATGATCCGCAGCAGGGTGGTCTTGCCCGCCCCGTTCGGTCCGATCAGGGCGCTGGTGGAGCCGGCGCCGACCCGAAAAGTCGCCTCGTCGAGAAGCGGTCTGCCGTCGGGGAGCGTCAGCGAGACGCTGGAGACATCGATGTAGCCCACGGTGCGTGGCCGTCCTTCCGCCCGCGCATGCCGAGCCGACCAGGCTATCAGGCGTGGACGCCACGCACCGAACCGCGCTCAGGCGAGAGCGCTCGATATCGGCACGGGCGCCGCGAAGAGATCGAACACGGGGCAGTGCGCATCGACGACGGTGCGCAGGTTCTCGTACTGCTCGGCGCTGTCCGGTCCAGTGATGTCGACCGAGACCCGGACATCGTGGAAGCCCGCCCTCCCCGACTCGTCGATGCCGAAGAGCGTGCGGACATCGAGGTCGCCCTCCGCGGTGATCTCGATCTCATCGATCGTGAGACCGAGCGCCTGCGCGTAGAGACGGTACACGACCACCTGACACGAGATGAGCGCACCCAGCGCGTACTCGACGGGGCTCGCCGCGACGTCGTCTCCGGCCAGCGCGCCAGGCTCGTCGACCAGGAACCGGTGCTTGCCCGCGCGGATCTCCGTGGCGACGGAGCCGATGCCCCGCCCGCTCACGCGGTACGTGAGCTGTGCGTTCGCGGCATCCGCGGCGATCCGCTCGTTCCATGCGGTTCCCGCGTCGGTGAGTCGCTGCGAGCGCTCGGCGGGAGTCACATCAGCGATGCCGGCGAGCTGGTCCTGGAGAAGAGTCATGGCCCGACGGTAACGATCCCTGTGCTCAGGCGGCATGAGCCCCGTCATCCGGCTTCACACCCGGACACGGAGCGTCACGAATGCGATGCTCCGCGGTTCAGGTCATCGCCGGAGCTGCTCGACGCGATCGGATTCGCCCCTGGCGCGATCCGCCGTGAGCGCGACCGCGTCGAGACGCGCCGCTACCGCGAGGCACAGCCGATCGCCGAGCGAAAGGCCGCTCCCGCGCTTCCACAACCGGGCCGCCTCCTCGGCGTCACGGTGCGACACCGGCTCGACGCGCAGTCGATAGCTGAGCAGCAGTCCGGACGCCACGCCCCAGTCGGCACCGGAGGCGCGCACCTTCTGCGCGACCTCGGACCAGTTCGCCGCTCCGACCACCGCTTCGTCGAGAACCTCCTCGACGCGATCGGCTCCGGGTTCGCCCTGCAGGAATGCGAGGAGTGCGGACGCATCCAGGACGATCACGCAGCGGCGTCCTCGGAGCTCGCGGCCGCCCGACGTTCGGCGAGAAGCGATTCCAGAACGTCCTTGCCTTCCAGTTGAGACCTGACGAGGGCCTTGGCCTGCTCGCGGGTGACCAGGATGACCCCACCCGCAGTCTCGATCATCAGCAGCGGCACACCCTGCTCCCAATGCTGGCGGCTGCGGAGCTCAGCGGGTACGACCAGTCGACCGCGATCACCCATCGGCGCAACGAATGTGGTATCCATGACCCCACGGTACCACTCGCGCTCCCGCGGTGGGATCTCAGTCGGCGCGACTCACGCTCGCCAGCACCTCGGTGCGGGGTGCCGATGGCAGGACGAAGCGGAACTCGGTGCCCACGCCCTCCTGGCTGGTGACATCCATGCTCCCGCCGTGCGCCAGGACGATCGCCCGGGTGATCGTGAGCCCGAGCCCCACGCCCGGCACGGCATTGCTCGTCGCGGTCGACGCGCGGAAGAAGCGGGTGAACAGCATCCCCTGCTCGTCTTCCGGGATACCGATGCCCGTGTCCTGCACGGCGAGCTCCACTCCCCCGTCGACCAGGCGGACTCGCGCATTGACGCGCCCACCACGCGGAGTGAACTTGATCGCGTTGGACAGCAGGTTGTCGAGAGCCTGACCGATCCGTCCGGAGTCGATCAGAAGGGGGATCGCGTCGGCACCTACCTCCGCCTCGATCTCGATCCCCTCACGCTGCGCATGCGGGCCCGCCGAGACCACAGCGGATCGGACCAGTTCGGCGATATCGACCTCTTGCCGTTCGAGCGGGAACCTCCCGGACTCGACCTGCGCGGTGAAGAGCAGATCGCCGACCAGATTGAGCAGACGCTTCGCATTGCGCTCGATGATGCCGACGAACTCGTGCTGATCCTCGGTGAGCGGCTGGCCTGGATCGTTCTGCAGCAGATCGAGGAATCCGATGATCGCGCTCAGCGGCGTGCGGAGCTCATGGGAGATCATCCCGACGAACTCGTCCTTCATGCGCGCGACCTCGACCGCCCTGGTCTCGTCGGTGAGCACGAACAGGTATCCCTGTTGCGCGCCGGCGACGTCCTTGTGCGGCGTGACGGTGACCCGAGCGGGAACCGTCGTACCGCCCGCGGTCGTCACCTCGATGTCACCGTCGACCGGGAGGCCGGCGTCGGCCTGGGCGAACAGCGCCTGGATTCCCGGCGAGAGATCCGCATAGCCGGGCAGAAGCTCGTGCTCCGGGCCCGGACGGTCGGCGTTGTCGGCAGCCAGCCTCGACAGGACGGCCGTCGAGAAGAAGCGGTCGACGCGCACGTCGTCGCGGGCCTCCTCGGCCGACAGCCCCAGCAGGCGCTCGGCACCGGGGTTCCACGCCGTGATCTTCCCGCCACAGTCCGTCGCGACCACCGCCTGCGCCGTGATCGACGCCCACAGACTCTCGAAGGAGTCCAGCAGTTCGCGGTACTGACGCTCCTTGTCGCGCAACTGCACGATCATCGCCACGTTCTCCGACAACGCTCTGGTGCGCTCGACGACGAGCTCCTCCGCCTGCTCGACGCGCATGCGCTGCTGTCGGGAGAGTTGGTTGATGACCGCGGCCACCGCGGAGAACACCAGCGGACCCACCACCCCGCGCAGCCACTCGACTGAGGTGTCCGGTGGGTTCGTGAAGTACGGCATCAGGAGCGCGATCGAGGTCAATCCGCCGACGACGAACACCCACCGGATGCCGGGGGCCGCGGCCAACCAGACCACAGGCAGGAGCACGAGCGAGGAGAAGAGCGAGGTGGCGCCGCCTGTGCCGGTGCGGAAGAGACCGAGACCGACGATATCGACGATGGGGATGAGCAACACGGCCCAGCCGTCATGCATCCCCCGCGTCGTGAGCACGGCGGCGAGCACAGTGGCTGCGAGGACGACGGCGATCCCTGCCACCGCGGGCATGACATGTGTGAACGGAAGGTCGGGGACCCACCAGGTCAGGATCGCCGCGACGACCGTGGCGATGACCGTCGGCGCCTGCTTGAGCAGCGGGCTCGGGTTGTCGAAGACCTGATACCAGCGGTTCTCTGCGCGGTCGAGCGGCGTCGCCCTCACTGCTTCACCTGCTCCACGATGCGATGCAGGTCAGCGCCCGTGATCGGCTTCGGCAGCGCGGCATCCGCCGGCGGGTAGTCGGCAGCATCGAGCACCGAGCTGATCACGAGGAAACAGTCGGGGAACCGCTCCTGCACGAGGCGCGCGCAGGCCTGCCCGGAGATCCCCGGGAGCAGCAGATCGAGCACGGCGACCACGGGATCGATGTCCGGGAAGGCCGCGATCGCCGACTCGGCGTCGTGCGCGATGAAGACGTCGAAGCCCTCACGGTCGAGATAGCGGCGCAGGAGCGCAGCCTGGTCGGGAGCGTCCTCGACGACGAGGGCCAACGGCCTCCCGGTCATCGAAGGAACAGCTCTCGCACGACGACCACGACGGCCACGACAGCGAGGGCGAGGACTGCCTGCGGGATCAGTCGTCGCTCGCGTCGGGCATCCGCGACGATCTCCTCCCGTTCGGCTTCGGGTGACGGTGCAGCGTTCATGAGTCGACGCGTCCGATCTTCTCGGTCTTGATCCAGGAGGCGTCCGCACGACGCCACTCTTTGATGTAGGAGTCCACGGTGATGGCGCACAGCAGGGAGCCGTAACCGCAGATGTAGAGCAGGAGCCCGGCGAAGAACCGCCCGCCGGGGAGCTTCTCGACCGCGCGCGCGAGCCAGATCCCGAGCATGGAGATCGGCCCCCACAGATAGAAGATCACGGCCCAGAGGATGCGCGTCTCGTCGGTGAGATCCAGCCCGACGGCTTCGAGGCCGGATTCGAATGCCCAGGGGAACAGCGCGATGGCCATCAGGATGAGCGCCCCGAGTCCCGGGAACATGATCGCCTCGCGCCAGGAGCGCCGGCCCGTTCGCGGATCGAGCTGCACCGCATACAGCATCGAGTACAGGTAGACGCAGGCGGCGGAGATCCACATGACGCGGAAGACGAACTCCGCGATGTCGCTGTGCAGGAAGAGCAGAGCGAGCATTCCCGCCGCAGCGAGCAGCATGAACGCGGGCAGGAGCAGGATGGTGAACCACGCCAGCCCGAACGTGAAGCTGCCCAGGTTGTGCTCGCGACTCGGACGGAACCACAGCTTGCGGTAGATCGAGGTCAGCTGCACGTTTCCGCGGGCCCAGCGCAGTCGCTGCTTCCACAGGCTGTCGATGGTCCGCGGCTCTTCGGCGAGCACGACGGCGTGCGGCTCGAAGACCATCCGGCGGCCCTTGAGCTGGCCCTCGAACGTGGTCATCGTGTCTTCGGCGAGAGTCCCCGTCGGGATGCGCCCGCCGATCGCCTCGAGGTTGGCCCGCGAATGCAGCTGGGCGCCGCCGGCGAGACACGCGATCGCGCCGCCGACGTTCTGCACCCGACGGGCGGAGAGCTGGCCGATCACGTATTCGATGGCGATGAACCGGGTGAGGTAGTTGCGGTCGCGGCTGCCCTCGGCGATGTACGCGGTCACCGCCCCGACCTTCTCGTCGGAGAGATGCCGGCTGAGCTTGCGCAGCGAGTCGCGCGCGAAGATCACGTCGGCATCCATGATGAGCACGGCTTCGGTCCAGGCATCGGCGAGCACCACGTCCAGGCCGTGGTTGAGCGTGTGCGCCTTGCCCTCGCCGCCCTTCTCGCGCCGCAGGTGCACGACGCGGCCGGGGTGGGCTTCGGCCTTCGCCGCGACGATGGCGGGCGTGTCGTCGCTGGACGCGTCGTCGACGACGAACACGCGCAGGCGCTCCGCGGGGTACTCCAGCTGGAGCAGCCGCTCGATGGCCGGCCCGATCACGAGCCCCTCGTTCCACGCCGGGATGATCACGGCGACGTTCGGGTGGTACGGCGCGGCCTTGCCGTAATGATTGCGGAACGCATGCACGGGCAGCATGAGGAACTGCCATCCCGTGTTGATGACCGGCAGCGTGCCGACCAGGACGCACAGCAGGAGGATGACCACGAACACGGTCTGCAGCCAGGTCAGATCGGCCATCAGGTGGCCTCCACCTCGTCGAGCAGCGGGATGACACGGGAGTAGCGGCCGACCTCGGCGGCGTCGTGGCTGTCGGTGGAGGCGACGATCACTCCCCCGGCGCGGCGGAGGGCCGACAGCGCTTCGACGCCGGGGCACCCCCACTTCTCATTGACCTCGACCAGGGTGTCGGTCTGCGCCGCGGCGAGCGCCCACGCCTGCGTGCGCTCCGGGCCGAGATCGAGCTCGGACAGACCGATCTTGGGGAGGATCGAGAAGCAGTGCGCAAGCTGATTCCCGGGGTACCGACGCATGGTCGCGATGAGCGCGTCGACGAACTGATCCAGCACGTCGTCCGGGGCCCACCCCGCGGCGATCCGATCGCGCACGGTCGAGGGGCCGAGGGGGCCGTCCGTCCCGGGGAACTGGTGGTCGGCGATCAGGATCCGGTCGATGCCCTCCGGCAGCACCGGGATGTCGAGCACCCCCGCGGCATCGAGGATCTTGGCCTCGACGCCCGAGAGCACGGTGAGTCCATCGGGCACCCGCAGCGCGCGCACGGCGGCCAGGTACTCGGGCACCCACGTGGTGCTCTGACGCACGTGGTCGACGAGACGCAGCGTGGTCAACCCGGCCGCGACCGCGGCATCGACGTTCTGGGCGAGCGTCGAGACGGCATCGTCCGAGAAGGTCGAGTGCACGTGGTGATCGCCGCGCAGCACGGCGTGGGTCACAGCTCCTCCTGATGACCCGCGTGCTCGGAGACCAGCAGGTCGTCGACCTCGACGATCACATCTTCGAGGAAGCGCACCGACGCGACTTCGCGGAACGGAACGCGCACCGGCAGCTCGCGTCCGAGGAACAGGTCGGCCACGAGTGACGGGATGTCGACACCGGCCGCGATCGTCAGCGGCAGCGCGCCGGGGAAGCGCGGATTGACCTCGAGCAGCACGGCCCGGCCGGCGCGGTCCCGGCGCAGCTGCACGTTCGCGACGCCGACGAGTCCGATGGCGCGGGCGATCGATGCCGCCGCCTCTTCGAGCTCCGGGTCCTGCACGGTGCGTCCGGCGATGGCGACCCCGGAGTCGACCCGGGCACGGGTGCGGGGCACCGCGGCGACCACGTGACCCGTCGCATCCGCGATGACGTCGACCGAGTACTCCTCCCCCGGAAGGAAGTCCTGCACGATCAGCCCCTCGTCCGTGGGGAGTGCCTCGAGTGCCGCACGATCGGGCACGAGACGCACGCCGCGACTGCCGGCGCCCTGGCGCGGCTTGGCGAAGACCGGGAACTCCCAGTCGACGGCCTGCGCGTCGGGTCCGGCGAGGACCGTGCGGGGAGTGAGACCGGTCGGCGCGCACCGTTCGGCGAGCGCGAGCTTGTCCAACGCCGTGTTCAGCGTGTCCGCCGACGGCGCGGCGAGCACGGCGGGTGCCAGTTCGTCCCGTCGCTCGGCCAGAGCGATGAGCTCGACGTCGACCGTGGAGATCACGAGATCGAGCCGATCGGTCTCGACCATCCGCGCGATCGCCGGCACGAAGTCGTCATCCCGCCCCGGAGGGACCAGGCGACGCTGCGCCGGTGGCACCAGATAGATGCCGCTCGCCCAGCCGTCCATGTCGGCGGCGAACACGGTCAGATCGGATCGGCGAAGGAGGGATCGGATCACGGCGACTCCGGCCGGCCCACCCGCTCCGGTCACCAGGACACGTTTGGTCATCAGCTCTCCCGTCGGCTGAGTTCGTGGGCGCCGATGAACTCGGCCGTCTCGCGCACCACTTCGAGGGGTTCCACGGCTGTTCCGCCGCCGAACCGCGACCAGTACCGCGCGGTCGCGGTGACGAACTCGGGAGCGAGGTAGTCACGATTCGCCGTCTGCGAGCCGAAACGCTCGAGCAGCCGGAGCTTGTCGTCGAGATACTGATCGATCCGCACGAACCGGGTGGGGCGGAAATCGATCGTCGACGACGGGCTCTGGTAGCAGGCGACCGTGCCCACACGGCGCGTCGCCACGATCGTGGCCTCGCTCACGGCGCGATGGTCCTGGTGCCGGTCATTGCTCGAGTGCGTATAGACGATGGTCGGCTGGATCTCCTGCACGACCTCCTCGATGAGGCGCACCGTCGAGCCGCCGCCCGAGATCTCGGTGTCCACGAGGTCCTTCAGGAACAGCCGGGCGCCGAGCATCTCCGCCGCCGCCAGCGATTCGTCCTGTCGGCTCGCGGCGTCGCCGCCGCGGGCCCCGCGAGACAGGGTGAGGATCGTGATCTCGTCCTGCGCCCGAGAATGAGCGGCGAGGAGTCCGCCGACCCCGATCTCGACGTCGTCGGGATGGGCGCCGATCGCGAGCACGCGCTCCGTCGGGCGCGCCTCTTCCCGGCGACGGCGTCCTTCCTCGACCAGTCGCATGACCGACTCGACGAGCTTGGCGTTGTCGAGGGGCTTGGTGAGGAACTCGTCCGCCTGTGCGCGCAGTGCCGAGACCGCATACTCGACCGACACGTGGGCGGTCATCACCACGACGGGCACGGTGGGAACCGTGCGCCGGAGTTCGGCGAGCAGTTCGAGTCCGTTGAGTCCGGGCATCTCGATGTCGGTCACGACGACGTCGGGGCGCACCTGCGCCACGCGTTCGACGGCGGCCCGCCCGTCTTCGGCGACGTCGACGATGCAGCCGGCCCGCCTCTCGAGCACGGTCTTCACGAGCAGGGCGACGTCGGCGTCGTCGTCGACGACGAGGACTCTGGGAGCATCCTCAGGCATTTGTACAGCTCTCCTTGGGGAGGTTCCCTGACCGATGGGGATCGGCGAGTGCGATCTCGGTGCCTTCAACACCGGACCGCTGGGAAAGTCGAGCGGGGTATGTCGATTCTGGCATAGCCCGTTCGCCACCCGGGCCCGCGCGGATCACGACCTCGCGGCAGCGGCCTTCTTCTCCTGTTGGTAGACCCGGATCGCCTCGTAGCGCTCGGCGGAGCGGGCGCGGCGCTTGGTCGCCTCCTCGTCGCGATTCTTGGGCGGCGCGGTCGTGACGAGCTCGTCGAGGAGGGCTCTCGTCGCCTGTGCGATCTCGGCGACGGCGCGGTCGAACACGGCCTGATTCGCACGCGACGGTGCGTTCGCTCCGGAGATCTTCCGGACGAACTGGAGGGCCGCGTCGTGGCACTCGTCATCGGTCGCGGCGGGCTCGAGGTTGTTCAGCGGGACGATGTTTCGGCACATACCGGCACGCTACGCCGCGCCCTGGACAGACGGAAGGGGCCGGATGCGCGCGGCATCCGGCCCCTCTGCGAGGATCCCGTCGGGATCCGACGTCACTTCTTGTAGTTCGGCGCTTCCACGACGATCTGCACGTCGTGCGGGTGCGACTCCTTGAGTCCCGCCGAGGTGATGCGCACGAACTTGCCACGCGTCTTGAGCTCTTCGATCGTGCGGGCACCGACGTAGAACATCGACTGGCGGAGTCCGCCGACCAGCTGATAGGCGACGGCGGCGAGCGGGCCGCGATACGGCACCTGCCCTTCGATGCCCTCAGGGATCAGCTTGTCATCGCTGGGGACGTCGGCCTGGAAGTAGCGGTCCTTGGAGTACGAGGTCTGCTTGCCGCGGGTCTGCATCGCACCCAGCGAGCCCATGCCGCGGTACTGCTTGAACTGCTTGCCGGAGCGGAACACGATCTCGCCCGGCGACTCATCGGTGCCCGCGAGCAGGGAGCCGAGCATCACGGCGTCCGCCCCGGCGACGAGCGCCTTGGCGATGTCGCCCGAGTACTGCAAGCCGCCGTCGGCGATCACGGGGACGCCGGCGGGTCGGGCTGCGAGGGAGGCCTCGTAGACAGCCGTCACCTGGGGCACGCCGACGCCGGCGACGACGCGCGTGGTGCAGATGGACCCCGGGCCCACGCCGACCTTGAGACCATCCACGCCTGCGTCGATGAGAGCTTGCGCGCCCTCGCGCGTCGCCACCTGACCGCCGATGACGTCGATGTGCTCGAACGAGGGGTCGGCTTTCAGACGACGCACGATGTCGATGACACCCTGCGCGTGTCCGTTGGCGGTGTCGACCACGAGGACGTCGACACCGGCGTCGCGCAACGCCTCGGCGCGCTCCCACGCGTCGCCGAAGAAGCCGATCGCGGCACCGACACGCAGACGCCCCTGGTCGTCCTTGGTGGCGAGCGGGTACTTCTCGCTCTTGTCGAAGTCCTTGATGGTGATGAGGCCCGCGAGCTTGCCGTTCTCGTCGATGAGCGGCAGCTTCTCGACGCGGTGCTTCGCGAACAGGGCGATGACCTCGCCGGCGGCCACCCCGACGGAGGCGGTGACGAGGTTCTCGCTCGTCATGACGTCTTTGACGAACGTGCTCTGACGCTCGAAGCCCGAGACGAAGCGCATGTCGCGGTTCGTGATGATACCGACGAGCTTGCCGTCGTCGTCGACCACCGGCAGTCCCGAGATGCGGTACTTGGCGCACAGGTTGTCGACCTCTTCGACGGTCGCGTCCTGCGTCGTGGTGATCGGGTCGGTGATCATGCCCGACTCGCTGCGCTTGACGCGGTCGACGTGCGCGGCCTGGTCGGCGATGGAGAGGTTGCGGTGCAGGATGCCGATGCCGCCCTCGCGCGCCATCGCGATCGCCATGCGGGATTCGGTGACCGTGTCCATCGCGCTCGACAGCAGCGGGGTGGCGACCGAGATGCGGCGGGTGATCCGCGACGAGGTGTCGGCCTCGCTGGGGATGACGTCGGTGTGCCCCGGCAGGAGCAGCACGTCGTCGTACGTCAGTCCGACGAAGCCGAAGGGATCGTGCTGTTCCATGGATTCTCCTTCTGCGCGAGTCGCGCATGTCCGAGTGCGAGGGGGGTGGTCGACGTCGGCCTTTGCGGGGCCACGGCCCGTATGAAGATTCTAAGCGCGACGCGCCCGAGAACATTCCCGGAGCCCGCCGTTATCGGACCGTTGACCGCGACCGTAGGTGATTCGGGGATCGCACACTACGCTCAAATGCGTCGTCCATCCCTGCGGTTCATACCCGATGCCGCAGTGACAGCACTCACAGTGGAGGTTGCGTGGGACCCACAACAATCGCCGTGCAGCGAAGGCGCCCCTGGGCCGTCATCTGCCTCGGTATCCTCATGGCGCTCATGGCGTTCCTGTTCCTGCCCCCCTCATCGGCCTCGGCCGAGACGACGGACGACGGGCAGGAGGTCACGGACTTCTACTTCGCCGGTGTCGTCACCAACGCGGATGAGCCGGTCGAAGGCGTCGTCATGTCCATCGAGGGCAACGGCTTCGAAGCCGAGACCGAGACCGACGCCGACGGCAAGTGGCGCCTCTACGTGCCGGAGATGGAGACGTACACCCTCACGGTGGATGAATCCACGCTGCCGAAGGGGGTCATCGTCGATGCGACGCAGCTCCCCGAGGGCATCCAGCCCGTGTCGGGGACGACCGCGTCGTTCGAGCTCGAGTTCGGCCTCACCGGCACCAAGATCGTCAACTTCTTCCTCGGAGCGGGCGAGCGGGTGACCGTGTCGTTCCTCGATCAGCTCCTGTCGCGCATCGTCGGGGGCCTGAACTTCGGTCTCCTCCTCGGACTCGCCTCGATGGGCGCCGCGCTCATCTACGGCACCACCCGCCTCTCCAACTTCGCCCACGGCGAGATGGTCACGTGGGGTGCGGTCGTCGCGCTGCTCTGCACGACGTTCTGGCATCTGCCGCTCTGGCTCGGCATCATCGCCGCCGTCATCGGCGGAGCCGCGCTCGGGTGGGCGCTGGATGCCGGGATCTGGAAACCTCTGCGCCGAAGAGGCCTCGGGGTGGTCCAGCTCATGATCGTGAGCATCGGCCTCTCCCTCGCCCTCCGCTACGGCATGCAGTACTTCATCGGCGGCAACACCTACCAGCTGCCGGGAGCGAGCCCCGAGCCCATCCGCCTCGGCCCCATCTCGCTGTCGTACATCGACATGATCGCGATGGGGACGAGCATCATCGTGATCCTCGGTGTCGCGTTCTTCCTCACCAGGACCCGCACCGGAAAGGCGACCAGGGCCATCTCGGACAACCCGCAGCTGGCCGCGGCATCCGGCATCGACGTCGACAAGGTCATCCGCACGGTGTGGATCCTCGCGGGCGCCCTGGCCGCGATCTCCGGCATCCTGTGGGCGTACTTCCGCCCCGGGGTGAAGTGGGACATGGGCATGCAGATGCTGCTGCTGATGTTCTGCGCGATCACGCTCGGTGGCCTCGGCTCGGCGATCGGCGCCCTGATCGGCTCGATCATCGTCGGCCTCGCCGTCGAGGTGTCGACCCTGCTGGGTGTGCCGTCCGACCTCAAGTACGCCACGGCACTCGTCGCGCTGATCATCATTCTGCTGGTGCGGCCGCAAGGCATCCTCGGACGCAAGGAAAGGTTGGGCTGACACATGGACTTCGGAAGCATCTTCGGCAACACCGCCTCCTATCTCTTCAGCCCGACGACGATCGCGTACGCCCTGGCGGCGACCGGCCTCGCCGTGCACTTCGGCTACACCGGCCTGCTCAACTTCGGTATGGCCGCGTTCATGGCCATCGGCGGCTACGGCTACGCGATCTCGATCCTGACCTTCGGGTTCCCGTGGTGGGCCGGCGTCCTCGTCGGCATGCTGGGCGGGGCGGCGTTCGCGCTGATCCTCGGTATCCCGACCCTGCGTCTTCGCGCCGACTATCTCGCCATCGCGACCATCGCCGCCGCCGAGGTGGTGCGGCTCATGTTCGTGACCGAGCTCTTCAAGGACTGGACCAACTCCGCCGGCGGACTCTCCGGGTATCACCAGAGCTTCCGCGACTCGAACCCCTTCCCCCCGGGCACCTACGGCTTCGGCCCATGGACCTACAACGCGACCGATCTATGGGTGCGCGTGGTCGGACTGATCGCGCTCGTGATCGCCGTGCTCGTGGTCTGGGCGCTCATGCGCAGCCCGTGGGGCCGTGTGCTCAAGGGCATCCGCGAAGACGAGGATGCGGTGCGCTCGCTCGGCAAGAACGTCTTCGCCTACAAGATGCAGGCGCTCGTGGTCGGTGGTGTGATCGGCGCCCTCGGCGGCATCATCTTCATCCTGCCGTCCGCGGTGATCCCCGGCAGCTACTCCACGTCGCTGACCTTCTTCCTGTGGACGATCCTCCTGCTCGGCGGCGCAGCCACCGTGCTCGGACCGACGCTCGGCGCGGTGCTGTTCTGGGTGGTGTTCGCCTTCCTCGGCGCGCTCCTCCCCGCGATGGCGAACGCCGGGTACCTGCCGATGTCCGGCGCACAGGCCGACGTCGTGCGGTACATCGTGATCGGCGTCGTGCTGATGCTGATCGTCATTTTCCGCCCGCAGGGCATCCTCGGAAACAAGAGGGAGATGACCTTTGTCAAGTAATGACGACGCGGTGGTCACGCCCGCGAAGAGCACGCCCCGCGCCAAGACCGGGGGCCTGGCCGCCGGTCCCGCCGCGCCCGGCGTCAAGAAGGTCGACCCGATCCTCATCGCCGATGCCGTGGAGCGCCGCTTCGGCGGTCTCACCGCGGTCGATGTCGACCACCTGGAGATCCCGCGCGGAGCCATCACCGCACTGATCGGCCCGAACGGCGCCGGCAAGACGACCCTGTTCAACCTGCTGTGCGGCTTCGACAAGCCGAACGCCGGCACCTGGTCGTTCGACGGGAAGAACCTCTCCGGCATCCCCTCATTCAAGGTCGCACGGATGGGACAGGTGCGCACCTTCCAGCTCACCAAGTCGCTGTCGCTGCTGACCGTGCTCGAGAACATGAAGCTCGGCGCGAAGGACCAGCGCGGCGAGGGCTTCTGGGCGGGGCTGTTCCCCTTCCTCTGGCGCAAGCAGGATCAGGAGATCGAGGCGCGCGCGCACGAGCTGCTCACCCGCTTCAAGCTCGATGCCAAGGAGCAGGACTTCGCCGCATCGCTCTCGGGCGGTCAGCGCAAGCTCCTCGAGATGGCCCGCGCGCTCATGAGCGACCCGACGCTCGTCATGCTCGATGAGCCCATGGCCGGTGTGAACCCCGCGCTCACGCAGTCGCTGCTGGAGCACATCCTCGACCTCAAGGATCTGGGGATGACGGTGCTGTTCGTCGAGCACGACATGCATATGGTCCGCCACATCGCCGACTGGGTGGTCGTGATGGCGGAAGGCCGTGTCGTCGCCGAGGGGCCGCCCGACCAGGTCATGGAGGATCCGGCCGTCGTGGACGCCTACCTGGGCGCACACCAGGACGTCGACCTCGGGGCCGTCACGGGCCGCCTTCCGGTGATCTCGGAAGAGGACGCGGTCCGCATCCGGGAGCAGATCGAGACCGAGGTCGAGGCCGAAGTCGAGGCCGAAGACGTCGAGGAGGAGAAGGCATGACCGACGCATCCGCCCCCACGCCCGCGCCCGCACCCACTGAGCGCAACGAGATCAAGAACGACGACGTGATCGTCGAGCTGAACGATGTGCACGCCGGGTACCTGCCCGGGGTGAACATCCTCAACGGCGCGAACCTCGTGGCCCACAAGGGCGAGCTGATCGGCATCATCGGCCCGAACGGCGCCGGCAAGTCGACGCTGCTCAAGGCGATCTTCGGCATGGTCGAGATCCGCTCGGGCGACGTCACGGTGAAGGGCGAGAGCATCGTCGGGCTCAAGGCCGACAAGCTCGTGCGCCGTGGCGTGGCCTTCGTGCCGCAGACGAACAACGTGTTCCCGTCGCTCACGATCCAGGAGAACCTGGAGATGGGGCTGTACCAGAACCCCAAGATCTTCGCCGAGCGTCTGGAGTTCGTGAGCAGCATCTTCGGTGAGCTGGGCAAGCGCCTCAAGCAGCGCGCAGGTTCCCTCTCCGGCGGTGAGCGGCAGATGGTCGCCATGTCGCGCGCGCTGATGATGGATCCGTCGGTGCTGCTGCTCGACGAGCCGTCGGCTGGCCTCTCCCCCGTGCGTCAGGACGATGCCTTCATCCGCGTCTCCGACATCAACAAGGCGGGCGTGACGACGATCATGGTCGAGCAGAACGCGCGCCGCTGCCTGCAGATCTGCGACCGCGGCTATGTGCTCGATCAGGGCAAGGACGCCTACGAGGGCACCGGGCGCGAGCTGCTGAACGACCCCAAGGTCATCGGCCTCTACCTCGGCACACTCGGCACCGACGCCGCCTGAGCCGCGTCACGCAGAAGGGGGATGCCACGCGGCATCCCCCTTCTTCGTTTCCCCGACGTGCGTGAGAGCATCCGTCGGGAGTTCGTGCATCCGTCGGGTACTCGATCGGCGTTTCTCCCGACATCCGTGCGAACTCCCGACGGATGAACCGGCGGCGGGGACGACGAAGGCCCCGGATGCCGAGCATCCGGGGCCCCGTCTGTGCGCTTACTTGAGGCGCGTGGTGGTGTTGTCGGCGCCGAACTCGTAGACGCCGATCGCGGCGCCCTTCGGGTCGTTGTTCTCGTCGAACGTGATCTCGCCGGAGAGACCGTCGTAGTCCGCCGTGCCGCCGCCGTTGATGATGTCGGCGCACTCGGCGTACGTGGTGCACTTCTCACCCTTGTCGCCGCCGCCGGACACGGTGCCCATCTGCTCAGCCATGTCGGCACCCTCGACGGAGCCGGCAGCCAGAGCCGACAGCGCCATGAGGATGACGGCGTCGTAGGCCTCAGCCGAGTAGGTCACGGCGTCGATCGGGTCGTTGCCGTCGGCCGTCCAGACCTCGTTGAGCTGGTCGAGGAAGTCCTGCGGCAGCTCAGCACCGGCGCGGGTTCCCTTCGAGCCCTCGAGGTTGACCGAGACGTCGGTGCCCCAGTCCTTCAGGTTGCCGTCGACGAGGTACAGCGAGCCCGTGTCGACACCCGCGTTGCCGAGCAGCGGCGCGATGGTCGCGAACTGGTCGTACGAGACGACCGCGACGGCGTCGGGCTTGGCGGCCGCGATCTCAGACACCTGAGCGTTGAACTGACCGTCGCCCTGGTTGAAGGATGCATCGGCGACGACCTCGCCGCCGGTGCCCTCGAACGTCGACTTGATGGCCTCGAACAGACCGGTGCCGTAGGGGTCATTCTGGTAGATGATGCCGAGGGTCTTGTGACCGTCTTCGGCGATCTGGTTGCCGAGGACCTCGCCCTGCAGGTTGTCGCTCGGTGCCGTGCGGAAGTACAGCGGGTTGATGCCCGAGAAGTCCGGCGACGTGTTCGACGGCGAGACGGTGAGGATACCCGCGCCGGCGTTGCCGTCGAGGATGAGCTTGGTGACGCTCGACGACGCGGCGCCGACCATCGCAGTGATGCCCTCGTTCTGGAGGTTGGTGATCGAGGTCTCGTACGCCTTGTTGTCGAGGTCGCCCTCGTCGGCGGTGGTGAGGTCGATGGTCACGCCGGCGTCGGCCTCGTTGATCTCGTTGACAGCCAGCTGCACGCCGGCTTCCATCGGAGCGCCGAGGAAGGCGAGCGAGCCGGTCGCGGGAAGCAGCGAGCCGAGCTTGAGCGTCAGATCGACGGCCGGCTTCTCACCGCCTTCGCTGGGCTCGGCGTTCGGCGTGCTGCTGCAGCCGGCGATGACGATGGCGGATGCGCTGATCAAAGCGATCCCTGCGAAGACCTTCGCGGTGCGCGAACCCTTCATTGCGTTCATGGTGCTCCCTTGCGTAACTGAACGTGGATTGTGACCACGGGCGAGTGCTCTAACACTAGGGCGTGATGCCCGCCCACAGGGGGTGCAAGTATCTCGGTGCGTTAACGATCCGATACCGGGATTCCGGGGCCGGAGAACCGCAGTTCACACCCGCTCGGGCTGCGCGATCCTGCGTCCTCGACGGGCGGCGATCAGCAGGTCGACGACGAAGACGCCGATCGCGATCCAGACGATGATGAACCCGGCCCAGCGCTCCGGCGGCATCGGCTCGTGCAGGATCGCGACGCCGATGAGGAACTGCATCACCGGGGTGATGAACTGGATCATCCCGATCACCGTGAGGTTGATCCGGCGGGTTCCCGCCGCGAACAGCAGCAGGGGCACGGCAGTCGCCACACCGGCGAAGGCCAGCAGCACCGCGTGCACCCACCCGTTGCCGCCCATCGTGATGCCCGCGGGAGTCGTCGCGACCACGATCAGCTGCACGACGGCGATCGGGATCAGCCAGAACGATTCGAGGGTCAGCCCGCTGACGGCGTCCACCGCCGGGCCGATCTTCTTCTTGATGAGCCCGTAGACCCCGAACGACGCGGTCAGCGAGAGCGCGATCCACGGGAAGTCGCCATAAGCCACGATGATCACGACGACGGCGATCGCGGCGATGGCGATCGCCGCCCACTGCAGTCTGCGGATGCGCTCTTTCAAGACGAAGACACCCAGCAACACCGTGGTGATCGGGTTGATGAAGTAGCCCAGGCTCGTCTCGACCACGTTGTCGCTGAGCGTTCCGATCAGGAACACCTGCCAGTTGATGTAGATCAGGACACCCGCGAGCGCAGTCCATCCCAGCAGCTTCGGCTGCCGCAGGATCACGCCGAACGGCGCCCAGCCGCGCGTGACCGTGAGCAGCAGGATGCAGAAGACGAACGACAGCAGCACCCGCCACGCGACGACCTCCCACGGACCGGTCGGAACCAGGAGGAGGAAATAGAGCGGGAGCACGCCCCAGAGGAGATAGGCGGCTCCGGCGTAGGCGACTCCGGCGGTCTGGGTGGCGCGGGTCGTCTCGGGGGTCACCGCACAACACTATGCCCGCGTCGACGGTCCGAAGAGCGACGGTGAGCCGTCCTCGCGGAGTTCGGCAGGAATCGGATGCTCGATGGCGGGATGCAGAAGGGGGCCCGGATGCCGAAGCATCCGAGCCCCCTTCGAGGACCTGGGCACCGCCTCTTCGAGAGCGGCGGAACCGGGTTCAGCAGATCAGCGGACGACGACCGCCAGGACGTCGCGAGCGGACAGGACGAGGTACTCGTCTGCGCCGAACTTGACCTCGGTGCCGCCGTACTTGCTGTACAGGACACGGTCGCCGACGGCGACGTCGATCGGAACGCGGTTGCCGTTGTCGTCGATGCGGCCGGGGCCGACAGCCACGACCTCGCCCTCCTGGGGCTTCTCCTTGGCGGTGTCGGGGATGACCAGGCCACTCGCGGTGGTCTGCTCGGCCTCGACCTGCTGGATGACGATGCGGTCTTCGAGCGGCTTGATGGAAACCGACACGGTCTACCTCTTCTTTCTTGACACTGACACGAAAGACTTGTTCGCACTCTCAACCCGAGAGTGCTAATCCAGTCTATGCGCTGGGCTGGCACTCATGCAATGCGAGTGCCAGCCCACACCGCGATTCACCGACGCGAGCGGGAATTAGGCTGAGGGCGTGGAGATGTCCGAGCTGCGTGCCCTGCTGACCCCCGCCGGTCTCGAACTGCTCGACGCGGTCGGGACGATCGGGTCGACCGCCGACGTCGCGCGGGCCGTGTCGCGGCTGCGTGCCGCCGGACACTCCCCCGAACTGGTCTCGGCGGTGGTCGGCCAGGCGCACCTGCGGTCCAAGGCGACGGCGAAGTTCGGCCCCTTCGCCGCGCGGATGCTGTTCACCAGAGCCGGGCTCGAGCAGGCGACGCGGCTCGGTGTGGCCGCACGGCACGCCCAGCGGATCCGCAGCGCGGGGTTCACGGCCGTGGCCGATCTCGGCTGCGGGATCGGCGGCGACGCACTCGCGTTCGCCGGAGCCGGACTCGACGTGCTCGCCGTCGATGCCGACGAGGTGACCGCCGCCATCGCGGCCTACAACCTCGCCCCGTTCGGTGAGGGTGCGGTGGTGCGGCACGGCACGGCGGAAGACGCCTTCGAGGGCGCGGAGGCGTCGGCCGCGCGCGCGATCTGGATGGACCCGGCGCGGCGCACCTCCGGGCACAGCGAGACCCGTCGTGTCTCTGCCGACGACTACTCCCCCTCGCTGGACTGGGCGTTCGACGTCGCCGCGCGCGTGCCGACGGGCATCAAGCTCGGCCCCGCCCACGACCGCGACGCTCTTCCCGCCGACGCCGAGGCGCAGTGGGTGAGCGCCGACGGCAGCGTCGTCGAGCTGGTCGTGTGGAGCGCCGCCCTCGCCAGAGAAGGCGTGCGACGCTCGGCGCTCGTGATCCGCGATGACCGGTCACACGAGATGACTGCGCCGGCCGACGTCGCCGACGAGCCCGTGCGCGAACTCGGCGCCTTCCTGCACGAGCCCGACGGCGCCGTGATCCGCGCCCGTCTGATCGGCGATGTCGCCCGGAGCCTCGACGCCGGGATGCTCGACGAACACATCGCCTACCTCACGTCGGATGCCGCGCTGACGAGCCCGTTCGTGCAGTCGTTCCGCGTGCGCGAGACCCTGCCCGCCAACCCCAAGGCGATCAGCGCCGCTCTCCAGGCGCACGGCATCGGTCGCATCGAGATCAAGAAGCGCGGAGTCGACATCGACCCCGCGGCGTTCCGGAAGAAGCTCGTGCTGCGCGGCGATCAGGAGGCCACGCTGATCCTCGCGCGCATCGGCGATCAGCGGCGGGCGATCCTCGCCGATCGGGTTCCTGCCGCCAGCTGACCGTCGCCGAGCCCCGCCGGGGTCAGCCGCCGTCGCTCGGGTCCTCGACCTCGATCTGCTCACCCGGCGAGACCTGGATCACGACGGGGTCGTTCTCGACGCCGGGCACCGCGGACTCGACGGAGACGGACAGGTACGGCGTCAGCTGGCCCGTGAACTGCAGGTCGAGCGCGGCGGTCGAGACCCGCGCGCCCGAGGGATCGACGGTCTCGAGTTTCACGGTGAGGCCCTCCGCGAATGCGGTCTCTGAGGGCTTGCACACCACGGGACCGGCGGCATCCACGATCAGGCATCGCTCCGTCGCTCCGGCATCCGACAGCCGATCCCCCAGCCACACCGGCGCGTTTCGGAAGGTACCCACCATCGAGAGGCCGAGCTCGAACCCCTCCGTGGTGAGCGATTCCGCTCGGTCGCGCACTTCTTCGGGGAACTGGGCCACGAGCGAATCGATCCCGCCCCATCGTTGGATCGCGACCAGCGGCTCCCCCGCCGTCGAGAGGAGCATCGTGGCGTGGATCGTGTCGGAACCCGTGTCTCCCGGGAGCGTCAGCGATGTGGACAAGCCACGCTCCGTCTCTTCCGCGGCGAGACAGTTGGTCTGCGACTGCACGCCGACGTCGAGGATCAGGCAGGCGTCCGATCCTTCGTCTTTCGTCGCGTACCAGACCAGTGCATCCTCGTCCTGCGCCACCGCGCGGATGGACCCGGGATCGAACGCCTCCGTGGCCAGCTCTCCCCGGCGCTGCTGCTGCTCCTGCGTCAACGGGATGCTCGCGGCCCGCGGTGCGAACAGTCCCCAGCCGACGCCGACCCCGATCGCGAGCAGGACGGCGGCCGTGGCGATCGACGTCACCATCGCCCGACGGCGCGTCACACCTCGAGCCGTCGTCGGCATCGGCGTCGACGTCGGCGATGCCTGCGAGTCCGGAGCGTCCTGTGGGTCTCTCCCGGCGGCAACGTCGGCGGCATCGGACACCGGGAGCGCTTCATCGACGAGCCCGATCACCCGTTCCGCCTGATCCTGTCTCGTCGGCCCGCCAGCGCTGCCGGATTCTCCGCCGGGCTCGATCCGCTCGGGTGGAACGACGGCAGAGCTCGAGCGATGCGAATCCTCGAGCGCGCGCAGACGCTGCGATTCCGCCTCGGTCAGCAGTCCACTCCGGCCATAGGCCTTTCGCTGCAGGACCCGAAGCTCTTCGGCCTCAGTCCCCGACGGCACCCGAGGCATCTCCCTCCCGGGTGATGGTCAGATACCCGGGCCCCCGGTTCGACATCATCTCGAGGGACGTCACTGCTCCGGTCTCGGCGTCCACGACGTTGAGCACGAGGCCCGAGGCCTGCTCCTGCATGGTCTCCGGGTCGGCGCAGGCCATCGGGGCTTCATCCGTCGACCCGTCGTAGATGAGGCACTGGTTCTGCGACTCGGTCTGCACGGCGGTCCAGACCGGCACGTCGCGGTCGTAGCCGACCACCCAGAGCGAGCCGGCCTCGAAGCCGTTCTCCGACAGCCGGGCCGCCGTCTCCGATTCCGCCTCGTTCGCGTAGGTGATGCCGCTCTCGCTCGTGTTGTAGTCGTAGGCGCTCACCGCGACTGCGGGTTCGCCCGACGCGGTGAAGAGCATCTGCGCGCTGACCTCGCGCTGCAGGTCCCCTTTGCCCTTGACCGAGATCGAGCCGTACATGCCGGTCGCGGCGATCATCTCGGTGCGTTCGCAGGTCGGAACCGTCGCCTCACCCGTGCCCAGGATCAGGCAGGTGCGCTCCTGGCCGCCCTTCGTCGCCGTCCAGATGACCACATCCTCCTCGACGCCGAGCGCGCGGATCGATCCGGGATCGTACACACCGGTCGCGACGAGATCGTTCTGCCATCCCTGCTGATCGGCGGTCAACTCCACCGCTGCGGCGCCGGATCGACCGAACGCGAGCCAGCCGATCCCCACTCCGATCGCGAGCACCACGACCGCCGCCAGGGCGACCGGGCGCCAGCGAGGACGCAGTGTGGAGAGCGCAGAGCGCCAGGACGACGATGCGGACGATGCTCCGTCCTCGACGTCTGCCGAGGGTTCGCCCGCCGGCACTCCGGCAGGGGCAGCATCGATTTCATCGGCGGCATCGTCGGCTCCCGCTGACTTCGCCGCAGACTCCGAATCCTCGACGGGTGGTCCGGCGACGACGCGCTCCGCGGATCCGCTCTCGGCGGCCGGTGCGACGCGGCGCTCCTCCAGCTCCCGAAGACGTTCGGCTTCGGCCTCCGTGAGCGCGGAATCACGACCGTACGCCCGCGCCTGCAGGGAACGCAGCTCCTCCGACTCCTCCGGCTCGAGCATCCGGTCAGCCGAGCTTCTCGAACTGCATGCCCGCCCAGACCAACCAGCCCAGGCTGTACACCGTGGCGCAGAGGCCGAGCACGAGCGCCCAGAGCGCGATCGCACGGCTCTCGAGCGGACGCCGCAGTGACATGATCGCGGCGATGACCGCGACCACCGCAACGGGGATCCCCCAACCGACGAAGAACGACGCTCCGAGGGCCACGATCGCGGCGAGCAGGGCCCAGGGCGCGAGCCGGGTGTCGTCGACGGGAATGGCGCCCGTCGTCGGCTCCCACTCCGCCTCGCCCGGGGCGTCGATGTCGGGTCCGCTCACCACCACCGGTTCGATGCCGACGGGGCCGGTGGGGAGTTTCGTGTACCCCTCGCGACGGGCACCGGGAAGCCGAGGCGCTGCCCCGGGATGCTGCTCGACCTCGTCGCTGGCGCGTTCGACGCGCGCCGGCGGCGTGGCGGGAGTCTTCGCATCGCGCGAGCCGGAGACGTCGCTCATGCGGGCACCGCCTCGTCGATCTGGATTTCGGTGACCGGAAGGGTGGAGTCCGCCCCGAACGCCAGAGTCGACGGGCGCCGGCCCGAGGAGATCAGCTCGGCGGCCAGCGCGGCGATCATCGCACCGTTGTCGGTGCACAGCGACAGCGGGGGGATCCGCACCGTGACGCCGGCCTCATCGGCACGCCGGAGCGCGACCTCGCGCAGCCGACGGTTCGCGATCACGCCGCCGCCCAGCAGCAGGCGCGGCACCCCGAGGTCGGCGCAGGCCGCGAGCGCCTTGGTCACCAGCACGTCGACGACCGCCTCGCGGAAGCTCGCGGCGACGTCGGCCACGGGTACCTCGACCCCGTCGGCCTCGCAGCGCTCGACCCACCGGGCCACCGCGGTCTTCAGCCCCGAGAACGAGAAGTCGTACCGATGCTTCGCCAGATCCGAGGCGCGGGAGAGACCGCGCGGGAACCGGATGGCGTTCGGGTCGCCGTCGGCCGCCGCCCGGTCGATCTCCGGGCCGCCGGGGTACGGCAGGGACAGGAGGCGGGCGACCTTGTCGAAGGCTTCGCCGGCGGCGTCGTCCATCGTCTCGCCGAGCAGCTCGACGTCGGTGGTGAGGTCGCGGACGTGCAGCAGCGAGGTGTGGCCACCGGAGACCAGCAGCGCGATGGTCGGGTACTCGAGCGGCGCGGAATCGGCGGTCAGGATGTCGGCGGCGATGTGTCCGACGAGGTGGTTGACGGCATACAGCGGCTTGTCGATCGCGACGGCCAGGCCCTTCGCCGCTCCCACTCCGACCATCAAGGCACCCGCGAGACCGGGGCCGCTCGTGACGGCGACCGCGTCGAGGTCGTCGAGACGCACGCCCGCTTCGGCGAGCGCCGCATCGATCGCGGGCTGCATCGCCTCGAGGTGCGCCCGCGCGGCGACCTCGGGCACGACGCCGCCGAATCGAGCGTGCTCGTCCATGCTCGACGCGATGGTGTTCGAGAGCAGGGTGCGCCCGCGGACGATGCCGATGCCCGTCTCGTCGCAGCTCGTCTCGATGCCGAGGACCAGAGGTTCGCTCATGCCTTCGCCTCCTCGGTCGTGCCGTGCGATGCCGGGTGGCGGCGCAGTTCCAGACGCATCACGATCGCGTCCACGTCGTCCGGCTGATAGTAGCGGGGGCGGCGCCCGATCTCCTCGAAGCCCTCCGCGAGGTACAAGCCCTCTGCGGCGGGGTTGTCGGCCCTGACCTCGAGGAACACCTCACGGGCGCCGCGCTCGGCCGCCGCGGCGAGCAGCCCGTGCAGGAGCGCGCGGCCTCGGCCCTGTCCGCGGTGCTCGGCGAGGAGCGCGATGGTCTGGATGTCGGCGTCGGCACTGCCACGCAGGGCACGCACGCCGCCGTAGCCGATGACCTGGTCGTCGTGCTCGTCGACCAGGTAGCGGCCGTGGATGCTCCCGAGCTCGGCGGCCATGGTCTCGCGGCTCCACGCGTCGGTCGGGAAGGAGCGCTCCTCGATCGCCATGATCGCGTCGAGGTCGTCCACGGTGGCGTCGCGGAGGGTCATGAGCCGACTTTCTTCGGCGCGCCGGGCACCGTCACGTCGGGGTGGCGCATGTACAGCGGCTCGTCGCCCGTGAGCGTGCGACCGGCGGCCAGGGCGCGTGCTCCGACGCGCGCCAGGTCCGGTGCCGACAGCGTGGCGACGTCGATGCGGCGGATGCCGTCGAGGTGCGCGTCGGCGTCGGCCGCCCGCACGAGGACGGTGTCGGCGATGACGCGCGGGATCCCGTCGGCATCTACCCCGTCGAAGACGGTGATCGCGACCTCACGGCGGCGGGCGTCGGTGACGATCGCGAACGGCTGCGACTCGGTCTCGAGTGCGGTGAGCGCGGCGGCGAGATGGCTGGGGACCGGGACGACCGGGATGCCGCGTCCGAGGGCGAAGGCGCGTGCCGCGGCGATGCCGATGCGGAGCCCGGTGAAGGGCCCCGGGCCCATGCCGGCGACGACATGCGTCACCTCGCCATCACCCGCATCGCTGAGCGCCTCGACGAGCAGGTCGCCGATCACCTCGGCGTGGCCCAGCGGGTCGATGGCGGCGGCCTCGGCGCGTCGCGCCCCGTCGGCATCGATGAGGGCGACAGCGGTGCCCAGGGAGGTGTCGACGGCAAGGATCACGTCTCCAGGGTAGCCGTGGTCGCGCTGTGAGAGCGGCCCGGAGTGCCCGCGGCCCGCGGCCCGCGCCTCAACCCAGCGGCGCGCGGAGCGGGTAGTCCTGATCCTCGAGGATCACCTGCGACGCGGCTCCCGTGGTGCGATTGACGATCACCGGCGCCATCAGGTTCACGCTCACGCCTTCGGTGGAGGGGTGGGCGACAACCAGGACCAGTGCGTCGTCGGCCGAGGCGAGCGCGAGGCTCTCGGCCTGCTCGTCGCTGAGGATCGGCGCATACTCGCCGAGCACGGTCCGGGGGTCGACGAGGTACAGGCGCAGATCCGCGTCGTCCACGGCTCGCATCGAGAACAGGCCGTCGGCACCGTCGACCGGTGCGAGAGCGAACTCGACGTGCGGCGCGAGTCCGGGAGGGGGCGTCAGGAAGCTGAGTGCCGCGGTCATCGCAGGAAGTCCATCAGCGAGGGCTGGAGAACGCGCGCGTTCACCGCGAGCGCGGAGCGGTACACGAGTTCCTGCGCCTGCAGACGCACGAGCACCTCGATCGAATCGACGTCCTCGACCGCTGTGCGGCGGGACTCGAGGGACACGGAATTCTGCACTGCCGCCTCCTTGGCGCGTTCGATCTGAGACTGGCGGGTTCCGACGGAACCCTGCACTCCGAGCATGGCGGTGCGTCGATCGTCGATCTCCGCGAGACGAGGACCGACGTTCGTTCCGGAACGGAGGTCGGCGACGATCTTGTCGACCAGGGCGAACACCGAGTCATCGCCGGTACCGAAGACCGCGGCGCCATCGGTGTCGACGCGGACCGATGCCGCATCCGAGACGCGACGGCTGACTTCGGAGCCCGCCACGCCGCTGTACGAGTAGTCCGCGGCGAACGCCGCCGTGTCCGAGGTGCCGGCGAACACCGAGCGACCGAGAAGTCGGGTGTTCGCCTGGGACAGGAGCTCCTTGCGGATGCCCTCGAGCTCGACGGCGAGCGCCTCTTTGGCGGTGGCATCCAGCGCACCGTCGTTCGCCCCCTGGGCGGTGAGGTCGCGGACCCGGCCCAGCAGCGACGTGCTCGCGGTGATCGCGACATCCGCCGCCGTGACCCAGGCGAGCCCGTCGTCGATGTTGCGCGCGTACTGGTCGTTGCGGCGCTGCTCCGCATGCAGGGCGAGGGCGGCGGCCGCGGCCGCCGGGTCTTCGGACGGAGTGGCGAAAGCCCGCTGCGACGTCGCCTGCTCCTGCAGACGCGCCAGCTCGGTGAGGTTGGACTGCAGCTGGCGCATCGCCGTCTGCGTCATGGATGACGATGTCACTCGAGAGATCACGATGCTCCTTTATCAGCGTCCGACGAGGCCGGTGCGGTTGATGAGGACGTCGAGCGCCTCGTCCACCGCCGTCATCACGCGGGCTGCGGCCTGGTAGGCGGTCTGGTAGGTGAGCAGGCTGATCGTCTCCTCGTCGCCGTCGACGGCGGCGACG
Source organism: Microbacterium sp. ISL-59 (assembly GCF_018613945.1). NCBI lineage: Bacteria > Bacillati > Actinomycetota > Actinomycetes > Micrococcales > Microbacteriaceae > Microbacterium > Microbacterium sp. ISL-59. The sequence continues at coordinate 180,814 of NZ_JAGGPG010000002.1, forward strand.
GACTGCTGCGCCCCGACCGCGGCGACAGCCGCCGAATCGGAGACCTTCGCCCGCTGCACGTCGGCTGCCGTCGCCACGCCGAAGCGCGTGACGTGATCGGACCAGAGCGCGTCGGGCGAGGTGGCGCCGCGCCCGATCTGCGAGATCAGGTCGGCGTTGGTCGCATCCAGCGCACCGGCACCCGGTGCGGCGAGCGCCAGCTCGGACGGGGTCGTCACGGCGACCCGCAGTCCGAGCGCGGCCGACCCGGTGGTCGGAAGGGTGAAGAAGTCTCCACCCGGCTGCCCGGACGAGGTGACGCCTGCACGGTGCTGCGCGTTCAGTGCCCCGGCGAGGGCCGTCGCCACCGCGTCGTAGGTCGAGGCGAGCTGAGCGAGCATCCCGCCGTCGGCTGCCGGCGCGAGCACGGCGAGCGAGCCACCGAGCTCACCGCCGTCGATCGAGGCCGGGAGATCGGGGGCGGATGCCCACGAGACGGTGAAGCGCTGCCCCGCGTCGATCGTGGCCGGGCCGTTGAGGACGAGGTGGCGCGCATCGGAACCCGAGACCAGAGCGTTGCCGCCGACGCGGAGGGTCATCGACCCGTCGCTCTCGATCGTGGCCGCCGCCCCGGACATGCGGGCGATGTTCTGTGCGAGCACGCTCCGCTGGTCCATGAGCTCGTTCGCCGAGCGCCCGGAGGCGAGAGCGTCGCGGATCTCGCCGTTGAGCACCGCGATCTGGTCCGCAGCCGCGTTCACCTGCGTCACCGTGCGCTCGGCCGTCGCGCGCGCGTCGCTCCACTGGGTGGCCACGGTGCGGTAACCGCCGGCGATGTGGGAGGCGAGCTCCTTGGCGGATTCGAGGATGGTGGATGCCGCTGCACCGGAGTCCGGTGTGTTGGCGAGATCTTGCCACCCGGACCAGAACTTCGACAGCCGAGCCGCCAGTCCGTTCTCGGTGGGCTCGGCGAGCGAGGCCTCGATCGTGGTCGCGGCGACGGCGCGCGTGGACCAGAAGCCCGATGCGGCGAGCGAATCGCGGACGCGGGCGTCGAGCAGGGCATCGCCGAGACGGGCGACGCCGTCGATCGAGACGCCGTGTCCCGGCAGGGCGCCGACGCTGAATCGGCCGGTCTGGGCGATCGCGGCGATGGCCGAGGTCTGGACCCGCTGTCGCGTGTACCCCTCGGTCTTCTGGTTGGCGATGTTCTGCCCGACCACGTCCATGCCGCGTCGGGCGGCCGCGAGTCCGCTGGCCGCGGTGTTCAATCCGCTGAAGGTCGACATGATCCCCTTCCGGTCACATCTCGGTGTCGATGATGCGCGCTGCGTCGTCGCGTGCGCGGTCACCGTTCGTCGTGTATTCGCCCGTCTCGTGCCCCAGCGCGGCGAGCGTTTCCTGAGTGGCACGGAGCACGCCGCTGAGCTGCTCCGTGTTCGCGTCGCGCAGCTGCTCGACCTCGGCGGCGAGCTTCGTCAGCGCGCGCATGTGGTCGGCGAAGACCTCTTGCCACGCGCCCTCCGGCGCGTGTGCGACGAGTTCCCGGATCGTCGCACCCTCCGGAGCCCCCCATTCCTCGGCGACCGCGGCGACCTCGACGGTGCGCGCGAGTCCCGCGCCGCGCAGGCGATCGAGGACCTGATCGATCTCACGCGCGGCGAACTGGATCCACTGGGATCGTCCGGCCGCGAGCAGCAGCTGCTGTTCGTCTAGTTTGAAGAGCAGCATCTCGAGCAGTTCACGCTCGCGCCACAGCTGTATCGATAGTTCGTTGGCTCCCATGATCCCCTTTTCCCCAGTGATCGCCACGCCTGTTAACGCGGCCAAAGGTCACTATCGGCTGCCGCGCCCCTAAGGTTACTATGTGGAACGGCGGTGGGTAGTTCTCCCCATGTACAGATCACAAAAAGTGTGATAGGTGCATCTACTCGTCTCCTTGGAGCTTCCGGAGTGAATCCAGAGAGGTGGATCATCCCCCATGTCGTCGCGCGCTGAGCGCAATCTCCTTATCGAGAGCAACCTCCCCCTGGTCGGCTACCTCGCCTCTGAAACGCACAACCGAGCAACCCATATCCCCCGTGACGAGCTCGCGGCCGTCGGAGCGCTCGCGCTCGTGACCGCCGCCGATGCCTTCGACCCGTCGCTGGGCGTCCCCTTCGGCGCCTACGCGCGCCGCCGCATCCTCGGCGCGTTCGCCGATGAGATGCGTTCCATGGACTGGGCCTCCCGCGGCATCCGCAAACGCATCAAAGAGACGGTCGCCGTGCGCGAGACGCTCACCGCAGGACTCGGCCGGACGGCGACGGCGGCCGAGGTCGCCACCGCAATGGGCGTCGCGAAGGATGTCGTCCTCGAAGCCCTCGGCGATGCCGCCCGCACCGTCACCACGCTGGAAGACCCCGCCGCCCGCGATGTGACCGCCGACATCCTTCTGCCCGAGGAATCGGCGCTCGTCGGTGAGCGCCGCGAGGTGCTCGAGCAGGCCGTCGCCGCGCTGCCGGAGCGCATGCGCCGGATCGTGCAGGGCGTCTACTTCGAAGAACGCCCCGTCAAGGAGATCGCCGAAGAGCTCGGCGTGACCCATTCCGCCGTGTCGCAGCAGAGGTCGGAGGCCATCCGCCTGCTGCGCGACGCCCTGGACCGGTACTTCGCCGAAGGCGCCGCCCCCACCACGACGACCCGGGTGTCGGCCGGAGCACGGGACGCCTACTTCACGCGGATCGCCGATGCGGCCAGCGTGCGGATCGCCGGCGTCTTCCGCGAATCGGCCCCCGCCTAGCCCGACACCTCCGAAGGTCGCTCTCGCGATCGGAGAAAATCCGGGTAGTCGTCATCACCGGCGGTGCTGCCGGACATATCTCATGTAACGACCCTTCACGATGGGAGTGACATGGATACCCCAGACCCTCTGGACCTGCTTCTCGAGCGCTCGGCACCCGCGCCGTTGCGCATCGACGACGACCTCCGCCGCACGATGGACGAGGCTGCGCACACGGCTCGCGCGCAGACGTCGGCTGCGCAGCCGCGCGCCGCCCGACGAACACCGCGCCTCGTCGCGGGCTTCGGGCTGGCCGTCCTGTTGACCGGTGGCGCCGGTGCTGCCATTGCCGCGGGAGGCTTCGAGTGGTTGCCCTGGGCGCAGGAGCCCGATGCGGCCTACGTCTTCACGCTGCCGAGCGGCCGCGAATGCGAGCTGCGGGTCGTCGTCGAACAGACGGAGGACGTGGGCGACTGGAACGCGTTCGTCACCGACGTCGGACATCTCGCCGTCGAGAGCACCGCCGTCGAGCGGTGGGCGGATCGGATCCGGTCCGATCCCCACGCGATCATCCCGGTCTTGAACGACGACGGTCAGCGAGAGGACGCCGGGCCCGCTGCGGAGCCGTCTGAGGACGATGTGTACGCGACCGCTCATAACGTCGCGATGCGCGAAGCCGTGACCCAGCGGGCTGAGGAGGCCGGCGTCGTGTGGGGCTATGGCGGCGATGAGCAGCTGCAGTGCGAGGCAGTGACCCCGTGACCTCGATCAATCGCAAGAAACGGCTGCTGACCACGGTCCTGCGCGAATCGAACGGGGACCTCCTTCGGTTCCTGCACCGGCGCGTCGGGTCGGACGATGCGCCCGATCTGTTCGGAGAGACACTGCTGATCGCGTGGCGGCGCGTCGAGGATCTGCCCGACGACGCGACCGAGGCGCGGATGTGGCTGTTCGGGCTGGCCCGCGGCACGCTGTTGAACCACACGCGGGGCCAGCGCCGTCGCTTGGCCCTGGTCGATAAGGTGCGCGCCCACATGCCCGTGGCGGCGGCACCTCCGGCGGACGAGGGCGGTGAGGTCCGCGACGCCCTGGAGCGTCTGAAGCCGGAGCTCGCGGAGATCGTCCAGCTCGTCCACTGGGACGGGTTCACGCTCGGCCAGGCGGCCGACATCGTCGGCATTCCCGCGGCGACGGCGCGATCCCGATACGCCCGCGCCAAGGAGGATCTCCGAGTTGCACTGGGGGTCATCGCCTAGCGGCGCCACGCGCCCGGCTAACGCGCGCGCCGCCTCCGCCGATAGGTGTGTGCGGGAGACCACGGATGGTCTCTCGCACAATGAAATTCACGGAGGAGAACCCTTATGGGTATGCAGATCAACACCAACGTGTCGGCGCTCAACGCCTACCGCAACCTGTCCAACACCCAGAACGACGTGTCGAAGTCGCTCGAGAAGCTGTCGAGCGGTCTGCGGATCAACCGGGCAGCGGACGACGCCGCCGGCCTCGCGATCTCCGAGGGCCTGCGCTCGCAGGTCAACGGCCTGAACGTCGCGGCTCGCAACGCTCAGGACGGCATCTCGGTCATCCAGACCGCGGAAGGCGCCCTGACCGAGGTCCACTCGATCCTGCAGCGCGTTCGCGACCTGACCGCTCAGGGTGCGAACGACTCGAACAACGCGAAGTCGCGTGAGGCGATCCAGAAGGAGATCAACACCCTGGGTGACGAGCTCACCCGTGTCGCCGACAGCACGAACTTCAACGGCATCAAGCTGCTCTCGGGCGGCACGACGCTGACGTTCCAGGTCGGTGCGGGTGCGGTCGCCGCCGAGGACCAGATCTCGGTCGCCCTGACCGACTTCGACACCCTCGGTGCCGACATCAAGACGCTCGCGGCCACGATGACGGACGCAGCGACCTACGGTGCGGCGCTCGCGGGCATCGACACCCAGATTCAGGCGGTCTCGACCGCACGTGCCGGCTACGGTGCGCTGCAGAACCGCTTCGAGTCGACCATCAACAGCCTCAACGTGTCGGCAGAGAACCTCGCCGCCGCCGAGAGCCGTATCCGCGACACCGACATGGCGTCCGAGATGGTCAAGTTCACCTCGGCGAACATCCTGTCGCAGGCGGGCACGGCCATGCTGGCCCAGGCGAACCAGTCCAACCAGGGCGTTCTCCAGCTCCTGCGCTGAACCACGCCATAGGGTCCGGGCGACGGCTGCGATCGCCGCCCGGACCCCGTCCGCTCCCGACCTGCAAAGGCGAACATGTCTCTCTCGCTCGACGGCCTCGTCTCCGGCCTGAAGACCACAGAGGTCATCAAGGCCCTGATGGACGTGCAGGCCATCCCGCGCTCGCTACTCAAGGCGAAGATGGATGACAAGAACGGCATCGTCACCCAGCTGCAGACGCTGAACACCGCGATCCAGAACCTCGCGACCGCCGCCGGGAAGGCCGCGTCGCGCGACGGGCTGGCACGGTTCACGACATCGTCGTCGTCGAACACGGTCACGGTCGCGACCCGCACCGGCGCCGCCCCGGTCGCGGCGGAGATCGTCGTCGACAAGGTCGCCAAGAACCACACCATCGTCTCGGCCGCGTCGAACGGATGGCCCGTCGACCCGCCGGTGATCACCCTCGAGAACGCCCAGGGCGAGCGTCTGCAGATCGAAGCCGACGGTGCCTCGATGCAGGAAGTCGCCCAGGCCATCAACGAAGCGGGCTTCGGAGTCGTCGCGTCAGCAGTGCCCGCGGGCCGCGACGCCGACGGCAACCCCCTGCACCGCCTGCAGCTGCGCGCCGCAGACTCGGGCGAGGGCGGCCAGTTCCGCGCCTATCGCGGAGACGTCGCCGCGGTCGAGGCCGGCACCGCATCCGACATCGCCACCGAAGCGGGGGCCGCCGTGATCGCGGTGGGCGCCGACGCACAGTTGCGGCTGTGGGCGGGCACCAGCGCCGAACAGGTGCTGACCTCGTCGAGCAACACCTTCACCGATCTGTTCGACGGTGTCGACGTGACGGTGTCCGCAGCATCCGCCGACCCCGTCACGATCGGCGTGACGGTCGACACCGAGGCCCGCACCAAGGCCTCCGCGGAGTTCATCGCCGCGGTCAAAGACATCCTGACGCGTATCGACAACGGGTCGAAGGCCACCGTCGCCGCGAACCCGGGCGACAAGACCACCCTGGGCGTCTTCACGGGCGACAGCACGGTCCGCTCGCTGCGGACGGCGATTGCCGACGCCATCCAGCATCCGGTCGACGGCGTCTCCCCCTCGTCGATCGGCATCGAGACCGACATGTACGGCGTGCTCAGCTTCGACGAGGAGAAGTTTGCCGAAGCCCTCGCGAAAGACCCGGATGCGGTCGCCGGACTGTTCTCCGACGTCGCCTCGCGCGTGCAGGACACGGCGAAGGTGTACTCCGACAAGTACGACGGCCTGCTCACCTCCCGAATCACCGGCCAGGAGAGCGAGGTCAAGAGCCTCGGCGAGCAGATGGAGCGCTGGGACGTGCGCCTCGCCCAACGCAAGGCCAACCTCGAGCGCACCTACGCCCGCCTCGAGGTCATGCTCTCGCAGCTGCAGTCGCAGTCCACCTACCTGTCGTCGCAGATCGCCGCCCTGCCGACCTCGAGCTCGGGGAAGTGAGCATGAACGCCGCCCTGCGTGCGCAGCAGCGCTACCGTGACGATGCCGTGTTGTCGGCACCGCCCGAGCGTCTCGTGACGCTGCTGTACGACCGGCTGCTGCTCGACATCGAGCGCGGCGAGGCCGCCCAGCGGGCCGAGGACTGGACCGAGGCGAACGCCCAGCTGCAGCACGCGCAGGCCATCGTGTCGGAGCTGACCTCGTCGTTGACCGACGACTGGAACGGCAGCGCGGGCCTCCGCTCGGTGTACGTCTTCCTGTCGCAGACCCTGATCGGCGCCAACATCGGCCGCGATCCCGAGCGCACCCGGGCGTGCCACGGGATCGTCGCCCCGCTGCGGGATGCGTGGCACGAAGCCGCCAGGACCGTCGCGGAGACGCGCTCTTGAGCCCCGGCGACGAGTCCGACCGGGGGAACCCCGACGAGTGGACCGCGCTCCTGGATCGACTCGAGCTCGACGCCGACCGGATCCTCGCGGCCACCCCCGGAACCGCCGACACGGCCGTCATCGAACCGTGGACGCCGCCCTCCACTCCCCTGCCCGTGCATCTCGCCGATCGCGCCCGCCGGGTGGTCGAGCGTCAGCGCCTCGCGATGGAGCGCGCCCGCACCGATCTCGACGACCTCCGACAGCACCTCGGCGCCGTGGACCGGATCCCCGGAACGCGGCGTCCCGATGCGCCCGCATTCCTCGACGTCGACGGCTGAGACCGCTCCCTAACGTCGTGCGCGACCCTGCCGATAGAACAGGGAGAGCACGGATGGCTCGCAAGTCTCGGCCATGGATCGGCCACACCACCACACACGGGGAGCGGTCGTGTTCGATTCTGTGACCATCAACGCGCTGACGAGCGCGCTCGACGGCCTCGCGCTGCGCCAGCGGGCGATCGCCGACAACATCGCCAACATCAACACCCCCGACTATCACGCCAAGCGGGTGCGCTTCGAAGAGGCGCTCGCGGACTCGGTGCAGGCGGGTGACGGACGGGTCGGCTCGACGGTCGGCACCTCGCTCGAGCCGACGCGCCTGAACGGCAACAACGTCAACCTCGACACCGAGACCCTGTCCAGCGTCGACACGATGCTGCGCTACCAGTTCGCCACGCAGGCCGTGAACGGCTCGTTCGCGTCGATGCGCGCGGCGATGAGGACCTCATGACCTTCGACGCGATCGGCATCGCGAGCACCGGCCTGACCGTGCACCGCAAGTGGCTCGACGCCATCAGCGACAACATCGCGAACATCAACACCGTGACGGCGACCGACGGCGCCGCCTTCCGTGCGCGGTACATCACCGCCCAGACCAGCGACCAGTCGCCCGGTGTCTACGTCGCCGGCTCCGTGCAGGGCAGCGCCGAGGGGCGGCTCGTGCACCAGCCCGACCACCCGCTCGCCGACGCCGACGGCTACGTCCGTTACCCCGACATCGACCTCGGCGACCAGATGAGCCAGCTCATCCTCGCGCAGCGCGGCTACCAGGCCAGCGCCGCGATCGTGGACCGTGCCCGCAACGCCTACGAATCCGCCCTCCAGATCGGACGCAGCTGATGGATCCCCTCTCCGGCGTCGAGGGCATCTCCTCGGCGTTCACCCTCGCCCCGCCCACCGCTCCGACGAAAGCAGCGGACGACACCGCCTTCGCGAACAGCGTCACCGGTGCGATCGACGAGCTGCGCTCCCTGCAGTCAGAGTCCGACGCGCTCAAGGTCGCCGCCGTCACGGGTGACCTCGACGACATCCACTCGGCCATGATCGCCTCCTCGCGCGCATCGGTCACCCTGGAACTCGTCGCCGCCGTGCGCAACAAGGGCGTCGACGCGTTCAACGAGATCATGCGGATGCAAGCCTGATGCCGCAGGCCGTCACCAACGTCTTCCAGCGGATCGGACGCGTGATCGCGGGCTTCACGCTCGCGCAGCGCACCATCGCGATCATCGGCGTCGCCGTGCTCGCGCTCGGGATCGTCGCGCTCTCCAGCTGGCTGACCCGCCCGACCTACACCCCGCTGTTCTCGGGGATGAGCGCCTCCGATGCGAACGCCGTCGTCGAGCAGCTGCGTTCGTCGTCCGTCCCCTACGAACTCGCCGACGGCGGAGCCACCGTGCTCGTGCCGGAGAAGGACGTCTACGACCAGCGGCTCGCCGCCGCCTCCGCAGGTCTCCCCGGTGCGAGCTCCGGCGGATACTCGCTGCTCGACGACATGGGCGTGACCACTTCGGAGTTCCAGCAGTCCGTGACCTACAAGCGCGCCATCGAGGGTGAGCTCGCCGCGACCATCTCGTCGATCGAGGGCGTGACGGCGGCCTCTGTGCAGCTCGCCATCCCGGAGGAGAGCGTCTTCGTCTCGGAGACCGTCGACGCCACCGCATCGGTGTTCGTGGAGACATCGGGCAGTGCGTCGCTCACCTCGAAGCAGGTCGAGGCGATCGTGCACCTGACCTCCGCCGCCGTCAGCGGCATGAAGCCCGAGAACGTCGCCGTCGTGGACCAGAGTGGCCAGACCCTCTCGGCCGCCGGCGTCGGGGCGATCGGCGGCGTCGACCAGCAGGCCGGCGACTACGAGGCACGGGTGACCGCGAGCGTGCAGCAGATGCTCGACACCGTCGTCGGCCCCGGCAATGCGACCGTGACGGTGGTCGCCGAGATCGACCGCTCGGTCAACGAGCGCGTCGAAGAGACCTACACCCCGGCGGAGGGCGCGCCTCCGCTGACCGAGCAGTCTCGAACGGACACGCAGAACGGCTCGAGCTCGAACGCCGGCGTGCTCGGACCCGACAACATCGCGGTGCCGTCTGAGGGCGCGGACGGCACCTCCGAATCCACGGAGACGTCGAAGACCAACGCCGTCAACAAGAGCACCCAGAGCACCTCGACCCCCGCCGGCAACGTGCTGCGCCAGTCGGTCTCGGTCGCGGTCGACGCGGGTGCCGGTGGCGACCTGAGCACCGCGCAGCTGACCGAACTGGTCGAGACCGCCGCGGGGATCGACACCGCACGCGGCGACTCCATCGCGGTCGAACTCGTGTCGTTCAGCCAGACGGATGCCGAAGCCGCGCAGGCCGCCCTCCAGGCCGCCAAGGACGCCGAGGCCGCGGAACGTCAGTCGGTCCTGCTGAACACCGCGATCATCGCCGCAGCGATCGCACTGCCCCTGCTGCTCGCGGTCATCGCCGCCCTCGTGCGGATGCGGCGTCGCGCCAACTCGGCGACCGAGTTCGACCAGTTGTTCGGCGACCGGCCGGCTCCGCTGTCGGCGGCCCTCGGCCCCGGTGCGGCCACCGTCGCCATCGACCAGGCCGCCACGACCCCGCTGGCCTTCCTCGAGACGACGCCCGATCCCGAGCCGGAGCCCGACCCCGAGCCCGCGCAGGTGAGCCTCGAGCGCCGCCGCGCCGAGATCGACTCCCTCACGCGACAGGACCCGAAGCGCACGGCCGAGCTGCTGCGGACCCTCATCGACGACAGGCAGCACGTATGAGCGGGCTGACCGACCGGCAGACGGCGGCCGTCGTGCTGATGAACCTCGATCGCGCGCAGGCGATCGAGGTGATGAAGCATCTCTCGGAATCGGAGGCCGAGGCCGTCGCGGCCGAGATCATCGAGCTGCAGGACCTGGATGCCGCCACCACCGCTCAGGCGCTCGGACAGTTCCACCGGATCGCGACGGGACACCTGCCGCCCGCGCGCGGTGGCCGCGACCTCGCGGCCGGTCTGCTGGAAGCCTCGTTCGGTGCAGAGCGGGCCGCGGCCGTGCTCGGCAGGGTGGGTTCGACGTCGATGAACTCGTCGTTCGAGTTCCTCGGCTCCGCAGACCCGGCGCAGTTGGCGACGCTGCTCGACGGCGAGCTTCCGCAGACGGTCGCCCTCGTGCTCGCGCACCTGCCCACCGACCGGGCGGCGGCCGTGCTGGCAGCGCTCCCCGACCCGACCCGCACCGATGTCGCCCACGCGATCGCCACCATGGGCACCGCGTCGCAGGAGGCGATCGCGATCGTGGCCGACGCGTTGAAGACCCGCACCGGGAGCTTCGCGAGCCGCGACGCACCGGAGACCCTCGGCGGCGTCGAACCGCTCGTCGAGATCATCGCCCGCTCCGGAGCGACCGTCGAGAAGGCGCTGCTCGCGAGCATCGAGGACCGCGACAGCGCCCTCGCGGAAGACATCCGGTCGCGCATGTTCACCTTCGCCGACGTCGTCAAGCTCGACGACCGCGACACCCAGCGGGTGCTGCGCGGCATGGACATCCGCTCGCTCGCTCTCGCGCTGAAGGGCGCCAATCAGGGGATCGCCGACCTCATCCGCCGCAACGTCTCCGAACGCAACCGGGAGAACCTCGACGAGGAGGCACGGACGCTCGGCCCCGTGCGCGTCTCGCAGGTCGAGGAGGCCAGAGCCGAGATCGTGCGCACCATCCGCGCTCTCGAAGCGGCGGGCGATATCACGGTGCAGCGCACCGACGAGGACGAGTATGTCTACTGACGCGTTCGCTCCGGTGCTGTTCCCGCGTCTCGACGGACGCGGGGACGGCGCGGAGCATGCGCGCGCCCGGATGCGCGGCTACGCCGAAGGACACGCGGAGGGCTTCCGTGCCGGCCTCGCCGAGGCCGAGTCGGCACAACGGGTCGCGGCGGCGGAGCAGGCAGCCCGCGACGCGGCAGCAGCGCGCGAGGTGGAGACCGCGGTCTCGGCGCTGCAGGCCGCAGCCCGGTCACTGGGCGAGCGGGCGCGCGAACTCACCGGCGCCGCGGGCGATGAGGTGCTGCGCTGCGCGATCGAGCTGGCGGAGCTGATCCTGGCGGCCGAACTCTCGGATGCCGGTTCTTCGGCAGCGGCGGCCGCCCGGAGAGCACTCGCGGTCACCGACCCCGCCGATATCCGCGAGGTACGACTGAACCCCGACGACCTGCAGACGCTGCAGACCGCGGAGTCGGACCTGACCGCGTTCGCCCTCGTCGCCGACGACACGCTCGAGCGCGGCGATGCCGTCGCGACCCTGGCGCACGGACACATCGACGCCCGGATCGGCAGCGCCCTCGAGCGCGCCCGCCGCGCACTGGGCGAGGCCGGGTCGTGACGGCCTGGACCGCCGTCCGCGAGGCGGTTCGACCGGAACGAGTCGGCGTCGTCTCCCAGGTGCGCGGCCTGAGCGTGCAGGTGCGAGGGCTCGAAGGCGCCGTCGGCGATGTCGTGACGCTCGACGGGGTCGATGCCGAAGTCGTCGCGATCGGCGAGGGCGGTCTGCGGTGCATGCCCCTCGGCGCCGTCGCCGGGCTCACCGTCGGGGCGCCCGTGCGGGGTCGCGGTGGCCCGCTCCGTGTGCCGACCGGAAACGCGCTGCTCGGGCGGGTCCTGGACGGACTCGGTCGGCCGATCGACGGCAAAGGCCCGTTGACCGGCGCGATCTCGGTGAGCCTCGACCACGCTCCGCCCTCGATCATGGGGCGCGACCGGATCGACTCCCCTCTTCCGCTCGGGGTGCGCGCGCTCGACACGCTCGTCAGCGTGGGTCGCGGACAGCGCGTCGGGCTCTTCGCCGGCTCGGGAGTGGGCAAGTCGTCGCTGCTGTCGATGATCGCGCGCGGCACCGAGGCCGAGGTGACGGTGATCGCCCTCGTCGGCGAGCGCGGCCGTGAGGTGCGCGAGTTCATCGAAGACGACCTGGGGCCGGAGGGACTCGCTCGTTCGGTGGTCGTCGTCTCGACCTCCGATCAACCGGCGATGGCCCGCATCCGGGCCGCGTACACCGCCACCCGGATCGCCGAGGCCTTCCGTGACGAGGGCGCGCACGCCATCCTCATGATGGACTCGCTGACCCGCGTGGCGATGGCCCAGCGCGAGATCGGCCTCTCCGCGGGAGAGCCCCCGGCGACCCGCGGTTACCCGCCGTCGACGTTCTCGCTCCTCGCCGGCCTGCTCGAACGGGCCGGCACCGATCGACGCGGCTCGATCACCGGCATCTACACGGTGCTCGTCGACGGCGACGACCACAACGAGCCGATCGCCGACACCGTGCGCTCGATCCTCGACGGCCACGTCGTGCTCGATCGCGCGCTCGCGCTCTCGGGCCACCACCCGGCGATCGACGTGCTCGGCTCCGTCTCCCGCGTGGTGGGGAAGATCACCGCCCCCGGGCAGCGGGCGCACGCGGCGACGCTACGTGCGGTGCTCGCCGCGCGTCGCCGGGCCAACGACCTGATCGACATCGGCGCGTACCAGCCGGGTGCCGACGCCCGCATCGACGCCGCGATCGCCCACGAACGGGCGATCTCCGCCTTCCTCACCCAGTCGCTCGACGAGACGAGCGCGATCGACGAATCGTGGCGTCGACTCGACGAGCTCGTCTCCGGTTTCGGAGGAGTCTCATGACACGGTCGTTCTCCCTGGCGGGCCTGCTGCGTGTGCGCGAGATCCAGGAGCGCGCGGCGGCGCAGCGGCTCTCCCGCGCGGTGCTCGACGCCCGGCACACCGAGGCCCGCGATCGGTCCCTGCGCGCGCATCTCTCCGGCGCCGGGAGTGAAGCCGTGGACGTCCGCTCGCTCGCGGCACTCGCGGCCGCTCGTGTGGCCGGCCGGACGCTGCTCTCCGACCTGACGGTGCTGGCGGAACTGCAGGAGCAGACCGTCGACCAGGCCCGCGCGGAGCACTCGGAGGCACGACGAGCGATGCGCGGACTCGACCGTCTCGCCCAGGCGCACGCCGTGCGGGTGCGGGCGGCCGAGCTGCACGCCGAACAGGCGGAGCTCGACGAGATCGGATCGCGCACCGACACGGAGGGGCAGTCGTGACCGCGCTCGGCATCGTCGACATGCTCGACCCTCGCGCGTCGCGGCCGAGCGGTGCGTCGCCTTCGCGCGGCGTCACCCCGGGTGCCTCGGTCTTCGCCGACGTGATCCAGGATGCGGCGCGGGCGCAGCTCGCCGAAGACGCGCCTGCCGAAGGCGTCCCCACCGAGGGAGTGTCGTCGGGTTCCTCGACGGGAACCGAGACGACGGATGCGACCGCCGAATCCGCTGATCCGGTTGTTCCGGTGGCCGCATCGCCTCTCCCACCCCTCACGATCCCGAGCGGGTCGGGGACGGCGGCTCCCGTCGACGGAAGCACCGCGGGAGCGGCCCCCGACCTCGACGGGACCCCGCCACCGGTGGATGCCGCGGAAGACACCGGAGCGGCGGATGCCCCTGCGGAAGCCGCCGACGCCACCCCGATCGCGGCGTCCGGCGCTGTCGCCGCATCGGTCGATCCGGCACGCACCACCGCATCGACGGCAGCCCTGGCCGCCTCCTCCGTGCCGCCCGCCGCGACCGGCGCATCGTCGCCGCGCGCCTCGACCGGGCCCGCCGCCGTCGGTGCGGCATCGGCTCCTGTCGGCAGCGACGGTATCGGCGGCGCATCCGGTGCGACCAGCACGACGGCGGATGCTCCCGCCGATGTGACTCTCCGCCTTGTGCCCGTCGCCGCCGGGCCGCACGGTGCCGTCGCCGCGGCGGCCTCGACGGAACCGGCACCGGGGACGAACGCCGACCCGGCACTCTTGGCCGGGGCAGCCACTGCCGCCGACACGGCACCCGACGCCGCGCCGTCCCCTGCAGGCTCGACTCCGGTCGCCACTGCCCCCGCCGCATCGGCACCCGCGACCGCGGATGCCACCGGCTCGACGGCCGCCGTCACGGCACCGGCATCCGCCTCACCGCCCCCGATCGCCCCGGCCACGCCTGCCGCCGCCGCCGTCGCCCGCCCGGTACTGCTCCCCCAGATCACAGCGCCCGTCGTCTCCCTCGCCCAGGCCGCAGACGGCGATCACAGCCTCACGCTGACCGTGTCGCCGGAGAACCTCGGCCCGGTGACCGTGCGCGCGCACATCTCCGGCGGGGCCATCCACATCGAGCTGCACGCCCCGAACGACCTCGGACGCGAGGCGCTGCGGGCAGTGCTCGCCGACCTGCGGCGGGATCTCGCCGCAGCGGCTCCGCACGCCTCGCTGATGCTGTCGACCTCGGACGACGGCCCGGGCTCGTCGAATCCGCAGACATCACCGAACGGCGGCGGCTCCGCGAACGGCAACGCGACGAACGGCAATGCGGCGAGCGCGGGCGGCGGCCAGGCCCGCGGCGACGCACCCGCCGACCGGAATGCCGGCGCGCGGCCGAACCCGGTCGTCGTCCCCACCGCACCGGACGGCGCACCGTCCGGCCCCCTCGACTCGCCGCTCGGCGGCATCGATGTCTTCGCCTGATCCGAGAGGAACCCCATGACCACGGTCGACCCCATCACCGGCACCATCCCGCCCACCGGCGTGCAGACCGGCAGCACCACGCCCCCGATCGAACGCAAGAAGACGCTCGACTCGGAGGTGTTCCTGAAACTGCTCGTGACGCAGTTGACCAACCAGGACCCCAGCTCTCCGATGAACACGAACGAGATGATCTCGCAGACCACGCAGCTCGCGTCCATGGAGCAGCTGACCGCGCTGTCGGCCACCTCGACCGAGAGCTTCGCGCTCAGCATGCGGCAGACCGCCGCCGCGCTCATCGGCCACGAAGCCCAGTACGTCGATGCCGACGGTGTCACGCAGAAGGGCATCGTCACCTCGGTCTCCTATGCGGGCGCCGTGCCGCTCGTGACCATCGGCGAAGCATCCATCCCCCTCGACGCCGTCTCCGGCGTCTCCCTCGTCCCCAAATCCTGATCAGCCCCGCACCCAGAAAGGCACCACCATGCTCCGCTCCCTCTTCGCCGGAATCTCGGGCCTGCGCTCGCACCAGACCATGCTCGACGTCACGGGCAACAACATCGCCAACGTCAACACGACCGGCTTCAAGGCCTCGGCCGTGCAGTTCCAGGATTCGCTGTCGCAGCTGCTGCGCAACTCGATGATGCCGCAGACGAACCTCGGCGGTCAGAACCCCGCCCAGGTCGGTCTCGGTGTGCAGGTCGCCGGCATCAGCACCAACTTCGCGTCGGGGGCACCGCAGCCCACCGGCGTCCCCACCGACCTCATGATCGCCGGCGACGGCTTCTTCGTGGTGCGCTCCGGCGGCGAGACGCTGTACACCCGCAACGGCGGCTTCTCGTTCGATGCGAGCGGCAAGCTGGTCTCGGCCGACGGTGCGCTCGTGCAGGGCTGGACCGCGCGCGGTGGAGCCATCGTCCCCGGTCAGGGCATCGGCGACATCACGCTCCCCGTTGGCGCTCTGAGCCCGGCCGCCGCGACGACCACCGCCCGGGTGACCGGCAACCTGCCTTCGGGCGCGGCCGTCGGCGACACACTCGTGCGCGACATCAAGACCTACGACGCGCAGGGCACGGAGACCTCGATGCGTCTCACCTTCACCCGCACGACCGCCGGCTGGGACGTCACCGACGCTGCCGGCGCGCGCACCCCGCTGGCCTTCACCGACGGCAAGCAGGCCGGCGCCTCGTCGATCGTGTCCGGCGGCATCACGGTCGACCTCTCGGCGGTCACCGGCTTCGCCGACGTCAGCGACATCGCTATCAAGGAGCAGAACGGCAAGCCGGCCGGCACCCTGAGCTCCTACGCCTTGACCAACGACGGCAGCCTCGTGGGCACGTTCAGCAACGGCGACACGGAAGTTCTCGCGCGCATCGCACTGGCCGGCTTCGTGAACCCCGGCGGGCTCGAGAAGACCGGGTCCTCGCAGTTCCGTCCCAGCGGCAACTCCGGCCAGCCGACGCTCGGCGAGGCCGGGACCGACGGCCTGGGCGGCATCATCAGCGGCGCCCTCGAGATGTCGAACGTCGACCTCTCGCAGGAGTTCACCAACCTGATCGTCGCGCAGCGCGGCTTCCAGGCGAACGCCCGCATCATCACCACGAGCGACGAAGTGCTGCAGGAGCTCACGAACCTCAAGCGCTGAGTCACGGCCGCTCGCTGCTTCCCCGGGAGGGTTCTCCGCGTGATCGCGGGGAGCCCTCCCGGTCTGCGTTCCGGCACTCAACTCAGACGTCGCACCCGAAACTAAGGGTTAGCACCCTTAACCACGAGTAACGGAGCGACTACTCGTGGTTACAGCACCAACGCGCCGGTTCCCCGCGCCCACCGGCCCCGTCGCTAACGCCGGACGCTCACCGGCCGACAGTCACCTCCGACAGCCCAGGACGGGCCGTCGGGTCCGCGCTCCCCGGAACGCGGACGGATCTTTCCAGGATGGAGCCCATGATCGTCCTCACGCGCCTGAACCGTTCCCGGTTCGCGGTGAATCCCGACCTGATCGAACGTGTCCAGGCAACGCCGGACACGACGCTCATCATGGTCGACGGTGCGACGTTCGTCGTCACCGAGACGATGGACGATGTGATCGCGCAGATCACCCGCTTCCGCGCCGGAGTGCTCGCCGCGGCCGCCGCGATGATCACGGCGGCCGACGACGCCCCCGCAGCTCCCACCGACCCCGAGGCGGGTCGCTGATGGATCCGTCCCTCATCCTCGGGCTGGTCCTCGCGTTCGGCGCCCTGATCGCCATGATCAACCTCGAAGGCGCGACCATCGGCTCGCTGCTGATCCCCGCCCCGATGGTGCTGGTCTTCGGAGCCACGATCGCCGTCGGCATAGCGAGCGGCACCGTGCGCGATGCGCTGCATGCGGTCAAGTCGCTCCCCCGCGCCTTCCGCGGCGAGCGCCGCACCGCGTCGAGCATGATCGACACGGTGGTCGGCTACGCCGAGAAGGCGCGCGCCGAAGGGCTCCTCGCCCTCGAGCAGGGGCTGGAGGACGAGAAGGACCCGTTCCTGCGCCAGGCACTGCAGAGCATCGCCGACGGCACGGACGCCGAAGACCTGCGAACCCTGCTGGAGGATGAGCTCACCTCGACCGCTGCCCGTAACCGCACCGCCTCGCGCTTCTACATGACCCTCGGCGGCTTCGCCCCGACCGTCGGCATCATCGGCACGGTCGTCTCTCTCACGCATGTGCTGGAGAAGCTCGACAAGCCGGACACCCTCGGTCCCATGATCGCGACGGCCTTCGTGGCGACGCTGTGGGGTCTCCTGTCGGCCAACTTCATCTGGCTGCCCATCGGCGGACGCCTCCAGCGTCTCGGCGAGCTCGAGCTCGAACGCATGACCGTGCTCATGGAGGGCATGCTCGCGATCCAGGCCGGCGCCCCGCCGCAGTTCGTCGGAGAGCGCCTGCGCGCCCTCGTGTCCGAGCGCCCCTCCGCCCGCTCGGGCCGTCGCACCCGCACTCGCGCCGCGGAGGAGACGGAGACGGAGCCCGCGTCGTGAGCGTGCGCGCCCGACGCCGAGTACCGCAGGAGGAGCACAGCGGTCCGGACGAGCGGTGGATGGCGTCCTACATGGACATGGTGACCGTGCTGATGTGCATGTTCATCGTGCTGTTCGCGATGTCGACCGTCGACCAGGAGAAGTTCGAGGCTCTCAGCGCGTCACTCGCGACCGGCTTCGGCCAGGAGCCCTCGGAAGACGTGGATGCCGTCACGGGGGTCGTGGTGCCGCCGGGGCTGGTCGACGAGAAGGGCGAGGACTTCGCCGACATCGAGCTGGCCGCGGCGCAGACCGAGTTCGACGAGCTCTCCGCGCTCCGCGAGCGGCTGCGCACGGTGCTCGCCGACAACGGCCTCGAGGCCGACGTCACCTTCACGATCGACGAGCGCGGCCTCACGATCGGACTCGTCAGTGCCGAGACGTTCTTCACCACGAACAGCACCACCCTCAGCTCGAAGGCCGTGCTGGTGCTCGATGCGCTCGGCTCCGTCCTCGTGACCGCCCCGAACGAGATCTCGGTCGAAGGCCACGCCGACGTCCGCGGATCGGTCGCCCCGTTCCCCACGAACTGGGAGCTCTCGGCCGGTCGATCCACCCAGGTGCTGCGGCACCTCGTCGAGGCGTCCGGGCTCCCGCCGGCGCATCTGAAGTCGGTCGGGTTCGGCGACACCCGACCTGTCGCGGCCGGTTCTTCCCCCGCGGCGCTGGCACAGAACCGGCGCGTCGACATCGTCGTCCTCTCCGATGCGAAGGAGGAGGTGCGAGCACTCATCCCCGAAGCACAGGCTGCGCAGCCGGCCTCCTGACCGTTCCCGCCTAACGCACGTCGATCACCACCCGATAGTCGGGTTCGTGGTGATCGAGGACAGCGTGCGCTCCGACGTGCGCACAGCGACGGCGACGAAGACCGCCGAAGTCGAGGTGTACGACTTCGGCCGTTCGGCGACCCTTTCGCGCGAGCACACCCGCGCCCTCGAGCTGGCCTTCGAGACGTTCTCCCGGCAGTGGTCGGCGCAGCTCTCGGCCAAGATCCACGTGCGCGCCACCATCGCCGTCGAGCATGTCGGCATGCTGACCTACGGCGAGTACGCCGCCTCACTGCCGACCACGACGACCCTGATCGTGTGCGCGCTGCCCGACTCCGACGAGCGACTCATCGTGCAGCTGCCGACCTCCGCCGCCACCACGTGGATCGTGCAGATGGTGGGAGGACGAGCGTCCGCGACCTCGGAGGACCGCACGTTCACCCCGATCGAGCAGGCGCTGATCCGCTCGCTCATCGTCGACGCGCTCGACCACCTGACCGGCTCGCTGGACGGGCTGCTCCCCGCCGGTGTCACCGTGAGCGGCATCCAGTACAGCTCGCAGTTCGCCCAGGTCGCCGCATCGGGCGAACCGGTCATCGTCGCCCGCTTCTCGATGCGCCTCGCGGGTCGGGCGGTGCCGGTGAGCGTCATGCTGCCGGCGTCGGTGCTCGCCGGCTTCACCGTGCGCACCTCGGATGCCGACCGCGCCGCAGCGCCCGGCCTGGTCCGACGCCAGGTCGAGGTCTCCCCCATCGAGCTCTCCCTGCGGCTGGCCCCGCGCGCCGTGCTCCCCCGCGAGGTGCTCGACCTCGCCGTCGGCGACATCGTCTCCTTCCCGCATTCCGCCGACCGCCCGATGCTGCTCGCCGTGGGCGATCAGACGGTCGCCACCGCCGCCGTGGGCAGCGCCGGCGCCCGTCTCGCGTGCGTCGTCGCCACCACCGTCCCCGATCCCGTCTTCGCCGAGGAGCCCGCGTGACCAGCACCACCACCTACGAGTCGGCCGTCGCCGCCGCCTTCGCCGCGTCGTTGCCGACCGCCGCTCCCGTCACCGCCCGCGCCTCGCAGGTGTCCGGGGATACCGGCGACGCCGTGATCGTGCAGTTCGTCGGCGAGGCGAGCGCGCAGCTCGCCGTGCAGCTCTTCGACGCCGAGACCCTGGTCGACGGGCTCTCCGGAGCACCCCTCGCCGATCGGCTGCGCGACGCGCTGGAAGCCTCGACGACTGCGCTCGGAGCCGGCGCGCTCGGGGATGCCGTGATCGGCGATGCCTCTCCGCTCTTCTCGAACCCCACCGCGCAGCTCTTCGACCTGCAGGACGACGCGGATCGCACGATCGGCCGCCTCGCCGTCGTCGTCACGCGCACCCCGGCAGCGGCATCGAGCTCGACCCGGCGTCTGCACCGCATCGCCAGCGTCGAGATGGAGCTCACGGTCGAGATCGGCCGCACCCGCATGTCGGTGCGCGATGTGCTCGACCTCGAACCCGGCCGCATCGTCGAGCTCGACCGCTCCGCCGGCGCCCCGGCCGACATCAAGCTCAACGGCCGCATCATCGCGCACGGCGAGGTGGTGGTGGTCGACCAGGACTACGCGGTGCGGATCACCCGCATCCTCGAGAACGTCGAGGCCTGACCCTGGACGACCTCCTGCTCGGCCTGCGGGTCGTGCTCTCGCTCGCCGCCGTGCTCGGGGTGCTGTGGTTCCTGCAGCGCCGCGTCGCACGCACGCAGGCGCGTCGGCGCGACGGCGAGGTCATCACGGTGCTCGGGCGGCAGGGCGTGGGTCCGAAGGCGCAGGTCGTCGTGGTCCAGACCGAGGACGCCCGTTACGTCCTCGGTGTCACCGAGCACGGCGTGAGCGTCGTCGACAAGCTGCCGGTCAGGGCCGCGGCGCCGTCCGATGAAGACACCCGCCCGGTGTGGTCGGCGGCGACGACGGAGGCGGCATCCGATGCCGAGGAGTTCGACCGCATCCTCGCCGCGACCGCACTGACCGAGACGACCGTGGCAGCGCCGGCCGACCGTGCCCCGCAGCGCCGGGTCCGTCACCGCAACGATCCGCTGCGCGGCTCTATCCTCTCCCCCGAAACCTGGCGGCAGACCGCCGAGGCCATCCGGCGCACGCGATGAGCGCGTCCCGTGGGGTCGTCGACGGCCGCGCGCTGCGACGGGTCGCACTGATCTTCGTCGCGGTCTTCGCACTGGTCGCCGTTCTCACGCTGCTCACCGGCACCGCGGCCCATGCCGAGGTCACCCCCGACGATCCGGGCGAGGGCGTCACGATCGACATCAACGGCGTCGACGGCGGCCCCTCGGGTTCGATCCTGACCCTGCTGGGCATCACGCTGCTCTCGGTCGCCCCGGCGCTCCTGCTGATGATGTCGTCGTTCACGAAGATCTTCGTCGTGCTGGCGATGACGAGGAACGCGCTGTCGCTGCCCACGATCCCCCCGAACCAGGTGCTGGCCGGACTCTCCCTCTTCCTGTCGCTGTTCATCATGTGGCCGGTGCTGACCGAGATCAACACGGTCGCCGTGCAGCCGTACATCGACGGCACGCTCACGTTCACGCAGGCGATCGACGTCGGCCAGCTGCCGCTGCAGGAGTGGATGCTGCGCTTCACGCGCGAAGAGGATCTGGCCCTGATGACGCGGATGGCGGGTCAGCCGAACCCCGAAGATCCCTCGAGCGTGCCGATGTACACGCTCATCCCGGCGTTCATGATCTCCGAGCTGCGTGCCGCCTTCATCATCGGCTTCGTCATCTTCGTCCCGTTCCTGGTCATCGACCTGGTCGTCGCCGCCGCACTGATGTCGATGGGCATGATGATGCTGCCGCCGGTCATGATCTCGCTGCCCTTCAAGATCCTGCTGTTCATCCTCGTCGACGGCTGGGGCCTCATCATCCGTGCCCTGCTGGAGAGTTACGGGGGTGTCGGATGAGCCCGGAAGCGGTCATCGACATCGGCACCCAGGGCCTGATCATCGCGGCGAAGCTGGCGGCCCCCATCCTCGTCACGGCCCTCGTGGTGGGCTTCGCGATCTCGCTGCTGCAGTCGATCACCCAGGTGCAGGAGGTGACGCTGTCTTTCGTGCCGAAGATCGTCGCCGTCGGCATCGCGCTGCTCATCGCCGGCAACTGGATGATCGCCGAGATGATCGCCTTCACGAACGAGATGTTCGCCCGCATCCCCACGCTGCTGAGCGGGTGACCGCGTGTTCATCCCGATCGACTTCGCGTGGCTCGAGGCGACCATGCTCGCCGCCGTGCGCATCACCGCGTTCATCATGATCGCCCCGCCGTTCTCCTACGGAGCCATCCCCGTGCGGGTCAAGGCGATGCTCGCCATCGGCCTCTCCCTCGCCGTGGGCACCGCGGTCGCTCCCGGCTACGAGAATCTCGACACCGGGCCGTTCCTCGGAGCCCTCGTGCTGCAGGTGCTCACCGGAGCCCTCCTCGGCTTCCTCGTGCTCCTGTGCTTCTCGGCGCTCCAGGCCGCCGGCAGCCTGATCGACGTGTTCGGCGGGTTCCAGCTGGCCCAGGCGTTCGACCCGCACTCGCTCGTGAACGGCGCCCAGTTCACCCGGCTCTTCCACATCACCGCGCTGACACTGCTGTTCGCCTCGGGCGGGTATCAGCTGATCCTCGCCGGTCTCGCCCGGAGCTTTGAGGCGGTGCCGGTCGACGGCATCTTCGAGGTGGCCGGGCCCGCCGAACTCCTCATCGACGGGGTGTCGCAGATGGTCCTCGCCGCCGTGCAGATCGCAGGTCCCCTGGTGCTGGTGCTGTTCCTCGCCGACGTCGGGCTCGGACTGATCACCCGGGTCGCGCCGGCGCTCAACGCGTTCGCGATGGGCTTCCCGGTGAAGATCCTGCTCACCCTGCTGCTGGCCGGTGCCGTGTACGCCGTGCTCCCCGGCATCGTCGACGCCCTTTCCGGGCAGGCGCTGAAGATGATGCAGGGGGTGCACGAGTGAGCGGCACCGACAGCGGCGAGCGCAGCGAGAAGGCCACCGACAAGCACCTCAACGAGGCCCGTAAGAAGGGGCGCCTCTCGCGCAGCCAGGACCTCACGGCGTGGCTCGGCATCGGGGCCGCGGCGATCGCCATGCCGGCAGCGATCGCCCTCGGCGCAGGCGCCGGGACCGAGCAGCTCCTCACCGTCACCTCCCTGGTGTTCAGCCCCACACCGGAGGCGGCACTCGGTGCGCTCGAGCGCGGCCTCGCCTCCGTGCTCCCGACCATCGCGGTGATGCTCGCCGCCGTCGCGATCGTCACTCTGATCGGCGCGGTCATCCAGGGCGGCGTGCATCTGAAACCGCTCACCGGGCGCTTCGAGCAGTTCAACGTCGTCAGCGGCATCCGTCGCGTGTTCGGTCTGCAGGCGCTGTGGGAGGGCGCCAAGGCGCTGCTGAAGACCGCCGCGATCGGCATCGCGCTCTGGGTGGTCATCGCGGGGCTGATGCCGGTGCTCACCGCCAGCGGCGCCCACTCGATCTCGCGCCTGCTCGGCACGGCTTCCGAGGGCACGGCCGCGCTGCTGCAGACCGCGATCGCCGTCGGGCTGGTCCTCGCCGCGATCGACATGTTCGTCGTGATGCGCCGCAACCGCAAGCACACGCGCATGACCAAGCGCGAGATCCGCGACGAGAGCAAGAACTCCGAGGGCGATCCGCTGATCCGTCAGCAGCGGCGCTCTCGACAGCTCGCCGCCAGCCGCAACCGCATGATCGCTGCGGTCGCCGGGTCGGATGTCGTCGTCGTCAACCCCACGCACATCGCGATCGCACTGCGGTACGAGCCCGGTCGCGCCGCCCCCAAGGTCGTCGCGAAGGGCAGCGGTGTGATCGCCGAGCGCATCCGCGACGAGGCCGTGCGCGCCGGTGTGCCGCTCGTGCGCGAGATCACGCTCGCCCGCGCCTTGCACGCCGCGTGCGAGCTCGGCCAGGAGATCCCCGAAGACCTGTACAACGCCGTCGCGCGCGTGCTGGTGTTCGTCGACGCCCTGCGTCGGCGCGGCGCCGCCCGCGGCATCCACACCCTTCCCTACCGGAGGACCGCATGAGACAGCTGTTCGTCAAGCTCATGGTGCCCATCGGGGTCGTCGGCATCATCATGCTGCTCGTCGTCCCGGTTCCGCCGTTCCTGCTCGACATCCTCATCATCCTGAACATCATGTTCGCGCTCGTGATCCTGCTCACGTCGATGTTCGTCAAGAAGCCGCTGGACTTCTCGGTGTTCCCCTCGCTGCTGCTGGTGGCGACGCTGTTCCGGCTCGGACTGAACGTCGCCTCGACACGGCTGGTGCTCGGCGAGGCGTATGCGGGTCAGGTGATCGAGGCGTTCGGCGCGATCGCCGTCGGCGGCTCCCTCATCATCGGCGCCGTGGTGTTCCTCATCCTCGTCGTCATCCAGTTCGTGGTCGTCACCAAGGGTGCGGAGCGCGTGGCCGAGGTCGGCGCCCGGTTCACCCTCGACGCCATGCCCGGCAAGCAGATGGCGATCGACGCCGACCTCAACGCCGGTCTCATCACGGATGCCGAGGCCCGCGAGCGCCGTGCGGAGGTCGCGGCGGAAGCCGACTTCTACGGGGCGATGGACGGTGCATCGAAGTTCGTGAAGGGCGATGCGATCGCCGGACTCGTCATCATCATCATCAACATCGTCGGCGGCATCGCGATCGGCCTCGTGCAGCACGGCATGTCGGTCGACGAGGCCGTGAGCACCTACAGCCTCCTCACGATCGGCGATGGGCTCGTCACGCAGATCCCGGCACTGCTGATGGCGGTCTCCACCGGCATGATCGTCACCCGCTCCACGGCGGAGGCCGAGATGGGGACGGCGGCGTCGGCACAACTCGGTCAGTCCCGCAACGCGCTCATCATCGCCGGATGCGCCGCGATCATCATGTCGCTGATCCCGCACATGCCGATGCTCCCGTTCGTCGCGATCGGCGCCCTCCTGCTGCTCGTCGCGCAGCGCATCAAGGCCAACCAGCAGCGGGAGGAGGCGATCGCGGCGCAGACACCGACGGCCGCCCCGACCGACCAGCCGGAGGAGCTGATCGAGAAGATGCGCGTGCATCCGCTCGAGATCCTGCTCTCCCCCGACATCGTCGATCTGGTCACGGGTGGTCCGGACGACCTCCTGGCCCGGGTGAAGGCGCTCCGTCGCCGGATCGCCCTCGACCTCGGCCTGATCACCCCGCCGGTGCGCACCCGCGACAGCATCGAACTCGCGCAGTCGACGTACGTGATCCGCATCGCCGGGGTCGAGACCGGGAGGGGTACGGCACCGATCGGCTCCGTGCTCGCGCTCGGGCAGGGCCTGGAGTCCCTTCCGGGCACGGCCACGCTCGACCCGGTGTTCGGACTGGAGGGCAAGTGGATCCCCCTGGAGATGCGGCACAGCGCCGAGTTCGCCGGGGCCACTGTGATCGACCGGGCCAGCGTCATCATCACGCACCTCTCCAGCGTGATCCACGCCCACGCCGCGCGTCTGCTGAGCCGGGAAGATGTCCGGCAGCTCACCGACGCCCTCAAGCAGGCCTCCCCCGCCGCGGTCGAGGAGCTCACGCCCGCCCTGCTGTCGCTCGCCGAGGTCCAGCGCGTGCTCCAGGGGCTCCTCGCCGAGCGGGTGCCGATCAACGACCTCAGCCGCATCTACGAGGCGCTCGCGCTGCGGGCCCGGACGTCGACCGACCCCGAGGGCCTGATCGAGGCCGCGCGCGCCGCACTCGGCCCCGCGATCGCCGCGCGCTTCGCCGACGCGGGCATCCTGCGCGTGGTGATGATCAACCCGCTCCTCGAGCAGGCCATGCTCGAGAGCCTGCGCCCCGGCGACGAGGGCACCCAGATCGTCTTCGACCCGCAGCGCATGGAGTCGGTCGTGGAGTCGGTGAAGCAGGCCGTCTCCTCAGTACGCGAGGGCGGCGAGCCGGTGCTGGTGTGCGCCCCCTCGCTGCGCCCCGCCGTGCGACGACTCGTGTCGGCGCAGACCGACGGCCTTCCCGTGCTCTCGTACACGGAGGCGACGGCCGCCGCGCTCACCATCGAGACGGTCGGTGTGGTCCGTGATGCCCCGGCCCCGTCGGTCGGTGCCGTCTCCGCGGCAGTAGGCTGATCGAATGCTGGTTTTGACGAGGCGGATCGGTGAGAGCGTGCGCATCGACGGCGACATCGAGATCACGCTGCTCGAGATCAAGGGCGACAGTGTGCGCATCGGCGTGAAGGCGCCGCGAGAGACGCGCATCCAGCGCACCGAGATCATCGAAGCCGTGGTCGCCGAGAACGTGTCGGCCGTCGCCGAGACCGGTGCCGATGCCGAGGACGCGATCGTCGCCGCCCTCGCCAGGGGCCGCGAGTCCCGCCCGCACTGACCCGCATACGGATCGTCGGCCGCCGTCGGCGACCTGAACCTGTCAGGCGACCGTCACGTCGGCCTCGGCCGCTCGCTTCCATTGATCGCCGCCGGCGTCTCGTGCCCGTGCCGCCGCCCGTCCTGCAGCGGCCACCAGCACGTCGTAGTCGTAGCCGCAGGTGTCGGCTGTCGCCCATCCGATACTGGCGGAGGCGCGGACGCCACCGACGGCCCGGTCACGATCGATGTCGGAGATCCGGCTCAGCACCGCCCGGACGTGGAACCTGACCGCTTCATCGCTCGCACGGATCACCACGACGGCACAGTCGTCGGCGATGCGCTCGGCATCGGCCAGGGGCGGAAGCGCCTCCTGGATATCGTCGTGGAAGCGCTCGACGATGCGTGCGAACTCCGAGCCGGACATCGCCTCGCGGAGGTCGGCAGGATCGTCCAGACGCACTTCGAGAATCGACCAGCCGTGGTCGTTCTGCGCTTCCGCCTTCCGGAGCCGCCGGCGGGCGCGCTGCGCGACGCCATCCACCTCGGCGGGTCGGGAATCCCCCGCCCGCACGAGCAGCACGAGTGTGAAGGCCGCGCAGGTCGACACGACGATGGTGCCGACGGCGTTCATGCCGCGCAGTGCATCCAGCTGCTCCGCGGAGCTCGCCGTGCCGATCGTGAGCGCACTGACCGTGCTGGCGACCGCCACGATCACGAAGCCGCAGGACGCCAGCGCGAGCGGGAGAACGATGTCGCGCGAGACCGGCTGCCGGCGCAGCAGCTCGTAGGCGACGAGCCCGGCGAAGACGCCGCTGCCGACGAAGACGAGGTTGAAAGCGGGCAGATACCAGGGCGAGTCCGAGGTCGCGACGAGCAGCACGGGAGCGACGACCACGAACACCAGCACGATCCACCGGGGAGCGGGTCGTCCGAGATGCATCCGCAGGCCGATCCAGATCAGCGGTTCGAAGCAGAGCAGCAGCGCCGACGCCGCGCTTCGAAGGGGCTGGAAGTCGTTCTGGTGCCCCGCGAGCCAGAGATACGCGCCGAGCATGCCGAGCCCGAACGCGGCTCCCCAGATCACCGTGGCACGCGAAGGGCGGGCGAGTGTGGCGAGGCCGAGCACCAGCACGGTCAGGACGGTGACGACCGCCACCATGCTCGTGGTGATGTCGACGTTCACGGGCACGAGAGGCGTCATGCCTGTACCTCTTTCTTACGACGGCGGGGAAAACGGAGTGTGACGGTGGTGCCCTGCCCCACGTCGCTCGTGACCTCGATGCTGCCCTCATGGGCGACCACGATCTCGCGGGCGATCCCCATGCCGAGACCGGTGCCGGCGATGCCGCCGCGGATGGCGGCGTCTGATCGGAAGTACGGCTCGAACAGCCGGGGCAGCTCATCCGGGGCGATGCCCATGCCGGTGTCGGAGAGGACGAGCTCGGCCTGCGCGCCCATCGCGCGCAGCCGGGCCGTGATGCGCCCACCCGAGGGCGTGTACTTGACAGCGTTGCTGAGCAGATTGTCGAGCACCTGACGCAGCCGGAAGGCATCCCCGTGGATGACGAGGGTGTCCACGCCGACGATTTCCAGCATCTGGCGATTCACGGCGATCAGCGGCGCCGCGGATGCGGCGGCGGCGTCGAAGATCTGACGAAGGTCCACGGGCTCGAACGGGTCCTCGGTCGGTGGCACGGTCTGGTCCAGCATGGTCGTCACGAGCTCCTGCATCCGTTCTCCCGCATTCGCGATGACCTCGAGCTGCGCGGGGACCCGGCCCGGCAGATCCTCGCGCTCGCGCAGCAGGTCGACGTGGCCGACGATCGCGGTGAGGGGATTGCGCAGCTCGTGGGAGACGATCGCGGTGAGTGCACGTCGCTCCTCTGCCGCCTCGAGGAGCATCGTGACGTCGTCGATGACGACGAGCGTGATCTGGTCGCGTGCGTTCGCACTGGCCACCGTCTGCGTCGTCACCTCAAGCGCGCGCCACTTGCCGGTGCCGTCGAAGAGCCAGACGCGCTCGTCCTGGAGATTCTCGCCCGCGGCCGCCCTGGCGAGGGTCGTGCGTTCCGGCGGCACGGTCGCACCGCGCCGTCCGTCGTACTCCACGGCCGCCGTGGGCAGTGCGGCTCCGAAGCGATCCCGCCCGTACAGCACCCGGTAGGCGTCGTTCATCTGCAGGATGCGTCCCTCCGCCGTCACCACGACGAGGGCCACCCCGAGCGCATCGATGATCTGCGTCACCCGATGCTGATTGGTCTCGGCACGCTCCGCGGCGCGGTTGATCTGCTCGGAGCGACGCTGGAGGAGCCGCCGGGAGGCGCGTGCCCGCTGCGCCCCGATGCGGACCGTCACCCCGAGGAAGCCCAGCGTGATGATCGCGGTGAGCACGCGCAGCAGAACGTCGGCCGGCGTGCCGGTGCGATCGGAGAACACCACCAGACAGAGGCCGATGAAGGCGATGCCTCCCACCACCCACGGCATCGTGAAGTACGACGCCAGCCACACCACGGGGAACACCCAGAGGAAGCCGAGCCGAAGGTCGGGAGCGTTGGTGGTCAACCCCACCGCGAGCGCGTCGAGGAACGGCACGACGGTCACCGCGTTCGGGGGGAGGCGGTGCCACGGGACGAGCAGCGTGGCGATGGTCGTGACGACGATCAGCGTGATCCCCGCGAGGAAGAAGGGTATGCCGAGAGTCTGCGGCTTGAAGGCGGCGACCATCACGACGATCGCCACCATGCTGCCGGTGAAGACCAATTGCCAGCGCCAGATCGACACAGTACGGATCATCGACGCTCGCCCTCCCCCAAGAACCTCAGCTTTACCGCAAGATTACTCAAAGATCGCGGGAGCCGGCTCTTCAGGCGTCCCCGCAGCCCTAGCATTCTGAGTGGAGGCCGACACTGCGACTGGGGAACAACGCAGACGCTGGGGCCACGCGAATGGGGATTCGCAGGCACCGGGGCCGCGGCTGGGGAGCCGCGGCCCCGCCCCAGTCAGGTCGCCGTGTCATCGGCGCGAGCGAGGCGATAGCCCACACCGCGGACTGTTTCGATGTAGCGGGGTCGCGCAGAGCTGTCACCGAGTTTGCGACGCAGGTTCGCGATGTGCGTCTCGATCGCGCGCTTGTCGGGCTCGCTCACGTAGTCGTTCGAGCCGTCGGGTGCGCCACGCAGTCCGCGGGCGAGGTCCGCCTTGCTGCGCACCCGCTGCTTCGCACCGAGGATGTCGGCGAGCAGGTCGAACTCGGTGGGGGTGAGGTCGATCCGCTTCTGCCCGATCAGCACGAGCCGCGTGTCGAGGTCGACGCTGAGGTCGCGGTGCACCAGGCCTCGCCAGGTCAGCACGGTGGCGCCTTCCGCCGACGGCTCGTGAACGACGGTCGGGGTCGGCTCCGGGCGCGTGTCGGCGACCCGGGGGC
This sequence comes from Microbacterium sp. ISL-59, assembly GCF_018613945.1. Taxonomy (NCBI): domain Bacteria; kingdom Bacillati; phylum Actinomycetota; class Actinomycetes; order Micrococcales; family Microbacteriaceae; genus Microbacterium; species Microbacterium sp. ISL-59. The sequence continues at coordinate 210,037 of NZ_JAGGPG010000002.1, forward strand.
GCCGGAGGAGCGCCTGGATGCGCGCGCGCAGTTCGCGCGGCCGAAACGGCTTCACGAGGTACTCGTCCGCGCCGGAGGTGAGTCCGAGGACCACGTCCGACTCGTCAGAGAGCGCCGACAGCATGATGATGAACGTGTCGCTCACCCGACGGATGCGTCGAGCGACCTCGAACCCGTCGATGCCGGGGAGGTTGATGTCGAGGGTCGTGATCACCGGCTGGTGCTGCTCGATCGCGGCGATGCCTTCCGGCCCGGACCCGGCGAGGTGGGTCTCGAACCCGGCGGCGAGGAACACCTCGTCGAGGAGCGAGCGCACACCGGGGTCATCTTCGATGATGACGGCGACGAGCACGGATCGTGCAGCCGCCGTCACGTGATGGCCTCGCGCACGATCGTGACGATGCGCGGAGCGTCGGCGTCGAGTTCCGAGGGGTCGAGCTCTGCGGGGTCGAGGTCCGAGGCGCCGACCGGCCGTTCGAGCTCGATGTCCCACCACGAATCGGCGAGCTCTTCGGCCATGCCGCGGCCCCACTCGATCACGACCACCGAATGCTCCAGGTCCAGGTCGAGGTCGTCGAGCTCCGCAGCGGAGCCGAGGCGGTAGGCATCGACGTGCACGAGCGGAGCCCGGCCGGTGAGGGACGGATGGGTGCGTGCGATCACGAAGGTCGGACTCTGCACGGGCCCGCGCACGCCGAGCCCCTCGGCGAGGCCGCGGGTGAAGGTGGTCTTCCCGGCGCCGAGAGGGCCGGTGAGGATGAGCAGTTCGCCCGCCTCCAGCTGCTCACCGATGCGGAGGCCCAGCTGTTCCATCGCCTCGGTCGTCGCGATCTCCCGTCGGCCGAGGAAGGCCGGGTCGACGCTCACGAGGCCCGCCGGGGGACGCGGGGACCGATGCGCGTGACGATCTCGTAGTTGATGGTGTCGGCGGCAGCGGCCCAGTCGGCGGCCGAGGGAACGCCGAGGGTGGGGTCGCCGAAGAGCACGACCTCGTCGCCGATCGAGACCGGGGTGTCGCCGACGTCGACGACGAACTGATCCATCGCGATCCGCCCGACGTTCACGAAGCGGCGTCCGGCGATGGAGACGGGGAGCTTCCCCGACGCGTTGCGCGGCACACCGTCGGCGTATCCGAGCGGGACGAGGACCAGCGTCGTGTCGCGGTCGGTGCGGTGGTCGTAGCCGTACGAGACGCCCGTACCCGCCGGCACTCTGCGCACGGCGGCGATCGCACCGCGGAGGGTCATCGCGGGCCGCAGTCCGAGTTCGGCGGAGCTGCGGTCGTCGAAGGGAGACAGGCCGAACAGGCCGACGCCGATGCGCACGGCGTCGAGTCGCATCTCGGGCAGGTCGATGGCGGCGGCGGTGGCGGCGATGTGGCGGATCTCCGGATGGATGCCGAAGGATGCGGCCGCGGCGACCCCCTCTTCGAACTTCGCGAGCGCGGCCCTGTCGTCGTCCACCGACGTGTTCGAGAGGTGGCTGAACAGCCCGACGATGCGCAGCCGTCCGATGCGTTCGAGTCGCGCGGCCTCGGCGAGCACACGCCCCCAGTCGGCCGGGGCGATGCCGTTGCGCGACAGCCCGGTCTCGAACTTCAGGTGCACGCCCACCGGGCGGTCGACCGTGGCCGCGGCGGCAGCCGCCTCGAGCTGGTCGAACGAGGAGATGCCGATCTCGATGTCCTGCGCGGCCGCGTGCTCGAACCTCTCCCCCGGTGCGTGCAGCCACGCCATGAGGGGCGCGTGCACGCCCTGCCTGCGCAGTTCGAGCGCCTCGGGGATCTCGGCGACGCCGAGGCGCGTGGCTCCGGCGGAGAGCGCGGCCACCGCGGTGGCCGCGGCGCCGTGCCCGTAGGCGTTGGCCTTGATGACGGCGATGACCTCGACGCCCGTGAGTCGGCGGAAGTGCCGCACGTTGTCGGCGATGGCGTCGAGATCGATGGTCGCCTCGCGGAAGGGGACGGTCACAGCGGGGCTCCTTCGGCGACGACGAACGCCGCGGCGAGACCGGCGTCGTGGGTGAGGGTCAGATGCAGTGTGCGGATACCCCGCTCCTCGACGACCGCGGCGGTCGAGCCGGTGAGCACGAAGTGCGGACGCCCCGACGGTTCGGAGGCGATCTCGATCTCGGTCCAGTGCACGCCGTCGGAACCGCCCAGTGCTTTGATGAGCGCCTCTTTTGCGGCATATCTCGCCGCGAGCGAGGGCAGGCGCAGCGTGCGCTCGGAGGGGGCGAAGAGCCGCTCCCTGAGGCGCGGCGTGCGGGCCATCGTCCGCTCGAATCGCGGGATGTCCACGAGGTCGATGCCGGTGCCGATGATCACCTGTTCAGCCTAGCGATCCTGCATCCCGGTGGAATCGTGCGAATGGCCTCGCTTCCGTGGAAACAAGGCCATTCGCGCGATTCGAAGACGGGCTTACTCGACCGTGACCGACTTCGCGAGGTTGCGGGGCTGGTCGACGTCGAGTCCCTTGGCGGTGGCGAGCGCCATCGCGAAGATCTGCAGCGGGACGACGGCGAGCAGCGGCTCGAACATCGCACCGGCCAGCGGGATGTGGATGACCTCGTCGGCGAACGGCAGCACGGCCGCGTCGCCCTCTTCGGCGATCACGATCACCCGGGCGCCGCGGGCGCGGATCTCCTGGATGTTCGAGACGACCTTCGAGTGCACGAGCGCGGAGTGACGCGGCGACGGCACCAGCACGAACACCGGCTGTCCCGGCTCGATGAGCGCGATCGGCCCGTGCTTGAGCTCGCCGGCGGCGAAGCCCTCGGCGTGGATGTACGAGATCTCCTTGAGCTTGAGCGCGCCCTCGAGCGCGATCGGGTAGCCCACGTGGCGACCGAGGAACAGCACCGAGCGGGTGTCGGCCATCCAGCCGGCCAGCTGGGTGACGTGCTCCTGCTCGCTCTCGAGGACCTTCGCGATCTTCTCCGGGAGAGCGGCGAGCTCGGCGACGTCGGTCGACGCGTCGGCGATCGCTCCGCGTACGCGGCCCATGTGCAGGCCGAGCAGCAGCAGTGCGGTGATCTGTGCCGAGAACGCCTTGGTCGACGCGACGGCGACCTCGGGGCCGGCGTGGGTGTAGACGACGGCATCCGACTCGCGCGGGATCGTGGCGCCCTGCGTGTTGCAGACCGACAGCGTGCGTGCGCCGCGCTCGCGGGCGTACTTCACGGCCATCAGCGTGTCCATGGTCTCGCCGGACTGGCTGATCGAGACGACGAGGGTGTCGGCGCCGATCACCGGGTCGCGGTAGCGGAACTCGTGCGCGAGCTCGACGTCGACCGCGACGCGCGCCCACTGCTCGATCGCGTACTTGCCGACGAGCGCCGCATAGGACGCGGTGCCGCAGGCGGTGATGATGATGCGGTTGATGCCGATGAAGAGCTCGTCGAGTCCGTCGAGCTCGGGGATGACGACCTGGCCGTCCTGGATGCGACCGCGGATCGTGTTCGCGACGGCCTCGGGCTGCTCGGAGACCTCTTTGGCCATGAAGCTCGACCATCCGCCCTTCTCGGCGGCGGCGGCGTCCCACGACACGTCGAACGGCTCGGCCTCGACGGGCGTTCCGGCGAAGTCGGTGACCGTGACGGCCTCCGGCGTGATCGAGACGATCTGGTCCTGTCCGATCGACAGCGCCTTGCGGGTGTATTCGATGAAGGCGGCGACGTCGGAGCCGAGGAAGTTCTCGCCCTCGCCGAGTCCGATCACCAGGGGCGAGTTGCGGCGAGCGCCGACCACGAGACCGGGGTGGTCCTGGTGCATAGCCAGCAGGGTGAATGCGCCCTCGAGGCGGTTCACGATGCTGCGGAAGGCCAGCTGCAGGTCGCCACCGTTGCCGGCGTACTCCCGCCCGAGCAGGGCGGCTGCGACCTCGGTGTCGGTCTCGCTGCGGAACACCACGCCATCGGCGAGCAGTTCCTCACGCAGGGCCGAGAAGTTCTCGATGATGCCGTTGTGGATCACCGCGAGCTTGTCGTCGTCGGCCAGGTGCGGGTGCGCGTTGACGTCGGTCGGTCCGCCGTGCGTCGCCCAGCGGGTGTGACCGATGCCGGTCGACCCGTCTGGCAGCGGCGCGTCGGCGAGCGAGTCGCGCAGCATGGCGAGCTTGCCCGCCTTCTTGCGCATGCCGAGCGAGCCTTCGCCGTCGATCACGGCGACGCCCGCGGAGTCATAGCCGCGGTACTCGAGGCGGGCAAGACCGGCGAGAAGGATGTCCTGGCTGGGGCGCGGGCCCACGTATCCGACGATTCCACACATGCGATCAAGAGTAAGGCGGGTTTTTTGCGAGTCGTCCGTACATTCTCTCGCCCCGAACGGCGCTCAGAGTTTGCGCAGCAGCACGGTCTCCACGTCGTGATCCGCGCCCTTGCGCAGGACCAGTCGCGCACGGTGCCGCGTCGGCATCACGTTCTCGACGAGGTTGGGCATGTTGATCTCATTCCAGTATCCGAGCGCAGTGGTGATCGCCTCCTCGTCCGTGAGGTGTGCGAACACGTTGAAGTAGGACGACGGGTTGGCGAACGCGGCCTGGCGGAGGGCGAGGAAGCGGTCGACGTACCACTTCTCGATGTGCGAGGTGTCGGCGTCGACGAAGATCGAGAAGTCGAAGAGGTCGCTCACGGCGACGTCGTTCGGCGCGGGCGGCGGCTGCAAGACGTTGAGGCCCTCGACGATGACCACGTCGGGACGACGCACGACGACGTTGGCGTCCGGCACGATGTCGTACCGCATGTGCGAATAGAAGGGAGCGCGCACCTCGGTGGCGCCGCTCTTCACGTTCGTGAGGAACTCGATCAGCGCGCGGCGGTCGTACGACTCCGGGAAGCCCTTGCGGTCCATGATCCCGCGGCGCTCGAGTTCGGCGTTCGGGTAGAGGAAGCCGTCGGTGGTCACCAGCTCGACGCGCGGAGTGCCGGGCCAACGGCTCATGAGCTCGCGCAGCAGGCGCGCGATGGTCGACTTGCCGACCGCGACCGATCCGGCGACGCCGACGACGAACGGGGTGGTGGTGTCGTCCTCCTGGAGGAACGACGACGTGGCCGCCCCCAGACGCTTGGTGGCGGTCGCGTAGAGGCTGAGCAGGCGACTCAGCGGCAGGTAGACCTCGCGCACCTCGGTGAGGGAGAGCCGGTCGCCGATGCCGCGCAGCTCCACGACCTCGGTCTCGGTGAGGGGCTGCTCGAGTCCGGCGGCGAGCCGGGCCCATTCCGCGCGGCCGATCTCCCGATAGGGCGAAAGCGGCAGCGTGGGGTCGACGGTGGTCACGGAGTACATCGTATCCGCGTGCTCGCACGCGGGATGCGCCGGACGCCCCTTCCCCCGTGGGAGGGAAGGGGCGTCCGGATGCGACGTGCGTGCGTCAGGATGCCGACGCCGCTCGACGGCGAGCCACCAGCAGACCGCCGGCGCCGAGCAGGACCAGGGCGGTCACGCCGCCGGCGATCAGCAGCCCGGCATCAGCTCCCGTGTTCGCCAGGCCCGAGGCGGCCAGCGTCACGGAGGTGCGAGCCACCTCGACGCCGTCGACGAACACGACGACCGCGTGGCCACCGGCCGGGACGGATGCCGGGATCGTGGCGTTCAACGCGAACGTGCCGTCGGCCGCGGCGGTCGTGCTGCCGAGCACCGTGGGCGTGGAGTGCAGCTCGATGCGCACGGCGTCGGAGTCGGGGTCGACCCCTTCACCCTCGACCCTGATCTCGCCGCCGGGACGCAGATCGCCCGTCACGGTGACCGAGGCGTCACCCGTTGCGGGAAGCTCCCCCTCGCCGCCGCCCGGCTCACCGCCGCCGGGCTGGTCGCCGCCCACGGTGACGGAGGCGGTGGCGGAAGCGGGCGAGCTCCCGATCTCGTTCCGCGCCGTCACCGACGCCGAGTGGGTGCCCACCGGGACCCCGGTGAAGGTGTGGCTGGTGACGCCCACCGCGATGTCGACGGTGGTGGCACCGAGCGTGACGGAGTATCCGGTGAGCGGCGATCCGCCGTCGGATGCCGGGGCGGCCCAGCTGACCGTGACGGCATCGCCCACGGCGGTCACCGTCGGAGCCGACGGCGCCGCGGGAGCGGTCACCACGGGCTCGACCCCGAGTCCGAAGAACTGATCGAGCTTCGCGAGCGCCTCGTCGGCGAACGCGAGGTTCGTGAGGCGACCGGCCTCGTACTGCTCATCGGTCTGGTTCGGCCGCTTCGCGGGACCCTGCAGGTCGGAGATCCACCACCACTCGGTCATGTACTCGCGGAAGCCCGCCTCACCGTTGTCCTGGATCCAGTTCTTCGTGATGGGGGCGGCCGTGGCGGAGCCGTCGTAGTCGAAGAGGTACGGAACCTGCAGCTTGCGGGCTGCCACCTTGTCCGCCGCGGTGTCGCCGCCCGGGTGGTACTCGACCCGCTGGCCGGCGCTGCCGTTCAGGACGTACTGGGTCTGCAGGTTCGGGAGGTGCTTCTGCACCAGGTCGCCGTAGAGGTGCGCGATCGACGAGTTGGAGTCGCGGATGTGAGCGTTCGCCCCGCTCCAGCCGTCGAGGCGCAGGTCGAACACGTACACGGTCTGCACGCCGGACTCCGCGGCCTTGTGGTTCACGTCGCGGATCACGGCGCGGGTGTTGTGGCACCAGGTGCCGCCGAACAGGATCGTGTGCTCCCCGTCCGACTCGAGCAGGTCCACGAGCTCGGGGTACGTGATCGACTGCAGCACGAAGTCATCGGCGTCGGCGTCCGTGAAGATGGTCTCGCCGTACGCGGTGAGGTTGGTGCTGTACGCCGCACGGTGGCGGGAGTTGACCGCGGTCGAGAAGAACTCGTACTGCGACTGGGTGTCCAGCGTCGCATGGCCGTTCACGGCGACGGCCTCGAACACCGATGCCACCTTCTGGCGGTACCCGTCCGTCGCCGCCGAGGTGGTGTCCTCACTGCCGCCGAGCGACGAGACGATGCGGTCCTCGACGCCCTCCACGCGGCGGTCGCCGTCGTAGACGAAGAGGTAGGGGTCGGTGCCTGCGCCGAACTCGGGGGTCGTGTCCTTGTTCAGGTACCCGTCGACGAGGCGCGTGTAGAGCGCGCCCGCGGCCTCGCCGGCGACCCCCGTGACGAACGTCCGGATGTCGACGGAGGCGCCGTCCAGCAGCGGATCGAACGTGTAGATCGCGTCGACGCCGTACTGCTGAGCGACCTGGTCGATCTGCGCCGCGGTGGCGACGGTGGTCGGATCGCTCGGACCGCCGAGGAGGAACGCGTAGGTGCCGTCGCTGTTGAGAAGGCTCTCGAACCGCTCGAACGTCACGGACTCGAAAACCGAGCCGGCGCGGAGGCCCGGGACGGTGTCGGCGAAGTAGTCGAACGTCGGGGTGGGGACCGGGGCGGCTGCTGCCGGGAGGGCCGTGAGACCCGCGGCTCCGCCCGCGACGAGCGCCGCGATGACGGACCCCGCGGCGAGACGTCTGCCTCGTGCTGTTCTGGACATGATGAAGGTTTCCTGTTCTCGGTGCGTGTGCGTGATCGGGTCAGAGGATGGGGGTGCCGTCGTCGGATGCCGCGGACGGGACGGTCGCTGTCGCGCTGGAGCGACGACGCAGCCACCACCAGGTGAGCAGCCCGCCGGCGACGACGACGATGCCGCCGAGCGTCAGCGGCGCCGCCAGGGGGATCCCGGCTTCCACGGGCGCTTCGGTCGTGACGGTCGCAGCGGTCTTCGCCGTCTCCGTCTCCTCGCCGGCGATCTCCACGCCCGCGATCGACTCGGACGCCGGAGAGTCGCCCACGGCGTTCGTCGCGATCAGCGTGAGGTCGTACGTGCCCTCACCGAGTTCGATCTCGTACTCGGTGGCATCTGCCGGAAGGGCGATCGGCGTGCCCTCGTTCAGGACCAGCTTGTAGCCGGTGAGCGCGGAGCCGCCGTCGGCCGGAGCCGTCCAGGCGAGCGAGAGCGTCGTGCCGTCGATCTCGTGGGAGAGGCCGCTCGGAGCCGTCGGAACCGTGGCCGCGACCGCCGCCTTCTCCGGGGTCGTGCTCGTGTTCGTGGTCGTGGAGTTCGATGTACCGGCCGCCGGCTTGTCGTTGCCCGTCGCGGGTGGCTGCGCGGGCTTGGGCGCCGGAGCGGGGGCCGGGGCCGGCTTGGGCGCGGGAGCGGGAGCCGGCGCGGGCTTGGGCGCGCCGCCACCGCCGGAGACTGCCGCTGGGGGCGCCTCCACCGTGGAGTCGTACGGGTAGCCGCCGAGGCCCTCGCAGGCTCCCAGGTCGAAGTTGATCGAGCACAGGTCGCAGACGTCGCCCGCGGCGTGCGCAGCGGTCGGGATCGCGATCGGGGCGAGCAGGAAGGCGGCGGAGACCGCGAGGGCGGACAGTACGCGGGAACGGCGGACGGATTTCATCGGGAGACTCTCTCGTGGATCGGACGGGCGGCGGGCAGCTCGCACTGCCCGAGGGGGAGGTCGGCGGGGATGCCGAGGTCGGAGACGACGGGTGTCGGGCCGGTCTGCGCACGTCGACGCTCCCGCCGCGATGCGGGCTCTGCCGGAGCCTCGACGGGCGGCCGTTCGCCGCGGAAGACGGCGTCGTCGAGCACACCCAGGCGGCGTGCCACGATGGTCGCCGCCGTGGCCGCCGCGGTGACGTTGGCCATCGTCGATGCGGTCCCGGCGACCGCGCTGATCGGGATGAGGACGACCAGCACCTCGATGGGAAGACCGGAGGCGCTGAGCACCGCGGTGGCGGTGATGATGGCGGTGCCCGGGACCCCGGCGGTGCCGATCGAGACCAGCAGGCAGAGGAGTGCGAGGGCGACGTAGTCCCACACCGAGTACTCGATGCCGAGGACGTTGATCGAGAAGACCGCGACGATGATCGGCCAGATGCCCGCGCACCCGGGCATCCCGATGGTCGTGCCGATCGGTGCGGTGAACGCGGCCACGTCCTCGGGCACGCCGACCTTGCGGGTGAGGGTGGGGATGGTCAGCGGAAGCGTCCCCACACTCGACTGGGTCGTGAACGCCGTGTACTGGGCGGGGGTGAGGAGGCGGAACCACCGGATCGGGTTCACGTCGGCGAAGACTCGCAGCAGCACGCCGTTCACGACGTAGGCGTCGATGAACGCGATCCCGAGTGCCAGCACCAGAACGAGCGCCAGCGCCAGCACGGTCTCGATGCGCGTGACGGCGGTGGCCGTCGTCGTGGCGACGAGGGCGAGGACCGCATACGGAGTGAGCTCGATGATGAAGCCCACCGCGGTCATGATGACCTTCTTGGTGCCGTCGATCACGCTCTTGAACGAACGCAGGTTCGGGTCGTCGCTCCGGTTGGCGACCAGGTAGGCGACGGCGAAGAGCAGGGCGAACAGGATGATGCCGGTGATGTTGTTGCTGACGAAGTCGCCGGCGATGTTCGAGGGAAAGAGTCCGAGCAGCACCTCGTCGAGCGGCTTGATCAGCCCGGTCAGAGTGTCGCCGCTGCCCTCCTGCAGATCGAGCTGCACTCCCTGGCCGAGTCCGACGCTCAGCGCGATGGCGAGTGTGAGGACGATGGCGATCGCGTTGGTGAGGAGCAGCCAGAAGGCGCTCGACAACCCGATCGTGCGCAGCTTCACGGCCGATCCCAGCGAGGTGACGCTGGACAGGATCGAGATGAAGATCAGCGGAGCCACGATCGCCGTGATCACCTGCACGTAGAGGTCCCCCAGAACGGCGACGAACTCGAGGCCGTCGCGGAACCCGATGCCGATCCCGATGCCGACGCCCAGGGCGATCAGGACGAGCGAGGTGAATCCCGCGCCGCGGCGACGAAGCAACGCGATGCCGACGAACGCGACGAGGGTGACGGTGAGCGCTGCGATGGGCAGGAGGACGGCGCTATCGGGCATGGCGCGAGATTATCGATCTGCTGTGAGTCGCCTTTCGGGCGGGTCGATCTGTTGCCATGTGTGACGAACCGTGTCCGTGCCCTGTTTCCGAGGTCGGCCGTACGATACGAGCGCGATGGCGGCTCCGGGCGCGAGTAGTCTCTTCCCGTGCGCCTGGGAGTCCTCGACATCGGATCCAACACCGTCCACATGCTGGCGGCCGACGTCCGCCCCGGTGGACGTCCGCTCGCGACGACGAGCGACAGGACGGTGCTGCGCCTCATGCGCTACCTCACGCCCGACGGCGCGATCTCGGAAGAGGGCGTGGTCGCGCTCGAGGCCGCGGTCGCCCAGGCCCGTCGCGTCGCCGAGACGGAACGGGTCGATGCGCTGCTCGCGACGGCCACGAGTGCAGTGCGCGATGCGCGCAACGGAGCCGACGTGATCGCGCGCATCGAGGCGGCTCTCGGGCAGCCGCTGCAGGTGCTCGACGGCGAGACCGAGGCCGAGCTGACGTTCCTCGCCGTGCGGCGCTGGTTCGGCTGGTCGGCGGGGCAGCTGCTGCTCCTCGACATCGGCGGAGGCTCGCTGGAGATCGCCGCGGGTGCGGAGGAGCTGCCCGATGCCGCGGCATCCGTCCCCCTCGGCGCCGGACGCATGACCGTGCAGTTCCTGCCGAACGACCCGCCCGGCGAGGCCGATGTCGAGAAGCTGCGCACGCACGCCGCCGAAACGCTCGCCACGGTCCTGCCGCAGTTCGCCGCGCTCCCCCGACCCGACCACGTCGTCGGCTCGTCGAAGGCCATCCGCTCGCTGGCACGTCTGGTCGGTTATCCGGCCCCCGGATGGTCGGGGACCGAACGGATGCTGCTCCCCCGGGCCTCGCTCGGCTCGTGGATCCCGCGGCTGGCGCGGCTGCCCGCGTCGGCCCGGCAGGAGCTCCCCGGCATCACCCCGGACCGTACGTTCCAGATCGTGGCTGCGGCGGTGTCGCTGCACGCCGCGATGACGGCGCTGAAGGTGGAGGAGCTCGAGGTGTCGCCGTGGGCGCTGCGTGAGGGTGTGCTGCTGCGCTACATCGAGCAGCTGAGCTGGAGCGACGCCCGAAGCTGAGAGTCGCACCGGGGCGCCGCGGATACCATGACGGGATGTCCTCCGCCACCGCTGCCCCCGTCCGCGCCGGGGCTGCGACGGCGCGGGTCGCACTCGTCGGCTACCTGCTCTTCATCGGCTTCACGGTGTGGCTGCCGGCGAACGTCTCGGCGAAGGTCACCGGTCTGGTCGGAGTGATGGCCCGGTGGGTGTCCGACGCCGGCATCGCTCCCTACTACCAGAGCGCCGTGGTGTTCGAGTTCCTGGCGAACGTCGCCCTCTTCGTCCCGGTGGGTTTCCTGCTGCCGTTCGCCTGGTCGCGCCTGCGGCTGTGGCAGGTGGTGCTGATCGGCGCCCTGATGAGCGGGCTGATCGAATCGGTCCAGGGGCTCATGCCCTCGCGTTTTCCCACGATCTCCGATGTGATCGCCAACAGTCTCGGAACGCTCGTAGGCGGGGTGATCGCGGTGCTGCTCATCCTGATGCTGCCGTCGCGTCCCGCACGGAGCCCTAGGCTGGTGGCGTGAACCCGCAGCACGACGATGGACCGCCGGCCGGCATGAGCCGCCGGGAATGGCGCGAGAAGCAGAATTCCGCCACCGCCCCCGAAACGCCGCCCGCTCCCATCCTCTCCGCTTCCGCCCCGTCGACTCCGCCCGCCCCCGCGGAGGATGCCGCACTCCTCGACGCCATCCTGGGCGCCCCGGAGTCGGACACCCCTTCGTCGCGGCTCACGATCCTCACCGTGTGCACCGGCAACATCTGCCGGTCGCCGCTGGCCGAGGTCATGCTGCGGGCCGACCTCGAACCGCTCGGCGTGCGGGTCCACAGCGCGGGCACTCATGCGCTGGTGGGTCACGGCATGCCCGAGCCGGCGCTCGAGCTGGCCGCGCAGGCGGGCGTCGATCCCGCGACAGCATCCGCCCACCTGGCCCGCTACCTGGTCGAGCCGCTTCTCGAAGACGCCGACCTCGTCCTCACCATGGCGCGCGAGCATCGGTCGCACGTGGTCAAGATGATGCCGAACCGGCTGCGTCGCACCTTCACGGTCCGCGAGTTCGCGCGCCTCGCCTCGACGTTGAGCACCGACGACGCCCGCGCTGCAGCCGACGCGGCCGGCTCGTCCTCCCACGATCGGTTCGCCGCCGTGCTGCGTGCGGTCAACGATCAGCGCGGCGTCACCGCCTCCTCCGGGGATGACGACGATGTGATCGACCCCTACCGTCGGTCGCGTGAGACCTATGCCCGGTCGGCGGCGGAGCTGACTCCCGCGCTGGTCGAGGTCGAACGAATCGTGCGCGCCGCCCTCACGTGAGCCGCGTGCGCCTCCGGCGGAGGGGTGTTCGCCGTATGCTCATTCTCATGTCTGCATCCCGACCTCCCCGCGGGATGTGCGAGGGGATGAAGAGTTGGAACTGAGAGACTACGCGCGCATTCTGCGCGCGCATTGGATCGTCATCGTCGCGGCCACGCTGGTGGGTGCGGCCCTGGCGTTCGGCTGGAGTTCCCTGCAGCCGCGGGTGTACTCGGCCGACACGACAGGCATCGTGACGGCCGTGGGCGGCGACGGCACGAGCGGTTCCGCGCTCGTGGGCAACCAGCTCGCTCAGAGCAGGGTCAAGTCCTACCTCAATCTCGGTTCCTGGCGGGCGGTCGCCGAGCACGCGATCGACGAACTCGACATCGACGCCTCCCCCGACGTGCTGGTCAACCGGGTCACCGTGACGAACCCCGTCGACACCACCGCGCTGAAGGTCACGGCCACCGGGCCGACGCCCGAGTCGGCGCAGGCGCTGGCACAGGCCTGGCTCGACGGCATGGCGATCGAGATCGAGAAGCTCGAGGGCGGCACGGCGGAGACGCCGGCGGCGATCTCCCTCATCGTCGGTGACTCCGCACGCCTTCCCAGCACCCCGTCGTCGCCGAACACGCGGCTGAACGTGATCATCGGCGCTCTCGCCGGTCTCGCCCTCGGTCTCATCTACGCGTTCGTGCGACACACCGTCGACCGTCGTGTGCGTCACCCCCGCGACATCGAGCGCGAGACGGGCGTCTCCGTCATCGGCACCCTCCCGCTCGAGAAGTCGATCGCCGACGAGCGACAGGTGATCGATTTCTCCCTGGAATCGCAGCACGGGGTGTCGCATCACCTCATCGAGTCGATGCGCGAGCTGCGCACGAACCTGCAGTTCATCGACGTCGACAACCCGCCGCGCGTGATCGTGGTCACGAGCTCGGTGCCCGGCGACGGCAAGTCCACCGTCTCGGTCAACCTCGCGTCCAGCCTCGCCGCAGCAGGACAGTGGGCCATCCTCATCGACTGCGACCTTCGTCGCCCGGTGATCGCCGACATCTTCGGGATGTCCCACGACGTCGGCCTCACCGATGTGCTCGCGGGCCGCGCCGAGCTGCAGGATGTGGCGCATCGCCCGTCCCGCGACATCCCGCTGGCCGTCGTCGGCGCCGGGCGCATCCCGCCGAACCCCAGCGAGCTGCTCGGGTCGCAGCGCATGCGCGACTTCCTGGCGGAGATCAGCAAGTCGGCGATCGTCATCCTCGACTCGCCGCCGGTGCTGCCGGTGACCGACGCCGCGGTGCTGGCCGCGAACGCAGACGGCGTGCTGATCGTCGTCTCGTCGGGGAAGACCACCTTCGACATGCTGCAGCGGGCGATCGACAACATCACCCGCACGACCGGCCGCGTGCTCGGCGTGGTGCTGAATCGTGTGCCCCGCAAGGGTGCCGAGTCGGCGTACTACGGCCGCGAGTACTACGGCGCCTACGAGCGCTACGCGAAGGACGGCGCGGACAGCGAGAGCGCGGAGTCCGAGGCAGCAGCACCCGGCGTGCGCCGGCGCGGCACCGCTCAGGTCTGAGGCACCGCTCAGCGCGGGGTCGGCGGCAGCAGGAGACCATCGTCGATGAGCACCTGCACGGCCGCCTGCACGATCGACGCCGGGTCTCCGTCTGCGGGCTCTCCGTGCACGGTCACCACGGCGTCGACGAGCTGAGCGAGCGTGCTCCCTCCGGCGGCAGCGGTCCAGATCGTCGGGCCGATGCCGTCGAGGACGTGCACCTGTCCCCCGGTCGGCGTCCGCCGCAGCACGGCGATGCGGCCGTCGAGCACCAGCTCGTCGACGGTCTCCGCGCGGCGGTATGCGTCCGCGGCTGACGCGTCGACCACGGGTGCGGTACGGGTGACGATCGACCGAACCGGAGCCGGCTCGACGTCGAGCAGATCATCGATGATCCCGTCGATGCCCGTCACCTCCCGGTAGCGCAGTCGCACGGCACCACCGGTGGCTTCGAGCACCGCAGCGATCCGCTGCAGGGGTGCCGGCCCGTCGGAGAGATAGCTGGTCTGCGGCCCCAGCAGCGCCAGGGCATCCGCGATGTCCAGCGGTTCGATCTCGGGCACGTCCGGGCCCTCCGGCGAGCGATCGATCACGACGATCTTCGCCACCCGCAGCTCGGCTGGCAGGGCGTGCGCGCCGCCGATGCTCGACAGCGCGACCTGCGCCTTGGGGACGGCATCCTGTTCGATGATCGACAGCGGCTTGCGGTAGGGCACCACGCGACCGGTGTCGTCGATGCCGATGGTCTCGTCGCTCACGTACGCGTAGCGCTGCGAGAGGTGTCGGGCGGCCGTCGTCTTGCCGGTGCCGGATGCCGCGCTGAGCACCACGACGCGACCGTCGTCGGCGGCGAGTCCGGCGGCGTGCAGCATCCAGATCGGGTCGTGTCGGCGGTGCGCGAGGGCCTTGATCGTGACGTCGGTCGAGAGCGCGGAGAGGGCTGCGGCGTCCTCCGTGTCGGCCGGAACCACGGCGACCGCATCGGCGACTCGATCGCCCTCGTAGCGCGCGTCTGTCCAGGCGACGAGGGTGCGTGCGCGGAAGTCTTCGTCGCGCCGAGAGGCGTCGATCTCGATGACGGCTCCGACCGCGTTGACGAGGAAGCGATCGGACATGGCAGCAAGCCTATCCACGTTCTTCGACTCGGCGAGCCGCGCAGGCGAAAGCACATTGCGCGCAGGAACAACGCACATTGCGCGCTTTTCTTCCATTCGCCGGACATTCCCCGGCGGGCGCTCTACGGTGGCTCGCAGTGAGGCTCCTGGGGGATGCAGATGAGGTTCGTGTCGTCTCACTACACGAATTCAGAATCTGTGTTGACAGGAGGGGCCGGATGATTGAATCTGTATTCAATACACCACCGTATCGAGGCATCGGGATGGCGAACCCGGCAACGCGACGCGTTGATGGGAGCAGGTTCGGCACCCCGATCGCAGAGGCGCCGCAGTTGTTCGCAGGCACCCTGAGGGGGAACGTCTCGTGAGTCACTCAAACGCTCAGGTCATCGACGACAGAGAGCTCGCGAAGCATGGTGTTCGGCGGGTCGGTGACCGCCCCGGACTGCGTTCCCGGGAGCGCGCCTCCGGCGGTGTGCGACTGCTCAGCACGGGCGGAGGGACCTCCGAGCTCCACGTCGACACGGTGACCCGGTACCCCGACCACTCGGTCTTCGCGTTCGTCGAGGCACAGGCGCTCTGGTCGCGAGTAGAGGGTGAGCCCTGGGTCGAGACCGAGGGCGGTCTCGTCGTCGCCGCACACGGCATCACACGCCGGTTGCGGTGGGCAGGGCAGTGGCGCTTCGTCGCCGCACTCGTGCCGCGCTCGGCCATCGCCTCGTTCGTGCCGTCGCTGCCTCCCGACGCGACCGTGTTCACGGACCGCCGACTCCTCGACACCTCGATGCAGCAGTTCGTCGGGTGCCTGCTCGACACCGACGACAATGCATCGGCGATCGAGCAGTACGCCATCGAGCAGTTGGTGATGGAGATGTGCGGCGCGGTGCTGCTCGACCGGATCGGCGGGGTCAGCGCCCAGGGCTCGCCGCATGCCGTGCTGCGCGAGCGTGCCATCGCCGTGATCTCGCAGCAGTGCGGTGACCCGTCGCTGAACCCGTCGCGCGTCGCGCACGAGGTGCAGTCGTCGCTGCGGCAGCTGCAGCTCGTCTTCTCCGAATCCGGCAACAGCGTCGCGGCGGAGATCCGTCGGCAGCGTGCACGGCTGGCCCACTCGCTACTCGTCGACAGTCGCTACGACGTGCTGAGCATCGACCAGATCGCGCAGCGTGCCGGATTCCACTCTCCGATGAGCATGCGTCGGGCACTCGACGAGACCTATCAGGCCACCCCGCGCACCCTGCGCTCCTCACGCCGGGCGTAGCTCCACGCCGCCAGAACGCACAGATCGCGCAGGTTGAGCGCACCCTGCGCGTAGTTCACCGAAACCCTCTTCCTCCCCCTCTTCCTCTCCCTACTTTGATGACCACGAAGAGGCTCCTGGGGGATGCAGACAACGTGTCGCCTCTTCACGACACAGCGGGAAACCGCATCTGCATCGAACAGGGAGGGCACTCACGTGACCGAAGAAATCCAGAAGAACAAGGGCATCTCGCGCCGCACGATCGTCAAGGGCGCGGCATGGTCGGTCCCCGTCATCGCGGCAGCCGTCGCCACGCCGCTCGCGGCCGCGTCGCTGGTGAACGACGACCTCGTTCCCGCGCTCAGCGGCCCGATCTCGCTGAACCTCGGTCTCGCGACGGTCACCGCGGTCAACACGCTGACGATCACGAACAGTGGCACCGATGCGTCGCCTGCCGGTGCCACGGCCGTCGTGCAGTACAACTCCTCCCTGCTGTCGCTGAACATCGCGGCGGTCGGCGGTGTCACCGTCGGAGGCGCGGACGGCAACTACACGCTGACCCTCCCGTCGATCCCCGCCGGAGGCAACATCGTGATCGGGCTGGGAACCACGCTCGACTCGCTGCTGAACATCACGCTTCTCACCACGCTGCTCGGCGGCCCCCAGCAGGTCATGACCGCGACCGTCTCGGGCGACTCGGTCACGGGCAACAACTCGACCTCGTCGAACATCGGCATCTCGCTCCTCTGAGCCAAATCTCGATGGGAGCGCCGGGCCCAGCACCGACGCTCCCATCGTCGCTCCGGCCACTGCCGATGGTGGCGGCAGGGCGACGCGCAGCACCGAGCGGACGGATCCTTCCAGGATCCGTCCGCTTTTCCCATCCGGGAGAATCGACGCATGAGCGCATTCCTCGTTCCGCTTGCCTTCCTCCTCGCCGTCGTCTTCGCCGTGAGCGCCGTGGGCAAACTGCGCTCTGCGGATCGCGGACAAGCGGCCTTCATTGCCCTGCGCATCCCGGTTCGCCACTCGAAGACCGCGGCCGGGGTGCTGATCGCGGTCGAGGCGGTTGTCGCCGTGGGCCTGCTCGTAACCGTCAGCTGGCTCTTCGTGGGCTTCGCCACGGCGGCACTCCTACTGACGTCCGGCCTCCTGATCGCCGTCGCCCGGGCGCACCGGCTCGGCGCCACCGATGACTGCGGCTGCTTCGGCGACTGGCTCCCCTCCGCGATCGGACCTCGACTCATCGTGCGCAACGCGGTCCTCACCGCCATCGCCGCCTCGGTACTGGCGGGGGCCGTCACCGCGGCCGCCGTCTCCGAGCCCGTCGGGATTCCGGTCACGCTCTTCACAGGGCCTTCCGCGCCGCTCGTGCTGGGCGCGGTCGGCTCCGGGTTGCTGATCGCCGTCGGCGTCTGGTCCCTGGTCCGCGCATCGCACGCCACCGGGCGGACGGACGCGCAGATCCCCCGTGGAGCCGGCGCCGTGCTGCTGCCCGCCACGGCAGAGATCGTCGACGTGCTCGTCCCGGCAGCCCGCGCTCGCCTCCTGGTGTTCGTCGCGCCCGGGTGTCATGCGTGCGCGACCGCCCTGGCATCGCTCAAGGCCGCAGAGGCCCCTCTGGCGGCCGTTGTCGACGTCTATGTGATCCAGCGCGCCGTGAGCGTCGCGGCGAGCACAGAGCCGCCGCACGACCTCCCCGCTTCGACGCGGTTCGCGCTCGACGTCGGCGGTTCTGTTGCGGCGGCGCTCCGCATCGGAGCGGAGACCCCCGTGGCCGCACTCATCGGCACCGACGGAACGCAGGCCGGGCCGCTGGCGGTCGGCAGCGACGAAGTACGGGTGCTGATCGACAGCATCCGCGCGGCGGTCGAGGTCTCCCCCGCCTGACGCGATATGTCGGCGCCCTGCGTCTCGGCGCCGCTTAGCCTCGCATGGCTCCGCGTACTTCGCGTGTGTCGACGGTCTGACCGCGGAGCCTTGGGCGGGGTCGACCGCCTGCGCGGCCTCACAAACATCCCCAATGATGCGCTGGTCACCAGGATCGTGACGCGGCTAGCCCCTCAGTAAGGCGCCTGTTCGGACCGATCACTTGTCGCGGCACCGGATACCTCGCCGGTCCCGGCCCTCTGACCGGCACGTGCGCGGCCACCGGGCGCGAAATGGCCAGGCTGTGCACTTCCCCTCCGGCGCGCGTTCGGCCCCTCGTCCTTGGTTGGACCGCCTCCAGGCCCGCGGTCCCCGCGGGGTACCAGCGCCAGAAGGAGAACAGCTGCCACGAGGCCGTGCGAGAGCATCGCGGTGTGGAGGGCCGTGTTTGCCATAGTGACGGAGGGCATCACGACCACGGATGCCACCATCCAGATGGGAAGTCGCCCCGCAGCCCGGTCAAGCACACGCAGGTAGATGCCAAGCAGGACGCCGACTCCGAGCAGGCCAACCCATCCGAACTCTGCGAATCCGGCCGCGAAGATGTTGGCATTGAGGGAAGATTCGGACGAACCTGTGGCGTAGATCGCGATAGTTCGGGCCGGGCCAAACTCGTACTCGGTGTCGATGAACGGCGCGAGGATGGAATTTGCCAGCATCGACAGCGGGTTGTGGCTATACCACTCGAAGTAAAGCCCGGAAAGACGAGCCGGGGTGTAGAGGAAGCGACGGCCGAAGAGTGACGTGAGGGCCACTGAGTCGGTCTGCCGATCGATGAACCAGCAAACGAGGAGAAGCGCCGAAGCTCCCCAAAGGAGCGTGATCATCCGCGGCCGCTTTCGCTTGAACAGGATGATCATGAGCGTGATCGCGACTAGGGAGAACAGCACGGACTTGAACCCGGTCGCGGTGTAGAGAACAAGCTGTCCGAGCACGACGAACGGGATGAAGCCCCAACGTCGTTGCTGAATGAGGCGGACGAGAATCAGAGGGTTGACGACGTTGGCCTGGTTGGAGACGAGGTAGCCGAGCGCAGTCGATTCCGCGATCGCCTCGCGATAGTCAGCTCTTTGGTCGTAGATATCCGCGAGCTGGAGATAAGACAAGCTGATGCCGGTCGTCGCCGCGACGTACAGGTAGGTGAGGGCGGTGAAGCCCCCCACCACGATCCAGAAAGTGTTCGCGGTCATGCGGATCGGCAGGGGTTCAGGGTCCTTCTTCCGCGCCGCGACTATCAGCGCCAAGGTGAAGGATGCGCCCAACCCGAAACCGAACTCGACGGCTTGCCAGGGTCCCATAGGCCCGAGGTAAGGAAGCATCAGCATCGCGGGGCAGACCACCACCACGTACAGCACCCACAAAATGACCGTAGACGGGCGGCGGGGAGCTCGCGGGAGGAACCAAGCGACGACGGTTACCGCAAACCAGGAAATAAGTGTGATCTCGAAGGGAGCTTCGGTGTAGCGGTATCCGGCGTACGAGAATTTCGGTTGGATGAGTGTGACGAAGACGTGGTGCAGAACAATCGCGTAGGTCATCGTCGCTGCGGGGACGATAAGAAGGGTGCGCGCCAATCCCTTGACGACATCGTTCTCTATCACCCGACGAGCATATCGTCACGGTCGGGTGCGGCCATCTCGTCGACCGGTGCGGTCAGTCAGTCGACAAGCCGATCGACTCGACAGCGACGCCCTGCTCGGTGCGCTTGCGGGGGCGTCCGGTGAGCCAGCCCATGACCCATTCCACAGGGCCGGTGCCGACGAAGCGCCACCAGAGCCATCCGACGAGGATCATCACCGGCACGATCACGGCCCATCCGAGCCAGAGGTTCTCCGTGGGGCGGCCGTGGCTGGTGTTCCATGCCGCGATGAGTCCGACATGCAGGAGATAGAGGGACAGCGCCACCTGACCGCACGCGATGAGGGGGGTGAAGACGGCGCCCCAGAACCGCTTCGCGCCCGCTCGCTGCACTGTCGCGGCCAGTACGACGCAGACGTACACGACGAAGACGAGTCCGAAGTCGCGAAGCGTGTCGACGTAGTCTCCCGACTGAGCGCGAACGATGTCGAAGTACTCCAGGAGCCCGCGGGCGATGAAGGCAAGGGGCGCCGCCACGGCGAGCACCCAGAGGAGTCGATCCCGCCGGAAACCGTGTCGGACGAGGACCGCGCCGATAAGGAACATCGGAAGCAGGTTGACCACGCGATACTGCGGCCCCAGAAAGGTCCAGACCATGAGGTCGCGAACGGGTGCCGGCGCGGTGTAGACCCATGTCCACGTCCGCGCGAGCTCGAGGAGCGGCTCACTGATGGCGAAGAGCAGAATGGTGATGCCGATGACTACCGGAGTGCGCGCCAGAAGCAGAGGGGCGCCCACGATGATCAGCACCCCGAGGTAGGCGAGCACCACTGCGACCCAGGACCCCCAGGTGGCCATCCAGACGCCGAGCACGACGAGGAAGAGACCGCGGAGGCACTGGTGGAGCAGAGTCGTGCCGATCTTTCCACCCCGCCGCCAGACGAGCTCCGCCGACATGCCCATCACGAGCGCGAAGAGCGGCGACGCCACAGCGCTGAAGTTCGAATTCAGGAAGTGCACCGCGGAGGGGACGTTCGGGATGAAAGGCGCGGCGTGCGCGATGAGCATCGCCACGATCGCGAACCCTCGGAGAACGTCGGGCACTACGAGCCGCCCGCCCTGGGGAATCGCCGCGGGGTCGCTGCTCGCTTCACGCGCGACGGGTGCGGAGTTCTGAGGCATGTCCTGACAGTATTGGGTCTACCGAGAACTCGCGACCCGGAGGCCGAGATGACGACATCTGAGTCCCGCCCTGATCGCCGACGCCGATCCAAACTCTGGATCCATCTCGCGCTCGCGCTGGGCCTCACCGCTGTCGTGATCGCTTTCTTGGGGCAGCCGTCATCAGGCTCGATGTCCCCGACGCTCGAACCCGGCGATCGGCTCATCGTGAATCGCCTCGCCTACGTCGGCTCCGACCCCGCAGCAGGCGACATCGTCCTGTTCCGTCCCGGCGATGCCTGGGGAGAGCGCCCGACACCCGCGAACGGGCTCAGCGCAGCGGTCTCCTGGGTCGGGGAGACGACAGGGATCCGCCCGTACGTCCTCGTCAAGCGAGTGATCGGCGTTCCCGGCGACACGGTCGAATGCTGCAGCGCCGAAGGTGCTGTCCGTGTCAACGGTGTGGAATTGGACGAGCCCTACGTGCGCAAGGACCTCCCGTTCATCGACGGGGAACTCGATTGCGACTCCCAACCCGCGTCGTTGCGGTGTTTCCCCCCTGTCACGGTCCCCGCCGAGTCCTACCTCGTACTCGGCGACAACCGGGCGAATTCTGCCGACTCGGCCTACCTGTGCCGAGGCGGCGGCGCGGACGATTGCTGGCGTTGGGCGGAGAGAGACCTCGTCGTAGGCGAAGCAGGGCCGATCCTGTGGCCGATCAGCCGCTGGGGTGGGCCGTAGCGACGAGCGGCGGTGCGCTCAGCGGAGAGATCCGGCCGAGAGTACCTCGACCACCCGCTCCGCGGCATTGCCGTCGCCGTAGGGCGCCTCGAACGTCGTCGCCGGCATCGGCCGGCGCACGGCGTCGGCGATCTCCGCGGCGCTGTTGGCGAGCACATTCCACCCGAGCTGCACGGTTTCGACCCACTCGGTTTCGGTGCGCACGGTCGTGCACGGGATCCGAAGCAAGAAGGCCTCTTTCTGCAGACCACCGGAGTCGGTGACCACCCCCGCGCTCGACATCACCGCATTGATGAGATCCGGGTACGCCAGCGGCGCGTGCGTGAGCAGTGTCCCGCGCTGGAGGTCGATCCCGTGCTCCGCAGCCTTCGCGACCACCCGAGGGTGTGCAAGAAGCACTGCGGGGCGGTCGAGAGCAGACAGTGCGTCGACGACCGATGCCAGACGCTCAGGATCGTCTGTGTTCTCCGCGCGGTGAATCGTTGCGACATAGTATTCGCCCGGCTCGAGCCCCAGCTCTGCGACGAGACGAGAGGGCTCGGCGCCGACCTTGTCCCGCATCTCGAACAGGACATCGGTCATCACGTCGCCGACCATCACGCTGCGGTCTTCGAGGCCTTCGTGCGTGAGGTGTCCCATGGCGACCTCGGTCGGCGCCAGCAGGACGTCGGCAGCGTGATCCGTGAGAACCCGGTTGTGCTCCTCGGGCATGCGTCGGTTGAAGCTCCTCAGGCCGGCCTCGAGGTGTGCCACCGGGATGTGCATCTTCACCGCGCTGAGGGCAGCCGCGACGGTGGAGTTCGTGTCTCCGTAGACGAGCACCCAGTCGGGGCGATGCTCATCGAACACGGCGTCCAGGGCGGCGAGCATGCTGCCCGTCTGGACTCCATGAGAACCGCTGCCCACGCCGAGATGCACATCGGGGTCCCCGATCCCGAGGTCTTCGAAGAACACGTCCGAGAGCATCGGGTCGTAGTGCTGGCCGGTGTGGACGATCACGTGATCCACCCCGGCGGCCTTCATCGCCCGATGGATCGGAGCGAGCTTCACGAACTGAGGACGGGCGCCGACGACACTGATTACCTTCACGGAACAAGCCTATGGCGTGACGACCCCTCGCTCATCCGGACACCTTCCGCGGCTAACCGCATCCAGGGGCGTCGAGAGTCACCGGCGTCTCCCTCACCATCGCGGTGTGCTTCACCTCGGGTGCACCATAGCCACTCGCGGGCTCGCCCTCGGCGCCGCGGAAGGTGGCGACGATGTTCTGAGTGGAGTTCGGCGGCGACAGGATGCTGACCCGCACGGCCCCTCGTCCGAGATGTGTCGCGCGGGTGCCGGCGGTCTCCACTCCGTCGACCGTCAGCGATTCAATTGATGCGCCCACCGGCGCATACAAGATCACGTCGGTCGCGATGTCACCCGGCCGGTAGTACGGACCCGTGATGTAGCTCGGGAGCGACTCGGCGTCACCGCGACTGATGCCGTTGGTGAAGCTGATGGCCGTGGTCCATGTCGGCTCGGCGGTGCTCGCCGTGCACTGATCCGTCGTGAGATTCACGGACGCATCGACGTAGTAGTCCATCTTCGAGCCGGTCGTGTCGTTGAAATAGACGCCGACGGCTGTCACGTCATCGTTGGTCGTCGGCAGTGTGCCGGAGAGCGCCGTGGCACCTATGGCCGCTCTCTCGTCCTCGTTCGCTGACCAGAAGTGGATCCGACCCTCATCGACCGACTGCAGAAGCCCCTCCAGGAATGCCTTCGGCTCTGGCGCTCCTCCGAGCACCTGGGCGAAGATCGCAGCGGCTGCACCATCGAAGAATGCGTTCGAGTCGACGCCCTTCGGGTACGCGAAGTAGACCTCGTTGAGCAGCATGCTCACGGCGTTCTCCGACGACAGCGTCTCACCTGTCGGCACGGATATCGGTCCGGTCGCGGGCAGCAGGTAGCTGAGGGCGACCGGGTCGATCGACATCACGCCATCGATCTGATCGTCGAACTTCTCGGCCCACCACGCCTGCGCCAGCCCGGCGCTCGTGGGGAAGTCGGCAGTTCCGGTGAGGTTGGCGATCCAGCGTCCGAGGATGTCGGAGTAGAGCGCCTCCGACTCGGCATCCAGCGGCGCGATCGGCTCCGCTCGGGCGCTGGTGAACTCGGTCGCAGCCGCTTGCCTGACGACCGACAGAGCGCCGTCCTCCGCACGCACCTGGATGAATGATCCCGGGCCTCCCCCGCCCGCACGGAGTTCCGCATTGCCCAGGAACATCAGGAGGTAGTTCCGAGGCTCATCAGCCCCGAGGATCGCGGGGAGAAACTCGAGGGTGTCAGACGCCGCGGTAAGGATGGGCTGCAGTTCGGCGATCGCGTCGACGATCTGGCTGACCCCTTGCTTCACCTGCGGCAGCAGCGCCGACTGATCGATCCCGCCCACCCGCTCCGCAAGCGCACTGACGGAACGATCCGCCTCGCCCACGATGGAACCGACGGCCTCCAGCTGCGCCACGTCGATACGACCATCCTGAGGGGTCAGACTGGCAAGGCCGATCGAGCTCGCCGGGACGAAGACCCGAGCGCCCATCTCCTCAGCCGCCTCGGCGACCGTCTTCACCGCACGCAGATTCTCAGCGGGCGGGAGCGGGATCGACTCGAGCACTCCCCAGATCCTGCCTCCGGTAGCGGAAGCCGCCTGCGCGGCTTCCGCCTCGAACGCATGAGCTGCCGCTTCCGAGGCCGCGGTATCACCGGCGAGCAATGCGGTGCGGAACTCAGCCGCGTGCGGCATCGCCGCAAGAAGGTGCGCACGAGCGTCCATCGCCTGCGCGTACACTTTCGAACCCGCCCACGCCAGCCCGGCTGCCGCCACGATCAGCAGCGCGAGGCACGAGAGCGTGATCCACAGCGCGCGCCGCTTTCGGCGAGGACGCCGTCCGCGACCGCCGGTCCTGCCGTCGTCGTGTGACCGCGGTGGACGTGCGTCAGGGTGCGCCAGCTGCTCGTCTCGCCCTCCGGATGGCTGGTCGCCGAACAGCCCTGCCAAACCGTCGGACTGCTCCGGCGCCGCCTGCGCGTTCTGCTGGGCTTGAATTTCTCGCAATTCGCGGCGCGACGGAGGGGGCGAGCTGTTCTCGGGCATCTCACGATCCAATCATCTGAAGCTGCATAACCCCTATTTCCCCCCGAGGAGGGCACGCACGGCGCGGGAGAACCGGCGGACACGGGCAAGCACCAGAGTCCGAGCGGGAGCATCTGGAGCATCCTCGACCGACAGCATCATCGCGGTCGATGGCCAGATGAGCCGCCCGAGCACGCGGGCGCGGTGGCGCCATGGCACGGTGAGGAACGCCTTTACGTAGCGGCGCGGGCCCGAAGCGGATCGCCATGCCCAGTCCTCGGGTCGCGGGGTGGCCAGTCCGTGGATACTCGACTCGCCGTATGCCTCACGGAGGACTTGTCGAAGCACGTACCCTGCCCCGAGATCATTCGCGGAACGGATCGTGTCGTGGCCGGCGGCTTCCAGTGCGTGGCGGGCGTTCGCCGCCTGCACCGGGTTGGGCTGCCGTCCGTGGGTCGGGCGGAGTTCGTGCAGGGCCGTGATCACTGCGTGCTCGGACCTCGAGGGCGTCTGCACTCGCACTCCGGCGTAGGCGCGGGACTCCGAACTCGCCTGCACATACTCGAATGCGACTTCGGGACTGATCGCCATTCCAGGGAATCGCGAGTGCACATCGATAGCGCACCCCCACTCCGCTGGCTGCAGCGTGAGGGAGTGTGGCACTCCCGTCCCGAGAAAAGCCGAGTAGAGCGGTGTCCATCCCCAAGCCACCATGGCCTCGGCGAGTCGCACCTCGTCTCCGGGGCGAACCCAGCAGTCCACGTCGCCGGAGTGCTCACGAGCTCGCAGCCCCTGAGCATGCAGGGCCGGGCCCTTGATGAAGACGATCTCGATCGCGTTCTGTCTCGCCACCTCGGCGAGCAGCGCATAGACGAGCTCATGTTGCGGGGACCGCAGCCACGGCGGCGACAACTCGACCGCGCCTCGGTCGACATGAGGCGATGCGGTGGCGAGTCCCATCTCCTCCAGCTGACGCACGACGTCGCTGGTGTGCTCATCGAGTGTCTCGTCAGCTGCGGGATGCTCCAGCAGGCGTCGCCAGGCGGCTGCCCCGTCACCCCACAGGTAGGCGGGGGCGCCTGCGTTGATGGGAAGCAGCAGCAGCTCGTAGCCCTCTTCGCCGATCGGGTGTCCGACCAGGTCGAGAGCGCCTACGGCGACCGAACGCCAGGTTTTCGCCGGTCGGCTCCCCGCGCCCGTGCTCATGCCCATTCCGCCTCCGCGCGGCGGGATGCGAAGAGGCACAGCAGGAACAGGGCAGCGTACATGGCGACCTGAACGATAGTCAGCACAATGAGTGCGGCCTCCAGCCCGAAGCCCCACAGCCCGGGAAGGAGCACGGCAGCGCAGATCAGGACCGTCCGGCTGACATCCCAGGCGAGCTGGAGGTACTGCCGCTCGAGCACGAGCAGCGCGCGAGAGATCGGAGCCACGACGAATTGAGCAAGATAGAAGAGCACGGTTATCTGCGCATACTGACCTGCCACCGCCCACTCCGCACCGAAGACGAACCCGAACAGCACCGGCCCGAAGACAGCCACCACGATCGCCGGGACCACTGCCACGGCCAGCAGACGCGTGGAGATTCGAAGAAGCAGGGCGGAGAGGCGTCCCGCCCTCTCTCGCCGCCGCGTCGCGAACGTGCCTTCGAAGTACTGGCTGACGGCATCGACGACCATGCCGATCGGCGTCGCCAGAACGCGGATGGTCAGCGCATAGAGCCCGGCCTCGATCGATCCGTACATCGCGATGACGATCAGCGGCGGGAGTTGAAGCCCGAGGATGTTGAGTACCCGAGACCAGGTGACGACGAGCGGAAAGCGCCGGTAGCGGCGGGCCACTACTCGCACGCGCAACGGGGATGGCCATTCGCGACGTTCCCCCCGAGTCCCCGCCATCCCGACCGAGCTCGCCACCCGCCCGACGAGAATGCTCGACAGCAAGCCGAGCGGACCCACCGCGAGCAGGCCGAGGACGACGCTCGAAAGCGCCTGAGACGTGCCCTGGATGCCGTTTCGCACGGCGAGCCGACCATAGGCGGCATCGCGGACGAGCGTCGAGGACAGCGCGGAATACGTCCCCATCGCCATGGTCGTCAGCGGCAGCAGCCACCAATAGGCGGAGAAGATCCCCGCCGTCTGGAGCAGCGTGTCCAGCCAGGGACCACCGAACCACATGAGCACGGCCAGAAGCGCACTCATGACAGCGGTGCTGCCGAGAGTGAGGATCGCGAGCGCACGGGCGCTCAGCTCAGCGCGCGGAATGACGATCGCCCGTTCCCAGCTGAGGCTGACGATACCTCCCGCCACCGTCGCCAACGCCGTGAATGCGGCGAGCGCCCCGAAGTCAGAGACGTCGTAGAGACGGGTCAGCAACGGCGAGACCGCAAGCAGGGTCCCCTGACCGATGAGGGTTCCGGTCAGAATCCGGGACACTCCGGATTGCAGGAGCGCGCTCAACCGTCGGAACACGAACGTCTCATCTCCAGCGGAACCGATCATAGGTGTCGACCAGCCGCTTGCCCTCGGCCTGCCAATTTAGTTGCTCGACGGCCAGCCGCCGGGCGTTGCGAGAGTGGGCGGAGAGCAACTCGGGCTTGCGCGCATACTCCGCCAGCGCGGCCGCCACCTCGGCCGGTGACGATGGATCGACGAGCAGACCGCATTCGTGCTCGGCCACGATGGTCCGCCACAGCGGGAAGTCCGAGGCGATGACCGGAACACCGGCGGCGAAATACTCGAACATCTTCGTGGGCAGTGCGTCCCTGTGCGCCTCTGTGTCGGCGAACAGTACGAGTCCGACTCGACTCGAGAGGATGATGTCGCGTGCTTGCTCGGGGCCGACCTGGCCCACGAAGTCGACCTGCCCCCAACCCGGGAGCGCCCGGAGCGAGCTCAGATGCGCTTCCGA
Source organism: Microbacterium sp. ISL-59 (assembly GCF_018613945.1). Classification (NCBI taxonomy): domain Bacteria; kingdom Bacillati; phylum Actinomycetota; class Actinomycetes; order Micrococcales; family Microbacteriaceae; genus Microbacterium; species Microbacterium sp. ISL-59. The sequence continues at coordinate 237,609 of NZ_JAGGPG010000002.1, forward strand.
GAGCGAACCGGCAAGATTCAGTCGCCAGCCCTCGGGCGCGCCGGGATCCCCGAAAGCGCCGATCATCGTGTCAGAGCCACGGCGGCTCGCGATACCCCCGACATACACAGCGGTCTGGGCGCGCTCGTTGATGTCGACCTCGTCGGCCGACGACTCGCTCTCCCGCAGCGGCGGATAGTTGTGCACGACGACGACTCGGTCGGTCGGAAGATGCGCCGCGATCGTCTCGGTCGCGGCGACGCAGACATTGGCGGAGCGCACAATCTGTACGAGCCCTGTCGCGAACCAGCTGACGACCTTTGCCCGAGCGGGCGAGAGATAGGACTTGGTCATCACCTGTATCGGAAGGTCCTCATGCGCGTCGTACACGACGGTACGCCCGAGCATCCGGAGGACGGGAATGTAAGGGATCAGTTCGGGGTCATGCAGGTGCACCACCGCGGCGCGCGTACGAATCGCCATCGTGACGGCCTGCAGGCTCGAGAGCAGCATCCGGGCAATGCGCCGACGCCGCGGAATGGTGAGCACCGTGACGCCCGAGGGCGGCCCTTCGATCGGGCTCTTCACCGCAATCAGGGTGACCTCGTAACCCGCCTCGACGAGACTCGCGCACTCACGGTAGTGGATGCGGTTGTCCGTCGACGGGTGAACCGAGCTGACGTGAGCAACGGACCGCCGACGTCGGCGGCTCGAGGCGCTCGCGAGCGGCGCCTTCGCCAAAGAACCGAGGGCCGACGCGAGGCGCGCAGTCAGCACCTCGTGGGTGTAGGTGGCATTCACGTACTCGTGACCCTTGCGGGCCAGCGCGGCGCGTTCCGCAAGCGGCATGCTGTAGATCTCGAACATCGCCTCAGCAAGCGCGGGACGATCATCACCGGGAACAGTCAGACCCGATCCCGCTTCGCTGATCGGGTTGTTCGGAGCGCTGCTGGCGAAGATCACCGGACGTGCGGCGTTCAAGTACGTGAAGAGCTTGTTCGGGCTGATCCCGTAGTTGTAGACCGGACTGTCGTGGAGGCTTGCGACCAGACAGTCCGCTTCCCTCGCCCGAGCGATCACCTCGCTCTGCGGGATTCGATCCTCGAAGGCGATGCGCGAGGAACTCGACAGACTCTTCGCGAAGTCCTGGAGCTGCGGTTTGAGAGGCCCATTCCCGACGAATCGGAGGCGGGCGTCGATGTCGGGGTGCGCAGAGCAGAACCGATCGAACGCCTCCATCACCCCATCGAGGGCGTTGGCATTGCCGTGAGCGCCGAGGTACATGAAGGTGAACGGCGATTCGTTGTCCTCGGGGAGGTCGAGCGCTGTCGAGTCGTCGAACCCGTTCGACACCCAGCAGAACTTCGCCGGGTCGATGCCGTTCTCCTCGAGATAGCGGTCCACGTGCGGCAGCGGCGAGACGACCATGTCCGCGACTCTCGCCAGCTTGACGGACAGACGGCGCATGAAACGCGCAGGCAGCCCCTGCGGCGTGAGTTTGCCGAGGTGGACGAGAGCATCGGGCCACACGTCACGAATCTCGTACACGAACGGCACCCGGTTGCGCTTGGCGAGACGATAACCGACCCAGGCAGCCAGCAGATGGACTGTGCTCCCCATCACGACATCGGGTCTGCGGAGCCCGCGCGTCATGCCCGGGAGCAGAGCGATAGCTGTGAAGACGAACATTCCGATGAATCGCCGCGCCATGCTGCGGCCATATGCGCTGGCCCGCACCCAAAGGACAGGGACTCCATCCTCCGAGGTGATCTGGCGCAGCTTCCATCCAGGCATCGCCTGCGCACCGCGCGCGTGAACCGTGCTCGCCACGATCAACGAGGCGCTCCATCCGTGGGCGGGGAGGTAGCGCGCCATGTTGAGGTGACGCCCGGAGCCCCCGTCTTTCGACGGCACGAGGGCGTGGTGATTGACCAGCCAGATGTGCCGGTCGCTCACGACGCTGCGGTCTTCGAGTGTCATTCAGCAGCTCCTACAATTGCCTCGTACTTGCTCGATGCGACGCCCACGTCGTACCGGAGGAATTCGCCCAGTTCCGCTCCGTACCCGCCGTTGAGCTGCGCGACGAAGAGTGCGGGCAGGTCGGCACCCGCCAGATGGTTGAAGGGATACCCACCACCGAAGCGCGGATTGATGTCGATCACGCTCGGCACGCCGTCATCGGCCACGATGACGTCGACATCCACGCTGCCCCGGTGGCCGAGCCACGTCGTGAGGCGCTCGCCGAGCGGCAGGAACGGCGACGCGTCCGCCGAGATCGCCTGGTCCGTCTCACCCGACCGCATGCGCAGCTTTCGCCTCGCGAGAACCGCGACCGGGTGCGCGCCCACCTTCAGGGGAGCGACCACGTCGAGACCGAACTCGATGCCTTCGAGCGCTGGCTGCGCGATGAGGCCGTCGGGCACCAGGCCACCGGATCTCGTCGCCCACTCCACGGCGAGGGAAAGGTCGCCCGCAGCCACGTTGATGAGTCCCGACGAGCCGCTGCCGAAACGGTCCTTGATGATGATCCGCGGCGCGGAGCGGGCGAGCTCGGCAAGGCCTTCGAGGTCTGTGAGCAGAACCGTACGCGGCGTCGCGATCCCTTCCTGAGTCAGAGCACGGGACATGAGGAGTTTGTCGTGCACGAGGTGGTGCCGATCACCGGGGACGCCGAGCACCTCCGTACCGAGCTCCGTAATCCGCTGTCCCAGCCCGGAGGTCGCCAGCGCCTCGATCTCATAGTCGTTGACCGAGAACAGCAGTGCAGGGCGCAACCGGTCGGCCAGGTTCACCATCGCGGGGAAGTACTCGTCAGACGCGTACGCCGGCATGAGGTGTCGGTGCGTCGCATGCGAGTATGTCGCAGATCGAGCGTCAGCATCGGTGACGTGCACCTCACCCGATACGCCTGCGCGGGAGAGCGCCTTCTCGAACCAGTCGTGAAGGTAGATTCGGCGCCCCGCGGACCCGATGACGATCCGGAACGTCTGGCTGTCATCCATTCGCGTGCCCTGCCGTGATGTCTTTGGTGAGGTGGAGCTTCTTGCCGTCCTCGCGGGTCCCGACGATAGAGAAACCGAGGCTCTCGTACAGACGACGGGCCGGCTCGTTGTCTGCCGGTGTCTCCAGTTCCAGCCTGTCGAAGCCGAGGCGTCTGGCGTTGGCGATGAGAATGCTCATGGTGTCTCTGCCGAAGCCGTTCTTGTGCTGATCGGGATCGACGTAGATGTACAGCGACGCGGTGCTCTCTTCCACGCGCAGCAGACCGCACATCGAGACGGAGACTCCGGCGGGAGTGACTCCCACCCAGTCCCATCGGTCCGATGAAGACCTCGTCGAGGCGAACCACCGCACCGTCGAGTCGATGTCCGCTGCGAAACTGATCGAGATGCCCGCCCTCACGCGGTCGTCGTTCAGCCAGCTGACCCGCGTCTCGAGGTGCTCCTCCGCGAGGGGCGCGAGAGAGAGCCTGCTCGTCGATTCCGGGCCGAAGAACTCGCTCATCGTGGCCTGGCCTTCCGCCGCGACATCGCGAGGGGTGATGACGGCCTTCGCCGTGAGGAACAGGATCCGAGCATCGAGCAGGAGGCTTCGCTGTTCCACATACTCCTGGTCCAACCGCAACCTGTCATCCCAGGTCAGCGCGTTGCGACCGCTCACCTGCGCAAGCCCGGTGAGTCCCGGCCGCATCGAATGGCGGCGCTGCTGCTCAGCCGAATACCGCTCGAGGTAGGCCAGACGAAGGGGTCGAGGACCGACGAAGCTCATGTCTCCGACGAAGATGTTCCACAGGCTCGGGATCTCGTCGATACTGGTTGCGCGCAGCACTCGCCCGAACCTGGTCATCCGCTCTTCGTTCGACACGCGGCCGCGAGCGGCGTCGATCGACCGCATCGATCGGAACTTGAGCAGCGTGAACGGCACCCCATGCCGGCCAGGGCGCTGCTGCTTGAAAATGGCCGGATGGCCCAGAGCCAACGTGACGACGACATACGCAACGAGGAGAACGGGACCGAGCACGACGAGTCCCACCGCAGCGGCTGCCGCGTCGAGCCCTCGCTTCACCACGTCGTACGGACGCACCCGCGCCCTCATCGCTTCAGGAAGCCGCGGATCGCGGTGACCACGCGCTCACGCTGCGCATCGGTCAGAGCCGAGCCGCTCGGCAGGGTTAGACCGCGTGTGAACAGTGCCTCCGACGCCCCGTTGGTCTTGCTGCGCGCACCGTCGAAGACGGGCTGAGCATGCATCGGCTTCCAGAGCGGGCGGCTCTCGATGTCGTCGGCGGCGAGCGCTGCGGCGAGTTCGGAGGGCTCCCAGCCCGTGACGGACGAGTCGATGAGGATAGACGTCAACCAGACGTTGTCCGCGTCGTCCCCCTCGGCACCGAAGACCTCCACGCCATCGACCGCGGCGAAGAGCTGCTTGTACAGCTCGCGCATCTCGCGACGGCGGGCGATCATGGCGTCGAGGCGAGCGAGCTGCGCGCGGCCGAGCGCCGCGAGCAGGTTGCTCATCCGGTAGTTGTAGCCGATGTCGGTGTGCTCGTAGTGCACCACCGGCTGCCGTGCCTGGGTGGCCAGGTACCGCACGTGTTGCGCGAAGTCGGCGTCGTCGGTGAGCAGCATTCCGCCACCGGACGTCGTCATGATCTTGTTGCCGTTGAACGACACGATGGATGCGCGTCCGAAGCTGCCCGCCGCACGACCGGCGTGCGTGGCGCCCAGCGACTCCGCCGCATCCGCCACGACCGGCACACCGAACTCGTCGGCGATCGCGAGGACCGCGGTGTAGTCGATGGCCTTGCCGAGCAGGTCGACCGGGACGATGGCCGACACGTGCTCGCCGGCCTCGCGCAGCTCGACGAGAGCCTCACGCAGCAGTGCCGCGTCGATGTTCCCGGTCGCGGGATCGGCGTCGATGAAGTACGGCTCGGCGCCGGTGTAGACGATGGCGTTGGCCGTCGCCGCGAAGGTCATCGACGAGGTGAGCACCACGTCACCCGGCTTCACGCCGAGCGTGAGCAGTGCGAGGTGCAGAGCCGCGGTCCCCGAGCTCAGCGCCACCGCATGCGCAACGCCGACGCGCTCGGCGAGCTCGCGCTCGAAGGCGTCGACATCGGGGCCGAGAGGTGCGATCCATCCGGATCGCATCGCCGCGACGACCGCCTGCTCCTCTGCTTCGCCGACATCGGGCGAAGACATGTAGATCCGCTCGCTCACGCCTCTGACACCTTTTCCGCACGGATGGGCTCGATCGCCACCGTGTCATTGATCCGCGGGCTCGCGAACATCCGGTCCATCCAGCCCGCCTTGTCGAGCCGCTCGGGCGTGATGATGTCGGCCCGTGTGTGCGACACCTTCGGGTGGAAGGGCCGCTCCAGGTTCTCGCGCGAACCGACGAGCTCTTCGTGCAGCTTCTCGCCGCGACGGAGCCCGGTGAACACGATCTCGACGCTCTTGCCCGACATCGCGATCATGCGCTTGGCGACCTCGAGGATCGACACCGGCTCGCCCATGTCGAGGATCAGCACCTCGCCCGCGCGCCCGATGCCGCCCGCCTGGACGACCAGCTGGCACGCCTCGGGGATCGTCATGAAATACCGCGTCGCCTCGGGATGGGTGACCGTGATCGGCCGCCCCTCGGCGATCAGCCGCTGGAACGTCGGCAGCATCGACCCGCGGCTTCCGATCACGTTGCCGAACCGCACCGAGAGGTACCGCATCCCGGTCACGGATCCCGCCCAGGCGGTGAGCTTCTCGGCGACGCGCTTGGAGTGACCGAGCACGCTCGTCGGGTTGGCCGCCTTGTCGGTCGAGATGTTGACGAAGGTGTCGACGCCGACGGCACGCGCGGCGTTGATCACGTTGAGCGTGCCCAGCACGTTCGTCTTCCACGCCTCGTCGGGATACTGCTCGAGCATCGGCAGGTGCTTCAGAGCGGCGGCATGGAACACGACCTCGGGGCGACGGTCGACGAAGATGTCGAGCAGATTCTGCTCCTCACGGATGTCCGCGAGGACGACGTCGCGAGAATCGAGCAGCCCGTGGCCGAGAGTCCCGAGCTGCGCCACCTGAAGGCCGGTCTCGTCGCGGTCGACCATGATCAGCTCGCTCGGACCGTACTTGGCCAGCTGTCGGCACAGCTCCGAACCGATGGAGCCGCCGGCGCCGGTCACGAGCACGCGGCGACCGGTGATGTACCCGGCGATGAGCTCGACGTTCGTGTCGACGGGGTGGCGTCCGATCAGATCCTCGATGCTGATGTCGCGCACGTCGGTGACGGACTGCTCCCCCGACGCGAGAGTCGCCAAGGTGGGAGTGACCGCGACCCGCAGGCCGGCGCTCGCGGCACGGTCGCTCAGCGCACGCAGCAGGGTGCTGTCGGCATTCGGGATGGCGATGACGGCGAGCTTCGCGCCGGTGCTCCGGGCGGCCGACGCGATGTCGCGTGTGGTGCCCAGCACCGGCACGCCCCGCAGACGGAGGTTGCGCTTGGCCGGGTCATCGTCGAGCAGGCCGACGGGTCGGATCGGCGAAGACGGGTCGGTCGTGACGTTCGCGAGCAGCTTGTCACCGAGGAACCCCGCACCGATGATCAAGGCCGCCTCGGCATCAGCACCGGGCTTGCGTGCACGCTCGATCGCGAGACGAGCCACGTACCGCACGCCGAACATCAGCAGCAGCACGAACGGGAAGGCGAGCAGCAGCGTGCCGCGCGGGATGCCGACGATCGGCCCGATAGGAATGACGATCAGCGACAGCAGCACCGCCTCGACCACGACGATCAGCGCCACCGCACGGACCTCGTCGAAGGAGCCGTAGGTGAATCGCCCGCGGTAGAGGGCTGTCGCGAATCCGACGCCCATCTGGATGACGCCGGCGGCGAGCGCGAGCACGATCGTCGCGATCCACCCCTGGGGGTCCATCATGAACTCGAAGCGGAGCGCGATCGCCAGGACGACGCCGAAGGTCCAGGCGAGCCCATCGACCGCCGCGGCGAGCATCCGGCGTCGCCGCTGCTTCACGGACACCTCGGACAATATTGGAATATTGCCGGTAGACACGTCGACAGACCCATCCGGAATCAAGATACGGAGCCCCCTCAGACTTATTCAATCCCCAGGAGATATGTTCTCACAGCGAACGAGCAGGTCTGTGCGTTAGGGCGTTCCCTCGCCATCTACCGGCGGATCGGTGCCGGGGTCAGTTTCGCCGCCACCGGGGTTCGGGACAGGCGGAGTAACGCCGGTTCCCGGGTCGGTGCTTCCCTCCGTGGGCGGATTCTGAGTCCCGTCGCCCTGCTGCTGCTGTTGCTGCGGCTGCCACTGGTTCATGTCCTCGCGCTGGTCGCGCTCGATCTCGAACCGCAGCTGGTCCGCAGCCAAAGCGACGAACGCATCCCGGTAGGCCGCCAGCGCCGAACGTCCCTCGACCGTCCACAGATCCGCGGCAGCGACGCGCGCCGCCGCATCGGTCACAGCCGCACGCAGCGACTCCTCGGCATCCGGGTAGCGGCCGAGCGCGGCCTGGGCAGCGGGCACGAACGATGCGGCGTACGCATCCACCGCCACGTCGGCGGTGGGCCGAAGCGCATCGAACTTCTCGCGGACAGCCCGCGCCTCGGCGGTCGCGTCGTCCATCGCGACCAGACGCTCCTGCACGCCGTCGATCGCGCCGCCGACCTCCACGAGCGAATCCTCGTCGATGTCGGCACGTACGTACTCCGTCGGAAGCTCCGGAACGGTGATCGCCGCCAGCCCCGAGGCATACGCATCGACGGCCGTGAGCGCCGTGGCGAGCGCGGCGGCGTCGGTCACCGCGATCGGCGCATCGTCGGCTCCCCCGGCCGGATCCGGCGCGGTGCTCGTCCCGGTGAGCGCGCTCCGCAGCGGGGCGACCTCCGCCGTCTGCGCGTCGATGTCGGCGATGAGCCGGTCCTGAGCCGTCTTCAGGGACTGGTGAGCATTCAGAAGGGCGGCCTCATCGGCCTCCAACGAGTCCACGGCACTCGCGGCCGGGCTGGCCGTCGCCATCTGGATGCCGCCGACGGTGCCGGCGACGACCAGCGCCACGACGGCGAGCGAGGCAGCCGACAGCGTCACGGCGTCGACTGAGCGCCTCGGCCGCTTCTTCGAACGGGAGGACTCCCCGGAACCTGCACCGACCGGAACGGCGGTGCGCGCGGCGGCCTGAACCATGTCGGCGAGAGCTCGAGCATCTGCGTCGGACGTCGCCGCTGCGCCACTCTGCCGCGGCTCGCCGATCATCTCCCGCAAGCGGCGCGCAGTGTGGTGGTCGTCCAGCACCACGCTCCCTGCGTCGCCGGCGCGGGGCCCGTCAGGGAAGAGATCGTTGAGGTGCGTCATGTCGCCTTCATAGGAATCGGTAGTCTCGGAAGACGATACCGCCGATCGCACTCGACCACGCTGGAGAGCTTTGGACATCCATGACTACCTTCGGGTGTTCCGCCGACAGATCGTCGTGATCGTCGCGAGCGTTCTGATCGGGCTCTCCACGGGTGCGCTGGTCGCGATGCTCACCCCTCTCCGCTACCAGGCTTCGACCGAGGTCATGGTGGCCGCGCAGGTCGCCGACACGGCCACGCCCGCGGAACGCTCGCTCGCCACCGGGTACGCGAAGCAGGCCGTCGAGACCTACCGCTCGCTCATCACGAGCTCCCTCGTGCTCGACCCCGTCACCGAAGACCTCGGCCTCACCACAGCCCCCACGGGCATCAGCGCCTCCGCACCCCTCAACAGCGCGATCATCACGATCACGGTCGACAACCGCAACCCGGGGCAGGCCGCCCGCATCGCGAACGCCGTCGCCGAGAGTTTCGCCACCGTCGTCACCGACACGCTCGAGAGCCGCGAACAGGCGGCTGCGTTCAGCATCCGGATCGTCACGCTCGAACCCGCTCAGGTGCCGACGAATCCCGTCGCGCCGAACCTCTCCCTCTCTCTCATCATCGGCTCGCTGCTCGGGCTCGCCGTCGGCGTCGGCGTCGCCCTCCTGCGGGCGACGCTCGACCGCCGGGTGCGCGTCGCCGCCGACGTCGAGGCCGCCGTGCCGGTTCCCGTCCTCGGACAGATCCCGCTCGACCCGGACACGGGCGAGCACCCCCTCGCCATGAGCACCGCGCCGCACGGCCTCCGCGCCGAGGCCTACCGCAGCCTCCGCACCAACGTGCGCTTCTTCTTCTCCGGCAACCAGGGCGTGTTCGTCGTGACCAGCTCCGGCCCGGGCGAGGGCAAGTCGACCACGGCGGCGAACCTGGCACTCGCCTTCGCCGACGCCGGTCAGCGCGTGGCCCTGCTCGACGGCGACCTCCGCCTCCCCCGCGTGGCCGAGTACTTCGGCATCGAGGGCGGCATCGGGCTCAGCGATGTGCTGGCCGGTCGCGTGCAGCTCAACGACGTCATCCAGCGCTGGGGCCGCAGCGCCCTGTTCGTCCTCCCGGCCGGCACTGTGCCGCCGAACCCGGCCGAGCTGCTCGGCTCTTCCGCGATGGAGGGCCTGATCGAGACGCTCACAGAAGCCTTCGACGTCGTCATCATCGACGCGCCACCGCTGCTGCTCGTGACGGACGCCGCCGTGATCGCGCGCGTCACGACCGGAGCCCTGCTGATCGCCGCCGCCGGATCGTCGCAGGCGAACCGGCTCGCCGACGCGGCCAAGAGCATCGAGTCGGTCGGAGCCCGAGTGCTCGGAACCGTGTTGACGAAGGCACCGGTCACCGCGGCCGCGAGCACGACTTACAGCGCCGCTGCGCCGACCACGACGAACTGACCACACGCAGCGGCCGGTCGTCCCACCGCCGCTGTGGAAGAATACCGGGATACCGTTTTCACGGCCCGCCTTGATCGGCAGAGGTCGCATTGCATCAGGGGGAATCTGCCGCGTGGAACTTCGCGACTATGTGCGTGTGCTGCACAGAAACTGGATCCTGATCCTCGTCCTGATGGTCCTCGGCCTCGCCGGCGGTGCCGGCTATGCCGCACTGCAGCAGCCGAAGTACGTCGCATCGACGCAGCTGTACGTCTCGGTCCGCACCGAAGGCGCCGCCACCGGTGACCTCGTGCAGGGCACGACCTTCGCACGACAGATGGTCACGAGCTACGTCGACGTCGTCGGCACGGCGCTCGTGCTCGAACCCGTGATCGAGGAACTCGGCCTCGACGACTCGGTCTCGGGCCTCAGCAGCCGCGTCACCGCGACCACGCCGCTCAACACGGTCCTGATCGACGTGAGTGTGACCGACGGCGACCCCGAGCAGGCGGCGGCCATCGCCAATGCCGTCGCAGTGAGCTTCCAGGACGCGGTGCAGAAGACGCTCGAGCAGCCCGCGACCGAAGACGCCGTCAGCCCGGTGCGCATCACCGTGACCGAGCCCGCCATCGCCTCCTCCACGCCGACGAGCCCCAACGTGCGCCTGCTGATCGTCCTCGGCGGCATCATCGGCCTCGCTCTCGGGCTCGGCATCGCGATGCTGCGCACCGTGCTCGACAACCGCATCCACACGCTCCACGACATCGAGACGCTCACCGATCGCCCCGTCCTCGGTGGCATCGCGTACGACCCGGATGCCACCAAGCGCCCGCTGATCGTGCACGCCGACCCGCGCAGCCCGCGCGCCGAATCGTTCCGCAGCCTGCGCACGAACCTGCAGTTCCTCAACCTCGACTCGGGCCCCCGCATCTTCGTCGTCTCCAGCGCCGGCCCCGGCGAAGGCAAGTCGACGACCACCGCCAACCTCGCGATCGCCCTCGCCGAGACCGGAGCCCGCGTGGCCCTGGTCGACGGCGACCTGCGACTGCCCCGTGTGGCCGACTACCTGGGCATCGAGGGTGGCGTCGGACTCACCGACGTGCTCATCGGACGCGTGGACGTGGCCGATGCGCTGCAGAAGTGGGGCACGTCCGACCTGTACGTCCTGCCGAGCGGGCAGGTCCCGCCGAACCCGAGCGAGCTGCTCGGCTCGGCCGCGATGGATCAGGTGCTCAAGTCGCTCGGCGACTACTTCGACTACGTGCTGATCGATGCCCCGCCGCTGCTGCTGGTGACCGACGCAGCCGTGGTGGGAAGCAAGACCCGCGGAGTGATCCTCGCCGCGGCCTCCGGCAAGACGAAGAAGCAGGAGCTCTCCGGAGCACTGCGGGCACTCGAGAACGCCGGCGTGCAGATGCTCGGCGTGGTCGTCACGATGCTGCCGACCAAGGGACCCGACAGCTACGGCTACGGCTCGTACACCTACGGTTCGACGCACGACCTCGACGGCGAGACGTCGACGGATCGCCGGAAAGCGAAGAAGGCCAAGAAGGCGAAGAGCGCCAAGAAGCGCGAAACCGCCCGAGCCTGACCTGCCCGCGACCGAGCCGCACCACTACTTGGTCGGCGCCACCCGGAAGACGATGCCGTGATAGAGCACGAAGCGCAGCAGGACCACGATGACGATGCTCGTCAGGTTCACGAGGTTGACGGCGACCGCCCCGGGCTCTCGGCCGAGCACCGCGGCGACCGCTTCGACGCCCACCCAGACGAGCACGGCGCCGATGGCCGTGCAGACGGCGTTGGTCACGAGGAACAGCGTGACCTCGGAGACCCGTCCGCGACGATCCCGGTGACGGAACGTCCACTCGCGGTTGCCGATGTACGCGTTCACGAGCGCGACGAGCGAGGCGACGATCTTCGCGGCGACCACATCCCATCCCCACACGTAGACCAGCAGGTTGAAGACGCCGACCTCGATGAGGGTGCTCAGAGCACCCACGACGAGAAAACGGCTGCCGACGCTGGCGATGCGACGGATGCGGGAGGGAGGGTTCATGGCTCAACTAGGCTACTGGCTGATCCCCGCGCCCTCCGCCACCCCAAGGACCCCGTGACCCTTCGCCACCTCGCCGTCGTCATGCCCGCCTACAACGAGGCCGAGGGCATCCAGGGCTTCATCGACGAGATCCGCGACTGCGTCTCTCCCCTGGCCGACCGCATCACCTTCCACGTCGCCGACGACCGCTCCACGGATGCCACCGCCTCGGTGTTCGACGGCGTCTCCGACGTGACCGTCGCGGTTCAGCCCCTGAACCGCGGCCACGGCCCGACAGCCCTCGCGGCTTACCGCGCTGGACTTGCCGCCGACCCCGACGTGCTCGTGCATGTGGACGGCGACGGGCAGTTCTACGGCAGCGACTTCATTCGGCTGATCAACGCACTCACGACCGAAGACGCCGACGTCGTCCACGGCGTGCGCGACGGCCGTACCGACCCCTGGTACCGCAAGGTGCTCACGGGGGCAGTGGGCCTGCTGATCGCCCTCGCCGCCGGACGCCGCATCCCCGACGTCAACACCCCGCTGCGGGCCTACCGCCCCGATGCCCTGCGACTGCTCGTCGACGCGACCCCGGCCGACGCCACGGTGCCGCACGTGCACTTCTCCCTCGCCGAGGCGCGCGCGGGCTTCACCGTGCGCTACCTGCGCGTCGCCAGCATCCCCCGACGCGGAGCATCGACCACCGGCACCATGTGGGGGCGAGGCAACTCCGTCACCCTGCCGCCGAAGCGTCTGCGCCGGTTCGTGCGCGTCGCCCTCGTCGAGGCATGGACGCTCTCTCTGCGGCCGTCCGCTCCCCTGCGCAGCATCCGTCGGCCGGAGACCGTCGCGCGATGACCCGCGCACGCACGATCGCGTTCTGGGCGGCGGCCGTCGCCCTGCTGATCGGGCATGTCATCATCGCGTGGCACAGCCTCCTGGTGTGGCGCTTCTGGGAAGACGAGGCCTTCAACCTCACCGTCCCGCTCAACCTGCTGGACGGTCTCGGATACTCCAGCGACGGCGCCCTCTCCGGCTCGACCATCACACCCTTCGACCCGCGCATCTCGACCGGGCCCGTCGTGCTCCTGCCCGTCGCCGCGCTCCTCGCGACCGGGATGGACCCGGTGCTGGCCGCACGACTCGTCCCCTTGGCCTTCTGGGTGGCGCTCCTCGCCGGCCTCGCCGTGATCGGGCGACGCATCGGCGGACGCTGGGCCGCTCTGCTCGCGGTCGCCGTTCCCCTGGCATTCACGGCGGATGCCGGCTTCTCCCCCATCCAGGGCCCCGCCGACCTGCTGGGCGAGATCCCCGCGGCCGCGCTCCTCGTCTGGGCCCTCACACTGCTTCCCCGACGCGCCTGGCTGGCCGGGCTTCTCGTGGGCCTCGCGATCCAGGCGAAGCTCATCGCCGCCCTCGCGCTGCCCGCCTTCGCCATCGCCCTGTGGGTGCTCTCCGACGGCACCGGCTGGGCGCGCGTGCGCGACGCCCTCCGGCGATCGTGGCTGCCCCTCCTGCTGGCCGCCGTGCCCACGCTGCTCCTCGAGCTGGGGGCGCTGCTGTCGCTGGGGTTCTCCGGCTATGTGCAGCACGTGCGCGACTTCGCCCACTTCCTCCGCACCGGCGGGCAGGGTGACGCCGCGACCACGGTGCTGCAGAAGCTCGGCACATTGGCGGACTCGTGGTCGCTGCCCGGTTTCGTCGCCGTGATCGGAGCGGTCATCGCCCTCGGCCTCGCCCTCACCGGCATCGTGCTGCGCTGGCGTGACGCGAACGCAGCGGACCGGATCGTGATCGCCTACGCCCTGGCGGCGATCGTCGGCGCACTCGCCTTCGTGGGCTGGTGGGCGACCGCCTACCGCTTGCCGCTGTGGGTGCGGCACCCCGCACCCGGCATCCTGGCGTTCTTCCCCGTCATCGCCGCGGTCGCCCTGTGGGCGGTGGCGGCCCTGCCCCGCCGCAAGGGCATTCGTGCCATCGGCATCGTCGCCGCCTCCGCGCTGGCCGCCGTGATTGCCGGTGGCGGCGTGAGTCATGTCGCGTCGACGTACGAGCCCCGCACCACGTTGGAGAGCCAGCGCACAGCCCTCGTGCCGCTCACGGCCTGGGTCGAGGCGAACGACGTCGAGTGGCTGGCCGCGGAGCCCTGGGGGTATGCGGTCGCGCCCATCGTGCTGACGGGTGCGCACGTCGGGCTCTTCGACGCCCCCGCGATGGCCGACGTGCCCCGACTGACCACGCAGCCGTGCACGACCGAGACGCTCGTCGACGCCGGCCAGTACCGCATCTGCGCGGCACCCTGACCGTCGCACCTCGGCGCCCCTATACACAGAGAACCGGCCGACCGCTGAGATCAGCGACCGGCCGGTTCCGAGGTTCTGCGAGTGTCAGAGCGAGAGGCGCTCCTGGACGACCTCCGCCAGGCGTCCGGCGTAGGCGTGCACCGACTCCGCATCGGCGGCTTCGACCATGACGCGCACCAGGGGCTCGGTGCCGGACTTGCGCAGCAGCACGCGGCCGGAATCACCCAGCTCGTCCTCGATGTCGCGCACAGCCTGCTGCACGACCTCGTCGTCTGCGACCCGATCCTTGTCGACGTCGCGCACGTTGATGAGCACCTGCGGGTACACGGTCATGATCGACGCGAGCTCGGCGATCGACTTCTTCTGTCGTGCCATCTCGGCCACCAGGTGGAGGCCCGTGAGGATGCCGTCACCGGTGGTGGCGTACTCGCTCATGATGACGTGTCCGGACTGCTCGCCGCCGAGCGCGTATCCGCCCTCGTTCATGTCTTCGAGCACGTAGCGGTCGCCGACGGCGGTCTGACGCACCGTGATGCCGTGCTCGCGCATCGCGACATGCAGGCCGAGGTTGCTCATGACGGTCGCGACGAGGGTGTCGTCGGTGAGGCGTCCGCGCTCCTTCATCGACACCGCGATGATAGCCATGATCTGGTCGCCGTCGATGTGATTGCCCTCGGCGTCCACGGCGAGGCAGCGGTCGGCGTCGCCGTCGTGGGCGATGCCGATGTCGGCTCCCAGACGCACGACAGCCTCAGCGAGGTTGTCGAGGTGGGTCGAGCCGACTCCGTCGTTGATGTTCCAGCCGTCGGGATCTGCCCCGATGACCGTCACCTCGGCGCCCGCATCGCGGAACGTCTCGGGCGAGACGCCGGATGCCGCGCCGTGGGCGCAGTCGAGCACCACGTGGATGCCCTCGAGACGATTCGGCAGCGAGCCGAGGAGGTGCACGACGTAGCGGTCCTCCGCGTCGGAGAAGCGGTCGACACGGCCGACGCCCGCGCCGGTCGGGCGCAGCATCTCGCCGTGCATGGCCTCTTCGATGCGCTGCTCGACCTCATCGGGGAGCTTGCGGCCCCCACGGGCGAAGATCTTGATCCCGTTGTCGGGAGCGGCGTTGTGCGACGCCGAGATCATGACACCGAAGTCGGCGTCACGGTCGGCGACGAGGAACGCCAGCGCCGGGGTCGGGATGACGCCGGCCTCGAGCACGTCGACTCCCGAGGAGGCGAGCCCGGCCGAGACGGCCGAGGTCAGGAAGTGTCCGGAGACCCGGGGGTCCCGGGCGACCACTGCGGTGAGTCGCTTGCCTTCGGCCTTGCGAGCCTCCGCAGTACGGCCCTGGCCCAGGACGACAGCAGTCGCCTGGGCCAGGGTGAGCGCCAGGTCGGCGGTGAGGACGCCATTGGCAAGTCCTCGCACGCCGTCCGTGCCAAAGATCGGCATCGGAGCAGTGGACCTTAACGCTTCGAGTACTGAGGCGCCTTACGGGCCTTCTTGAGTCCAGCCTTCTTGCGCTCCTTGACGCGAGCGTCGCGCGAGAGGAAGCCGGCCTTCTTCAGGGTCGGACGGTTGTTCTCCTCGTCGATGCCGTTCAGCGAACGAGCGATGCCGAGACGGAGCGCGCCGGCCTGACCCGAGGGGCCACCACCGGAGATGCGCGCGATGACGTCGTATGCACCGGTGAGGTTCAGCACCGTGAACGGGTCGTTGATCAGCTGCTGGTGCAGCTTGTTCGGGAAGTAGTCCTCGATCGTGCGGCCGTTGACCGTGATCGTGCCCGAGCCGGGGACGATGCGCACGCGGGCGATGGCCTGCTTGCGACGGCCGACAGCGGCACCCGGGACGCTGAGGACGGGGCGGGGAGCCGCCTCGACCACGTCGGTCTCCGGAGTCGACGTCGAGAAGTTCTGGGGGGTTTCGGTGGTGTCCTGGATGTCAGCCACGAGTATGTCCTTAAGTCTTTACGGCGCTTACTGGGCGACCTGGTCGAGGGTGTACGTCTGCGGCTGCTGCGCGGCGTGCGGGTGCTCAGCACCGACGTACACCTTGAGCTTGGACAGCTGCTGGCGGCCGAGGCTGTTCTTGGGGAGCATGCCACGGATGGCCTTCTCGACAGCGCGGACCGGGTTCTTCTCCATCAGCTCGGCGTAGGTGACCGACTTGAGGCCGCCCGGGTAACCCGAGTGGCGGTAGGCCAGCTTCTTCTGGAGCTTCTGACCGGTGAGCGCGACCTTGTCGGCGTTCACGATGATGACGAAGTCACCCGAGTCGATGTGGTTGGCGAAGGTCGGCTTGTGCTTGCCACGCAGGAGCGTAGCGGCGTGCGAAGCCAGACGGCCGAGAACGACGTCGGTGGCGTCGATGACGACCCAATCGCGCTGGACTTCGCCAGCCTTGGGGGTGTAAGTGCGCGTCACGATAGTGCTGCTTTCTTGTGTCGAACGGAGAAGTTCGTGAATCCCACTCCGGGGTGGTTCTTCCCTACAGGGAGGAACACGCCAGTGGAGGGCTCACGTTCGGACGATGCCCCCATCCCGCGAACGGGAAAGGCACCAAAGGGAAATCATACGCCACCGGGCGCGGATGCTCAAACCACCGGGTCAGTCGGGCTTGACAGTGACCAGGATCGGGCGGTGGTCACTCGACCCCTGCGGCAGCGTCGTGATGCGTTCGATCTCGAACCCGGCCGAGGTCGCGAAGTCGTAGTGCCCGCGGAACACGCGGTAGCGCGTGTAGGTGTGGTCGTCGCTGAGCGAGAGCGCGTACCCGTGGTCACGCACGGCCTGACCCAGGTTCTCTTTGAAGATCGGGTAGTTGTAGTCGCCGACCATGAGCTGCGGCAACCCCTCGCCGAGCGTCGCGAGCTCAGTGAGCGCCGCGCGGATCTGGTGCCGACGCAGTGAGTTCAACGCCGTCAGCGGCGCGGCATGGAAAGAGGCCACGATGAAATCCTGCGCGTCGTCGATGTCACGCAGCCGCGCGCCCAGCACGCGTTCATGAGCAGGTTTCGCGATGCGGTCGTGCAGCGACTTCTTCAACCCGAGAGTGCGGATCGACTGCAGGTGGTAGGCGCTCGACCGGTAGAACAGCGCGAGCCCGAGACGGTTGCCCTGCGTCGCATCCGCCAGCACGAGGTCGCCGATCTGCGCGGGCAGCTCGGGCACGTCGCACTCCTGCAGACACAGGATGTCGGGGTCGTGCTCGCCGACGATGGCGGCGAGTTCACCGGCCGCCCGGTGCTTCTGGAGGTTGTACGAGATGACCTTCATGACCGTTCCACGCTACTCGCCCCTGCTGTGCCTCGGCTCCGGATCGCGAACGCGGCTCGCACCGTCACGTCGAGCCCGCGTCTGCTCCGCGCGCGTGGCGAGCAGCTCGTCGGCCGGGTACCCGACCTCGGCGAGGATCAGTCCGCGGGCCGCCAGGACCTTGAACTCGCTGGTGCGCGTCAGGGCGTCGCGCAGCACCACGACGTCCTCGACGTCGAGGCGTCCCTCCCCCACCGCCGCGCACGCGCCGACGAGTGCGCGCACCATGCTGTGGCAGAACGCGTCGGCCTTGACCTCGGCGACGAGAACGCCCTCGGCATCACGTACCCAGCGGTAGTCGAGCAGCGTGCGGATCGTCGTCGCCTCTTCGCGCGGCTTGCAGTACGAAGCGAAGTCGTGCAGGCCGATGAGGCTGCGGGCCGCGGCATCCATCGCCTGTTCGTCGAGATTCCCGCGGATGTTCGTCGTATCGTGCCGGCGCAGTGGATCGAATCCGGCCTGCGCATCGGCGAGACGGTAGCGGTAACGCCGCCACACCGCCGAGAACCGGGCGTCGAAGCCCTCGGGAGCGATCGACGTCTTCGTGACGGTGACGTCGGAGTAGGCACCCAGCACCCCGCGCATGCGCCCGGCGATGGTCTCCGCCGGAGCCAGCGGAGCTCGCCCCTGCCTGGCCTCGATGCGCGACCACTGCTTCTCGTCGAGATCGACGTGCGCGACCTGACCGCTGGCGTGCACTCCCGCGTCGGTGCGGCCCGCGACGACGAACTGCACGTCGGAGCCGACGATCCGCGCGAGAGCCGCCTCGAGAGTCCCCTGCACGGTGCGGAGCGTCGGCTGCTTCGCCCACCCTCGGAAGTGGGTGCCGTCGTAGGCGATGTCGAGCCGGATGCGCACGGAGCAAGCCTAGGACAAGCCCGTCCGGCGCCTGGTCGACCCTCAGATGCCGCCGTCGATCGAGCGGATCGTGACGCTGGGCTCGTCCGGCACCATCACCTGCGTCTCGCGGTTCAGGCTCTCGCCGCGGAAGAACCGCTTCGACCGCGGGAACAGGTACCAGACGAACATCAGCACCAGACCGAACGCGAGCGAGCCGACGCCGATCACGAAGGTGCCGCCGATCCCGAACAGCACCGTGTAGCCATAGTCGACGTCCCACATGTCGATCGCGGACTGCACGAACGCCCAGGTGAGCATCAGCCCGCCCAGCAGCGGGAAGAGCCCCTTGAAGAAGAAGTCCCGCGGCGACGACGTCAGATCCTTGCGGAAATACCAGACGCACGCGAAGCCCGTGATGGCGTAGTAGAACGCGATCGCGAGCCCGAGCGAGAGGATCGAGTCCTGCAGGATGTTGTCGCTGATCAGCGTCATGCCGATGTAGTAGGCCGAGGCGACGACGCCCATCACGATCGTCGAGAACGACGGCGTCTTGTAGGTGGGGTGCACCTCCTTGAACTTCGCCGGCAGCGCGCGGTAGACGCCCATCGCCAGCGTGCCGCGGGCGGTCGGCAGGATCGTGGTCTGCGTCGACGAGATCGCCGAGATGATCACCGAGACCACCAGCACCCAGCCGAACGGGCCGAGCAGCCCGTCCTTGATCGCGAGGAAGAAGTCGTCGGCGTTCGCCTCGTTGCCGAGGCCCGTGCCGCTCTCCCCCAGCCCTGCGTACATCATGGCCGCGATGGTGACGGCGACATACGTGACCAGCAGGATGACGGTGGTCAGCAGCGCAGCGCGGCCGGGAATGCGCTTCGGGTCCTTGGTCTCCTCGTTCAGGGCGAGGCAGGTGTCCCAGCCCCAGTAGATGAAGAGGGCGAGCAGGATGGCCTCGGTGAAGCCCGACCAGTCGGTGAAGGCGAAGGGGTTCATCCACTCCCAGGAGAAGGGAGTGGGGTTCGGTGCCGTCCCGGCGAAGAACTGCCACAGCGCGGTCACCACGAAGATCGCGAGCGCCAGGTACTGGATGCCGAGCAGGATGTTCTGGATGCGCTCGCCGATCTCGACGCCCCGCCAGCTGACCCAGGTCATCGCGGCGATGAAGAGCACGGCCACGACGACCACGCGCCAGTCGTTGTTCTCGAGGTCCTGTCCGATCAGCGACCAGAAGTAGACCGAGGCGATCTGGGCGAGGTTGGCGAGCACGACCATTCCGGCGACCGCCACGCCCCAGCCGCCCATCCAGCCCACCCACGGCCCGAACGCCTTGGTCCCCCAGGTGAAGGTCGTGCCGCAGTCGGGCACGGCGTTGTTGAGCTCTCGATACGCGAAGGCGATCAGGAGCATCGGGACGAAGGCGATGATGAAGGCGATCGGCGCCTGCGCACCGACGGCGAGCACCACGAAGCCGAGCGTCGCGACGAGCGAGTAGACCGGGGCCGTCGAGGCGAGACCGATGACGGTCGACCCCCAGAGTCCCAGGGTTCCCGCAGCCAGACCCTTGCCGTCGGGTCGTTCCAGATGAATGGGCGTCGTTGCTGCCATGTCAGAACAGTAGAGCCACCACGGTTATCGCGTCAACGGTTTCTTCGACCGACCGAATCCGCAGCGAACGGCGCACGCTCGCGACGGATTCCGCAGGTTCAGGCCCTTCCGAGCATCCCGTCGGCATGGTCGGCGACCCATTCCATCAGCGGCAGCATCCGCTCCATGAGATCGCGGCCGAGCGGAGTGAGGCTGTACTCGACGTGCGGCGGCACCGTCGGGAGCGACTCCCGATGCACGAGCCCGTCCTCGGCGAGCGTGCGCAGCGTCGAGGCGAGCATCTTCTCGCTGATGCCGTCGACCTCTCGTCGCAGCTCGCCCCAGCGATGGGTGCCGTCGGACAGGCAGGAGAGCACGAGCACACCCCACTTGCTCATGATGTGGTCGAGGACGACCCGCGTGCCGCAGTTCTGATCGAACACGAACGGTGTGGATTCCTTTATCTGCGCGAAACTAACCGTCATGTGGGTACCTTACTTCAAAGTGGGTACCCGCAGATCGGAATGCGCAATGCCCGTCTCGAGGTTGTCGAGGGTGTCACTTACGAAAGGACCCTCATGACCATCCTCGTCACCGGCGCGACCGGCAACCTCGGACGCCTCATCATCGCCAGCCTTCTCGAGCGCGGCGCCGACCCGCAGTCGATCGTCGCCGGAGCCCGCGACACCGCGAAGGCCGCCGACCTCGGTGTGCGCGTCGTGCGCCTGGACTACACCGACCCCGCCTCGGTGGCCGCGGCCGTCGAGGGCGTCGACACCGTCGTGCTCGTGTCCGGATCGGAGGTCGGACAGCGGGTAGCCCAGCACCAGGCGGTCATCGACGCCGCGAAGGCCGCCGGGGTCTCCAAGTTCATCTACACCAGCGCGCCGAAGGCGACCACCAGCGACCTGGTCCTGGCGCCCGAGCACAAGGCGACGGAAGAGCTGATCGCCGCCGCGGGACTTCCCGCCGTGATCCTCCGCAACAACTGGTACACCGAGAACTACGCCGCCGACCTCGCCCGCGCCGCCGAGACCGGCGTGCTCACCTCGGGCACCGGTGACGGACGGATCGCCTCGGCCAGCCGCAAGGACTTCGCAGAGGCGGCGGCGGTAGTCGCGCTCGAAGACGGACACGTCGGCGAGGTCTACGAGCTGGGCGGCGACGTCGCCTGGACCTACAGCGATCTGGCCTCGGCCCTCTCCGAGGTCACGGGGCGCGAGGTCGCATTCGTCCCGGTCTCGTTCGACGACCAGCTCGCGGCCCTCCGCGAAGCCGGTCTCGATGAGGGAACCGCCGGATTCGTCGCCGCGCTCGACGCCGGGATCCGCGATGGCGCGCTGGCCGAGACCGACGGGACGCTCGCGCGCCTGATCGGACGCCCCACCACCCCGCTCGTCGAGGGACTGCGCGCGATCGCCTGATCGCCACCGGGTTCCGAGGGATGCCGCTCTTCTCCGAGGGCGGCATCCCTCGTCTCACCCTGCAGGCGCTGCTTCTGCAGGCTGCACGTGCACGACCGTCAGGGTGACACTGTCCCGCCGAAGGCCCCGCGTCGCGAGCACCGCATCGATCGCGGCATGCACGGCGCGAAGGGTGTCCGCCGATCCGGCAGCGGAATCCACCCCGATCGATGCCTCCACCGCAACGCCGTCGCCCACGGGAGCGACCGACACGAGCGGCTCGTCCTCCGGTCGCCCGCCGAGTGCCGCCGCTCCCGCGCGCAGCAGGTTCGAGATGAGCGAACCGGAGCGGTACACGGAGCGCACCCCGGGGGACGCTCGCACCGCCGTCTCGAGGTCGGCAGCGAGTTCGACCTGCACGTCCGCCGCCTTCAGCTCTCCTGCGTCCATGACGACACCTCCCTGATGTCCCGGATCGCGATGTCGATCGCGACGACGTTCAACTCCGTGTGCGCGCGAAGGGCCCGATCGACCTCGGCGCGGAGGCGGTCGGCGATCACCGGGATCGGCTGACCGTGCAGCGCGCTGGCGTCGATCTCGACGCGGATCGGCTCATCCGCGACCGTCACGTCGCCGATGAGGCGGCAGCGCCCGATGAGGAGTCCCTGCACGGTGCTCTCGGCCGAGCGGATGAGTCCGCGCACCGCGCCCTCGGTGATCCCGAGATCCGTCGACGGATCCGGGGACTCGAACGGGATGCGCCGACCCGAGCGCGCATCCATGGCGATGCCGCTGAGGATGCGGTCGACCCAGCTCGCATCGACCTCCGGTTCTGCGGCGGTCTCGGCGGCTATCAGCTCCGCACCGAGGCCGTGCAGTCGTTCGAGCGCGTCCAGCGCCAGCTGACAGCCGGGCGACTCGTCGATCGAGCGGTCGGAGGGCTGTCGTCCCGCTTCGAGGTAGTCGGTGAGCTCGTCGAGCGTGTGCCCGTCGAGATCGCTCGGTTCCAGACCGAGACGGCGGACTTCGGGGATGTCTCTCTCGTCGGTCATCGCCACTCCTCCATCCGTACGATCATGTATTTCCGGGCCCGCGCGAGCAGCCCTCGCGCGGTCGAGACGGGAATGCCCAGCTCTTCCGAGATCTCCTCGTAGGAGGACCCGCCGATCTCGCGAAGGACCCAGCATTCGCGCTGAGCCTCCGGCAGCTCGCGCAGCGCGGCACCGACGGCGGCGACCCCGGCGCGCACCTCGACCACCGCCGAGGGCGAGGCATGCAGCGGCGCCGGGCGATCGATCGAGTCGATGTCCACGACGGGTCGGGTCGCGCGGATGCGATCCACCGCCTTCCGGCTCACGATGCGCATCAGCCAGCTCTTCACCTTGGACGGGTCGTCGAGCTCGCCGAACCGCTGCCAGGCCGTGACGAACGACTCCTGCACGATGTCGTCGACGTCGGCCGAGGCGTTCAGCATCCGCTGCGTGTAGGCGCGCATCATCGGCGTATATCTCCGCACGAGCACGGCGAAGGCTTCGACGTCGCCGTCCATCGCGCGTCCGGCGACGATGCCGTCGTCGGCGTGCTCGAGCGCTCTGCGAAAGCGTTCCTCTTCCATCTGTTCCCCACCCCTCGATCCGAGTCCCACAGGAGATTCGGAACCGACGCCTCACCGGATCGGATCCTCGCCGACCGACCTGGGAGTGATCGGGGAGGGAGCCGTTCGGATCCCTCCCCGCACCCGTTACTTCTTGAACGCATCCTTGACGTTCTCGGCCGTGTCACGGACCTCGCCCTTGGCCTGCTCGGCCTTGCCCTCGGCGACGAGCTTGTCGTCGTTGGTGACCTTGCCGACGGCCTCCTTCGCCTTTCCGGCGACCTTCTCCGCAGCGGCCTTGATCTTGTCTTCAGCGCCCATGGCGTCTCCTTTTCTCATCGCACCCGGATCTCGGGTTCGTTTACTCACGCACGTGGTCCGTGCGTTGGTCTGTGTCGCCGTCGCGCCCGATCACCGCACCCTGATCGGCGAGCGGAATCCTTCGCGCCAGCGCCGATCCGAGAGGTGCAGCAGGATCGGGATGCGGGACCCCAGCAGTTCGTCCCATTCGTCGATCGCCGCCTCGGCCGCCGCGACGACGGTTGCCAGCGGTGCCCCCGGCCGCACGATGACCGCCAGCTCGACCGCGCGCGTCTGACCGACACGGTAGGTGCCGGTGCGGGCCGAGAGCACATCGGGTCGCCGGACCAGAGGCCCGGTGAGCACGGCGTCGACCACGTTGCGATCGACCGTCGTCCGCCCGGTGGCGGTATGCACGTCGAGCAGGGTCTTCGAGCGCCCACGTCGGCGCGAGATCAGGAACACCACCAGCAGTACTGTCAGCACCAGCACGGCGGCCACCGCGAGCAGCAGCAGCACCGACACCGGGCCGATGCCCATCACCTGCCAGGTCCAGCCGCGAGCGGATTCCCACGCGGCCGCGACTTCTGACGCCGGCCGCCGCACCCAGGGCGGCGGATCCCCCGCGGCGAGAACCCCTGCGGCGAGCGCGACGACTCCCGCGATCAGCAGTGCCGCACCCACGAGGAAGAGCACACTGCGGTTCACGAATCGGTTCGTCGCGTTCATGCCACCACTCCGTTCGGTTCGACGACCACGCGCGGGGTGGCCGAGAAGCCGATCCCGGCGAGGATGTCGCTCGCCGCGTCCTCCGCGTCGGCCACCCGGACGAAGACGCCGCTGGTCGGAGTGATGCGCACCTCGACCGTGCGTCGGCCGACGAAGACGGACACCCGGCTGCGGTCGACTCCGGCACGACGGGCGACCGCCGCAGCGATCGAATCGGCGATCACGCCATCGTCCACGAGCAGCGCGGTCCGTTCGGTGATGCGTGCCCGCCGTGCCCGTCGCCCCGGGAGCAGTGCGAGCGCGAGGAGCACGACGGCGAGCACCGTCAGCACTCCGCCGACGCCGAACAGCACTGCCGGCTGCTGCACCCCCATCGCGATCTCTTCGAGCCGGCGAGCCGCCGTGTCGCGGAAGCCGCCGTCGACGAGCCACCACACGGCGCCCGCGAGCAGCGCGATCAGGAGCACGGCACCGATGGATGCGACCCCCATCGACGAGGCCGTCCGGGACGCGTGCGTCTCCCGGCGCAGGACGCGGCGATACGTCGCCTGTTCGTTCGTCATCGCACTCTCCTCTCGGTGCTCCGCCGCACGCCCGAGTACCGGACGTCCACGGCGCCGACCTCACGGCCGGCCAGTTCTCGCATGCCCTCGATCAGACCGTTGCGGAGATCCTCTCCGCTGGTGACCAGGTCCGTTCCCCGCTTCGATGCCCTGGCCACGGGCACGGTGACCGCGATCCGCAGTGCACCGTGCTCATCCGACAGCTGCACCCCGACATCGCGGGCCGATACCCGGGCGACATCGTGCGCGATGCCGACGGCGAGCCGCTGCAATGCGCGGGCGGTGAAGGTCGTCGTCCCCCGGACGGCGTCTGCCTCCGCCCGGGATGAGCTGTCGGCCGTCATGAGGAGGAGCGCCGGCCCCGGAAGACCTCGGCGAGCGCCCGCAGGTCGAGCCGACCGTCGATGATGCGGCCGACGACCGCGCCCACCAGCATCGCCAGGGCCACGAGCACGAAGGCCCAGAAGCCCAGGGCCACCCAGGTCAGCACGAGGGCAGCCGCGGCCGCCGCGCCGATCACCGACGCGGTCACTGGACTCGCGTCTCCTGCGTGCCGTCGCCCTCGTCGTCGGAGGGGATGTGCACGTCGTTGACGGTCACGTTGACCTCGGCGACCTCCATGCCGACCAGTTCCACCATGGCGCGGTGGATGGCGGCGCGGACGTCATCCGCCACCTTCTGCAGCGAGACCGGGTACTCGGCGACGATCGTCACGTCGACCGCGACCTGCGTCTCGCCCACCTCGACGCTGATCCCCTGCGAGAGATCGGCCGTGTTGAGCGCCTCGCGGATGGCTCCCACCATGCGTGCGGCGCCTCCACCGAGTGCGTAGACGCCGCTGACCTCGCGAGCAGCGATGCCGGCGATCTTCGCCACCACCGCGTCCTCGATCGTGGTCTTGCCCGCAGCAGCCCCCAACTGCGGTGCGACGATCTGGGTCTTGGGCTGAGTACTGCCGGTCACATTCGCCATCTCGAGCTCCTTCATCCGTGTATCCGATCCCCCTGCGGAGTGCGGGTCGCCGTTCAGCGACACCACTAGGACGGATGCCGCGAGAAGAACGTCACAGATTCGTCAGAACTTTTCCGTCTCCGCTCGAGTCGACGCTCACAGTGCACTCCAAGGAAGAGAGTGCAATATTGCACTCCATGAGCGACAGTGCAGATTCATTGCGGGAGCAGCGCAAGCGCGAGACGTCCCGCGCACTCACCGATGCGGCACGCCGACTGACGACGGAGCAGGGCTTCGCGGGTTTCACCATCGAGGAGCTGTGCGCCGAAGTGGGTGTGTCCCGACGCACCTTCTTCAACTACTTCGAGAGCAAGGAGAACGCGGTCTTCGGGTTCGCCACCATCGACTCGCGCCAGGAGGCCCTCGAAGAGGAGTTCGCCTCTCAGCAGGGCGACCTGCTCGACGACTTCATCCAGCTGACGATCCGACGCTTCGAGCTGTTCAACCCGGTCGAGGATGCTCCGGCGATGTTCGCCGTGATCGAGCAGGAGCCGCGTCTGCTCAAGGCCGCGTTCGAGCAGCTCGCGAAGAACGAGCGTCGCGACATGGGCTTGATCGTCCGCCGCACCCGAGACGACGCCGACGCCGAGCTCCGCGCCGAGGTGATCGTGCACACCGTCGGCGCGCTCGTCCGGATGAGCATGGACCAGCTCCTGCACCACCAGTCCACCGAGCCGTTCAGCGACCTCATCGCCCGACGCCTCGACCTCGCCCGTTCGCTCTACGCACCGTCACAGAAAGCCCACTGAATGTCCGCCACCGCCACGAAGGATGCGCCCTTCCTGCTCACGAAGCGCCGCATCTGGATCATCTTCAGCGCCCTCATCGCGGGCATGCTGCTCTCCAGCCTCGATCAGACCATCGTCTCGACCGCCATGCCGACCATCGTCGGGCAGCTCGGTGGCGTCGACCACCAGGTCTGGATCACCACCGCCTACTTGCTCGCCACGACCATCGTGATGCCGATCTACGGCAAGTTCGGTGACGTCCTCGGCCGACGCAATCTGTTCCTGGTCGCCATCGCGCTGTTCACTCTGGCCTCGGTCGGCTGCGCCTTCGCCACCGACTTCTGGATGTTCGTCGTCTTCCGCGCCCTGCAGGGCCTCGGCGGTGGCGGTCTGATGATCCTGTCGCAGGCCATCATCGCCGACATCGTGCCCGCCAACGAGCGCGGCAAGTACATGGGCCCGCTCGGCGCCGTGTTCGGTCTGTCGGCCGTCGCCGGTCCGCTGCTCGGCGGCTACTTCGTCGATCACCTGACCTGGCAGTGGGCGTTCTACATCAACATCCCCGTCGGCATCGCCGCGTTCATCATCGCGCTCGTCGCGCTGAAGCTGCCGAGCAAGAAGGCCGAGAAGCCGATCGACATCTTCGGCGTGATCTTCCTCTCCATCGCGACCACCTGCCTGATCTTCTTCACCGACTTCGGCGGCGACAAGGAGTTCGGCTGGGACTCGCTGGCCACCTGGGCCTGGGGCGCCGGCCTGATCGTGGCAGCCACGGCTTTCGTCATCACGGAATCGCGGGTCAAGGACCCGATCATCCCGCTCAGTCTCTTCCGGAATCCGATCTTCGTGAACGCGACCGCGATCGGGCTGGTGCTCGGAATCGGGATGTTCGCGGCGATCGGCTTCGTGCCGACCTTCCTGCAGATGTCGTCCGGCACCTCGGCGGCGGAATCCGGTCTGTTGATGATCCCGATGATGGTGGGCCTCATGGGCACGTCGATCTTCTCGGGCATCGCGATCTCGAAGACCGGCAAGTACAAGATCTATCCGATCCTCGGCACGATCATCACCGGCATCGCGATGGTCTCGATGACCACGCTGTCGGCGGCGACACCGATCTGGCTGATCTGCACGTTCCTGTTCGTGTTCGGCGCCGGACTCGGGCTCATCATGCAGGTCGTCGTCCTGGTCGTGCAGAACGCGGTTCCCGCGGGCGAGCTCGGCACGGCCACCAGCACGAACAACTACTTCCGCGAGGTGGGGGCGTCGCTGGGCACCGCCGTGTTCGGCACGATCTTCACCACGCGCCTGACCGAGAACCTCACCGGGGTCTTCGCCGGGGCCGGCGCCTCGCCGGATGCCGCGTCGCAGGCCGCATCCACGATCGACCCCGCGACTTTGAGCACGCTCCCCGACGAGGTGCGCGACGGCATCGTCACCGCCTATGCGGATGCCCTGGCACCGGTGTTCTGGTACCTCGTGCCCTTCATCGCGCTTGCACTCGTGCTGTCGCTGTTCCTCAAGCAGATCCCCCTTTCCGATCAGGCAGGGCTCGTCGCCCGCGGCGAGGCGATCAGCGGCGAGGAGGCGGAGCGGCTGGAAGCAGAGCAGCGCGGCATCGCCCGTCCGGACGATCTCGCGACGGCGGATGCCGGGCCGACCGACACCGCCCCCACACCGACGGTCCGCTGACGTCCCGGCGCCCTCGCCCTTTCGATGAAGGGTGAGGGCGCTGCGCTGTCAAGCCCCTCCCTTTCCGCGAAGCGAGCGGTCATCCTTCATCGTGGGGACAGGTAGGAGAACGATGGAGCACGACCCGGACCGCAGGTTCGCCCTGGTGCACGTCAGTGACACCGACTGGGCGATCCACGATCTGCACTACCCGGAGGGCGATCACCGCCGGGTGGTCTGCACGATCTTCGAAGACGCCGCGACGGAGTTCGAGGTGCTGTGGCGGCGCGACCTTCCGCTTGCCCTGCGGTACAGCTCCGCCGAGGACGTGCTCGACGCCGTCCGGAGGTTCCAGGACGCCTCTCGGGCGACGCGGCCGATCCCGATCCCGCACCTCCCGCCGACGCGCAACCGGGGTGCGGGTCGAAGCACTCCTCGCTGACACGCCGAGACGCCTCCGCTGGACGCGAAGCGCCGGTCTGCGCAAAACTGACGTGAACACGCTGGCCTTCCCCCACAGCCTGGAGTCCCCATGACCTCTCCTGCACCCACCGCCACGTTCTGGAAGAGGTTCTGGGAAAAGGGTGGCTGGTGGCGAGCGCTCCTGCTCACGGCCGCGTACTTCGTCCTCTTCCAGCTGCTCTCGTTGTCGTTCACCCCGCTCGCCCTGAACATCGAGGAACCGAGCAGCGCGGCGGGCATCGTCGTGTTCTACGTCCTGCCCGAGCTCGTCGGTGCCGTCATCCTCGTCGCCTTCACCCTCTCGGTCGGGTGGCGGCGCGAGGTCTTCGGCCGGCAGCCGATCCGCGGCCGGGGGTGGATGTGGATCGCCATCGTGGTGGTGCTGCTGTTCAACATCCTCCGCTTCGCGACGATCGACTACGGCAAGGCGGGCTTCGACGTCGTGCTGACGTGGCTCCTCGCCGGGCTCCTGATCGGCTTCACCGAAGAGGTGCTCACTCGCGGTCTGGTGGTGAACCTGATGCGCAAGGCGGGTTACCGCGAGGTCGTGGTGGCCGTGATCTCGGCCGCGCTCTTCGCGGGACTGCACGCCGGCAACCTGCTCAACGGGCAGAACCTCCTCGCGACCGGATTCCAGCTGATCTACACCTTCGCCTTCGGCATCCTGATGTACCTCGCGCTCCGCGTGACCGGAACGATCATCGCGCCGATCCTGCTGCACGCGAGCACCGATCCGAGCATCTTCCTGCAGACCGCCTACCCCGCGGAGGGCGCGCTCACGGGCTTCGCCGGTCTCGGCAACATCGTGGTGGTCGTCGCCGGCTTCGTGACGATCTTCTTCATCCGCGGCCGCGTCGGCGGCACGCAGCCGGACTTCGCCGAGCAACGTCCGGCCTGACCCCGGTCACGCGTCGGTGCCGCGCTGCACCGACAGCGCCCACACCTGCTCGATCGGCGCGACCGCGTCTTCGCCGTCGACGCCTCGGAAGCCCTCGACGAAGCCCCCGATGTCGGCCTGCCAGGCGTCGTTCACCGGCGAGGCCTCGACGACACGCATCGCCGCTTCGAAGTCGTCGCATTCGACCAGGTGGAACAGGTCGCGACCGGAGCGCCAGATCGTCCAGTCGTGGATGCCCGCGACGCCGAAGAGGTCGCGTAGCGCATCGGGGATCCGGGCGTGGTGGGATCGGTAGTCGTCGACCGCACCCTCGGCGATGATCGAATGCAGTGCGATGCGCATGTGGTCCCCTCCGCGCTCAGATCGATTCCGGTGACAGGATATGCCCGGCGTGCTCCAACGCGGTCCACAGCGACTCCGGGATGCTCGCCGTCGCGCGGGCGACGGCCTCCGTCACCTGCTGAACCCCGCGCATCCCCACGACGGCCGAGACCACCTGCGGCATCCGCAGCGGATACTGCACGGCGGCCGAGGGCAGCGTCGTGCCGTGCGCGCGACAGATCTGCTCGATGTCCCGCGCCCGCTCCACGATGTCCTGCGGGGCGTCGGCGTAGTCGTAACTCACCCGATCGGGAACGGAGTCGCGCGCCAGCAGGCCGGAGTTGTAGACGGCGGCCGCCACCACGGCGACGCCGCGCTCGCGCGCGAGCCGCAGCATCCGCACGCTCGCGCCCTGCTCGAGCAGCGTGAGCCGGCCGGCGCACATCACGATGTCCGTGTCGGTCTGCTCGATCAGGTCGGCGAGCATTCCCGCCTGGTTCATTCCGGCGCCGTAGGCCCCGATCACGCCCTCGTCACGCAGTGCCGACAGTGTCTGCGCGCCCGTGGTCCTGGCGGCGTCGAAGTGGGCGTCCGGGTCGTGCATGTACACGACGTCGACCCGGTCGAGTCCGAGTCGCTCCAGGCTTGCCTCGACCGAACGCAGGATCCCGTCGCGGCTGAGGTCGTACACGCGCCGCACATCGGACGGCACGTCGAAGAGGTTGTCCAGGTCGCGGAGATGGGCGGTCTCCGGGCTCGGGACGAGGAGGCGCCCGACCTTCGTGGAGAGCACGTACTCGTCACGCGGATAGGCCGCGAGCGCGCGACCGAGTCGGCGCTCCGAGAGGCCGAGACCGTAGTGGGGCGCCGTGTCGAAGTAGCGGATGCCGGCGTCCCAGGCCGCGCGTACCGAGGCTTCCGCCTCCTCATCGGTCAACACACTGCCGAGATTGCCGAGCTGCGCGCACCCCATGCCGAGGATGCTGATGTCGAGCCCGCGATGCGCGCGAACGGGGATCATGAAGCCTCCACTGCGGATCCGTGGATGTGCGCCATCACGGCCGCACTCATCGGCTGGTAATCGTGCGTGTTCTCGACGACGCCGCGCACGATGAACTGGTCCATGACGACGATGCGGTCGGCGAGCGTCACCATCTCGGCGAGGTCGCTCGAGATGAGGAGGATCGCCATGCCGTCGTCGGCGAGCTGCCAGATGAGCTCATAGAACGCCCGCTTGGTGCGCACGTCGATTCCGACGGTCGGCTCGTCGATGATGAGCACCCGGGTCCGGGCGGCGAGCCACTTGGCCAGCGAGACCTTCTGCTGGTTGCCTCCGGAGAGCTGGCCGGCGAGCTGATCCTGGGAGCTGATCCTGATGTCGAGGGCGTCGACGTGGGTCTGCACGGTGTCGCGCTCCGTGCGCCCGGGGACGAACCCGAGCACCTTCGAGATCTCCGACCAGATGGTGACGGCGACGTTGCGCGTGATCGACTGCAGAAGGAAGACACCCTCCTCCTTGCGGTTCTCGGTGACGTAGCCGATGCGGAAGCGGCGCAGGGCATCGCGCACGGAGCGGATCCGCACCGGCCTGCCGTCGACCTTCACCTCTCCCCCGACGACCCGGTCGAGTCCGAGGATCGCTCGCGCGAGCTCGGTGCGACCGGCGCCGACGAGCCCGTACATCCCGAGCACCTCTCCGGGATGCACGGCGAGCGAGATGCGACGATGCCCGGCGGCGGTGCTGACGTCTGTCAGCTCGAGCGCAGGCGTGACGGTGCGGTCGACTTCGCGCTCCTCGACCTCGAGGTCGGCGAGGGTTCGGCCGACCATCCGCGCGACGACCTCGTCACGGGTCGTGTCCGCGATCGGCTGCGACGGCATGACGGTGCTGCCGTCGCGGAGCACCGTGATCGCGTCGCAGTGCGCGAACACCTCGTCGAGCTTGTGGCTGACGAGGACGATCGCGGTGCCCTCGGCGCTGAGCTGGCGCACCACCTTGTAGAGACGGTCGGCCTCGTCGTTGCTGAGCGAGGCGGTCGGCTCGTCGAGCAGGAGCACTTTGGCGCTCCGGTACAGGCCGCGGGCGATCTCCACGAGCTGGATCTGCGCGGCCGAGAGCTCACGCATGGGCGTGCGGGGATCGATGTCGAGGTCGAGCATGTCCAGGCAGCGCTTCGACTCCCGCCACACCTGCCGCCAGTCGACCGTGCCCGCGCGGCGGGGCATCGCGGAGAGGGCGATGTTCTCCCCCACGGTGAACTCGCGGACGACGTTGCGCTCCTGATGCACGACCCCGATTCCGGCGGCCATCGCCTCCAGCGGGTTCGAGAACGAGACCTCCTCACCGTCCAGGATCAGGCTCCCGGAGTCGGCGCCCTGCACACCGGTGACGATCTTGATGAGCGTCGACTTGCCCGCGCCGTTCTCTCCCATGAGCGCGTGCACCGAGCCCGCCTCGAGGGTCAGGTTCGCGTCGGCGAGCGCGGTCACCCCGGGGAACGTCTTGCGCAGGTTCCGGACTTCCAGTGCGACGCTCATCGCTTCACCTCCGCCAGTGCGGCTTCCGCTCGCAACGATCTGATCCTGCTGGCATGTCGTGATGCCTGCACCTCACGCAGCTTGCCGAGTGCCACGGTACCGAGCACGACCGCACCGACGACGAAGTTGACCACTTCGGCGTCGAAGCGGAAGATCGGGCTGGCAGCATCCACGAGCCGCACGACCATGGCCGCGAGCACGGTGCCGAGGACGGCCACGGTGCCTCCGGCGAGAGCGACGCCGCCGATGATCGGTGCAGCGAAGCTCGGCAGCAGCCAGTCGCCGCCGACGGTCGTGTTGACGCCGGGGAGGAACGAGATGCTCACCATCGCGGCGACGCCGCACAGCAGTCCGGAGAGCGTGTGGGCCACGATGAGAGCGCGGTCGGTCGAGATTCCGGCGAGCTGCGCGGCCGAGGCGTTGCCTCCGCTCGCGAGGAGTTTTCGTCCCGACACCGTCTGCGCGAAGTAGAGGGCGACGATCGCGGCGACCACGAGCGTCATCAGGAAGATCGTCGGGATGCCCAGGATCTCCGACCGCCCGAAGGCGGCGAGCTCGGGCCACGCCTTGCGCTCGATCGTGCGGGTGCCGACGAGGGCGTACTGCACACCGATCAGGATCTGCGACATCGCGAGAGTAACGATGAAACCGTTGATCCTGGTGCCGACGACCAGCAGACCGTTGACGAGGCCGAGGACGGCGCCGGTGAGCACGGCGACGAGGGCGCCGATCCACGGCGGGACGCCCCAGGAGGTGACGATCACGCCGGTGAAGCAGGCCGCGACACCGCCGATCGCTCCGACCGCGAGGTTGAGCTGCCCGACGCAGAGCGTGATCATCTGGGCGAGTCCGATCAGGATCGGCACGCTGACGAAGCGGAAGAAGCTCGTCATCGACACCGGACCGAAGAACTGTCCCGATGTCGCCATGCCCAGCACGGCGGCTCCGACCACGACGATCCCGACCAGCAGGAGGTTGTTCGCGCTGATGATGCGTTTCATCGGTGGGCCTCCGCCTCTTCGAGTTCGACGGCGAGGGTCGCGGCGGACTCCGTCGCTTTGGCGGGGCGGCGTCGCGCGAAGAGCAGCCGCAGCCGGTCCGTGGCGAGTGCCGCCAGGAGGATGACGCCGAGCAGGACGTTGAGCGTCTCGAGCCCGACCCCGAACAGCTCGAGCCCCTTGCGGATCACCGAGGTCAGTGTGATGCCGAGCGCGGTGCCGACGATCGAGACCAGTCCACCGGCGAGCAGGGTGCCGCCGAGGATCGGGCCGAGGAAGGACGAGAGCATGAACTCGCTGCCGATGGCCGGGGTGAACGATCCCGTGCTCGCGGCGAGCAGGAACCCGGCGATCGCCGCGAGCAGTCCGGAGAGGGCGTGGGCGAGGATGGTCCGGCTCGCGGTCGGGATGCCCGAGAGCTCTGCGGCCTTCACGCTGCTGCCGGTCATCAGGACTTCGCGTCCGCTGCGGGTGCAGGTGTAGAAGTACCAGATCACGGCCATGCAGCCGAGTGCGGGCAGGACCATCAGCGGCACGGCGTTCGACCCGCAGTAGCCGAACATACAGACGTCGGCGAAGGTGCCACGCCCGATGGTCTCGAACCCGGCGGGCGAGACCGTGAAGGCCTGGCCGGTGCTCCACGACTTGTACAGCGTGGGGATCAGCCCCAGCAGCGTGAAGCTCATCGCGAGAGTCACGATGAAGGAGTTCACTCCGGTCTTGGCGATGATCCATCCGGCGAGCGCGCCGAGCGCCGTACTGGCGAGCACCCCGAGAGCGAGTCCGGCGAGGAGTGGCAGGCCGAAGTTCTCGAACGCGGCACCGGTGACGAGCGCTCCGATCCCCGCGAGCTGTCCCACTGCGAGGTTCATGTGGCCGATCGAGAGCACGACCATCTGTGCGAGCCCGACGACCGTGAAGATCGCGATCGTCGTGAGCAGCGGCGCGATGACGAAGGGACCGTTGAGGAACGCCGGCTTGAGGATGGCCAGCGTCGTGACCAGGACGACGATCAGGACGACGAGGAGTGCGCGTGGTGAGCGGAGCTCGGCGCGTGCGGCAGTGCCCAGACGCGACATCAGAGCACGATCCTGTCGTCCATCGCATCGCGATCCCAATCGATGCCCAGACCGAGCGTCTCCGGCGCGAGGGCCTTGCCGTCTTCGATGGTCATGCCGGTCCGGGTGATCGCGCGCAGCTGCGGGATGTGCTCGACATAGCGTCCGTTCGGGACGGCGGCGACCAGGCTCACGTGCAGCTCCATGAGGAAGTGCGGGCACACGTGCACGTTGAACGACTCCGCGAGGTGCGCGACCTTGAGCCAAGGCGTGATCCCGCCGATGCGGGCGACGTCCACCTGGACGACTCCCGCGGCGCCGCGGTCGAGATACTCGCGGAACTGCGCGATCGAGTACATCGACTCCCCCACCGCGATCGGTGTCGATGTCGATGCCGCGAGGCGGACATGCCCCTCGATGTCATCGGCGGGCAGGGGCTCTTCGATCCAGCCGAGGTCGAGTCCGTCGAACAGTCGAGCACGACGGATGGCCTCCGCGCCGGTCAGGGACTGGTTGGCGTCGACCATGATGTCGAAGTGCGCGCCGACCGCCTCACGAACAGCTGTCAGCCGCTCGCGGTCCTCCTGTCCGCTCGGCTTGCCGATCTTGACCTTCACGCCTTTGAGTCCGGCGTCCTTCGAGGCGAGCGCTCCGGCCACCAGCTCGTCGGTGTCGAGGTGCAGCCACCCACCCTCCGTGTCGTAGAGGGGGATGTCACGGCGGAACCCGCCCGCGAGCCGCCAGAGCGGGAGCGCGGCACGACGCGAGGCGATGTCCCACAGCGCCGTGTCGACCGCAGCCAGTGCGAGCGAGGTGATGGCCCCGGTCGTCGTCGCGCGGGTCGAGGCGAACAGGCGGTACCAGACCGCCTCGATGCGGTCGGCTTCCTGACCGACGAGGATCGGGAGCAGGTGGTCGCGCAACATCGACAGCACTGCGCGACCTCCCGTTCCGATCGTGTAGGAGTACCCGAGGCCGTGCAGGCCATCGCTCGTGGTGAGTTCGACGAAGATCGTCTCCTGAGACACGAAGCTCTGCACGGCATCCGTGCGCTCGGTCTCGACGGCGACGTCCACGAGGAACGCGCGAGCATCGGTGATCGTACTGGCCATCGGGTACATCTCCTGGTGTGGGTCAGATCACTTGCAGGTGAGCAGCTCGTCGTCGAACTGCTTCTTCACCTTCTCGGCGAACGCGACGCGCTCGTCGTCGTACGTGTCGACGTTGTCCTTCGTGACGACGAACGAGCCGGAGTCGACGATCACACCGGGCTCGGCCATCTCGCAGGTGCCGCTCGCGAGCTG
The DNA here is from genome assembly GCF_018613945.1 of Microbacterium sp. ISL-59. Classification (NCBI taxonomy): domain Bacteria; kingdom Bacillati; phylum Actinomycetota; class Actinomycetes; order Micrococcales; family Microbacteriaceae; genus Microbacterium; species Microbacterium sp. ISL-59. The sequence continues at coordinate 273,009 of NZ_JAGGPG010000002.1, forward strand.
AGCCAGCACCCAGCTGCCCACATAGGCCTGGCCGGCGGGGTTCTGCGCGACCGTTCCGTAAACGGAGCCGTCGCGGATGCCGTCGAGGATGGTGGCGTCGTCGTCGATCGCGACGAGCTGGATCTCGAGGCCGGATTCGGCGATCGCCTCGGCGCTCGCGACGGCCGGGTTGTAGGCCGTGGTGACGATCGCGTTGATCTCGGAGCCGCTTGCCGCGAGGAGATCGGATGCCGCCTTCTGGGCCGTGGCGAGGTCGGTGTCGACGTCGGTGATCGTCTGGAGCAGGGTGACGGCGCCGTCGGTCTCGTCGATCGCGCGCTGGACGCCCTCGATACGGCGCTGCGTGTTGGAGTCGACGTTGTTGCCGGTCATGTGCACGATCGTGCCCTTGCCGCCGATCGCCTCGATCGCCGCAGCGGCAGCCTGGTACGCGGCCTCCTCGGTGTCGGTCGAGAGGCAGAAGGCGGCGAGGTTCTCGTCGCCGGCCGGACAGGAGGCGATGGATCCGACCGCGACGCCCGCGTCCGTCAGCTTCTTGAAGGTGGAGTTGATGTCGGTCGGCGAGACGCCGAAGATGCCGAACGCGTTGTAGCCGTTGGCCACGAGCGAGTTGATCACGTCGTTCTGCTTGGTCTGGTCCCATTCGGCGGTCTCGTTGAACGTGACCTCGCCGAGGCCAAAGTCCTTGGCCGCCTTCTCGCCTGCCTCGATCCAGGGCTGGAAGTACGGGTGGGCGCCGCCAGGAACGAGGGCGACGTGCACGTCGGACAGATCTCCGCCGGCCCCGTCACCGCCGGCGTCCGGATCGGCGTTCTGCGGGGTGCACGCGCCGAGCGCGAGGGTGAGGGCGGCGGCTGCCGCAATGACGGCGCCGAGCCGCACGTGCTGTGTGATGCGCATCTTTGAGCCTCCAGGAAAAGGGTTCCTTTTGAAATATCGTATTTGATCTTTCAAAGGATATGATGGCTGCACTCCGCCGCTATGTCAAGGGAAAGGTCGGATGTCTACGCTCGGTCAGTTGCCCTCCTTCACCCCCGGTGCGCGCACGATGCTCGGCGACGAGGTCTACGGCGCGCTCCAGCAGTCGATCCTCGACGGCACTTTCCCACCCGACGCGCGCATCAACGCGGGCGAGCTCGCTCGGCAGTTCGAGGTGTCGCCGACCCCCGTGCGCGAGGCGCTCGCCCGACTCGAGTCGGACGGGCTCGTCGAGAAGCTCCCCCTGCGCGGCTACCGCACGACCGATCTGCTCGACCGGACGCGGCTGACCGAACTCTTCGAACTGCGACTGCTGCTGGAGCCGGGAAGCGCAGCGAGCGCCGCCGAACGCCGCTCGGCCACGGATCTGAAGGAACTCGCTCACGAGGTCGAGGCGGGACGGACCGCGGTCGGAGAGGCGGACGCCTACCGTCTGCTCTCCCGTCATGACGTGCGGCTGCACGACCTCGTGTTCCGTTCGGCGCGGAACGAGACGGTCCGTCAGGCGTATGCGCGCACGCACTGCCACCTGCACACGTTCCGACTCGCCTACACGGGCGCGTACGTGTCCGACACGGTCGACGAGCACGCGGCCATCGTCCGCGCCATCACCGATGGCGATCCGGTCGCGGCCGCGGAGTCGATGCGCACGCACATCGAGCGCTCGCGCGACCGACTGATGCGCGTCGTCGACTGACGCCGAACTGCGGCGGCGGGGCGAGGGACACTTTATCCTCGGCCGATGCGACCGTCGCCAGAAACGACAAAACCCCCGGGATGACCGGGGGTTTAAGTCTGTAGCAGGAGCGGGGCTTGAACCCGCGACCTCACGATTATGAGTCGTGCGCTCTAACCAGCTGAGCTACCCTGCCGCGAGGCATCCGTCCGCGTGAGAAGAATGCTGCGAGCCCCGAGTCAGGATTGAACTGACGACCCCTTCCTTACCATGGAAGTGCTCTGCCACTGAGCTATCGGGGCGTGCTGCCCCTCGCGGGGCAACCGTACGAGAATACCATCACTGTGGCGTCCTCATGAAATCCGGGCCGTCAGTAAGACGTCCGCCCGGCGTTCTCCTTGAGCCACGGCATCGGATCGATGGTCGACCCGTTGACGATGAGCTCGAAGTGCATGTGCGCGCCGTAGGAACGGCCCGTGTTTCCAGTCTTGCCGACGACCGTGCCGACCTTCACGGTCTCGCCGGCCTTGACCTGCAGCGAACCGTACTGCATGTGCGAGTAGTGGCTCGTGATGACCGACCCGTCGATGACGTGGTCGATGTAGACGGTCACGCCGTAGGCGCCGCCCTGCTCGGTCGCGATCCGGACCGTGCCGTCGGCGATCGCCTGAACCGGGGCGCCGTCGCCGGGAACGAAGTCGATGCCCTCGTGCAGACGGCCGCTGCGCATGCCGTACCCGTAGCTCATGCCGACGCCGACCAGGAAGGGCCACTGGATGGCCGCATCGGGGTCGTTCGTGAAGATCTCGCCCGAGTAGTTGATTCCCTGTTCGGCGGCCACCTGGACCAGCGAGACGGTGCTGAAGTCATCGGACCGCGCGAGCGGCTCGTTCTCGACACCCGAGGGTGCGACGAACGCCTGGATCTCGTCATCGGCCGCTCCCTTCGCGTCGGCGGCAGCAGCCGAGACCAGCGAGGTGGCCGCGACCGAGGTTCCCTGAACCGCGGCGACAGCCTCGGCGGGAAGAGTCATGGAGACGGCGAGGAGGCCCGCGAGGCTCATCACGCCGACGCTGGCACCGACGGCCACGACCTTGCGGAAGTTGCGCGGGCGGCGTGCAGCGACGTGGACGGGAGCCTCGGGCTGCGTGGAGTACGCAGTGGACGGCGTGTGCGCGGCCGAGGAGTCGACCGTCGGGATCGAACCCGTACGGAAAGCTCGGGATGCACGCTCGAAGGCGTCGACATCGCCTTCGAGCGGCAACTCACTCGCCGGCTCCGGCGTCGAGTCGGCCGGTGCGGCGTCGATCTCATCGGCGGTCGCGATCTCGATGATCTGCTCCCCCGCGTCGACGACGACCGGGGTGGCGGGAACATCGGCGATGATCGGCTCAGGCGTCGCGGCGATGAAAGGCTCGACGGGTGATTCGACGACGGCGTCATCGGAGGCCTGTCGCTGGCGAGCGGTACGACGGGAAAGCGGCGCGACGGCCGCGAGCGCGACGGCTGCGGCTTCTGCGGCCAAACTGGGTGCCGTCGTTCCCGCCGCGGAGGCTTCGGGGGCCTCGGTGCGGAGTCGGCTGGACCGGCGCGTGGGCGCAGAGGCAGCCTGGGAATTCTCGAAGGGCAAAGCGTTTCTCTCGGTTGTGCGTCAAGCTTCGGGCGCAAACTCAGACTTTCACCTTCGGGTGGCGAAAGTAACGATCGGGTAAACCCTACCCTGATCAGCCTGGGAATGCCATGAATCGGTCAGTGTTTCGGGTCGAGGATCTCGAGTAGTCGGGCGTGCACATCGCGACCTCCGGCCACCAGCATCGGCCGCGTCGACTCGACGTCGATCCGGGAGACGCGGCCCCCCGCCTCCGTGATCAGAAGTGCTCCGGCGGCGTGGTCCCAGGGGCGGAGCCCGCGCTCGAAGTACCCGTCGAGCCGCCCGGCGGCGACGTAGGCGAGGTCGAGCGCCGCGGCACCCATGCGTCGGAGATCACGCGCCATCGGCATGACACGCGCCACCGTGGCGAGATCGCCGTCGTGGGTCGCGGGGTCGTAGCCGAACCCGGTGCCGAGCAGCGCTCCCGCCGGAGTCTCCTCGGTCACCGCGAGCCGGCTCCCCTCCAACCATGCTCCGTGGCCACGGGCCGCCGTGAAGACCTCTCCGAGCGCGGGCGCGTTGACGGCTGCGGCGAGCGCCACCCAGGTCTCGGGGTCGGGCTCGCCCTGCACCGCGGCGATGCTCACGTTGTAGGCCGGGATGCCGTAGGCGTAGTTCACGGTGCCGTCGATCGGATCGACGACCCACGTGATCCCGCTCGCACCCGGCTCGGCATCCGACTCTTCGCCGAGGAAGCCGTCTTCGGGACGGGCGGCGCGTAGGCGCTCGCGGATGAGCGCCTCGACCTCGCGGTCGGCGTCCGTCACGATGTCGGCGAGGGTCGTCTTGGTGGCGGCGAGACGCACCCCGTCGCGCCGACGGGCTCGGGCGAGCGCTCCTGCTTCCCGGGCGATCTCGGTCGCGAGTTCGCCGAGCTCGAGTTCGGTCGTCACTGCGCAGGCTGCTGGGGCGCGGGCGGCGGCGGCGGGAACGCCGGCGGTTCGCCCTGCTGTGGGGCCGACGGCTGGCCTCCGGCAGCGGCGGGCGCGGGAGGAACGAGGTGGCCGCCGGGAGCGGTAGGCGGTGCGAACTGCGGCGGCGCCGACTGCGGCAGCGTGGGCTGCGGAGGTGCAGGCTGGGGCGCGACCGGGAAGCTCGACGTGGGCGCGGCAAGCTGCGGCTGTGCCGGAGTCGGGTACCCGGTGTAGTAGGCGTTCCAGTCCGGCGACGAGTCGGGCAGCGCCGGCAGCGGGGTGACGCCGTCGGCGTAGGTCGGCCACGACGGCGCCGGCGCGACGCCGCGAGCGGGCGACGCCTTCTTCTTCGGCGCGAACAGCGCGTTGAGCAGCGGGATGAGCGTGGTTCCGACAGCGACGAGGATCGTGAGCGCGACGACGATCCGCCAGTAGAGCTCGCCGTAGTGGAAGGTGTTCGGGAAGGCGAGGAAGAACACGAGCATGCCGACGAGTCCGACCAGGAAGGTGATCGTGACGATGTAGATCACACGGGTGAAGGTCGTGATGTGCCGCTGCGCGGCCGGAGTGAACAGCCGCACGTGCAGGAGGGCGAGCTGCAGGATGCCGATGACGAGCAGTAGCTGGAAGAAGCGCTCGGCTCCGAAGAACATGCCGTCTTCGGGGAGCCAGATCTTGACGGCGCCGACGAGCAGCGCGACGATCCAGCTCACCATGCTGGCCAGTTGCAGCCAGTCAGGGCGATTCGGGGCGAGGCCCGCCTCGAGGATCGCGATCCCTGCGAAGGCCGCCAGGAGCAGGATCGTGAGGAAGGCTCGTCCGATCAGCCCGTCCTGATCCCCCACGAGCACCCAGATGACGCACACGAGCGCCGCGGCGATCAGCGCGCCGATGGCGATCCAGAGGGAACCCCTGATCAGCAGCGACATATTCTTCTTCTCACCCTGCGGCTGCGTGGTGATGTCCGGCTGGGACATGGTGATCCTCTCGTCGAGCGGCGATGCCTTCATCCTGCCACGCGCATCGCCGCAGGCGACGGTCCAGCGCCGCGCTGAGGAGAAGTCTCCACTCCACGCCGGCGCGGGGAGGAGAAGTCAGCCCGACTTCCTTGCGGACGCGGCGGCGAAGGCCGCGACCCTCGCCTGCGCATCCGGAGTCTCCAGGGCTGCGCCGATCGAGCGCGCCTCTTCGGTCAGCTGCTCGACGAACGAGCGCTCGGGCTGCGAGCGCACGAGCCGCTTCGCCTGTCCGTACGCGTCGGCCGCTCCGGCGAGCCAGAAGCGTGCGATCTCCTCGCCGCGGGTCCGCACGGCATCCGCCTCAGCAGCACCGTCCGCGCCTTCCACGGACTCGGCGACGAGCCCCCACTCCACGGCCTCCGCTGCCGACAGCAACCGGTCTTGGAGCACGAGCTGCAACGCGCGGCGCTGGCCGACCGCCCTGGCGAGCTGCGCCGAGACCGAGAGGTCGGGAGTCAGTCCGATGTTCGCGTACAGGCTGCCGAGCTGGGAACGCGACCCGACGACGGCGTAGTCACTGGAGAGCAGGATGCCGAGGCCTCCGCCGGCGGTAGTGCCGTGTGCGGCGGCGACGACGGGCACCGCAGACTCGGTGAGCGACCGGATACCGGCGTTGATCACCTCGGCGAGCGCGGTGATCTCCGCCCCGGATGCGCCCATCGTCGTGGCCATGTCGATGACGTCGCCGCCGGCGCAGAAGGCCGGACCTGCCGCATCGATCAGGATCGCCTTCACGTCGGGCCGCGACGTCGCCTCGGCGGTCGCATCCTTCCACGCGTGGGCGAGGTCGGCGTTGAAAGCGTTGAGCCGGGCGGGACGGTTCAGCGTGAGCCGGGCCATACCCTCTTCGACGGTGAACAGGATGGCATCACTCATGGCTTCTCCTTCGAGCGCAGGACGTGTGGTCCAGCGTAGCCGCGATCAGTTCTGCTCCCAGACCTGCGAGACGAAGCGCTCCATCCGGCGCCGCGTGCCGTCGAGGCGGAAGTCGACCTGTCCTGGCGTCCTGATCTCGTTGGGCGCGAGCGGATGCGCGAGGCGCACGTTCTCGTGGCAGGACAGGTCGGCACACATGTACGTGCCGAACGAGTCCCCTCGGTGCCCCGCCTCGCCCGCGCGCCGAGCGGAGAGGAGTGCGATCTGGTTGCCGGGCTGCATGGTGTGGCAGATGTTGCACAGGCCGGAGCGTCCGCGTCCCGGCTCGGTGGCGCGGAGCACGATGCCGACGACGCCGTCCTCGTGCGGGATCAGCACATAGCCGCGGCGAGTGGCGCTCGGATCCTGCCAGGCGAAGAAGTCGAGGTAGTCCCAGTCGACGAGCAGGAAGTCGTGCGGCATCTCCATGGTCCGCAGCTCATCGGCATCCGCATTGACGAACGATGCCCTGACGTCGGCCTCTGTGAGCGGTCGCATCGCTCCAGTCTATGAACGGGCGGCACCCGAAGGCGCCGCGACGCCCTCCGCGCCCTCACCCGACCGATCCCGGATGAGGAAGCCGAAGCCGAACGCGATGAAGAACATCAGCACCCCGTAGACGGCGGCGGGCAGGCTCAGCTCCACGGAGCCGAGCACGGACTGCGCGATGACGATCGCGAGCGTCGCGTTGTGGATGCCGATCTCGAACGACGTGGCGATCGCCTGCCGCTTCCCCACCCGCAGCATCCGCGGGATCAGGAACCCGATCGTGAGGCTGATCAGGCAGAACAGCACGGTGATGAGGGCGAGCTGCGTGAAGTTGGCCACCAGCAGCGTCCAGTTCGAGGCGACCGCGCCCGCGATCACGACGATCAGGATGATCACCGAGGCGATGCGCACCGGCTTGTCCATGCCGGTGGCGAACTTCGGCCAGTAGCGCCGCACGATCATGCCCAGTGCGACCGGCAGCAGCACGATCGCGAACACCTCGAGGGCCTTAGACCACTGCAGGCCGAGCCGGTCGTCGAATGGCTCGAAGTAGGCGATGGCGAAGTTGGTGATGACCGGCAGCGTGATCACCGCGATGACCGAGTTCACGGCCGTGAGCGAGATGTTCAGCGCGATGTCTCCGCGGAACAGATGGCTGTAGAGGTTGGCGGTGGTCCCGCCCGGGGATGCGGCCAGCATCATCATGCCGACGGCCAGGATCGGGGGGAGTTGGAACGCCAGCACGAGTCCGAAGCAGATGGCCGGCAGCACGACGAGCTGACAGAGCAGCGCGATGATCACCGCCTTCGGCTGCTTCAGGACCCTCGCGAAGTCGGCGAGGGTGAGGCTGAGACCGAGGCCCAGCATGATGATGCCGAGAGCGACGGGCAGTCCGATGGTGGTCAACGCTGATCCCATGGGACTCAGTGTGGCGGATGGAGGACCTCGGTGCCACCCATATATCGCGTCGAGACGAGCACACGAAGTAGCCTGCAGGAGGTCCCCACCGCTCGATGCGGGAGCGGGGCGACACGGAGGAAGAAGGATGGTGCGATGGGAGACTCACACGCGTGGCGCCCGCTGATCGCCCTGTTCGCGAACCCCGAGACCCGCCGCGTCGCCGCCGAGGTGATGCTGGGCGGAACTCTCACATCAGCCGTGGAAGGCCTCTCGCCCTCTCGACGTCGACACGTGACGGAGGCGGTCGTGCAGAGCGGCCTGGTCGACGCGGAGACCCAGGCGCTCGCGCCCGACGTGTTCCGCGAGATTCTGGCGTCGGCCGCGGTTCCCCGACGGGAGGGGATCGAGCGGTTCACCGATGGAAAGCGCATCCGCCAGTACCCGGCCAACCTCGAAGAACGCGGAGCGCTCCTCGCCTGGGTCGCCAGAGCGGTGTTCGTCGCAGACGAAGTCCTGACCGAACGCGAGGTGAATGCGCGACTTCTGCCGTATTCCGAAGATGTCGCCGTGCTCCGCCGCTACCTCGTGGACGACCAGCTCGTGGAACGTCGCGCAGACGGCACCCAGTACGCGTTGGCCGTCAGTGGACCGGTCGTCCCGACCGACGAGTGACAACTACCGCTCTGAGGAGCGTCAGGGGTCGACGAGTTCGAACGTCATCTCCTCCGGCCCCGGCCCCCAGGGGTCGAAGGTGATGTCGGGGTCGTAGACGTCGAGCGGATGTTCGTCCATCGGCCCGATGAATCCCTCCGCGTCCATGGCTCGGAACGTGAACCAATACCAACCGCGTGAGTTCAGTCGCAGCCGCTTCACCGCGTGCCCGGTGTCGTCGAGCGGGATGATCGCCGAGTGCCCCTGCATGGTGGTGACGTAGATCGTTCCGTTCGCAGGGCCGGTGGCGGCGATCACCACGCCCGTAGTCCTCGCCTCCTCCACCTGCATGTCTTCGGTGCCGACGATGTTCTCGAAGCCTTCGATGACGATGGGACGGACGGTGAAGCTGCCCGTCGTAGCCGGGGACTGGCCAGCGGCATCGAACGCCCAGGCCCGATAGTCATACGTGCCGGCGGCGAGATCCAGGGCGCGAGGGTCGAAGGACCACTTCCCGTCGGCAGCGACCGCTGGGGTGTAGCGCTGGCCGGCGACCTCGATCGCGACAGCGGACCCTGGCGTGGCGGTACCCGCCACCACCGGAGCGAGATAGCCGGAGGATGCCGTGGGGCTGGTGACACCGGGGCCGAGGGCCGAGCCCGGAGTCTCCCCCGGGTCGGGTGTCGTCCCGGGCGCCGTTCCCGGCCTCGTGGGGGTGAGCGGCCCCGGGGCATCCGGATCGTTGACGAGGTCGATGGAATCGATCGCCGGGTCGGAGTTCCAGCGTCCGGTTCGGGGAGGCGACGGCGATACGGACGGTGCGGGCGTGGCCACCGTCCCGTCGGGCGCTCCGACGACGGGTGCCGGCACTCCGACGTGAGGAACGGACCGCGCCACGCTCCACGTCTTGTCACCCTCGGCGGCGGGCGTGGATGCTGCCGGCGCGGCTCCGGGGAGCAGGAAGGATCCGAGTATCAAGGTGCCGGCGGTGAGCACGCCCAGGCCGCCCGCCAGAAGGCTCGCGAGACCCGCCCCTGCGCCGGTGGCGATGACCGCGGCCGCCACCGCGGTGCCGGGAGCGAATGCTCCGGTGGACGGCAGGATGACTCCCAGTGCGCCGAATCCGACGGCGGAGAGGGTGACGCCATGCAGGCGCTGCGCGTCGCTGCGAAGGCCGATGAGCAGTTCGCCGCACACGTCGCATGACGACACGTGCCCGGCAACTTCCTGCGCCACGGCCTCGTCGAGCGGCTCGGTGAGGTGTCGCGGGAAGAGTCGGGCGACGTGAGCCTCGTCGTCTCTCAGCGCGAGCGGCACCTGCGACGTGAGCCACTGGACCTTGAGTCCGGAACGGGCTCGGCGTTGCAGGGCGGAGACGGCGTTGGGCTTGATGCCGAGCTCGCGCGCGACCTCCGGGCGGGGTACATCAGCGACCTCGGTCAGCCACAGCACACGTTGCCAGCGTTCGGGGAGCTCTTGGAACGCCCCGAGGAACTGCTGAGCGTTCGTCTCTCGTTCGACGAGGCTGAGCGCGTCACGGAAGTCGGCCCGATCGGGCTCGACCGTGTCGTCGATGTGGTCGGCATCCTTGCGCCACCGGATCGCGGTGTTGCGGATCACCGCCTTGAGGTACGACCGGAACGCGAACTCGGGCCCGGAGCCGGTGGTCGTCACCTGCTGGTAGATGGCCAGGAGCGCCTCGGAGGCGAGATCTTCGGCCCGCGACGGGAAGAGTCGGTGCGCGTACCGAAGAGCCGCGCCGATGTGCCGCTCCCACAGCACGGCATACGCCGCCTGATCGCCGTCGCGAAGCGCACGGAGGAGTTCGGCATCGCCGCGAGAATCTTCCACGTCTTCCCCTCCAGAAAGAACGCCCGCTCATCTGCGACGAGCAGTTGACCGCGGGCAGACCCACGCGATCGATCCACATCTGAACACGTGTTCAACGACGGCGCTGCGCTCATACTAGCGGCAGCGGACAGGGCCGCGGAGTGGAGATATCCGCGGCCCTGTCCTGTCGGAGAACCGGTCAGGCGTCGAGCCTGCGTCGCCTCGCCAGCATCAGAACCGCACCGGCCAGAACAGCGAGCACTGCGGCAGCGATGCTCGCGATCGGCGCCGGGGCACCGGTGACCGCGAGGTTTCCCTCCCCGCCCGGAGCCGGTGTCGTGGGAACACCGGAACCCGCCGCGTCGACCGCGACCGTCTGCGCCGCGTCATCGATGTCGGTGTGCACCGCGACAGGGTCGCCGGTGACACCTGGGCCGACGAAGAGCCTCTCGAATGCCACCAGCACCGTGCCGGCGAACTCCCCCGTGACGCGGAACGACACCTCGACCGAGCCGTCCGCAGTCGTCGGCGTGAACGTGGTCGATCCCGTGATGCCCGTCGACTCGTTGTTCGCCTTGTCCATCAGCACGCCCGTGGCCGTGTACTCGGTACCCGGCGTGAGGTTGCGGTAGGCGATCGTGTCGATGAGCGTCCCGCCGCCGGCAGCCAGCACGTGGTCCTGGTCAGCGGCGTCGACCAGCGAGGTCCCGATGAACGGCGCCGGCGCTTCCGGGGCCGGCGCCACCGTGACCGTCTGCGCGGAGTCGTCGATGTCCTTGTGCTCCGCCACCGGCTCGCCGGAGGCCTCCGGACCTTCGAAGAGCTCCTCGAAGGCCACGAGCACGTCACCGGCGAAGCCCTCCGGTACGACGAGAGTCACGCCCACAGAGCCGTTCGCGGTCGTCGGAGTGAACGTCGTCGAACCCGTGATGCCGGTCGGCTGACCGTCGGACTTGCGCATCAGCTCACCCGAGACCGTGTACACGGTCTCGGAACCAGGTTCTGATACGTGACGGTATCGATCACCGTTCCCCCGTTCCATCCCAGCACCCGGTCGCCGTCGGCTGCGTCGACCAGCGACGTGCCGATCACCGGCTCCGCGGCACCGGGCTGAGCGGCCCACTCCACAGTGGCCTCCCCCGTCGTCTGCGTCGCCTCGGGCGCCACCAGGATGATCGACTGCGCGTGGTCCTCCGCAGTGGGCGTCCCACCCGGCACGTTCGGTACCGAGACCACCATGCCGGTGCTGCTCGATCCCTCGGCCGTGACACGGACGGTCGCGCTGCCCGCTGCCGTCGAAGCGCGCAGGTCCAGATAGAGTTCCTGACCGTCGACGACCGCGTCGAGGGCCACTGCCGCTCCGTTCACGTCGGTGACCGCCACGGCGGGGTCGACGGAGACGGAGGCCGAGGCCCGGTTGGTGTTCACGACGAACGGCCCGATGAGCGTCCCCGCGACCTGCGCCGCATCCGGCGCCGTCACAGTGGCCGTGACCTCGAGATCCTCCGGGGTCAGCCCAGGACTCGCGTTCGCGCCGTTCACGAGGTACCAGTACGCGGCCTCCGAGTCCGGCGTCTCCCATGGCCACGCGGCATCGAACGTGAGGTCCGTATAGCGCCAGATCGCATACTGCGTGGCCTCGATCGCATCGTTCCGCGAGATCTGCGCGACCCCGGCCGACGCTGCGAGATCTGCGAGGCTCACCGCGGGATAGCTGTGGGCGAGCACCCACAGCACCTTCCCCTGCACGGCAGGATCCACGAAGTAGTTGCTGCCGAGGAAGTCGCCGCCGTCGCCGACAGTGCCTACCCGGCCCGTCTGCGCCGTCACCTGGTTCTCGAGGCAGTACGCCCACAGGTCGGGGTCCCCGCTCGGGATCCCCTCAGACCAGATCGGGAAGACCCCCGTACCGCTGTAGCCTTCCTTGCTGCCGATGTAGACGGAGTCCCCCGGGGCGACCTCTGCGGCTGCTGCGGCGCTGACGCCCGCGGGTGCGATGAGCGCACCGAGGACGAGCATCGCCCCTGCGACCCATCCCGCCGACCGAGTCGACGGCATCATGCGAGGCAGGCGGGGTTCACCGCGGTGAAGCTGAACGGGCCCACCCAGATGTTCTGGTTCGGCCGATCCGTGCCGGCACGACCCGAGTTGTTGGCGACGAAGGTGAGGTCGAATGCACCGACCGTCGCTGCGGTGACCGCGATGTTGCCTCCCGTGTTGGTGGGAATGACCTCGACGTTCGGGGCGCCGGTGAACGGCCGCCACGGGTTGGCGGCCGTCCCCTGTCCGCGGATCCAGTCGGAGTTGTAGACGCCGGTCCCGGCCCCCGCCGAAAGGTAGACGCGCTCTGCGCCGCCGAGGGCATCGACTGCCTGGAAGCCGTCGATGTCCTTGATCTTGTACGTCAAGTTCTCGACGATGGTGGGCGCGCCATCCAGGGCGAAGCTGAATGTCACCCGCTCGCCTCCGCCGATGTTGTTGAGGTTCACGGTGTCGAGCGACAACCGCACGCTGGGCAGCGACTCATTGCCCTGCGTGCTGGAATCCAGAACGAAGTTGTTCGTCGTGTTGATGGTCATGTTGGCCGCCCCGTTGGGCACGGCGTTGAGCGTGAGCGTGAAGTCCTTGCCGTCGCCGAAGATGTCGGTCCACGTGAACACGGCCGAAGTGGCGCTCAGCCGCGAGTACGTGGCGGTGCTCGTGCTGACCGTCGCCGTGCAGTTCGCCGTCGACGCGGCCGCCAGGGGTGTTGCCACGGCGGCGGCGATCACGGGCAGCGACCATGCTGCACCCTTCACGATCGTCCTTCGCGACAGGCCACGCCCTGCGACTGCTACCTCGTTCTCATTCATCTGTTCCGAATCCCCTCGATTGGACGCCGATGCCTCCGGTGTGGACGCCTGTGCGTCGATACACCTGGAAGGAGTCCGGCGGTTCCCGAAAGTGACGCGATGCCGAGGAAAAAGTTTCGGAATGGCCGCGAGAGCGACGTGGACCGGCTTACATGGCCTCCTCGCGTCACATCCGCCTGCGTTTCGACTCCTTACCGAGGGACGACAGAGAGCCCACGAAACAGAGGGCTCGTCTGAGCCGGATAAGGAACGAACATGCAGGAAGAACTCGACACCCAGGGCCTCTCGCGCCGGACACTCGTCAAGGGCGCAGCGTGGTCGGTGCCGGTCGTCGCCGTGGCGGTCGCCACTCCGCTGGCTGCGGCATCCACCACGGCACCGCCCGCCACGTTCTGGGCGACCGGCGCGACCGTGAGCGTCGTCAGCGGCAACGTCACCAACTTCACGGTGGAGGGCAGCGACGCGGACGGGAACCTCGCCCTGCTCCCCGCCGGCACCAACGTCACGATCGTTCCGCAGCTCGGCGTCACCCTGGTGCTCACCAACGCCATCGGCATCGTGGTCACGACCAACCCCGACGGCTCGATCACGGGCATCATCACCGCGAACGACATCACCAACATCCGCATCCAGTTCCGCCCCACGGGCGCGTCCGGTTCCGGCTACGCGATCACGACCAACATCGACATCGACCCGTTTACCGAGACGATCGACGTCAAGCTGCGCTGATCCGGTCAAGAGGAGTTGGTCGGCCCGCCGATGCGGGCCGACCATCTCTGCGTCACGCCGCCCGAGCATTGACCGGCAGCGGGGCCGGAGGCGTTATCCCGCGAGGAGTCCGAGCCCGCGGATGCCGTCGACGACGTTGTCGTGGTCCTCTGCAGACGGCAACCCCGACATCGTCGCGACCGCGACGACACCCACGCCCTCCACGCGGATGGGCACAGCACCGCCGGCGACGGCGTATTCGGAGGGATCGAGCCACCCCGGTTCGTGCATGTCGCGCCCGCCGTTCTCGATACGCGCTTCCAGCAGCGCGGTGCTGGTGTCGAAGCGGAGGGCCGTCGCGGCCTTCTTCTGCACCCAGGAGTCGTTATCGGCGGTCGCGCCCGGCAGCGACGCGCAGAACAGGATCCCTGACGAAGTGCGCACGTCGACCGCGACCGGATGACCAGCTGCGAGTGCCCGTTCTGCGATGGCACGTCCGAGCTCCCATGCGTCTTTGCGATCGAACCGCCGCAGGACGAGATCGAGATGTTCCTTCTCGAGCTGGGCGAGCCTTGCTTCATCGGCCATCGGTGCTGCCTCTCGTAGGTGGTTCGCCTCAGACTGTAGCGGGCGCCGACCAGGTGCAGAGCACTTCGACGCGGGCTCAGAGACCGAACACCCCCGTCAGGCCGAAGCTGCCTCACCCGCCCTCATCTTCGCTCTGATGACCGCGAAAGCGGCCGACCACCCGCTGGCCAAGGCCGCGAACATCGCGCTGGCCGCGGCCATCTGCACGCCGGACGTATCGGCGACAGCGAACCCGAACCAGACGACGGCAGCGCCGACTCCGACGAGCGCGACGACGGTGACCAGCCGGAGCACCAGCCGCAACCGCGGAACACTGCGAACGTTCATTTCTCCCCCTCGAAGCATCGATCAGACGGTCCCACGACACCACACGCGTCACGACCACGCATCCCCCTGCAGGCGGACCTACTGCTGTGGACGCACGCATCGTCCGCAGAAACTGCCCGCTGCGGCTGCGTCAACAACATCTGGAACAATTCTCGTAAGTCCTGGGGACTCGACGGATAAGGAGCCCATCCCATGCCCGCCATCGTCTGGATCTGCGTCATCGCCGCCTCGTGGATCGGGGGAACGTGCGCGCAGCTCAGCAGCGTGCTGAACATGCCGTCGCCCACCGTGGGGGCCGCTTTGTACTGGCTCGCGATCCTGCAGATGGGCAGCATCCCCGTGACCTTGCTCGCCACGCTTCCGCTGCTCTTCCTGAGTGGAGCATTCGAGAAGCGGGACACTCCGCTGCGAACACGGAGCATCGCGGTCACGCTCGTCGCGCTGGGCACTCTCGCCATCTCCATCCTCGGATACGTGCTCTTGAACGGAGCCTCTGCGGGCCCCTTGGACGAAGGGGATCCATTCAACGGCATCGCTCGCGACGCCGCCACGCTCGCGGCCTTCCACCTCATGCCGTTGCTTGTGCTGTTGGCCGTGCAGGCAGTTCGGCCGGTGCGGGGACAGGGATCGGGTGGACGTGCGTCCCGTGGCGGAAGTCGAGAGCCGACGCGGTTGACGTAGCGCGGACCGAGCCAAGAACGGCTTTGTCGAGCCGTCTGCGCGACGCCAGCAAAAGGAGAAGAGCCGCCGAGAATCCCGGCGGCTCTTCTGCGGCATCTCGATCTGGGTAAGTTACAAGAACATCACCCGCGAGATCCGAGAGCACTTCACGATGGTGGGTTGTTCGTGAAACTCACTTCGTCGCGTTTTTTTCGCGGACCTCGGCTGCCCGATTTCTCGTGATCCTCCGGAGATCAGAAGATAATCCTCTGATCTCGTCGGCCTCAACCCTACAGGCACCAAGACTGTCTGGGCCCTCGCCGAAGAACTACAAGGATCTACTTTGCAGGCAGCCTCCGCGGATTCCGCCGAGGGCTCCAGCCCTACCCGCAACACTCCTCGCCGAGGACTGGATCTGCTGCGCGGCGAAGCGCGCGGCCTACCGGAGTTGCCTTGGTACTCATTCCAGCACTACTACGCCAGCGCCTGCGCCGCAGCTGGATATATCATCCACACCGTAGGGGCACGAGAACATCCAGCTCACCCACAAGACCTATATGCACCTGTTCAGCGCAGACCACGACATGAGCCGCCTGGACGCTCTGGATGCAATTGCGCCACTGCAGCCACCACGCAGCCTCGCCCGCAACTAGATGTTGATACTGCGGACCGGCTCACCGATCGCTCCGGTCTCGTCAGTCGAGTCTTCCGTAGCGTCCTCCGGGTTCGGGTCTGCCTTGACCATCGTGTCGTCCATCTCGTACGCCAGTTCCAGAAGCTTCTGAGTGAAGGTAGCAACGTCCAACGCTGCGTCCTTCCCGACTGGCGAAATCTCGTGGTTTGCTTCGTTGCCTACCTCACGGATGCGATCGATCCATGGCTCCATGCGCTTGGTCACAATGCCCTCCACGACGAGGTGGTCAACGCACTGCGTGAAGTTCGGCGCACGGTCCTTCCCATCCTTTGCGGGCAGCCCGTGGGCGACAGCGACGTGCATCAACAGCTTTCGACAGAGCATGACCGCCGCCGTGTAGGCGCCAACACCCAAGCACTCCCGAATCTCGTCCCAAACCTTGGCTTCTTCGCCTGGGAGCCCTGCCGGAACGCGTAGCGGCTTCTGGGCAGGTGAGGCGATGCCCTCGTTGACCGCGATCGCGAGCTTGCAACTGATGCACCGCAACCAGATTCGATCCCGATTCTTGGTCACAGCGATCACAATGAACTGCAAGGCTCCGCAACTTGGGCAGGTGCCGCGGGCGTATGCCCGGTCTTCATGTTTACCGAAGCTGCTGTGGGCACCGATTGTGAGTACGTCGTCGGTCGGGTTTGCCATGTTCACATCATGGACCACACGCCTGACATTGCATCTTCATGCGCGGCACTCCATGCTGCTAGCCCAGATGAATCTCTGTAGCGCACAACGCAGCGGCATCCGGGAGTTTCATGTTCGCGATCGGCCCGTAGTCCGTCACGCAGAGCATCACGTCCATCGGCCGCGCGTTGAGTTCCTTGGTCACCGAGAGAACCGAGCTCCAGGCTCGCGACCGATTCTCGTCATTTACGGCTGTGTTGGTCGCCGTCAAAGCCGCATCAGTCGTCTGCTTGACCTGCTCGTACGTGTAAGCACCGCCGAGCACCACACGAGCCTGCTCGATTGGATCAGTACTGCTGGAGGAGGTGCCACTCCCTCCGCTCGCCCCGTCCGGAGACTTACTGATCTGGGAGCCAATAGCGGCCGCAATTCCAAGCACGACCGCAACCCCGATTACGCCAAGACACCCAATACCGAAACACCCAAGCCTTTTCTTCGCTGGGGGTTCGGGGGTTGAACTGTTTGCGGCAGCAGGTACTGAAGGCCTTGCAGCAGGACGCTCGTTTAGTGGGCGCTCGTAGCTCATACCGTCTCGATCACGGCGGTGAGGTTGTAACCATGCATGACGCCGCTGCCGGTGACCGACACGATCCGGCAGTCGGGATAGCTGGCTAATGCCAGGCGCAGCTTCTGCACAGCAGCGTTCTGAGTGCTCTGCCCCTTGGCCAATGTGTACGGTCCCTCAACGACGACAATGTCCTGCTGCGGGATGAGTGGCAACTCTACCTCCAAGTGAAACTGGCGCTCTCTGCGGCACAGCCTAGCGGGGCAACGCATCCGGGGACCTACCGGGGATGCGCTGGCTGCCCAAGGGAACGAGAAAGGCCCGGACGCTGAGAGATCTCAGTGATTCCGGGCCTTTTCTGGTGTGGTGGTGGTGGCGAGTGAGGGATTCGAACCCCCGAATGCTGAGCAGTCTGATTTACAGTCAGATCCCTTTGGCCGCTTGGGTAACTCGCCAGAGCGCACCCGTCCGACTTGAACAGCCAACCGGGGGCACGAAAGACAAGCATACCTGCCCGAGACGGGTCGAAGAAATCGAACCGTCAGCTGCCCCAGACCCCGCGCTGGGCGTCTGCCAACGACTCCGGAGTGCGCAGCAGACCGCCCTCCGCGCGACACGTCGCGGCCGCGATATCCATGGCGCGGAGAAGGAGCACCCGCCACTCCCCTGACTCGGTCGGCGAGGTGGAAACCAGCCCTTCAGCAACGGCTGCGAGCGTCGCGTCTCCCGCGCCCACCGTGTCGATCACGTCACCGGCGAGCGGGGTGATCGGCGCGGACACGATGCCCGCTTCCGTGTCGAGCGTGGCGCCATCGGCCCCCGCGGTCGCCAGCACCGCAGCGGCGCCGATCTCGCGAAGGTGCCTGCGCAGTCCGTCGAGATCGCCGTCGTAGAGGAGCGCCGCATCGTCGGCGCCGACCTTGACAATGACTGCCGACGCAGCGAGTCGCTCGAACCCGCGCACGAACTCGACGCGATCGCGCAGCATCCCGAGGCGCGGATTCGGATCCACCGCGACATGGGTATCGGCGAGAGCATCGACAAGCGACTCCACCTCTGTCGGCACGTCGAAGGGGAAGCAGCTGATCGCGACGAGCCCGGCATCCGCGATCGCCGCTCGCGCCGCGTCCGAGTACCGGATGCTGCGCTGCCGGGCCGCCTCGTTGAAGACGTACTCCGGCTCACCGTTCGCCGCCCGTCGCACGATCGCGCGGGAGGAGCCGAGTGGAGCCTCGCTCGAGATCAGACGCACCCCCTGGTCGGAGAGGTACTCGCGGATGTGTGCGCCGGCCTCATCTTCGCCCACCATGGCGATCAGGGTCGTCTCGATCCCCAGTCGACGCAGGCCCACGGCGACGTTCAACGCGGCCCCGCCGACCAGTTCACGCACCCCCGCGGCATCGTGGATCTCGTCGATCAACGCATCGCCGATCACGACCACGGACCGGGCGGAAGATGTCTCGTTGCTCACCCGCCGACACTACCGCCCCCGCTTCCCCGTCGCCCCCTCGCCGAGTGCACGGCTTCGTGGTGAGTGCACGGCTTATCCGCGCGAACATGCCGTGCGCTCGGCAGCAAGCCGTGCACTCGGCGGGACCCACCACATCATCGAGGGTACGAAGAAGGCCCCGGGGCGAACCCCGGGGCCTTCCTCAATCACTCAGTACTCAGTTGTAAGTACCGGGGGTGATGTCGTCCGTCGAGAACGCGTCGAAGTCGACGTAGCCGAAGTCGCCGTCAGCGTACGCACCGTCGGATGCGAAGATCCGGTTCGGGTAGCGCTCGCTCTTGGCTTCCTCAGTGGCCTCGACCGTGACGTCGCGGTACTTCGAGAGACCGGTTCCGGCGGGGATGAGCTTACCGATGATGACGTTCTCCTTGAGACCGACCAGCGGGTCACGCTTGCCCTGCATCGCAGCCTCGGTGAGCACGCGGGTCGTCTCCTGGAAGGAGGCGGCCGACAGCCACGACTCGGTCGCGAGCGACGCCTTCGTGATACCCATCAGCTCCGGTCGGCCCGACGCGGGGCGCTTGCCCTCTGCCACGGTCTCGCGGTTGATCGACTGGTAGCGCTTGAGGTCGACCATCTCACCCGGCAGCAGGTTCGTATCGGCGTGATCGACGACCGTGACCTTGCGGAGCATCTGACGGACGATGACCTCGATGTGCTTGTCGTGGATCGGCACACCCTGCGAGCGGTACACGCCCTGGACGCCGCCGACGAGGTAACGCTGCACCTCGCGAGCACCCATGACACGCATGATCTCCTTGGGGTCGAGCGTGCCCACCAGGATCGGCTGACCGACCGTGACGTGCTGCCCGTCCTCGACGAGAAGCGTCGCACGCTTCAGCACCGGGTAGATGACCGGCTCTTCACCGCTGTCGGGCGTGAGGATGACCTTCTTGCCCTTGTCGGTCTCGTCGATCGCGATGCGGCCATCGGCCTCGGCGATCGGCGACGCGCCCTTGGGGGTACGCGCCTCGAAGAGCTCCTGCACACGGGGAAGACCCTGCGTGATGTCATCGGCCGATGCCGAACCACCCGTGTGGAAGGTACGCATCGTCAGCTGGGTACCGGGCTCACCGATCGACTGGGCCGCGATGATGCCGACGGCCTCGCCGATGTCGACGGTCTTACCCGTCGCGAGCGAACGGCCGTAGCACTGCGCGCAGACACCGACGGCGGAGTCGCAGGTCAGGACCGAGCGCACCTTGATGGTCTCGACACCCAGAGCGACCAGCTTGTCGATCAGCACGTCACCCACGTCGTCGCCGGCAGAGGCGAGGACCTCGCCCTTGCTGTCGACCACGTCGGAGGCCAGCGTACGAGCGAACACCGAGTTCTCGACGTTCGCGTCGCGCACCAGCTCGCCCTGCGAGTTCGGAGCGGCGATCGGGAGCTCGAGGCCCTTCGACGTGCCACAGTCCTCTTCGCGGATGATGACGTCCTGCGAGACATCCACCAGACGACGGGTCAGGTAACCCGAGTCGGCGGTACGCAGAGCGGTGTCGGCCAGACCCTTACGGGTACCGTGCGTCGCGATGAAGTACTCCGCAACCGACAGACCCTCGCGGTACGAGGAGATGATCGGACGCGGGATGATCTCACCCTTGGGGTTGTTCACCAGACCACGCATACCGGCGATGTTCCGGATCTGCAGCCAGTTACCACGGGCGCCCGAGGACACCATGCGGTTGATGGTGTTGTCCTCCGGGAAGTTCGCCTTCATCGCAGCCTGGACCTCGTCGGTCGCCTCGGTCCAGATCTTGATGAGTTCCTGGCGACGCTCGGAGTCGGTCGTCAGACCCTTCTCGTACTGCGACTGGACCTTCGCGGCCTGCTTCTCGTAGCCGGCGACGATCTCCGCCTTGTTCGGCGGGGTGAGGATGTCGCTCAGGGCGACGGTCACACCGGAGCGCGTGGCCCAGTAGAAACCGGCGTCCTTGATGCGGTCCAGCGATGCAGCCGTCTCGACCTTGGGGTACTCCTCGGCCAGCTTGTTGACGATCTGCGACAGCTTGTTCTTGTCAGCCTGCTCGCGGACGAACGGGTAGCCCTTCGGCAGCGTGTCGTTGAAGATCGCCTGACCCAGCGAAGCGTCCACGAGACCGTGGCGCTCGTAGCCCTCGGGAGCTTCGCCCTCGAGGAAGGTCAGACCCGGGATGCGGATGCGGATCTTCGCCTGCAGGTCGAGGGTGCCCTCGTCCTTGGCCAGGATCGCCTCGCCCACCGAACCGAATGCACGGCCCTCACCGGCTGCGCCCTCCTTGACCGTGGTCAGGTGGTGCAGACCGATGATCATGTCCTGCGAAGGCAGGGTGACCGGGCGTCCGTCGGACGGCTTCAGGATGTTGTTCGACGCGAGCATCAGCACGCGGGCCTCGGCCTGAGCCTCGACCGACAGCGGCAGGTGCACAGCCATCTGGTCACCGTCGAAGTCGGCGTTGAACGCCGCGCAGACGAGCGGGTGCAGCTGGATGGCCTTGCCCTCGACGAGCTGCGGCTCGAACGCCTGGATGCCGAGGCGGTGCAGCGTGGGTGCACGGTTCAGCAGAACCGGACGCTCACGGATGATCTCCTCGAGCACGTCCCAGACCTCGGGACGGGTGCGCTCGACCGCGCGCTTGGCGGCCTTGATGTTCTGCGAGTGACCGAGGTCGATCAGACGCTTGATGACGAACGGCTTGAAGAGCTCCAGTGCCATCTGCTTGGGCAGACCGCACTGGTGCAGCTTCAGCTGCGGGCCGACGATGATGACCGAACGGCCGGAGTAGTCGACTCGCTTGCCGAGCAGGTTCTGACGGAAGCGACCCTGCTTACCCTTCAGCATGTCGCTGAGGGACTTCAGGGCACGGTTTCCGGTACCGGTGACGGGACGACCGCGACGGCCGTTGTCGAACAGTGCGTCGACGGCCTCCTGCAGCATGCGCTTCTCGTTGTTGACGATGATCTCGGGGGCACCGAGGTCGATCAGACGACGAAGACGGTTGTTGCGGTTGATGACGCGGCGGTACAGGTCGTTCAGGTCGGAGGTGGCGAAACGGCCACCGTCGAGCTGGACCATCGGGCGCAGCTCCGGCGGGATCACCGGAACGACGTCGAGGACCATCGCGGCCGGGCTCATGCCGGTCTCGAGGAACGAGCTGACGACCTTGAGGCGCTTGATCGCACGGATCTTGCGCTGGCCCTTGCCCTCGGAGATCTGCAGACGCAGGTTCTCCGCCTCGGCGACCAGGTCGAACGCCGCGAGGCGACGCTGGATCGACTCGGCGCCCATGTAGGCCTCGAAGTACTGACCGAAGCGGTCCTGCAGCTCGTGGAAGACGTCGTCCTCCGGGCGCAGTGCACCGACCTCGAGTGTGCGGAAGTCTTCCCACACACGCTCGAGCTTGGCGATCTGCTCGTCGGCACCCTTGCGGATGAGGGACATCTCCTTCTCGGCGGCGTCCTTCACCTTCTTCTTGGCGTCGGCCTTGGCGCCCTCTGCCTCGAGAGCAGCGAGCTCCTCCTCCAGCTTGGCCAGGCGCTCCGCGATCTTGGAGTCACGGCGGTCGCCGAGCGTCTTCAGCTCGAGACGGATGTTGTTCTCCTGCGTGCCCAGGTCGCGGTGACGAGCATCCTCGTCGACCGAGATGACCATGTAGGCGGCGAAGTAGATGACCTTCTCGAGGTCCTTCGGCGCCATGTCGAGCAGGTAGCCGAGACGCGAGGGCACACCCTTGAAGTACCAGATGTGGGTGACGGGAGCGGCGAGCTCGATGTGACCCATGCGCTCACGACGGACGGAGCTCTTGGTGACCTCCACGCCGCAGCGCTCGCAGACGATGCCCTTGAAGCGGACACGCTTGTACTTGCCGCAGGCGCACTCCCAGTCGCGGGACGGGCCGAAGATCTGCTCTCCGAAGAGACCATCCTTCTCCGGCTTCAGGGTGCGGTAGTTGATGGTTTCGGGCTTCTTGACCTCACCGTACGACCACGCGCGGATGTGGTCCGCAGTGGCCAGGCCGATGCGAAGCTCATCGAAAGTGTTTGACTCGAGCACTGATTCTCCTGTGTCGGAATTCTTTTTGAGAAGTCTGCTGTGGTGTGCTCGGGAGCGGGGCTCCCGAGCACATCAGCGGATTAGATCTCGTCGATCGAGGCGGCCTCGAAGCGGCTGGAGATGTTGATACCGAGTTCTTCTGCGGCGCGGAACGCCTCATCGTCGGTGTCGCGGAGGTTGACCAGCGTGCCGTCGGCCGAGAGGACCTCGACGTTCAGGCAGAGCGACTGCATCTCCTTCATGAGCACCTTGAAGGACTCGGGGATGCCGGGCTCCTGGATGTTCTCGCCCTTGACGATCGCCTCGTACACCTTGACGCGGCCGAGGATGTCGTCGGACTTGATCGTGAGGAGCTCCTGGAGCGCGTATGCGGCGCCGTAGGCCTCGAGGGCCCACACCTCCATCTCACCGAAGCGCTGTCCACCGAACTGCGCCTTACCACCGAGCGGCTGCTGGGTGATCATCGAGTAGGGACCCGTGGAACGTGCGTGGATCTTGTCGTCGACCAGGTGGTGCAGCTTCAGGATGTACATGTAGCCGACCGAGATCGGAGCCGGGAACGGCTCACCCGAGCGGCCGTCGAACATCTGGGCCTTTCCGGTGGAGTCGATCAGGCGCACGCCGTCGCGGGTCGGGGTGGTCACGTCGAGGAGACCGGCGATCTCCTCCTCGCTCGCACCGTCGAACACCGGGGTGGCGACCTTCGTACCGGGAGCCGCCTCGAAGGCCTGCTCCGGCAGACGAGACGCCCACTCCGGGGTGCCCTCGACCTTCCAGCCCTGCTTGGCGATCCACCCGAGGTGGGTCTCCAGGACCTGACCGAAGTTCATTCGACCCGGGATACCGAGCGGGTTCAGCACGATGTCGACCGGGGTACCGTCTGCCATGAACGGCATGTCCTCGATCGGGAGGATCTTCGCGATGACACCCTTGTTGCCGTGACGGCCGGCGAGCTTGTCACCCTCGGTGATCTTGCGCTTCTGGGCGATGTAGACCACGACGCGGCGGTTCACGCCGGAGCCGAGCTCGTCGTCGCCGTCCTCGGCGTTGAACTCCTTGACGGCGATGATCGTGCCCTGCTCGCCGTGAGGCACCTTCAGGGACGTGTCGCGGACCTCGCGGCTCTTCTCGTTGAAGATCGCGCGGAGCAGGCGCTCCTCGGCCGACAGCTCCGTCTCGCCCTTCGGCGTGACCTTGCCGACGAGGATGTCGCCGGGGCGGACCTCGGCGCCGATGCGGATGATGCCGCGCTCGTCGAGGTCCTTCAGCAGCTCCGGGCTGACGTTGGGGAGGTCACGGGTGATCTCCTCCTTGCCGAGCTTGGTGTCGCGGGCATCGACCTCGTACTCCTCGATGTGGATCGAGGAGAGGGTGTCGTCCTTCACCAGGTCCTGGCTCAGGATGATCGCGTCCTCGAAGTTGTAGCCTTCCCACGTCATGAACGCGACGAGGAGGTTCTTTCCGAGGGCCAGCTCACCGTTCTCGGTGGCGGGACCGTCAGCGACGACCTCTCCGACCTCGACCCGGTCGCCCTCGTTGACGACGACCTTCTGGTTGTACGACGTGCCCTGGTTCGAGCGGTCGAACTTGCGCAGGTGGTACTCCTGCGTTCCACCCTCGTCGAGCATGACGACGACGCGGTCCGCGGAGACCTCGGAGACGACTCCGGCCTTGTCGGCGGTGAGCACGTCACCGGCGTCGATGGCCGTGTAGCCCTCCATACCGGTTCCGACGAGCGGCGAGTCGCTGCGGAGCAGCGGCACAGCCTGACGCTGCATGTTGGCACCCATGAGGGCGCGCTGTGCGTCGTCGTGCTCGAGGAAGGGCACGAGCGAGGTCGCGACCGACACCATCTGGCGCGGGGAGACGTCGATGTAGCCGATGTCTTCCGGAAGGAACATGTCGACCTCGCCGCTGCCGCCCTTGGGGCGGGCCAGGACGTGGCTCTCGATGAAGCGACCCTTGGCATCGAGCGGGGCGTTGGCCTGCGCGATGTTGAAGTCGACCTCTTCGGAAGCCGTCAGGTAGTCGATCTGATCGGTGACGACGCCACCGGTGACCTTGCGGTACGGGGTCTCGATGAAACCGAACGAGTTGATGCGCGCGAACGTCGCGAGAGCACCGATCAGACCGATGTTCGGGCCTTCCGGCGTCTCGATGGGGCACATGCGGCCGTAGTGCGACGGGTGGACGTCACGAACCTCGACGCCGGCGCGGTCACGCGAGAGACCACCGGGGCCGAGCGCGGAGAGACGACGCTTGTTCGTCAGACCCGCGAGCGGGTTGTTCTGGTCCATGAACTGCGACAGCTGCGACGTTCCGAAGAACTCCTTGATCGCGGCGACGACGGGGCGCACGTTGATCAGGGTCTGCGGCGTGATGGCCTCGATGTCCTGCGTGGTCATGCGCTCGCGGACGACGCGCTCCATGCGGGACAGACCGGTGCGGACCTGGTTCTGGATCAGCTCGCCGACCGCGCGGATGCGACGGTTGCCGAAGTTGTCGATGTCGTCGGTCGCGAGACGGATCTCGGCCTTCTTGCCACCGCGGATGCCCGAGAAGGTCTCCTCGGTGCCGGCGTGCAGACGGACGAGGTACTTGATCGTGGCCACGATGTCTTCGACGGTGAGCACCGACGAGTTCAGCGGCTGGTCCAGGCCCAGCTTGTGGTTGATCTTGTAGCGACCGACCTTGGCCAGGTCGTAGCGCTTCGGGTTGAAGTAGAAGTTGTCCAGCAGCGCGCGGGCAGCCTCGGCGGCCACCTGCTCGCCCGGACGGAGCTTGCGGTAGATGTCGCGGAGCGCATCTTCCTTCGTGACGATCGTGTCCTTCGCGAGCGTCTCCTCGATCGAGGTGTAGCCGGCGAACTCGGCGAGGATCTCCTCGCTGGTCATGCCCAGCGCCTTGAGGAAGACCGTGACCGACTGCTTGCGCTTGCGGTCGACGCGCACGCCGACCTGGTCGCGCTTGTCGATCTCGAACTCGAGCCATGCACCACGGCTCGGGATGACGCGAGCCGACACGATGTCCTTATCGGACGTCTTGTCAGGGGTCTTGTCGAAGTAGACACCCGGCGAGCGCACGAGCTGCGAGACGACGACGCGCTCGGAGCCGTTGATGATGAACGTGCCCTTGTCGGTCTGCAGCGGGAAGTCGCCCATGAAGACCGTCTGGGTCTTGATCTCACCCGTGAGGTGGTTCATGAACTCGGCCTCGACGTACAGCGGAGCGGCGTAGGTCTTGCCACGCTCCTTGCACTCCTCGATCGAGTACTTCTCCGGCTCGAGGTACGGGTTCGTGAACGACAGCTGCATCGTTTCGCCGAGGTCCTCGATCGGAGAGATCTCCTCGAAGATCTCGCCGAGACCGCTGTTCTCGTTGACGTCGGTCCGACCCTGCTTCTTGGCCTCGGCGACGCGCGCCTTCCAGGCGTCGTTTCCGACCAGCCAACCGAAGGACTCGGTCTGCAGGGCAAGAAGGTCTGGGACAGTCAGCGTGTCGGAGATCTTGGCGAACGAAAGACGGGAAGCTCCGCGTCCGTTCTTGGTGGTGGTGGATGTGGATGCGTTGCGAGCAGCAGCCAAGGGAATAACCTCCGTGAGCCCCGCAGGGCTTCTCGATTCCTTTGTCGTCAGGTGGAGTGTGCGCCCGGGAACTCAACAGATGCCGACCACCATATGAGGGCAGGGAGAAGCGAGCGCAACTACCAACTATACGCACGATTGTGCGACATGGCAACCTCAATCCTTGACCAATCTCGGATGCTGCGGTATGAGCATCCGATCGCCGGGTCGGCGCTCGGCCGACCCGGCGATGTCAGGACGCGATGTTCAGCTCGTTGCCCGGGATCGACGCCAACAGACGCCGCGTGTACGGGTCGCGCGGGTTGGTGAAGATCTCCTCCGAGGTCGCCGCCTCGACGAGCTTGCCGTCCTTCATCACGCACACGTAATCGCTGATGAGGCGCACCACCGCGAGGTCGTGCGAGATGAAGAGGTAGCTCAGCCCGTACTCGCTCTGCAGGTCGCCGAGCAGCTTCAGGATCTGGTCCTGCACCAGCACGTCCAGCGCCGACACCGGCTCGTCGCACACGATCAGATCGGGAGACAGCGCGAGCGCCCGGGCGATCGCGACACGCTGCCGCTGCCCGCCGGACAGTTCGGACGGATACCGGCGCAGCATCGACTGCGGCAGCGCCACGTCGTCGAGCAACTGCCGGACGCGCTTTCGCCGGTCGGCGCTGCTCCCCCTCTTGTAGAAATCGAGCGGCTCGGCGATCAGACGTTCGATCGTGAACATCGGGTTCAGACTCGAGTACGGATCCTGGAAGATCGGCTGCACTTGCTGCCGGAACTCCTTCGTCTCCGCTTTGCTCAGCGACGCGATGTCCTTGCCCTCATAGCGGATCAGTCCGCTCGTGGGCTCGATCACCTTGAGCAGCATCCGCGCGGTCGTGGTCTTGCCCGAGCCGGACTCCCCCACGATCGCCACGGTCTCCCCGCGCGGGATCACCAGCGACACGTCGTCGACGGCCACGAAGTCCTCGCCGCGCCCCCGCACCGGGTACACCTTGGTGAGGTTCTCGATCTCGACGATGTTGTCGACCGGTGCCGCCGCGCTGGAGGCGTCTGCTCCGGCCACCCGTTCCTTTACTTGGAACGCCTGAGGTTGCAGCCGGGCGACAGCGACCGATGGGGCCGCCTGCACGAGCGACTTCGTGTACTCATGCTGCGGATCCTCGAGGATCTGTCGCGCTTCGCCCTGCTCGACGACCTTGCCCCGGTGCATCACGATCACCCGCTCAGCCCGCTCGGCGGCGAGGCCCAGGTCGTGCGTGATGAGCAGCACGGCCGTTCCCAGCTCGCGTGTCATCGCGCCGATCTGGTCGAGGATCGTCTGCTGCACCGTGACGTCGAGCGCACTGGTCGGCTCGTCGGCGATCAGCAGCCGTGGCTTGCACGCCAGGCCGATCGCGATCAGGGCGCGCTGGCGCATGCCGCCGGAGAACTCGTGCGGATACTGCTTGGCACGCCGCGCCGGATCGGGGAGGCCGGCGGCGGTCAACGCCTCGACCACCTTCGCCTGCACATTCTGCCGCGTGGCGAGTCCGTGCGCGAGCAGCGTCTCCGCCACCTGCGTGCCGATCTTCGCGACCGGGTTCAGGTTCGACATCGGGTCCTGCGGCACGAGGCCGATGTCGCGACCGCGGATCGTGCGCAGTTCGTGCTCCGGCGCGTGGGAGATCTCCTTCCCGTCGAGCCGGATGCTGCCGGACGCGATCTTCCCTCCCCCGGCGAGCAGACCGATGATGGCCATGGCCGTCGTCGACTTGCCCGAACCGGACTCGCCCACGATCGCGACGGTCTCGCCGGGTCGGATCTCGAGGTCGACACCCTCCACGGCGTGCACGACGCCGTCCATGGTGGCGAAGTCGACGGCGAGCCCCTGGACCGCCAGCAACGGCTCGGTGGACATCTGATTCTCCTTCGCGGCGCGCATCGCGCCTTCGTCGCGGGCGTTCATCGTGCCCTCGTGCGTGGATCCATCGCCTCACGCAGCGCTTCGCCCAGCAGGGTGAAGCCGAGCGCGGTGACCGCGATGCAGATTCCGGGGAGGAACGCCAGCCACGGCGCGATCGCGAGCTCGGCCTGCGCGTACGTGAGCATGCGCCCCCACTCGGCACTCGCGGGGCCGCCTCCGCCGAGACCGAGGAACGACAGCGCGGCCGCATCGATCACAGCGGTCGCCAGCGTCAGGGTGCCCTGGACGATCACGGGGCCGATGGCGTTCGGCAGCACGTGCGACATCGTGATGCTGCCGCGGCCGAGACCGAGCGTCTGCGCCGAGAGCACGTAGTCGCTCGAGCGCTGCTGCAGCATCGACGCACGGAGGAGCCGGGCGAAGATGGGCACCTGCGAGGCACCGATCGCGATCATCACCGCGAACGGGGTCTGCCCGAGGATCGCGGCGATCGACACCGCCAGCAGCAGGTTCGGCACCGAGAGGATGATGTCGACGACCCGCATGATCAGGGTGTCGACCCACCCGCCGAACGTGCCGGCCAGGAGCCCCAGGATCATGCCGCCGACGAGTCCCATGGCGGTGGAGATGACGCCGATCATGAGGGAGGCCTGCGCACCCCAGATGAGCTTGGACAGCACGTCGCCGCCGAAACGGTCGAGTCCCAGCGGGAACCCCGGCACCTCACCCGGACCCGGGATGTAGGTCGGCGTGATGTACTTCGCGCCGGGCAGCGCCGTCTCCGGGTACGGGGCGAGCCACGGAGCGAGAGCGGCGACCAGGAGGAACAGCAGCACGATGACCGCGCCGATCCACGCGGTCGGATTGCGACGGAGCCGGCGGAACACATCCCGCCAGAAACCGCCGGAGCCCTTCTTGAGGTCGGCCTGGGCGATCGCGACGGTGTCGATGTTGCCGCCGCTCTCGGCCGATGGGCCCTGGGCGGGTGGGAGCGCGATGCTCATGAGACCGCCTCCTTTCGGACGATGACGAGGGACATCACTGCACCCTCACTCTCGGGTCGATGAAGCTGTAGGAGACATCGACCGCCAGGTTGATCAGCGCGTACGCGATGGCGATGAAGATGATGAATCCCTGGAGCACCGGGAAGTCCCGCGTGAAGATCGCCCTCGCGAGGAACGAGCCGATGCCGGGGAACGCGAACACGGTCTCGGTGAGCACGGCGCCCGAGATCAGGAGTCCGGTCTGCAGGCCGATCGTCGTGATCACCGGCAGCATGGCGTTGCGCAGGATGAAGCGGTTGCGCAGAGTCGGGGATCCGACGCCCTTCGCCCGTCCGGTGCGCACGTAGTCCGCGTTCTGTACCTCCAGGACGCTGGCCCTGGTGATGCGGACGATGATCGCGAGCGGGATCGTGCCCAGCGCGAGCGCCGGGAGGATCAGATGCAGGATCGCATCCCACGAAGCATCGAACTCGCCCGTGATGATGCCGTCCCACACGTAGAACCCGGTGGGATGGGTGGCGTCTATTCGCGGATC
This sequence comes from Microbacterium sp. ISL-59, assembly GCF_018613945.1. Classification (NCBI taxonomy): domain Bacteria; kingdom Bacillati; phylum Actinomycetota; class Actinomycetes; order Micrococcales; family Microbacteriaceae; genus Microbacterium; species Microbacterium sp. ISL-59. Next base: position 302,607 of record NZ_JAGGPG010000002.1, read on the forward strand.
CTGACGGCCGTCCGACGGCAGCCATCCGAGCTGCACGGCGAAGACGTACTTCAGGATGAACGCCAGGAAGAACACCGGAATGGTGATACCGATCAGGCTCAGCACCACCGACGCGTGGTCGGTGAGCTTGCCGTGACGGCGGGCAGCCCAGTATCCGAGCGGGATGCCGACGCCGATCGCGAAGATCAGCGCCATGACGCTCAGCTCGAGCGTCGCCGGGAAGCGGCGCATGAACTCCTCGACGACGGGGCGGTTCGTCTGGATGGACGTTCCGAAGTCGCCCTGGAGGAGTCGCCCGATCCAGGTGAAGTACTGCTGGATGAGGGGTTCGTCGAAGCCGTAGAGCTCGTTGACCCTGGCGACGGCCTCCGGTGTGGCCTTCTCGCCGAGTAGGGCGACCGCGGGGCCGCCGGGAAGGGCTCTGACCCAGGCGAACAGCAGGATGCTGAGCCCGAACAGAGTGGGAATGAGGAACAGCAGTCGCCTGCCGATGGTGCGCAGCACGAAGATCTCCGTCGATCAGAAGGTACGCCGTGCCCCGGTCCCGCGGATGTGTGCGGGACCGGGACTCGGCATATCAGGTGGTCAGGCCGACTACTTGGTGAGGACGATGTCCGTGAAGACCTCGTCGTTCACCGGGCTGGCCGGATAGCTCTTCACGCGGGGATCGAACGCCAGAGTCGGCGCCGGGTGCGCGAGCGGGACGCCGGGGATGAACTCGGCGACCATCTCGTTGATCTCCTCGTACAGCGGCGTCTGCTCCTCGAGGCTGGAGACGCCGCGGGCCTCGGTCAGCTTCTGGAACAGCTCGGGGTTGTCGAAGCCCCATTCGGAGCTCTTCTGTCCGAAGAACACGCCGACGAAGTTGTCGGTGTCGTTGTAGTCGCCGGTCCAGCCGAGCAGGTGGATGCCGTGATCCGCGGTGCCGGTGGTGCGGTCGAGGTACTCGACCCACTCCTCCGAGACCGGGGTGGTCTCGACGCCGACCTCGGCGAGCTGCGACGACAGCACCGTGTAGATCTGCTCGGGGTCCGGCATGTAGGGACGCGAGACGTTGACCGGGTAGTTGAACGTGAGCTTCAACGGGTTGGCCTCGTCATAGCCGGCCTCGGCCAGCAGGTCCTTGGCCTTCTCGGGGTCGTAGTCGTAGGTCGTGACATCGGGGTTGTACCCGTTGACGACCTCCGGCACGAACTGCGTCGCCTTCTCGGTGCCCTCAGGGAGCACCTGGGTGATGAGCGCGTCCTTGTCGACCGCGTACGACAGCGCCTCACGGACCTTCGGGTCCTGCAGCTCCGGGATCGCCTGGTTGAACGCCAGGTAGAGGATCGTGAACGGCGGACGCGACACCATCGTGAAGCCGTCGTCGTCGAGCGCCTTGGTGTCGGCGGGGCCGACCAGGTCGTAGCCGTCGATCGAGCCGGACTCGAGCGCCTGGCGGCGGGCGGTCGGGTCGTCGATCGTGCGGAAGATGATCTCGTCGATCTGCCCCGCCTCGCCCCAGTAGTCGTCGTAGGCCTTGAGCGTGACCTGCTCGCCCGGTGCCCACTCGTCGAACTGGTACGGGCCGGTGCCGACCGGGTGTCCCATGGCGTACTCCGACAGCTGCGGGGCCTCGGCGGAGCCGGCGACCTCGTCCGCACCGAACTCCTGCAGCGCCGACGGGCTCTGCATCGCGAACGACGGCAGCGAGAGCGACGGGATGAAACCGGCGAACGGCTTGTTCAGCTCGATCGTGACCGAGTAGTCGCCATCGGGCGTGCACGACTTGTACACGGCATCGGCCGCGTTGGCGGCGTAGCCCTTGAACAGCTTGTTGTAGTAGTAGCCGAACGCCTCAGAGGCGGCGAGACCGGTCCAGTTGAACCAGCGGTCGAAGTTGACGCAGACGGCCTCGGCGTTGAACGGGGTGCCGTCCTGGAAGGTCACGTCCTCCTTCAGCGTGAAGGTGTGCGACATGCCGTCGTCGGATGACTCCCACTTCTCGGCGAGGAGCGGTGCCGGGTCTGCCGTGCCGGGCTTGGTGCCCACCAGACCCTCGAAGATCTGCCGCGAGACGCGGAAGCTCTCGCCGTCCTGCGCGAAGGCGGGATCGAGGCTGGCCGGGTCGGACGATGCCGCGAAGACGAACGTCCCGTCGACATCCCCTGCGGGTTCTGCGCCGTCGTCGCCTCGCTCACTGGCGACGCACCCTGCGAGGGCGATCGCGGCGATCGTGGCTCCGGTTACGGCGATGAGTCCTCGCCGACGCTTGACTGATTGGTGCATTGTGTGACCTTCCCTGTCGGGCGCTTCATTGCGCGTCCCGAGGCTTCTTCGCCTCGGGGACGGTGATGACTAGACCGTACCCAGCGGATCCTCAGATGCCAAACGGTTCCACGTTGCAATCCGGTATCGGCGTGGGCCCTGCGTTTCGGGTAGTGTCCAGACCGTGTCCGACTCCACCCCCCTCGCCATCTGCTTCGGTGAGGGCATGGTCGCCCTCGTCGCCGCCACCGCCGGACCGCTGGAGGACTGCCGCACCTTCCACCGATCCCTGGCCGGAGCGGAGTGGAACACCGCCATCGCTCTGGCGTCGGCCGGCATACGCACCGCTGTGCTCTCCCGGGTCGGCGATGACGGTTTCGGCCGCTTCCTCACTGCAGAGTTGCGCGCACACGGCGTCGACGATGCGGCCGTGGAGATCGACGACGACGCCCCGACGGGGCTCTACGTGAAAGAGCTCGTCGCCCGAGCGGACGGCGCTGTCGACGGGACGATGCACTACTACCGCGCGGGCTCCGCCGCGGCCGCGATGTCGCCCGAGACGCTGGCGGCGCCGGTGGCATCCGCCCTGCTCGCCGAAGCCGCGCTCGTGCACACCTCGGGGATCACGCCCGCCATCTCGGCATCCGCGCTCGCTGCCCAGGAGGCGCTGTACGCCGAGCGCCGTCCCGACCGGCTCGTCAGCTTCGACCTCAACTGGCGCCCCGCGCTGTGGCGTGGCCGCGAGGCGGAGGGCAGGGAGATCGTGTCCGACTTCGCCCGCCGCGCCGACATCGTGTTCTGCACGCGCCCCGACGCCGAGGCCGTGTTCGGGACCAGCGATCCCCAGGAACTGCGCGCGCTGTTCCCCCAGCCGCGATACCTGGCGGTCACCGACGCCAGCGGGGCCGTCGCCTTCGACGGCGAAGAGCGTGCCGAGAGCGATGCGCTCGACGCGCCCGTCGTGGAGACCATCGGTGCGGGAGATGCCTTCGCCGCGGGTTTCCTCGCCGGAGTGCTGACGGGGTTGTCTCTCACCGGGAGCGTCGCCCGCGGGCACCGCATCGCGACCCGCGCGCTCCTCAGCACCCGCGACCACGTCGACTGAGCCGCACGCCGTGGGGCGGAGAACCCGCCATGGGGCGGCGTTTCGCCCCGGGTTTCTCCGCCCGACACGGAGGACGCCTCCCCACGCGGGGAGGCACGGCGTTCAGCTGCGGCGACGGCGCGCCGGAACCGCGTCGTGGGTGCGCTGCAGCGACACGGCGACCGGTTCGCCGCTGTGCTGCACGACGCGCACGAACAGCACGTCGACCAGAGCGAGCTGGGCGATGCGGCTCGACATCGCCGCCATCCGGAACGGCGACTCGTGCGCGTGCGTGAGCAACACGACATCCGCCGCGAGTGCCAGGGAGGATTCCGCGACGCTGGTGACCGCGACAGCCAGCGCACCGGCATCTCGGGCGACCTCGAGCGCCCGCAGGGTCTCCGCGGTCTCACCGCCGTGCGAGAATGCGATCGCGACGTCGTCCGCTGTCCGCAGCGCGGCCGTCGTCGTCGCGAGATGCGGGTCAGACGAATGCGAGACGGAGCACCCGATGCGCGACAGCTTCAGCAGCAGATCCTGCGCGGTCAGCGATGACGCCGCCTGTCCGAAGAGGTCGACGTGCCGGGCATCGACCACCGCACGGGCGACCCGGTCGAGGGCTGCCGCATCGAGAGCGATCGCGGTCTTCTCGATCGCGTCGATCTCCTGCGCGGCGAGCTTGGCGGCGATGGCCATCGGTCCGTCGTCCGGATCGATGGCCGTCGTGTCCAGACCGAACCGCGCCTGCTGCGCCTGGGCGAGTGTGATCGCACGCGCGACCGCCACGCGCAGCTCCCGGTAGCCGCTGTATCCCAGCGACTGGGAGAAGCGGGCCACCGTCGACAGCGAGGTGCGACAGAGCTGGGCGAGATCGTTGATCGCCAGGTCGACGACGAGCGTGGGGTCCCCGAGGATCGTCTCCGCGACACGCGCTTCTGCCGCGCTCAGCTTCGGGAGCGAGCGCCGTACACGTGCCAGAACGTCATCGTCCATGGAGTGATCCTGTCCTCAGCCGGCGCTGGTCCTCTGCTGCACGGCGAAACGCCCGAGAAGCGCATCGCGCGCCATCTGCGCACCGAGCCTACTGGCCGCGGCGACCTCGACGGTCGGCAGCGGCAGCGGGTTCGCCGTCGGAAGACCGACATTGACCACGACTGCTGCCGGATCGCGCACCGCCGCCCGTTCGACGAGCGCCCGCTGCGCGGCATCCGTGTCGGGTCGGTCGATCAACAGCACCGTCGTGCCCGCAGCGGCGGTGACCTCTTCCAGCACGCGGTCCTGTTCGGCGAGCGGGGTGGATGCGACATCGAGGCGCACCCGCAGGCCGTCGTCTGCGAGCGCGTTCGCGACGTACGAGCCCGCGCTGTCGACGGCGAGTGTCGAGCGGCGACGGGCATCGATCACGGCGAGCTCGGATGCGGCAGCGGGAGTGTCACCGGTGACCGTCAGCACGCGACGCACGATGTCCGCGGCGTCGAAGTCGTCGGCGGATTCCTGGTCATGGTCGGCGGCGGCGCGGAGCTTGGCGGCGAGGGCAGCCACCCGACGGGCAGCCTCTTCCACGCGCTCACGCGAGAGCGAGCCGTCGCGCAGTGCCGCGACGATCCCGTCACGGGTCGCGCGGAAGTCCCGCTCGTCCTGATCGGGAAGCGCGGCGTCGCCGGGGTTGGTCGGGTTTCCGATGCAGAGCAGGTCGGCGCCGGCGGCGAGCGCCAAGGCTGCTCCCCCACCGAGTCCGACCGTCTCACGGATGGCGGCCATGTCGAGCGCATCCGTGATGATGACACCGTCGTAGCCCCAGTCCCGCAGCATGCCGAGCACACGCGGGTTGAGGGTCGCGGGCTGTTCGCCCCACGCGGGGACCACGATGTGCGCGGTCATCACCGCGTCGACGCCGGCATCGACGGCCGCGCGGAACGGCTCCAGATGCACGCGTTCGAACTCGTCGAGGTCGAGCGTGATCTCCGGAAGGGAGTGGTGCGAGTCCATGTGGGTGTCGCCATGACCCGGGAAGTGCTTGACGCACGCGGCGACCGCCGCATCCTGGATGCCGTCGATCGTGGCGACCACATGCCGCGAGACGAGCGCCTCATCATCGCCGAACGCGCGCACGCCGATGACGGGGTTGCGGGGGTCGGTGTTGACGTCGGCGACCGGGCCGAGCACCACGTTGGCACCGACCGCACGCACGCGCCGGGCCAGCTCCGCCCCGGTCTTCTCCGACGCCACCAGGTCGTCGAGGAGGCCCAGCTGGGCCGCTCCGGGAACCGTCGAGCCGGTGGCCGACTCGAGCCGGGTGACGCTGCCGCCCTCTTCGTCGATGCCGATCAGGGCGTCGGGGTTCGCGTCGAGGATCGCCGCGCTGAGCGCCGGGAGCCCTTCGCCCACGTTCTGACCGAAGTACACGACCCCGGCCAGTCCGTCACGCAGTTCGGCGCGCAGCCACTCCGGTGCCTCGGTGCCGAAGAATCCCGGCCACAGCACGCCGTTCGCGAGGCGCTCGAGCTCGTCGGTCATCCCTTCACGGCTCCCGCGACCATGCCGGAGGCGAGCTTGCGCTGCACCAGCACGAAGAAGATCATGACGGGGACGGTGATGATGGTCGACGCGGCCATGATGCTGCCCCAATCGTTGGAGTGCAGGCCGAAGAACGACTTGAGACCGATCGAGACCGTGTACTGATCTGTCTGGGCACCGAGGATCGTCATCGCGAAGATGAACTCGTTCCACGCCGTGATGAAGCTGAAGATGCTCGTCGCGACGAGGCCGGGCATGACCAGCGGCAGCAGCACCGAGCGGAACATCCGCCACCAGCTGGCACCGTCGATGTAGGCGGCCTCCTCGAGCTCGACCGGGACGGCGGCGACGAAGCCGCGCAGCATCCAGATGCCGAACGCGAGCGACAGGGCGACGTAGACGACCATGAGGCCGAGGATGCTGTTGAGCAGGCCGAGACTCTTGACCTGGAGGAACAGCGGGATGACGAGCGCCTCGAGCGGCACCATCTGCACCACGAGGATCATCATCAGGATCATCGTGCGGAACTTGAACTTGAACCGCGCGACAGCGACGGCAGCGAGCAGGCACACGAGGGCGCTGACGAGGACGGTGACGAGAGCCACGATCGCCGAGTTGCGCAGGTACGTGCCGAAGCCGCCGTCGGTGAGGACGAACGCGAAGTTGTCCCACGTGAACTCCTGCGGGATCAGCGACTGCCCACCGCTGGAGGCCTTGCCGTCGAACGCGCTGGAGACCATCCAGTACACAGGGAACAGCGTGAAGATCAGGACCGCGGCGACCGCGATGCCGAGTCCGATCCGGGAGCGGAGCCGGGGGCGCGGGTTCACAGCTCGTCCTCCTTCATGAGGGAGCGGATGTAGACGATGGTGATGCCGATCAGCACGAGCGTGAGAAGCACCGCGAGCGCCGCACCGAAGCCGTAGCGGTTCTGGCCGAACGACTCCACGTACGACCAGACGCCGAGGTTCAGCACCTGGCGGTTTCCGCCGCCACCGCCGGGCATCAGGTAGACCTGCGCGAAGACTTTGAAGTCCCAGATGGTCGAGAGGATGATCACGACCGAGAAGACGGGGCGGAGCGTCGGGAAGATGATCTTCCAGAAGCGGCGCCAGGCGCCGGCGCCATCGAGGGCTGCCGCTTCGAGCATCTCCTTCGAGACGCCGAGGAGACCGGCGAGCACCGTGATCGCTACGAACGGGAAGCCGTGGTGCACGACGTTGAGGAGCACGATGGCGTAGAAGGACCACTGGTTCGTGAACCAGTTGACCGGGTCGTCCATAAGGCCGAGGTCGCGCAGCACCGCGTTGAAGATGCCTCGGTCGGCATCGAAGATGAAGGTCCAGACGTACGTGCCGGTCACGGCGGGCATCGCCCACGCGACCATGATGCAGCTGGAGACGATGACGCGCCACGTGGTGCCGAGCCGCGCGAGCAGCAGGGCCACGAGCGTGCCGACGGCCACGGTGACGAAGACCGCCACGGCGGCGAAGCCGACCGTGTTGGGCAGCACCACCGTCCAGAGAGTCGGGTTGGTGAGCGCCTCGACGTAGTTGTCGAGACCGATCCAGTTGTTCTCCCCGGTGTTGATCTCGCGCAGGCCGTAGTCCTGCAGCGAGAAGATGAACACCTGGATGAGAGGCCAGAGCATGAGCACCGCGAGGATGACCAGCCCGGGCGCGAGAAGAAGCCAGGGGCGGGCTGCGACGATCGAGAGACCGCGTCGCTTCCGGCCGCCGGCCACGGAGGCGGAGGTGGACTCCGCCTCCGTGGCCGGCAGTGGCGCTTGCACCATCGACATGGAAGGGATGCTTCCTTACTGGTTGAGCAGTTCGGTCATCTCAGCGGAAGCGTCCTTCGTCGCGGTCGCGACGTCCTTCTGTCCGCTGAGGATGGCCTGGATCATGGAGTTCGTCGTCTTCTTCGCCTGGACGGCGCCGAAGTTCGGGGTGACCGGGACGGATGCTCCGCCGTCGACCATCTGCTCGGCGAACGGTGCGACCAGCGGGTCGGTCGAGGCGAGGGCCTCTTCCATCGCGGACTGCACACCCGGGAAGTAGCCGGTCTCGTCCGACCACTGCTCGGCGAACTCGCCGGTCGTGACGAGCTTCACGAACTCCCACGCCAGGTCGGCGTTCTTCGTCGTGTTGAAGATCGAGAGGTGCGATCCACCGAGCACCGACGGGGCGATGCCGCCGTCCTGGCCGGGGATGACCGCGGCGCCGATCTTGCCCTCGAGGTCGGGGTTCGCCTCGATGAGCGAGTTCGGCGTCCACGAGCCCGAGAGCATCATGGCGACGTTGCCCTGCGTGAACGCGTCGCGGAGGTCGGTCTCCTTCCAGGTGGTGGCACCTGCGGAAGAGAAGCCGTGCTCGGTGGCGAGGCCCGTGTAGAACTCGATGCCCGCCTGCGACTCGGCGCTGTCGAGCTCGCTGGTCCAGGTGTCGCCGTCCTTCGTGGCGATCTCGCCGTCGGCGCCCCAGACCCAGGGGTAGACCTGGAACTCGGCGTCACCCGGAACCGGGAACGGCAGCATGTCGGGCTTGGCGGCCTTGATGGCGTCACCCGCGGCGACGATGTCGTCCCACGTCTTCGGAGCCTCGAGACCGAGCTCCTCGAACACGTCGGCGCGGTACATGAGCGAGCGGACACCGGCGTACCAGGGCATGCCGTACAGCTCGTCTTCGTAGGTGCCGGCGACCTCGAGGCCCTCGACCAGGTCGTCGCGCAGGCCCTTCTCACCGTCGACGTACTCGTCGATCGGGAGGAGCGCGCCCGCGTCGGCGAACTCGGCGGTCCAGGTGGTGCCGGTCTCGGCGATGTCAGGAGTCGTGCCACCGGCGATGGAGGTCACGAAGCGGTCGTGAGCGTCTGCCCACTGGATCTCATCGATCTTGACCGTCGCGCCGGTCTCCTTCTCGAAGGCTTCGGCGACGTCGTCGTAGAAGGCCGTCGCGTCAGGGTTGGTGCCCTTCATGATCCAGACGGTGAGCTCTTTGCCCTCGCCGTCGGTAGAGCCGGTGTCACCGCCGCCGGCGCAGCCGGCGAGGGCGAGCGTGGCCACGGCGCCGAGCGCCACGGCCGGAAGAATGCGCTTGTGCATGCGGGGATCTCCTCTTTGAAAAGTCCAGGCGAGTATCAGGTATTCGCCGGGGGTTAGGAAAAAGTATCCACGACTAACTAATTACCTGCAAGTTCCTCCCACAATCGTCATGCGGCCGTAACATCGCCATCACCGCGGTCTCTCCCAGGTGTTGCCCAGGCTCGGCCTGCGTGGCGCCCGCAGGGTCCGCCGGTAGGCTCGCGGGCATGCGCCGCCACGACGAAGCCGACCGCTCCACGGTCGCGCGCCATGCGACTCTCCCCACTCCCGGGCCCGCCAAAGGCTTCCTGAAGATCGCCGGGATCACGCTGGGCGTCATCCTCGTCTCCGCGATCGCCGTCGCCGCGTTCATCGTGACGGACTACTTCAATCGCTTCAGCGACGGTGCCGTCACCCTCGAAGACGCCCCCGAGGTGGAGCCTCCCCAGATCGGCGCCTTCCCCGGCGAGTTCAGCATGCTCATCATCGGCACCGATGAGTGCGGCGAGGTCTCGACCGGACTTCTCGGCGAGCGCTGCTCGGAGGCCGACGGCGGCATCCTCAATGACGTGAATCTGCTCGTGCACGTCTCGGCAGAGCCCCGCAACGTCACGGTGGTCTCGCTCCCCCGCGACCTGATGATCGAGACCCCGGAGTGCACGCTCCCGGACGGATCCGTCGCCTCGGCCACGAACAAGACGCAGATCAACTCGATCTTCCAACGAGCCGGGCTCTCCTGCGTGGCGAAGACGGTCACCCAACTCACGGGCATCGAGATCCCGTTCGCCGCGAAGATCGCCTTCGACGGAGTGATGGAGGTCACCGACGCGATCGGCGGTGTGGAGGTGTGCATCGGTGGAGAAGGCATCCGCGACCGGCACACGGCTCTCGACTGGGAGCCGGGACCGCGCACCGTCTCGGGCTACGAGGCGCTCCAGTTCATCCGCACCCGGCACGGTGTCGGCGACGAGAGCGACATGGCCCGCGTCTCGAACCAGCAGCAGTACATGTCGCGCCTGGTGAAGAAGATCATGAGCGACGAGGTGCTCAGCGACCCGGGCAAGGTGCTGGGACTCGCCAATACCGTCGTCGACAACATCGACCCGAGTGACGAGCTGGCCAATCCCGTCCGGCTCGCGCAGCTCGCGCTCTCGATCAAGGACGTGCCCTTCTCGGACTTCGTCTTCCTGCAGTACCCGGTGTTCGGTGACCCGGACGACTCCGACCGGGTCGTCCCGAACTATGACGCGGCAGCCACCATCTGGGACGCGCTGAAAGCGGGTCAGCCCGTGCAGCTCACTGGCGGCGTCAGCAACAACGGGGGCGTCGAGCTGGTCGAGCCCGCTCCGGGCACCGAAGGTGAGACACCGGCCACCCCTCCGTCCACGGACGCGCCCGCGACCCCGGCGCCGCGCGCGACGCTCGACCCGGCCATCTCCGGCCAGACGGTGGAGCAGGAGACCTGCGCCAACGGCCGGCTGCGCTGACCTTCCCACCCGCCGCGTAGGCTCGGGCCATGGGCCGAAACCGATCGCGCGACGCCGAGCATCCGCAGGTCCGCCTGGACCACGGCGGCATCGCCAGCATCGTGCCGTCGGAGTTCACCACCGGGTTCGAGCTCATCGTCGACGACACCCCGCAGTCGCACGTAGACCTCGATGACCCCACGCACCTGCACTTCGAGTACATCGTGCGCATGGGCGCGGTGATCGATCAGCTGGCGCCCGGGCCGCTGACGGCCGTGCACCTCGGCGCCGGCGCCCTCACGATTCCGCGCTACATCGACGCCACACGACCCGGCTCCCGCCAGCAGGTCATCGAACTCGAAGCGCCGCTCGCCCAGCTGGTCCGCGAACATCTGCCGCTGCCGAAGGGCGCGGCCATCCGCATCCGCATCGGCGACGCACGGGAAGGGGTGAGCCGGCTGCCGGGCGCCCTGCAGGCGAGCTGCGACCTCGTGGTCTCGGATGTCTACTCCGGAGCGCAGACGCCCGCCCACCTCACGAGCATGGAGTTCTACCGCGAGCTCTCCGGCCTGCTCGCGCCCGGAGGTGTGCTGCTCGTGAACGTCGCGGACGGCCCGGGCCTCGCCTTCGCCCGCCGCCAGGCCGCGACGATCGCCGAAGTGCTGCCCGAGATCGGCATCCTCGCCGATACCCAGGTGCTCAAGGGGCGGCGCTTCGGGAACCTCGTGATCGCGGCATCCGCTTCTCCGCTGCCGACCGAGTGGCTGCCGCGGATGCTGGCGGCCGGCCCGCATCCCGCGAAGATCGCGCAGGGGACTGAGGCCGCGGCCTTCCTGCAAGGCGCACGGGTCGTCACGGATGCCGATGCGGTCGCATCGCCTCGCCCCGACGCCTCGCTCTTCCTGCGCTGACCTCGACGGGATCGATCGAGCGCGGCCCGACGCCGACCGCGCCGCGGTATGTCGCAGCTCGGATGCGCCGACCAGGGCGCGCCGCCCCGACGAGCGCTCGACCGGAAGGCAGACTGGACGGGGACGCTGCGGAAGGAGAGCAATGAGTTTCATCCGGGGATACGACCAGGAGACGCTCCGCGAGAAGGTCGATCTCGACGAGTGCGCGACGCGCCTTGCCGAGATCGAGTCGCAGCGCAGCCTGCCCGCACTGCTCGAGCGGGTGTGGCTGCTGAAGGTGCTCGACCGTCTGGACGAGGCACTCGTGCTGGCCGACGAGACCGTGCGCCAGGCGCGCATGGCCGGCACCCGCAAAGACGTGCTGCGCGCTCGGGTGCTGCACGCCACGATCCTGCAGTACCGGGGTGCGCACGCCGCCGCCGAACAGGAGCTGGCCACCTGCGCGACCGAGGCCGAAGGCCAGCGCTGGCTGTCGATCGCGGCATTCGCGTATCAGCACCACGGCAAGAACGCTTACGAGGCCGGCGACTACGAGACAGCGCGGGAGAGCTTCAAGCAGTCGCTGTTCCTCCGGCGGGAATCCGGCGCAGAGGACCGCGAACTGGAGACCGTTCTGCTGGCGATCGAGGCCGCTGAGCGTCGCCGTCCGTCGCAACTCGTCGCGGGCTGAACCCGTGCTGCGACGACGATGTCGGTCGCAGGGCATAATCTGGGCGCATGGCGGAACTCGACCGTGTGCGCGTCTGGGGCGAAGCACTGATCACGCTGCATCTCGATGACAGCTGGACCTTCGGGTTCGACCATGCCAAGCGCCGGGCCGGACAGTGCGATTACACGAAGAAGCGCATCACGGTCTCGCGCTACCTCGCCGCCCGCTTCGAAGACGACGACATCCACCAGGTGCTGCTGCATGAGGTCGCGCACGCGCTCGCCGGACATGCGGCCGCGCACGGCCCGGTATGGAAACGCGTCGCGCAGGACCTCGGCTACGTCGGCGGCACGACCCATCACGGCGAGACCGCTGTCGAACTCGCACCGTGGGTGGGACAGTGCCCCTCCGGGCACGTGACCTACCGGCATCGGCGGCCGACGAGGGCCACCTCCTGCGCCCGCTGCTCACGCACGTTCGATGCCAGGCATGTGTTCGCGTGGACCCGCCGCGAGATCCCGTCCGACGTGCGTCTCGCCGCTCAGATGCCCCGCTGACCGCTGCTCATCGTGGCAGGTCGTCGGGGTACTCGTCCTCGAGCGGGACGGAATCTTCCTGCGCCTCCGCGGCAGCGCGGCGTCGACGCAGCAGTGCGGTGATCGCCCGCCAGCCGACCAGGAACACACCGAGCACGATCGTGGCCACGATGATGAACGGCACCTCGGCGGTGTCGCCGCTGAGCACGCGGATGAGCATGCCCCCGGCGACCGTCACGACCCAGACCACCGTGCCCCACAGCACCGACCACGGCCGGCGGGGCCTGGCGGGGAGCAGAGCCGCGAGAACATGGCCGATCGCCAGAGCGATCAGGAACGGCCAGGCGGTGAGCAGGAACCCCGCCGGATTCTCATCGTGCGAGGCACGACCGATCGCGGCGAAGACGAGCACGAGCACGATGTCGACGATGACGGCGGGGAGGTACCTCATGCCACGACCCTACGTGGCGACGGCCGAACCATCGTCTCCCGCGCGGCGTCGGACGGAGATCACTCGAACCTCGTGAACAACCCCTCGCGCAGAACGGGAACCACGTCGACGGCGTCGAGCACGGCGGCATCCGTCGTCGATGTCGGCGTCAGGCCGGATGCTTCGATACGAGCGGTGGACGCCACACCATCGGCGAGCTCACGCCCCGACCCGCTTGCGCCGATCATGTGCCGCAGCGCGCCGCGGAGGGCACGGAATCCCTCGGCGGCGACCGCCGCATCCGGCGAGGTGTGATCGATGCCCCGATCCGAGAGAGCCAGGACGATGGCGCCCGCACCGAGCTGATCCTCGACCGCGAACCGCAGCACACCGGCGGCATCAGCCTCTCCCGCCGCGATGACCGCGACCGACGTGCGCGCCTGTCGACGCTCCTGCACGGTCTGCACTGCGCGGGCGACAGCAGTGGCGTTGCGGATGCCGCCGACGAGGACGATCGCATCCGGGGATGCCGCGGCGGCGACCGCTGCGCCGTTCCGCGACCATCCCTCGGCCTCGGCCAGAACCACCTCGGTGTCGGCGACCGCGGCATCGATCACGGTGGACGAGAATCGCAGGACATCCACGACCACGACGATGTCGGCGGGTGCGAGACGGGCGAGACCCGCGGTGCCCCAGTCGAGACGAACCTGGTACGTGGACTGATCGAACGGCGACGGCATCCGACCAGCCTAGAGCCGTCAATCCGCAGCGAGTGCCTCGACCGGAGCCACCCGGGTGGCCAGGCGCGTGGGCGTGGCAGCCGCGACCAGCGTGAGCACCGCCGTGGCGACGACGATGATGGCGATAGGGATCCACGGGACCTGCGGGGCCACGAGCCCGGCAGGAGTGAATTCCGGCAGGGTCGGAACGGAGCCCAGCAGCGACTGCGCCGCGATCCACCCGTACACGATGCCCAGCACGAGACCGGTCAGCGTTGCGGCCACCGTGATGTGCGTGGCCTCGAGCAGCACCATCCGCCGCACCTGACGGTTCGACAGCCCGATCGAGCGCAGCAGACCGAGCTCACGGCGACGCTGCACCACGCCGATCGTGAGCAGGTTCACGAGGCCGACGGCCGCAATGACGGCGGAGACGGCGACCAGCACCATCATGACCGCGGCGAATGCGTCCATCGGCGCGAAGAACTCCTCCGGCACCTCCCCGGTGACCTGGCTCATCATCAGGCTTTTCGCGGACTCGAGCGCGACGGCGAACATCGTCACCAGAGTCACCCCCATCACCACGCCGATGGCCATGCGGGACGACCGTTCCGGATAGCGCAGCGCGTTTTCGGCCGCGAGGCGGGCAGTCGCGCTCGAGCCGAACATCCGCCCCACCAGGCGAAGCACCGGCGGCATGAACAGCACGGATCCGAGAGCGAGCCCCGTGAAGGACAGCACACCCCCGAAGAAGGCGATGACGACGCCGAGCGGCGTCACGAGCCCGACGACCACGCCGGCAGCGAGGAGCACGGCTCCGGCGATGAGCAGGATCCACGCACCGATATGTCGGCCGTGCTTGCCCGACACCTCGTCATGGGTCCGCTCGACCGATCCGCCCAGTGCCTGCAGCGGCGTCACCGAGAGCACACGCCGAGAGCCGGCCCACGCCGCAGCCCAGGTCGTGAGTGCGACACCGATCGCGGGCAGCGCGACGAACGGCTGCGCGAGCGAGAAGGATGCCGGGGCGTTGTCGATCAGCTGCGCCCCGATCTGCACACCGATCACCGCCAGCGCGAGTCCGACGAGCAGACCGATCGCCGCGCCGAGTAGGCCGACGACGAGACCCTGCCTGCCGACCTGAGCCCGCTGCGAACGTGCGGTCGCCCCGATCAGACGCATGAGCGCGATCTGGCGCGTGCGTCCGGCGATGATCGTCGAGAAGGTGTTGGCCGTGACGATCGCGGCCACGTACATGGCGACGACGGTGAGCAGCACCGACAGCAGAGCGACCACGAACGCGAGCGTCTCACTGTCGCCGATGAAGGGGTCGGCCTGGAGGACCGCCCCGATGTAAGCCGTGATCTCTACGAGGAGCACACCGAACGCGGCCGACAGCGCGGCGACGAGGATGCTGGCACCCATGCCCCGGTCTCGCAGCCACGCCAGGCGAGGACCGGTCACCCGCGTCTCGGGGACGACCGTGGCGACGGCGGTCATGCCGCCACCTCCGCGGCGAGCATGTACGCCGAGATCTCCTCCGCGGTCTGACGGGGGTGGTCGGCGACGATCCGCCCGTCGCCGAGGTAGAGCACGCGGTCGGCGTGGCTCGCCGCGATCGCGTCGTGCGTCACCATCGCGATGGACTGTCCGTGCTCGCGGCTCGCGGTGGCGAGCAGGCGCAGTACCTCGCGCCCGGTCTTGGAGTCGAGGTTGCCGGTGGGCTCATCCGCGAACACGAGGTCGGGGGCGGTCGCCAGGGCGCGAGCGATGGCGACACGCTGCTGCTGCCCGCCGGACAGCTGATGCGGACGGTGGTTGAGGCGCGAGCCGAGCCCGAGCGTCTCGATCAGTCCGTCGATGCGCGCCCTCTCGATCGCGCTCGGGCGGCGTCCGTCGAGCTCGAACGGGAGCATGATGTTCCCGAGCGCGTCGAGGGTGGGAACCAGGTTGAAGGCCTGGAAGATGAAGCCGACCCGGCGGCGGCGCAGGATCGTCAGGTCGATGTCGCCGAGACCGGTGATCTCGGTGTCGCCGATCCACGCGCGCCCCTCCGTCGGGCTGTCGAGCCCCGCCATGATGTGCATCAGCGTGGACTTGCCCGAGCCCGAGGGGCCCATGATCGCGGTGAACTGTCCGCGGCGGATGCCGACGCTGACGTCATCGAGCGCACGGACGGTGCCTTCGCCCGAGCCGTACGTCTTCTTCAGGTGCTGGACGCGGGCGGCGAGCCCCAGGTCGGTGGTCGTGATCTCCATGCTTCGACGCTATTTCCGCAGCCCCGCGCCGGTCATCGCCCGCCCGGAGCATCCTGATACATCGCAGGGATGATCTGCACCCGACCACTCGCCGGCCGATCGCCGGTCAGGCGAGGCCGTGCTCGAAGGCGAAGACCACCAGCTGCACACGGTCGCGCAGCGCGAGCTTGGTGAGGATGCGACTGATGTGCGTCTTCACGGTCGCCTCGCTCAGGAACTCCCGGCCGGCGATCTCGGCGTTCGACAGCCCCCGGGCAGCGAGCGCGAAGATCTCCTTCTCCCGGTCGGTGAGCGTCGTGTACTGCGGCGGGACGGGCTTCGGCGCCTCGGCGAAGTGGGCGAACAGATCGCGCGTCGCCGAGGCCGCGATCACGCTCGACCCGGAATGCACGGTGCGGATCGCGGCGAGCAGGAACTCCGGATCGGCGTCCTTGAGGAGGAAGCCACTGGCGCCCTGCCGGATCGCCCGAGCGGCAGCCTCATCGAGGTCGAACGTCGTGAGCATCACGATGCGGGGCGGCTCCGGCCGGGTGAGGATCTCGGCGGTCGCCGTGAGACCGTCCATGACCGGCATCCGGATGTCCATCAGCACCACGTCGGGCCGCGTGGCACGGACGACGTCGAGCGCTTCCTGTCCGTTGCCGGCTTCGCCGACGACTTCCAGGTCGGGTTGTGAGGCGACGAGCATGCGGATGCCGGCGCGGAAGAGCGCCTGGTCGTCGACGAGCACGACTCTGATCATTCGGCTGCTCCGATCGGAAGCGAGGCGTGGACGACGAACTGAGCCCCTCGGAGCTCGGCTTGCAGACTACCGCCGACGAGCTGTGCCCGCTCGCGCATGCCGATGACCCCGTGCCCACCGGGTGCGACCATCGTCTCCCGCTGCACCGTGTTCCGCACGTCGATGTCGACCCGATCGGGAAACCAGGCCAGGTGCACGTCCACGGCGCCGTCGCCGTGGCGGATCGCATTCGTCAGCGCCTCCTGGAGGATGCGGTAGACGGCGAGCTGGATCGCTCCCGGCGGCTCCCCCGGAGGCATCGGGTCGACGGTGACCCGCGGCTCGATCCCTGCCTGCCGCACCTGCGCGAACAGAGCTTCGAGGTCGGCGAGCGTGGGCTGCGGGCCGTCGCCCTGCCGGTGCCGGAGCTGGGTCAGCAGCATGCGCACGTCGCTCAACGCGCCGCGCGCTGTCTGCGCGATCGTTCCGAGGGCCTCGGTCGCCATCTCTGGTTTCGCCGCAGCCGCGTATCGCGCGCCGTCGGCCTGCGCGATGACGACGGCCAGGGAGTGCGCCACGATGTCGTGCATGTCGCGGGCGATGCGCACGCGCTCCTGCTCCTCGACGGCGAGCGACTCGGCCTGCAGCTGGGCGGCTCGGGTGCTGCGCGCGCGCAGCACGACCCGCCACAGCAGGCCGCAGACCCAGGCGAACCCGAGCGCCATGACGGAGACGATGAGGAGGAGCGTGCCCGCCGTCACCTTCTCCCATCCGGTGCCGACGCCGAAGGCGACGCCATTCACGACCACCATGTAGAGGGCGGCGACGAGTCCACCGGCGAGCGCGGAGGCGAAGCCCCACCAGAGCACCCGCCGAGTGCCCCACGCCGCCGTGGCGTAGAGGATGAGCAGGATGGCGAAGTCGATCGGCAGCGGGCCGAACCCGGCGATCATCTGCAGGATCGCACCGGACCACGCCGCGGCCAGCGCCCAGCCCGGCGCGAGGCGGCCGATCGCCACGCCGCCGAACATCAGCACGGCAGCGAAGACCACTGCCACGACCGATATGCCTCCGATCGCCGTGTTCCCGGTGCCCGGCCCGTAGAACACGAGCGACGTCGGCATCAGGACGAGGAAGAGCAGCGTCGCCCCGACGATGTCGAGCGCGAGCGCCGTGCGGGAGAGTGGCCGGATCACTCCCCCACGCTACGCGAGCGCACCGCACGGACACATCCGTCCGTGGATGTATCCGTGCGGTGTCACACGCGGGCGAGGATCTCCCGTCAAGCGGTCGAGGAATCGGATTCCACGGGCGCCCATCGCCTCGAGCGCAGGAGCGCCGCCCCGCCCATCATGAGCAGAAGGGCTCCCAGGGCGATAGCCGCAGAGCTGTCGGCACCGGTGGTTCCCAGCGTGCCGCTGCCCCCGCCGGACGGCTGCGGGACGTACGGCGTCACGGGAGCGATCGTGGGCGTCGAGACGTTGCCTGCCGCATCGATGACCGTGATGGTGACCGCCTGCGGGTCGGCAGGACCGGACGACGTGCAGCTCCACTCCAGCATGACCGCAGCGGTGCGGCACAGTTCCGTGCCGTCCGGCGCAGTGACGACCACGGTCGTCCCCGGCTCGCCGGTGCCCGAACAGGTGATCGTGAGATCCGGGTTCTGGACACAGACCGGGTTCAGGACCGGAGCGGGCGGCACCGTGTCGACGACCACGTCGATGGGGCCGCCCGCGGTCGTGTTCCCGGCGGGGTCGGTCGCGGTCGGCGTGATCGTGTTCGTCCCCTCCGGCAACGGATCGGTCGGGGTGCAGGACCACGCGCCGTCGACGACGGTGGTCGTGCAGAGCACGGTGCCGTCATCGTCGGTCAGAGTGATGGTGTCGCCGTCATCACCGGTACCCGTGAAGGTGGGCGTGGCATCCGTCACTGCAGCGCCATCCGCCGGGCCTGTGATCACCGGGGCCGTGGGGGCGACCGCGTCCACGGTCACGTCGATCGGGTCGCCCGCCGTCGTGTTCCCCGCCGGGTCCGTCGCCGTCGGCGTGATCGTGTTCGCGCCCTCCGGCAACGGATCGGTCGGGGTGCAGGACCAGGCGCCATCGACGACGGTCGTCGTGCACAGCACAGTGCCGTCACCATCGGTCACGGTGATCGTGTCGCCATCGTCACCGGTTCCGGTGAACGTCGGCGTCGCATCCGTCACCACAGCACCATCCGCCGGACCGGTGATGACCGGAGCGGAGGGGGCCACGGTGTCCACCGTGAGATCGATCGGATCGCCCGCCGTGGAGTTACCTGCGGGGTCAGTCGCCGTCGGCGTGACAGTGCTCGCACCTTCCGGCAGCGGGTCGGTCGGCGTGCAGGACCAAGCGCCATCGACCACGGTGGCCGTGCACAGCACGGCCCCGTCACCATCGGTCACCGTGATCGTGTCACCGTCGTCACCGGTTCCGGTGAACGTGGGCGTCGCATCCGTCACGACAGCACCATCAGCCGGCCCGGTGATCGCCGGCGCCGACGGGGGCTCCGTGTCGACCGTGAGATCGATGGGATCGCCCGCCGTGGAGGTACCCGCCGGGTCTGTCGCCGTGGGCGTGATCGTGTTCGCGCCCTCCGGCAGCGGATCGGTCGGCGTGCACGACCAAACGCCATCGACCACGGTCGCCGTGCACAGCACCGTGCCGTCATCGTCGGTCAGAGTGATCGTGTCGCCGTCATCGCCGGTGCCCGTGAAGGCGGGAGTCGCGTCCGTCACCACAGCGCCGTCAGCCGGGCCGGTGATCACCGGAGCGGAGGGGGCCACCGTGTCCACCGTCACGTCGATCGGGTCACCCGTTGTGGGGTTGCCCGCGGGATCGGTCGCCGTCGGCGTGATCGTGTTCGTCCCCTCCGGCAGCGGATCCGTGGGCGTGCACGACCATTCGCCGTCGACGACGGTCGTCGTGCAGAGCACGGTACCGTCATCGTCGGTCAGAGTGATCGTGTCCCCGTCATCACCGGTACCCGTGAACGTCGGCGTCGCCGTGTCCACCACGTCACCATCCGCCGGCCCCGTGATCACGGGTGCGGTGGGGGCTACCGTGTCCACCGTCACGTCGATCGGATCGCCCTCCGTCGTGTTCCCGGCCGGGTCCGTCGCGGTGGGCGTGATCGTGTTCACGCCTTCCGGCAGCGGATCGGTCGGCGTGCACGACCAGGCGCCGTCGACGACGGTCGTCGTGCACAGCACCGTGCCGTCACCATCGGTCACCGTGATCGTGTCGCCATCGTCACCGGTGCCCGAGAAAGTCGGCGTCGCATCCGTCACCACAGCACCATCCGCCGGGCCAGTGATGACCGGAGCGGACGGGGCCACCGTGTCGACCGTCAGGTCGATCGGGTCGCCCGCCGTCGTGTTCCCCGCCGGGTCCGTCGCCGTCGGCGTGATCGTGTTCGTCCCCTCCGGCAACGGATCGGTCGGCGTGCACGACCATTCGCCGTCGACCACGGTCGTGGTGCAGAGCACGGTGCCGTCACCATCGGTCACGGTGATCGTGTCGCCATCGTCACCGGTACCGGTGAAGGTCGGCGTCGCGTCCGTCACCACAGCACCGTCAGTCGGACCGGTGATCACCGGGGCCGCAGGCGCAACGGTGTCGACGGTGAACTCGACAGGATCGCCCTCCGTCGTGTTCCCGGCCGGATCCGTCGCGGTCGGCGTGATCGTGTTCGTCCCCTCCGGCAGCGGATCGGTCGGAGTGCACGACCATTCGCCGTCGACCACGGTCGTCGTGCACAGCACCGTGCCGTCGTCATCGGTCACGGTGATCGTGTCACCGTCATCACCCGTACCCGTGAAGGTGGGCGTCGCCGTATCCACCAGATCACCCTCCGCCGGCTCGGTGATCACCGGGGCAGACGGAGCTTCCGTGTCCACGGTCAGCTCGATCGGAGTACCGTCCGTCGTGTTCCCTGCCGGGTCGGTCGCTGTTGGCGTGATCGTGTTCACGCCTTCCGGCAACGGATCGGTCGGCGTGCAGGACCAGGCGCCGTCGACCACGGTCGTCGTGCAGAGCACGGTGCCGTCACCGTCCGTCACCGTGATCGTGTCGCCGTCATCACCCGTTCCGGTGAACGTCGGAGTCGCATCCGTCACCACCGCACCATCAGCCGGGCCGGTGATCGCTGGAGCCGACGGAGCCACCGTGTCGACCGTGAACTCGATCGGGTCGCCCGCGGTAGCGTTGCCGGCCGGGTCCGTCGCCGTCGGCGTGACCGTGTTCGTCCCCTCCGGCAACGGATCAGTCGGCGTGCACGACCACGCACCGTCGACCACCGTCGTCGTGCACAGCACGGTTCCATCACCGTCGGTCACGGTGATCGTGTCACCATCATCCCCAGTACCGGTGAACGTCGGCGTCGCATCCGCCACGACATCGCCATCCTCGGGGCCCGTGATCACGGGGGCCGACGGGGCGACCGTGTCCACGGTCAGATCGATCGGAGTACCCGCCGTCGAGCTTCCGGCCGGGTCCGTCGCGGTCGGCGTAATCGTGCTGGTGCCCTCCGGCAGCGGATCCGTGGGCGTGCAGGACCAGGCGCCAGCCGCCACGGTCGTCGTGCACAGCACCTTTCCGTCACCATCGGTGACGGTGATCGTGTCGCCGTCATCCCCAGTGCCGGTGAATGTCGGCGTCGCGTCCGTCACCACATCGCCATCGGCGGGGCCAGTGATCACCGGCGCGGACGGCGCCACCGTATCCACCGTCACGTCGATCGGAGCACCCGCCGTCGAGTTCCCCGCAGGGTCGGTCGCGGTCGGGGAGACCGTGTTCGTGCCTTCCGGCAGTGGATCGGTCGGGGTGCAGGACCACTCCCCATCGACCACAGTCGCGGTGCAGAGCACGGTGCCGTCACCGTCCGTCACGGTGATCGTGTCACCGTCATCACCGGTTCCGGTGAACGTCGGCGTCGCCGTGTCCACCACATCGCCATCCGCCGGGCCCGTGATGTCCGGCGCCGACGGGGCGACCGTGTCCACCGTCACCTCGATCGGTTCCCCCGGGGTGGAGTTCCCCGCCGCGTCCGTCGCCGTCGGCGTGATCGTGCTCCCGCCCTCCGGCAACGGATCGGTCGGGGTACACGACCACGCGCCATCGACCACAGTGGCCGTGCACAGCACGGTGCCGTCGTCATCCGTCACGGTGATCGTGTCGCCATCATCACCCGTGCCGGTGAATGTCGGCGTGGCATCCGTCAGCACCGCACCATCCGCTGGACCAGTGATCACCGGCGCCGAAGGGGCCACCGTATCCACCGTGAACGCGACGGGCGCACCGGTCGTGCTCGTGCCGTCGATGTTCGTCGCCGTCGGCGTCGCCGTGGCTGCACCTTCGGGTAGCGCCGTCGTGGGCGTGCACGACCATGCACCGTCCACCACGGTCGTCGTGCAGAGCACGGCACCACCGCCATCGCGGACCGTGATCGTGTCGCCATCGTCTCCGGTGCCCGTGAAGGTCGGCGTGGAATCCGCCACCGCGGTGCCATCCTCAGGTCCGGTGATCACCGGCGTCGACGGCGAGGGGACGGTCACGGTGATCGCGTTGCCGGCGAACGCCTGGCCGTTGACCACGGTGTACGGCTGCACGACGTTGGCGCCCACGGCAAGATCCGACATCGACGTGCAGCTCCACGTCCCCGCCGCGGTCACCGTCGCGGTGCAGAGCACCGCGCCCGAATCGTCGCGCATCTCGACCACGTCGCCCGGTGTTCCCGTGCCGGAGAATGCCGGTCGAGGCGGAACCGTGGCTCCATCGGCAGGGCCGGTCACGACGGCTGCCGCACCCCACTGGAGTCGCACGGTCCCATTTCCGCCGCTCGCTGCAGCTCCGCCGCCGGCTGCTCCTCCACCCAGTGTCAGCGCCGCGCCGACCACACCAGGAGCCGCAAAGCCTGACCCGCCGCCGCCTCCGCCGTCGCCGATACCCAGCAGAGCCAGACACCGACCGCCACCGCCCCCGTAGTAGCCGCCACCACCGCCACCGCCGCCGTCGATGCTCAAATTCGAAGCGCCCCCACCGACACCTCCCGCATATTGCGCCCCCGCCGCCGGAGCACCAGCCGTACACGCACCCGTCCCCGCTGCTCCGCCCGCAGTCTGGCTACCGCCGCGTCCGGTTTCGGCTAGCCCTTCTGCGGGCGCCGGGGCTCCCGCGGTGCCTCCTCCGGCGCCTCCGGCGGAACCGGCCGCACTGCTTCCTCCGGGTGCACCACCTCCACCGCCTGCGATGAGCAAGGGAGTGACGCCGTACCCGCCTTGCCAGATCGCGCTCATGCCTCCACCGGCTCCACCAGGACGCACGTTTCCGGTGGCCGCGCCGCCACCGACGGCACCGCCGCCGTAAGTCGGAGCCCCCGGCAACGGCGCACCGCCCTGGCCGACGGTGACCGTGAGAGATGCTCCCGGCGTGACGGATAGGACGCCGACCGCCTGCCCACCCGCGCCGCCGCCCTGCGTGCCCTGACCCGCGCCCGCCCACTGGCCCCCGCCGCCGGCACCCGTGAGCGTCGCGCTCACCTGCGTGACGCCTGTGGGGACGGTGAAGGTCTGGTCGCCGCCGGTGTAGGTGAAGTCGACGCAATGCACGTACGCGCCCGTCGGGACACACGCGACCTCCGCTGCCGAAGCGGATTCCGACCCGCCGAAGCCCGCGGTCAACGCCGACGCCACGCCGAGGAGCAGCGCCAGAGTCGCAGCCATCTTTCGTGGGGCCGCGGCACGAGGGGCCGCAGTGGCCACGGCAGCCCGGCGAACCGGACCTGTCCCGCGAGTGATCCGCTTCATTGCTCTTTCCCCTCAACTGTTCCGCGCTGGGGCACACGTAACGATCGAAGAGTATTACGACACTCAGCGGAAACATAGGGTTACCGCAAAAATACCGATATAATGCGCCGCGCCCGGCACGGGCGTCTTGTCAGACGCGGGCGAGGATCTCGCCGTGCGGCACGACGTACCAGCCGTCGCCGTCGTCGGCCCAGCGCTTCCACGCATCGCTGATCTCCTGCAGATCCGCAGGAGTCGCCATGTCACTGTCCACCAGCTGCCGCGCGAGTGCCGACTCGAGGATGCGGTCGGCCCACATCCCACCCCACCAGGCGCGCTCAGCCGGCGATGCGTAACACCAGGTGGATGCCGTCGCGGTCACGTCATCGAAACCCGCGGCCCGCGCCCACGCCAGCAACCGGCGCCCGGCATCCGGCTCGCCGCCGTTCGCACGCGCCGCCGCCTGGTACAGCGCCAACCACCTGTCGAGCTCGGGCAGGACGGGGAACCAGATGAAGCCCGAGTAGTCGGCATCGCGGGCTGCGACGAGTCCGCCGGGAACGGTCACCCGACGCATTTCGCGAAGCGCCTGCACCGGGTCGCCGACGTGCTGCAGAACCTGGTGCGCGTGTACGACGTCGAACGAGTCATCAGGGAAGCTCAGCGCGTGCACATCCTCGACCGAGAAGGCGAGGTTGCTCAGGCCGCGTTCCTCGGCGAGGCCACGCGACAGCGACAGGGCGTTCTCGTCGATCTCGGTGGCGGTGACATGCCCGACGGCCCCGGCGAAGTCGACGGTGATCGTGCCGGGGCCGGCCCCGACATCGAGGAGCCGGGTCGTGTCCGTGAGGTGCGGACGGAGGTAGGCGGCGGAGTTCGCGATGTCGCGCACGTTGTGCGAGCGGAGAACTGATTCGTGGTGTCCGTGCGTGTACGAGGCCATGCGTTTCAGTCTGGCAGAGCGGCCAGACCGGCCAATTCCCGCACTCTGTCGACCACCTGCGTCACCGTGGACGTCGGCATGTCGACGAGGATCTCACCGATGCGCAACGGCGACGCGCGCTGACGCGCCCCGACCGCGAGGATCCTCTCGATCGCGTCGGCATCCGCCCCGATCAGGTCGTCACCGGCGAGCACCGCGCCGTCCGCTCCTTCCGCCCTCCGGACAGCGTGGCCGCGGCGCGTGCGATCGTCGGCATCGAGTCGGAAGAACCGGACGTCCGCTCGCGGGAAGGCAGCGTGCACGTCTTTCGGCGAGATCTCGAACGGCGCGACCGCGATCACGGTCTTCGCCCCCACCTCAGCGAACACCGCCTGCAGCACCGCTGCGGCCGCTGCTCCGTCCACAGGATCGGCATTCCACACGAAGCTCAGTTGGGCGCCATCGAGGAACCCCGTGCGCTCGCCCCCAGCCCATTGCGTGCGAGCCAGCTCCCAGCCGACATGTGAGGCACCGGCGCACCTCGGACCGGTGATCCAGATGACTCGACCGGTCGCATGCGCTTCGAAGAATACGACGTCGGATGCCACCTCCGCCCCGACTGCCGGCCGCGCGATCACTGCCTGCACCGACTCCTCGATGGTCGACCGCTCGGTGTCCAGAAGTTCCCAGGCGGGGTGCGCGGCGCTCGCCTCCTCGGTGCCGGCCGCGAGCGCGGCATCCACCTGTTCGCGTTCCCACCGCCGGGGAGCCAATCGTCTCCGTCTCGTCTCCTCGTCCGCATCCAGCCACAGGGAGAGCGTCGGATGCCCGTTCACCGGGGGCGGTTGAGATGGATCGGCGACTCCGGATACGACGAGGCGCTCGACGCCCGCGTCGCGGAACCGCACGGCGAGCCGGGCGAGCGCCGTCTCCTTCAAGGCCCAGCGGTCGCGGTCATCGGACGGAGCGGGGTAGCACATGCCGAGCTGATCGATATCGAGGTACCCGGTCGGCACTCCGTCGGATGCGAGACGCTCGGCGACAGCCCACGCGACGGTGCTCTTTCCCACACCCGGCGCTCCGGCCAGCCGCAGCACATCCATGCGACTCAGTCTGGCAGTGGATCGCACTCAGTGCAGGTCGGCGACGGCCCGCCGGATGGCCTCGCGATCGGGCTTGCCCGACGCCAGGACATCCATCTCGTCGACCAGGATCAGGCGGGAGGGACGCGCGTGCTTGCCGAGTTCTTCCGCGACAGCGTCACGGGCCTGAGTGAGTTGCTCAGACTCGCTCCGCCTCAGTACCTCACCACGCGCGGCGACGATCACGGATGCCTCGCCCCAGTGCTCGTCCTCCACGCCGACCACGACGGCCTCGTGCAATCCCGGGACCCGCCGGACGATCCGCTCCACCCGATCGAGGGAGATGTTGATGCCGCCCGACACGATCACGTTGTCGGCTCGGCCGTGCACGCGCACCACGCCGTCTTCGACCAGACCGAGATCGCCCGTGCGATACCAGCGGATGCCGTGCTCATCCCGGACAAAGGTGCGGGCGCTCAACGAGGCGTCACCGAGATACCCCTCGGCGAGCATGGGGCCGGCTATGCGCAACTCCCCCTCGACCGTGCGCACGCCGACCGTGTCGAGCGGCACGCCGTCGTAGACACAGCCCCCACTGGTCTCGGTGGAGCCGTAGGTTCGGACCACCCGTACACCCAGGTCGGCCGCGCGCTCGCGAAGCGGCTCCGGCAGCGACTGTCCGCCCACCAGGATCGCCCGGTACGCCGTGAGCGCGGCACGCACGGCCGTGTCGTCGGCGGCGTCGAGCAGCGTCGCGATCTGTGCGGGGACGAGCGAGGTGTAGAGGTCGGGAATCCCTGTCCCCGACGACGGACGCATCATCGCGAGTGTCGCCTCGGCGAAGGACGCGGGAGAGAATCTGCCGTCGATGACGGCCGGCCGAGTGCCCGCGAGGATCGACCGCACGATCACCTGCAGCCCCGCGACGTACCCGGCGGGCAGTGCGAGCAGCCAGCGCCCGCTCCCGATCCTCGCCGCCGTGGCTTCGGCACTCGCGCGCAGCGCCTCACCGCTCAGGGCGACACGCTTGGGTATGCCGCTCGATCCGGAGGTCGCGATCACCGCCGCGATGCCGTCCGCCACGTTCTCGGGCGCACCGTCCAGCATTCCGAAACCCAGCGCCGGTCCGCCCTCGAGCGCGCGCTGCAAGGCGTCCCGCAGCACATCCGGATCTTCGGCATCCGTGGGGGTCAGGGCGGTCATGCGGGTCTCCGGCTCAGTAGTGCCAGGGGAACGACGACCAGTCGGCGTCCCGCTTCTCGAGGAAGGAGTCGCGACCCTCGACCGCCTCGTCCGTTCCGTAGGCCAGACGGGTCGCCTCACCGGCGAACACCTGCTGACCGACCAGGCCGTCGTCGACCGCGTTGAAGGCGAACTTCAGCATGCGGATCGCCGTGGGCGACTTCGTGAGCACGGTGCGCGCCATCTTCAGCGCCTCGCGCTCAAGCTCGGCGTGCGGTACGACGCGGTTCACGGCACCGGCCTCGTAGGCGCGCTGCGCCGAATACTCCTCGGCCAGGAAGAACACCTCGCGGGCGAACTTCTGCCCGGTCTGCCGTGCCATGTATGCGGAGCCGTACCCGGCGTCGAAGCTTCCCACGTCGGCATCCGTCTGCTTGAAGCGGGCCTCTTCGGCCGAGGCGATCGTGAGGTCGCACACCACGTGCAGCGAGTGCCCTCCGCCGGCAGCCCACCCGGGAACGACCGCGATGACGACCTTGGGCATGAAGCGGATGAGCCGCTGGACCTCGAGGATGTGCAGGCGTCCGACCGCCGCGCGGCTCGCACCGTCGACGATCGCCGTCTCGGCATCCGAGTACTTGTACCCGTCGCGGCCGCGGATGCGCTGATCGCCACCCGAGCAGAACGCCCAGCCGCCGTCCTTCGGGCTCGGACCGTTTCCGGTCAGCAGCACCGCTCCGATGTGCGCATCCTGCCGAGCGATGTCGAGCGCGCGGTAGAGCTCGTCGACGGTGTGCGGGCGGAAGGCGTTACGCACCTCCGGACGGTTGAAGGCGATGCGCGCGACTCCGCCGTCGTGCGAGACATGCGCGGTGATGTCGGTGTAGTCCTCGGCGCCGGGCGCGAGCACCCATTCGGCCGGGTCGAACAGATCGGAGACGAATGCGCTGGTCACGGCATCCACCCTATTCCTCGCCCGCCCCCGGCCACGGAGGAAGCGCCGCCCCGACCGGGACGGCGCTTCCTCGATCGCACGTGTCAGCGGCGACGAGCACGGACCGTCTTGATCCAGCCGTCGACGATGTCCCAGCCGACGCCGAGCGCGATACCGAATCCCAGCAGCACGGCGAGGATGCGGAACACCCCGCCTTCGTCGGCCGATTCGGCCTGTCCTGCCGCGAAGCCCTCACCGCCGGCCGCCGTGACCTGCGCCACGAACTCCGGATTCACCAGGTCTCCGGTCAGCAGCGGAACGAGCACCCAGGCGAGGAATGCGACGGCGAGGATCGTGTTCGTCACGGCCAGCCCCGTGGTCCATCGTCCCCTGCGGTAGAGCACGACCGCGAACACGGCCTCCGCGGCGATGAGCAGGAACAGGACGCCGATCCCCCACGGCCACAGCTGCGGGTTCAGAATCGGCAAGGTCTCGCCGTCGACGTGGACGAAGCCGCGGTAGCGATCCCAGAGGAGAGCGCCGATCGCGATGCCGAGGAAGACGAGCGACGCGATCAGCTCGCTGCGCCCCACTCCCTTATCGGTCGGCTCCGGCAGCTGGTCGAGATCCCACTTCTCGATCGCCGTCGTGCTGTTCGAACGCTCGAGGATGACGAAGACGAGCGTGGTCCAGAAGCAGATGTGGAGGATTGCCCCGCCGGTCGCCACGATCGACGTCGAGATGATCTCGCCCACCGGGGCACCGGAGATGGTCTGCCCCAGTGCGACGCCGCCGAGGACGCAGACCGGAACGATCATCAGCAGCAGCTTGAGCAGTCGCCACCAAGTCAGATAGAAGCGCGGGCCGAGGAGGTACAACGGGCGATCCGCGTACCCGGCGGCCAGCGCCCCGGGGTCGCCGAGCTCGGTGAGGACGGCACGTTCGGCGTCTTCCGGCGCCTCCCCCTGCTCGAGCCTCGCCTCGATCGCATCGGCGATGGAGGCTTCGAGCTCGGCACGGACATCGTCCTGCGCCTCAGGTCGGAGGCTGCGGATCGTCGCGCTGATGTAGCGCTCCGTGAGCGTGGCTGTCGTGGTCATGTCAGTTCTCCTCTGCTGTGAGGGACGCGATCGCCGTGGTGAGCGAACGCCATTCGTCGGTGAGGGTGTCGGCGAGGCGGATGCCGGCATCCGAGGTGCGGTAGAACTTGCGGGGCCTGGCCTCGTCGGTGTTCCACTCGCTCGTGAGGTACTCCTGCTTCTCGAGTCGGCGAAGCAGCGGATACAGCGTGTTCGCGTCGGTCGCGAAGCCTCGTTGCTCGAGCTGCTCGAGCAGCGAGTATCCGTATCCCGGCGTGCGCAGCAGCTGCAGGCAGGCCAGCACCACCGTGCCGCGCCGCAGTTCCTGCAGGTGCGTGTCGAGCGTCTCGTTCATGTCGATCACATTACTGTGCGTTACACACCATTGTCAATCACACATCTATGCCTGACCTACCCCCTCCCCCTTGGGATCGCCGAGCGCACGGCTTCTCGTCGAGCGCACGGCTTCGTCGCGTCTACAAGCCGTGCGCTCGGCAGCAAGCCGTGCGCTCGGCAGGGGGCGGGGCGGGGCGACTCACCCGGAAGACGAGCGGCGCGCGGACGCTTCCACGGAGCAGAATGGGCACATGATCCCGCCGCTCGCAGACCTGATCGACTCGGCCAGGGTCGTCGCCCTCCCGATGCACAGCCGCTTCCGCGGCGTCGAGGTGCGGGAGGCCCTCCTCTTCGAGGGGCCGGAGGGATGGGCGGAGTTCTCGCCGTTCACCGAGTACGAGGATGCCGAGGCCTCGACCTGGCTCGCTGCGGCGATCGACTTCGCGTGGCGCGAGCAGCCGGCGC
The DNA here is from genome assembly GCF_018613945.1 of Microbacterium sp. ISL-59. NCBI lineage: Bacteria > Bacillati > Actinomycetota > Actinomycetes > Micrococcales > Microbacteriaceae > Microbacterium > Microbacterium sp. ISL-59. The sequence continues at coordinate 332,032 of NZ_JAGGPG010000002.1, forward strand.
CGCTGCGTGACCGGATCGGCGTGAACGCGACGATCCCCGCGGTGGAAGCCGCCCGCGTCGCCGAAATCCTGGAGCGGTTCCCCGGATGCCGCACCGCCAAGGTCAAGGTCGCCGAGCCTGGTCAGAGCCTCGCCGATGACGTGGCGCGGATCCGCGCCGTGCGTGAGGCGATGGGGCCGGAGGGACGCATCCGAGTGGATGCGAACGGCGCCTGGAACGTCGACGAGGCCGAACACGCCGTCCACGCCCTGGGCGAGTACGACCTGGAGTACGTGGAGCAGCCCTGCGCGACCGTGCCGGAGCTGGCTGATCTGCGCAAGCGGGTCAAGTACATGGGCATCCCGGTCGCCGCCGACGAGAGCGTGCGCAAGTCCTCCGACCCGCTCGCCGTCGCCCGCGCCGGTGCGGCCGATCTGCTCGTCATCAAGGCCCAGCCGCTCGGCGGCATCACGCACGCACTGCAGATCGTCACCGCGGCGGGGCTCCCGGTCGTGGTCTCGAGCGCACTCGACACGGCGATCGGCCTGTCGCAGGGCGCCGCACTGGCCGCAGCCCTCCCGACATTGGACTACGACTGCGGACTCGGCACCGCCTCACTCTTCCTCGACGACGTGGCCGACCTGCGTCCGGTCGACGGCTCGATCCCGGTAGGCCGCGTGACGCCCGACTCCGAGGCACTCACCCGCCTCGCAGCATCAGACGAGCGTCGCGAATGGTGGCTCGCCCGGCTCGCCCGCTGCCACTACGAGCTGACGTCCACCGCGAACTGAACCGATACGGGCCGGCGCGCGACATCCCACCGGAGGTCAGTGCGTCTCTCCCACCTCGCCGAGCATCTCGGCGAGGTGACGCGTCGCAAGGTCAGCAGCCCGCGGGCCATGGTCGCCGTCCGCGCCGAAGATCGTGAGGATCTCCGCATCCTGCTCGCCGTCGGCGCCGAACCAGTGCGGGGTGCGCGTGTCGAACTCCGCGACCTCGCCGGCTTCCAGAATCACGTCGCGGTCCCCCACGATGAGGCGGATGCGGCCGGTGAGCACGTACATCCACGATGACCCGTCGTGCGCGGTGAGCTTCGGCTCCGACGCCTCCCGCGGCACGAGGATCTTCCACGCATGCCTCTCCCCGGGCTGGCGGGTCAGCGCGACCACGGTGCGGCCGTTGACCCTCCGCGGGCGCAGCCGCACCCGCGGGTCGCCGGTCTCCGGAGCGCCGACGAGGTCGTCGAGCGAGACGCGGTACATCCGCGCGAGCGGCAGCAGCAGCTCGAGGCTCGGACGTCGCTGACCGGTCTCGAGCCGTGACAGTGTGCTCTTCGAGATCCGGGTGGCTGTGGCGACTTCGGTCAGCGTGAGGCCGCGGCGAGCGCGCAGCGACTGAAGACGGGGACCGATCTGCTCCAGCGTCGCGTCGAGCACCGATTCCCGCTCTTCCATGGCTTCATAGGACCACGGGCGTCCCTGTTTCGGCCACGTGAGTTGCTGGTCGAGCGTTCCGCGATCGATGCTGAGGACATGACGGAGACTTCCACCCCCACGCCCCTCCTTCACGCGGGCACGGCCGGGCTCGCCCTCAGCGTCCTGGTCGCATCGCTCGGGACCAGCGCCGCGAACGTCGCGCTCCCCACGATCGCCGCGGAACTCGACGGCACCTTCGCGCAGACGCAGTGGGTGGCTCTCGCGTACCTGCTGGCGATGACGGCGACGAGCCTCACGGTAGGACACCTGGGCGACCTGCTCGGCCGGCGTCGGGTGCTGCTGCTCGGCATCGCAGTCTTCACGATCGCGGCCGCGCTGTCTGCGATCGCGCCGACACTGTGGATGCTGATCGCCGCCCGCGCACTGCAGGGCATCGGCGCCGCCGTCATGATGGCGCTCCCCCTGGCGCGCGCCCGCGACCTGGTCCCGCCGGATCGTCTGGGGCGCGTCATGGGCCTGCTCGGCACCACGGCAGCGGTGGGGACCGCCTCCGGTCCGGCGCTCGGCGGTCTCCTGATCACGGTGGCGGGTTGGCCGGCGATCTTCGCCGCCATGGTGCCGCTCGGACTCCTCGCCGCAGCCCTGGCGGCCGCGACCGGCGCGGAAGCACGGCACACAGGCAGCCCCCGTCGCGGCTTCGACCTTCCGGGCATGGTCCTGCTGACGGTGGCCGTCGCCCTCTACACGCTCGGCGTCACCGCACCGGGCGATCAGGCCTCGTGGCCGACGCTGTCACTCCTCGGCGGCGCCGTCGCCGCCGCCGTGCTGTTCGTGATGTGCGAGCGTCGCGCGAGCCACCCGCTGCTGCCGCCGGTGCTGCTCAGGAACCGCAGCATCTCGCGCGGCGCGATCCTGAACCTCATCGTCGGCACCGTCATGATGAGCACCCTCGTGGTGGGCCCCTTCTTCCTCACGGGCGCGCTGCACCTGCCTCCCGCGGCGATCGGCGTCGTCATGGCGGCCGGACCGCTCGCATCGATCTGCACCGGCGTGCTGGCGGGACGCGCGGTCGACCGGCTCGGCACGCACCGGATGACATCGGTCGGACTCGGCGGGATGCTCCTCGGGGCGCTCGCGCTCGCCCTGCTCCCTGCCTGGTGGGGGCTGCCGGGATACGTCACGGGCACCGTGCTGCTCGCCCCCGGCTACCAGCTGTTCCTCGCCGCCAACAACACGGGCGTCCTGAACGCCACGCCCGCCGACCGTCGCGGGGCGGCGTCAGGACTGCTGGGTCTCTCCCGCAATCTCGGTCTCGTCACGGGGGCCTCCGTGCTCGCGGCACTCTTCGCCGCAGCATCCGGTTCCGGCGAGATCGCCGCCGCCTCCCCGGACGCGCTGACCGCTGCGCTCCGGACGACGTTCCTCGTCACGGCCGCGCTCCTGGCGGCCGGCGCCCTGCTGTCGCTCGCGCCGAATCGCGCCCGATCGAGCGATTCCGCGCCCGATGCCCCGGCGACTCGCGCTACGACTCGATGATCAGCTGCACGAGCCGCCCGAGCTGCTCGCTGCCCGCCTGGCGCAGCTGCGCGTCGTCCTGGCCGGCCATCGCCCCGCGCACGGTCATGCCCTCCCAGAGGATCATGAGCATGCGTGCTGCAGTCTCGGCCGGCAGGCGCAGCTTCAACGCACTGACCGAGACGATGTCGTCGATGATCTGCGCGATGCTCGACACCATCTCGCTCTCCTGCGCGAGGTACGCCTCGCCGAACTTCGCGTCGCGCAGAGCCCGGATGCGGATCTCACTCAGCAGCATCACGCCCAGGCGGTCGTCGCCGCCGAGCTCCATGATCTGCTGCACGAGCTCGATCGGATCGCACCCCTCGACCAGCGCACCCTCCGCCGTCAGTTCCTCGACGCGGGTGCGAACTCCGCTCACGCGCACGTCGGAGACGCTCGCGGCGAGCATGAGGAACAGCTCGTCCTTGGATTCGAAGTTCGAGTAGAACGCGCCGCGGGTGAATCCGGCTCGCTCGCACACGGCCTCGACCGAGGCGCCGTCGAGACCGACCTCGGCGAAGACCTGCGCGGCGGCCTCGAGCAGACGGGCACGCGTGTTCTCACGGCTGCGGGTTGCGGGTGTCGACATCGAAACCTCCTGACCCTTCACTCTCGCACGATTCACACCCGGCACACAGATTCCGACGTGCCGGTCAATTTACGATACATGTATGTATCGGATACACCTGTGTATCCAATCAGTACCCCTCGGAGGAACGCGTGTCCACACTCCTGTCCTCGCTCGGCCGCTGGTCCTTCCGGCACCCCTGGCGAGTCCTCGTGTCCTGGCTGCTCGCGCTCGGCATCGCCGGAGCAGGAGCACTCGTGCTGGGGGCGGGCACCGACAACACGTTCTCGATCCCCGGCACTGAATCACAGGCCGGCCTCGAGCAGCTCTCGCGCTCGTTCCCGCAGGTGAGCGGCACGAACGCGCAGTTCATCGTCGTGGCCGCCGACGGCGACGAGATCACTGCCGACGACTACCGCGACCACATCGAGGATGCCGTCGACGAACTCGGCGACCTCGACGGCGTGCTCGCCGCCACCTCGCCCTACGACGAGATGGTCGAGGGCATGATCAACGACGACGACACCGCCGCCATCGTGCGCGTGCAGTTCGACGGCGAGTCTACCGATGTCTCGGACAAGACGAAAGACGCGCTGCGCTCCGTCGTGAGCGACCTCGACGCCGAGCTCCCCGATGGTGCGCAGACCTCGCTGGGCGGCGACCTCTTCGCGATCTCGATCCCCGGTGTCACGCTCACCGAGGCGGTCGGCCTCCTGATCGCGCTGCTCGTGCTGATCGTCACCTTCCGCTCCTTCGTCGTGGCCGGCCTGCCGCTGCTCACCGCCATCCTCGGTGTCGGCATCTCGATGGCGGGCATCTTCACCGCGACCGCGTTCGCCACCGTGTCGTCCACCACCCCGCTGCTCGCGCTCATGCTCGGACTCGCGGTCGGCATCGACTACGCGCTGTTCATCATGGCGCGACATCAGGACCAGGTCCGTGAAGGCGTCGACCCCGAAGAATCCGCCTCGCGCGCCGTCGGCACCGCCGGATCGGCGGTCGTCTTCGCCGGCGTCACGGTGCTCATCGCACTGATCGGCCTCGGCTTCGCCGGCATCCCGTTCCTGACGACCATGGGCATCGCGGCCTCCGTCTCGGTGGCGGTCGCCGTCGCGATCGCGGTCACCCTGACGCCGGCCTTCCTCGGCTTCATGAAGGGGAAGGTGGTCGGTCGCCCGAGGCGCGCCCCGAAGGCGAAGAAGAAGTCCGCTAGCGACGATTCCGGCGACGTGCCCGCAGCCCCCGCCCGCGCGAAGGGCAGCGCGCGGTGGGTGAACGGCGTCACCAAGCGCCCGATCCTCGTCTCGCTCGCCGTCGTGATCGGCCTCGGCATCGTGGCCATCCCGGCACTCAGCCTCAACCTCGCACTTCCGAACGCCGGCGTGCTGCCGAAGGACTCGGAGGCGCGTCAGACCTACGACCTGGTGGCCGAGGAGTTCGGACCGGGCTTCAACGGCCCGATGATCCTCACCGGCACCATCGTCACCTCCACCGACCCGCTCACCCTGATGGAAGACCTCGGGGATGCCGTCGCCGAGGTTCCCGGCGTCAAGGAGGTCGCCCTCGCGACGCCGAACGAGACGGCCGACACCGGGATCGTGCAGATCGTCCCGGAGACCGCCCCGGACGACCCCGCGACCGCCGACCTCGTGCGCGAGCTGCGGAGCCACCACGACGAGTGGCTCGATGAGTTCGGGATCGACCTCAAGGTCACCGGCTTCACCGCCGTCGGCATCGACATCTCCGACCAGCTCGGCAACGCGCTGCTGCCGTTCGGCATCTTCGTGATCGGGCTCTCGCTCATCCTGCTCACCATCGTCTTCCGCTCGCTGTGGGTGCCGATCACCGCAGCCGCCGGCTACCTGCTGTCGATCGTCGCCGCGTTCGGGGTCGTCGGCGCCGTGTTCGAGTGGGGCTGGTTCGCCGACCTGCTACACGTCGCCAAGGTCGGTCCGATCATCAGCTTCATGCCGATCATCCTCATGGGCGTGCTGTTCGGGCTCGCGATGGACTACCAGGTGTTCCTCGTCTCGCGGATGCGCGAGGACTTCGTGCACGACCCCGACTCGAAGAGCCCTGATCGGGCCACGCGACGCGCTGCCGCGCTGCGCACCGTCCGCAGCGGCTTCACGGGATCGGCCAAGGTCGTCACCGCCGCAGGACTCATCATGTTCGCGGTCTTCGTGGCGTTCGTCCCCGAGGGCGACTCGTCGCTGAAACCCATCGCCCTGGGCCTCGCGGCCGGCATCGCGATCGACGCCTTCCTGGTTCGGATGACGCTGATCCCCGCCCTCATGGCGATCCTCGGCGAGCGCGCCTGGGAGCTGCCCGCGTGGTTGGAGAAGATCCTCCCCCGGGTCGACGTCGAGGGCGAGGCCGTGGAGCGCGAGCGTCACCTGGCCCAGTGGCCGGGAGACGGTTCGATCGTCGCGGCCGATGATCTCGACATCAGCGCCGATGCGCCGATCGTCGAGAACCTGTCGCTGCGCATCCCGGAAGGGGGCGCTCGTCGCGACCGGTGGCGACGTGCGCGCCCGACGCGCACTGGCGCTCACGATCGCGGGCCGGGTGACGCCCACCGACGGACGGCTCCGCGTCGCGGGCCATCTGCTGCCCGGACGCGGCGCCTGGGTTCGCGCACACGTCGGCTGCGTGCTGGTCGACGACGCCGACGCTGCCCTCGCGGACCTCGCCGAGGCACTGCGCGGAAAGTCGAAGATCGTCGTGATCGACGGGATCGACCGCCTGACCGGCGGCCAGCGCGACCAGGCGGCCGCGATGCTGCGCGATGCCGCGGCCTCCCGCACGCTCGCGGTGTTCGCCACCGCCTCCGATGCCGACGTGGCACGGACCACTCTCGCGGAGGCCGGTTGGCCCGCCGCCGAAACTCTCGACACGCGCGCTCCTCGCCGGAGCACCGCCGAATCCACCGAGGTGACCGCATGACCCTCCCCATCGAGCGCGCGCGCTCCCGCAAGCCCATCACGTGGCTGACCATCCTCGGCGTACTGCTGCTCCCGGCAGCGGTCGGCGGCATCCTGGTCGCGGCCCTGCAGAACCCGACCGAGCGTCTGGACTCGATGACCGCGGCGATCGTCAACCTCGACGAGCCGGTCACCATCGACGACCAGGTCACCCCGCTCGGACGGCAGTTGGCCGCAGGTCTCGTCGAGGGCTCGGACGACCTCGACTCGAACCTGACCTGGGTGATCTCGAACGAAGAGGATGCGGCCGACGGTCTCGCCGACGGCTCGTACCAGGCGGTCATCACGATCCCGGAGGAGTTCTCCGCGGCGGCCACCTCGGCCGGTCAGGCGATCTCGGACGGCGGCGGTGAGGCTGAGCAGGCCACCATCACCGTGACCACTCCCGACGACGGCCTCGTCGCCGACGACCTCATCACCGGCCAGATCGCCGATGTCGCGGCCTCGACGATGGGCACCATGCTGTCCGAGGCGACGACCGAGAACATCCTGGTCGGCTTCACCACGATCGGCGACCAGATCGGCGAAGCCGCCGACGGGGCGCTGAAGCTCGCGAACGGTGCGCGGGATGCCGCGACCGGTGCTGCGGCGATCCCCGACGGCGCCACGAAGCTGGCATCGGGGGCGGGCGAGCTCGGGACGGGTGCGTCGTCGCTGGCCACGGGCCTCGACACGATCGCCGGGAAGACGCGGGAGGCTGCGGCGGGTGCTGCGCAGATCGGTTCGGGGCTGACCGGCGGCGGCAACCAGCTGCAGCAGAGCGTCGGTCAGACCCAGCAGCTCGTCGGGGCGATCCAGGGCGCGTCCGCATCGGCGAAGAGTGCAGCGAGCGGCTCGGTCGCGCTCGCACAGAAGCTGGGCGGGCTGGCGCAGACCGCCTGCACGCCGCCTGTCGCCGACCAGGATGAATGCGACCTCCTGACCTCGCTCGCCACGGATGCGGGCGCGGTCGCGACCTCGGCAGGAACCGCCTCCGGTGTGCTCAACAGCCCGAAGGTCGCCGGCGGAATCGCCGCCCTCCCCGGCTCGCTCAGCACGATCGCCTCGAGCATGACCCAGGCGGGCGCGGGAGCCACCCAGCTCTCCGGCGGACTCACCCAGCTCGCTGACCAGGGCATCGCCGCCTCCGCCACCGGAGCACGCGGGATCGCGACCGGTGCGACCCAGCTCTCCACCGGCGCGACCGCACTGGCCGACGGCACGACCGAGCTGGCGACCGGGATCGACACCCTGGCGACCGGGACCGGTGACCTCGCCGGCGGGCTGCGCACGGCATCCGACTCCCTCCCCTCGTTCAGCGACAGCGACTCGAAGTCGCTCGCCTCGGTGATCGCCGACCCCGTGTCGTCGAACTCCTCGATGGACACGATCTTCGGGCCGACCGCTATCCCGCTCCTCGCCGCCGTCGTGCTGTGGTTCGGCGGACTCGCCACCTTCATCGTGATGCGCGCCCACACCGCCCGCACTCTCACGTCCCGTCGCTCGTCCGCCGCGCTGACGCTGCGTGCGTTCGCACCCGCCGCCCTGATCGGCGCGGGCCAGGGGCTGCTGGTGTCACTGATCGTGCAGATCGTGGCGAGCTACGACGCTGCCGCGTGGTGGGCGTTCGCCGGAACAGCCGTGCTCGCCGGCGTGGCGTTCGCGGCCGTAAACCAGGCGCTCGTGGCGCTGTTCGGTGGCGTCGGGCGCTGGATCTCCGCCCTCGTCGGAGTGCTCGCCGTCGCGACAGGTCTCATCTCGACCGTGCCAGGGTGGCTCTCCAGCATCGGTGCCGCGCTGCCTACCGCTCCGGCGTTCGCCGGCTTGATCGCGGGAAGCGGCTCGGCCGTCGCTGCCCTGGTCGTCTGGGGCGTGCTGTCCCTGGTGGCGACCACGCTCGCGGTCACCCTGCGCCGAACGACCTCGGCCAAGGCGGTCCTCGCCACCGCCTGATCCGCCCGTTGCCCCCTCACCCCTGCCAAAACGGAGACCATCCGCTGCCGGCCCGGCGCGTCACATCATGACACGCCGGGCCGACCGCATTCGGTCTCCGTTTTCGCCGCGCCAGCGAAGCCGAGGAGGTCAGGATGCCGGCGGGAACGTCCGGGCCGCCTCCAGCAGCAGCCGCGCCCCGAACCCGGTGGCTCCGGCGGTGCGCCAGGAGTCGTCCTTCTCGGTCTGCATCGTGCCGGCGATGTCGAGGTGCGCCCAGGGAGTGCCGCCGACGAAGTGCTCCAGGAACAGCGCCGCCGTCGTCGCCCCCGCGAACGGACCGCCGAGGTTCGCGATGTCGGCGATCTCGGAGTCGAGCTGTTTGCGGTACTTCTGCTCCAGAGGCAGCTGCCACACCGACTCGTCGACGGCCTCGGAGGCCGCGCGCACCAGGTCGACCGTCGCCTGGTCGTTGCCGAAGACCGGAGCGGTCGCGGCGCCGAGCGACACCAGCGCGGCACCGGTCAGCGTCGCGATGTCGACGATGGCATCCACCTCGTCTTCGGTCGCGAGCACGAGCGCATCGCTCATCACCAGGCGCCCCTCGGCGTCGGTGTTCTTCACCTCGATCGTGGTGCCGCCGCGCGCAGTCAGCACATCACCGAGCTTGTATGCCGTGCCGGAGGGCATGTTGTCGGTGCACATCAGCCAGCCCGTCACCTTGGCGGCGACCCCGGCGTCGCGGAGCCCGACGAACGCGCCGAGCACGGCCGCCGCACCGCCCATGTCCATCTTCATGAGCAGGTGCATCGGGTCGCTGGGCTTCAGGCTGATGCCTCCCGAGTCGTACATGATGCCCTTGCCGACGAGCCCGAGATGACCGGCACCGCCGCCGTCGGGGGTGTACACCAGCTTGATCATGCGCGGCTCCTCCACCGAGCCCTGGTTCACACCGAGCAGCCCGCCGCAGCCGAGATCGATGAGCGCCTGCTTGTCGAAGAGCTCGACCTCGAACCCGAAGCGGGCGCCGAGCTCGACGGCGATCTCGCCCATGTTGACCGCGGTCAGATGCCCGGGAGGGGTGTTCGCCAGGTCACGGGCGACGACGGCGGCGCGCACGCCGGTGAGAGCAGCGGCGACGGGCTCGGCCGTCCCTCCGGGGACGTCGATCGTGAACGCCGCGAGCGGGACGTGCTTCGACGACCCGTTCAGCACCGTGTAGCGGTAGCGGGCGAGCAGAGCCCCTTCGGCGAGCGCACGCATGGCAGCAGCGGCATCCACTCCCGCGAGGTCGTCGATCCGCAGGCCCAGATTCTCCCGCCGCGAGGCGGCCCTGGCGAGGGTCGCGGCGGCGTCACGCAGTCCGCCGGCCCCGGCATCCGCCCTCGCCCCCAGTCCGACGGCGACGAGGTCGGGTTCCCCGGCGCGCGGAAGCACGATCGAGGTGCCCGGCTTCGCCATGAACCCGGCGTTCTCGAGTGCGTCGCGATCGAACCCGAGGTCTGCGGGCACCTCACCGTCGGAATACACCCCGATCCCGATCGCCTCGACATCGGCGGCGATCTCACCCACCCGGATCCGGGCCGCATCGACGGCATCCAGCCCCGGGGTGGTCTTCAGATCGGCGGGGATCAGCTTGTTCGGCCTGCGGTCCATGAGTCTGCTCCTTGTTCTGCGATGCGGCGTCGAGATCCGTCCCTGCACCCTGCCGGGACGGGAGACGGGTCAGCCGACCATGTCGACCGGTGAGCCGGGGCCCCAGGGGATACCGAGGAGGAACCAGACCACGTACAGCGCCGTCCACGACAGCAGCATCCACACGGCGTACGGGATCATCAGCGCGATGATCGTGCCGATGCCGGCCTCCTTCTTGTAGCGCTGTGCGACGGTCACCATGAACGGCAGGTAGACCATGAGCGGGGTCAGCACGTTCACCGGCGAGTCGCCGACGCGGTACGCGGCGAGCAGCGTCTGCGGTGCCACATCGAGCGACGCGAAGATCGGGATGAAGACCGGGGCGAAGATCACCCACTTCGGAACCAGGCCGGGAAGGATGAAGTCGAGGATCACGATCACGACGATGAACGCGAGCAGCAGCACGATCGCAGGCACGTTCGCCTGCTCCAGCAGTTCGGCGGCCGAGATGGCGGCGACGGTGGGGAGATTGCTCCAGTTGAACAGGGCGATGAACTGGGCGATCATCAGGAACATCACGAGCAGGCCACCCAGGCTCCCGAACGTCTTCGCGATCGCACCGACCGCGGCCGAGCCACCGCGCAGTGTCTTCGCGCCCGCCCCGTATGCGAGGCCGCACACGAGGAACGCGAGCGAGATGATGAAGACCAGACTGGCCATGAACGGCGTGGTGCCGATGATGTCGCCCGTCTCCGGGTCGCGCAGCGGTGCGCCGGGCGGCAGGGTGAGCGCGAGGATCACGGCGACGAAGCCCAGCAGCGCCCAGAACGAGAACTTCAGCCCGCGGGCCTCGGCGTCGTGGTCGACGTTCTCGGCCTCGTCCGCGATCGTCATGTCTTTGCGGTCGTACTTTCCGAGCCGCTTCTCGGTGACGAGGACGGTCACGAGCAGCGCCACCGCCGTGAGCAGGAACGTCGACACGATCCCGAAGTAGAAGTTCTGCGTCACCTCGATCGGCTGCATCCCGGCGCTGGTGAGCACCTCGTTCGTGATCTCGGTGAGCATGCTGTCGCTCGGTGTGATGAGGAGGTTCGCGCCGAACGCCGCCCCGACGCCGGCGAACGCACCGGCGAGACCTGCGAGCGGATGCCGGCCCACGGTGAAGAACGCGGCGGCGGCCAAGGGAACCAGGATCAGGTAGCCGGCATCCGTCGCCACCGAGGAGAGCACACCGACGAAGATCAGGATGAACGCGAGCCAGCGACGCGGCGCGACCTTGACCACGCGGCGGATCATCGCCCCCATGAGTCCGGCGTGCTCCGCGACCCCGACACCGGCCATCGCGATCAGCACCACTGCGACGACGCCGAAGCCGGCGAAGTTGTCGACGAAAGACGAGAAGAAGAAGCGGATGCCGTCGATGGACAGCAGGTTGCGCACCTCGAAGGTCTGCTCCTCGATCGTGTAGTCGGGGACCTCCGCGGGCATTCCTGTCGTGGTGTCGTAGATCTCCCAGTTGCCGCCGAACTGCTCGTTGACCTGGGAGAACTCGTCCTTCGGGACCGGGATCACGACGTCGTCCGTGACCGACACCCCCACCCAGGACAGAATGGCGGAGAGCACCGCGATCAGACCGATCAGGTAGACGAACATGATCGTCGGGTCCGGCACCTTGTTGCCGACCTTCTCGATCCAGTTCAGGAATCCCTTGCTCTCGGCATCCGAGGCACTCACCGACTTCTCCGCAGCCATAGCCCCCATGATCGTGTCGAGCGAGAAGCTCCTGCAAGCACACCCCCTAGAACTAGGGGGGTCGCCGCGATCCGGAGCGCGCCCTATCGTGGGGCCGTGGACCCGATCGTCGCGACCCTCGTCATCCTGCTGTGCGCGGTGATCGCCTTCGTCTCCAACCGCATCCCCCTCGGTGTCGTGGCCGTCGGCGTCTCGGTGGCTCTCTACCTGACGGGGGTGCTCGATCTGGGGTCGGCTCTCGCCGGATTCGGCGACCCGACGGTGCTCTTCATCGCCTCCCTCTTCGTCGTCAGCGAGGCACTGGAATCGACCGGCATCATCGCGTGGGCGGGGCAGGAGGTGGTCGCCCGCTCGGGCACCGGTCGGCGGCGGCTGCTGCTCACGATCGGGCTGCTGACCGCCGCGATGACGGCCGTGATCAGCGTGAACGGCTCGGTCGCCTCGCTCCTGCCGCTCGTCGTCGTGGTCGCCGCGCGCGCGGGGATCCGCCCCTCGCAGATGCTGATGCCGCTCGCCTTCTCGGCCCATGCCGGGTCGATGCTCACCCTCACCGGCACTCCGGTGAACATCATCGTGTCCGAGGTCGCCACCGACAACGGCGCCCGACCGTTCGGCTTCTTCGAGTTCGCGCTCGCGGGGCTCCCGCTGCTCGTCGGCACGCTCGCGATCATCCTGCTCCTGGGAAACCGGCTGCTGCCGGAGCGCACGCCGGCCTCCGCACCGATCGACCTCGAGCGCCTCGCATCCCTGCTGCGCGCCGACTATGCGCTCTCGCCCGACCGGGCACTGGTGTCCGCCTCGCGCGGAGTCGCCGAGGTCGTCGTGCCGCCGCGCTCCAGCCTGATCGGCCTGCACGTGTTCCCCGGCATGTGCACACCGTCGGGCGACCTCGTCGTGCTCGGTGTGCGGCGCGGGCAGGAGGCGCTGGACGAGTCCGGCACCGATCTGCAGGCCGGCGATGCCCTGCTCCTCGACGGCTCCTGGGACGACCTCCAGCGGCACACGTCCAGGCGCGACGAGGTCCTGGTGGTCGACGCGCCACTCACCCTCCGCCGCTCCGTGCCGCTCGGTGCGGGCGCGAAGCGGACGGCGGTGATCCTGCTCGCGATGATCATGCTGCTCGCGACGGGGATCGTGCCGGCCGCGATCGCGGGGCTGCTCGCCGCGGGAGCGCTGATCCTCACCCGCGTCGTCTCGATCACCCAGGCCTACCGCGCGATCTCCTGGACGACGGTGATCCTCGTGGCGGGAATGATCCCGCTCTCCACTGCTTTCCAGGAGACCGGCGCCGCGCAGATGATCGCCGACGGGCTGCGCTCGTTCCTCGGCGACGCGGGTCCGCACGCGGCCGTGGCGGTGATCGTGCTGATCACGCTGGTGCTCGGGCAGCTCATCAGCAACACCGCGACCGTGCTCATCGTGGCTCCGGTCGCCGTCGCTCTGGCCACCGCGATGGAGGCGTCGATGCTGCCGTTCCTGATGGCTCTCACGATCGCCGGAGCGGCCGCATTCCTCACCCCCGTCGCAACGCCGGCGAACCTCATGGTGATGGAGCCCGGCGGCTACCGCTTCGGCGACTATGCGCGCTTCGGCTGGCCGCTGACGATCTTGTTCTTCGTGGTCGCGGTGTTCTACGTGCCGCTGATCTGGCCGTTCACGGGCTGAGCGCGTCCGGGCTCCCTCACAGGTCCTGCAGGACCAGCCCGTCTTCCACGGCCCGGCGGAACAGGTCGACCTTGGTCGGTGCCGCCCGGTCGACGGCCGCGTACTTCGCCCGGATGCGTCGGATGTGATCGAGCACGGTCTCGCGCGACAGGAACAGTGTCCGTGCGACCCGCTCGGCCGTCTCCCCCGAGGCGTAGAGCGACAGCACCTCGGACTCGCGGCGGCTGAGGTGCGCCGCGACGAACTGGTGATCCGAGTCGAGGGCGGCCGCCCACTCCGCCGTGGCGAGGATGTGGCCCTGCGCCGCACGGCGGACCGACGAGGTGATGACCTCGAGCGAGTCGGACTTATTGATCATGCCCACGGCCCCCGCACGCGCGGCCTCGCGGAGATGATGCGGCTGATCACCTGCGGTGTAGGCGACGACGCTCGCGCCGAGGGGTTCGAGGGTGCGCAGGTTCTCGGCCGGAGTGGAGCCGTCGGACAGCGCGAGATCCAGCAGGATCACGTCGAGTCGTCGGGCGCGGCTCACCAGCTCCTCGGCCGTCGCACCGCTCGCCGCCACTCGGATGCCGTCGCTGCTGTTGAGGATCGTGGCCATACCGAACAGCATCGCGGGATGTTCTTCGACGATTCCGACGAGTACGGGCATGTGGGCTCCTGCCTCCGGCGCGCTCCCCTGCGATGAGCATACAACCGCGTATTCGCGGTTTCGGCGGCATGTGTCCGCGCGCGTCGGACGCACGAGACCCGTCCGCGCGGATCGTGCCGCGGACGGGTCTCGGGTGTGCCAGTCGGCGAGACTCAGCTCAGGCCGGAGTAGGCGTGCAGGCCCTTGAAGAAGACGTTCACGATCGTGAAGTTGAAGATCACGGCCGAGAAGCCGACGATCGCGAGCCACGCCGAAGGGTTGCCGCGCCAGCCGCGCGTCGCACGCGCGTGGATGTACCCCGCGTAGATGACCCAGATCACGAAGGTCCAGGTCTCCTTGACGTCGAAGCCCCAGAACCGGCTCCAGGCGTAGTACGCCCAGATGGATCCGGCGATCAGCGTGAAGGTCCAGAGGATGAACCCGATGATCGTGAACATGTACGCCAGGCTCTCCAGCCGCACCGACGTCGGGAAGGTGCGGAGGAACCCGGGGCCCGTCTTCGCGGCGCCCTCTGCGACGAGACGCTCACGACGCGACTGCATGAGCTGGATCACCGAGAGGGCGAAGGCGAGTGCGAAGAACGCCGTGGCGAGCGAGGCGACGAACACGTGGATGACGAGCCACACGCTCTTGAGCGGGTCCATCAGCGGCGAGACGTCGACGTAGAAGTTCGTCGCTCCGAGGCCGAGCAGCACCACGACGAGACCGGTGATGAAGGTGCCGAGGAAGCGCAGGTCGAGGCGCATGAGGACGACGAGGAAGACGGCCACGATGAGCAGCGTGCCCATCATCGCGAACTCGTAGAGGTTCGCCCAGGGCACGCGCCCGGCGGCGATACCGCGGGTGACCGCTGCCGCGAGGTGGAAGACGAATCCGAGCACCGTCAGCGAGGTGCCGATCCGTGCCATCACGAAGCGCTGCGGCGGCACCTCTGCACCAGGTGCGCCCGTGGCGGTGACGGCGGTTCCCCCGCCGGCGCCGACGAGCGCCGGCTCGCGAACGGTCTGCGCGTCGGCCGTGGCCTGCGAGCGCCGTGCGAGATCGAAGGCGTAGGCCACGAAGGCCGCCGCGTAGATCGCGATCGCCGTCCACAGCAGGACCGGCGAGATCACGTTGAGCTCGAGCATGGTGTCAGTCTACTTTCCGGGTGTCGGGAGCCGGGGCGTCCGGCGCTGCGGACTCCTCCGCGGTGTCGTCGGCGGCGGCATCCGTCTCGGTGCGCACGGCGGTGCCGCCCGCCGCGTCGAGGAGTCGGGCGTGACCGGCGACGAGGTCGTCCACGGCGGCGGCGAGCGTGGGGTCCTCACCGCGAGCGAGCGCGGCGTACTCCAGCGCGATCTCCCCGTCGTGCGCGGTGGCCTTGACCCACACACGTCGACGCGGCACGAACAGCGCGATCATGAGCCCGCCGAGCGCCAGCAGCGCGAAGCCGAGCACCCACACGCCGGACTCGTCACGGTGGATCTGCAGCGACGCGAACCTCTTCACCGATTCCGAGGAATCCGTTGCCCCGGCCGGGGACTCGTCATCGAACGTGACCGAGCCGAGGCCGTTCGGCAGCTGGGCCGTTTGCCCTGGGACGAGTTCGATCGATTCGACGTCGGTGCTGCGGCCGGTGAGCTTGGTCATGCCGGTGGTGTCGAGCACGTAGACCGAACGCGGCACGCCCTCGTTGATGCCGAGGTCGCCGGTGTACACGTCGAGCGTGAGGGTCGGGTTGGTGAGGTCGCCGTAGGCGGAGAAGAAGGCTCCGCTCTCGAGCACACCGGTCGTCGGGTAGAAGAACCCCACGAGCCCGATCTGCTCGGCCAGGCCGTCCGGAATCTTCAGCACACCGAGCGAGGTCATGTTGGTGTCCTGCGGGAGGAACGGCGTGCTGTTGGTGAAGACCACGTTGCCGTCCGGGTCGCGCACGGTCACGGTCGGCGCGTAGCCGTTGCCGAGCAGGAACACGTCGTCGTCGGCGACGCCGAGCGGCTCGTTGACCTTGACGGCTCCCGTGCGCTCCTCGCCGTTCTCCTGCACCGTGACGTTGGCCGAGAAGTCGCCTGCCTGTCCCGAGCCCGGCTCGCCGAAGGGCTGATAGGTCACGTCGAACGAGTCGAGGCGCATCGAGTACGGCGAGAAGGCGTCGTCGCCCACGAAGCGGCCGCGGTTCATCGAGTCGTAGTCGAGCAGGGTGTTCGCGAAGGTCTCGCCCTCGACCAGCACCCGCTGTCCGGTATAGGAGAAGCCGCCGCCGACGCCGACCGTGACCAGGACCCCGACAAGCGCGAGGTGGAAGAGCAGGTTGCCGGTCTCGCGCCAGTACCCGCGCTCGGCGGAGACCGAGAACGTGCGGCCGCGGTCATAGCGTTCCACGCGGTAGCCGAGAGCCTTGAGCTGCTTGGTGGCGACGTCGATCGACGCAGCGGCCTCAGCCTCGGCGTCGCCGGTCTTCGTTCCCGAGTCGGCAGCGGGATCGCGCGTGACGGCACGGTAGTCCTCGAGCCGCTGCAGTCGTGCGGGAGTGCGCGGCGGACGGGCACGCAGCGCCTTGGCGTGGTGCTTGATACGCGGGATCACGCAGCCGACGAGCGAGGCGAACAACAGCAGGTAGATCGCCGAGAACCACGGCGACAGGTACACGTCGAACATCTTGAGGCCGTCGAGCACCGGGAAGAGATCGGGGTTGTCGCGCTCCCACTGCGTGACGCCGTTCGGGTCGGCCATCCGCTGCGGGAAGATCGAGCCAGGGATCGCCGCGATCGCGAGAACGAGCAGCAGCACCAGCGCGGTGCGCATCGACGTCAGCTGACGCCAGCCCCAGCGCATCCAGCCGACGAAGCCGAGACGCGGCTGGGTGATCGAGTCGTCGCCGTCGACGTGGTCGGACGGGCGGAGCGGATCGCTGGAGTCGCTGTTCACGGCACCCTTGTTCTTGGTCGTGTTCTTCTCGGGGCGGTTCTTCTCGGAACGGTCAGAGTGCTCAGAGCGGGAGGATGACACTGCCCATCACCGCCGTCAGTCGAGACATGATGTCGGTCCATAGCCCGGTCACCATCAGGACGCCGAGCACGATCAGCAGCACCCCTCCGATGACGTTCACCACGCGGATGTGGCGGCGGAGGAAGCCGATCGCCTTCGTCGCCCAGCCGAAGCCGAGCGCGACGAGCAGGAACGGGATGCCGAGCCCGAGCGAGTAGGCGAGCCCGAGGAACCCCGCGCGCACCGGGTCGCCGGCGTTGAACGACAGCGCGAAGATCGCCGTGAGCGTCGGGCCCAGGCACGGCGCCCAACCGATGCCGAGCGCGATGCCCAGCAGCGGAGCGCCGATGATGCCGGCCTTCGAGTCGACGTGGAAGCGGAGCTCGCGCTGGGCGAAGCCGAACAGGCCGAGGAAGACCAGCCCCATGGCGATGATCACGACGCCGAGGACCCGGGTGATGATCTCGCCCCACTGCAGCAGGAAGACGCTCGCGACGCCCCCGAGGGCGGTGATCGAGACGAAGACCAGACTGAAGCCGAAGATGAAGAGCAGCACGCCGAGGACGAGCCGGCCGCGAGTCGCGGTCTCGGTCGTCTGCGTCGTGGCGCGCCCTTCGCCGCCGCCGGAAGCGACCTGGCGGGGCGCCACGGCACCGCCGAGGAAGCCGAGGTAGCCGGGAACGAGCGGCAGCACGCACGGAGACAGGAACGAGACGAGTCCCGCCAGCATCGCGACCGGGATCGCGATCCAGAGGGCCCCGGAGCCGATGATCGCTTCGGGGTTCACAACGCTCCCGGGCAGCTCACGAGTCCTCCGCGAGCGCGTCCTTGACGAGCGTCGAGAGGATCGAGGGGCCGTCGATCGGTCCGATGATGCGTGCGGCGACGCGTCCCTGCTTGTCGAGCACGAGCGTGGTCGGCGTCGCGGCGATCGGCGTGACCTTCGCGAAGGCGAGCTTGGCCTCGGCGGTGTCGACGTCGATCAGGCTCGGGTACGTGATGTCGTACTCGTCGGCGAACGCGACGGCGGTGTCGGCCTGGTCGCGGGTATTGATGCCGACGAACGAGACGTCTTCGCCTGAGAAGTCCTGCCACACGGCTTCGAGGTCGGCGGCTTCGAGCCGGCACGGCGCGCACCCGGCGTACCAGAAGTTGACGACGGTGACGTCGCCGGCGATGTCGGCGCTGTCGAACTTCTCGCCGGTCTCGGTGACTCCCCCGAACTCCACAGGCTCGCCGCGCTCGGCGACGGGGATCTCGACGATCGCGCCGTCGGCCGCGACGTAGCCGGTGTTCTCGCCGCTCAGGAAGGATTGGCTGACCGGATCGGGAGCGCAGGCGCTCAGACCGATGGCGAGCACCGCAGCGAGCGCGGCACCGACCGCACGGCGTGAACGCCGGGTGCGGGAGGAGCGGCCGCTGCGGATCTGACGGACCGTCGAATCGCGTGGCACGACTCCGAGTTTACGCAGAGGATCCTATGCACGAGGTGGATGCGGAAGGGCCTGATACCCCGGTCAGAAGCGCGCCAGGACGTCGTCGACGCCGGCCCGGAACCGCGGGCAGGTGGCGATGTCGTGAGCCCGGCATCCCATCGCATGTTCCGTCATCTCACGCGACCGGCGCATCTCCTCCATGCGCCGGTCGAGGTCGTCCAGATGCTGCTGCAGCACCTGGTGGCGACCTGCGCTGCCGTCGTCGAGCAGCACGGCGATCTGTTCGAGCGTCATGCCGGCGGCCTTGCTGCGCTGGATCACGGCGATGCGCACGACCTCGTCCTCTCCGTAGCGACGGCGTCCGGCAGAGTCGCGCGGCGGCTGCAGGAGACCCACCGACTCCCAGTGCCGCAGCACGTTGGTGGGCAGCTCGAAACGGGCGGCGACATCGCCGACGGACCACGGATGCTCAGCGCTTGACTTCATGTTGACATGAAGTCACAGACTGACGGAGAACGCAACATCCACCGGAAGGACCACCATGTACGACGCCATCGTGATCGGCGCAGGACCGGCAGGACTGCAGGCCGCTCTGACCCTCGGACGCATGCACCGCTCGACGCTCCTCCTCGATTCGGGCGAGTACCGCAACGGCACCGTCCTGCACATGCACAACATGATCGGCGAAGACGGAGCACCCCCGGCGGAGCTCCGCGCCACCGCCCGCGCCGAGCTCGCCGCCTACGCCGACGTGGAGATCCGTGACACCAGTGCGACCGGCATCTCCGGAAGCGACGGGGCATTCCAGGTCGTTCTCGCCGACGGCTCGACGGTCGACGGACGTCGCGTGATCCTGGCCACGGGAGTCGCGGACGATCTGCCCGACATCCCCGGACTGCAGGACCTGTGGGGCACGCGCGCGTTCAGCTGTCCGTTCTGCGACGGACATGAGCACGCGGGCAAGGCCATCGGCATCCTCGGCGCCGCTCCTCGAGCCGAGCACCTCGTCGGGCTACTCGGTCGTATCGTCGGCGACATCACCGTCTTCCCCGTCGGCGAGGCGTTCTCCGATGAAGACATGCGGACGCTGGAGGCGAAGGGCGTGCGGGCGAGCAGCACCCCGGTCACCTCGGTCGAGAAGGACGCCGACGGTGTGCGGATCCGCACGGCCGACGACGAGCGCGTGGTGGCCGGCATCTTCGTGGCCGCGGGATCGATGCGTCAGCGGGCGCCCTTCGCCGCGGACCTCGGGCTGGCGATGCTCGAGTCCGGCTCGATCGAGATCGACGAGTTCGGCCGCACGTCGACCCCGGGTATCTTCGCCGCCGGCGACCTCGCCCACCGCGCCAGCCTCCCCGGCCCGATGGCGTCGGTGCTGCTGGCGGCAGCCGCCGGTCAGCTCGCGGCGGTCGGCATCATCCAGTCACTCGCCTGAGCGGGTCAGACCGCGCCGACGTCGACGGCGGAGCCCGTCGCGGCGGGCTCCGCGTACGCCACCTCGCGCCAGACGTCACCCACACGCTCGAACGAGGTGACGCTCGACAGCGCGCAGCGACGGGTGCGCGGGTCGTGCCGCAACGGCAGACCCGCGACCCGGAGGTGCGTGATCCAGATCGGCGCCTGGTGCGAGACCATCACGAGGTCCCCCTCCGGCGCCGCGTCCCAGGCCTCGTCCATCACGCTGAGCATCCGCTCCGCGATGGAGGTGTACGGCTCGCCCCAGCTCGGCACCGAAGGCTGGCGCAGGTGCCACCAGTTCATCGGGTTCATCAGGGAGCGACGCATCTGCGTGCCCTCGAACACGTTGGCCGGCTCGATCAGGCGGATGTCGATCTCGGGCACGAGGTCGAACCGCTCGGCGAACGGTTCCGCCGACTCCTGCGCCCGCTCGAGCGGCGAGGCGTACAGGGCGACGACGGGGCGATCGAGCGATCCCACGTGATCGGCCGCGGCCGCCGCCATCCCCCGGCCGGCCTTGCTCAGGTGATAGTCGGGAAGCCGCCCGTAGAGCACGCGAGCAGGGTTGTGCACCTCACCGTGTCGGACGAGGTGCAGACGAGACGCCGTCATGTCACGCCTTGCGGTAGCGGGAGTCGCCGAAGCCGAGGATGAAGTATCCGATGAACGAGAACACGAAGAGCAGGAAGAACGAGAAGACCCCGCCCTTGCCGAAGCGCGCGCCGACCTTGACGGCGACGACGATCGCGAGCACCACGTTGGCGATCGGCACCAGATAGAGCAGCACCCACCAGCCCGACATCCCGGCGATCCGCAGCAGGAAGATCGCGTTGACGATCGGGATGAGGGCGAGGATGCCGGGGTATCCGGCCTTGGTGAACACCTTCCACCACGCGACGGCCAGGAGGATGTAGAAGATCAGCGCCACCACGCCGGAGGTTCCGGAGAAGATCTGGCTGACGAAGTCGGGGACGACCGGGACGTCGGCCGCGGGGACGAGGGCGAGATTCATGGGGGCACCTTCCGTTCACAGACACCCTACTGATCGATCGCCCACCCCGCCGGGAGGAGTCGCGCACCCCCGTAGAATGGCCGGGTTCCCCATTTCCCAGATCAGAAGGAATACTCCGTGCTTCGCACCCACTCGGCAGGCTCTCTGCGAGCCGAGCACATCGGTCAGACCGTCACCCTCTCGGGTTGGGTCGACCGCCGTCGTGACCACGGAGGAGTCGCTTTCATCGATCTGCGGGATGCCTCGGGCATCGCCCAGGTCGTCATCCGCGACGAGGAGATCGCCCACCCGCTGCGCAACGAGTTCGTCCTGAAGGTGACCGGCGAGGTGTCGCGACGCCCCGAGGGCAACGCGAACCCGAACCTGCCGACCGGCGAGATCGAGCTCATCGCGACCGACGTCGAGGTGCTCAACGAGTCCGCGCCGCTTCCGTTCCAGGTCTCCACGGCTGTCGCCGACACCGAGACCGTCGGCGAGGAAGCCCGCCTCAAGTACCGCTACCTCGACCTGCGTCGTCCTGCCCAGGCAGCGAACCTGCGCCTGCGCTCGAACGTCTACAAGGCGATCCGCGACGTGCTGCACGCCGAGGACTTCACCGAGGTCGAGACGCCGACTCTCACGCGCTCGACCCCGGAGGGCGCCCGCGACTTCCTGGTGCCGGCACGTCTGAGCCCGGGCAGCTGGTACGCCCTGCCGCAGTCGCCGCAGCTGTTCAAGCAGCTGCTGATGGTCGGCGGCGTCGAGAAGTACTTCCAGATCGCGCGCTGCTACCGCGACGAGGACTTCCGCGCCGACCGCCAGCCCGAGTTCACCCAGCTCGACATCGAGATGAGCTTCGTCGACCAGGAAGACGTCATCACGCTGATGGAGTCGCTCATCGTCGCGATGTGGCAGACGATCGGTGTCGAGGTCGCGACCCCGCTCCCCCGCATCACGTACGCCGACGCCATGGCCAAGTACGGCTCCGACAAGCCCGACCTGCGCTTCGGCCTCGAGCTCGTCGAGGCGACCGAGTACTTCCAGGACACGCCGTTCCGCGTGTTCCAGGCGGAGTACGTCGGTGCCGTGCGCATGCCCGGTGGCGCGAGCCAGCCGCGCAAGCAGCTCGACGCCTGGCAGGACTGGGCCAAGCAGCGCGGCGCCCGTGGTCTCGCCTACGTGCTGTTCAACGAGGACGGCTCGCTCGGCGGCCCGGCCGCGAAGAACCTGTCCGAGGCCGAGCAGGCCGGACTCGCCGCCTTCGTGGGCGCTGAGCCGGGCGACTGCGTGTTCTTCGCCGCCGGTTCGACCAAGGAGAGCCGCGCACTGCTCGGCGCCGCCCGCGTCGAGATCGGTCGCCGCCTCGGCTACCTGAACCCGGACGAGTTCGCGTTCACCTGGGTCGTCGACGCTCCGATGTTCGAGCCGGCCGCCGACGCCGTGGCCTCGGGCGACGTGGCCGTGGGTGCAGGCGCCTGGACTGCCGTGCACCACGCTTTCACCGGTCCGAAGCCCCAATTCCAGGACACGTTCGACACCGACCCCGGCTCGGCCCTCGCCTACGCGTATGACATCGTGTGCAACGGCTCCGAGCTCGGCGGCGGCTCGATCCGCATCCACCGCGAAGACGTGCAGAAGCGCGTGTTCGAGGTCATGGGCATCAGCGACGAGCAGGCCGACGAGCAGTTCGGCTTCCTACTCGACGCGTTCAAGTTCGGGGCCCCGCCGCACGGCGGGATCGCGCTCGGCATGGACCGCGTGCTGCAGCACCTGTCCAAGACCGAGTCGATCCGTGAGGTCATCGCGTTCCCGAAGTCCGGCAACGGCTTCGACCCGCTGACGTCCGCTCCCGCGCCCATCACCGACGCGCAGCGCGCCGAGGCCGGCGTCGACTTCGAGCCCGAGGACGACGAGGCCTGAGCCCGTCGCAGTCTCGCGCCCGGGTCGCACGCGCTCTTCGGAATCGTGCGACCCGGGCGCTTTTCTGCGCGTTCAGCCGAGGAGCGCGAACGCGGGGACGATGTTCTCGTTCCACACGTCGACGCCGAGCTTCGCGATCAGGGCGACCACGACGACGAGGAACACGACGCGGATGAAGGTCGTCCCCCGCGAGATCGCCATCCGCGACCCCAGGTAGCTGCCCGCGACGTTCGCCACCGCGAGGATGCCGCCCAGCAGCCACAGCACCGCCCCGTGCGGGATGAACAGCATCAGCGCACCCGCGTTCGTCGCGAGGTTCACGATCTTCGCCTTCGCGCTCGCCTGCAGGAAGTCGTAACCGAGCAGCGCGACGAGCGTGATGACGAGGAAGGTGCCGGTGCCGGGGCCGATCATCCCGTCATAGAACCCGATGCCGAGCCCGGCGGCTCCCGCCATGATGTGGTGCTTGTGCCCGTGGAACCGCAGCTTCGTCGCCGCGCCCATCTGCGGCCGGAACGCGGTGAACAGAGCGACGACCAGCAGGGCGATCACGATGATGGGCTTGAACGCGGCGGGCGGCAGTATGGTCGCGACGGCCGCACCCCCGAACGAGCCGATGAACGCGATAGCCGCCATCGGCAGCGCCGTGCGGATGTCGGGTTTGGCGCGGCGGTAGTAGGTGACACTGCTGGTCGCGGTGCCGAAGACGGAGGCGAGCTTGTTGGTCGCCAGCGCCTGCACGGGCGAGATGCCGGGGATAAGCAGCAGCGCCGGCAGTTGCACCAGGCCTCCCCCGCCGACGACCGCATCGATCCAGCCGGCGCAGAACGCGGCGATGACGACGAGGAGGAGCATCCCCCAGGTGAGCTGCTCCAGTCCGAGCACGGCGCCGATATCCACTCGGCCATGATTCCAGAGAGTCGGCCGCGCGCCGGCATCCGCTCCGCCCGCTGGCAGACTGGTCGCATGCTCGACGCCCTCCCGCTGCCCCATTCGTTCGACTCGCGCATCGGGACGGCGGTGCTCCGCCGTGCGGTGGTCGATGACGCGGATGCCGTGATCGCGTTGCTCGCGGACGACCCGATCAGCGCGGCGCGAGGCGATGTGGCATCCGACGAGGATCGCCCTGTCTACGCTCAGGCTCTCACCGAGATCCTGGCCGAGCCCTCGAACGACCTGCTCGTCGTCGAGCTCGACGGTGCGGTCGTCGGCACGCTGCAGGTCACCTCGATCCCCGGGATGTCTCGCCGCGGCGCTCGGCGGCTGCTGATCGAGGCGGTACGCGTGCACAGCGGTCTGCGGTCGTCGGGCATCGGATCCGCGGTGATGCGCTGGGTGGGCGAGGCGGCGGCCCCCGCTGTCGGCGCGTCGATGGTGCAGCTCACCTCGGATGCCGCCCGCACCGACGCCCACCGCTTCTACGAGCGTCTGGGCTACGTGGGCTCGCACCGCGGCTTCAAGTACAACGTCCCGCAGGCCTGACCCCGCACCCGTCCCGCCACCACCGCGACACGCGCCGTTCACCCGACCCGGGACGGTCGGCAACCTGCGCCTCATAGTGTCCTCTCGCAACCCGAAACCGGCGCACCCTCGCCGGACACCGAGAGGACACTCATGGCTCGCTTCACCCGCCGCGCGCGCATCGGCGCCGGCATCGCCCTGGCCACCACGGCCGCACTCGCGCTGACCTCCTGCGCGTCCGCCACCGACGCACCGGCTTCGAGCAGCGAGGGGGTCGACGCCGCCGCGGCCACCTCCGTGGAGGACTTCGGCACTTTCGCCGATCTCGAGGCCGCTGCCAAGGAGGAGGGTTCGCTCAACGTCATCGCCCTTCCCCGCGACTGGGCGAACTACGGCGAGATCCTCGACCTGTTCGCCGAGAAGTACCCCGAGATCACGATCAACGAAGCCTCGCCCGACGTCTCCAGCGCCGAAGAGATCCAGGCCGCCGAGACCAACAAGGGCCTCGACACCGCGCCCGATGTGTTCGACCTCGGTCTGACCGTCGCGCTGCAGAGCACCGACACGTTCGCTCCCTACAAGGTGCAGACGTGGGACGAGATCCCCGACGAGCTCAAGGAGCCGACCGGCCTCTTCGTCGGCGACTACGGCGGATACATGTCGATCGGCTACGACTCGTCGAAGTTCGATGCGCCCTCCGAGCTCGCCGACCTGCTGTCGGCCGACTACAAGGGCTCCGTCGCGATCAACGGTGACCCGACCCAGGCCGGCGCCGCGTTCGCCGCCGTGGGCCTCGCGGCCGTGCAGTCCGACGGAACGCTCGACGACTTCCAGCCCGGCATCGACTTCTTCTCGGAGATGCAGAAGGCCGGCAACCTGCTCAAGGTCGATGTCACGACGGCGACCATCGCGAGCGGCGAGACCCCGGTCGTCTTCGACTGGGACTACCTGAACGCCTCGCACACGGCCGACAACGACGACTGGAAGGTCGTCGTGCTCGACGGCACCGGCTACGCCGGCTACTACAACCAGGCCATCAACGTCGACGCCCCGAACCCGGCGGCGGCACGCCTGTGGCAGGAGTTCCTCTACAGCGACGAGGTGCAGAACCTGTGGCTGAAGGGTGGAGCGCGCCCCGTGCGCATGGAGGCCATGACCGAGGCCGGAACCATCGATGCCGACCTCGCGGCGGCACTCCCCGACGCTCCGGACGAGACCGTCGTCCCGACCGAGGAGCAGTCGACGAACGCCGGCACGCTGCTCGGCGAGAAGTGGGCCGCGGCCGTCCAGTGACGACCCTCTCCCTACCGGGGGTGGATGCTGCGGCATCCGCCCCCGCCACCCCCGCCGGGTCTTCGCCACACGCGAAGGCCCGGCAGTCCGGCCCGTCCCCGGCCTGGCTCGGGCTCGTCCCGTTCGCGGCCTACGTGGTGCTCTTCCTCGCCGTGCCGACGGTCCTCGCGATCGGGTCGGGCTTCTTCGACGACGACGGCGCCTTCACCTGGACCAACGTCGCGGCCCTCGCCGACCCGGTCGTGCTGAACACCTTCGCGAACTCCGCCTGGCTCTCCCTGCTCACTGCCGTCGTCGGCGCGGTCGTCGGCGCGCTCGTCTGCTACGCCCTCCTCGGCATGAATCCCGACGGGGCGATGCGCCAGTCGGTGGATGCTGCGGCCGGCGTGCTCGCGCAGTTCGGCGGGGTCATGCTGGCGTTCGCCTTCATCGCCACGATCGGCATCCAGGGCGTCGTCACCCTGTTCCTCCAGGACGCGTTCGGCATCGACATCTTCGCGAACGGCGCCTGGTTGTACGAGCTGCCCGGGCTGATCCTGCCCTACATCTACTTCCAGATCCCGCTCATGGTCATCACCTTCATGCCCGCCCTCGCCGCGCTCAAGCCGCAGTGGGCCGAGGCCAACCTCACGCTCGGCGGCAGCCGCTCCAGCTTCTGGCTGCGCATCGGCCTCCCCGTGCTCGCCCCCTCGTTCCTCGCCAGCCTGCTGCTGCTGTTCGCCAACGCCTTCTCCTCTTATGCGACGGCCGCCGCTCTCGCCAGCCAGGGTTCGCAGATCGTGCCGCTGCAGATCCGCACCGCCCTCACGAGCGAGACGCTGCTCGGGCGGGAGAATCTCGCCGGAGCCCTCGCACTCGGCATGATCCTCGTGGTGGCGGTCGTGATGTCCCTGTACTCGCTCATCCAGCGCCGCGCGGCACGGTGGCAGTCGTGAATCGCCTCGGCCCCTCCCGCGCGACCCGCTGGGTCATCGGCATCCTCGTCGGTGCATTCTTCGTCATCCCCCTCGCCTCGACCTTCCTGTTCACGCTCCGCGGAAAGGAGGGACCGACTCTCGAGCACTGGGCCGCCCTCTTCGATCCGGCCGCCTCCGCCGCCATCAAGCCGATCTGGACGGGCCTGGGCAACTCGCTCATCCTCGCCGTCGTCACGGTCGCGATCGTGCTGCTCGTGCTGGCGCCGACCATGATCCTGGTCAACCTGCGCTTCCCGAAGCTCAAGCCCGCTTTCGAGTTCGCGGCACTGCTGCCCATCTCGATCCCCGCGATCGTGCTCGTCGTCGGGCTCGCGCCCCTCTATCTGCAGATCGGACGCACGCTGGGCACGGGCACCTGGACCCTCGCTTTCGCGTACGGCATCCCCGTGCTCCCGTATGCTTCCCGATCGATCCAGGCCTCGATCGATGCGGCCGACCTGCGCACCCTCTCGGAGGCGGCGCGCTCTCTGGGCGCGAGCTGGCCGACCGTGATCCTGAAGGTGCTGGCGCCGAACCTCCGGCAGGGACTCCTGGCGGCATCGCTGATCTCGATCGCGGTCGTGCTGGGCGAGTTCACGATCGCCTCGCTCCTGAACCGCCCGGTGTTCCAGACCGCCATGGTCGTCGTGCAGAAGCAGGATCCTTTCGCGCCGGCGATCTTCACCCTGCTGGCGCTGGCGTTCGTCTTCTTCCTGCTCCTCCTCATCGGCCGCGTCGCGCGCGGCACCCGAAAGGCCCGCTCATGACCCTCGACCAGGCGCTGCCGCGCACCAAGGACAACCTGCTGCTGGCGAGGGCCGGCGAGGGCACCCGCGTCGAGCTGCAGGGCATCGTGAAGAGCTATGCGGGCACACGCGTGTTGCACGGGGTGGACCTCGACATCGCACCCGGGGAGTTCGTCTCGCTGCTCGGCCCCTCGGGATGCGGCAAGACCACGCTGCTCCGCGTGCTCGCCGGGCTCGAGGGCGCCGACGAGGGTGCGGTGCTGCTCGGGGGCGGCGACGTGTCGCGCGTGCCGACGAACAGGCGCGACATCGGCATGGTCTTCCAGTCGTACTCGCTGTTCCCCCATCTGCGGGTGGTCGACAACACGGCTTTCGGTCTGCGGCGGCGCGGCATCGGCAGGCAGGAGGCGCAGAAGCGCGCGCTCGATGCCCTCGCGCTGGTCGGCCTGGCGGACTTCGCCGACCGCTTTCCGCACCAGCTCTCCGGCGGGCAGCAGCAGCGGGTCGCGCTCGCGCGGGCTCTCGTCACCGAGCCCAAGGTGCTTCTGCTCGACGAGCCGCTGTCGGCACTGGACGCCAAGGTGCGCGTGCAGCTGCGCGATGAGATCCGCCGCATCCAGCTGCGCCTCGGCATCACGACGGTCTTCGTCACGCACGACCAGGAGGAGGCGCTGGCCGTCTCCGACCGGATCGCCGTGATGAACGCGGGGCGGATCGAGCAGATCGGCTCCCCCGAGCAGTTGTACACGACCCCTTCGACGGCGGGGGTCGCGGCCTTCGTGGGGCTCTCCAGCGTCGTGTCGGGTGTTGCCGAGGGCGATCACGTGCTGGTCTGGGGGCAGCACCTCCCCCTGCAGTCACCGGCCGACGGTCCGGTCGATGTGTACCTCCGACCCGAGAACGTCTACTTCGCGTCGGAGGCGGATGCCGCCACCGATGCCCTGGTCGAGGAGAGCACCTTCCTCGGCAGCATGCGCCGCACCCTCGTCCGCACCGAGTCGGGCGAGCTCGTCCGGGTGCAGCATGCCCCCGGCATCCATCCCTCGTTCGGCGACCGGGTGCGCATCGCCGTCGCGCCGGAGCCGGTCGCGGTGCACCCACGCGGGTGAGGCCGCTCTTCCCACCGATATACCGGGACCGATAGCGTGAGCCGCGAGGGCGGGTTCCCTCCATCCGAAAGAGAAAGGACGCCTCATGGCAGGCACGTTCGAGCTGTACACCGACAAGTCCGGTGAGTACCGGTTCCGTCTGAAGGCCGGCAACGGCGAGGTCATCGCGACGGGTGAGGGCTACTCGTCGAAGTCCGCCGCGCTGAACGGCATCGACGCCGTCCGCCGCAACGCCGCCGACGCCGAGGTCGTCGAGGTCGACTAGCTCGACACCCCCACTTCACGACGAGACCCCCTGGTGCAGACGTCTGCACCAGGGGGTCTCGTCGTGAAGGCGGGGTCTCGGCAGACCGTGCCGCCGCAACCTCAGAGCACGCGCGCCAGGAAGTCCTTCGTGCGCGGATGCTGCGGGTTCGCGAGCACCTCGCGCGGGTCTCCTTCTTCGACGATGTGTCCGCCGTCCATGAAGATCAGGCGCGAGCCGACCTCCCGCGCGAAGCCCATCTCGTGCGTGACGACGAGCATCGTCATCCCCTCGTCGGCCAGCGAGCGCATGACCTGCAGCACCTCGCCGACCAGCTCGGGGTCGAGTGCCGAGGTCGGCTCGTCGAACAGCATCATGTCCGGGTTCATGCACAGCGCACGCGCGATCGCGACGCGCTGCTGCTGCCCGCCGGACAGGTGTCCGGGGTAGGCATCCGACTTCTCGGACAGTCCCACGCGCTCGAGCATGGCGCGCGCGATCAGCTCGGCTTCCTTCTTCGAGCGCTTCTTCACCCGCTGCTGGGCGACCGTGAGGTTGCCGAGCACATCGAGGTGCGGGAAGAGATTGAAGCTCTGGAACACCATGCCGATGCGCGTGCGCACACCGTCGATGTCGACGTCGGGATCGGTTATGTCGATCCCCTCGATCAGCACCTTGCCGGCGGTCGGCTCCTCGAGCAGGTTCACCGACCGCAGCAGCGTCGACTTGCCGGAGCCCGATGGCCCGATCACGCAGACGACCTCGCCCCTGGTGACGGTGAGGTCGATGCCCTTGAGCACCTCGTTGTCGCCGAACGACTTCACCAGCCCCTGCACGTCGATCGCCGGGGCATGCACATCGATCAGTTCGGTGATCATCGCTGCCTCGCCATCCGACGTTCCAGCCACGCGCTGAAGCGCGTGAGCGGGATCGTCACGATCAGGTACAGGATCGCCGCCATGATCAACGGCGTTCCGTTCGCGTTCTGGGTGCTCGCGTCACGCGCGAAGTTCGTGAGCTCTTTCGACCAGATGAAGGACCCGGCGATGAACAGCAGGGACGTGTCCTTCAGCAGCAGCACGAACTCGTTGGTGAGCGGCGGGATGATGATCCGGAACCCCTGCGGCACGACGATCCAGAAGGTCGTCTTCATGGGCGACATACCCAGCGACCGCGCGGCCTCCGTCTGCCCCTTCGGGACCGCCTGGATGCCGGCGCGGATCGTCTCGGCCATGTACGCCGAGGCGACGAGGATGAGACCGATGAGTCCGAGCACAACCGGTCCGCCGAGCTTCGTCCCGGGAACGCCCACGGCGATCGGCAGGATGAAGGCGATGGCGAAGATCGTGAGGATCGCGGGGAGCCCCCGGAACAGCTCGATCCAGCACGTCGCGATCCAGCGGAACGGCGCGATGACCGACAGCTTCATCAGGGCCAGCAGCACACCGAGCAGCAGGCCGCCGACGAACGCCACGGCCGTGAACCACAGGGTGTTCACGAGTGCGGTCGTGATGATCCCGGGGAACATCTTCGCCGCGATCTCGGGGTTGAAGAACAGCGGTCCGATCTTCGCCCAGTCGGTGGTCACGATCGCCCAGACGGCGATCGCGATCAGCACCGCATAGACCGAATACCGATATAGCTTGCCCTTGGTGGTACGCCTCAACGCCATCGTCGAGGTCCTCCCGCTCTACCGACGCCGCCGGTCACTTGGCCGCGAGGTACTCGTCGTAGATCTCCTGGTATCCGCCGTCGTCCTGGAGCTCCTTGAGCGCCTTGTTGATGGCTTCACGGAGCTCGTCCTTCTCGCCCTTGGCGAAGGCGAAGCCGTACGACTCGTCGGTCGGGTAGGTCTCGACGATCTTGTACGCGGGGTCGTCCTGCTCGTGCACGTAGTTGACGGGCTGGTCCTGCAGGATCGCGTCGATCTGCCCGGCCTGCATCGCCGGCCACAGCTCACCGTCCGACGGATACTGCACGAGCTGGGCGCCCTTGGCGTTCTCGGTCGCGTAGGACTCGCCGGTGGTGCCCTGCTGCACGCCGACGTTCTTGCCGTCGAGGTCGTCGATGGACTTGATGTCCGAATCGGCACGGACCAGCAGCGACTGCAGCGAGTCGACGTACGGGTCGGAGAAGTCGATGTTGGCCTTGCGCTCCTCGGTGATCGTCATGGCCGACGCACCGATGTCGCACTGACCCGAGACGAGGATCGCACCCGACTGCAGCGGGTCGAAGCCCACGTCCTGCACGGAGACCTTGAGATCGAGCTTCTCGGCGATCGCCGCGAGGAGATCGATGTCGAATCCGGAGTACTCGATGTCGCTGGACGGGTCCTCGACCTCGAAGGGCGGGTAGGGAACGTCGGAGCAGACCGTGAGCGTGCCGGCCTCGATCAGACCGTACTCATCGCCCGCGGCGGGAGCGTCACTGCTTCCCGCATCGGACGAACCGGTCGCGCAGCCGGCGAGCGCGAGAGTGGCGGTCGCCACGAGGGCGAGACCGGCGATGAGGTTACGACGAGGCATGTCGGCTCCTGTAAGACGAGGGCGGGGTGTGCCCACGGACGGGTAGGAGAACATCTAAACATGCGGCTCGTCGCGTGACCAATGACATCAGTCGGTCGACGTATCACGTTTGCGTTGCAAGTGCACGTCAGTGGCGACGTGAAATCAAGTGCCGCAGCGCGTGCGACGCGGTCTCAGACCTCGAAGTCGACCGCGGCGCGCGAGGCGACCACCGAGCGGATGTAGCCGGCGACCTCCTCATGCGCGGGGTGCACCTGGTACGCGTCGATGTCGGCGACCGAGTCGAAGTCGGCCACCAGCGTCACGTCCCAGTTCGTCTCCGGGTAGGCCGCATTGGCACCGGCGGAGATCGTGAGCAGCTGCGGCACGACACCCTCCAGGGCGTTGAGGCGACGAGCGACCTCGGCCGCCTGCTCGGCACGCACGGCGGCATCTTCGGCCGCGAGCTTCCACATCACGACATGGCGGATGGTCACAGGGATTCCTTCGTCTCGGTTCGCGCCGCACCGCGGACCGCGGCCTCCAGCGCCTCGCGCAGTCGTTCGGGCGATACGCGCCAGTGCGCGTGCAGATCGCCGTCGATCAGGACGACGGGGATCTTCTCCCACCACAGCTCATAAAGTGCGGGGTCGTCCTGGATGGACGCCTCGACGATCTCGATCTGCTCCGCGGCGGCGTCGGGCAGCTCGGCGACGACAGCGTCGATCACGTCGGAGGCCACCTCGCAGAGATGACAGTCGGGCTTGCGGATCAGGGTCAGCGTGGTCACGCCGAAGGCACCTCGACAGCGCGCCCCTGGGAGATCCACTCCCCCGTGCCGCCCTCGACGTTGGTGGCATCGAAGCCGCGGGACTCCAGCGCCTCGACGACGCGGGCGGAGCGACCGCCGGCCTGGCAGATGACGTCGAACGACTCCGCCGGCAGCTCCTCGAGCCGGTTGCCGATCTCGGACATGGGGATGTTGACGGCACCGGGCACATGGCCTGCAGCGAACTCGTCCACCTCCCGCACGTCGATGAGCGGAACACCCGACCGCTCGGCGAGTTCGGTGACGGTGATCGACTTCATGACATCCTCTCGGCGGTACGGAACTGCGGGCAGAGACACAAAGCGCCCGTCCGAAGACAGGCGCTCGTGTCTGGTCGCTTACTTCTTGTTGCGACGCTGGTGGCGAGTCTTACGAAGCAGCTTGCGGTGCTTCTTCTTCGCCATGCGCTTGCGGCGCTTCTTGATGACAGAACCCACGGAAACCTCACTAAGTCAGTGGCTGGGTGTCGCCGAAATCGGACACCCGGGTACGGGCACGGAAAATGCCTCGGGTCAGTCTAGCAAACCCGACGGCCTGAGCTGTGCGCCTTCACTCCGGAACGTCCTCCGTCACCAGGAACCGCCACACGAGGGCATGCCCGAGGGCCACGAGCGCGATCAGCAGGAGAGCCTCAACCTGGATGCCGGTGAGCCCGAGCGGAGCGACGATCTGGGGAGCCACCCCGATCACGGCGACCGCCGCATAGACGACCACGGTGCCGGCCTGAATCCAACGCACCGACGCCGGGGTCCCGTCTCCCCTGGCCTGTGCGACCAGACGAACCATGGAGGCGCCCCCCACGATCGCGACGACCAAGAAGGACAGCCGCCACAGGATCGGGGTCTCGGTGCCGCCGACCTGGGCGAACAGCCCCATCAGGGCGGGGAGCAGGAAGGAGAGGTAGATGCCGCCGATGGTCCGGCGCATCGCGGGGTTCGCGGTCCAGTCACGCCGAGCGCGGACGACGTTCCACCAGAGCCCGGTGAGCGTGAAGCACGTGGTGGAGAAGAGAGCGTAGAACGTGCTGACGTCCACGGTGTCTTCTCCGCGGATTCAACCGACGTCGGCGATGGGCCGCTGCAGCGCGTCGGCCACGGCGGACTCGGGCACGCGATAGCTGCGGCCGAAGCGAACGGCCGGCAGCTCCCCGGCGTGGACCAGCCGGTACACGGTCATCTTGGACACGCGCATCAGCTCGGCGACCTCAGCCACCGTGAGGAATCGGACATCTGGAACCTCGGGCATCCCACGTACCCCTTTCTCGATGTGCACACTCTATGGGGTAGCTGGGACGCATGTAAACCCATGTGGCCCGTGTGATCAGCGGGACGAAGCGCACACGGGCCACGCCGCGAGCGGGGTCAGGCCGGCTTCTTCACCTTGGCCAGTCGTTCCCGCGCCTCGCGAAGCGCCTGTCGCTCGACCTTGTGAGCCGCGCGCAGAGCCTTCTCCGCGTCGCGCACCGCCCTCTGTGCTTCTTTCAGGCGGCGGTCTCCCGCGAGCTCGGCGGGCTCGAGGTCGACCCACTCGGTTGCCGCGGACCGCGTCTCGCCACGGTCGAGTCCGGCGATGTAGGCGGCCACGCCGTCGAGCGTCCGCTCGACCCCGAAGCGGAACGGATCGGCGACGGAGAGGAACACATCATCCTGGATCGCGCGTCGCAGAGCCGGGAACTCCTCGGCAGTGATCACCCGATCGAAGAGTGCGGCCTCGCGCGCGGAGACCTCGTCAGGCGTGAGCCCGCTGCCGCGGGCCTGTTCCGTGTAGCCGGCCTGCACGATTCCGCACCAGCGGGCATGCCCCGTCATGGCGAGCGCGACGGCCAGCCGCTCCTCGGCGGTCAGCGGGGTCTCTTCGAGAGCGGCGAGTCCTGCATCGAGCCAGGCGGAGCTGTTCGGGGTGATCGGCGATCCGGTGATCGGCAGCGAGAGCATCCAGGGGTGGCGCAAGTAGAGCATGATCTGCGCCTCGTAGAGCGCCAGCAGCCGCCCGCGCCATCCGTCCACCTCGAGGTGGCTCTCGGGCGGAAGCCCTGTCGCCTCCTCCTGCATCAGCAGCAGCAGGTCATCCTTGGCCGTCACGTAGCGATAGAGGGACATCGGCGTGAAGCCGAGCTTCGCCGCCACCGCCGCCATCGACACGGCGCCGATCCCCTCGGCATCGGCCAGCTCGACGGCGGCGTCGACGATCTTCTCGACGCTCATCTCCCGCTTGGGTCCGCGCTGCGGATTGGCGGCGACGCCCCAGGCGAGCGCGATCCCCCGCGGCAGCTCCGGCGGTTCGGTCTCAGTCATGGCCTCATCCTACTTCTGTTTATTTAATAAACAGTGTGTTACCGTCATACACAGTTGCGTTGCTCGTACACAGTTTTGTCATACGCAGAAAGGAATCGCCTGATGGACACAGCCATCGAGGTGCGAGGCCTGCACAAGGCCTTCGCCCAGAAGACCGTCGTCGACGGCTTGGACTTCGCCGTCGGACGCGGCGAGGTCTTCGCCCTGCTCGGACCCAACGGGGCCGGCAAGACGACGACGATCAACATCCTCACCACGCTCACCACCGCGGACACCGGTGTGGCGACCGTCGCCGGATGGGACGTGCGCACGCACGCGGTCGACGTGCAGCGCCGCATCAGCCTCACCGGTCAGGCAGCGGCCGTCGACGACGCACTGACGGCGACGGAGAACGTGGTCATGTTCGCCCGGCTCGCCGGCCTCGGCCGCGCCGCCGCCAAGCGTCGCGCCACCGACCTGATCGCCCAGTTCGACCTGACCGATGCCGCCACCCGCACCGTGCGCACATTCTCCGGGGGGATGCGCCGCCGACTCGACCTGGCCCTGAGCTTCGTCGTGACGCCGGAGGTGCTGTTCCTCGACGAACCGACGACCGGTCTCGACACGCGGAGCCGCCGCGATCTGTGGGACATCATCCGGATGCTCGCGGCGTCGGGCACCACGGTGTTCCTCACGACGCAGTACCTGGAGGAGGCCGACCAGCTCGCCGACCGGATCGCCGTGCTGCACGACGGCCGCATCGCCGCGCTCGGCACACCCGCGGAGCTGAAGGCGCGCATCGGCGGAGACACCGTCGAGCTCCATGACGACGGTGGCGCACTCACCCGCCAGATCCCCACCGATGGCACGGTCGCCGACCTGCGGCGAGCGCTCGACCTGCTCGACGAGGAGGGCGCCGACGGCGTCGTCACGCTGCGACGCCCCACCCTCGACGACGTGTTCCTCGCCGTCACCTCGCCCGCCTCCACCCCTGGCCCCGTGAAGGAGAACGTATGAACGCCACCCTGGCTGCGCCTCGAGCGACGGCATCCGCCCACTCCGCGCCCACTCCCCGACCGAGGCTGCGCGGATTCACCGCCGAGGCCGTCTTCGTCGGACGGAGCCTGCGGCACTCCGTCCGCGACGGTGAATCGCTGCTGATGGCGATCATGCTGCCGGTGATGCTCATGCTCATGTTCACCTGGGTCTTCGGCGGCGCCATCGACCCGTCGGGCGCCTACGTCGACTACGTCGTGCCGGGCATCATCCTGACGTGCGCCGGCTTCGGGGCATCGTCCACCGCCGTGTATGTCGCGAACGACATGCGCACCGGCATCATCGATCGGATCCGCACCATGCCGCTGCGTGCGGGCGCCGTGCTCACCGGGCACGTCGTCGCCAGTGTGCTGCGGAACCTGATCGCCACCGCGATCGTGATCGGCGTCGGCGTGCTGGTCGGGTTCCGACCCACCGCGAGCCTCGGGGAATGGATCGCGTTCGCGGGCCTCATCACCCTCTACATCCTCGCGATCACCTACCTGTTCGCGGCCATCGGTCTCGCCGCGGGAAGCCCCGAGGGCGCGAACGGCTACGGATTCGTCCTCCTGTTCCTGCCGTATCTCTCCAGCGCATTCGTGCCCGTCGCGAGCATGCCGGAGTGGCTGCAGCCGATCGCGGCCAATCAGCCGATCACGCCCATCGTCGAGACGATCCGCGCCCTCCTGATGGATACGCCCCTACAGGGCGAGGCATGGTGGGCGATCGGCTGGTGCCTGGTCATCCTGCTGGTCGCGGTGACGTGGGGCGCGTGGCTCTTCCGCCGCAAGGCGGGACGTCGCTGAGGATGCCTGGACGGCTCAGGCGCCGAGGCGCTTGAGCGCGTTGGCGACGGCATGCTTCGCGGAGGCCGCGGCACGACCGACGACCTCGGCGGCGTGCGCGGCGCTGTCGTGCACGGGGTAGTCGATGTCGGGGGCCTCGTCGCCGTACGCATCGACGAGGAAGGGCACCAGCCAGTCGTCGACGACCTCGAGCGGTTCGACGGCGAGACTGTAGAAACGACGCTGTCCGTCTTCGCGCACCGAGACCAGCTCGGCGTCGCGCAGCACCTTCAGATGCTTCGACACGGTGGGCTGGCTGATGCCGAGATCGGCGACGATCTGGCTGACGCTGGTGCCCGTCTCTCCTTCGTCCGTGCGTCGCAGCAGGAGCTGGAGGATGTCGCGCCTCGTACCGTCTGCGATCACGTCGAAGATGTCCGTCATGTGATCAGGGTAGTCGGCTCCGGCACGGAGTACCATGACGAAGGCTCGGCGACTGGCGCCGCGTGTCCGCGGCGCGCGGGCGAGAGAGAATCACGAGGGGGCAGCGATGTCGGGCATCGTTTCGGCGTCGTCCCCACGACAGGCCCTCAAAGGCGCCGCCGGCCGGGTGAAGCACCTCGTCACCTCGTCGCCGTCCCGCTTCGCGATCGTCGTGTTCGCGCTCCTGATCCTCGTGTTCACGGTGCTGCTGTCGCTGCCGATCGCGTCCGCGAGCGGCACGGTCACACCGCTGAGCGATGCGCTCTTCACCGCCGTGTCGACGATCTGCGTCACCGGCCTCGCCACCGTCGACATGGCCAACCACTGGTCCCCCTTCGGCCACGTCCTGATCTTCCTCGGCGTGAACATCGGCGCCCTCGGCGTCCTCACGCTCGCGTCTCTCATGGGGATGCTGATCTCCAAGCGTCTCGGCCTGCGGGCCAAGCTGCTGGCAGCGGGCGACACCAACCCCCTGCGCGCGCATGGCGGAGTGGTGAACGAGAGCCAGACCGTGCGACTCGGCGAGGTCGGCCAGCTGCTGACCACGGTCGCCGTGTCGGCCCTCATCATCGAGGCGTCGTTGGCGGCCCTGCTGTACCCGGCGCTGGTGATGGCGAAGGTCGACCCCATCGCCGCACTGTGGGAGGCGCCCTACTTCGCGGCCATGGCGTTCACGAACACCGGGTTCGCGCCGAACGACGGCGGCGTCGCGGTGTTCGCGGACGACTACCTCGTGCTGTTCCTCCTCATGGTGGGCGTGTTCCTCGGCAGCATCGGCTTCCCCGTGATCTACACCCTCGCCAAGCACGTCTGGCACGTGAAGCGGTGGTCGCTGCACACCAAGCTGACACTCGTCACGACCGTGCTGCTGTTCATCCTGGGCGCCGTCGTCTTCGTCGTGCTCGAGTTCAACAACCCGAAGACGTTCGGGTCGATGGATGCGGCGGACACCACGTTCCAAGCCTTCTTCCTCTCCGCCATGACCAGATCCGGCGGCTTCAACGTGATCGAGATGGACGATCTGAACGGCTCGTCCCTGCTCGCCGCCAGCATGCTGATGTTCGTCGGTGGCGGCTCCGCCTCGACCGCCGGCGGCATCAAGGTCACCACTCTGGCCGTGCTCGCGATCGCCGTCTGGTCCGAGGCCAAGGGCCGCCAGTCGGTCGAGGCCTTCGGCCGCCGCATCCCCAGCGACGTGCAGCGCGTGGCGCTCAGCGTCGTCGCGTGGGGCGCCACGATCGTGGCGCTGTCGACCATCACCATCGCCCAGATCACCAAAGACGACATCAGTCATGTGCTGTTCGACGTCATCTCGGCGTTCGGCACGGTCGGTCTGTCCACGGGCCTCACGGCAGAGCTCCCCGATTCGGCTTCCTACGTCATGGCCGCGACCATCTTCATGGGGCGCGTTGGTACAGTGACACTCGCCGCGGCGGTTGCCGCGACATCGCGAACGCAGTACTACTCACTGCCCGTGGAAAGGCCGATCGTTGGTTGAAGTCCTCCGGGGCGACGCTCCCGTCCTCGTCATCGGTCTCGGTCGGTTCGGCGCTGCCTGCGCGGGAGAGCTCGACCGCCTCGACCGCGAGGTGCTCGCGATCGACGACAACCTCGAGCTCGTGCAGAAGTGGTCCGACCGGGTCACCCACACGGTGCAGGCCGACGCGAAGAACATCGACGCCCTCCGTCAGATCGGCGCCCAGGACTTCCAGGTCGCCGTCGTCGCGGTCGGCTCCTCGATCGAGGCGTCCGTGCTGATCACCGCGAACCTCGTCGACCTGAAGGTGCCGCAGATCTGGGCCAAGGCCGTCTCGCAGTCCCACGGCAAGATCCTTGCCCGTGTCGGCGCGAACCACGTCATCTACCCGGAGCGCGAGGCCGGTGAGCGCGTCGCGCACCTCGTGAGCGGGCGGATGCTCGACTTCATCCGCTTCGACGACGACTTCGTCCTCGCCAAGATGTACCCGCCGAAGTTCATCCGCGGCGTCGGTCTGAACGAGTCGGGCGTGCGCTCGAAGTACAAGGTCACGGTCGTCGGCGTGAAGAGCCCAGGCAAGCCGTTCCGCTATGCCGAGGCGAACACCATCGTCACGAACCACGACCTCATCATCGTCTCGGGGACCAACAGCGACATCGAGCGCTTCGCCGGCCTCGACCGCTGACCTCGGAGACGTCCGATCCCTCGACTCCCCCTCGCGGCGGATGCACCGTCGTGCACGGCCGTGGTGGGATGGGACGCATGACCGACAACGCAGCGGCCCCTCCCGTCCTCGCCCTCCGCGGGCTCCGCAAGCACTTCGGGCAGAAGATCGCGGTCGATGACCTCTCCCTCGATGTGCCGGCCGGATCCATGCTCGGGCTCCTCGGCCCCAACGGCGCGGGCAAGACCACGACCCTCGCCATGACCACGGGTCTGCTGCGGCCGGATGCCGGCGCCGCGTGGGTCCTGGGCGCCGACGTGTGGCAGAACCCTGCCGACGCGAAGGCCCGGATGGGCGTGCTCCCCGACGGAATCCGCATGCTCGACCGCCTCACCGGTGCCGAGCTGCTGCGCTACACCGGGCTGCTGCGCGGCATGGCCGAAGCCGAGGTCGTCTCTCGCAGTGACGAGCTCCTCGCCGCGCTCGGCCTCACGGACGCTCGAGACCGGCTCGTGGTCGACTACTCGGCGGGCATGCGCAAGAAGATCGGTCTGGCCTGCGCGCTGATCCACGCGCCTCGCCTGCTGATCCTCGACGAGCCGCTGGAAGCCGTCGACCCGGTGTCCGGCGAGACGATCCGGCAGATCCTGCGGGCGTTCGTCGACGGTGGCGGCACCGTGGTGCTGTCCAGCCACGTGATGGAGCTCGTCGAGTCGATGTGCGATCGGGTCGCGATCGTCGCCGAGGGACGCCTGCTCGCGAACGGCACGCTCGACGAGGTGCGCGCCGGACTGTCGCTGCAGCAGCGGTTCCTCGCCCTGGTG
Organism: Microbacterium sp. ISL-59; assembly: GCF_018613945.1. Taxonomy (NCBI): domain Bacteria; kingdom Bacillati; phylum Actinomycetota; class Actinomycetes; order Micrococcales; family Microbacteriaceae; genus Microbacterium; species Microbacterium sp. ISL-59. Next base: position 371,626 of record NZ_JAGGPG010000002.1, read on the forward strand.
GGGGCGCATGACCTCGGGACGGAGACGCTCGCATGGTTGCGCTCCTCGTAAGCCTGCGCTGGCGCCAGCTGCGCCATCAGCTGTCCCGCAATCCCTGGATGATCGTCACGCTGGTCATCACCGGGCTGTTCGCGCTCGGATTCCTCGCCGCGCTGACGGCAGGACTGGTGGCACTGCGGTTCGCCGCCCCCGACGCCGCCGTCACCGCGCTCGTGCTGGCGGGCGCGGTCATCGTCCTCGGGTGGTGGATCGGGTCGATCCTGGTCAGCGCCGACGACTCGCTCGCACCGGAACGGTTCGCACTGCTCCCCCTGACCGCGCGCTCCCTGCTGCCGGGCTTCGTCGTCGCGGGGGCGACGACGGTGGGCGGCATCGGCACCACCGTCGCACTCCTGCTCATGCTCCTCGGCTGGTCGGTGAGCCTGCCCGCGCTGTTGACCGCGCTGATCATGATCCCCGTCGCCGTCGCCACCTGCGTGCTGGGTGCTCGCGTGGTCAGCGGTGTGCTGGCCGGCTGGCTCGCCCGCCGCAGCGCCCGCGACCTGGTCGTGATCGTCGGCGTGGTGCTCCTCTCCTCGTCCGGCGTCCTGCTCAACGTGGGGATCGGCGCGCTGGTCCGGGTGAACGATGTCGGCGGAGCGTTCACCACCATCGCCGACATCGCCGCGTGGACACCGGTGGGCGCCGTCTTCGGCGTATCCGGATCCGTCGCTCAGGGCGACTTCCTCACCGCGGCACTCCGTCTGCTCATCGCCCTCGCCACGGTCGCGGCACTGTGGTTCGCGGCACAGGGCCTGCTCGCTGCCCGGCTGGTCGCCCCCATCCAGGACACCGGCGGCGGACGCGTGCGCTCGGTCGGACTGCTCGATCGGATACTGCCGGCCAGCCCGGTCGGGGCGATCGCCGCCCGCACGCTGCGGTACTTCCGGCGAGACCCCCGGCAGATCGTGAACATCGTGATGCTCCTGCTGCTGCCCGCGATCTTCATCGGCCTCTCCCTGATGAACGGCTTGCAGGACGAGTCCATCGGATTCGGTCCGGCCATCATCCTCATCCCGACGATCAATGCGCTCCTCACCGGCACGATCATGCAGATGGCGATCGCCTACGACAACGACGCGGTCGCCGCCCACATCCTGAACGGCGTCAGCGGTGCGGCGGACCGGGCAGGGCGACTGCTCGGATTCGGGCTGATCGCGATTCCCGTGACGCTGCTGCTGTGCGCGGCCACCTGCCTGATCGCCGGCCGATGGGACCTGCTCCCCGCAAGCATCGGGTCTGCCTTCGGCCTGACGGCGATCTCGGCAGGCGCCGGGGCCTGGGTGGGCAGCTTCCTTCCGGGTCGGGCGCCCGCACCCGAGGCGAACCCCCTCGGCCGCGGTTCGTCCGGTGGTGTGCAGTCGCTGCTGGCGATGATCATCATCGGACCGATCACGCTCGTGCTCGGGGCGCCGGCGCTCGGTTTCGCGATCGCCGGCATCTGGAATCCTGCGCTCGGCTGGGTGAGTCTCGGCTGCGGTGTCGTGCTCGGCGCCGCGGCCCTGTGGGGCGGGGCGGTGCTGGGCGGCAGCATCCTGAACCGGCGCTGGCCGGAAGTTCTCGCCGAGGTCTCCAGCGAGAGCTGAGCGGGGGTCGGGCGGTCAGGCGTCGATGTCGAGGACGAGTTCGACCACGTCGTCGACGCCCAGACCCTCGCGGTCCTGGAGCACCTTCTTGATCGGCACGATGTAGCCACCCTCCTTCGGCCAGAGGGCCGTGGTCACGGTGGTGGAACCGATGGTGACGGATGCGGGGATCATCCCCCACCCGTATGTGACGATCGACGCGACATCGTGGATCATCTCGCTCTCGGCCGGCGGCACGGTGACGAAGTGGAACGGCGCCGGCCCGCGCCAGTACCAGATGACTCCCTCGATCCGCAGCTGCATGACTCAGGCCCCGGCGGCGAGTTCCTTCGCCCGTGCGAGGGCAGCGGCCGCGGCATCCGCGAAGGTGCGGTCGAGGTGGGCGTCCTGCAGAACGGCGACCGCACGCTCGGTGGTTCCCTTGGGGCTCGTGACACGACGCCGCAGCTCGGCGGGGTCCTCCCCCGACGCGTCGAGCAGAGCGGTCGCGCCGATGAAGGTCTGCTCCACCATCAGCCTGGCGTCGGCCTCGGCGAAGCCCATGTCGATAGCGGCCTTCGTGAACTCCTCGATCAGCAGGTACACGTAGGCGGGGCCGGAGCCCGAGATCGTGGACAGCGCGTCGATCTGCGACTCCGGAACCTCGACGACCGCGCCGACGGTCTCGAACAGCCGGCGGACGAGGGCGAGATCCTCGGCTGTGGCGGCGGAACCGGCAGCGAGCCCCGTGACGCCCTTGCGCACGGTCGACGGCGTGTTCGGCATCGACCGGATGACGCGAGCATCAGGCCCGAGAATGCCCGCGAAGGTGTCGAGTGTGACGCCGGCGGCGACGCTCACCACGATCGCGTCGTCCGTCAGGTGCGGAGCGATCTCGCGCAGCAGATCGGGCACCATCGCGGGCTTGACGCCGACCAGCACGATCCGCGCGCTTGCGGCGGCCTCGGCGTTGCCATCCGGCCGTTCGGCGAGCGCGATACTCGTGACGCCGTCGAGGCCGGTGAACGCCTCGGCCTTCTCCGCGGTGCGGTTCGTCGCGGTGATCCCGCCGTCGATCCGGATGCCGGAGGCGACCACACCCCGGAGGATCGCACCGCCCATCGAACCGGCACCGAGAAAAGCGAGCGAAGGAAGCGAGTCAGCCATGTCGTCATCCTACGGCGGGCACTCCCGCAACCTCGGGCGGGCGGTTCTAGACTCGTCCCATGAGTGCATCCGGAGGCAACAAGGCCATCGTCGCGGCGTTCCTGGCGAACCTGGGTATCGCCATCGCGAAGTTCATCGCCTGGGCCCTCTCCGGCTCCGCCTCGATGCTCGCCGAGGCCATCCACTCCGTCGCCGACTCGGGCAACCAGCTGCTCCTGATGCTCGGCGGACGCAAGGCCAAGCGGGAGGCCGACCGCGCACACCCGTTCGGCTACGGCCGGGAACGCTACGTGTACGCGTTCGTCGTCTCGATCATCCTGTTCTCGGTCGGTGGCCTGTTCGCGATCTACGAGGGCATCGACAAGCTCACGAACCCGCACGAGCTGGACAAGACCTGGTGGTGGCTGCCCCTGGTCGTGCTCGTCGTCGCGATCGGGCTGGAGTCGTTCTCCCTGCGCACGGCCGTGCGCGAGAGCAACCTCGTGCGGGAGAAGGGGCAGTCGTGGGTGTCGTTCGTGCGCCGTTCGAAGGCCCCCGAGCTGCCGGTCGTGCTGCTCGAAGATGTGGGCGCTCTGACCGGTCTCACCTTCGCTCTGCTCGGCGTCGGGCTCACACTGCTCACCGGAAACCCCGTGTTCGACGCACTCGGCACCGTGATGATCGGTGTGCTGCTGGTGCTGATCGCGATCGTGCTGGGCATCGAGACCAAGAGCCTGCTGGTCGGTGAGGGCGCGACCCAGGCCGACCACGACCGGATCGTCGATGCCATCAACGCGGGCGACGAGATCGAGAAGATCGTCCACATGAAGACCCTCTACCTCGGCCCGGACGAGCTGTTGGTCGCCGCGAAGATCGCCCTCAACGCCGACAAGCCGCTGCGCGAGGCCGCCGACGACATCAACGCCATCGAGGCACGCATCCGCGAAGCCGTGCCGGTCGCGCGCATCGTGTACATCGAGCCGGATGTCTACCGCCCGGCGATCGACCCCGAGCCGTCGACCGACGTCTTCGTGCTGAAGTCGTCGGACTGATCGTCGGCTCCATGAAGCGCACGAGACTGTTTCTGAGCGTCGGAACCGCGACTGCCCTGACCGTCGCGCTGTCGTCGTGCTCGATGGACACCGTGATCTGGGGTGCGGACGGCGCCGGGGTGATCCAGACCACCGAAGACCTGATCGATGCGGCCGCTTCCGGTGACGCCGACTCGTACGTCTGCAACGGCGAGGAGCCGGAACTGCGAGAGCCCGCCGATTGGTCGGGGCTGTCGGCCGAGGAACCCGGGGACTTCGTCGCCGAGTACTGGCCGGACCAGGCGCTGCGAGACCCGGACTGGACCATCAACCTCTCGCTCCCGGAGGAGCGTGTGGCCGGCGGCGAGGAGTTCCCCGGCGACGTCTTCTATCGCGAGACGGAGGACGGGCTGTGCCTCGTCGACGTCGTCTGGTCGACCGTCGAGACCGAGGGCTGACGCTCCCCCTCCCGCTCCCGCTCGGGAGAGACGTCGCCGAAACTCAGCGCCGCTGCTCGAAGAACGCCCGCAGCAGTGCGGTCGCCGCATCCGCCTCGACGCCGCCGATCACTTCGGCCCGATAGGGCAGTCGCCGATCGCGCAGCACGTCGTACATGGAGCCGGCCGCGCCCGCCTTGTCGTCCCACGCGCCGAAGACCACCCGACCGACGCGGGCCTGCAGGATCGCACCGGCGCACATGATGCACGGCTCGAGGGTCACGACCAGCGTGTGCCCCTCGAGATTCCAGGAGCCGACGGACGCCGCCGCCCGCCGCAGCGCCTCGACCTCGGCATGCCCGGTCGGATCGTTCGTGGCCTCGCGGGTGTTGCGTCCCTCAGCGATGAGCCGTCCGGCGGGATCCAGAATCACAGCGCCGACGGGGATCTCCGACGCCGCAGCGGCCTCGGCAGCGAGCTCGAGCGCATGCCCCATCGCGAGGTCGTCGGCAGCGGTCATGCGTCGAGCCTACGACAGCCACCGGCCACCGTCGGGGGCCACGATGTCGTTCCCGGAGGCGCGGCGCATTACCCTGTATCCATGCGCGTTCACGTGGCCGACCACCCTCTCATCACTCACAAGCTCTCGGTGCTGCGCGATGTGCGCACCCCCTCACCGGTGTTCCGGCAGCTGACGGAGGAGCTCGTCACGCTGCTCGCGTACGAGGCGACCCGCAACGTGAAGGTGAGCCCGATCGAGATCACCACCCCCGTGACCACGACGATGGGCGTCAAGATCTCGGAGCCGCGACCGATCGTTGTGCCGATCCTGCGCGCAGGCCTCGGCATGCTCGAGGGCCTCGTCAAGCTGCTTCCGACCGCCGAGGTCGGGTTCCTCGGCATGGTCCGCGATGAGACGACGTTCGAGCCGACGACCTACGCCGAGCGTCTCCCCGACGATCTCAGCGACCGTCAGTGCTTCGCGATCGACCCGATGCTGGCCACCGGCGGTTCGCTCGCCGCGGCGATCCAGTTCCTGTTCGACCGCGGCGCGAAGGACGTCACCGCGATCTGCCTGCTGGGTACGCCGGAGGGCGTGGCCGCGATCGAAGCCATGGCCGGCGACCGCGATGTGACCCTCGTCCTGGGTGCACTCGACGAGCGTCTCGACGAGAAGGGGTACATCGTGCCCGGGCTCGGCGACGCCGGCGATCGGCTCTACGGCACGGTCTGACCCGGCTCTCTGCACTCCGCACCACGGTCGTTCTGCACGCCGCGGCTGCACTCCGCACCGCCGTTGTTCTGCACACCGCGCCGCGGTCGTTCTGCGCGGTCGCGGGGCCGCAGAGGCCGCTCGAGCGCGCGGTACTCAGTCCGCCGCACCGACCAGACGCGCGAAGGCGCTGAGGCGGGCCACCCCCTCCGGGGTATACGGAAGATCGTCGAGCAGTGCGGGCGAGTGGATCAGATAGGCGACGGCCTGCGCGCGGGAGATCGCGACGTTCAGTCGGTTCTGCAGCAGCAGGAACTCCGGGCCCCGCGGGGCGTCCCGACCGCTCGAGGCCGCGAGCGAGGTGATCGAGACGACCGCCTCCTTGCCTTGGAAGTTGTCGACCGTGCCGACCGGGACGTCGTGGTACCCGGCCGCCGCGAGCGCGTCGAGCACGAGCTGACGCTGCGCGTTGTACGGCGTGACCACGATGATGTCGGTGGGCACGAGCGGCCTGGCTGACCGGGACTCGTCGTTGTCGGTGAAGGTGCGACCGACCAGGTCGCGGACCAGCCGGACGACCTCGGCCGCCTCCTCGGGCGACTGCGTCGAGTTGCCGCGGTGCCGCAGCGGCACGACGTGCAGGCCGGGGTCGATCCCCTGGACCGAACGCAGCTCGGTGCCGGGGGCTGACGCCAGCTGCCCCGCGTAGGCGAGCTTCGACACTGGGGCCGCGACGAACGGATGCATGCGCCAGGAGCGCGCGAGGAAGTAGCCGTACTCCGGCCGCACGACCGGGTCGCCGTCCATCACCCAGCCGAGCGCGGAGGCATCGACCGGTTCGGGGTGGGCTCCCTGACTCACCTGCGGAAGCTGCTGCGGATCGCCGAGGAGCAGGAGCCGCTTCGCCCCGGCGGCGACCGCGATGGTCGAGGCGAGCGAGAACTGCCCCGCCTCGTCGATCACGAGCAGGTCGAGGCCGTCTCGCTCGACGCGCTGGGTGTTGCTGAAGTCCCAGGCCGTCCCGCCCACGACGGCGCCCTCACCGGCATGCTCGGAGAGGAACGCCGCCATCCCCGTCTTCGGGATGGTCGTGTAGGAATGCTCCCCGTTCGGGTCCTTCGGGGCCTTGGCGACCTGAGCCGGCGCGACACCGTCGGCTACCACTCGCTCGAGGAGCGTCTCGATGATCGCGTGCGACTGCGCGACGACGCCGACCTTGAAGCCGTGCTCGTTCACGAGGCGTGCGATGACCCGGGATCCGGTGTAGGTCTTGCCCGTTCCCGGAGGGCCCTGCACCGCCAGATAACTGTGGTCGAGGTCGAGCACCCCCGTCACGATCGCGTCGACCGTGTCGTCGCCCGGGGCGGGCAGCGGCGCGCCCGATACGGTGCGCGGGGGGATCCGACGGAGGATGTCGGTCGCCGCATCGTCGGGGAACCCCGGAGCCGCGGTGTGCACCGCATCGGCCCACTCGTCGATCGCGCCCTGGAGGGACACGACGCGTGGCGGTGCGGCCGGGGTGAGGGCGAGCGGCAGTTCGTCCCAGGTCTGCCCCTGCACCGCCGACTCGGTGATGAGGTAGCCGTCGTCGAGCACCTCCGCCACCGTGACGGTGTGCGGCACATGCACCGCCCGCGAAGGGACCTCGGTGTCGAACGGCGCCGGAACGCCGTAGAGCGCGAACGGCTGCGACCCGGCGCCGAGCGTCGTGCCGGGCGACACCTCGCCACGGATCTCGACGTCACGAGACATCACCCGACGCCCCTCACCGATGCTCCAGTCACGACGGACGGTCGAGGACGGGCGGTCGACCCGCACCACATCGCGCGTACCGTCCCACATGGTCACCGGCTCGCGAAGCCGCTGGAAGTGCGACACCCAGAAGCTCTTCGCCTCGCGCGGGAAGTAGTCGATCGCGGCGGCCGCGAGCCGATGAACGAGCCCGTCACCACCCGCCTCGACGGCGCGCTCGGCATCTGCGAGGAGGGCGACCGAGCGCGGCGACGGCTCGTAGATGACCTCGTCAGCCTCGTCGGGCGGGGCCGGGGTGACACCCTCTTTACGCGCGATGTCGATCAGCCAGTTGCGCAGGCGCCTGGTCGACACGCAGTCGTAGCGGTTGTAGTCGGCGAGGTCTGCCAGGACCGCGTCGGCCCCGGCCTGCTCCCCCGCAGCCGCGAGCTCACGAGCCGCGACGTACTGCACGATCGAGTCGTCGCCCTTCTGCACGTCGCTGGTTCGCACGTCGGCGCCCATGTACAACGGCTCGAGCTTCTTGATCGAGTACGAGCGCGAACCGACGCGCACCGTCCGCAGCACGAGCGGATACAGGTCGACGAACACGCCCTCGCGGAGCAGCCGATCCACCTCACCCTCGCGCACCCCATGCCGTGCCGCCATCGCCACCAGGTGCGAGGTCTCGTAGGGCGCGTAGTGGTAGATGTGCATGCCGGGGTGGGCGATCCTGCGCGCATTCACGAAGTCGAGGAACGTCTCGAGCGCGCGCTTCTCGTCGGCGAAGGTATGCGCCCAGAGGGCCGAGTACTGGTCGGCGTTGTCGACCCACCCGAAGAGGTAGTCGATTCCCCAGTGCCCCTCGCCGTCGGCGGCCGGCTCCGTGTAGAGGGGGTCGCCCTCGAAGTCGAAGAAGATGTCGCCGTGGCTGGGCAGCGGGAGGGTGTGGATCGCCGGCGCGTAGTGCACGTCGTAGGTGGGCCGCCCCTCGGCATCGGCGCGCAACTGCAGTCGTGCCTGGTCGCGGAGCGTCTCGAACGTGTCGATGTTCATCCCCGCTGGCGGCCCCGATGCCTCCGCCAGGGCATCGATCGTCTCGATCCCGGACGCCCGCAGTCGCGCACGCTGCACCGGGCGCATCCTCGCGACCATCAGCAGGTCCCGGTGCGCCAGCACCTGTTCCTCGCAGGTCGCGCAGCGTCCGCAGGCCACGATCTGCAGGTCGCCGCGATCGTCTCCCCAGGCGAGCGGCGCACCCGCCGCCCCATCGGCGATGCGCCGGTCGGCGATGAGCGCCCGCAGCCGAGCGCGCCGCACCTGGAAGAGCGGAAGGAGATCATCCACCTGATGGGTGCTGAGCGTGCCGTCGCCGAGGATCAGGTCGACCTCGTCGGACCGGGGGATGCCGAGGCGGTCGAGCTGGTCGACGTATGCCGCGAGCTGCATGAGGGCAGTGACTCGCGCCTTGCGCGCGAGCTTGGAGTCCTGAACGCGCCACCGGCCGTCGTCGTCCTTGCGGAGGAAGTCGGCGAATCCGACGAACTCGTCGGTGGAGAAAGCCGCCTGGAACACCACGAGCGCATCGGAGCGCAGCGCCGCGACCGTCTCGTCGATCGCGGCCGCCAGCGCCTCGGCATCGACCGACGAGACCTTCTCGATGCGGTGGACACTCGCATCGCCGAGTTCATCGATGTACCGGGCGAGCACGTTCTGCTCATGCACGTCGCCGAGCTCGGCGGCCCGCTTCAGCGTCGCGTCTTCGGGCTCTTCGACGGCAGGGACCCGTCCCAGCTTCGCGTCGATCGCCCGACACCACGCGAACTCGCATTCGGCGGCCGCCTTGAGGTCGCTCGCGCTCCAGATGACGCGCTGCGCCTGAGTGTCGATCCGCACGATGCTCCCGTTCTGTCGGATGCTTCGACACTATCCGCGGCATCCGACACGACGCGAAGCGGCGCCTCCGCAGATGCGAACGTGCGGTCAGCGCCACCAGGTGTCGTCGGGGGTCACCGGGAGGTGCCGCTTGTGCTGCGTGGCGAGGTATCGCGCCTCGATGCGACCGGCGACCTCGGGATCGACGGAGCGCCCCTCGAGGAAGTCGTCGATCTGCTCGTAGGTGAGACCGAGCTCGTCCTCATCGGCACGACCGGGCTGCCCGTCGAGCAGATCGGCGGTCGGCACCTTGAATGCGAGCCGATCCGGCGCATCGAGGAACTGCAGGAGCGAGCGCCCCTGACGCTTGGTGAGGCCGGACAGCGGAAGGATGTCGGCCGCGCCGTCGCCGAACTTCGTGTAGAAGCCGGTGACCGCCTCGGCGGCGTGGTCGGTACCGATCACGAGGAGCCCGTCGTGACCTGCGAGCGCGTACTGCGTGACCATGCGGAGGCGGGCTTTGATATTGCCGCGATTGAAGTCGCTGATGTCGCTCGTGACCGCGAACTCGATGTCCTCCTCGACACCGTCGACGCCGTTCTGGATGTTGACCTCGACCGACGAGTCCGGGGCGATGAAGGCGAGTGCGGCCTGGGCATCGTCGGCATCGTGCTGCACGCGGTAGGGCAGACGCACGGCGAGGAACTTCGCCTCGCCGCCCTCGGCCCGCACCCGCTCGACCGCGAGTTGGGCGAGGCGACCGGCCAGCGTCGAGTCCTGCCCGCCGGAGATCCCGAGCACATAGCCCTTCGCTCCGGTCGTGCGCAGGTAGTCGGCGAGGAAACCGATGCGACGCTCGGTCTCGGCTTCGGGGTCGACCTCGGACCTGACACCGAGGTCCTCAGAGATCTGCTGCTGCAACGACATGTGATCCTCCGCTCGTTTCCTCGAATCAGTATCCCGCTTCCGTGTTACGTCGGGGTGACGCCGCGGCGTTCGCACGTTCCTGTCAGTCACGACCTGAGAGAATGGGGCAGTGAAACTCCTCGTCGCCGCGCTCGCATCCGAACTGTCCGCATTCCCCGAGGAACTCGAGGGCTTCGACCGTCTCGTGACCGGCCCGGGCAAGCTGCAGGCGACGTACGCCCTGACGCGTGCGCTCGACGCCACCGTCTACGACGAGATCGTGGTCGTCGGCACGGCCGGCGCGATCGATCCCGACCTGGAAGCGACCGTCCACGAGGTCGGCACCGCGTTCCAGCACGACGTCACCGACCTCGACGGCGTGGCCGGCCAGCACGTCTCGCTGCCGGCGCGGGTCGCCACCGGACGCGACGGCGTGCTGATCGCGACAGGCGACCACTTCGTCGAGGATGCCGAGGTCACCGCCGTGATCCGTCCGTCGGGAGCGGCACTGGTCGACATGGAGACCTACGCGTACATCTGGGTCGCCGGACAGTTCGGCGTGCCGATCCGCGTGTTCCGAGCGGTGTCGGACCAGGCCGAGGACGGCGCTCTGACCGACTGGCGCGAGGCGGTCGCCCGCTGCAGCGTGCAGCTGCGCGACTTCATCCGCACCGAGTACGGGGTCTGACCCGGCGGAGGCCATCGGCTTCCGCGTAGGCTCAGCGGGCCTCGATGATGCTCGGACCGTTCGGCAGCGCTCGCACGGTGAGCTGCGCCGGGATCTGCTCCTGCATGGCCTCGACGTGACTGATGACTCCGACCGTCCGGCCGCCCTGCCGCAGTTCGTCGAGCGTGCGCATGGCGACGTCGAGCGTGTCGCCGTCGAGGGAGCCGAAGCCCTCGTCGATGAACAGCGTGTCGAGGCGGATTCCGCCGGCCCGCGCAGTGACCACCTCGGCGAGACCGAGTGCAAGCGCGAGTGAGGTGAGGAACGTCTCGCCGCCCGACAGCGACTGCGGCGGCCTGGTCTGGCCGGTGAAGGCATCGGAGACCACGATCCCGAGCCCGGATGCTGCCCCTCGAGCCGCGAGCGCGTCGGAGTGCTGCAGCTGGTAGCGGCCCGTCGACATGTCGTGCAGACGCCGGTTCGCCGCTTCGACGATCTCTTCGAGCTCGGCCGCGAGGACGAACGTCTCCAGCGTCATCTTGCGGGTGTTGGCGCCTCGCCCGGCGATCGTGTCCGCGAGATTCTGCAGCACCTCGAACTCGGCGGCATCGGTGGCGGTGCGCGCGTGCTCGGCGGCGGCGGATTCGATCAGACCAGCCAGCCGTTCGGCCGTGCCCGCCGCTCGAGCCGCCGCGTCGACCGCGTCGGTCCAGATCGCTCGGGCGGCCTTTGAGGCCTCTTCGACGGGCGTGAGGTCGATCGGCTCCTCCGGCAGCGTCCGCAGCTCCAGATCGAACAGGATCGCCCGTTCCTTCTCCCGCTGCACGGCGTGCTCAGCGATCCGCGCATCCAGAGCTTCCTGCGTCGCCGCCGGGCGGAGGGCACGTTCGGCGGACTCCACATCGTCGAACGTGGAGTCGGCGAGTGCCGCATCCCTCTCGGCCTCTGCCTCGGCGAGAGCCTGCGTCCTCCGCAGACGTTCTGCGGTCGCCTGAGCGACCCCGCGGGCGGCAGAGATCTTCGCGGCCGTGTCGGCAAGACGCTCGGCGACCGTGTCGAAGACTCCTCGCGCCGCGGCGATCAGCTCGCAGGCCTCGGTGCTCCGCTGCTGCAGCAGAGCGTGCTGCTCCCGCGCCTGAGCGAGCGCCGCCGTGCCCTCGGTCTTCTCGGCGTCGAGCTGCGCGACCCGGGCGACGAGTTCGCTCAGTTGCACGTCGAGCGTCTTCAGTTCGTCGACGGCGGACAGACTGCGCGCATGCGCTGAGGCGGCCGCCTCGTGCTCGGTCTCGGCCTGGTCGACACTCCGCCCGTCGGCACGGGCAGTCACCGCCGCGAGTTCGGCTCGCAGGGTCGAAGACGCCGAAGAGAGTTCGCGCTCCCGCTGCGCCGCGGCGTCGCGGGCCTCCTCTGCCTCAGCGATGTCTTCGGGTGACACGGGGTCGACGTGCGTGGCCGGAGCCGGATGCTCGAGCGAGCCGCAGACCGGACACGGATGCTCGGGGCGCAGGTTCGACGCGAGTTCGCCGGACATCCCGTCCATGCGACGTTGCCGCAGGCGTGCGAGGTCGGTCTGCGCGGCGGCGTGCACGGTCGTGGCATCGGTGAGCTCGATCTCGGTCGCGGCCTGTGCTCTCTGCAGCCGCTCCGCCTCGTGGGCCGCCGCTCGTCGAGCGTCTGCCTCTTCCTGGGCCGCTCGGGCATCGCCCACCCGGTCGGCCAGGCGGCGTTTCTCGTCGCGTTCCGCGGTCAGCGCGGTGATCGCGGCGGGGAGAGTGGCGCGTTCGGCTTCTCCGGCCTCGAGGCGTGCGGTCGCCGCCGCCACGGCATCCCCGGCGGATTGCAGCTCGGCATCGAGCGCCGGCGCCTCCCCCTCGAGCTCCCGCGCGCGCTCCCAGGAACCGCTCTCCCTGGTGCGTGCAGCCGCCCACTCCTCGAGGTCGCCGGCGACGGGGACCTCGAATGCCTCCCACACTTCCCGTGACCGCTGCTCGTCTTCGGCCGCGACGGTGACCGCCGTCTGTGCTCGGGCTGCGGCAGCGATCGTCGACCGCACCGCCTCGGCGGCGCGCGCGGCCGCGAGTTCTGCACGGGCCGCATCGATTGAAGGCGCGTCAGCATCCAGCCGCGCGAGAGCTGCCCGGGCGCGATCGCGTTCCCGCTGGGCGTGCTGTTCTTCGCGAGCCGTGGCGAACGCCGCGTCGGCATCGGCCGCACGCTTCTCCGCCTCCGCCCGCTCCGAGGCGCGGCGCTCCGCCCGATAGTCGGCCCGCGCCCTCGCACGCCGCAGTGCCTCGAGACGCTCTTCGACCGACGAGGGCGCGGATGCCGCCGGGCGCTCCGCCGGCGGAGTCCCGTCCTCGGAGTCGCCGGACAGCCCGCTCGTGCTCACGAGCTGCTCGGCCTCGTCGATACGCGCGTTCACCGTCGCGAGCCGAGTGCCAAGTGTCTGTTCCGCCTCCCGGCGCCGCTCGTCGAACCGTGCCTGCACGTCTTCGAACCGCTGTGTGCCGAACAGCCGCCGCAGCAGTGCCTGGCGGTCTCTGCTGCCCGCGAGCAGGAACTCGGAGAATCGGTTCTGCGCGAGGAGGATCACCTGGAGGAACTGCTCGCGGCTGAGCTGGAGGATCTCGTCGAGCTCGCCTGCGACATCGACGGCTCGAGCGGCGCGACCCACCCAGCCGGCATCGGTCCACTCGTCGAGGGCGACGGCCGAGGCCTGCTTGGTCATGCCGCCGCCACGTTTGGCGGGACGCAGGTACTCGGGCGAGCGGGTCACGCGGAAGCGGCCGGCCGGCGTGCTGAACTCGACGACCACCTCCGACGGATCGTCGGGCTCGCAGTGATCGCTGCGCAACCGCTTCTCACCGCCGTCGTAACGCGGCACACCTCCGTAGAGTCCGAAGCACACGGCGTCGAGGATGCTCGACTTGCCCGCTCCCGTCCGGCCGGCGATAAGGAAGATGCCGTCGTCGGCGAACGCGTCGAAGTCGACGACCTGCCGCGAACGGAAGGGACCGAACCCTTCGACCTCCAGGCGATGGAGACGCATCTAGACGAGTGCCTCCGCGCGCACGCGCTCATCGAGCACCGCGCGGATTAGCTCGTGCTCGACCTCGGTGGGCCCGTGTCCTGCCCGCACATGCTCGAGGAACGCCTCGATGCGGTCGGCGTCGGTGACGGCGGAGCGCAGGCGCTGCACGTAGGACTTCTCCTCCACCTCGGCGACGGCGGCGGGCTGGTGCTGCACCATCGCGCAGTGGGGATAGCTCTCTCGAAGACGCCTCATCGGCTCGGACTGCGGCACCGCATCCGTATAGATGGCGCAGACCCAGTCGTCGGCGTGCGCGGCGACGTTGTCGGCTGCGAGGATCTCTTCGAGCGAGCCCGTGAGCGTGACGAGCCGACGCGGCACCGGCAAGTCGAGCCACTCGACCGCGGCGAGGCCGTCGGCGTCGAGGTCGACGAGCCAGGATCCGCGCGGCTTGTCCTGCTCGCCGAAGCTGTAGTGCAGCGGAGCACCCGCGTACCGGACGCGCTCGCTGATCTGCTGGCGCCCGTGGATGTGCCCGAGCGCGACGTAATCGGGGCCGTCGAAGACGCTCAGCGGCACGACGTCGAGTCCGCCCTGGCGCACCTCGCGCTCGAGCCCGACGGTCGCGTCGACGCCGGCCGCGAAGCAGTGCGCGATCGCCATCGAGCGCCCCTCGTGCTCGCGCATGCCCGCGCGGACCAGGTCCATCGCATGGGCCATGGTCTGCGCCTGCGTGCGCAGCTGCCGCCCCGAACTGTCGCCCTCGGGCCAGTGCTGACGGACGATCGCCGGTTCGAGATACGGGATGCCGAAGAAGTGCACCGGCCCCTCGGCATCGGCGATGGTGACCGGAACGCCGACCGCGAGCGGATCGGTGAGCACGTGGATGCCGTCGCGGAGCAGCCGCGCCTGGAAACCGAGCCGCGCGGCCGAGTCGTGGTTGCCGCTCGTGACGATGACGCGGGCGCCCGTCTCGTGCAGGGACACCAGAGCATCGCCGAGCAGCGTGTAGGCGGCGCCCGACGGCGTGGCGGAGTCGAAGACGTCGCCCGCGACGACGACGACGTCGACCGCGTTCTCGCGAACCTGCTCCGTGAGCGCGCCGAGCACCTCGGCCAGCGCGTCCATGGTCGAGTTGCCATGGAACGTCCGGCCGATGTGCCAGTCGGAGGTGTGCAGGATTCGCATACTCACACGGTACGAACACCCTCGGACATTACGTCCGAGGCGTGCCGCGGCATCCGTTCCCGGGGCGGGAATCAAGCGATCTGCGCCCGGGCGGATGCCGCGACCACGGATCAGTGCGCGGCGAGGGCTCGTTCGCCCTGCGCCGGCATCAGCTCGTCCTTGGTGCCGCGCACCAGGAAGACCGCGATCACCGAGGCGGCGACCATGAAGATCGCTGCGGCGATGAACGTCCAGCCGTACGCATCGGTCAGCTGCGACGGCGTGAGGTCGGCCTGAGCATGACCGCCCACGGAAGCCGCGTACACGGCGGTGAACACCGACAGCCCGATCGATCCGCCGATCTGCATGGCCGAGTTCGCCATGGCCGATGCGACACCGGCGTCGTGCGGGGCCACCCCCGACAGCGCCAGGTTCTGCAGCGGGATGAAGATGAATGCCATGCCGACACCGAGCGCCACCAGCGCAGGGGCGACCTGCAGGGCATATGCGCCATCGGGCGTGATCCCCGAGAGGTACACCATCCCCGCCGCGGCGAGCAGCGGTCCGACGATGAGCATCGGCCGCGGTCCGATCACCGGCAGCAGCCGGGTCGCGATCGGCGCGATGATCATCGTCGCGATCGGCAGGGGCAGCGTGGCGAGTCCCGCCGGGAACGCCCCCATCCCGAGCACGAACTGCAGGTGGAACGTGAGGTACATCGTGGCGCCGATCATGATGGCGCCGGCGACACCCTGGATGAGGAACGCCCCACCCCGGACGCGGTCGGCCACGATCCGCAACGGCAGCAGCGGCTGCGCGACCCGGCTCTCGATCCAGACGAAGACCGCGAGCAGGACGACACCGAGCACCAGGAACGTGATCGTCAGCGGATCGCCCCAGCGGTGCTCGGCGAGGCTGAACCCGTAGACGAGTGCCCCGAGCCCGAGGGTCACCGTGATGGTGCCCCAGACGTCGTACCGGTTCTCGCCTTCGGCCTTGCTCTCGGTGAGGAAGAGCGCGCCGCCGATGAGCCCGACCACGACGAAGAAGAGGTTGACGAAGAGGCACCAGCGCCAGTCGGCGAACTCGGTCAGCAGCCCGCCGAGCAGGAGACCCACCGCTGCCCCCGTTCCGGCGACGGTTCCGAACACGGCGAAGGCGGTGTTGCGGTCGCGGCCGGAGGGGAACGACACCGTCAAGAGCGCCAATGCCGCCGGAGCGAGCAGCGCCGCGAAGACACCCTGGAGTCCGCGCGCGAGGATGAGCTCCCACCCCTGCTGTGCGAATCCGCCGTACAGAGATGCCGCGCCGAATCCGATCATGCCGATCATGAAGATGCGCTTGCGGCCGATGTAGTCGGCGAGGCGTCCGCCGAAGAGGAGGAGCGCACCGAACGCGAGGGCGTAGGCCGTGACGACCCACTGCCGCTGCCCGTCGGTAAGACCGAGAGCGGCCTGTGCGCGCGGCAGCGCGATGCTCACGATGGTGCCGTCGAGCACCACGACGAGCTGAGTGAGGGAGATGACGATGAGTGCCCACCACCGGGAATGTGGATGGGCGCGCAGGGATGAAGACATGGAAAAACCTCCGGTGTCTGATGAGGATGCCGGAGGTTTCGAGCCTCGGATCAGCACGCCTCTCGGCGCCTGACCACCTCAGCCAACGGGGCTGAGCAGAACTCCATTCTATCGCATGATGTTCGAGGAGGAAGCGGAAGGTCCCCTGACCCACCCTCGTCGCGACGATCGGCACGCGGTGATGCGAGATGCGCTGTGCACCTTCACCTGTGCGGCGTGCGGGGCTGCGCGATGCGATATCAGGGCTGCCCTCCGCCCAACAGGTGCCGGCTTGCCCCGCCGGCTGAGGGTTGTGCCCGCTTCGTCGTGACTACCGACTTCCGCTCTCCTCCTCGAGGTCGTTCGACCAGTTCGCCTGCTGGATCCGGTTGTCGAGCTCACGCAGCTCCTGCGCGACGGCGTCGGCCCTCGATCGCAACTGCGCGACCGGCAGCGCCGAGACCTGCCGCAGCTCTGACCGCATCTGACGCAGGTACTGGTCGTTCGATCCGGATGCCGCGGCGGCCGCATCCGTCAGCACGGAGTGGCGCAGACGCAGCACATCGCGGGCGGCGAGCGCATCCGTCATCGTGCCGTCCGCGCCGAGATCGAGTCGTGCGTTGGTCGCGTTGATGCGACGGATCAGGTCGCGCAGCTGGGTCAGTGCGGCGTCGGCTTCGACGATGAGGGCCGCGGCATCCTCAGCCGGCTCCTCACCCTCCTGGTAACGGGCGTTCGCGACGATGCGGGCACGCAGCTGCTCGATGCGGCGCTGCAGATCGGCGCGTGCGGTGAGGGCCTCAGCGAGTTTCATGGGCCCATCCTCGCAGCAGGCGTCCGTAACACGGCGTCATACAGCAGGCGAGTCAGCGCGAGCGCAGCAGCGGGGCGTGCTCGGGGTTCGCTGCGAACCAGTCCGCGACGTACCAGCAGACAGCGTCGACCTTGCGGTCTCCGCGCTCCTCGATGTCGGCGACGGCCCCCTCGACGACCTTCCCGGCATAGCCGTTGCCGCGGAAAGTCGGGACCGTGAAGGCCCTGGTCAGAGCGATCGTGTGTCCGTCGTCGCGGTAGTCGAGAACGCTCACGAGCTTTCCGTCGCGCATGAGCGTGTAGCGCGACGCGTCCTTCTCGTCGGTCAGGATGAAGCCGCCGACAGTGTGCGAGATCGTCATCCGCACAACGTTACGCCCGCTCTCCGACGCCCGGGCGTTTTGACATGAGCGGTCACGATCGGACATAATCCCCCCATGACCACCAACGCAAGCCCTTTGTCCGCCCAGGAGGCGAACAGGACTGCCGGGATGATGATGCCCGGTCGCGTTGGCATGTGTTGCCGAATGTGTCGCTGAACGAACAGCCACCCCGCCTGACCTGACGCCTCGCCATCTGCGAGGTCAGAGTCACCGAGCATCCACCCTTTGCTCGCTTCCCGGCTCCGCCGGTCATTCATGCAACGCATCAGAGCCCCGCTCGATCCGGGCTCACGTCCTGAGGACTCATCATCATGTCGAACACCGCACTTCTCGAGCGTCCCGCCACCACCGCCGCGATCCGCACGCAGCCGGACGCCGCTGCTCCCCTGGCCGCCGCCGGAGCCGATCTGCCCGCCGTCCGCTCGCCCCGCGGCTTCGCCCTCTACGTCGGACTCGACGAGATCAAGGCAGCCGAAGCCGGAGTGAGCCTCCCCCTCCTCGTCGACGCACTGCGCCGCACGCTCGCCGAGCTCGCACCGGGCGCCGAGACGCACGCCACGGTCGCCCTCGCTCCCCACGGCTCGGGAGGCCGCGACCTCGACGTCGTCCGCCTCGCCCTGCAGGAGCCGGGTGCGATCGCTCGCACCAAGGCCGCCGCCGAAGAGGAGATCGTGGAGGAGGAGACCGGCGTCACCGTCGACATCTCCCGCAAGCGCGTGCTCATCGACGGAGAGTCCGCGGCATTCACCTACAAGGAGTTCGAGCTTCTGCAGTACCTGGTGCTCCGCGAGGGACGCACGATCGAGCGCAGCGAGCTGGTCTCCGCGCTCTGGCAGGCACAGGACGATGAGACGCCCGGCGAGCGCACGATCGACGTGCACGTCCGCCGTCTTCGCGCCAAGCTCGGCCGCTACGAGGACATCGTCCGCACCGTGCGCGGCATCGGCTACCGGTTCGACCGCCACGCCGACGTCGTCATCCGCTACGGCCACGGAACCCCCTCGCCCGACCGCTTCTGAGCTACCCGGGGTCGGTGTCAGGACCGGCGCGTAGGGTGGGCGCATGACCCTGATCGAGCATCCTGCAGCGGCCGGTGCCGCGTCCGCGGATGCTCGCCGGGAGACGGTCTACCGGCCACCGCACCCCCTCGATCTCCGCCGTACCGTCGGCATGCTGCGTCGCGGCGGCACCGATCCGACGACCGTCATCGACGGCGCCGTCATCTGGCGTGCCGTGCGCACTCCGCTCGGCCTCGCGACACTCGCCCTGCGCATGTCGGGCGACGAGGTCAAGGTCTCGGCCTGGGGACCCGGCGCCGAGCATGCACTCTCGCTCGTTCCCGCTCTGTGCGGCGCACACGACGAGCCCGGTGACTTCGATGCCGCACGGCATCCGCTCATCGCCGAGTCGGCCCGCCGCCATCCTGGCCTCCGGCTCACGCGCACCGACGCGGTGTTCGACGCTCTCGCGTGCGCGATCATCGAGCAGAAGGTCACCGGCATGCAGGCCTTCGGCGCCTGGCGGTGGCTCGTCTCGCGCTTCGGCGAGCGCGCACCCGGCCCCACACCGCGGCCGATGTTCGCCGCACCGACAGCTGCGCAGTGGTTCCGCATCCCCTCGTGGGCCTGGCACCGCGCGGGAGTGGAGCCACCGCAGTCCCGCACGATCGTGCGCGCGGCCGAGCGCGGCGACCGCATCGCCCGTGCCGTGAGCGCGGCGACGACCGGCGCCGACCGCGACCGCGTGCTCACCAGCCTGCCGGGCGTCGGCGTCTGGACGTCGGCCGAGACCCGCATCCGCGCGCTCGGAGACCCCGATGCCGTCAGCGTCGGCGACTACCACCTGGCGCACGAGGTAGGGCACGCGCTCACCGGGAAGCGCACCGACGACGACGGGATGCTCGAGCTCCTCGAACCCTGGGCCGGTCAGCGGCAGCGCGTCATCCGTCTCATCTTCGCCAGCGGGGTCCAAGAACCGCGCCGCGGCCCCCGTCTCGCTCCCGAGGACCATCGCGGCCGCTGACTCCGTCGGCCTATGCTGGGGCCATGTCCCGCAGAGCGCTACGCATCTCCATTACCGTCGGCCTGCTGATCGTCGGCGTGGTGGTCGGGCTGATCTTCCAGAACGTCTGGCTCGGTGTGCTCCTCGCTGCGATCGTCTGGCTGGGATGGTTCCTCGGCTACGAGTCGCGCCGCGGCAACAACGCCGGCGTCAACGACGAGGACC
Source organism: Microbacterium sp. ISL-59 (assembly GCF_018613945.1). Taxonomy (NCBI): domain Bacteria; kingdom Bacillati; phylum Actinomycetota; class Actinomycetes; order Micrococcales; family Microbacteriaceae; genus Microbacterium; species Microbacterium sp. ISL-59. The sequence continues at coordinate 391,412 of NZ_JAGGPG010000002.1, forward strand.
ACGGCATCGAGCTCTGAGCGCCCCCTCGCGCGCCGCATCGGTCCGCTCAGTAGTAGACGGCGAGCGGCCCCGACGGCCCCTCGACGACACGGACCGGGGTGTCGAACACCCGCGTGAGCACATCGTCAGTCATGATCTCGGCCGGTGGCCCGAACTCCACCACCGCTCCGTCCTTCATGGCGCAGATGTGGTCGGAGTAGTGCCCGGCGAAATTGATGTCGTGCAGCACGATGACGATCGTCCGTCCGAGCTCCTCTGCCGCCCGGCGCAGGTGCTTCATCATCTGCACCGCGTGCCGCATGTCGAGATTGTTCAGCGGCTCGTCCAGCAGGACGAACTCGGTGTCCTGCGCCAAGACCATCGCGACGTAGGCGCGCTGGCGCTGCCCGCCGGAGAGCTCGTCGAGATAGCGCCCCTCGAGAGGCCCCAGATCGAGGAAGTCGATCGCCTGGCTGATGATCTCCTCGTCCGCCCGAGTCAGCCGCCCCTTCGAGTGCGGAAAGCGTCCGAAACCCACCAGCTGGCGCACGGTGAGCCGGGTGACGAAGTGGTTCTCCTGGCGCAGGATCGACACGACCTTCGCCAGGTCCTTCGACTTGGTGGAGGCGACATCGAGTCCGGCGATCTCGATCGTGCCGGCATCCATGCCGTTCAACCGACCGATCATCGTCAGCAGGGTCGACTTGCCGGCGCCGTTGGGTCCGATGAGCGCGGTGATACCGCCGGCGGGGATCTCGAGATCGACGGGGCCGATCGCGACCTCGCTGCTGTAGTCACGGCGGACGCCGTCGAGTGCGATCACAGTCTGCCCTTTCTGAGGATGACGATGAGGAACACGGTGCCGCCGACGAGCTCGATCAGGATCGACACCATCCCCTGCGCGTAGAAGACGTTCTTCATCACGAAGTACGCGCCCGCGAGGATGGTGAACGCCGTGAGCACCGCGACGGGAAAGATGAGCCGATGGTCGTGCGTGTCGGCGAACTGATACGCCAGCGTCGCCACCAGGAATCCGAGGAACGTCATCGGACCGACGAGCGCGGTCGAGGTCGCCATCAGCACGGCCACCAGGAAGAGCACGATGAAGAGCTCGCGGCGATGGTCGACGCCGAGGGAGCGCGCGGCATCCGGACCCAAGGCCATCAGGTTCAGCCGGCGGGACCGCAGCCAGAGCAGCGCGGATGCCGCGATGACGAGCGGGACCGCCAACGGGAGGTAGGAGGGATCGGCGTTGGAGACGTTGCCGAACAGCCGGGCGGCGAGCACGTCGAACTCGCTCGGGGTGAGCAGTCGCTGCATGAACGTGGCGATCGCGCCCAGCCCCCCACCGATCACGATGCCCACCAGGAGCATGATCTGCAGGTTGCCGTAGCGCCCGGAAAGCAACCAGCCGTAGAGCGCGACCGCGAGCCCGACCATGATCACGACCTGGATCGCGAACTGGCCGACTCCCTGGATCGCCACGAGCCCGGCAACCCCGAACAGGTAGACGGTCGAGGTCTGCACGACGCGATACAGCGACTCGAAGCCCATGATCGATGGGGTGATGATGCGGTTGTTGGTGACCGTCTGGAAGCTCACGGTGGCGATGGCCTGCGCGACCGCGACGAGCGCCATCACCGTCACATCGATCGCGCGATGCTGGGCGATGCGCCAGAACCCCGTCGAGCCGACGGGCATGGGGTTCCCCCACGCGAGGAGGCCGAATCCGGATCCCACGGCCAGGACGATGAGGATGCCCAGCACGATCAGGTAGCGCCGACGCGCACGCGGGGTCGTGAACGAGCCGGCCGAGCGCGTCGCCGGGGGTGTCGCCATCCGCTGCCCCACGCCGCTAACCACGTCGACGCTGCCTCAACAGGAGCAGCACGAACACCACGGCGCCGACGACACCGAGGATCAGTGACACCGGGACCTCGAACGGCATGATGATGGTGCGCCCGATGATGTCGCACACCGTGACGATCGCGATGCCGAGCAGGCACACCCAGGGCAGGTTGCTGCGCAGGTCATCACCGCGCACCATCGAGACGATGTTCGGCACGATCAAGCCGAGGAAGGGCAGGTTGCCGACGACGACCGTGACCACCCCCGTCGTCACGGCGATCAGCACCGTGCCGAGCAGGATGATCCGGTTGTAGTTCACCCCGACGTTCGTGGCGACCTCTTCGCCGAGCCCCGCGATGGTCAGGCGGTCGGCGACGAGGAAGACGATCACGCCGATGATCGCGACGATCCACAGCATCTCGTACTGGCCGCGCATCACCGAGGTGAAGCTGCCGGCGAACCAGACGCCCAAGATCTGCAGGGAGTTGGTGGCGAGAGCGAGATAGGTCGACAGGGCGCCGACGACCGCGCCGAGCATGATGCCGACGATCGGGACGATGAGCGAGGACTTGAGGGCGACGCGGCGCAGGAAGGCGAAGAACACCATCGTGCCGACGAACGCCGCGAGCACCGCTCCCGCCATCCGCAGCGGGAGCGACGGCTGCGGGACGAGGATCATGACCGTCAAGAGCCCGAGCCCTGCCCACTCGGTGGTTCCGGTGGTGGTGGGCTCGACGAAACGGTTCTGGGTGAGCAGCTGCATCACGAGGCCCGCCATCGCCATCGCCGCGCCCGAGAGGACGAGGGCGATCGTGCGGGGAACGCGCGTGATCTGGAACATCTCCGCGCCGTCGTCGGCTCCGGCGATGTCGTACACGCCGGTGAAGAGCGAGATGACGAGGAGCACGACGACGACGAGCACGCCGATGAGCAGCGTGCCGTCGAAGAGCCGCCCGGCGTTCCGGGACGGCTGGGTGATGTCGGTGGAGACCATGATGACGGTGCGGCGGCACCCGGGTCATCCGGATGCCGCCGCGTTACCTCAGTTCTTCGCGGCCTCAAGTGCGTCGGCGAAGTCCTCGAGGAACGTCGTGTAGGTCTGGATGCCCTCGTTCAGGTAGGTGTCGGTGGGCATGTAGACGATCTGCTCGTCCTTCACCGCCGTGACGCTGGCGAGCGCCTCGGAGCTCTCCAGGATCTCGGCCGCCTGGACGTAGTCGGGGGTCTCCGCGGCGAACACGGCGTCGCGGTCGAGCACGAGGATCCAGTCGGGGTTCGAGGCCGCGATCGCCTCGACCGAGATGTCGTCGCCCTGGTGGTCGTCGGTCGCGTCCTCGACCTCGAGAGCGGGAGTCAGGCCGAGGATGTCGTAGATCGGGCCGAGCGAGCGGCCGACGGTCGGGGCGAGGTACCCGATCTCGCCGCCGGAGGTGTTCACGGCCATGACGGTGTCGGCCTCGCCGTAGGCGGCCTGGGCTCGCTCGACGGCCGCGTCGAAATCGTCCACCAGCTTCTTCGCCTCGTCCTGCTTGCCGAAGATCTCGCCGAGAACGGTGACCTGGCGCTTGAGCTCCTCGTCGAAGGGCTCGCCCTCGCGGGGCTCGAGATCGATGATCGTCGCGTCGGGGACGACGTCGGCGATGGCCGCGTTGTGCTGGGTGAAGCGCTGGCCGCTGATGATGAGGTCGGGTTCGACCGCGACGACGGCCTCGAGGTCGGGCTCGCTGTGCAGACCGATGTCGACGATGCCGTCGTCCTTCACGTACGACACAGTCTCCGGCATGAGCGCGACGGCGCCGGCCGAGAGCTCGACTCCCCAGTCCGAGAGCGTCTGGAAGGTGCGGTTGTCGAGGGCGACGATGGAGGCCGGAGGGGTCGCGATCTCGTGCGTGCCGGTGTTGTCCTCGATCGTGACGGATGCCGCCGCGGGTTCGTCCTTCGCAGGTTCAGCCGTGCTGCCGGAAGCGCAGCCGGCGAGGGCGAGGAGGCCGACGAGCGCGGCGCTCGTGGCGGTGAGGGTTCTGGGCACGGACATGGAGAGACTCCTGTTCTGCGGGATCTGTGCGCACACGATGGCGCCGGGACGTCGAGGTTAGGGTGCCCTTCCCTCGACTTATTTAGGTTAGCCTTACTTCATGAGCAATACGAAATTCGGCTTCTCGATCGAGCGTCGCGGCCTCGAGCTGCGCTTCCGCACCGTGACTCTGAGCGCCCGCGAATGGCTGGCTCCGGACTTCGTGCGGGTGCGGCTGACCGGCTCCGACCTCGCCGGCTTCGAGTCGCTGGGCTTGGACGACCACATGCGGCTGTTCTTCCCGGCGGGGCCGGTCGGCTCCGCCGAGGAGCTGCGTGCTTCTCCGAGCCGTGAGTACACGCCGCTGGACTGGGGCGACGACTGGCTCGACGTCGAGTTCGCCGTGCACGGCGATCAGGGCGTCGCGGCGCCATGGGCGGCGACGGCTCCGCTCGGTTCGTCCATCGGCGTCGGCGGCCCCCGCGGGTCGGCCGTGCTGGTCGGCGAGCCCGGTGGATGGCTGCTCGTCGGCGACGAGACGGCGATCCCCGCGATCCGCCGCTTCGCCGCGCTGATCCCCGAGGGAACCCCGGCACGCATCGTGGTGGAGACCGTCAATCAGGGCCGCGAGTTCGACATCGAAGCGCCGGTCGAGGTCGAGTGGCTGCACCGCGGCGATGCTCCTTCCGGCTCCGCGCTCATCGCCTTCCTCGAGCGCCTGACCGCCGAAGACGCCGTGGGCTCCGACCCGTTCGTCTTCATCGCCGCCGAGCAGTCGATCGTCAAGCCAGGCCGTGCACTGCTCGGCCGCTGGGGCGTCGACACCGCGAACGCGGTCGTGAAGGGCTACTGGAAGCGTGGCGAAGCCGAGTACCACGCACCGCACTGACCTGCGTTCCCGGCTCCGCAGCCGCCTCTGTCGGTGCGGGTGAGTACGGTGGTGTCACCGTGGTTCTCATTGTCTCGAGGGTGGAGTGCTCATGAAAGGTGACCGCCTGCAGCAGTGTGCGCGCGACCGCGCCGAGGAACTGCCGGGGGCTCGACTCGAGCATCCTTTCGGCCCCGAATGGGACGTGTTCAAAGTGCGCGACAAGGTGTTCATGCTGCTCACTTCGGCCACCGGCGAGGCGATGGTGACCCTCAAGTCGGCACCCGAAGACGGCGACGCGCTTCGCCGGCAGTTCGATGACATCATCCCCGGCTATCACATGAACAAGAAGCACTGGATCTCGCTCCGCCCCGGCGGCACGCTGCCGCAGGACCTCGTCCGGGAGCTGGTGACCGAGTCGTACCTCCTCGTCGTGGAGAACCTCCCTCGTCGCCAACGGCCCGTCGACCCCGCCACGTTCGGGAAGATCGCCCCCTGACGGGATCGGGTGTTTCTGGGAGACTGGGCCGCATGGCACTTCTGGATCATCTGGGCATCACTGTCGACGACCTCGAGCGCGGCCGCGCGCAGTTCCATCCGGTCCTCACCGCCCTGGGCTATCAGAGCGGCGGCGAAGACGACCACTCGGTCTCGTGGAACAACGGCGACGAGACCGAGATCATCCTGTACACCTGGGACGAGGACTCCTCCCCCCACCGGCACGGCAAGATCGGCTGGCAGCACATCGCCTTCGCCGTTCCGACGCGCGACGAGGTCGAACGCCTGCACACGATCGCGTTGGATGCGGGCTGGACCGCCGTGCGCGACCCCAAGGAGTATCCCCGTTACTCCGAGCGCTACTACGCCTCTTTCGTCGAAGACGCCGACGGCATCCGCATCGAGTTCATGTACAACCCGCCGCGCGAGACGGCTTGACTCCCGGGCGTGTCGCGCCCTAGTGTGGCAAAGCTGTGCCGATCGGCCCAGCACGCCAGCCGAGGAGTCGACGGATGACCGCCCAGCGGAACCTTCCCATCGGAGCGGTGTTGCAGCTTCAGTCGAAGCGCAATGACCGCTACGAGTCGTACCCTCCGGCGCGCGCCGTGTGACAGCATCCGCTCTCGCAACGCCCCGCACCGTCAGGTCCGGGGCGTTTTCCGTTGGAGAGCGCCCTGACCTGTGGCTGACCACCACCACAAGGAAAGGAATCATGGAGAGGCTCTCCGCACGGCTGCTGTCGTGGGCGTCGCTGATCGACGAGAAGACACTCGCTCAGGCGCACACCACGGCCCGCATGCCGTTCATCCACCCGCACCTGGCGCTGATGCCGGATGCGCACCTCGGCAAGGGGGCGACGGTCGGCTCGGTCATCCCGACGCTCGGCGCGATCATCCCCGCGGCCGTCGGTGTCGACATCGGCTGCGGCATGATCGCCGTCCGCACCCAATTCACGAGGAACGACCTCGAGGGTCGCGACCTCGCCGAGCTTCGGGAGCAGATCGAACGCGCCATCCCGCTGTCGGCCGGCCGATACAACCGCAAGGTCGTCGCGACCGCGGAGCCGCGCATCGCCGAGCTCGAGCAGCTCGCCGCGAAGAACGGCTTCGACCCCACGAGCTACGCCGGCAACTGGCGGCTGCAGCTGGGCACGCTCGGTTCGGGCAACCACTTCATCGAGGTGTCGGTCGACGAGCTCGACCGGGTGTGGCTGTTCCTGCACTCGGGGTCCCGAGGCGTCGGCAACAAGATCGCCATGAAGCACATCTCGGTCGCGCAGCGGCTGTGCAAGCAGTGGTGGATCGACCTCCCCGACCCCGATCTGGCGTACCTGGTCGAGGGCACCGAGGAGTTCACCCGTTACATCCGGGAGCTGCGGTGGGCACAGCACTTCGCCCTGCTGAACCGGGAGGAGATGATGGACCGGGTCATCCGGCAGGTGTCCGAGTTCCTCGGCACCGGCGTCGACGAGCAGGAGCGCATCAACTGCCACCACAACTTCACCGAGTCGGAGAAGCACTACGGCAAGCAGGTGTGGGTGTCACGGAAGGGCGCGATCCAGGCGGACGCCGGTCGGCCGGGGCTCATCCCCGGATCGATGGGCACCGCGTCCTACGTGGTCGAAGGACTCGGCGACCCGCAGTCGCTGAACTCCTCGCCGCACGGGGCGGGTCGGGAGTACTCCCGGTCGGCCGCGAGGCGGGCGTTCACCCACGACCAGCTGCGGGAGGCGATGACGGGCATCGAGTTCCGTGACACGGACGCCTTCGTCGACGAGATCCCGCAGGCGTACAAGCCGATCGACCGGGTGATGGCGGATGCCGCGAGCCTCGTATCGATCCGGCACACGCTGCGGCAGCTCGTCAACGTGAAGGGCGATTGAGACAAGGAGCCGGGCGGCGGAGATCGCGCCGCCCGGCTCCGGCGGCATCCTCGTCGCCCTCGTCAGAGCGGCACGACTACTCCTCCCCCGACACGCTCGAAAACGTCCTGTCCCCACCTCCCGGGTCACCGATATCTTCGCTGCCCGTGGCCTGGCAAGCTTGCGGAATCGATGCGACGATGACGGGGTGGAATTCATGAATGACGCGCAGATCTGGACCATGATCGGGGCGTTCAGCGCGCTGATGTTCAGCACTCTCACCGTGGTCTCCACGCTGTTCATCCACGTCGTCCGCAGTGAGATCGGCGGACTCCGCAACGAGATGAACGCCCGATTCGATGCGGTGAACACGCGGTTCGACGCCGTGGACACGCGGTTCGATGCCGTGAACACGCGCATCGACGGTCTCGACGGCGACGTGCAGGCCATCGTGAAGCGCACGTTCGGTCTCGATCGGGAATGATCAGACCCGACCTCAGACGACCGGGGCGACCTCCGCGTCGACCGATCGGTCGGTGAATGCGGTCTTCGGCACGAACACGAGGATGACGGCTGCGACGAGCGCGGTGACACCGCAGACGATCCAGACGGTGAAGTACCCCGCGAGCGAACCCGCGGTCCCCTCGGTCGCACCGGCGGTGGTGGCGACACCGTGCAGCAGCGCGATGCCGAAGACGCACGAGGCGATCGCCCCGCCCACGGTCTTCACCGAGTTGGTGAGACCCGTCGCGACACCGGTCTGCGTCGCGGGCGCGGCAGATGCGGCGGCAGCGGGGAGAGCCGCGACCAGCGCGCCGGAGCCGAGGCCCACGACGACCATGTTCGTGATGACCTGACCGTAGGTGTCATGGAACGGCAGGAACAGCAGGAAGCCGAGGCCGACGAGGACCGAGGCACCCATCAGCGTGACCCGTGGTGTCGCCCATCGTGCGATGGTCGGGAAGAGCAGCGCACCCGCGATCATCGCCACGAGATAGACGCCGATGATGAGCGAGGTCGCGAACCCGCTCGTGCCGAGACCGTAGCCGTAGATCGACGGGTCGGTGCGCGCGAACGTCGACAGTGGAGCCTGTGCACCGAGCACGCTGACGCCGAAGAGGCCCGCGGTGAGGAACACCGGTCCGAGCGCGGGCGAGCGGAACATGCGCACATCGATGAGGGGGTCGTCGCAGCGCAGCTCCCAGAGCACGAACGGGATCACCAGCAGCACGCCGAAGACGACCACGGCCCAGGACCACGGATTCACGAGACCACCCTCGAGGCGGAGCAGGCTGAGTCCGCCGGTGAAGCAGACGAGGGCCAGAGAGATCAGCACGAGGCCGACGGTGTCGAAGATGCCGCCGGTGGGCTCGGGCGACTCCTTGACTCCGAACAGGATCACGAAGAAGCACACGACGATGAGCACGGCCGGAACCAGGAGGACGACCGTGAGCGGCAGAACGTCGATCAGTGCGCCGCCGACGAGAGCGCCGATGATCGCACCGCCTTCGAGGGCAGCGACCAGGAGACCGGCCGCCTTGGCCGTGATCGAGGAGCGTCCTTCCATGCGGCGCGACCGCGACCAGATCAGGGCGATCTCGAGCGGGAGCCAGACGACGTAGAAACCCATGAGCGCCCAGGCCGCGAGGAACACGCCGAAGGAGTCCGTGAACGGCAGCACCAGGGCCGCCGCCGCGGTGACGGCGGTGGAGATCAGCAGCATCCGCTTATGGCCGACCATGTCGCCGAGCTTCGCGAACGCCGGGACGACCAGCGCCGACAGCATGAGCTGCGCACCCTCGAGCCAGTTGACGTCGGCGTCGTGGATGCCGAGGTGGCGGGCGATATCGCTGAGCATGGGCGTGTAATAGCCCTGCAGCACGCCGCTCGTGAACTCCACGAACGCGAGGAAGCCGACGACGACGGCGAGGGTGCCCAGAGTGCGGGTGCGCGTCATCGCGTCTCCTGCTTCTTGTTCGGGTACTCCCGCTCGAGGCGGGAGGAGGGTGAGATCACCCTAGCCGTTCGAGAAGCGCGCGATGGAATCGCTCTCCGCGCTCCAGCGCGGCGATCTCGACGCTCTCATCGACGCCGTGGATCGAGGCGCGCTGCGCGTTCGACATGTCCAGCGGAGCGAAGCGGTAGACCGCCGGCGAGAAGCGGTGGAAGTGCCGGGAGTCGGTGGCGGCCATCATCACGTACGGCACCGCCGGAACCCCGGGATGCGAGACCTCGAGCGCGGCCCCGAGCAGGGCGAACTGCGCGTTGTCGGTGGGCGATTCCGGCGAGGGCTCACTGGCCTCGACCACCTCGACGGACACGAGGGGATCGCGGATGCGGCGGCGCACCCGGTACACGGTCTGCTGCGTCGTCTCGCCCAGCGCGATGCGCAGGTTGACGGTCGCGGAAGCCTGGGAGGGCAGCACATTCGCGGCCGTCCCGCCGGACTGCATCGTCGGGGCGACGGTCGTGCGCACGAGCGCCGCCGGTTCACCGCCGAGCGCCGCGAACACCTGACCGGTGACGAGCGGCGCCGCTCCGAGGAACCGCAGCAGGTGGTGGGCCGGCCCCGGCGTCTGCGCCGCCAGCTGCGACAGCATCCGCAGGACCGCTTTCGAGACGCGAGGGCGGAAGGTGGCGGGTCCGAGACGGTCGACGGCCCTCCCGATGCGTCGCACAGCGGTGAGTGACGGCGGAGCCGAGGCATGACCGCCCTCGCCGCGCGCCGACAACCGGAGCGTCATCACGCCCTTCTCGCCGACGCCGATCATCGCCGCCCGACCGGGGACGAACGGCAGGGGCGCGTCGACGACGGCACCGCCCTCATCGACCACGAGCCAGGGCACGACGCCGCGCTCCCGCAGCACACGCGCGATCTCTTCGGCTGCCTTCCCGTAGGTCTCCTCGTTGCCGCCGAACGAGAGGTACACATCGCGGGGCGGGGTGAACCCGTCGGCGAGCAGATTCTCGACCGCTTCGAGCACGACGATGAGCGGACCCTTGTCGTCCAAGGCGCCGCGGCCGAACACCGAACCGTCGGCGATCACGCCGTCGAAGGGCGGATGGGTCCAGGCGTCGCTCTCATCGACCGGGACGACGTCGTAGTGCGCCATCAGCACCACCGGTCCGCCCGATGCTGCGGCCGTGCCCTGCCAGTGGAACAGCAGACCGAAGTCGGTGTGCCGTTCGAGGCGCAGGTGCTCGTGCGTCAGGGGATAAAGCTCGGCGATCAGTGCGACGAACTCCTCGAACGGTGCCGCACCGCGCTCATCGAGCTCAGCCGAGACCGTCGGGATGCGGATCATCTGCGAAAGCCGCTCGGCGATACCGGGGCGCACGGTCGATGTGGTCACAGTCGCCATCGTACCGAGCGCCCCGGCTCCGCCCGCATCCGCCCGGACGCAGCGCCGCCGGGCGGTGCTTACGCGTAGTGCCAGAGCACCGTCATGCGTGCCGGACGCGACTCGTCCCACGGAAGCACGTGCCAGATCTCCCGCGGCGGGCCCACCCTGGTCGCCTTCTGCTCGTCGATCCACTCGCAACCGCGGTCGTAGGCGGCGAGGATCGCGGGGAACTCCGTGTCGTCTCCCTCGACCGTGACGGCGACGGCCGCACCGCCGCTGAGGCGATGGCTCCGGATTCCCTCCGGGGTGTCCCGGATGACGCGGTCGACCGGAAGGCACACCTCGATGGGACCGTCGCTGTCGGCGGTGATCGGGGCATGGAAGATCCCGAACGCGTCGGAGGGGACGGTGAGATCGCGCTCGGCCGCCAGCGCGCTCAATCGCTCGTGCGCCTCGCGGATGCGTTCGTCGAGCTCGCCGACGTAGGTCGTGACGAGCAGACTGAGCACCGCCTGCTCGGGGCGGATGTCGGTCGTGAGGGACTTCGTGTTCATCGGTGATCCTCTGAAATGGCCACGCGCCTGGTCGAGGAGCGTGGCGGTCGAGGCTGCGGACGTCCGCACCTGATCCCGGAATGCATCCAGAGCCGCGATCGCGTCGCCGTCAGGCAGCGCGAGCACCTCCTGGATCGCATCGAGGCTCATACCCGCCGTCCGCAGCAGGGAGATGAGCCGCCCCGTCCTCGCCTGCTCGATCCGATAGAAGCGGTACCCGTTGTCCGGGTCCACCGCATGCGGCACCAGGAGCCCCCGCTTCTCGTAGAGGCGCAGGGCTTTCGGCGAGAGCAGGGCCGCCTCGGAGAAGGGACCGATGCTGAGGAGGTCGATGGAGTGGCTCACAGGATTCACGATGCTCTCTGCCCTCGGGACAAGGTCAAGCGGTCGCCCGCTCTGAGGAATCGTAGCGAGCAGTTTCTGCGGACGTCTCACATTTCGAGCACCTGTCCGGTCAGCCATGGAGAAGGATGTACCGAGAAGAACAAGGAGCAGTCATGAGAATCGCTGTCGCAGGAGGAACCGGGACGGTCGGTCGTCACACGGTGGAGGCGGCGCGCGCCGCCGGGCATGAGGCGATCGTGCTCAGCCGGTCACGGGGAGTCGACCTGGTGACCGAGCAAGGCCTCGATGCCGCTCTGGCGGGCGCCGACGCGGTGATCGACGTCGCGAGCATCCAGACGCTCAAGGCGAGCGCGGCGATCGAGTTCTTCACCGCCGCGACCGGGAACCTGGTGTCGGCGGCGGCGGACGCCGGAATCCGCCACATCGTGCTGCTGTCGATCGTCGGGATCGATCGCATCCCGTACGACTACGACGCGGGGAAGGTCGCGCAGGAGAAGGTCGTCGAGGCCTCGCGCGTGCCGTGGACAATCCTCCGCGCGACGCAGTTCCATGAGTTCGCGGGTCAGATGTTCGAGCGCGCGAAGGTGGGCCCGCTGCACCTCGCTCCGAACGCGCGGACGCAGCCCGTGGCTGCCGCCGAAGTGGGCGCACGCCTCGCCGCGCTCGCTGCCGGGTCGCCGCAGGGTCGCGTGCGCGACTTCGCAGGCCCGCGCGAGGAGAGCCTGTCCGACATGATTCGCGCCTTCGCCCGCCGCGAGGGATATCGCGGTTGGATTCCGGCCCTGAACGTGCCGGGGCCCCAGATGGCGGGGATGCGCGCGGGACATGCTCTGCCCGGTCCCGATGCGGACCTGGGTGTCCAGACGTTCGACGAGTGGCTCACGTCCTAGCTCGGGGAACAGCCCGGCGCGGTCTGCGGTTGCACGAGGGAGAAGCATCGCGGATCCGAGGAGGTGGGGATGGAGCTGACCCTGGTGTCATCGTCGTTCTGCGGCGCCTGCGCGCGGACCCGATCCGTGTTGGCTGACGCCGCTCGATTCCTGCCGGATGCGACGGTGACCGAGATCGATGTCGCGCAGGATCCCGATGCCGCAGAAGCACTCGACATCGACGTCACGCCGACCGTGATAATCCGCGATTCCTCAGGAGTCGAGGTGTTCCGCGCCACGGGCGTACCCACCGTTCCGCAGGTGCTCACCGCGGCGGTCAAGGCGCTGCCGGCCTGAGCGCGGGCGACCTCGTCGGACCTCTTGCGGAGGCAAGACACCCGGCGCAGACTGAGCGTCAGCGGTGCCGTCTCACCTCTCACCTCCTGGAGTCCTTATGCCTGCTCTCAACCCGTATCTCTCGTTCCGCACCGAAGCCCGCGAGGCCATGGAGTTCTACCAGAGCGTGCTCGGTGGCGAGCTCGTGATCAACACCTTCGGGGAGTTTCCGGACATGGCGCAGGATCCGAGCCAGAAGGACCTCGTGATGCACGCACAGATCGATGCTCCCGGGGGCCTCGTCCTCATGGCGTCGGACTCTCCCGACGGCATGCCCTACGAGAAGCCGCAGGGGTTCTCGGTGTCGCTGAGCGGCAACTCCCAGGACGCCACGCGGGCGGTCTGGGAGAAGCTCGCCGACGGGGCGACGATCACGATGCCGCTGGATGTGCCGCCGTGGGGCGGACTCTTCGGGATGCTGGTCGACCGCTTCGGCATCCCCTGGATGCTGCACGGCGACCCCGAGGAGTGAGCACCCCGAGGATCAGTGCAGCGCGTTCGTCTCGATGAAGGCGCGGAGAGCCTGCTCGTCGTCACCCATCTCGGTCACGTGCTGGGGCGCGTCGAGCATCTGCTGCAACTCCGGCGCGTAACCGAGCTCGACACCGATGGCCTCGTGGATCGTCTCCGCGAACTTCTCCGGCTTGGCCGTCTCGAGCACGAGCATCGGAACACCCGGCTCGACGAATTCGCGCGCGACCTTGACACCGTCGGCCGTGTGCGGGTCGATGACCTCACCCGTCGTCTCGTACACCGAGCGGATCGTCGCCAGCCTGTCCTCGTGCGTCGAGGTGCCGCTGACGATGCCGAACTCCTCGAGGAAGCGCTCCTGATCGGCCGAGAAGTCGAAGTACCCCTGGGCCTCGAGGTCGCCCCAGGCCCCCACGACGCGGGCGGGGTCGCGGCCGACGAGCTCGAAGATGAAGCGTTCGAGGTTCGAAGCCTTGGAGATGTCCATCGAGGGGCTCGAGGTCGCGAGCGTCTGTGCGGCGCTGCGCGGGCGGTAGACGCCGGAGCGGAAGAACTCGTCGAGGACGTTGTTCTCGTTCGCGGCGAGCACCAGGCGCCGGATCGGGAGACCCATCTGCTTGGCGAAGAAGCCGGAGAGGATGTTGCCGAAGTTCCCGGAGGGCACCGTGAAGGACAGCTCGGTCCAACCGCCGGCATCCGTCGCCCGCAACCACGCCCAGAAGTAGTAGACGGTCTGCGCCGTGATGCGCGCCAGGTTGATCGAGTTCACCGCGCCCAGGTGCTGCGCGCGCTTGAAGTCGAGATCGCCGGCGAGCTTCTTCACGAGGTTCTGGCAGTCGTCGAAGACACCCTCGACCGCGATGTTGTGCACGTTCGCGTCGTCGAGCGAGAACATCTGCGCCCGCTGGAATGCGCTCATGCGGCCCTGCGGCGACAGCATGAACACCGCGACGCGCTCCTTGCCGCGAAGGGCGTGCTCGGCCGCAGAACCGGTGTCGCCTGAGGTCGCGCCGAGGATGTTGAGCACCGCGTCGTTGCGCTCCAGCGTGTACTCGAGCACCTGACCGAGGAACTGCATCGCCATGTCCTTGAAGGCGAGCGTCGGGCCCTCGGAGAGTCCGACGAGCGTCAGCTCGTCGTCGATGGCTCGCAGCGGCACGACACCATCGGGGAAGTCGGCGTATGCCGCGTCGGTCATCCGGGCCAGATCAGCGCGCGGGATGTCGGTCGCGAAGAGTCCGAGCACCTCGGTCGCCAGCTGCGGGTAGGTCAGTGCCCGCCAGCGTTCGAGCGTCTCACCGTCGACGGTCGGCATGACCTCGGGTACAGCCAGTCCGCCGTCGGGCGCGAGGCCCTCCAACAGCGTCTCGCTGAACGACTGCGGCTGCATGCCGCCGCGGGTGGAGATGAACTGCACGTTGGCTCCTCGGCTCGGGACTCGGCACGTCCATTCTCGCAGGGTGTTCGTCGGTGAAATGACGGGATGACGGATGCCGTCGCTCCTGCTCAGAACAGCGAGGTCGGCAATGCCCCCTCATGCTCCAGCAGCCAGCGCTTGGTCTCGAGCCCCTGGCCTTCGTCGCCGCCCGAGTATCCGCCGAGGCCGTCGCCGGCCACCACCCGATGGCAGGGGACGATCAGGGGGACGGGGTTCGCCCCCATGATCGAACCGATCCCCCGGGCGGGCACCTCGGTGCCGCTGCGCGCGGCGAGCCCTCCGTAAGTGATCGTCTCGCCGTGCCCGACCGTCTCGTGGAGCGCGGTGAGCACTGCTCTGGTCGCCACGGTCTGCACGCCGAGATCGACCGGTACGTCGAAGCGGCGCAGCGTGCCCGCGAAGTAGGCGGCCAGTTGCGCGAGCGCCTCGGCGAGCAGCGGATCGGCGGTCGGGCCGGCCGGGAGTGCGCTGCCCTCGGGCGGAGTCGACCGCCACATGACGCGGGTGATCGCCACGCCATCACTCACCACCCCGATGACGCCGACCGGCGAGGCGAGCGTGGCGAAGGCGGACATGCGTCGAGGCTACCGCCCGCCTCAGACAGACGGATCGACGGCCCGGGACACAGCGGTGTCGCAGACCGGGGTGGTGTCGCCGACTGTTCAGGACGACCCTGGACTCAGGGATTCGGCACACGCCGTCCGATGACCACGACGACAAGGAGCACCCATGAGCATGACCACCGCGGCACTCGACCTGCCCGACGTGCGTCTCCACTTCGAGCTCCGCGGCGAGGGACCGCTGATGGTCCTGATCGGTGCCCCGATGGACGCGGATGCCTTCGCCCCGTTCGCGGACGAGCTCGCCGCCGACCACACGGTGCTGACGACCGACCCGCGCGGCATCAAGCGGAGCATCCTGCACGACCCGTCCCAGGGCTCGCCTCTGGAGCGCCGGGCCGCCGACCTCGCGGCACTGATCGAGCACGTCGACCTCGGCCCCGCGATCGTCTTCGGCTCGAGCGGCGGCGCCGTGACCAGCCTGGCGCTGGCGCAGGCCCGCCCCGACCTGGCTCCCACGGTCGTCGCCCACGAGCCACCTCTGCTCGAGCTGCTCCCTGACCGCGTCGAGCAGCGGCGGATCACCGATGAGCTCACGACAGCAGCGCTCTCGGGCGATCGCATCGGCGCCTGGCGTCTGTTCTTCGCGCAGGCCAACATCCCGATGCCCGAAGAGGCCCTCGTGCAGTGGTTCGGCGGTGAGGTCGATCCGCAGCACCACGCCGACGAGCAGTTCTGGTTCCGATACGAGCTGCCGGCGAGCGTGCGCTGGCTGCCTGATGTCGAAGCGCTGCGCGCACGCGCGGACCACCTCGTTCTCGGCATCGGCGAGGAGTCGGTCGGTCAGCTGTGCGAGCGCACGACGACCGCGCTCGGCGCACAGCTCGGCATCGCGCCGACGCGTTTCCCCGGCGATCACACCGGGTTCGTCGATCACACCGCGGAGTTCGCGGTCCGGTTGCGGGAGGTGCTCGCGGCGCTCTGAGCGCGTCGACGCCACGACGGGACCGTCGAGCAGATCGCGTGCTCGACGGTCCCCTGCGTCATCGCTGCGAGACCTGATCCCAAAGGGCGGCCCAGTGCTCCGGGCGCAGGTCGCGGGGAAGACGCCGGTCGTCGGCACCCGCCGCTGCCACCGCTCGTCGCGCACGGGACATCGGGATGCGTGCCGCCGTGGCCAGCACCGCAGCGAGGTTCGATCCCCGCCCCGTGAACATCGACCGCATGAACGCCTCGTACTCCCGGCGGTCGGATGCCGGGACGAGCGGTGAGCCGCGACGGGTGATGGCCAGCACCCCACCGTCGACGCTCGGCTGCGGCGAGAACCCCCAGGCCGGAACCCGGCCCTCCAGGGAGAATTCGAACCACGGCGCGGACTGCGCGGTCATCATCGTGCCGCCGCCGACGCCTGCCCGCTTGCGGGCCACCTCCCACTGCGTCAGCAGGACCGCCTGACGCCACCGACCGCTGGACAGCAGTCGCCGGAGGATGGGCGTCGTCACATGGAACGGGATGTTGCCGACGACGACCTCCGCGTCGAGCGGATGGCGCGTCGCATCCGCTATCTCGATGCGCACGTCGGGCAGCGCCTTTCGCAGGCGATGCACCCGATGCTCGTCGATGTCGATCGCCGCGAGGGGTCGCCCCAGCCTCGCGAGCGAGCGGGTGAGTGCGCCGTCACCGCAGCCGAGCTCGAGGATCGAGCCCGAGGTGCGTCCGACGAGGTCGGTGATGCGGGCGAGGGTCGGACGATGGGTGAGGAAGTTCTGGCCGAGTTCGTGGCGGCCGCCATGGATTGAACGAGGCATGAGTGCGCTCCAGAAGAAGAATCGGAGCACCTCGAAGGAGGGGAGGACGCGAAGAGGCGTCAGTGAGGGCTGCCCGTCCCGAGGTGCGATGACATCTCGGTGGACGGCGCGCAGATGCGTGCGGAAAGCGAGCGCGCCGTCAGGCGCGGCGGTCGCGGATCACGAAGTTGCGCCCCATCATGGGCGCTGCGCATATGGTTCCCATGCCTGCCAGCATAACGGCAGTCAGATCCAGCCGCGCTCCTCGGCGATGAGCACGGCCTGTTGACGGCTGCCGACAGAGAGCTTCCCGAGGATCACCGAGATGTGGTTGCGCACGGTGCCGGGCGCGAGGGCGAGGGCCCGCGCGATCTGTCCGGTCGTCTCGCCGCGGCGACCGGCGCGCAGCACGTCGAGCTCCCGGTCGGTGAGCGGGGAGCGCTCGTCGCTCAGAGCGTCGGCGGCGATCTCGGGGTCCACATAGCGAGCACCCGCGGCGACCCGGCGGATGACCGCGGCGACCTCGTCGGCACCCCGGGACTTCGGCAGGAAGCCGGAGACGCCGGACGCGAGAGCGCGACGGAGCACGCCCGGTCGCGCATGGCGGGTGACGACCACGCAGCGCGTCGCGATCGCCCTGTTCAGCTTCTCGGCGACCTGCACGCCGTCGAGTCCCGGCATCTCGAGGTCCAGCAGGCACACGTCCGGCTGCAGGCGCAGGGCTTCGGCGACGGCCTGCTCGCCGTCGGCGCATTCGGCGACCACCTCGATGTCCGGCTCCAGGCGCAGCAGCGCCGCGAGAGCGGAGCGGATCATCGCCTCGTCGTCAGCGAGCAGCACGCGGATCATCGAGCACCCTCACCCTGCGTCGGCACCGTCACGACGACCACGAAATCGTCGCCGTCGCGTCGCACCTCGAGGGAACCGTGCGCCTCTTCGATCCGGCGGCGCACGCCCTCCAGACCGGAGCCGTCGTGCTCGACCTCGGCGCCGGGGACCACGTCGTTCGCGATCTCGTACCGCCACGCATCCGCGGTCCTGTGGAGCGCCAGCCGTGCCCGCGCTCCCCCGCCGTGCCGCAGCACGTTCGTCGTCGTCTCCCTGATGACGGGACCCAGCGCGGATGCCGGAGCGGAATCGGCATCCGCGTCGATGGCTGATTCCACCTCGAGCCCGGCCGCAGTGAGAAGGTCACGGGCGTTGGCGAGCTCATCCCCCAGCGGCACCGAGCGGAAGCGGGTCGCGAGGTCCCTGGTCCCCTGGCGCGCCTCGTCGACGCTGACCCGCGCGGCACGGAGCTGCTCCATCCCCGCGTCGGGGTCGGTCGGCAGCAGACGCTCCGCGAGTTCCAGCTGCAGCGCGATGACCTGCAGGTGGTGCCCCTGCAGGTCGTGCACATCGGTGGCGACCCGCAGCCGCTCCTGCGTGGCGGCGAGCTTCGCCTCGGATGCGCGGGCGCGGTCGAGCGTGATCAGCACGTCCCACCACCACAGCGAGCTGACCAGCATCACCGGGAAGAAGACGGTGTACACGGCGGGGATCAGGAACGGGTTGCCGTCGGCGACGTCGAGAGCGGAATCCGCGATGCCGAGGAGGATGAGCGCGATCGTCGCCGTGATCACCACCTTGTACCGCACCCCGCGCGGCCAGTTCAGCAGCACGAGCGTCAGCACGAGGGGCATCACCGCGAGCTGCCAGCTGCCGACCACGACACCGGCGACAGCTCCGTAGACGACGGCGACGACCAACGGCAGCGCCAGACGCATCCAGCGCACGCCCGGTTCGGCGTCCAGCCGGTGCCGATAATCGAGCAGCAACGGAATCGTGGACGCGCACCAGAGGATGCCGCCGACGCCGACGACCAGGCCGACGAACCCCTCGAAGTCGTCAGCGAGAGACGTGAGCGTCCACGACGCGATCAGGGCGAGCTCGAACGCGATCACGGCGGTCACCGTGTACCACCACGTGGCCGTGACCCCGCGGGACAGCTGTCGCGCCCCCGGACTCGGCTCGACGGGGGCGAGGGGCTCGACCTGGCTGCTCACGCACCCCACGATACGGCCGTGACAGTTGTCACGGCTGTCTCGTGCGATCCACCCGGGAAGCGGTGACGGCTCGACACTGCCGCAGTGCCCGCCCTTCGAGTGGACTGGAGTCATCGCGGCGGAGACTCCGTTCGCACCGACATCCAGGAGCACCCCATGAACCTCATCGAGACGTTCCAGAACCTGGTCGCCCAGGTTCCCGAGCTCGTGCAGCCCCTCATCGTCGCCCTCGCCGGCGCGATCCCCTTCATCGAGGGCGAGGGGGCGGTGAGCATCGGCATCATCGGCGGCATCCCACCCGTGGTCGCCGCGATCGCCGCAATGGTCGGCAACTTCCTCTGCGTGGTGGTCGTGGTGCTGGTGAGTTCGGGGGCCCGACAGGCCGTCGTGAACCGCTCGCGGGCCAAGGCGGTCGCCCTCGCCGGTGGCGGCACGACGGAGGAGGCGGCAGCGGGCACGGCGGACACCGCGCACGGCACCCCGCGTCGCGAGAAGTTCCAGCGCGCGTTCGAGCGCTACGGCGTCCCCGGAGTCAGCCTGCTCGGCCCCCTCCTGCTGCCGACGCAGTTCACGGCGACGATGCTCGCCGCCTCCGGCATCGGCAAGGCCCGCATCCTGTTCTGGCAGGCGCTGGCGATCATCGGTTGGACGACCATCTTCGCCGTCATCGTCGGCAGCGCGGTGTACGCGATCCGCTGAGCAAGTCAGGGTGCGGGGGCGTGACATCTCGTCGCCTCCCCGCATCTTTGAATTCAGCCTGTTCTGAATTCATTGTTTTCTGTACAGTGGTCACGTGACCACCGCCCTCGCCTCCTCCCCCACGCACACGGCCGCCGTCGCTCGCCTCGGGCACGCGCTCTCCGACCCCACACGCGCCGGTGTCCTGCTCGCCCTGCGGGAGGGTGCCGCCTATCCCGCCGACCTCGCCGAAGCGCTCGGCGTCTCGCGCCAGGCCATGTCGAACCATCTCGCGTGCCTCCGTGGATGCGGCCTCGTCGAGAGCGTGCCGGACGGCCGCCGCAGCAGCTATCGCCTGGCAGACCGGCACCTCGCACCCGCGCTCGACATGCTCATGCGGGTGACACTCCTCGTGGAACCGGACTGCTGCTCCGGCGAAGGCTGCACCTGCTGATGACCGCCACGCTCGCCCTCACCCGCCGCGAGACCCTGCATCGCCGCATCCGCCTCATCGTCGGCATCACGATCGCCTACAACCTGATCGAGGCGGTCATCGCGATCGCCGCCGGATCCGTCGCCTCCTCCGCCGCGCTCATCGGGTTCGGCCTGGACTCCACGATCGAGGTCCTCTCTGCGGGGGCGGTCGCCTGGCAGTTCACCCGCCGTGATCCGGAACGCTGGGAGAAGCCGACCCTGCGCGTCATCGCGGTCGCCTTCTTCGCCCTCGCGGCCTACGTCACCGCGACCTCGGTGGCAGCGCTGGTCACCGCCGAGCGCCCGGAGCACAGCACCGTCGGCATCGTGCTGACCGCCGTCAGCGTCGCCGTCATGCCGTTCCTGTCGTTCGCCGAACGCCGTGCAGGTCGCGAGCTCGGCTCCGCCACCGCCGTCGCGGACTCGAAGCAGACGCTCATCTGCACCTACCTCTCGGCCGCTGTCCTGATCGGACTGGTTGCGAACTCCCTGCTCGGGTGGTGGTGGGCGGATGCCGTCGCCGGACTGGTCATCGCGGCCTTCGCCGTGCGCGAGGGCATCGAGGCGTGGAAGGGCGACGCCTGCGCGACCTCGGTCGGCATGCTCCTCGAAGACGATGACGACGAGCACCACGACCATGACCACTGAGGTGGGAGACATCCGCGCGGCCTAGGTTGGAGGAATGGATGCCGCTCCTCCCGCCCGTGATCTGCTCGGGCGCACCATGCTCGTCACCGGAGCGAACGCGGGCATCGGGTACTGGTGCGCGGAGCAGCTCGCCGCACGGGGTGCGCGGGTCCTGCTCGGATGCCGTTCCGCCGAACGCGCGGCGACAGCGGTGACGGCGATCCGCGCGCAGGTGCCGGACGCCGACCTCCGGGTGTTGCCGCTCGACCTCGGCTCCCTCGACAGCGTGGCCGAAGCGTCAGCCGACGTCGGCGAACGGATCGACGCGGTCATCTGCAATGCCGGCGTCAAGGCTGCCGACCGCTCGGCACGCACGAGCGACGGTTTCGACCTCATGGTCGGCACGAACTTCCTCGGGCACTTCGCCCTCGTGGCGCAGCTCGAGCCGGTCCTCGCGCCGGACGCCCGCGTCGTCGCCGTCGGTTCTATCGCGCACCGCTTCGCGACCCTCGCCCCGGCGACCCTCGACGCCCGGTGGACCGGCTCCTCACTGCGGCAGTACGGGCGATCGAAGGCGGCGCTGATGTCGTTCGCCTTCGAGCTGTCCCGGCGCTGGTCGGGCTCCTCCAGAATGGCTGTCTGCGCGCACCCGGGCTATGCGGTCGATCAGCTCACGCCTTCACGTCCCGGTCTCGCCGAGGTGTCCGGCTTCGTCCGCGCGCTGTCCGCGCCGAGTCGCGCGCTCGTGCAGGGCAAGGACGGCGGCGCGCTGCCGATCGTGCATGCGGCCACGGCCGCGGAGGTCGTCAGCGGCGAGTACTGGGGCCCCGGCGGTCTGCTCGAGTTCCGTGGAGCGCCGGCGCGGGTGGCCGCCTCGGACGAGGTGCGCTCCGCGGCGATCGGGACGGCGCTGTGGGCAGCGGCGGAGAGCATCACCGGGGTGCGCTTCCCGGCCTGACCCCCCTCCGAATGTCCGATGCCCGGGGCAGGATGCAGGCATGATCACGTTGCTGTCGGCTCCGTCCAACCTCGGCCTGCGTCCGCCCGAGCCGGGCAGCGTCCCCGGTGCAGCGAAGGCACCGGAGGCTCTGCGCGAGGCCGGCCTGTTCGCACGGTTCGCCGAGCTCGGGGCGACCGACTCCGGCGTCGTCCTGGCTGGCCGCTACGTCGACGACGATGCCACGAGAGCGCCGGGACACGTGCGCAATGAGAGCGCCACGATCGACCATTCGCGGCGTCTGGCGGCACGCATCGGCGCGGCGCTCGACAGGGGCGAAGCTCCGCTCGTGATCGGCGGCGACTGCGCGATCCTGCTCGGTGCCGGTCTCGCGACCGTGCGCCGCGGCGGCATCGGGCTGGTGCATGTCGACGGCCACACCGACTTCCGCCATCCGGGCAACAGCGACGAATGCGCGAGCCTGGCCGGAGAGGCTCTCGCCGCGGCGATCGGCAGACACTGGCCCGCCGTCGCCGACATCGACGGGCTGGGTCCGTCCTTCGCGACCGAGCACACCGCGCACATCGGCCACCGCGACGATGACGAAGATCTGCCGGAGGTTCGCGGCATCCTGGGCGGTGTCTTCTCTTCCGCCGACGTCCTCTCCCTCGGCGCCGCCCACGTCGGTGCGGAGGCCGCCGCCGTCGCGGGCTCCGCATACTGGCTCCAGGTCGACGTCGACGTACTCGATGCCGCGATCATGCCCGCCGTCGACAGCCCCGACCCCGGCGGGATCGGGGCGGCGGAACTCACAGCCCTGCTGCGCGAACTCGCACCGGGCGCGATCGGCGCCTCGATCACGGTGTTCGACCCCGACCTCGATCCCGACGGGCGCTATGCCCGCCTGCTGGTCGATATCCTCACCGAAGGCCTCAGCGAACTCGGCAGCCGCGTGCAGCGGCCCTGATCACCGGCCGGTCGCGTGGTCAGACCTGCGGCTCCACGACCTGCTCGAGTGTGACCCGCACTCGCGAGATCCGACGCCGGTCGAGCTCGGCGACCTGGATCGTCGCCCCGGGCACCTCGATCGTGTCGCCCACGACGGCGAGTCGACCCAACTGCTCCGTCACGAACCCGGCGATGGTGTCGGACGAGCCGCGCGGCATGGCCAGCCCTGTGGCCTCCTCGAAGTCCTGCAGGTTGAGGCGCCCGTCGAGTCCGTCGTCCGCAGAGATGAACACCTCGGCGTCGTACTCGTCGAAGATCTCGCCGACCACCTCCTCCACGAGGTCTTCGAGGGTGACGAGGCCGTCGGTGCCGCCGTACTCGTCGACGACGACCGCGATGTGGTGCCCTTCCGCGCGCATCCGGGTGAGGGTCGGCAGCACCCGTGCGGACGAGGGGATGTACGGGATCTCGCGCATGAGCGCGCGCAGCGGACGCGTCGGATCATCGGACACCGCCTCGAACAGATCGCGCACGTGCACGAAACCGGTGATGTCGTCGATCGAGGTCTCCGAGACGGGATAGCGCGAGAACGGAAGGTCTCGCACCTGCGCCATCACCTCGCCGACGCTCGCGGCCTCGTCGAGGGCGACGACCTCCGGGCGCGGGCGCATGACCTCGCTGACCTGCCGCCCCCGCAGGGAGAGCACGTCGTCGAGGATGCGTCGCTCGTCATCCGGCAGCCCCTGATGGCTGGCCACGATGTCGCGCACCTCCTCATCAGTCATCTCGTCGCTCGTCTTGTGCGGGTCTCCGCCGAGCAGCCGGACGAGGGCGTTCGTCGACACCGAGAGCACCCAGATCACCGGACGCATGACCGTGGCGAAGCCGTTGAGAGCGGGCGCGACCGCGTAGGCGAACTGCGCGTTGCGCTGGATCGCGAGGCGCTTGGGCACGAGCTCTCCGAGCACGAGCGACAGGTAGGCGATCACGAGCGTGAGCACGAGTGTCGCGACCGTGAGCGCGAGAGCGGGGGCGAGACCCCACGACTCGAGCACGGGCGCCAGCGACGGGGCGATCGATGTCGCACCGTACGCGGCCGAGGCGAACCCGGCGACGGTCACACCGATCTGCACGGCCGAGAGGAAGGTGTTGGGGTTGCGGGCGAGAGCCGCGACCTTGGCCCCACGGCGCCCGCGTTGGCCGATCGCGTTGATCTGGCTCTCGCGCAGCGTGACCAGCGCCATCTCCGTCGCAGCGAAGACACCGCCGATCAGCACGAACGCGAAGACGAGGGCGATGTTCCAGAGCAGGTCGCCCATCAGCGGGCCGCCTCGTCTGTGGTGGGGTGAGCGCCCGGGATGAACCGGGCGCTCGTACTGTCAGAGTCCGAAGAGTCAGAACAGCGCTGCGCGCTCAAGAGTGCTCCTTCTGCGTGATGGTGGGGGTGGTGTCGGTGGAAGCGGTGACGGCGTCCGGCGCACGGCGGGTCTTGATGAGACTCGCCGCCGTGGCCACCGCGATGGTCGCACCGATGAACAGCAGCGAGAACCAGATCGGGATCTCGGGCGCCCACTCGACGCCCTGACCGCCGTTGATGAAAGGTAGCTCGTTGACGTGCAGCGCGTGCAGGACGAGCTTGACGCCGATGAACCCGAGGATGACCGCGAGTCCCTGGGCCAGGTAGACGAGCCGCTCGAGCAGTCCTCCGATGAGGAAGTAGAGCTGTCGGAGGCCCATGAGCGCGAAGGCGTTGGCGGTGAAGACGATGTAGGCCTGGTCGGTGAGACCGTAGATCGCGGGGATCGAGTCGACGGCGAACACCAGGTCGATGAACCCGATCGCGATGATCGTGAGCAGCATCGGCGTCACGAAGCGCTTGCCGTTCTTGACGACCGTCAGCTTGTCACCGTTGTACTCATCGCTGACTGGCAGGTGCCGACGCACGAACGTCATGAAGCGCCCGTTCGCCGGGTTGCTCTCATGGTTGCTGAACGCCTGACGGTAGGCGAGCACGAGGAGCAGCGCACCGAACAGGTAGAAGATCCAGGAGAAGTTCTCGATGAGCGTCGCGCCGACGGCGATGAAGATGCCACGGAGGATCAGCGCGATCACGATGCCGATCATCAGCACCTTCTGCTGATAGATCTTCGGAACCGCGAAGCCGGTCATCAGGATGAGGAACACGAAGAGGTTGTCGATCGACAGCGCCTTCTCGGTGAGGTAGCCGGCGAAGTATTCACCGCCGAACGTCCACCCGGAGAAGACGCCGATCCCGACGCCGAACAACAGCGCGAGGCTGATGTAGAAGATCGACCAGCGGGCGGACTCCGCGATCGTCGGCGCATGCGGCGTGCGCACGTGCGCGAAGAACTCGTAGACGAAGAAGGCGATCGTGACCGCGATCGTGATGATCCAGATCAGGGGGGTGATATCCAAACGGGGACTCCAGACTCGGGGCGCGAAAGCACCGCCAAAGTCTTCTCCATTCCTGAACAGGAACCGGTGGCCCGGGATGCGACGTGCATCCGTAATGACGACCCGACCGTATCGGAGTACTCCCCTTGGGATCTCCAGGCTAGAAGACGACCCTTTGCAGTTCCTGTGGGTTCGCCTGGAATGCCGGCGACGGTGGGATCAGTCCTCGTCGACGATGTCCACACCCGCAGCTTCGGCACGGTCGATCGTCGCGGGGAGCACGTCGTCGAAGAGCGTGACGAGCACTGCTCGGGTCTGGACCGCATCGCGCGCGTTGATCGCTTCGCGGATCGCGACCGCGAAAGCTTCGATCTTGTCCCACTCGAAGGCGTCCCGCGAGTGCTCGCCGAAGCGCCGGATCTGCGGCCCGAGCCGTTCGATGATCACCGCGCGCGCCGCGTTGCCCTCGATGCGGGCGAATCCGGTGGCGATGGAGCGCAGAGCGACTCCGAAGCGCGCGACGTCGCGCGCTTTGACCGCCCTCGACATGTCGTCGGCGAGGTCGGTGAGGTAGACGATGTCGTCATCCTGGATCACGGGCATCACGTGGCGCACGGAGCCGATCCAGATGTCGCCGAAGAGGTCGACGGCGTTGCGAACCCGATCGAGGTCGATCGGCGCCACCCGCGTGTAGCGGTTGCGCTGCATCTCGACCAGGCCGTGATCGGCCAACCGGTCGAGGGCGTGCCGGATCGGAGTCTTCGACGTGCCGAGCCGCTCGGCGAGCTCGTAGTCCCGCAGCCGCTCCCCCGGACGCAACTCACCGCTGATGATCGCATCCTGCAACCGGGCATATGCCTCGTCGCTCATGGACCTGCGCTCGAGGGGTCCGCCTGAGAGTGCCAATTTTCCTCCACTGAGCCTGCAGCGACGTAGAGCCTGAAGTTCTACCTACCATGCAATGTATCGCATTCCAGAGGCCGACGACCGTGGAAACCGCCGCGAGGGGTGCTTGTCGTCTCAGAGCGCACGCAGGTTCGCGGCGTACCCTGCCCCCGAACCCACCAGCGAAGGCCGCTTCCGACGACGACCGGGAATCGCTGAGGCACGGGTCGCAGAACGCGCCGCCGCAGAGGTCGGCGTGGAGAAGAGGTCATCATGGACGGCATCCGTCCGACCATCCGCACGCGCCCGCCCGACAGCGCGCCACGCACGTCGAGCGCGTTCACCGAACTCGCGCAGCAGGTCCGTGGACGCGGGCTGCTGCACCGTCGGTACGGCTACTACTGGACCAAGCTCATCGCCGCGCCGCTCATCCTGGGCGTCTGCCTCCTCGCCTTCGTCTGGATCGGCGACACCTGGTGGCAGCTGTTCACGGCCGCCGTCCTCGCGATCGTGTTCACGCAGATCGCCTTCCTCGGGCACGACGCCGCGCATCGGCAGATCTTCGTGTCCGGACGCTGGAACGACTGGATCAGCCTGATCCTGGGCGATCTTCTCGTCGGCATGAGCTACGGGTGGTGGCAGCACAAGCACACCCGCCACCACGCGAACCCGAACAAGCTGGGGTCCGACCCCGACATCGAGCTCCCGGTCATCGCCGTCTCCCCCGAAGCCGCAGCGCGGCATCATGGACCGGTCATCACCTGGCTTCGCGGACACCAGGGAGTGCTGTTCTTCCCGATCCTGCTGCTCGAGGGCCTGTCGCTGCACGCATCGAGCGTGCGGCGGATGTTCGCACGCGGGCGACTGGAGCGACGGTGGGCGGAGATCGCCTTCCTGAGCATCCGCATGATCGGCTACCTGGTGCTGGTCTTCCTCGTGCTCTCCCCCGGCATCGCGTTCGTCTTCCTCGGGGTGCAGCTCGGGCTGTTCGGCTTCTACATGGGCATCGCCTTCGCGCCCAATCACAAGGGGATGCCGGTGGTGCCGAGGGAGATGACCCTCGACTTCCTCCGCCGGCAGGTGCTGATGAGTCGGAACGTCCGCGGCAATCGCTTCCTCGACATCGCGATGGGCGGTCTGAACTATCAGGTCGAACACCACCTGTTCCCGTCGATGCCGCGCCCGCACCTGCGGCGTGCCGCACCCCTCATCGCCGAGTACTGCCGGGACCATGGCGTGCCCTATACCCAGGTGGGCCTGTTCGCCTCGTACGCGATCGTGGTGCGCTACATCAACCGCGTCGGACTCGGCGAGCGCGACGTGTTCGCGTGCCCGCTCGTGGAACAGCGAAGCTTCGGGGCGGCGGTCGGGTGATTCGCTGATCCAGCGTGCATTCGACGGGTTCGCTCTACGCCCCTTCTCCAGTTAGTCTACGATGTAGATCTACGAAGGGGAACCATGAGCGACACACGATTGCGGTTGAGCGGCATTCGGCGATCCTTCGGCGAGCGCGCGGTGCTCTCCGGCGCCGATCTCGACTTGCCCGCGGGTGAGATCCTCGGTCTCCTCGGCCCCAACGGCGCAGGCAAGTCCACGCTGATCGCCATCGCCAACGGGTCGCTGGCACCCGATTCCGGGTCGGTCACCGTCGACGGCATCGACCTCGCCTCCCGCCGAGAGACCGCCGCCTCCCTGATCGGGAGCGCGCCGCAACGACTCGGCATCTACCCCTCGCTCACCGTGCGCGAGAACGTCGAGGGGTTCGCTCGTCTTCACGGCGTGCGCGGGCGAGGGCTGCGCGCACGATGCGCGGCGGTGATCGAGGGACTGGGGCTCACCAAGAGCACCGGCGTCCGCGCCGAGCAGCTCAGCGGCGGCCAGCAGCGCCGACTGCACCTCGCAATGGCGCTCACCCACAGCCCACGCCTGTTGTTCCTCGACGAGCCGACCGTCGGCGCCGACGTGGAGTCGCGCCAGCAGATCCTCGACCTGGTGCGCCGCATCGCCGACGACGGAGCATCCGTGCTCTACACCACCCACTACCTCACCGAGCTCGAGCAGCTCCCGTCACGACTCACTCTCCTGCACGACGGCGTGCTGCGAGATCTCGGAGACGTCAGCGAGGTGGTGAGGTCGCAGGGCGACGGCGTGCGCGTGCGCCTGCAGACGAATGCTCAGCCGCCGGCCGGCTGGGTGCGCGAGGGCGACTGGCTCGTGAGCGGATCGACGGGAACCAGCGCGGGTGAGCAGCTCGCCGACCTGATCGCCCGCCTCGGCGAAAGCGCGAGCGCGATCATCGATGTGCAGTTCCCTCGCCCCACCCTCGAGAGCGCGTACGTGCGCCTGCTCCGCGCACAGGAGACACCGGCACTCGACGACGCGGAGGTGCACGGTGTTGCGGCATAGTCTCGCGGTCGCAGCGATCGACGCACGGATCCTGTGGCGCGACCCGTCTCCGGTCGTGGTCATGACGGTGATTCCGCTCGTGTTCGTCCCGTTCTTCGTCCCCGGTGCGCGCGGGCAGCTGGCCACCGCGGGCTACGCCTCGGCGTCCGGTGTCGAGTACGCCGTCCCCGGCCTGGCCGTGCTGTTCGCCCTCCTCTGCGTCCAGCAGGTCGTCACGGCGTTCTTCCGCGATCAGCAGTGGGGCACGTGGGACCGGCTGCGGACATCACCGGCCCGCGGCGTCGACCTCCTCCTCGGCAAGTCATTGACGGCATTCGCCGCGCAGCTGCTGCAGTTCGTCGCGGTGCTCCTCGGCGGCGCGCTCCTCTTCGGGTACCGCCCCAACGGCTCCGCGCTCGGGCTGGTCCTGGTGCTCGTGGCGTTCTCGGCGGCGATGATCGGCTTCGGACTGCTCCTGGTCTCGGCATCCCGATCCCTCGAACTCGCCCTGGTCATCGGCAACGTGCTGGCCATGCTCATGGCGGGGGTCGGCGGCGCGTTCGGACCGGTCGAGGCGCTGCCGACCTGGATGCAGACCATCGCTCCGGCGTCGCCTGCATACTGGGCTCTGCAGGCCATGCGGTCGCTCACCCTGGATCGCGCCGGAGCTCTCGACGCGCTCGGTCCGTCGATGGCACTCTTCGGCTTCGCTGCGGGCTTCGTCCTGCTCGCCGTCGCTCTGCTCGCCCTGCGCAGGCGGAAAGGAATCTCATGATGACACCTCGACCGGAGCGGATCTCCCGCGCCGACGTGCTGTCGGCGGCTCTCGAGCTCATCGACGCCGACGGCCTGGATCAGCTCACCATGCGCCGCCTGGGCACCGCGCTCGGGGCGGATCCGATGACCGCCTATCGGCACTTCGCCGGGAAGTCGGACCTCGCCGACGCACTCGCCGACGAGTTCTGGACCGGACTCTCGCTACCCTCCGCCTCCGGGGTGCCCGACTGGCGCGCCTACGCGCACGAACTGATGCGGGCCATCCGCGCCGAGCTCGCCGCGCATTCCGGACTCATCCCGATCGTCGCGACGCATCCGATCACCTCACCGGCGGCGCTCGCCGTGGCCGACGAGGCCATCGGCATCCTGCTCGATCTCGGGGCTCCGGTCGACCCGGCCCTCGGCGACCTCGTCAACGTGCTCGTGATGATCACCGTCGCCTCGGCGATGGGAGAGTTCAGCGCTCCTGCGGGGTCGGAGTCCACCGCTGCGGAGACGGCCGAGGGCGAGCACGAAGACACCGAAGCAGCACTGCTCTCGCAGCTGCCCCACCTCGGCCGGATCATCGCCGCAGGGTGGGCGCCGTCGGCCGAACGGCAGTTCGAGGCGGGCATCGGCGCCATCCTGCACGGCTGGCCGTTCCCCCTCCCCCCGACATCGTGAGGGCGGCCTCGACCGCGTGGCGGATGGCATTCGCTCGCATCCGCAGGAATCCCGTGAGCAGCGTCTCGCTGATCCTGCTGATGGCGATCAGCTCCGCCACCGCCGGCGCGGGTGTCGCCACCCTCGTCTCGACGATCGGGGCGACCGAACGGCTCTTCGCGCTCGCGGAAGCACCGGATGCCGTGCAGATGCACGTCGGCCCCCTCGAGACCTCCTCCCTGGATTCCTTCGCCGCAGCCCACCCGGACATCGTCGACCACCACCAGGTGCAGGATGCGCTGCAGCTCGACAACCAGGATCTCCGGATGCACGGGATCTCGGATGCCGCGCGCGACGGCGTGATGGACCTCCTCCTGGTCACGCAGAGCCCGCGATTCGACTTCCTGCTCGGACCGGACGGCACGCCGACGAGCGTCCGCGACGGCGAGATCGCCGTGCCCGACTACTACGCCGACGCCTACGACCTGGTGCGCGGTGACACGGTCGAGATCTCCGTGCACGGCGACGTGCAGACGTTCACCGTCGCCGACGTCGTCCGCGACGCCCAGATGGGGCCGAGTCTGGTCAACTCGAAGCGATTCGTGCTTTCCGAAGGGGATTGGAACGACCTTGCCGAGCGGCTTCCCGTGGAGCACATCCTCACCTTCCGCCTGGTCGACGACGCGGGTGATCGATTCACGGAGGCATACCGTGCGGCCGGACTCCCGGCCAACGGTGCGGCCGTCGACGGGAGCCTGCTGCGTCTGATCGCCGCGCTCACAGACGGCCTGGTCGCCATCCTCACCATCCTGGTGAGCATCGTCCTGCTCGCCATCACGCTGCTGTGCCTGCGGATCATGGTCCTCACCGCCCTCGAACAGGACGCACGTCGGATCGGCGTGATGCGGGCGATCGGCTTCTCGCACCGCGAGGTCTCGTCGACCCTGCTCCTCGGATACGCCGTGCACTCGGGCGCCGCGGTCCTGGTCGCCCTGCTCCTGGTCTTCCCCGCGTCCGCACTCCTGCGAGG
Organism: Microbacterium sp. ISL-59; assembly: GCF_018613945.1. Lineage (NCBI taxonomy): Bacteria > Bacillati > Actinomycetota > Actinomycetes > Micrococcales > Microbacteriaceae > Microbacterium > Microbacterium sp. ISL-59. Next base: position 422,087 of record NZ_JAGGPG010000002.1, read on the forward strand.
CGGCGGCGCTCCCTCGGACGGGCACGGCAACGCGGTGACGCTCGTGATGCTGTTGGCCGTCGTGGTCGCGTCCGCGATCCCGACCGCGCTCGCGGCGCACCTGCTGCGCCGGGTGCGCCGCATCAGCCCGTTGCTCGCTCTGACCAGGCCCGGGGTGTCGGCGCAGACCCGAGGTCGTCCGCGTGCGCTGCGTTGGGATCTTCCGATTCCGGTCAGCATCCGCCTCGCCGTCCGCGGACTCACCACCCGGGCCACCACCGCCGTGCTGCTGATCGTCATGGTCGGCTTCGCGGTCGTGCTGGCGGCCCTGCCCCAGCGTGTGACCCAGACGATCGCGGCACCCGACTTCGTCACCACCATGGGCGTCGGCCAGAGCGACCTCCGTGCGTTCGTCCGCGAGGGCGCGGAGTCCGGCGCGGGCGAAGCGCTCGAGCGGTCTCTGCGCGATGACCCGGACATCGCCCGGTTCGCGAAGGCCACCAGCTTCCGGGTCGCGCTCATCGCCGCGGCGCGCACCGATGACGTCGCTCTGGAGGTGGGCGACACCTCGGCCTTCCCCCTCGCCTATGCCCGTGGCGAAGCCCCCGCACTGCCCGGGGAGCTCGCGTTGTCGACCCTCGCCGCACAGAACGCGGGGGTGGAGGTCGGACAGTCCGTCCGGGTGGACTCGGCCGGTTCGACCCATCGGTACCGCATCACGGGCGTCTATCACGACATCACCAACGGTGGCCGATCGGGCAAAGCCGTCGAGCTGCCCGGCGGTCAGGGCATCCCCCTGTGGCAGACGTTCATGGTCGACCTCCGAGACGGCGTCGACCAGGGCGAGAAAGCCTCGTCACTCGCGCTCGATCACCCCGCGGCGACGTTCACCGAGCTGGACAGGTTCGTCCACTACACGCTGGGCGACACGGTCGAGCGTCTGAAGACGGCGTCGATGATCGCCTGGGCAGCCGCTGCCGTGGTGATGCTCTTGGTGTTCGCTCTCCGGGGGCGGCTCGAGGCGACTCGCGACGAGTCCGATCTGCGTCTGCTGCGGCTCCTCGGATGGTCTCGCGGCGGGCTGCGCACGATCCCCCTGCTCCGGGCGGTGGGTGTCGCCGGGGCCGGTCTTCTCCTCGGGTGGGTCGCGACGGAGTCGCTCGGGCCCGGCGTGCTCGGTGCCACCCTCTCCTCGTTCGGCGGAGGCGCCACCGACCTCGTCGCGGCCAACGGCTGGAGCCTGATCACCGGACCCGTGGTGGCTGCCGCCGCCGTGGTCGGCGCCCTCATCGCCTGCGCCCACAGCCCCGCACTCCTCAACGAAAGCTGACCGACATGCAACGATCGCCCGCACTCATCACGGCGCGCGCCGTCACCCGCCGCTTCGAGTCGGCCGCGGGCGACTTCGCGACCGTGCTCGACGGAATCGACCTCGATGTCTCCGAAGGCGACTATCTGGCCCTCACGGGTCCCAGCGGCTCCGGCAAGACGACTCTGCTCTCGTGTCTGAGCGGCTTGGACCAACCGTCGTCGGGGTCGGTATGCATCGGCGACGACGATCTCTCCGCGCTCGACGACAAAGCCCTCGCACACATCCGTCGCACCACGCTCGGATTCGTGTTCCAGCGCACCGACCTCCTCGACGAGCTGTCCGTGATCGACAACATCCTCCTCCCGGCGGTGCGACGACACGGCCGGGTGGCGGCAGACACTCTGGCGAACACCGCGCACCTCATGGATCGGCTCGGGATCGGACACCTCGTCGCTCGCGCACCGCACGAGCTCTCCGGCGGCCAGCGGCAGAGGGTCGGCATCTGTCGCGCCCTCGTGAATCGCCCGCCGATCCTCATCGCGGACGAGCCGACCGGCGCCCTGCACCGGGAGGCCACCGACGACGTGCTCGACGTGTTCGATGAGCTGAACGCGTCAGGCATGACCATCATCGTCGTCACGCACGACGATGTGGTCGCTCAGCGGGCGCGGTCCCGCCGTCATCTCGTCGACGGGCGGATGCTCGACGCCGTTCCCGTCTAAACGACCCCTACACACGCACACCCACACCCACACCGCAATGACACGGAGGAGAACGACCATGCAGATACCTGCCCTGCCGACGCTCGAATGGACCAACGGCGAACTGGATGCCAGCTACGACGGCGATACCGGCGAGCTCGTGCTGCACGCGGCCCCAGGAGGGGACTGGACCAACGACTCGCTCGGCGGCCCCGCACAGCACCGCGCGAGCTTGCTGGGCTTTCGGACCGATGGTGATTTCACGCTGAGCGCCAGAGCTCGCGTCATCGGGGAGCGGACGACGTTCGACGCCGCCGTGCTGGGCCTGTGGTGCGATGAGCAGTACTGGGCGAAGCTCTGCTTCGAATATTCGCCCGACGGACCGGCGATGGTCGTCAGCGTGGTGACCAACGAGTTCTCCGATGACTGCAACTCCACCCTCGTCGAGCGCGAGTTCGTGTACCTCCGCGTCGCCCGCATCGGAGACGCGTTCGCCTTCCATGCCTCCGACGACGGCGACCGGTGGGAGTTCGTCCGGGTGTTCCGCCTGAAGACCGATCTCCCTGTGACGGTGGGCTTCATGTCGCAGGCGCCGATGGGAGAGGACTGCGACTCGCGCTTCGACCGGATCCGGTTCTCGGCGGGAGCCCCGGTCGACCTGCGCGACGGTTCCTGAGGCCGGCTCGTTTGCGCGGAGGGATGCTCACCCCTCGGAGGTGAGACGAGGCCCCGCGGAGCTCCTGCACGTGCTGGCATGGACCCAACGACAGCTTCACACTTGGGGGTCCGCATGGGCAGAAAGTTCACCGGCGTCATCGATCTCGATGTTCGCGATTCGCAAGCAGACTGGGATGCCTTCCTCCCGCAGAAGGCTCCGGCGGGTGCCCCGAACGTATTGGTCGTGCTCTACGACGACACTGGCCTGGCGGCGTGGTCTCCCTACGGCGGACGGATCCAGATGCCGACGCTCGACCGGCTGGCGGCCGATGGACTCACCTACTCGCAATGGCACACGACGGCGCTGTGCTCGCCGACGAGATCGACGTTCCTGACCGGACGCAATCATCACTCGAACGGTTTCGCGTCGATCTCGGAGTCGTCGACGGGTTTCCCCGGCTACAGCTCCCACATCCCGCGCGAGAATGCGACCATGGCGACGGTCCTCCGGCGCGCCGGCTGGAGCACGTTCTGGGTGGGCAAGAACCACAACGTCCCCGTCGACGAATGGTCGATGGGAGCATCGAAGGAGCGTTGGCCGCTGGGACAGGGGTACGACCGCTTCTACGGTTTCATCGGCGGCGAAACGAACCAGTGGTACCCCGACCTCGCTGAAGACAACCACTACACCGAGCAGCCGTATCAACCCGAGGACGGGTACCACCTGTCCAAGGACCTCGCTGACAAAGCGATGTCGTTCATTCGGGATTCCAAACAGTCCGAGCCCGACAAGCCCTGGTACCTGTGGTTCTGCCCCGGCGCGAACCATGCCCCGCACCAGGCACCGAAGGAATACATCGACAAGTACAAGGGCGTGTTCGACGACGGCTACGAGGCGTACCGCGAGTGGGTGCTGCCTCGCATGATCGAACGCGGCATCCTGCCGGAGTCCACGGCGCTCACGGCACTGAATCCGATGACCGAGGGAACTTTCGCCGACGGCGATCATGTTCGGCCCTGGGCCACGCTCACAGAGGATGAGCGGCGGCTGTTCAGCCGAATGGCCGAGGTGTACGCCGGCCTCTCGGAATACACGGATGCACAGGTCGGGCGCATCATCGACTACCTCGAGGAGTCGGGACAGCTCGACAACACCCTCGTCATCTACTGCGCCGACAACGGCGCGTCCGGCGAGGGGTCCCCGAACGGTTCGGTGAACGAAGGCAAGTTCATCAACGGATACCCCGACCTGATCGAGGACAACCTCGCCATGATCGACGATCTCGGCACGGTGAACTCGTACGGGCACTACCCGACCGGGTGGGCGGTGGCGTTCTCGACGCCCTTCCGCATGTTCAAGCGCTACACATATCAGGGCGGCATCTGCGACCCGCTCGTGGTCTCCTGGCCGAAGGGGATCGCTTCGCGCGGCGAGGTGCGATCCCAATACCATCACTCGACGGACATCGTGCCGACGATCCTCGAGGCCTGCGGTGTCGAATTCCCGGATGTCGTCGACGGGGCCACGCAGAACCCGCTCGCGGGCGTATCGATGTCGTACTCGTTCGACGATGCCGAGGCACCGACGCAGAAGCGGGTCCAGTACTACGAGATGTTCGGCCAGCGCGGCATCTGGCAGGACGGCTGGAAAGCCGTCACCGAACACGGTCCGATCTCCGGGATCAGCGACTTCGTCAACGATCGATGGCAGCTTTTCCACACCGACGTCGACCGCTCCGAATCGACCGACCTCGCCGCCGAGCACCCCGAGAAGCTGCAGGAGCTCATCGCGCTCTGGTTCGAGCAGGCGAAGGAGAACAACGTCCTGCCCCTCAACGACATGCAGGTCGCCGGAAAGGACCTCGCTGCCTTCCTCGCGATGGAGTTCAAGGTGCCCGTGCCTCCCAGCGGCACGTACACGTACTATCCGGGCACGAGCGAGGTTCCGGAACGGTCGGCCGCGAACACGCACGGCGTCTCATGGAAGGTTCTCGCAGAGGTCACCACGACTCCGGACACGTCGGGGGTGATCTTCGCGCACGGGGCGAGATTCGGCGGTCACACCCTGTACGTCAAGGACGGCAGCCTCCGCTACGTCTACAACTTCCTCGGAATCCCCCCGGAGCAGATGATCGAAGCGCCCCTGCCGGAATCCGGAGCACACGTCTTCGGCGTCGAGTTCCAGAAAGAGGAGCGCGGCGAGCACGGCGAGTGGTTCGGCACCACGACCCTCTACATCGACGACGAGGCGGTGGCGTCAGCGCGATTCCGGACGATGGCCGGGCATTTCGCACTCTGCGGCGAGGGCCTGTGCATCGGCTACGACGGAGGCGACGCGGTCACGTCCGGATACGCACCCGGATTCGGCTTCACCGGAGGCGATCTGCGGAAGGTGATCTTCGACGTCGCGGACGACGTGTACATCGATGTCGAGCGACACCTCGCGGCGGCCATGGCCAGAGACTGAGAGGAAGGCCGCGCCATATCCTGACTGTGTGATCCCGCGCCCACTGCAACCAGACCTCGAGACCGCCGAAGCGCGGTACGACGCTGTGCTGCGTGAGCTGCACGCGTATCCGCGATTCGTCGATGAGCATGGCGACGAGGACGGATCCGCGTACGAGTCGCTGTCGGCCCGGGTCCGACAGCTGACAGGAAAAGACACCAGCTCCTTCAACCTCGCGGAATGGTGGGAAGGCGAAGGCGCCGAGGTACTGGCCTTCCGGCTGTCGCTTCCGGACCCCCCGACCGTCGCACTCGGAAGCGACGATATCCGTGCCGTCGTGCACTGGCTGAAGACGCCCCGGCTGCCGCGCTCCGGTTCCTTCGCCGAGGAGTTCGAAATCTATCTCGATGACTTCTACTACGAACTTCTCCGCAAGAACTGCAGCCACTATGACCATCGGGTGCTGTTCGGCTCTCGGCGGAGCCCCGACGGTACGAGAACCGAGATGACGGTGGAGGAAGCGGTCGAGTGGTTGCGGGCATCCGGGAAGCCGTGAGCAATCATGTCCGATCTCACGAAAGTTGTCAGTGGCTGAGACACGACATCCCCGGAAAGACGAGTGGGCGGTGCGCTGCCGCGAGCCCTGGTTGTCTCACAGAACTTGTCGGAAATCGCGTTTCATCCCGTCCTGCCGGAAACGCCAAGCGGACGGTTTCGGCGCAACAGGTTTCGGCAGGGGGTTTCGGTAGGCGTGCGACCGGCGTGTCGCGCGGTCAGCCAGCGACCTCGGCACGGGGTGCCGAAAACGATCGTTTTCGGCAGCTGCGGCACGAGCGGTCACCCGTATCCACCGATGAGCCCCGCTCGCTCGCCTGCAGCTCGGGGGTTATCCCCCTGACGGTACGATGGGAGAGGCGCGTCGGGAAGTCTGGTCGACACCTCTTCAGTCGACCACTTTCCAGGAAGTTGCCCATGAACCGCGAGAACTCGCCGTCCACCGCGTCCCGTTTCCCTCGCTGGCCAGGAGCCTCAGAGGCCGGACGCATCAGCTCGCTGCTACGCAAAGAGGCCGTGGGCGGAATCCTCCTCGTCGTCGCTGCCGCGATCGCGATCGTGTGGGCGAACTCGCCGGCATCCGAGTCCTATTTCGCTCTCCGAGACTTTACCTTCGGCTACGAACCGTGGCACCTAAACCTCTCGCTCGGCACATGGGCCGCAGACGGGCTCCTGGCGGTGTTCTTCTTCCTCGTCGGCCTCGAGCTCAAACGGGAAGTCGTCGCGGGCGACCTTCGCCGCTTCAGCACCGCCATCGTCCCCATCACCGCGGCCATCGGCGGAGTGATCGTCCCCGCTCTCATCTACACTGCGGTCGTCTGGCAGCAGCCGTCGCTGCGCGAAGGGTGGGCGATCCCCACCGCCACCGACATCGCTTTCGCGGTCGCGGTCCTCGCGCTGGTCGGCTCCCACCTACCCAGCCCCTTGCGGGTGTTCTTGCTAACTCTCGCCGTCGTCGACGACCTCATCGCCATCCTCATCATCGCCGTGTTCTACACGAGCGAGATCGATGTGCTCATGCTGGTGATCGCCGTCGCGGTCATCGCCGTCTACGGCTTCCTCGCCCAGCGCTACCGGACGTTCTTCCGCGAGAAGGCCTTCGCGGCATGGCTCATCCTGCTCCCTCTCGGCTTCACCGCCTGGGCCTTCCTGCACGCCTCCGGCATCCACGCGACGATCGCCGGCGTCGCCCTGGCGTTCACGATCCCCGTCCGCGCGAACCGGCGCGACAAGAATCATTCACCCGGCACGGGTCTCGCCGAAGAGTTCGAACACCGCTTCCGCCCCCTCTCCGCCGGCGTCGCGGTGCCGATCTTCGCGTTCTTCGCCGCAGGGGTGTCCGTCGGTGGAGGCGACGGCATCCTGCGCGCCGCCACGGACCCAGTCACCATCGGAGTCGTCGCCGGCCTCGTTCTCGGCAAGCCCATCGGTATCGTTCTCTCTGTCCGCGTGCTGACGTGGGTCACCAGAGTCCGACTCGACCCCGCGCTGCGCTGGATCGACCTCATCGGTGTCGGGTTGCTCGCCGGCATCGGATTCACCGTGTCGCTCCTGATCGCAGAACTCAGCTTCGGCGCAGAGAGTCTGCACGGAGACGACGCGAAGATCGCGATCATGATCGCCTCGCTCCTCGCATCCCTCCTCGCCTCGAGCATCCTGGTCGCCCGCAACCGCCGCTACCGCGCGATCGCGCTCGAGGAAACCATCGACGACGACGGCGATGGAACCCCGGACATCTACCAGGACGCTCCCCCGACGAACCCCGCCCGCTAGAGGCGGCCGAGCTTTTCGATGAACTCGTCAGCCATGGCGAGATGGTCGGTGAGCTTCTGACGTCTCTGGTCGGCGCCGTCGCGGATGTCGTCGATTCGGGCGCGTAGCGCGATATCGCTCGGGTCGATGGTGAGTGCGTCGACAACGTCGAGGAGTTCGCGCATCTCGTCGAGGGTGTACCCCAGTGGTTTCATCCTGCGGATGATGAGGATGCGTTCGACGTCTTTCTCGGTGTAAAGCCGGAACCCGCCCTCAGTGCGCGCGGACGGCTGCACGAGCCCCACGTCGTCCCAGTGTCGAAGCGAGCGGAACGAGAGTGCCGTGCGCTCAGCCACCTCGCCGATCCGCATCGTCTCGTCGGTCACGTGTTCGTCTTCCACTGATTTCCCCACAACACTCACGTTACGTTAGAGTCTAGATCGGCGCGGCTCTCGCGCCCGCTCCCCCATATCTTCTCGTGTCGGCCTGACCGACGCCTGCGCACTGCTGCGCTCCTCTTCGTTTCCCGCGCTCTCACGAGAGAGCCCCACACCCTGGAGGGCACATGACTGCCGTCACCCCCACCCGCGACTCCGCGTCGCGTTACCGCATCGAACCCACCGTCATGCAGGCGCTGCGCAGCCCGCGCCTGCTCACCCGCGAAGTCCTCGCCGGCCTCGTCGTCGCCCTCGCCCTGATCCCAGAAGCGATCGCGTTCTCGATCATCGCCGGTGTTGACCCGCGCGTCGGCCTGTTCTCGTCCTTCATCATGGCCGTCGCCATTGCGTTCCTCGGCGGACGCCCTGCCATGATCACCGCGGCCACCGGAGCAATCGCGCTTGTCATCGCGCCCGTTGCTCGCGAGTACAGCATGGATTACTTCATCGCCACGGTCCTGCTCGGCGGACTCATCCAGATCGTCCTCGCGTTGCTCGGTGTCGCCAAGCTCATGCGCTTCATCCCGCGCTCCGTAATGGTCGGCTTCGTGAACGCGCTCGCGATCCTGATCTTCACCTCGCAGTTCCCCCAGCTCATCGGCGTCCCCTGGCTGGTCTATCCGCTCGTCGCGGTCGGACTGTTGGTGATGTATCTCATGCCGCGGATCACCAAGGTAATCCCTGCGCCTCTCGTCGCGATCGTGCTGCTCACCGCGGCGGTCGTCGTCTTCTCCTGGAACGTCCCGAATGTGGGCGATCAGGGAGAGCTCCCCGAGAGCCTGCCAGCGCTGTTCATCCCGAATGTGCCGCTCACCTTCGAGACGCTGCAGATCATCGCCCCCTACGCCCTCGCGATGGCCGTAGTCGGCCTGCTCGAGTCCCTCATGACCGCGAAGCTCGTCGACGACATCACCGACACCCACTCCCGCAAGACCCGCGAAGCTCTCGGACAGGGCGCCGCGAACGTTCTCTCCGGCGCGTTTGGCGGCATGGGAGGCTGCGCGATGATCGGCCAGACGATGATCAACGTCAAAGCCTCCGGCGCCCGAACCCGCATCTCGACGTTCCTCGCCGGTGTCTTCCTGCTCATCCTCGTGCTCGCACTCGGAGACGTGGTCGCGATCATCCCCATGGCCGCGCTCGTCGCCGTCATGATCCTCGTCTCGATCGCGACCTTCGACTGGCACAGCATCCGCTGGAACACCCTCAAGCGCATGCCGAAGAGCGAGACAGCAGTCATGCTCATCACCGTCATCGCCACAGTCTGGACCCACAACCTCGCCGTCGGCGTCATCCTCGGAGTCATCGCCGCGATGATCATGTTCGCCCGCCGGGTCGCCCACTTCGTCAGCGTCACCCGCACCCTCAACGCGGACACCGCCACCGCGCACTACGCCGTCAACGGAGAATTGTTCTTCGCCTCCAGCAACGACCTCACCACCCAGTTCGAGTACGCCGACGACCCCGACACCGTGATCATCGACATGAGCCACTCCCACGTCTGGGATGCCTCAACCGTCGCTGCCCTCGATGCCATCGTCACCAAGTACGAAAACCACGGCAAAACCGTCACCATCGAAGGCCTGAACGACACCGCGGCAGCGTTCCACGGTCGTCTCACCGGCAACCTCGGCGCCGGGCAGTAGCACCAATAGAGCAGAGGTAGGGACCGCGGTGAGCGCTGGCCCCTACCTCTTCTTCCCTGCGTCAGCGGCGATCAGATGAGTTCGCTCACCAGTTGCGCGATGCGGGCGCGGATATCGTCACGGATCGGACGGACGGCCTCGATCCCCTGCCCGGCTGGGTCGTCGAGCTTCCAGTCCTCGTACCGCTTGCCTGGGAAGAACGGGCAGGCGTCGCCGCAGCCCATCGTGATCACGACGTCGGATGCCTGCACGGCTTCGGCCGTGAGTATCTTGGGCTGCTCGGCGGTGATATCGATGCCGAGCTCACCCATCGCCTCGACCGCTGTCGGGTTGATCTGATCGGCGGGCATGGAGCCGGCCGAGCGGACCTCGATGCGGTCGCCCGCGATGTCGCGCAGGAATCCGGCGGCCATTTGGGAGCGTCCGGCGTTGTGCACGCAGACGAAGAGGACGGAGGGTTTGGTGGTGTCGGTCATGGTTGCTCCTGAGAGTGAGGTGTCGGTCAGTTGACGAGGTCGTCGACGAGGGCGCGGACGCGAGCAGCGATGTCGTCGCGGATGGCTTCGACGCCTTCGCGTGAGGCGAGAGCGGGGTCTCCGACGGTCCAGTCGTCGTAGCGGACGCCGGGGATGATCGGGCAGACGTCGCCGCAGCCCATCGTGATAACGACGTCGGCCGCGCGCACGGCGTCGTCGGTGAGCGGCTTAGGGAAGCGCTGTGCTGCCTGATTGCCTTCGATCTCGGCGAGGATCGAGCGGACGTGCGGGTGAATGACGTCCGCCGGAGTGGATCCTGCCGACCGGGCGACAACCTTGCCGGCGGCGAGCTTGTTGACCAGCGCGGCGGCGAGCTGCGAACGCCCAGCGTTCGCGACGCAGACGAACAGCACCTGAGGCACCGACGCGTCACGGTCACGGGTGAGGTCGGCGAGACGTTGACGGGCAAAGCGTTCGGTGAGAGGCACCAGAGCCGAGGTGACGCGGGCCGACCGGGCAAGCGACGTGTACGACTCGCGGACGATCGACAGCACGACATCCTCATCAAGCTCAGGAACCTCTCCTGCCAGCTCTTCCGCGAGCCGCGTTACCCGTGCATCGAAGTCGGGGCGAAGCCCCTCTTCCCCCGTGTCAGTGCCGTCCGGGCGGGCGATGGACGCGGGAGCGAACGAGTCCAACAGTGCGGTCACCGCGGCGCGCCGGTTCGGATTGATCCGGTACCAGACCCATGTTCCCCGTCGCTCGGAGGTGAGCACGTCGACGTCCTTGAGCACCTTGAGGTGGTGTGACACGGTCGGCTGGGCGACGTCGGCGAGCTCGGCGAGGTCGCACACGCACGATTCTCCGCGGGGGTCGGACGCGATGGCCGACAGCATTCGCAGCCGCAGCGGATCCGATAGAGCCTTCAACGTCGCCGCCACCGCGGAAGCTGCTTCCAGTCCGATCGCATGTGTGGCGATGGGACTGCAGGTGTCGTCTGCGGTTGTCGGGGTGACGTTCATGACGAGATCCTCTCAGCGGTGTATGGGTCGGTGTGGAACCAGCGGCGGGCCGCCCAGAGTGAGACGTAGACGAGCCCGACCAGGACCGGCACTTCGATCAGGGGGCCGACGACTCCGGCGAGGGCCTGACCGGACGTCGCACCGAAGGTGCCGATGGCGACGGCAATGGCGAGTTCGAAGTTGTTGCCGGCGGCAGTGAATGCCAGTGTCGACGATCGTGCGTATCCGAGCCCGAGGGCCTTGCCGGTGAAGAGGCCGATGAACCACATGACGCCGAAGTACACCAGCAACGGGAGCGCGATCCGGGCGACGTCCCAAGGGCGGCTCGTGACCTGCTCGCCCTGCAGGGCGAACAGCAGCACGATCGTGAACAGCAGTCCGTAGAGAGCCCATGGGCCGATCTTCGGCAGGAAGCTGTCTTCGTACCAGTCGCGTCCCCTCGTGCGCTCCACGATGAAGCGGGAGGCGAATCCCGCGACAAGGGGGATCCCGAGGAAGATCAGCACGTTCATCGCGATCTGCCAGACCGAGATATCGAGGCCTTGGGAGTCGAGGCCGAGCCAGCCGGGGAGGACCGTGAGGTAAAACCAGCCGAGCAGCGAGAAGGCGATGACCTGAAAGACGGAGTTAATGGCAACGAGCACCGCCGCGGCTTCGCGGTCGCCGCAGGCTAGGTCGTTCCAGATGACGACCATGGCGATGCAGCGTGCGAGCCCCACGATGATGAGGCCGGTGCGGTATTCCGGTAGGTCGGGTAGGAATGCCCACGCGAGTGCAAACATCAGCGCCGGACCGACGAGCCAGTTGAGGACCAGCGACGAAATCAGGAGTCTCTTGTCGCCGGTGACGGCGGCGACCTTGTCGTAGCGGACCTTGGCGAGGACCGGGTACATCATCACCAATAGGCCGAGGGCGATCGGGATCGAGATTCCACCGACCTCGAGGCTGGCCAGGAGGCCGGAGACGCCGGGGATGAAGCGGCCGATGACGATGCCGCCGACCATGGCCAGGCCGATCCAGAGCGGCAGCCACCGGTCGAGGGTCGACAGGCGGCGCGTGGCCGGCGCGGTAATGGGTACGGTTGCGGTGCTCATGCGAGAAGCGCCTCCATCTTCTCGGCGATGGCGGGCTTCGGGTGGGCGCCGATGAGCATGTCCACCCGTTCGCCTCCCCTATAGAAGCCGAGTGTGGGAATGGAGGTGACACCGACTGCGGTGACGGTCTCAGGGTTCTGGTCGGCGTCGAGCTTGACGATCTTCACGCGACCGCCGTATTCGACGGCGAGTTGGTCCAGGATGGGCGCGACCTGCTTGCACGGGCCGCACCAGGTGGCCCAGATGTCGACAACGACGGGAATCTCGGAGTCGATGACCTCGGCCTGGAAAGTGGCATCGGTGACAGTGATGGGCACGCTCATGCGAAGACCTTCTCAGTCTCCGTTGATACTGGTGCGGCCTCGTCACGCGCCGCGAGGTAGTGCTGGGCGTCTTGTGCGGCGGCGCATCCGGTCCCTGCGGCGGTGATTGCCTGGCGGTAGGTGTGGTCGACGAGATCGCCGGCAGCAAAGACGCCCGCGAGGTTGGTGCGGGTTGAGGGGTGGTCAACGAGGACGTAGCCGTCGGCATCCGTGTCGACGAGGCCAGCGACGATCTCGGACCGCGGATCATGACCGATCGCGACGAAGACTCCTGTGGCCGGCAGCTGCCGCTCGGCGTCGGTGACGGTATCGCGCAGTGTGACCGCCTCCACCCTCTCCGCGCCGATGAGGCCCGCGACCTCGCTGTTCCAGACGACCTCGATCTTGGGATGGTCAAGCACCCGCTGCGCCATGATCTTCGAGGCCCGAAACTCACCACGACGGTGCACCACGGTGACTTTCGAGGCGAAGCGGGTCAGGAACAACGCCTCCTCCATCGCGGAGTCCCCACCGCCGACGACGACGATCTCCTGGTCGCGGAAGAAGAACCCGTCGCAGGTGGCGCACCAAGAGACGCCGCGGCCGGTGAGCCTCTCCTCATCGGGAATACCGAGCTTGCGGTAGGCGGACCCCATCGTCAGAATCACCGCGCGGGCAAGGAAAGTCTCACCAGAGCCTGTCTCGATCGTCTTAATGGAGCCGTCAAGGTCGACGCGGACGGCGTCGTCGAGGAGGATACGGGCGCCGAATCGTTCGGCCTGCGCGCGCATGGCCTCCATGAGCTCGGGTCCCTGCACGCCGTCGACGAAGCCAGGGAAGTTCTCGACCTCTGTCGTCGTCATCAGTGCGCCGCCAGCAGTCACCGAACCGGCAATCACTACCGGAGCGAGACCAGCACGCGCGGCGTAGACGGCCGCCGTGTACCCCGCGGGGCCGGACCCGACGATGACTAGTTCAACCTCTTGTATCGACATGCTTTTATATTGACGCACCTCGATATAGAAGCGCAAGCCGCGGCGCGGTTGTTCACCGAGGCGTCATGAAAGCGATCGCCCCGACATGGACACACGTCAGCGATGCCCGCACCTCCGTCACCGACACCGCCGGCAACTCCCGCCAGAAACGTCCGCCGAATCCGCGTTTCGGTAAGCCTTTGCGGCAGGCAAAATCTGCCTCGCTTCGTAAAGCTGCCGCAAACGATCGTTTTCGGTTGGGAACGAGCGTGTTGCCCTATAACGGATGCCAGTATCGATCCCCGGGACTGCGGTGTGGCAACCGCTTCCGGTTGGCCCAGGTCTCGGAGTCTCAGCGACTCACCGCGTCGATGATCAGTTCGGCGAGACGGTCGGGTACGGAGAACTGCGGCCAGTGGCCGGAGCCGATCGTGAGGACCTCGATGTCTTGGATCGCGCGGTACTCGGCACCGAAGCGCACGACGTCCTCGGCGATCTCGGCCTCGAGTCCGGCACGGTCAAGGCTGCCCATCAGCACCGTTGTGGGAATCGATGACCGAGCGGGATTCCTGAGCCGGATTACCCCGGCGGACACGCCCGACGGCGCGCTGCGCGTCACAGCAGCCGCCCGGGTCGCGGCATCCAGATCGGCCACCTCCGCATCGGGGAACGAATCCCAGCCGATGAATGGAATCACGCCGTCCACCAGCGTGAACGACGGAAACGGTGCACCGTCAGCAGAGGGGACCGTGTCGACGAAGATCACCCGTGCGACGCGATCTGTCCGGGCATCCGCCGCTCCCCACACCGCGTTCCCGCCCGCGGAGTGACCCACCAGAACCACGTGGCCGTCGCACTCGTCGATCTGCTTTACCACGGCATCGATCCAGTCGGACATGCCGATGCCCGATGATTGCGGTGCAGGCACGCCCACGCCGGGGAGCGTCATCGCATGCGCCTGATGGCCCGCGGCCGTGAGTGAGGAAGCGACGGCATCCCAGCAGGAGGCATCGAGCCAGAGGCCGGGAACGAGAACTATGTCCACGCAGCTAACACTATCCACAGTCTGAACGGAAGCGATTGAAAGAAGACGCCCACGCTCGGCGACGTCTTTTGGGTCAGCCGCGGCCAGCCGAAAACGATCGTTTACGGTGGAAGTGGCCGGGCAAGCTCTGCTTGCCGAACTCGGTGCGGGATGCCCGTGTCTGGCGGGCATCCCGCAACCGATACTGGGTTTAGGGCAGGTCAGAATCCGAGTCGACCGCCGATGCCTCCGTCGGGAACAATCGCCTGGATGCGGGCCAGGTCGTCAGCGGTCAGCGCCAGCTCCGAGGCGGCCGTGTTCTCCGCCACCCTGGTCGCGCTGCGCGATCCAGGGATGGGGACGATGAAGTCCCGCTGCGCGAGCAGCCAGGCCAGGGCGAGCTGCGAGATGGTGGCGTTCTTACTCTCGGCCAGCGCGGTGAGTTCGGCGATCGCGGCCTGGTTGGCCTCGAAGTTACCGGGAGCCCACCACGGGGTCATCTGTCGCGCGTCGTCGGCGGCGTACTCGGTGCGGGGTTTGGCTGCGCCGGTGAGGAATCCCCGGGCGAGCGGCGAGTAGGCTACGAGACCGATGCCAAGTTCCTCCAGCACCGGCAGTACCTCCTCGGACTCCCGGGCGAAGAGGGAGTACTCGGTCTGCAGCACGCTGATGGGGTGCACAACGTGAGCCCGACGGATGTTGTCGGGGGTGGTGTTGGACAGTCCGAGGTACGAGACCTTGCCCGCCTCGACGTACTCCTTCATCACGCCGACGACGTCTTCGATCGGCACGTTCGGGTCATCGATGTGCTGGTACAGCACATCGATGTGGTCGACGCCGAGGTTGCGGAGGCTCGCGTCGACGACCTCGCGGATGTGGGCGGGAGCGGAGTTCGTGCCATATTCGGGGGTGAAGCCGAATTTCGTGGCGATGGTGACGTCGTTGCGGATCGGGGCGAGCGCGGTGCCCAGAAGTTTCTCGCCTTCGCCCCAGCCGTAGAGCTCGGCGGTGTCGAAGTGGGTGACGCCGAGTTCGTGCGCGCGGCGGATCGCGGCGATCGACTCGGTGTCGTCACTCGGGCCGTACGCCATCTTGGTGCCCATCGCTCCGTAGCCGATGGCTGAGGTGCTCAGACCCTGCTGGCCGAGTGTTCGCTTCTGCATGGTGTGCCTTTCGGTGAGGTGTGGGAAGAGTGAGCCGCTGATTCATCGGCGTCGTTGAGCACTATACGCCTAAGTTGTCAGTGCCTGCCACAAAGTTCGCTGTATGCTGATTTCATGAGCGAAAGCCGACGACCGAGCTTGCGCGAACGAACGCGTCACGCCGTGCGCGAGCAGATCGCCGAGGCGGCGCTCATCATGTTCGACGAGCAGGGCTTCGAGGAGACGACGGTCGACCAGATCGCCGCCGCCGTCGACATCTCGCCCCGCAGCTTCTTCCGCTACTTCGCCGCAAAAGAAGACGTCGTGCTCGGCGACCCGATGATCCACGGCGAGCCCGTCCGCGCCGCGCTTGCCGAGCACGTCGAGACAATGCCGCTCTGGGACGCGCTGCGTGCATCCTTCGACTCCATCGTCAGGATCACAGAGGCAGACCCCGTGGGAACGTTACGTGCGACCCGGGTGATGATCAGCACCCCGACACTCCGTGCGCGAAACACCGAGAAGCACCTGGCGTGGATGTTGGTACTCGTCCCCATCGTCGAGGACACCCTCACCGGAACCGAGGACGACCGCGGATACCGCGCTCGCGCGATCACGCTCGCCGCCCTCAACTGTCTCGACGTCACCTCAGCCGAATGGGTCCACCGCAACGGAGCCGTCGGCAACGGCGCACTGCTGGACGAGGCCTTCGCACTCCTCAAGCCCGCGGTTCTCGCCGACTAGATCAACAGCGTCAGGGGGATTTCCCCGACTCAAGGACGATGTATGCCGGCGAACGTGTCAAGCATCTGGGCAGCGTGGGTGGTGGGGTCGTACGGCGGGTTGCCGATGCCCTTCGTGATCGGTTCGGTCGTTACCTTGTTCCACAGCTCGTCTGTCTTGCCTTCGGCGAGTGTCAGAACGGCGTCGCGGACGAAGTTGTCGCGGGTGATCTGTTCGTCGCTGGCGCCGGGCTTCGTCTGTCCGACGATCCCGTACATCTCCGTCCCGTGCACGGCTGGTTCGTCGTTGACAGGCCCGACGCAGAGCAGGTGCGCGTTTCCGCCGGCCGCAGCGTGCGCGAGTGCCCCTCGGGCTTGGGGCAGGGTGAAGGAGAAGTTGGTGAGCAGGTCACCGCGTACTTGGACGGGGGTGCGCCCGTCGACGTCGAATGCGGAGATGATCTGGCGGGCGCGGGTGAGGGTGATGCGGTTGCTGTGTGCGAACTGCTTCACGAGGGCGTCGATGCTGCCCGGGTCGAAGTCGGCGGTGCGGTGCAGCACCCACCAGTCGGTCTCGGCGGTGGTGCTGCTGAAGAGGATGTCGATGTCCTTATGCTGGCCGGACTCGAGGACATTCATGGGAAGGTCGGCGAGGACGCCGTTCGGCTGGTCGCGGTCGTCGACGATTGCAATCACTTCGTTGTCGACGCCGTGTGCGGCTCCGGGGTCGGCCGATTGTGTCTTCGCCATCGCTTCTGCGAGCTCGTATGCGTCGACGTTGAGGAGTTGTTCGGGGTCGTCCACCAGTCCGAGGGCGGTGAGGACGGCATGGGCGCGCTCCTCCGCACCCCAGGCTGGCACCTGTCGGGCGGGCATCCCCGAGAACGCGGCCAGGTGATGGTAGAGACCGTCGGCGGATGGTGCGCCGAGCAGGCTCAGAGCAGAGTACGCGCCGGCACTGTGCCCTGTGACTGTGACGTTGTTCGGGTCGCCGCCGAATCGGCGGATGTTCTGCTGGACCCATTGCAGCGCGGTGATGATGTCCTGGAGGCAGAGGTTGGACGCCTCCGCGAGTGCGCCGCCGTACTGCGACAGGCTGAGCGCTCCGAATGCGCCGAGACGGTAGTTGATGGAGACGCCGATCGCCCGTCCAGTGGCGGCAAGTCCGGAGGCGTTGGAGGTGGTTTGGGTGTTGGAGCCGAGCATCCATCCGCCGCCGAAGATGTACACGATCACCGGGAGCGGCTCGTCGCCGGCGTCTTCGGGAGCCCACACGTTGAGGTTCAGGCAGTCCTCGCTGAATCCGTTGTCGGCCTCTAGCCAGCTGGTGTCGCCAGCTTGCAAGGGGGCGGGGGCCTTCTGGTCGTAGGGCAGGTCGGGGTTGAACGGCAGCAGCTGCGGTTTGCGGAATCGTTCGGCGGTCGCGTAGGGGATGCCGAGCCAGGAGCGAACCGGGTGGGTCTGGGTGGTGTCAGTCATTGGATGAGTCCTTTCGATGAGAGGTATCGGTGGGATTGGTGTCCGCGTCGCTGGTGGCCGCGAGGTTTGATCGGAGGTGCGCCCAGTGGCGGAGGCGTTCGTCGATGGCGCGTTCGTACCCGTTGGTGGTTGGTTCGTAGAACGTCTCCCGGGGCAGGCCGTCGGGGAAGTAGTTCGCGCCGGAGAACCCGGTGTCGGTGTCCGGGTCGTACTGGTATCCCTGGCCGTAGCCGAGGTTCTTCATCAGCCGGGTGGGTGCGTTGAGGATGTGGGCGGGGGGCATCAGGGAGCCGGTGCGTTTCGCGGCGGCCCACGCCTTGTTGAAGCTCCGGTACACGCCGATCGACTTCGGCGCGGTGGAGAGATACAGCACGGCCTGGGCGATCGCGATCTCTCCCTCTGGGGACCCGAGGCGTTCGTACACGTCCCATGCTGCGAGAGCCTGCTGCACGGCGTTCGGGTCGGCCATGCCGATGTCTTCGTTCGCGAACCGGGTGATCCGGCGCGCGATGAACAGGGGGTCTTCACCGCCGAGCAGCATCCGTGACAGCCAGTAAAGGGCGGCGTCTGGGTCGGAGCCGCGCATGGATTTGTGGAGCGCGGAGATGAGGTTGTAGTGCCCCTCTTGCGACTTGTCGTAGAGCGGTGCGCGCTTCTGCACGGCAGCCGCGAGAGCGGTGGTGTCGACGGGACTGGGGAGAGTCTGGACTTGCTCGATCATGTTCAGCAGATACCGGCCGTCGCCGTCGGCCATCGCGATCAGCGCCTGGCGCGCATCGGGGTCGAGCGGGAGGGGCGTGCCGGCGAGGTCTTCGGCGCGGTTGATGAGGGTGTCGAGTGCGGCGTCGTCGAGGCGCTTCAGGACGAACACCTGACTTCGGGACAACAGAGCGCCGTTGAGTTCGAAGCTCGGGTTCTCCGTCGTCGCACCGACGAGAACAATGGTGCCGTCTTCGACATACGGCAGGAACGAGTCCTGTTGTGCGCGGTTGAATCGGTGGATCTCATCCACGAACAGCAGCGTGCCCTGTCCGATCTCCCGCCGCTGCGTCGCCGCCTGGAACACCTTCCGCAGATCCGCGACTCCAGAGAAGGTCGCCGAGAGCGGCGCGAACGCAAGATCGGTCTGTTCGGCGAGGAGCCGGGCGATGGTCGTCTTCCCGCAGCCGGGCGGCCCCCACAACACCATCGAGACCAGACGCTGCCCGGTGACCATTCGCCCGATTGGTGCGTCCGCGGCTAGGAGGTGATCCTGTCCGACGACATCGGCGAGAGTTCGAGGCCGAAGCCGGTCAGCCAACGGGCGCGACTCGTCATCCACGTCGAATAGGGACGGAGCGTCGGTCACGATGGCTCCGGGTGGTGCGCGTCTGCAAGCTCGTACGAGGTGTGGACAAGGTTCTCGATGAGCTCCGCCGTGATGCCCCGGCCGGGGCCGATGGAGATCCAGTGCTTCTTGTCGAGGTAATGCCCCACGGTGATCGAGTCGTGGTCGCGGCGCAGCGCGTCACCGTGATCCGGGTCGGCTTTCACCGTGATGATCTGCAAGTCGGGGTCATCGTCGGTGACGATCAGGAACACCTTCTCGCCCGCTTTCCACACGTCCAGGTGCGGGGTGAACGGGTGCCCGTGTGACACTTCGGGGAGAGACGCCGCGGTGTCGCGGGCGATCTGCTGCAGCCGTTCCCCGGTCAGCGTCATTTGCCGCCCTGCCCGAACGTGGCGGGGTCGACCGGCCGCTTGGCGCGCGGAACGTTCTCAAGAACTCGCAGATACGACTCGGTGACCAGATCCTCGACCAGCGACGGGGAGAGGTCGCCCGAGGGGTTCAGGGTGATCCAGTGCTTCTTGTTCATGTGGTAGCCGGGGGTGATGTCCTCGTGCTCGTCCTGCAGCGCCTTGCTCTCTTCCGGGTCGGCTTTGAGGATCACGATCGGTGCACCGGTGGTATCGGTCATCAGCATGAAGACCTTGTCGACCACCTTGAAGACCTCCCACCCTGGCCCGAACGGGTGCTCGAGACGGGCACCGGGAAGTTCCTGCACTCGATCTCGAGCGCGCGCCTGCAGTTCGTTGCCGTCCATGCGAACTCCTTCGAGGTGAGTTAGATTTAAGTAATTACGTACCACTGTACGCACTTGGTCTGACATTGGAGAAGTTGTGCGACGAGGGAAGCCAAACGACCCGGGCCGGAGGGCACGTATCCTGCAGGCCACGCTCGAGGTGATCGCCGCTGACGGCGTGGCCGGCGCGTCATATCGGGGTATCGCGACGCACGCCGGGGTTCCGCTGGGGTCGATGACGTATTACTTCCCCACCCTCGAAGGCCTCATCGTCGATGCGTTCGACTCGACCCGCAGCCACCTCGGACCCCGCTACGACACCCCACTCCGCGACGCCCGGACACCGGCCGATATCGTCGACGCGCTCGTTGACGCGACCGTCGGTCCGACGAGTCCCACACTCGACGACATCCGCCTGTATGCGGAGATCCGGCACTACGGCATCCGCCACCCCGACGTGGCGGCGGTCCTGCAAGCCGTCGAGGATGACGCCTTGGCGATGACCCACGGCCATATGTCGGACAGCACCGCGCTCACCATCAACGCACTGCTATGGGGGTGGTGGAGCCACCGCCTCGCCCACCCCGACACCCCCCTCGACGAGGCCACAGTTCGTCGGTCATTCGAGGCCCTGGTTGCCATCCCCGCGACCGATCACCCCGTTCGCACGAAGGAGCAATCTCATGTCTGACACCATGCGCGCAATCCGCCTCACCGGCCCCGTCGACCTCGACGGTCTCGCCGTCACCGACGTCCCTCTCCCCGAGGTCCGCCCGGGCTGGGTGCGCATTCAGGTGAGGGCGTTCGGCGTCAACGAATCCGAGGTCACCAGCCGCCAAGGCGAGTCCGACTCCGACTTTACCTTCCCCCGCATCCTCGGTATCGAAGCTGTCGGCGTCGTGGATGCCGTCGGTGACGGCGTCGACCTCCCCGTCGGTCAGAAGGTCGCCACGATGATGGGCGGGCTCGGCCGCACCATCGATGGCAGCTACGCCGAATACACCGTCGTCGATGCGGCGAACGTTATTCCGTTCGACACGGACCTCGGGTGGGACGTCATCGGCGGCCTCCCTGAAATGCTGCAAACCGCCCACGGATCACTCACCACGGGGCTGAGGCTGCAGGCAGGGCAGAGCGTCCTCATCCACGGCGCGACCTCGACCGTCGGGCTCACCGCGGTCGCGATCGCCCACCAGCTCGGCGCAACTGTTCTCGCCACTACCCGCAACCCCCACCGGGCAGACCTCCTCACCTCCGTCGGTGCCGACCATGTGCTCGTCGATGACGACACCCTCACCGACGCGATCCGCGCAATCGCGCCCGACGGCATTGACGCGGCGCTGGAGCTCGTCGGCGCAACAGCCCTCCCCGCTGTCCTGTCCGCGATCCGCCCCGGCGGTGTCGTTTGCTTCGTCGGAGCACTCGGCGGTAACTGGACCATCCCCGACTTCGACCCGTTCACGATCCCCACCGGCGTCCGCCTCACCAGCTACGCCGGAGAAGCCACTGACCTTTCCACCAACGCCCTCGACACCTACCTGAAGGCGATTAAGGCCGGCACATTCGACCCCGTCATCGCCGGAGTGCACGAGGGCCTTGAGAAGGTCACCGACGCGCACCGCGTTCTCGAAACCCGCCACCAGCCCGGTAAGCACGTTATCGTCGTCCCGACCCGCTGAAGCCCCCATCGCGTCCGCGCTGGGAGGGCGTTTCAGGTGCCGAGCCGCCCCACAAAGGGGCTCCTGACGCAATCAACTCATGCGCATCTGCCCGGCGATGAGATGATTCGTCAATGACTGATTCCGTCCCGCAGATCCAGGAATTGTTGGGGCGCAACCTCAGCGCGGAAGCAATCCTCAGCGCGGGCACGCGGATACAGGCCAATCCCCGCGCCGCTGATCTTCGAAATGCCTTATACCTGGACGTCGGCGAAAGCGCACCCGCGAACGTGCGGGTCGCCCTCGCAGGGGAGCTCCGCCGTGCCCTCGAGTCGATGACGCTAGACGTTAATCATCTTGCGTGGATCCTGGGCCTCTCCGAGCTCAGCCCCGACGACGCCGTCGAAATCGCTTCTGCTTTGTCGGCCCTCCGTTTAGAGGTCTACGGAGAAGCACCGGTGCCGCTCCGCGCTAACTCCGGCTCCTGGGTCACCGTCGCAGGTCCTGACATCCTCATTGACCTACTCATACAGCCCCTCGCAGTCTTCAGCTCCTTCGTCAGAGGCATCTTCGACACCTGGCAGCATGCTGTGGACCTCGGCCTGAATACGTACTGGCAGAACAGGCTCCCCGACGACGTACTCACCGTGATTGAGCTGTTCGTACTGCGCGAATGGGGCCTACCGCTGATGCCATTCGGAGCCGATGCGCTCAAAGCCGTCGGCGCCTCGAAATCCGATGTCCCTTCGACACTCGATCTCGAGCCGGTCGCCGACGTGGAAGACCTACCCTGGGAGAAGAATCCCGAGCCCACCCTCAATCCGATGGCATTCGTGACGCTGCCCGCCCGCGAGCGAGGTGCACACGTCGATCCCTTCTACGGCCACGTTTTCAGCAACGATTTCTGGCGCGACAACAAGGCTCCCTACCGTCCGCGCAGAACAGTCCCCGCCCCGCATGGCGTGCTGTCCGTGCCTTTCCGTGAGATCCCGCGCTACCGCGCAACCTCCGCTCGCGAAGTCTTGGCGCTCAGCACACTTATTGCGCGCGACCTCGAGAAAGGGAGCCCGCCGGGAACCACCGTTCTGTTCCGAGGGCAAACCCGCGAGTACACCCTCGCCCGCAACACCGAGACTCTCGAGAGACTGTACGGACGCAGCGACGTTATTGAACCCTCACTGCTTCCTAGCGCCTCTCGACGCACACCGTCAGCCAGCACGAGAATGGCGTTCGGCTCACTCGTCGAATTGATGAACGCACCTCAGACGCCCGATCTGAGAGCAACATGGAGCTCGTTCCTCGGAGACCAGCGCAAGGTCGCGTTCGCGCAACACTACGGCCTCGCCACTAATGCGCTCGACCTCACGGATCACCTAGGCATTGCCCTCTGGTTCGCGCTCACGCGCCTCGGAGCCGCCAGCGGATCCGACTTCACAACCACGCCGGTGGACCCCGACAACGAAAGCGTCATCTACATCCTCCGCTCAGGAGAGTTCGATAGTCGAGCGATCGACGTCGTGCGCTCCCGTACCTCGCGCCCGGCACGTCAACGAGGATGGGTGAGCGCAGGGTCATGGGGATGGCAATCGAATCGAACAGCCAAGCACATAGCCGCGGCCGTGTACTTTCCCGGGGCGATCCGGAAGGATCTCCCTCTCCCGGCAACGACCGACTTGTTTAGCCCGCCAGACGCGGAGCCCCTGACCCTTCACGCCGAGACCCTCCGCACACGTGCCCCGCAAAACCCGATCAGTGGCGAAATGGCTCACGACCTTTACTCGGTTGTCTTGTAATGGGCGGCTAAGTCAGCACACTTCGCCAACAAACTCGCGCTCGCTCGAAACCCCTGACCTACCAACTCGCGACACCGCGGGCTGGGCCTAGTCGATAGGCGTGCGAATCCACAGAAGTCGCTCATCAAGCGCGACCTGATGCCGGGTGCCGTTCGTCCGCCACCGCATGCCGCGAGTGCGCAACACCTCCGATTCGGCCGCGAAATAGCCCAACTCTGTCGCCGCCGTCTCAATGAGCTTGGGCGTATCGACATACACGCCGTAGGGCGCACTATCTCCGACCACCCACCCTGTCCATGACCCGGGTTCGAGGTGCGCGCGCAACTGCGTCAACACGTTGACGATGCCTTGCGTGTAGGACGGGAGCACGCGATCATACGCCTTCCCCGCGCGACGCGTGCTGCGCTCGTGAGCGAGACGTGTCACCAGATCAGAGACCATCGACTCCGTCGTCGGCAGCTCCGACAGACCAGACAGTGCCGCCGCCGCCGCACCTACCGTTGTCTGCTGCGTCGTCGCGATGATCATCTCCGCGCGCACGTCAGCGACCATGTCCGCCCAGCTCGCGTTGCGCCCCCAAAAGAACATCTCCAGCCGAGTGGCGTCCGCATAGTCGAAGTTGTTCAAGTAAGGCGGGCTTGTCAGCGCCACCGTCCCCGTCACCCCAGCGGCCCGCATCGGCGCCCAGGTTTGCGCATCCCCCGAGTCTCCTTGGAGAACACGCGCCTCCGGCGTTGTGTGTCGTCCCGCCAGGTCCGCGATCATCCATCCCAGTCGCACACGAAACCGGTGCGCGACATCCAGATGAGGAGGAGTGCGACTCAGCCCGGGACGGAGGTACGGCCACCCCACCTTCACGTTTGCGACGTCACGAAGCGTCGCAAGAAGCGCCCACTTCAAGTACTTCTGAGTGGGATCATCGACCTCGATGATCGCCGTGCGCAATGCGACAAGAACGGTCAATGCCTCCGGGGTGAAACACCGACGGACAAGGTCGTGTTCAGCGTCGATGCTCACCGGCAGTGTTTTCGCCTGCGCGATGCGGTCGCCGAGGGCGCCTAACTCATCCAGGTCCGGCGGTGCAGCGAGTTTCACCCTGCCCAGTTCCGCGACCTCAGGATGCGCCTCCACACCCACGAAGCCCCATCCATGCCGCGCCGCACGGGTTCCCACCGTGGCTGCGCCACAGAACGGATCCACCACCGTTCCCTGCGTCGGATTACGACGCGAGTCAAACAAGCGTGTCAGGGCATCCTGCGAGAGACCGGCCGGGTAACGAAACCACCGATCGAATGCGGCTTTCGAGCTGGTGCCGTTCGACACCCCCACCCCGGGGGCTACACGTGCTTCAATCAAGGTCACCCCCTCATCATAGGTCGCACCGCGGTGCGCACGCCATCACCGCGGTGCGACCCTGGTCGCCCCGTCGATAGTGTGAGTGCATGGATGGCGACGCAGAAAAGGTGACGAGGCTGTTGACGAGTCTGGCGGAGGGCTCGGACACCACGTCCGCGTCCCTGGCAACCATGCTCTCCGCTCTCGCCGATAACGACTACAACGTTGTGGCGGCGCTCGCAAGGCTGAACCATGTCGATTGAGGTCACTATCTCCGCGGAGCCCCGTGGAGGGCTGAAGCTTATCGACAAGATCCCCGCGCATCGTCCCTGCCGCCTTGAGGGACGTAACGGCATCGGCAAGACCGCAACCATCAAGCTTCTCAGTCTCGCCGCCGGCCAGCAGCCCTACGCCGACGACCCCGCCGCATGGGATTCCCTTCGGACGCTTCTCCCCGATGGTGCGACCGTCACGTTCGCCGGTCTCGCAGGCGACCTCACCGCCAGCCTCACGCTAACCCCGAGCACGTGGCCCGAGCAGCCCTACGCCGAGATCGGCAATCTTCTGGGCAACTTGACCGTTAATGGGGAACCTCGCCCCGCATCGGAACTCGCGACACTCGTGACTATCCATCACCTCTCAGGGACCGAACGGTTGATCGACACTCTGAAAGGCCGCATCACCGGGTATGAAACCTCCCTGTCGGTCGTCCACTCGCGGCTGAAGGGTCTCACGGCGACGCGAGAGGAAGTCGGTGAGCTCGCGGACCGCCTCGAGTACATCAGCCCTCAGCACGACGAATCCGAACAGAACCTCGTCGCCATGCTCTCCACGTCCCGGGACCGGGGCCGGGCACAGGCCATCGAAATCCGTCGGCGACTCACCACGCTGCACCGAGGCCTCGCCCTGCATGCGATGCTCCAGGACTCCGACTTTCAAGAGCATGCGCGGACTCTTGCCGACTCCATCGCAACCGCAGAACGAGCACGGGCAGAAGCTGAAGAACTCGATGTCCTCATCGAAGGCATTCTCGCCGAGTTGGACTCCGGGGACAAAGCACAACGTCTCCTCGCGAGCGCAGAACGTAAGCTCAACGCCCTCATCCGCAAACGCAACACCCGGCTGGCCCGGCTGCACACCCTCTCTCAACAGCTCGCAGCCCACGACCTCTCTCTGACGAACGAGAACGGGACTCTTGATTCCGCCCTCGTGTCGCAAATGGCCGAACAGGCCCGCACCAAATACCGGCAACTGGAATGGCGGCATCGACAAAGCCAAATGTCGGACGCCCAGCGTCGCCTGCACAACGAACTGTCCGTCGCCTTGGACCTTGCTATGGAGGCAGGGCTGGCGCAGTTCTCGGTCGTGGTCCTAAACGGTGCCGAGGTGACCGTCGAGGAGCTCGCACGTGCCCTCACTGATCCCGCCTCGACGACCGCGATGACACCGGAGGATGTCGACGTCGCACAAGACCTAGCGTCTCTCCTTGAGGAGGCCGCCACTTTGCTGCGCGAACAGGAGGCGTTCGTCGCGACCCACGACGAGGAGGAGCAACACGTCGCCCAACTGCGCGAGGACACACCCGAACAGGACGATCTTCGGGCGCGGCTTGCGGATGCCATGAGTCGCCGGGACACCGCCGAATCTCAGGCGCTCTCCGCAACACAGATCATCGGACGCCTCCAGGCACGCGGAGTCACGAAGGACGGAGCCGATGCGGCGCAGGCCGAACTCGCCGAGATCCTCTCCGGCGAGGACCTCGAGGATGCTGCGGAGCTGCACCCTCGAACCATGGACCTCACCGCCGAGCTGAGCCACCTGGACGAGCAGATCGATCAGGCCATCGCAGAGCTGTCTGAGGTGGAACGTCGGCAGGCCAGCCGTCAACTTCGCCGACGCGAGATGCAGTTAGCCGTCGCCTCTGAGCCGTCGCTGGCGTGGCTCCGCACACCCGGCGATGAGAGCACACCCGGCGATCCCGTCGACAATCCGGCATGGTGGCTCACGGCCGCAGAGCGTGCGCACGTGTTCGCGGAACGCCTGGACCAACTGGTGACGGAAGTTGCCGCCCTTGAGTTCGCCGCCTCCACCGACAAAGTGGCCTCAGCCCACCGACGCGCCATCGAGGCCGTCGTGGAGCAAGATGCCCTCGCAGATTTCGCAGAACCAGCGATCCGCGACGCGCTCTTCGACGGTGGCGAGGCGCTGTCCGTCGACCTGCAACGCAAAACGATCACCTGGAGCAGCCTCTCGGGAGCCCGTCAAGAGAAGCCCCTGTCCACGTTCTCCTCCGGCCAGCAGGCGCTCGGGTTCATTCGTGCGCGTCTGCGTCAGCTCGCCGATCAAGAAGCTGGCGACCGGATCGTCTTTCTCGACGAGTTCGGCGCGTTCGTTGCGGCCGACCGACGACACCCGCTCGCAGAACTCCTCAAACGCGACCAACTCGCGGCGCTCTCCGACCAAGTTGTGATCGTGCTCCCGCTGCAGGTCGACTACGGCGCTCAACTCGACGACGTGACCGGCCCGCTCAAGGAGCGATACGCTGCCCGCGCAGCCAGCATCAGCGCGCACGGCTACTTCACGGAAGAGTTCGACGAATGACCACGAACACGCTCTTCGGCGCCCCGTTGGGCTTCACGCCGACGGGACTGCAGGAATGGGTGGACTCGCTGACCTCCTGTTGGAGGGCCTATGCCGGGCAGGGCCCACAGTCGCTTCTCGGCGACCTGAACACGCTGAAGACGATCTACGCGCACGGGGCCAGCGCGGCGAAGCTACGCACGACGTTCGCCGAGCTGCCAGACGACGCCCTCCAGATGGACCTCCCCTCCGAAGTCGCTCTGTCTGCCGATGGGAGGCAGCTCATCACTCCCGAAGGTCGGATCCTTCTGGACGTTCTGCTTCGATTGCGCCGCACGGAAGACCACGTCATCGGTCCGGACGAACAAGTCCGGGCACTCGCTCTGGCCGCCAGTACACGCAGCAGCTGGTACGAAGCCTGGGCAATGAAACAGGTGGCTGGCTCTCTCAGCCCCGCCCCGATTGCCGCTGCGATTCTCGTCCTCGTCAACGGGTCCACCACCCCCGATCGAGGGTTCTATCTCCCCGATGTGGACGCGCAGGCGACCGAGTATCAAGAGGCCGTCTTGCGACTTCTCGGTGACTTCAGCTCTACCCTTGGCGGGAAACGCCCGACCCCTGCCCCGTTGCAAAGCCATTGGGTGTTCACCCAGGCCACTCGAGTGCTCTCGCGCGACCTCGCCCGGCTCAACGACACCGGCAGCGGCAGCGGATCCCGCGTATACGTGCGCCCCGAGAGAGAAGAACACCTGCTTCATGACCTGACCGCACGCCTGGACCGCTACCCGGCCCTCATGGTCGCACGCGGATTGCGAGCCCTCGTCGAGGGATACCACCAGCATCGCGGCCTCATCGCCGTCGTCAGCGGGTCTTATGAGCGCGCCGCGAACACGCGCATGGTCCTCGCCTCCCTCACCCACGGGGGAATGTAGCCGTGGATCATTGGCCCACGCTCGGACTGCTGCTCCAGCTCCTCAAAGACCACCAAGCAGCCGCCGACGAAGCTCACCTCATCACCTGCATCCACCACGATGCGTCCGCCGAGATCCCGCTCCTCAAGAACGCCAGCGAACGCTACGACGGACAGTTATACGACCTTGGCGCGACCGATGATGACTGGGTGGCACCACCCGCCCCGCTAAACGCGCATCGGGCCGAAGTGCTCAAGGGAGTCGTGTCAGGAATCACGCACGCACTGCCCGGCCCCCTGCAATTCGCCGAAACCGGCGGGCACATCACCGCCCACATTGAAGGTCGACCGGACGCCGCGAATTCCGCGTCACTGCAGACGGTGCTGCGGGCAGCCGCGGTCATCGCGAGTAGCGCACTCGACAGCTCCGCGCTCACCCTCATCGTGGCGGGGACAGAGGATGCAGACGCCGATCGACGAGAACTTCTCTGGCGCCTACTCACGGTCCCGCCGGAGTCCCTCAACCTCCAAGGGAAGCGCTCGATCATTCCGATCTTCAGCGGCCCCCTCGACCCTGCCATCGACTTCCACCGCCGCGCGTGGACCGACTACGTCATCCGGGAAGATCGCGTGCTGCGCAGAACGCCCTGGCATGAGGAATCAGCGCTTCACACGCTGGAGTCTCACACAGGACCCATCGTCTTGTTTCTCGGTGCCGGTGCGTCTGCGAGCGCCCAGATCAGTCTCGGGGACAAATACCGCGACATCGCGCTGCAAGACCTTCTCGGCCCGACCGTCGAGAGTCAGGACCTCGGCGACAAGTTCTTCGAGTACGTGCACGCAATGGATCGCTTTATCGGCGAGGAGCGTGAGGACCGCGCCAAGTTCGTTCGCACACTCACCCTCGAACGCGTTCTGCGGGAAACCTTCCATCGCCTCGGCGATCAACCCCGCGACACCACCAAGATCGTGCAAACGATCGCCGACGAGTGTGAGCAGGCACTCCAGAGGAAGACACGGGGGCACACCGCGCTGCGTGAGCTCCTCCGGACACGCACGCGACCGATATTTGTGATGACGGTGAACTTCGATCAACTCATCGAGACCGGCCTCGATGATGTCGTGCAAGTCCTCAGCACACCGGACGACTTCGCGGCTGCCCAGGACGACATCCGCAAGTACGCCAACGGTGATCTGTCCATTCGACCGCCGATCTTCAAACTTCACGGCTCCATCGAGGACCCCTCGTCGCTCGTTGCCAGCATCGATACCACCGCCGCCGGACTGGAAGACGCCGTCCGCGACGCACTAAACATCGTGGTCAGCGCGGGGACGGGCACTGTCCCGTGGATCTGGATCGGCTGCAGCATGCGGGATCAAGACATCAACGCCTGGCTCAACGGCATCGGCAGCGCAAGCATCGATGAATGGTGGGTGGATCCGTTCCCCGGGACATCTCTGGACGCGTTCTTTACGGCGTATCGCGAGGCCGCCTGGCAGCGCACAGCCCGCCCCCTCGCCACGCGGCTCATCGTGAACAGCTCGGACAACTT
Source organism: Microbacterium sp. ISL-59 (assembly GCF_018613945.1). Taxonomy (NCBI): domain Bacteria; kingdom Bacillati; phylum Actinomycetota; class Actinomycetes; order Micrococcales; family Microbacteriaceae; genus Microbacterium; species Microbacterium sp. ISL-59. The sequence goes on from NZ_JAGGPG010000002.1 coordinate 451,699, forward strand.
CCTACATAGTCTGTCGACTCGCCTCGCCAGCACACCCACACGGTGACCTCTGCGCGGGGAGAGGCCCGCGGTGGATGCCGCTTCGTGGGCCACTCCCCGACCAATTCGCACGCTAGTCGCTCGATTCAATCGCGGATCTCGTCGTCAGCACCGATTCACCTTCGCTCCTGCTGAGATGCCGGACATCTACGCGGGCCCGCTGCCGTCTTCTCGAGCGTTCACGGAATTCTCGCCCCACCCTCAGACTTCGCATGACGCCGTGATCGAAGCTGATCATTCCTCGCCGCCGCCATTCGATCGAGGCGTGGCCACGAAATCCCGCCACAGCCCGGCGTCGCTCAATGAACTCGAGACTCCGAGGCAGAGGGGCGGGTAAGCCATCAGTGTCCGGGAGCAAGTGGGTGAAGAGCTCAGCGAACGTCGGGCCCGTCGAGGTACGCCGCCGGGTCTGGGCGATGAAGATCGCTGCTGCCAACGCCCATTGGTCGGCGGTATCTTCGCCTGTGAAGCCCTCAAACACGTAGGCCCACTCGGCGGGTGGCGGAGATTCGATCCCCTGCCACCAGATCGGGTACGACTCAGACATCTCAACCATCACAATCGCGGTCGCCGGCGCGGGCCCGCCCCGTGACGCGACCGCCTGTCATCGGGATGGGCAGCACACGTGCAGGGAACAGCGGAGAGATCCGACGAGAACGAGATTGTTTCGTATGGCCTTCCGAATTATGCCATACCGATTAGGCCGTACGACCTCTTGCGATTCAAGACGCTGGGTGAGTGCCCCGTCGGAACGAAGAGATTGAAGTGGAGTGGAGCGCCTACTCCCAGCGCCTCGCTACCTCACTTCGTTCTGCGCGTGAGCGCGCCGGGCTTAGCCAGGAAGACGTCGCTTACCGTTCCGGACTCACTCGGTATACGTACCAGAAATATGAGAAGGGCGAGTCTCGCCCAGGGTTTCCAGCGAACCCGACGCTACGAACGATCATCACTCTCTCGCAGGTACTCGGAACTTCGTTGCACGACTTGATTCCTGAAGGATTCCCCGATCTGCGGAGCCGGTAGTCGAAGTCGCAGCGCGATACGCCCGCGATGCGGCAGCACCCCCCCTGCGCCGGTGGAATCGGTGTTCGCTCTCGATTTAAGGCGACAATCGTTGCATCAGCAACTCGACCTGGAGCCTTCCGGCAGTGTGCTCTATCTCGTGCGGGGCTCCGGATCCGGACGCGGGGCCACCCACGAAGGATCGTCCCCAATCGACGTCTGGAGCGTGTGGCGCACTAGCGGCGCGGCGTGCCGGTATGACACTTCGACGATCCGTTCGACGAACAGCCAGCGCGGGCACTCGGCGCCGGCCGCCGGGTGCATTGCTGTCACCTTACGTAGAGCATTTCGGTGACGCAGGACCGACTGCCGGGCGCGCTGCTCAAGCGCTGGCGTGCTGGAGCCAAGGCCGGAGCTCGCACTGACCGTCAGCCCGATAAGTTCCTCAATCTGGAGGTGCCTGGATGCCCGATGTGTGACCAGACGGCTGGAAGTGCCGCCGTCTGTGAGGGTGGAGACGAGTTGGATCGCTGCGGGGTACAACTCACTAGTCGGAGGCGACTTTTCGTCGCTCGCCGAAGCGACGCTGGCGCGAAGCAGAAGCATGGCAAGCGCCATCTCCCCCGTATGCATTGTGACTCCGCGGCACCACAGATGACCAGTTAGCAGTTGCTCAGCACGGAGATAGGGACGCCGACCCACCAATCGAAGATCTTCGGCTCCTTGGTGCCAACGACTGTGCCGCACGCAGAATGCTCCACCCGGTGTGATCACTTCCGTCGCCACGCCTTCACTGCAGACCAGGCAGGCACGCCTTGGCCTATCTACCACGTTGCACTTTTCACACGGGCCAAGGAGCCAGGCATGGTGGCCGCAGCGACGCGGTAAGAGAAAGCGAGCTCGCTCGCGCGCGAAGTACCCAGGCGGCAGCCCGCCCAGCTCCTCAATCCGCCGAATAAACCACGGGTCAACGACTTCTCCACGCCGGAGCCATGGTCGTCGGCTAGTGCCGGTTGTCAGCAAGTATCCTCTGGCGAGGCCGTTGGCGGCGGCGAGTCGACGCACGTAGCCTCCAGGGGTCTCCCCAGTCAGAGGAATCACAGGGCAAGGGAGGCTTCTCACTTCATCCCGCCAGCAGCGCATTGCGATGCCGAAGCAGCCTCGCGGTGATCGTCGGCATCCGTGCGGCAAGGGCCATGGCGAACTCGGATGCGGGGCTGGCTTGGCCTCGGCCGGTCTCCCGTCTGACGCCACCATCGCGATCGCTCGTTGAGCCGCCTCCGCGAGAAACCGCGTCTCCAAGCGTTGTGGCGACGATGTGCTCGATTTCAGACGCGCGCGAGAGACGGCTCATTCTCCGTTGTGTGAGCATGTCCAGTGCGCTCGGACAGGTAAGCGCACCCATGATCTCCGCAACGATCGGGAAGTCATCCAATTGGGATACCTGGGCGCTGCAGGCAATTCCACGGCCCGTAGAACGATATCGGGCGAGTATGTACCTGGCCACGAGACCCTCGCTACTTTGATAGCTGACTCCGCGCAATCGAAGCGAACCGTTCAGAGCACGTTGGCTCGTGAGGTGGCGCGGATAACCGCTGACATCGATGTCGAGATAGTTGTCGTGCCATCTTCGGTGACGGATGCAGATCGGGCCGGTGGTTCGCGCGACGCTTACTTTCTCTCCGGATGAGCACCTAAGACACATAGACACCACCGACGGTAACAACTGGCACCGGCGACACCTGACACGTTGACTACGGACCCCATGCCCACAGGCCTGGTCGCTCTCACCATAACGAAACCGATGACCCGAGAGATCCGCGACCTGCGCGGCGCTTTGGCGAGGCGTGACGGCGATCGGCAGCGTTCGATCATCTCGACGGAGGCTGAGCCATAGGTCCTTCTCGTCGATTTCGTTCGCAGCGCACAGTCTTCGCCAGTAACTGTCGATCGTCTCGCCTGGGAAGGCAATCACAGCCACCGGCAAAGCCCGCACCGCGGTCACGCCGACACCGCCTGCCGTGTGCGCTGACGTCCGGCCACTTCACTGGCGAACTGCACCTGGTTGAGTTTCTCGGTCCTGCCTTCGATCGCTCGAAGCGCCGAGAGCTGAAGCAGGTCAGCCAAATCACTATTGCCCGACCGCCAGATCCGATAGCGAACGCAGATAAGCCCGTGCACCCGGGTGACCATGACCTTGACTCCAGCTGCCCGTCGCCCGCATAGCGATACGGCGGCAGGAATCATCCGGCAGGTGGGGCATTCGACTTGACGCTTTGCTCCGCCGCGTCTGCATGCCACTCCACCCGAGTCGCGGAGCAGGGCGCCATCAGCGAGTCCACCCAAGACTCCGATGTGCACGAGAGCGCTTCTCGGCTTCACCAATATGGGGAACGTTCGATCTTCTTGTCTAAGAGAAAGCCAAGCGTCTTTCGGCTTGATCTCGTTCGCTTCGCAGAGCCGATCCCAATAGCTAGGCGCCGTTTCCGTTTCGTCTGGATAAAGGTTCACTGCGATCGGAAGCGCCGGAAGCACGGTCATCTCAGGGCTGCGCGCTTTCGCGAGCGCACCGCTGGGCTAGGAAGCAACTTGGTTGCGGTCTGACGACGGCGAAGGTCGTGCTCGAGCGCTCTCAGATCAAGCATCTCCGTCCCATCTTCGATCGCCCTGAGAGCGGCGAAGTGGAGGAGGTCTTTGAGCAACCCGATCTCGCCGCCCGTCAACGCGTGCAGTGTCACCGCCGCCGACAGGATGGATCCCGGTCGCTGATCCGCCAAACACAGCGAGTTCTCCATGGCGAGAAGCAGATCCCCCCATCGTGCTTTCTCCTCGTTGCCGATCAGAGGGAAAGGCACCGCAACGTGCACTTCGAATCTCTTGCCGATCTGACCGCCGCGCTCCCCGTCGAGGAGGCCGGTACGTTCGACCGCGATCCCGGCATAGACGAACGTTCCGCCGCACCGCTCCGAAAGTTGTTTGAGCATGTCGGATGCTTCGATGTTCTGGCGGTAGTTGAGGTCGAGGTGATGCACATCGTCGATCAGGACGAGCTCGGTTGAACACTTCCGCAGAGCATTCGCGACAGCCTCCAGCAGTCCGCCGTATGTCATGCGATTGAGGACTGGGAGCCCTAGGAATCGAGCAAACTCGTGCATCAGTGCCTTTGCGGAGCACTGCGCTGGCACCGCGACGTAGACGACCGGAATCTTGCCTCGCGCCCCCGCTGAATGGTTGGTCTCGCGCCGCCGACGTTCATGTGCTCTGCCGACCTCGACTATAGAGGTGGTCTTGCCCTGACCCGGTTCGCCCGACAGAATCAGCCCAAGCTTCCCAACCCGCCGATAAGCGTTGAGCATCACTCGATCGCGCACAGCACGTTGAAAGGCCTCGAACTGAGGCGTCCTCACGAATGCACCTGCCTGGGAATACTGCGCACGGCCCTGGTTGTACGAAGCTCGGTCGCCGAAACTCATTGCTTGAAGCTCCTGCAACGTGATCGGCGCAGGCCGTTCAAATACGGTGTCAACGTGCTCGCGCCAACCCTCCTTGGTGGCGATCTCGATCATTCGGCGATCCTCCGCTTCACCTCATCGAGGACCTCCCCGATGAACGGGAAACCACCCGTGTTTGGCCATTCCTCGACCACACTGTCCTCGGCCAACGCTTCGCCAACTTCAGCAGATGCCTCCTCGCCCTCAGTGATTTTCGCGCTCGTGAGGTTCATCGGATCGTCAGCGATCGCCTTCATCCGGGCGCGCTGTCGAGCCGTTCGCCTGTGGCCTGCGTTACGCGGGGCCGGATTCCCTTGACCAGCGAATGCTCTGATTGCCAGCGCAAGCTCACGACGTTCAGCGTCGAGGTCATCGCCCCGGCTGGCGTGCTCGGCGCGCGCGTACCGCCACACATCACCGAGTAGCGGAAGCTCATGGACTTGGTTCGACCACCGGAGCGGGACGAACTCGTCGTCCTGCTCAATCCACACGACATGCAGATTGTACGGATCCACGCGGATTGGCCACCGGCCGTTTCTCGCCTTGTCGTCAGACTTGCGTCGCCACAGACCCTTGAGTCGCTCTGAGGTATAGATGCGATGATCGATGCGCACGCCGTAGCGATTGAGTACTCGATACTGCACGGGAAGCAGTGCGATGTAGTCATCTCGCGTCAGCGGAACGTGGAGTTCAGGCATATACGCACGGAAGGCACGACACATCTCGTTCGGTGACAACTTGATCCGTGGATGCAGCGGGTCCCGTAGACCATCGTGCGGTCGGTTCTGCCACTCCACCGCAATCCAGTCCTCGATCAGCTCCTGCGCCTGAGCGATCGTCAGGAGTTCGGCGGAGTTCGAGCCTGCATCACGTCCTCGGTGCTCCACGCTCCGACCCACGTATCCCTTGACGTGCTGCAGCAGCATTGAGTTGATCGCGCCGAAGACTCGTTCGACGTGCGGCTTATCCGTGGGGGTGTGGGGCGCCGAGGTGATCAGGGAAATCCCTAAGCTCTCGCAAGCGGCCCGGAAGTGCTGAGATAGGTAGTTGCGACCGCGGTCTGTCGTAATCGTGTCGGGGAAGACGTACGGCTGGGCCAGACGCAGCCGCTCGAATCGATCCTGGTCGATCAGTTGATCATCAGCCCATGCCGTAGAAATCAGTTGCCGGGTCTCACGGGCGCCCTCCAGACGACGGCCGTACGGCACCAGCGCGCGTGCGAGAACCGCCACCAGATCAACGCTCTTCGTACCCTCCGGGCGCAGTATCGCGGCCAGGACGGAGCGCGTTGCCACGTCAAGGAGAATGGTCAGCTCGGGTCGTCCGACCGTCTCCTCATCGATACGCAGCATGACGTCGATTCGCGTGGAGTCCATTTCGACGAGCTCGCCAGGGCGCAGCGCGGCGCGGGTTCCGAAGGCGCCCTCTGGTTGCAGCGCCAGGGATTCCCGAGTCTTCGCCGACCCGAAAGTGAATTGCCCTCGGTCTTCTGCGTCCAGTAACCGGAAGAACGTCGATCGACTCGGCAGTTTGACCGAATCCCCGTAGAGCCGTTCGACGCGCCGCGTGATCTGCTCGATCGCCGTCGTTTGGCTCACGGTCGACGAGCGGCTCTTCTCAGCCAAGACGATATTCATCACCTCGATGAGGCGCGGATCCCACTGACTCTTCCGCGGTGCACGCTTGCCAGCTGTGGCCGTTCCCTGTTCTCGAAAGACTTTGAGCCGACGCTCAACGGCGCGTGTGGAGACGGACTTGCCCAAGCGAGCTTCCAGCCACTGACGCTCTGTCTCAATGGCCTTCCCAACCCCGACGTCGCTGCGGGAGGCCTCAATGCGGATGCACGCCTGCAGCCAGGGATCCATCCTCGGCTCGATATCCTCCGCCTGCAGAGACAAATGGAGGAGCCCGGACGTGTCCGAAGGCATGGGCGCTGCCTCGCGTGCAAGTTCGTCCACGGCAACCTCGATTTCGGAGCCATCGTCGTCTCGGAGTGTTGCAGAATCCTTCTCGATGAACAGAACCACGTACTTGCGTCGACGCCACATGAGCGCCCCGCCGGCCGCAACGCGCATTACGCGCTCCTTTCCCACACGATTGTCTTACTGCTGAGCGGTTGCTCAAGATCTGCCTCGAGCGCGCCCAACCAAAGGAGCGCGTAACAGTGCGCGTACCCCTTGGATCCGACGTCGAACAGGCTGGCGACCTCGCCTAGCGGCAAGCCACCCTCGGGCAATTTCGGAGAGTCCTCGCTGATCGCGCTATCTCGAAACGGCGCGAGGAATCGCAGGTTCGCCCCTCGGATCGGCGATTCGGCGTCATAGACGACGTACCGCCATCCGCGCTCAGCAGCGAACAGGGCAGTCATGTCGAACTGCGCTCTGACGTCGTCATCGATCTGATGCGCAGGCTTGACGTCCATCAGCACGGCCTGCCGGCCGTCGAGACGAACGAAGTAATCCGGATAGTGCTCACGTAGACCTCCGGCCGTGGTCCACCGAATCCACATCGGCTGGCTTGCGACGCCGACGACGCCGGGCGTGCGGTCCAACTCGATGAGGCAGTCCCTCTCTGTCAGCGACTCAAAGCCGATTGAGACGCCGAGCGCACCCATCCAGTGATATCCGTCGTAGTGCCGCTTCAAGCGCCAACTGGGGAAACTACGGACCGGAGCACCTCTTTCGAAAGCGACGTCATTGCAATCGACTGCGTCGACTTCCAGTTGAACGCCGTCGAGTCGATACTCGACGCGCGTTCGCTTCACAGCCGAGCCGGGAGCGGGGGAGGCAAGCCACTGCTGCGTCAGGTCCATAGGGATCCAATCGACATCGACGGATACGTCCTATTCGGCAGTCAGCCTCTCTCCTGGGGAGCGGTTCTGGCCTATGTCCTGAGCCCTGACAAAGATCGCCCGACTGGGGATCGACTCACGGGCAGAGTACGTCCAGCACCCAACGGGTCTCGTCGACACGCCGTGCGACCGACACCTCTCATGAGATTCCGACGCCTGAGTGAGACGCTCCGACAGCTTTCATGAGACTCCGACACTGTTCGTGAGATCGGACAAATCACATTGATCCAAACTTCCGTGACCAAACCGTTGCATTCGTTATCTCGCCGTTATACAGTGATCACACGGTGAATGTTTGCTGTGGCATACACCGCATGTGATTGCAGGACACTCTTGGTGCAAGGGACAAGGGCCGGTCGGGAGCCTCTCCGACCGGCCCTTTACTGTTCCCACTATTCTGTGAACATGACCGATCGCAAGCTCGCCCTGGAGGCCTGGGAGAGCCTGTTCCGCGCGCAGCACGAGTTGTTCACCGAGATGATGTCGGACTTCGAGCACAGCGACCTGGGTCAGGCCGAGTACGACGTGCTGCTCACCGTCACCCGCTCCCCCGGCATGACCGCGCGGCTACGCGACATCACCGCGAACATGCTGATCAGCCAGCCGAGCGTCTCGCGCCTGGTCGACCGCATGGTCACGCGCGGGCTCGTGGCCAAGTGCGCCGACCCCGACGACGGACGCGGTGCGCTGATCCGCGCGACCGACGAAGGAGCACGGGCGTTCCGCTCCCTCGCCACCGTGCACGGACGCTCGATCGCCGACCGCATGTCACGCCTCGGCGACGACGAGCTGCGCACGCTGCGCGACCTCGCGGAGAAGCTCCGCACCCGCTGACCCGCTGCCGCGCGAGAACGGCCCGCTTCCGTTTCTGGCAGGGTGGGGTGCGTACGCCCGCTGTGTCGCGGGCACGTCAGACCGCCCCCTCGGGGGGAACCAGGGAGGTCATCCATGGAGATCGCCGGAATCGTCGGCATCCTCGTCATCGTCGGTATCGCAGTCGTCGTCGCCGTCGTCCTGCTGCTCATCCTGCTGCTGTTCGCACGCAGCTGGATCAAGGTCGCCCGAGCCGACGAGGCCCTCGTCATCTCGGGCCGCAAGCAGAAGGTGCAGACCGCGGTCATCGGGACCGACGGGTCGAGCCGCTCCGAGATGTCGGAGTCGCCTGTCACCGTCATCGTCAACGGCAAGTCGCTCGTCAACCCGATCACGCAGCGCCACGAGATCATCTCGCTGCGCTCGCGTCAGGTCTCGCTCAACGCCGAGGCGCAGTCGCTCGACAGCGTGACCCTGAACGTCGACGGTGTCGCGATCGTGAAGATCGGCTCCGACCCCATCCTGGTGCGCCGTGCCGCCGAGCGCTTCGCCTCCCAGGACAAGGCCATCGAGCAGTTCACCACCGAGCAGCTCGAAGGTGCCCTCCGTGGAATCGTCGCGACCCTGTCGGTCGTCGAGCTGATGCGCGAGCGGAAGAAGTTCTCCGACCAGATCGCCGCCGACGTCTCGCAGGAGCTCGCCGAGCAGGGCCTCATCCTGGACTCGTTCCAGATCAAGGGCATCACCGACAAGGTCGGCTACATCCAGTCGCTCGGCGCTCCCGAGATCCAGGCGAAGCGTCAGTCCGCCGAGATCTCGCAGACCAACGCCGACCGCGCGATCAACCAGAAGAACATCGCGAACCAGGAAGCCAACCTGATCGAGCAGACCGCGCTCGACACGAACACCGCCAACTCGAACGCCGGCATCGGTCGCGCGCGCGCCGAGGCGGAGCAGGCCGAGAACCTCGCCCGCGAGCAGGCGCAGCAGGCCGTGCTGCAGCAGCAGGCCGAGAACAAGCAGGCTCAGCTCGACGCCGACGTCAAGCGCGTCGCCGACGCGCAGCGTTACGAGGCCGAGACCCGTGCTCAGGCCGAGCTCTACACCCGCGAGCGGGCCGCCGAGGCCGCCGCGATCGAGCAGGTCAAGCAGGCCGAAGCCCGCACCCGCATCGCCGAGCAGCAGGCCGAGGCCGACAAGGCCCGCGCCGCCGGTGAGGCCGCGGCTGCCGTCGCGAGCGCCACCGGTGAGGCCGACGCGCTGCGCTCGAAGGCCGAGGCCGAGGCTCACGCCCGACGCCTGCAGGCTGCTGCCGAAGCCGAGGCGATCCGCGCCGAGGGTGACGCCCGCGCCGCAGCTCTCGAGGCCGAGGCCAAGGCCATCGCCTCGAACCAGGACGCCTTCCTCTCGCAGCGCGTGCTCGAGGTGCTGCCGTCGATCATGGCCGAGTTCTCGAAGGGGTACGCAGCGATCGGCAACGTGTCGATCATCGGCGGCTCGGGCCAGGACGGCGCATCAGACGTCGTCGGTGCCGACAACGCCAAGGCCCTGGCCTCGGTGTTCGAGAGCGTCCACTCGGCCACCGGGCTCGACCTCGCCGGCATCATCCAGGGTCAGGCCGTCGGCCGCGGCTTCGGAGCTGGTGTCGCGGAAGCAACGCCTGCGGCACCCGCACCGCGCGTCTCGACGCCGACCACCCCGCCGCCGCCCGCACCGCCGGCTCCGGCAGCGGACTAGCCACACCTTCACGACAGCGGATGCCGCGACCTCTCCGGTCGCGGCATCCGCTGTTTCGACTCTGCAACCGGGCAGACTGAACGTATGACGACCGCCGCCTTCGACCTCGCCGCCATCGGCGCAGGGCTCTCGTTCGCGGCCGCGCTCGACGAGCTCTCCGGGGCGCTCGATGCGAGCGGATCGGTGGTCGTCACCGCCCCACCCGGCACGGGCAAGACCACCCTCGTGCCCCCGCTCCTCGCTTCGCGGAGCACCGGTCGCGTGATCGTCACCCAGCCGCGCCGCGTCGCCGCCCGCGCCGCCGCCCGACGCCTCGCCCACCTCGACGGGTCGCCCGTGGGTTCGCGCGTGGGCTTCACCGTCCGCGGCGAGCGCTCGGCAGGACCCGAGACGCAGGTCGAGTTCGTCACGGCCGGAGTCCTGCTTCGACGGATGCTCGATGATCCGGGGCTCGACGGTGTGGATGCCGTGATCCTCGACGAGGTGCACGAGCGCGCGCTCGAGACCGACCTCCTGGTGGGGCTGCTCTCCGAGGTGCGCGAGCTACGGGACGACCTGGTGGTGATCGCCATGTCCGCCACCCTCGACGCGGCACGCATCGCCGCCGTCATCGGCACGGACGACTCTCCCGCACCGATCGTCGACCACGATGTGCCCGCCTTCCCGCTCACCGAGCGCTGGGCTCCGAGCCCCGTGCCACGCCTCGACGAGCGCGGCGTCACCTGGGGCTTCCTCGATCACGTCGCGGCCGTCACGGCATCCGCGGCCGTGGACCTGGTGCGCGAAGACCCCGATGCGGACGTGCTGGTCTTCGCGCCAGGGGCCCGTGAGGTGTCGGAGATCGCCCGCCGCGTCCGCGCTGCGAGCGATGCCTTCGATGTACGCGAACTGCACGGCCAGATCCCACCGGGCGAGCAGGATGCCGTGATCCGCGGCCGCACGTCGACGGACCTTCCGCGCATCATCGTCACGACTTCTCTCGCCGAGTCGTCGCTCACCGTGCCGGGCGTGCGCCTGGTCGTCGACAGCTGCCTCTCGCGGCATCCGCAGCGCGACGCCGGCCGCGGGATGACGGGTCTGGTCACCACCGCCGCGTCGCGCTCGTCGTGCGTGCAGCGGGCGGGGCGCGGCACCCGTCAGGGCCCCGGCACCGTCATCCGCTGCGTCGACGAGCGCACCTACGCGGCGGCCCCCGCTCGTCCCGTGCCCGAGATCGCCGTGATCGACCTCGCGGATGCCGCCCTGCTCCTCGCCTGCTGGGGTGCCCCGAGCGGCATCGGACTGCGGATGATCGACCCGCTGCCCGCCGAGAACCTGGCCGATGCGATCACGGTGTTGCAGGGCCTCGGAGCCATCGATGAGGTCGGTCGCGCCACCGCCGAGGGCCGCGTCCTGGCGCGCATCCCGACCGATCCTCGTCTCGCCCGAGCGCTTCGCGACGGCAGCCCGGTCGTCGGAAGCCGACTCGCGGCCGAGGTCGTCGCGCTGGTGAGCGGCGAGCTGCGCGTCTCGGATGCCGACATCGCGCAGGCCCTCATCGCGCTGCGCGGCGGTCGGAGCCCGGAGGCCCGCCGATGGCGCGACGATGCGAACCGCCTCGAACGCATGGTCCGGGACGCGCCGGGTGTCCGGTCGGACCTCGACGGAGTCGGCCTCGTGATCGCGCTGGCGTTCCCCGGCCGGATCGCACATCGCGTCGAGCGCACCGCCGAAGGGGCGACATTCCTGCTGGCCTCCGGAACCCGGGCCGGGGTGCGGGGTCCGCTCGCTGCGGTGGAGTGGCTCGCCGTCGCCGACGTCGCGCGCGCCACCGCGCGCGCCGCGGCCGGGTCCGGCGCGATCATCCGGTCGGCCGCTGTACTCACCGAAGCGCAGATGGAGCAGGCGGCGAGCCACCTGATGACCGACCGCGTCGAGGCGGAGTTCGTCGGAGGCCGCGTCCAGGCTCGACGCGAGCGGCGGATCGGCGCCATTCCGCGGTCCTCGGCCCCCGTGAAGGCGTCGGCACAGGAGGGCCGCGACGCCGTGCGCCGGGCGCTCCGCCGCGACGGGCTCGGTATGTTCACCTGGTCCGACACCGCAGACGCGCTGCGCCGGCGACTCGCACTGTTGCGACGAGAGCTCGGCGATCCGTGGCCCGATGTCTCGGATGCCGGGCTGGTCGACTCCCTCGACGTGTGGCTCGCGCCCGAGCTCGATCGCCTCGCGTCCGGCACCCCCGCAGCACGGCTGGAACTCTCGTCACCGCTCCGGCGCCTGCTGCCGTGGCCCGATGCCGTGCGCCTCGATGAGCTCGCGCCGGAGCGCCTCGAGGTGCCCAGCGGATCCCGCGTCCGCATCTCCTACCCGGAGCCCGACGGCGACCCGCACGCACGGCCGGTCGTCGCCGTGAAGCTGCAGGAGTGCTTCGGGTGGGCCGAGACTCCCAGGCTCGTCGACGGGCGGGTGCCGGTGCTGTTCCACCTGCTGTCCCCCGCCGGGCGTCCGCTCGCGGTCACCGACGACCTCGCCTCGTTCTGGTCCGGTCCCTACAGCCAGGTGCGCGCCGAGATGCGCGGACGCTACCCCCGGCATCCGTGGCCCGAAGACCCGTGGGCCGCCGTGCCGACCAAGCACACGAAGAACCGCGCGGCGCGCTGAGCAGCCACCGGAGCCGGAGCCTCAGCGCGTGCGACGTCGCAGCGTCAGCGACGCGAGCACGAGGGCACCCACCGCGAAGGCCACGACGATCAGCAGCGGGCCGAACACGTCCCATCCCTCGTCGCCCGCGGCCACCGCGTTGATCGTGTCGATCGCGTAGCTGAGCGGGAGCCAATCCGAGATGGCGTACAGCACATCCGGCATCTGGTCACGGGGCATGAACAGACCGCCGAGGATGATCTGCGGGAACACGAGCAACGGCATGAACTGCACCGCTTGGAACTCGGTCTGTGCGAACGCGCTGGCGAGCAGCCCCAGGGCGGTGCCGAGCAGAGCATCGACGACCGCGACCAGGCCGAGCTGCCACAGCGGCCCGTCGACATCGAGGCCGCACACCCCGACCGCGAACGACACCGTGATCACCGCCTGGAGCAGGGCCATCAGCCCGAACGCGAGCGCATAGCCGAGGATGAAGTCGGCTTTCTCGAGGGGTGTGGTCATCAGACGCTCGAGGGTTCCCGAGCGACGCTCGCGCAGGGTCGTGATCGACGTGATGAGGAACATCACGATGAACGGGAACAGCGCCAGGATCGCGCCGCCGAACTGGTCGAACACCCCCGCCTGGTCGCTGAACAGCCAGGCGAAGAGACCGACCAGCAGACTCGGCGCCACCAGCATCAGGGCGATCGACCGCGGATCGTGCCGCAGCTGTGCGAGCACGCGCCCCGCGGTGGCGAGCATCCGGCGGCCGTTCATTCTCCGGCCTCCTCACGGTGCTCCCGCGCTTCACGGCGTGATCGAGGGACGTCGGCATCGCCGCTGCGGTCCCGCTCGATCAGTGCCAGGAACGCGGACTCGGCGTCGGTCGTGCCGGTGTCGGCCAGGAGCGACGACGGCGTGGTGTCGGCGATGATCCACCCCTCCCGCATCAGCAGCAGCCGGTCGCAGCGCACCGCCTCATCCATCACGTGACTCGACACGATGAGGGTCACACCGCGGTCGGCGAGCCCCCGGAACAACGCCCACAGCTCGGCACGCAGCACGGGGTCCAGCCCGACCGTCGGCTCGTCGAGCACGACCAGCTCGGGAGAGCCGATGAGCGCGACCGCGAGCGACACCCGCGTCGCCTGGCCGCCGCTGAGCGCGTCGACGCGCTGCCCCGCCTGGGCACGCAGACCGACCTCGTCGATCACGCGGTCCACGTCGCCCTTCGGCGCCTTGAGCAGCGAAGCGAAGTAGGACAGGTTCTGGCGCACGCTGAGGTCGCCGTACACCGCAGCACCCTGCGTGCCGTAGGCGACGCGGTGGCGGAGCTGCCTGGATCCTCCCGGCTCGCCGAGGACCGTGACATCGCCCCCGGCAATCCGCTGCACGCCGACGATCGAGCGCATCAGGGTGGTCTTGCCGCATCCCGATGGCCCGAGCAGTCCCGTGATCTGCCCGCGCGGGATCGTGAGGTCGATCCCGTCGAAGACCTGCACCGCCCCGCGGTGCACCCGCAGCTGCGCGATCTCGACGGCCGAGTTATTCATCATGTGATGAATTATGCGCCTACACCTCGATCGCGTCAACGGGATCCGGGGGCGGCCCGTGCGCTCAGTCGAAGAGGTAGCGCTGCAGGGTGGGGCCGATCCGGGCGACGAGCTCGTCGACCGACGCCGCGGCGAGCGCCGGTAGTCGCAGCACGTAGCGTGCGATCAGCATCCCGGCGATCTGCGAGGCGACGAGGGATGCCCGAAGGTCGGCATCGTCGGCGTCGAGGCTCCGGGCGACGCGGGACAGCAGCTCACGAGACAGGAAGCCCGCGAGCAGCGGGGTCGTGAGCCGGCTGCCGATCGCCGTGCGCAGCAGCATGACCCCTCGCCGGCGCACCTCGGGCTGTTCGAACGCCTCCAGCACGTAGCGGATCAGCCGCTCGCCGACCTCGTCGCGCGGACCCGCGAGGATCTTCGGCACATCGACGTCGGGGCGCAGCGGGATGCCGACGGCCTCCGCGAAGAGGTCGGCCTTGGTGCCGAAGTAGTGGTGTACGAGTGCCGAGTCGACGCCGGCTCTCGCGGCGATCGAGCGGATCGTCGCCCCGTCGTACCCCTTCTCGGCGAAGTCGTCGACCGCCGATGCGATGATGCGCGCCCGCGAGTCGGAGCCGCCCCGGGGGCGCCCTCGCCGGCGCGGCGCCTTCTGCTCGGTCATGACCGCCAGCCTATGACGCGTGCCGACGGCGCGGGTCTTCACCCTCGGTCGAGCAGGTGGCGGAGGTAGCGTGTCGGATGCTCGAGGAACGAGCGCCAGTGGTTCACGATCTCGAGGTCGCCCCATTCGGCGGGACGGACTCCCCACTCCCCCACTTCGAGGATCTTCGCACCGGGCAGCGCCGCGAGCACCGGCGAGTGCGTGGCGCACAGCACCTGCCCACCGTCGTCGGCGATGCGCCGCAGCACCGCGATGAGCGCCAGCGTGGAGTTGAACGACAGGGCGGCCTCCGGCTCGTCGAGACAGTAGAAGCCCGGCTCGTCGAAGCGGCTCTCCAACAGCGCGAGGAACGACTCGCCGTGGCTCATCTCGTGGAACCGCACATCGGCGCCGCCGGTCGACGGGTTGTCTTCGAGGTACGTGTAGAACGAGTGCATCGTCTCGGCCCGCAGGAAGAAGCCCCAGCGGTTGGCTCCCACACCGCGCTGCAGCCGGATCCACTCCGACAACGGGGACTCGGTCGCTCGCGTGCTGTGCCGCGCCTGTCGCGAACCGCCCTCGGGCGAGAGGCCGTAGGCGAGTGCGACGCCTTCGACCAGGGTCGACTTGCCGCTGCCGTTCTCGCCCACGAGGAACGTCACCCCGGGGTCGAGATCGATCCCCTCCCGCAGCACCTGGGCGACCGCGGGAATACTCGTCGGCCATTCCCCATCCGGCGTCGGGGCGTCGTCGTTCGGGCGCACCGCCACGACCGGCTGCTGCCGCCGTCGGCGAGAGCTCGGCTCCCAGAACGCATCCATCGTGCTCCCTCCGCGTGGTGTCAGGTGGAGGCTACCGGCATCCGCGGACACGGAGTCGGGCGGGCGCGATCAGCACTCGATGACGTTGACCGCGAGGCCGCCCTCGCTGGTCTCCTTGTACTTGGTCGACATGTCGGCACCCGTCTGACGCATCGTCTCGACGACGGCATCCAGTGAGACGTAGTGGCTGCCGTCGCCGCGCAGGGCGAGACGAGCGGCCGTGACCGCGGTCGATGCCGCGATCGCATTGCGCTCGATGCACGGAATCTGCACGAGTCCGCCGATCGGGTCGCAGGTGAGCCCCAGGTGGTGCTCCATCGCGATCTCGGCGGCGTTCTCGATCTGACGGTTCGTGCCACCCATGACCGCGGTGAGTCCGCCGGCCGCCATCGCACACGCGGAGCCGACCTCGGCCTGACACCCGCCCTCGGCTCCGGAGATCGAGGCGTTGGCCTTGAACAGCGACCCGAGGGCCGTTGCGGTCAGCAGGAAGCGACGGATTCCACGGCGACGGTTGGCCTCGGCGGTCTGTTCTTCATCGAGGTCGCTCGCGGCCTCCACCGCCCGGACGTCGGACTCGAAGCCCAGCAACGCGCTGCCGACCAGCTCGCCGTAGGGAGTCACGGCGTTGCCCGCGCCGAGTCCCGAATCGGCGAGGAACCGCCACCAGTACATGGCGACGGCGGGGAGGATGCCGGCGGCGCCGTTCGTCGGCGCGGTCACGACCCGGCCGCCCGCCGCGTTCTCTTCGTTGACGGCCAGGGCGAAGGCGCCGAGCCACTCGCCCGGCAGCTCTCGATGCCCGTCGGCCTCGACCGCTTCGAGCTGGCCGCGGATCACTCCGGCCCGTCGCTTGACCTTGAGGATGCCGGGCAGCGTGCCGTCGGCGTGGAGGCCGGCATCGACGCACCCCGACATCGCATCCCAGATCGCGTCGAGCCCGGCCGCGACCTCTTCCTCGCCGCGCAGCGAGGTCTCGTTGAGCCGCGCGACCTCGGCGATCGACAGTCCGTTCTCGTCGCAGAGGGCGAGCAGCGACGCGGCATCCGCATACGCGTAGGGGAACCCTGCGGTCGTGAGCTTCGCCTCTTCCCCGTCGCGGCGGATGAACCCGCCACCCACCGAGTAATAGGTCTCCTCGGCGACGATCTGCTCCTCGGCATCCCACGCCGTGATCGTCATGGCGTTCGGGTGACCGGGCAGGCGGGTGCGCGGCGCGAAGACGATGTCGTCCTTCGCGAACGGGACGTCATGGATGCCGTCGATCGACAGCGCGCCACCCACGGGGAAGTCCGTCCAGGCCGACCTCACGTCGGCGGGTTCGCACGTCTCCGGCGCGAGTCCGCGCAGACCGGCGACCACGGCATCCGGAGTCCCGTGCCCGATCCCGGTGGCGCCGAGGGAGCCGTACAGCGTGCTGCCGACGCGCGCCACGCGCGGGAGGACGCCCGTCGCGGTGAGCCGTCGCGCGAAGTCGAGGGCGGCCCGCATCGGTCCGACCGTATGGGAGCTCGAAGGCCCCACTCCGATGGAGAAGAGGTCGAAGGCCGAGACGTACGCAGTCACCCCTCCAGGCTACGCCGCATCGGCGCCTTCGGTTCACCCCGGTTAACTCGGCGCCGCGTCAAGCCCCTTCAGCCACGCGTGCTTCCGAGGCATCCTGGTCGGACGACACCAGGAAAGGGGCCACCATGACGAACAGCACTCCCGAGCCGGATCCCGCCGAGGCGCAGACGGCCACTCCCACGCCGGCCTCCGACACGAGCGCGGGCGAGGCGACCACACCCGCCGAGGCCGAATCACCCGAAGACGCCGACCCGAGCGAGGTGCCGAGCACCGAACACCTCGAAGAGCCGAGCACCGAGAAGGACCCGGGCGAGGAACCGAAGGCTCCGAAGCGCGAAGAGCCCGAGCCGGATCACGAGGCCGTGGGGATCGGGGTCGTCGACACGGAAGAGCCGCAGGCCGGCTGAGCAACTCGCTGAGACCCCGGATCACCGCCGAGACCCCACCCTGCAGACAGCAGCAGGGCGGGGTCTCGGTGCGAAGCCGGGGCCTCGGCGGATCTACTCGACGAGCTTTCCCGCGGTGTCGACCTCGCGCATGAGCTCGGCGATCTCGGGCGAGACCTCCGGGATCTCCTCGCGGGTGACGCCCGCGGTCGGAGACCACACCAGGTTCACCTGCAGGGTCGGGTCGGTGTCGGGGAAGTCGCTGCGGTTGTGGCATCCGCGCGTCTCCCGACGCTCCAGCGCAGCCTCGAGCGTGGCACGAGCGGCGAGCGCCGAGGCCTTGAGGTCGAACGCGTGCGCGAGGTCCTGGAAACCGGCGATGTCGGGGTGGATCCCCACATCTTCCATGCGCCCCTCGATCATGTCGAGGTCGGCGAGCCCTGCACGCAGCCCGTCTTCCGAACGGACGACGCCCGCGTACTCGGTCATCAGGTTGCGGATGGCGCGCTGCAGGGCGCGCACGTTCTCACGCCCCTCCGCGGCGAGCAGGTCGTCGATCTCGGCCCGTGCTGCCGCGACCGCCGTCGCCGACCGGCGCTGC
Source organism: Microbacterium sp. ISL-59 (assembly GCF_018613945.1). NCBI lineage: Bacteria > Bacillati > Actinomycetota > Actinomycetes > Micrococcales > Microbacteriaceae > Microbacterium > Microbacterium sp. ISL-59. The sequence continues at coordinate 469,818 of NZ_JAGGPG010000002.1, forward strand.
GCGTCGAGACCGGCCGCGTGCTCCATGGCGGCCTGCCCGACGATGCGCCCGTAGACCAGCAGCTCGATGAGCGAGTTGCCGCCGAGCCGGTTCGCACCGTGGAGCCCGCTGGAGGCCTCGCCGATCGCGTACAGCCCCTCCACGTCGGTCTGGTGATCCTCGGGACGAACCCAGACCCCACCCATCGAGTAGTGCGCGGTGGGGGCGATCTCGATCGGGTCGGTCGTGATGTCGAGCATCTGCAGCTCCATCATCGTCTGGTAGACGCGCGGCAGCCGAGTCATGATCGTCTCGCGCGGCAGATGCGACACGTCGAGCCAGACGCCCCCGTTCTCGGTGCCGCGTCCTTCCTTGATCTCGGTGTAGGCGGCGAGCGCGACGCGGTCGCGGGTCGACAGCTCCATGCGCTCGGGGTCGTACTTTTCCATGAACCGCTCTCCGAGGGCGTTGCGGAGGATGCCGCCCTCCCCACGTGCGGCCTCGGAGATGAGGGTCCCGGCGGCGTTCTCCGGTTCGATGATGCCGGACGGGTGGAACTGCACGAGCTCCGGGTCGCGCAGGCGCGCTCCGGCGTCGACCGCGAGACGGAAGGAGTCGCCCGTGTTCTCGTCGCGACGCGACGAGGTGCGGCGCCAGATGCGGTTGTGGCCGCCGGCGGCGAGGATCACGGCATCCGCGTGGATCAGGTAGCGGGTGCCGTCGGCCTGATCGAAGCCGTAGGCACCGAACACGACGTTGTCGCGCACGAGCAGACGGGTGATGTAGACGTGATCGAGGATCGGGACCTCGAGCTGCTCGGCCTTGCGCACGAGCGTGCGCTGAATCTCGAGGCCCGTGTAGTCACCGGCGAAGGCGGTGCGGCGGAAGGTGTGTGCGCCGAAGAACCGCTGCGAGATGCGGCCGTCGTCTTCGCGGGCGAAGTCCATGCCCCACCGTTCGAGATCGCGGATGCCGCGCTCGGCGCCCTGGGTGACGATCTCGACCGTGTGCGGGTTGGCGAGCAGGTAGCTCTCCTTGATGGTGTCGGCCGCGTGCTGCTGCCAGCTGTCCTCGGCGTCCATGGTGCCCAGCGCCGCGTTGATGCCGCCGGCCGCGAGGGAGGTGTGCGCGTCCTGACGCGGACGTTTGCCGACGGCGAGGACATCGACGCCGTGTTCGGCGATCTCGATCGCTGCGCGCAGACCGGAGCCGCCGGTGCCGATCACGAGGACGGTGGTGGATATCTGACGTTCGGGGGTAGACATGCTTTCCACGCTAATTAGGGGACCCTAATAACTCCAATGCATAGTTCGAGTGGAAACGATGCCGGTAGGCTATGACCATGAACCTCGAGCAGCTCCGCGGGTTCGTCGAGGTCGCACGCCTCGGACATTTCACCCGCGCCTCCGAGCACCTGCACCTGGCACAGCCGTCGCTGAGCCGACAGATCTCCACCCTCGAACGCGAGCTCGGCGCCGAACTGTTCCACCGCGCACGCGGCCACATCGCACTCACCGCCGCAGGTGAGACCCTCCTCCCCCGGGCCCAGCGCATGCTCGCCGAAGCCGATGCGATCCGCGACGAGATGGGCGAGCTGGCCGGCCTCCGCCGTGGACGTGTGCGGCTGGGCGCGCCACCGACCCTCTGCATCAGCCTCGTCGCCGAGGCGATCAGCGTGTTCCACGCCAGCCATCCGGGCGTCGATCTGCATCTGACCGAGAGCGGCTCGCGCCGGCTCGTCGATCAGCTCGCCGTCGGCGCGGTCGACATCGCCCTCATCACCGAATCCGACGGTCCACCGCCGTCGGGCTTCAGCCTCACGCGCATGCCGCTGCTCGCCGAAGAGCTCGTCGTCATCTCCGCCGCGACAGAGCCACCGGTCTCGACCATGCCCGCGATGAGCCTCTCCCACCTGGCCACGCTCCCGCTGATCGCCCTCGACGAGACGTACGAACTCCGAGCGACCACCGACGCCGCCTTCCGCGCCGAGGGCCTGGTGCCCACCCACGTGCTCGAGGGCGCCGAGATGGATGCCGTGCTGCGCTTCGTCGAGCGCGGTGTCGGTGTGGCGGTGGTCCCGGCGATGGTGCTGCTCGATCGCCCCGCGCTGCGGTCGGTTCGACTGACGCACCCGATGATGACCCGCACCGTGAGCCTCGCCCACCGAGCGGACGTCACCCCTGCGGTCGCGGTCGCGGCGATCCGCGAGGTCATCGTCGCCACGGCCGCAGAGGTCGCCCGCCGCGACCCCGCGATCACCAGCCTCCTCTGAGCTGAGCGGATACGGTGGCGTCATGAACTCGCGCGCCTCCGCACCGACGGGCTTCCTCGTTCTCTTTCTCGTTCTCGGACTGACCGGATGCCAGTTCGGCGAGTACACCATGTACGCGGATTGCGAAGCGCTCTCCGAAGAGGTCGCCGACGTGGTGAGCAGCACTCTGGAGGCCGAGCCGGAGATCGATGAGTTCTGGGCAGGCGAGAGCGAGTACTGGTGTTCGTTCGTCGTGGTCACGGATCTCGATCTGGACAGCACCGACGTGACACGCCAGGACGTCGGCGATCAGATCGAAGGGATCCTCGAAGGGCGGGGGCGAGGCATCGACATCCGCGTGACGTATAACGATCAATCGGACTCTTTCTCGACCGGCCTCGGCGCTGGCTACTGACTCTGCGACGAGGACGGCGACGGCGCGTCACTTCGAGCGTCGCCCATCTTCGCAGGTGCGTGCACAACGCAGAAACGGCCCCCACCGAAGTGGAAGCCGTTTCTCACTGTCTCAACACAGTGTGCGCCCGAAGGGACTCGAACCCCTAACCTTCTGATCCGTAGTCAGATGCTCTATCCATTGAGCTACGGGCGCCCAGCCCGCTCAGCGGGCCGTGGAACAGCCTACAACAGTCCCGACGCGAAAGCGAAACGAGGCCTCAGTCGCTCGCCGCCTCGGCTTTCTGCTGCTTCTTGCGCCGCTTGGCCCGCGCGCGCTGCTCGGAGGAGAGGGCTTGAAGGTCGACGAGACGGAGCGCCTGCATGCGCGCTTCGCGCATGCGGTTGTAGTCGGGATCCTGGTCAGGACGCATGCCCTCGACCCGCAATCGACGGTCGAGATTGTGGCGCACGTCTGCCCAGGCGGCGTCACGCGCCTCTTCGACGATCTGGGCCAGCCGCTCCCGGTCTTCCATCACCTCACGCAGGCGCTGACCGACCCCGGTGGACTGCTTGGCCCGGCGGCGCAGGTTGCGCACATCGCGGTCGCGGTAGTCGTGCGTGCCCACCGGGTCGGAGTGCCGACCCCTGGCCCGCTTGCGCAGCGCGGTGACGTTGGCGGCCGCCTCTTCCGCCTCTTCGGCCATCGCCCGAAGCGCCTCCCGCGCATCGTCGATGTACTTCTCCATGTCGAAGACGCCGTCTTCGGCGATGGTGCCGATGAGGATGTGATTCTTCACGGCGAGGCGCGCGGCAGCCGTCGCGATCGCGACGCCTTCGGCGATGGCATCCGCTGTCCGTCCCACCGGTACCTCCTCTCCACGAGCGTACCGGTATCACTGGGGCCCGGTGTCGGCCAGAATGGTTCCGGATCAGCATGCCCCACCCCTCCGACATCCGCAGCCACGGCCCCGGATCGCGCACCGCAGGAGACTCATGAAACACCTCGATCTCGCCGGCAGCACCACCGCGATCACGGGAGCCGCGAACGGCATGGGCGCCGACATCGCCCGCCTGCTGGCCGCCCGAGGAGCCCACCTCGCCCTGATCGACCACGACAGTGCCGCGCTCGCGACGCTCGCCGCCGAGCTGGGGGATGCACGGGTGACCACGCACGTGGTCGACCTCCGCGACGACGACGCCGTGTTCGCCGCCGCCACCGAGATCACCGCAGCGCATCCGAGGATCAACGCCCTCATCACCTGCGCCGGCTCGTCGATGCTCGGAAACCTCGACCAGCTCACGATGGAGGAGATGCGCTGGCTCACCGACGTGAATCTCTGGGGCACGGTCTCGATCACCAAGGCGCTGCTGCCCGCCCTCCGCGCTGCGCCCGCCGCGCACATCACCCACTTCGCGAGCGTGTACGCACTCGCCGCTCCGGCCGGACGCATCCCCTACGCGCTGAGCAAGTTCGCCGTGCGGGGCTTCTCCGAGGCACTGCGGCACGAGCTGGAGGGCACCACGGTCAGCGTCGGCGCCGTCTATCCGGCCGGCGTCCGCACCGGCATCATCCTGCACGGACACTACGCCGCCGCGATCGATCCGGAAGTCGCCGCCCGTGCCGCCGCGGCGCAGGCCGCGATGTACCACACCGACCCGGCGGATGCCGCAGCCCGCATCATCCGGGCGACCGAGCGACGGGCTGCCCGCACGATGGTCGGACGTGAGGCGCGGCTCATCGACGTGCTCACGCGCATCGCCCCGTCGTCGTACTGGCGCGTGATGCGACGGCCGCTGCGCGCGGCGATCGACACGACCACGCCCGTCACCTGACCCCACCGGCCGGCCCGGGTCAGCGGACCGCGCCCACCCAGATGCCCGAGGCCCAGGCCTGCTGATCGCCGTTGCAGCCGACCGAGCCGGGGTAGCCGCGGACGACCGCCATGCAGTTGGCGAGGAACTCCGGGTCATTGCCGAACATCGAGGCGTACGCGCCGGAAGACGTGAGCGCGCCCCAGACCCGGAACTGATAGATGTGCGCGAGCTCGTGCGCCATGGCCCAGTTCAACCGGCCCGCACTCCAGTTCGCGATGTCGCCGCGGTACTTGATGTAGCCGTTGCTGTTGGCGCAGGCCGGCGCGTTCCCACCCGCGCACGACGACGACTCGTACAGCCCGACGCCGCCTCCGCCGACGAGGTCGAGCGCCGCCCGCACCCGCGCGTACCCGTCGGGCCCGCTCGATGTCCAGGCCGGGCCACCCGGTCCTGCGCTCTGCGCGGCCTGCACCGAGGCGACCTGCGTGCCGACCTTCTCGGCGAGCGCATGCACCGTGGCCGTCGCGGCGGTGACGGTCGCAGGGTCGTCCGACTCGGCCAGCACGGTCTGCTGCGCCGACAGCGCCGCCGCCCGATGAGAGGCCGTGTCGACCATCCCCTGTGCGTTGTCGAAGACGCGGCTCAGAGCCGCGATCTCGGCGACGAATGCCGGCCGGACGGCGAGCACCGACGCGCGGTCGGCGGTGTCCTGCTCGGCCTGCGCGATGGTCGCCTCGAGATACTCGGTGCGCTGCCTGGCCTCGTGGTACTGCTGCGACAGGGTGCCGAATTCCGCCACGGCCGCGACGCGCTCCTGCTCGAGGGCATCCGCCCTGGCGAGCACGCCGGCGGACAGCACGACCGCCGCCGCGAGCGTGACCGCCAGCACCCGGCGCATCACCGGAGGAACCCCGTGGTGTCGCCGATCTCGGCATCCTGTTCAGCGATCTGCGACCGCAGCGCGGTGAGCTTCTGCGCGAGCTCGAGGTTCTCGCCGTGGGACTCGTCCATGGCGCGCTCGACACGGACGATCTCCGCTTTGACGGCGGTGAGGGCTGCCACCCGCTCCTGATCGGCGATCGCGACCAGCGCGACTCCCCCGAGAAGCAGCAGGCACCCGACCGCGACAGCAAGACTCCGCATCTCGCTCCCCAGAACAGCGCAACGTTTCCGGACCGACTCCGATCGGACCAATATACAACTGGAGGCGTCGCCGGTGTTCCCGAATGTGCGCGAGCGGGATGGCGCCGGTTCAGACCAGCAGGTCGCTGCCGTCGTCGAGACGCAGCTCCGCTGCCGACTGGCCGCTGGCGAGGTGTGCCGGCACGATGCGGCGCAGCGCCTCCGTGTCGCGTGCGGCCATCGCCTCGAGGATGATGCGGTGCTCGTCGGCCATGGCGAGCAGATCGTCGTGCTGCCCGAACAGCCACCGCAGCCGCGTGAGGAACACGGCGATGAGCTCCCCGAGCATCTCGTTCCCCGCGAGTTCGACCGCGACCTCGTGGAACTCGGCCGCCGCGATCCGTGCGGCCTCGGAGTCCTCGGCCGTGGCCGCTGCGAGCTCGCGCTCGTAGGCGGCTCTGATCCGGGCGATGCCCGCCTCATCATGGCGTTCGGCGGCGAAGACGAAGATGAGCGTCTCGATGGCCTCGCGGACCTCGGCGAAATCCTGGATGTCGCGGCGGGTGAACTCGCGCACGACCGCCCAGGTGCGGGGGCGTGCGACGACGACCCCTTCGGCTACGAGGGTGCGGATGGCCTCGCGGACCGGGAGGCGGGAGACGCTCAACTCGGCCGCGATGTCGCGCTCCACCAGACGCGAGCCGGGCGCACGTCTGCCCAGCACGATGTCGTCGCGCAGGATGCGCGTGACCCTGACCGATTCGAGTTCGCCGCTTGTCCCCATAGCCCCCGCCATCTGGGCATTCTCGCATCACGGGCCGGGTTACTCAACTTTTGGTATCCCAACACGCCCGGGATGCCTCGGTCCGGGACGAGCGCGCGAGACGCGGAAGGTCTCCGTCGCGCTCGTCCCGCCGGGCTCAGGGGAGGCGGTTGGCGATCGCGATGTTCGCGGTCAGCTCCTGGGCGTTCTGTCGCACGACGTACGCGGGACGATCACGCTCGACCCGCCACGACTCGCTCAGCGGCCCGACGTTGACCGTGTCGAAGCCGGCCTCGTCGTAGAAGCGGGTGACGAACGCGACGGCCTCGGCGTCGTCGCCGGCGGTGGCCAGTGCTCGACGGTCCGGGTCACCGGCCGGCTTGCCGTCGGTCGTGATGTCGGCCGCGAGGATCTGGTTGAACGCCTTCGCGATCTTCGAGTCCGGCAGCGCGCGCTGAACCAGCTCCGACGTCGTCGTCTCGCCCTTGTCCAGGGCCTCGATGTGACCGTCGCGCTCGAAGTAGTAATTGTTCGTGTCGAGCACGATCTTGCCGGCGAGCTGTGCGGCGGGGAGCGCGTCGATCGCCCCGAGAGGAACGGTCACGACCGCGACGTCCGCAGCTGCCGCGGCGTCTTCCGCCGTGGCGGCCTTCGCGCGGGGCCCGAGCTCCTTCACGAGGTCCGCGAGCGTCTCCGGACCGCGGGAGTTGGCGATCACGACGTCGTAGCCGTTCGCCACCGCGACCCGCGCGACCTGGCTGCCGATGTGTCCTGCACCGATGATTCCGAGAGTAGTCATGCTGGGGGCAACGTCGAGCAGAGCGGACTATTCCCTTCGAGTCGGGCTGTGTCGTCCCGTGACCGGCGTCACAGTTCGCGCAGCAGCGTCTGCTCGGTCCGCCGGTAGCCGAGGCTCTCGTACAGCTCGACGGCGGCGGCGTTGAAGCCGAACACGTGCAGCCCTATCGAGTCGGCGCCGAGCCGGCGGGCCTCGCGTTCAGCAGCGTGCATCAGCTCTCGCCCGTACCCCTTGCGGCGCTGATCTGCGGCGACCTCGATGTCGAGCACGAACGCATGCGCATGTCCGTCGCGCTCGCGCATGCCGAGCCAGAGGATGCCGACCTCGACGCCGTCGACCGCGGCCGTGAAGAGCTCCTGCCCCGGGGTGGCGAGGCCGTCCGGCAGCTCCTCGACCAGCTGACGGTGGGACTCCGCGGCGGCTTCCTCGGGCGAGAACCGGCCGGAAGACACGAGGTCCTGAGCGAAACCCGCTTCCGATGCCGTGACGAAGCGGGGGAACCTCTCCGCGGTCATCGGCAGTACCTCCACGTGCGCGGCGACATCGCGTGAGGGCAGCGGCTCGAGCACCATCTGGATCGACGCGACCGTGAAGCCACGACCGTCGACCAGGGCCTGACCCGCCGCCTGCTGCGGGAGCAGCGGCACACTGATCTGCGTGGCGCCCATGTCGCGGGCGACGGTGAGGATCCGCGCAACCAGGGCGTCGTTCTGCGCGCCGGTCAGGTCGGTCTCGACGGCGAGGTCGAGCAGGAACAGCTTCCGACCGCCGAGCACCAGCCACACCGTGCCGAGCTCGCGCTGACGCTCATCGACGATCCGCATGACCCGTGCCGTCGGCGTCGCCGAGCCCTGCGGCAGCAGCTCGTCGAAGTACTCATCGGCGAACGCGACCGCGTCGTCGCCGACACGCCTCCCCGATGCCCGGTTGCCGTCGATGAGGCGCTGCCTGGCCGCGCCCCGCCACTCGTCGAAGCGTTCCGAGGGCAGCGGCTTCAGATGCACGGGCATGCATCCATCCTGCACCTCAGCTGCGGGTGAGTGCGTCTTCCGCGGCGACCCAGGCGAGCATGGCGCACTTGACCCGCGCCACGTACTTCGACACCCCGCCGAGGGCTGCGGCATCGCCGAGCAGTTCTTCGTCGGGCTCGATCTTGCCGCGGGAGCGCATCGCCTCGCGGAACGCCGCGATGCGGATCTCGAGGTCTTCGACGCTGAGTCCTTCGGCGAGCTCCGCCAGCAGGGAGGCGGAGGCCTGGGAGATCGCGCAGCCGTGACCCTCCCACGCGATCGCCTCGACAGCACCGTCGGCGCTGCGGTGCACCTGCAGCGTGATCTCGTCGCCGCAGGTCGGGTTCAGCTGATGCGACTGCGCGGCGATCTCGTCACGCAGGCCGTAGCCGTGCGGGGTGCGCGAGTGGTCCAGGATCAGTTCCTGATACAGGTTCTGCAGGTCGCTCATGCGCCCCTCCGGAAGAAGTCGATCGCTCCGGCAACGCCCTCGATCACGGCATCCACCTCGGCCTCTGTCGTGTACAGGTAGGTGCTCGCCCTGGTGGACGAGGTGACGCCGAGGCGTCGGTGCAGCGGCTGGGCGCAGTGGTGTCCGACGCGCACGGCGATGCCGAGGTCGTCGAGGAACTGCCCGACATCGTGCGAATGGATGCCGGCCACGTCGAAGCTCGCGAGCCCCACGCGCGGCAGGTCGATCCCGGCACCGAGCACGCGGACCCCGTCGATCGCGCTGAGCCCGTCGACGAGCCGACGTCCGAAGGCGGCCTCATGCGCGGCGATGCGCGGCATCCCCACCTCGGTCAGATAGTCCACGGCCGCGGCGAGCGCGATGGCCTGCGATACCCGCTGCGTGCCGGCCTCGAACCGCTGCGGCGGCGGCAGGTACTCGGCTTCGGTCGTGGTGACGGTGGTGATCATCGAGCCGCCGGTGAGGAACGGGGGCATCGCGGCCAAGACCTCGCGGCGACCGTAGAGCACCCCGATGCCGGTGGGACCGAGCATCTTGTGGCCGGACAGCACGGCGAAGTCGACGCCGAGGGCTCGCACGTCGAGCGGCAGGTGCGGTGCCGACTGACAGGCGTCGAGCAGCGTCAGGGCGCCGACCTCGCGGGCGAGAGCGACCAGGCGCTCGACCGGATTGATCACGCCGAGCACGTTGGAGACGTGTGTGAACGCCACGAGCTTCGTCCGCGCGGTGATGAGCTCGGCGGCGGCGTCGAGGCGCAGTGCACCGTCGTCGTCGAGCGGGATCACCTTCAGCGTCGCGCCGGTGCGGGCCGCGAGCTCCTGCCACGGGATGAGGTTCGCGTGGTGCTCCATCTCGGTCGTGACGATCTCGTCGCCCTCACGCAGCCGGAGCCGCTCGGCAGCCGCTCCTCCGCGACCGAGCGACGCGTTCGACAGCGAGTAGGCGACGAGGTTTATCGCCTCGGTCGCGTTCGAGGTCCAGACGACCTCGTCGTCGGCGGCCCCGATGAAACGCGCGAGAGTGCCACGAGCGTCTTCGAACAACTCGGTCGCCTCGGCGGCGAGCGTGTGCGCCCCGCGGTGCACGGCCGAGTTCATGGTGGTCGAGAACTCGCGCTCGGCGTCCAGCACGGCCGACGGACGCTGCGACGTCGCGCCCGAGTCGAGGTACACGAGCGGATGCCCCTGCACCTGCGTGTGCAGGATCGGGAAGTCCTCGCGGATGCGCTGCACCGCGGTCTCGCTCAGAGGGGCGATCACGTCGACACCGGAAGAAACGCTCATCGTTCCAGTTTCCCACCTGTGAGCCCGGGGTGGGCCCGCGGGTCAGCGCCCGTCGAGTGTCTTCGTGTCGGCGACCTCGTCGTAGCGGTCCTGCGCGTCGAGCACATCTTCCACGTGGGACTCCGCCCAGACCTGCAACGCCTGGAGCGGTTCATGCAGGCTTCGCCCGAGCGGAGTGAGCAGGTAGCGCGAATGGCCGTCGTCGCCGACAGCGCGCTCCAGCATCCCGTCGCGTTCGAGGGCACGGAGCGTGTCGACGAGCACCTTCTTCGTGATCCCGTCCATCCGGTGGTGCAGCTCGCCGAAGCGCAGCGGCTGCTCGTGCAGGAGGACGACGATCATCGCGGTCCACTTGTTCGCGATGCGGGCGAGCGATGCCCGAGACGGGCAGCTGGCGGAGAACACCGTCCACGTGCGCGACATGCGCTGCTCCTCCCGGTGACGTTGAAGTAACCGCGCCCTCGGCGAGACGCTGGATGCTCCACAGTACCGACCACTCGAGAAGGAGCATCATGTCGGCGATCGATGTTGTAGGACAGTACGGTGCGGCGCTGGCCGCGGGAGACATGGAGGCGCTGGCGGCCACCTTCCATCCGGATGCCGTGTGGCACCAGCCCGGCGCCAACCAGGCGTCCGGCGACCACATCGGCCCCGACGCGATCCTCGCCCACCTCGGCCGCTTCATGGAACTCAGCGGCGGCACGTTCGTGCTCGAGACCGACTCGGCGACGGAGGCCGGCGACCTCGTCTCCGCCACCGTGCGCTTCCGCGCGCAGCGCGCCGGACACGATGACCTCGACCAGCACGGCGTCGACGTCTTCCGCATCGCGGGCGACCGCATCGCCGAAGTCTGGCTCATCAGCGAGGACCAGGAGGCGGAGGACCGCTTCTGGGGTCAGAGCTGACCGACCGGCGTCGGGCGGTCGCACTCTCGACCGCTCGACGCCCGCGCCCCTAGGCTCGACCCATGATCGCCCCGGACACGCTGCTCGCTTTCGTCGTCGCGGCGTTCGTCATGGTGGTGATCCCCGGTCCGACCGTGCTGTTCACGATCGGCCGGGCCATGGCTCTCGGGCGGATGGGCGGGTTCCTCAGCATTCTCGGCACGGCGATCGGCTCGATCGTGCTGGTCGTCGCGGTCGCGCTCGGTGTCGGCACGATCATCGCCCAGTCGGTCCTGCTGTTCACCATCGTCAAGGTGCTCGGCGCCGGCTACCTGATCTTCCTCGGCATCCAGGCCATCCGGCACCGGAAAGATACGGCACGCGCGATGGTCGCCGCTCCGGCGCGGCGCTCGGGATGGCGGCTGCTCACCGAGGGCTTCGTCGTGGGAGTCACCAATCCGAAGTCCATCGCGTTCTTCCTCGCGATCCTGCCGCAGTTCGTCGATCTGCACGCGGGCTCCGTCCCCGCGCAGCTCTTCCTGCTCGGCGTGATCGTCGTCGTCATCGGCGTGACGTGCGATGCCGTCTGGGTCCTCCTCGCCAGCGCCGCCCGCGATTGGTTCGGCCGCTCGCCTCGCCGCATCGAGGCGATGGGTGCGACCGGCGGCGGGCTCATGATCGCGCTCGGGGCGTTCCTGCTGGTCTGGAGCGAGAAGCCCGCGACCGCGTGAGCGCCCGGCGCGGCCCTGCTCACATGCGGGCGAAGCGGGACCGAGCGATGCAGAAGACCCCGTAGATCGCGAAGCCCGCGCCGACCGCTCCCAGGATGACCCCGCCGAAGGGCAGCTCCAGCAGGCTGTGCAGCGCGGCGTCGAGCCCCGCACCCTTCTCCGGATCCTGCGTCACGGCGGCGACCACGAACAGCACACCGGTCACGCCCACCGCGATGCCCTTGCCGAAGTAGCCGATCACCCCGAGCGTCACGATGCCACCGCGTGCGACTCCCGTCGGCAGATCGAGCAGTTTCTCGAAGCCGCGCGTGAAGCCGCCCACGACGAACCCGATCCCCACGCCCACCACGGACAGTCCGATGACGACGAGCAGGGCGACGCCGCCCGGAGCGGAAAGCACCACGGAGCTGAGGGTCTTCGACGCCGTCTCCGAATCGGCGTTTCCACCCAGCGCGTAGATGAGGGCCATGCCCGCGACCACGAGGTAGGCGAGCGCGATGCCGAAGAGCTTGACGCGCTGCCCCCACTTCTTCGTCTCGGCGGGGTCGGCGGCGAGGAACGCGCTCGCGATCTGCCACACGGCCAGAGCGATCAGCCCCGTGGCGACGAGCACGAGCAGCAATCCGCCGACCGGGTTGTTCCGGATCTGCTCCATCGCGCCGTCCTGGTCGGCGTCTCCCGACGCCCCCGCGGCGATGGTGATGGCGATCGCGCCGATGATGACGTGGATCAGGCCGAGGACGACAAACCCGACACGGGCGATGCGGCGGAAGGCGGTGGACCCCTTGGCGACGCGCGCAGCGTGCTTGACCGTGCTCATCATTGAAGGGTATCGCCGGCAGCGGACGCGGTGGAGGGGCTTGCTTTCCCGGCGCCTCTCGGCATCAGACGCTCGAAGACACGGGCTGCCGGAGGATGGTGCGCAGCTTCGCCGGATCGGTGCGACGCAGGTCGCTCAGGTAGATCTCGTGATGCAGACCGCTCATCGTCAGACCGTGCTCGGGGATGAAGCGGTGATGCAGGTCGTCGAGGACCGGCCCCTCGTCGTCGAACGGACCGACGTGCAGAGTCTGCACGCTCGTCCCCTCGTCGAGGGTCTCGAGCCGCACGGCTCCGAGTGCGGGCACCGGCTCCTTCTTCTTCGCCGCTTTCTGCGCCACGGACTCCACCGCGTCGGCGAACATGGAAGGCGTGATGTGGTCGCCGACCATGATCATGAGCGTCCACTGCCAGGCCGACTTGTCTCGGTGGGTGGTGAACGACTCCATGTCGGATGCGTGCCAGAGTCCCTCGAGGGGCATCACCACCGTGTCGATGCCGAGCTCGTTTCGGCTGGCGAACTTGAGCGTGTAGGCCACAGGGAACAGGGCCGAGACAGCCTCCGAATAGGCCGGAGAGGTGTTCGGGTCTCCGGCGCCGTCGATCATCAGATACTGCATCGGCGGCACCTCGACGATGCGGAACTCACCCCGCTTCGCCCGATACGCGTCGAGGGTCTTCTTGGGGTCGATCGCCGCCATGACGTGCCTCCCTGGTTCCGTGCGCCCAGTGTGACACGAGGTGCAGACACGGGAGTCGGTCTCGCCGGAGTTACCTTCGAGTCTCGAAGGTAACTCCGGCCTTTTTCGTTCTTCGGCCGCAAATCTCCGGTCGTCCGGGAGACTTCTGGGCCATCCAGCCATCTAACGTGGATCATCACAAAACGATCACGTTCGCTTGACTTCGAGTCTCGAACTCAAGAAAGTGATCCGAGGCGGATCCCGAATGGCCGGGACGCTGACCCTCCGGACTTCGGCCGGAGGACGCATTGCACAGCAAAGGAGCTCGGAATGAAGAAGAAGTATGCACTCGCGGCCCTCGGCCTCGCGGGAGTCCTCGCCCTCGCCGGTTGCGGCGGCGGCGGAGCCGGCTCCGCGGGCGGCGACACGAAGGCCTCCGGCGACAAGGGTGACCTGCTGATCGGCGTGTCCATGCCGACGCAGACCTCCGAGCGCTGGATCGCCGACGGCACCGCCGTGCAGGAGGGGCTGGAGAAGGCCGGCTATCAGGTCGAGCTGCAGTACGCCGGCGACGACATCCCGACGCAGGGCCAGCAGATCGACCAGATGATCACCAAGGGCGCAGACCTCCTGGTCATCGCCGCGATCGACGGCACCGCGCTGTCGTCGCAGCTCGACGCCGCTGCGGCAGCGAAGATCCCGGTCATCTCCTACGACCGCCTCATCCGCGACAGCGAGAACGTCGACTTCTACGTGACGTTCGACAACTACAAGGTCGGCGTGCAGCAGGCCACCTCGCTGCTGGTCGGCCTCGGCGTGCTCGACGAGGACGGCAAGGACACCGGAGAGAAGGGCCCGTTCAACATCGAGCTCTTCGCCGGCTCGCTCGACGACAACAACGCGCACTTCTTCTGGCAGGGGGCGATGGACACGCTGCAGCCCTACATCGACGAGGGCGTGCTCTCGGTGCCGTCGGGTCAGACCGACATCGAGCAGGCGGCGATCCTGCGCTGGCAGCAGGAGACCGCGCAGAAGCGCATGGAGGATCTGCTCACCTCGACGTACGGCGGCGGCACCAAGCTCGATGGAGTGCTCTCCCCCTACGACGGGATCTCGCGCGGCATCATCACGGCACTCCAGGGCACCGGCGGTTTCGGCGCGACCATCGCCGACGGTCTCCCGATCGTCACCGGACAGGATGCCGAGATCGGCTCCATCAGCCTGATCGATCAGGGCGTGCAGTTCGCGTCGATCTTCAAGGACACGCGCAAGCTCGCCGAGCAGTCGGTCGTCGTCGCGGAGGACATGCTCGAGGGCGAGGAGCCCGAGGCGAACGACACGGAGACCTACGACAACGGCGTGAAGGTCGTGCCGTCGTACCTCCTGCAGTCGGACATCGTCTACAAGGACAACATCACCCCGCTGCTGGTCGACTCGGGTTACTGGACCCAGGCCGAAGTCGACTCCGGCGTCGCCGAGTAATCATCGCTCCGGGGCGTGACGTCGACACGACGTCACGCCCCTCTCGACGGAAAGGAGCCGGTTCATGACGACACCGGTACTGCAGATGCGGGAGATCGAGAAGAGCTTTCCCGGCGTCAAGGCGCTCCAGGGCGTCGACCTCGATGTCCGCCGCGGCGAGATCCACGCGATCTGCGGCGAGAACGGCGCGGGGAAGTCCACTCTCATGAAGGTGCTGTCGGGTGTCTACCCGCACGGTGCCTACGAGGGCGAGATCGTCTACGAGGGCGAGGAGGCGAAGTTCGGATCCATCAGCGACTCCGAGCACGTCGGCATCGTGATCATCCATCAGGAGCTCGCGCTGATCCCCTACCTCAGCGTCGCGGAGAACATCTTCCTCGGCAACGAGCGTCGGGGGGCGGGCGGGCTCATCGACTGGGACCGAGCGAACTCCGAGGCCTCGCAGCTGCTCGCCCAGGTCGGTCTCGACGAGAACCCCGCCACGCCGGTCGGCCAGCTCGGCGTGGGCAAGCAGCAGCTCGTCGAGATCGCGAAGGCACTGTCGAAGAACGTGCGCCTGCTCATCCTCGACGAGCCGACCGCCGCGCTCAACGACACCGACTCGGCGCACCTGCTCGACCTGCTCCGGCGCCTGCGCGACGGCGGGATGACGTCGATCATCATCTCGCACAAGCTCAACGAGATCGACGCGATCGCCGACCGCACGACGATCCTCCGCGACGGCCGGTCCATCGAAACGCTCGACATGAGCGATCCGGCCTCGACGCAGGACCGGATCATCCGCGGCATGGTCGGGCGCGACCTCGCCCACCGCTTCCCGGAGCGGGTGCCGGAACTCGGCGAGGAGGTGCTGCGGATCGAGAACTGGACCGTGCATCACCCGACCCAGCCGGGACGGATCATGGTCGACGACGCCTCCCTCACCGTGCGCGCGGGAGAGGTCGTCGGCATCGCCGGGCTGATGGGCGCCGGACGCACGGAACTCGCCATGAGCGTCTTCGGCCGCACCTACGGGCGGAACGCGAAGGGACGAGTCCTCGTCCGCGGCAAAGAGGTCGACACGTCGACCACGAGCGCCGCCATCCGCGCCGGGATCGCCTACGCGACCGAGGATCGCAAGAAGTTCGGGCTGAACCTCATCGACGACATCCGCCACAACATCACCCTCGCGTCACTGCGGATGATCAGCCCCGGCGGCTGGATCGACGCGAACCGGGAACTCCGGATCGCGGAGCAGTACCGCGCCGAGATGAACATCAAGACGCCCAGTGTGCTCCAGCTCGTGGGCAACCTCTCCGGCGGCAACCAGCAGAAGGTCGTGCTCAGCAAGTGGATCCAGACGGAGCCCGACGTGCTGATCCTCGATGAGCCCACGCGCGGCATCGACATCGGTGCCAAGTACGAGATCTACACGATCATCAACCGCCTGGTCGCGGCGGGGAAGGGCGTGCTCGTCATCTCGTCCGAGCTGCCCGAGCTGCTGGGCATCTGCGACCGCATCTACACCCTGGCCTTCGGCAGGATCACCGGCGAGCTGCCGGCAGCCGAGGCCACCCAGGAGAACCTCATGCAACTCATGACTGTCGAAAGGACGGCCGAACGATGACCGGCGTCACCAACCTGTTGAGCCTCGCCACGCGCAACCTGCGCCAGAGCGGCATCCTCGTCGCCTTCATCGCGATCGTGGCCTTCTTCGCCATCCTGAACCCGACGTTCCTCTCCCCGGGGAACCTCACGAACATCGTTTTGCAGTACTCCTACATCCTGATCCTCGCGATCGGCATGGTGATCGTCATCATCGCCGGTCACATCGACCTCTCGGTCGGCTCGGTCGTCGCCCTCACGGGTGCCACCGCCGCGGTCCTCGTGATCCGGATGCAGCTGCCCTGGTGGGTCGGCGTCATCGCCGCGCTGGTGGTCGGCCTCCTGGTCGGGGCATGGCAGGGCTTCTGGGTGGCGTTCGTCGGCATCCCGGCGTTCATCGTGACGCTCGCCGGCATGCTGCTCTTCCGCGGCCTGACCTTCATCGTGCTGGGCAACGTCTCGCTGTCGCCCTTCGGCGGCACCTATTACTCGATAGCCAACGGATTCTTCAACGGACTCTTCGGCGGCTACGGGGTCGATGTGTTCACCCTCGTGATCTTCGCCATCGGCGTGGGCGGCTATGCGGTGTGGCAGGTGCGCAGCCGACGCTCGAAGGTCGCGCACCAGCAGTCGGTCGAGGCGCTGGGCTGGTTCATCCTGAAGATCGCCCTGATCGCCGCCGTCGTGATGTGGTTCGGCTACCAGCTGTCCACCAGCCGCGGTCTCCCCTTCGTGCTGATCCTCCTCGCCGTGCTGATCATTGCCTACTCGGTCATCACGCAGAAGAGCGTGTTCGGGCGTCACGTCTACGCGATCGGCGGCAACCTGCACGCCGCCCTGCTGAGCGGCGTGAACGTGCGCCGGGTCAACTTCTGGATCTTCGTGAACATGGGACTGCTCGCCGGTGTCGCCGGAGTCGTCTTCTCCTCACGCACGAACGGCGCACAGCCGGGAGCCGGGAACATGTTCGAGCTCGACGCGATCGCTGCCTGCTTCATCGGCGGCGCCGCCGTCACCGGTGGCGTGGGGCGCGTCGGCGGAGCGATCGTCGGCGGTCTGATCATGGCGGTGATGAGCAACGGCATGCAGCTCATGGGACTCGACCAGGCGACGCAGCAGGTCGTGAAGGGCCTGGTGCTCCTGATCGCCGTCGCGTTCGACGTCTGGAACAAGCGTCGGGCGGGTGCCGCACGCTGACCCCGGCCGTGCCGATCCCACGCGATATGCTCCCGCTATGAGCAGATGGTCGAGCGGTTCCCAATCGGGATTGCGCGAGGCCAACACGGCCAAGATCGTCGACGCGGTCAAGCGCTTCGGCGGGCTCACCCAGGTCGAGCTCGCCGAAGCGACCACCCTGTCGACGGCGACGGTGTCGGCGATCGTGAAGGAGCTCTCGCTCTCGGGCCTGGTGGAGACCCACCCCACCTCGCGGAGTGGCCGTCGCGCACAGCTCGTCACCATCGCCCGGCGTGCCGGGCTGGTGGCCGCCGTGCACATCGGAAGCCGCAGCATGCGGGTGCGTCTCAACGACGTCGGGCAGTCGGTGCTCGCCGACCGGTCGATGCCGCTGCCCGCCGACCACGCCGAGGACACGGTGCTCGATCGCATCACGCTCCTCATCATCGAGATGCTCGACATGATCGCGGCGCAGGCCGATGAGCTGATCGGCCTCTGCATCGCGATTCCGGCGCCCATCGACCCCGACACCGGTCTGGTCGCCTATCCCGGCGTCATGCGGCGGTGGGAATCGCAGCCCATCGCCGCGGTCGTCGAGCAGCGCCTCGGATGCCCGGTGCTGGTGGAGAAGGACGCCAACCTCGCCGCGCTCGCCGAGGCGACGCTCGGCACGGCTCGGGACGTCTCGGACAGTCTGTTCGTCAACGCCTCGTACACGACGAGCGCCGGCGTGATCATCGATTCGAAGCTCTACCGCGGACGCGGCGGCACGGCGGGTGAGATCGGGCACGTGCAGGTCGATCCCACCGGGTCCATCTGCCCCTGTGGTCAGCGCGGCTGCCTCGAGACCGTCGTCGGAGCTGAGGCGGTCACGGCACCGCTGCGGGCCGCCTACGGCCAGGTCACCTTCAAGGACGTCATCGCCCGCGCCGCCGCCGGCGACCCCGGCTGCGCTCGGGTCGTGTCCGACGCGGGTACGACGCTCGGCCGCGTGGTCGCGGGTGTCTGTCAGACGCTCGACCCCGAGATCATCACGATCGGCGGCGAGCTCACCGACGCCGGCCCGGTCTTCCTGCTGCCGTTCGCCGCCGCCCTGCGCGAGCACGCGCCGCAGCGCCGCGCTCCTCGCCGCGAGCCGATCCCCGCGTCGTTCGGCAAGGACACGGTGCTCGTCGGCGCGACCATCCACATCCTCCAGTCGACCGATCCCTCCCAGCTTCTCGAGGGCCGCCCATGACTCTCTCGGCGTCGCAGGCGGAGCCGCTGCTCACCCTGCGCGGCATCACGAAGCGCTTCGGCGCCGTCGAAGCACTCACCGACGTCGACCTCACGGTGAACGCCCGTGAAGTGGTCGGCCTCGTGGGCGACAACGCCGCGGGCAAGTCGACGCTGGCCAAGGTCATCGCGGGTGCTCTCACCCCGACCTCCGGCGAGATCCGCATCAACGGCGAGCGCGTCGACATCTCCTCCCCCGCCGAGGCCAACCGACTCGGCATCGCGACGGTCTTCCAGGACCTCGCCGTCTGCGAGAACCTCGACGTCACGGCGAACGTCTTCCTCGGACGCGAGCTGCGCACCTCCAAGGGCATGCTGCGCGAGGGCGAGATGGAGAATGCGACCCGGCAGGCGCTGACCGATCTGGCGGCCAACATCCCGTCGACCCGCACGCCGCTCAACTCCCTGTCCGGCGGCCAGCGACAGGCCGTGGCGATCGCGCGCACCCTCATCAGCCAGCCCCGGCTGGTCGTGCTCGATGAGCCGACCGCCTCGCTCAGCGTCGCGCAGACCGCCGACGTGCTCACCCACATCGAGCAGTTGCGCGAGCTCGGTCTGGGCGTCGTGTTCATCAGTCACAACATCGCCGACGTGCAGGCGGTGTCCGACCGCGTCGAGGTGCTGCGGCACGGCCGCAACAACGGCAGCTTCTCGAGCCAGGATGCCGCATACTCCGACCTCATCGCCGCGATCATCGGCACCTATCGCCCGCCGAGGAAGGGCGATGCCCCGCGCTGATCGACGTCAACGCGGGGCACCCGGGTTCAGCCCTGTTCGACCGGCAGCCAGAGCTCGCACGACGCGAAGTCGCCGGTGAATTCGAGGTAGCGCACGATCGAGGGGCCGGGCCGCAGCCGCCACGGGTTCGAGGGGAACCACTCGGTCGCCGTGGCCGCCCACAGGTTCTGCAGCGTCGCCGGGAACGGACCCCGCGCGGCGAAGACCGCCCAGGACCCTTCGTCGAGGCGCAGGGAATCGAGACCCTCGGGCACCGCGGTGGTGTCCTGCAGTGCGACGCCGTGCAGATACGTGAGCAGCGTGCCCTCCGGCGCATCCGGCTCGACGTCGGCGGTGATCGCGAGGATCCCGGCCGGTTCGGCGTCGGCGAGTGCCTTGAGGCGCGCGTGCTCCTCAGGCGGGATCGCGGCGAGGTGCGCCTGGATGTGCGGGTTGACGCCCTCGTGGATCAGCGGGACCTCGGCGGCGTGACCGGCGAGGACGAACGCGGGACGGTGGGTGATGGTGACGTCCATCGGGGTGCTCCCTTCGACGCTCAGGCGGAACCGGAGCGTGGGTTGTGTACGGAGAGGACCCCCATCTCGGCGCGCGTCGGCCGGGCTGATGCCGTGCACCGCTCGGAAGGCACGGCCGAAAGCCTCGACCGAGCCGTATCCGTGGCGCACGGCCACATCGAGCAGACTCGAGGCGCCGGCGGCGAGTTCCGCGCCGGCGAGCGTCATGCGACGGCGCCGCACATACTCCGAGAGCGGCATGCCGGCCAGCGCCGAGAACATCCGACGCAGGTGGTATTCGGTCGTGCCGTGCTCGCGTGCGAACCCCGCGACGTCGATCTCGTCGGAGCGAGTGGCTTCGACGCGGTCGACCAGGGCGTTGAGCGTTCCGATCATGAGGTCCTCCTTTCCCCACCATCGTCGCCGCGCCCGAGCCATCGGAACCCGACTTCTCCGGTCGGATGCGATCGGCTCGTTCCGGTGCAGCAGCCCGAGGATATCGGAGGGACGTGACACCGTCGGTGCCGACCGCGGAGTGCGACTATCGAGTGACGGCCGCGCGCGCGTCGTGGGCGCGGCTCCAGTTCACCAGCGGGTGCAGCAGCGAGATCAGGCGATGCCCCGACTCGGTCAGCACGTAGCTGATGGTCACGGGAGTGGTCGGCTGCACGTCGCGGACGACCAGCCCCTCGCGCTCGAGCTCCTTGAGCCTCGCGGAGAGCAGCCGGTCGGAGATGCCGTCGATGAGGGCGTGATACTCCGAGAAGCGTCGGGCGCCACGCGCCCCGGCGAGCAGGATCGCCGCGTTCCACTTGCGCCCCGCGAGCTCCGCCGACGCCTGGAAGCGACGGCATTCCTCCTCGTCGATGTGCACGATCTCTTCCACAGCGCTGCCCCTAACTATTAGTAAGCAGCTTACCGTACACTCGCGGGACGGGGGCGACTCTTCGAAGCTTGATCCAGACGCACGAGCGTCGGGAGATCGGAAGGCGGAGGACGCGCGGTGAACAGGATCGGCATACTCGGAGCAGGACGGGTGGGAACGGCGATCGCCCGCTCCGCGATCGCGGCGGGGTACGACGTCGCTATCGCGGCCTCCGGCCCCGCATCCGACATCGAGCTCCTGGTCGAAGTGGTGGCGCCCGGCGCGCGGGCCGCCTCGGCGGAAGACGCCGCCGCCCACGGCGAGATCGTCATCGTGGCCGTGCCGCTGCACCGGTTCCGGTCCATCCCCTCGGCGCTGCTCGACGGCAAGGTCGTCGTCGACACGATGAACCACTGGGAGCCGACAGACGGGCGCCTCGACGACTTCGATGCCGCGCCGTACGGGACCAGCGTGATCGTGCAGGAGCATTTCGCGGGCGCGCGGGTCGTGAAGACGCTGAACCACATCGGGTACCACTTCCTCGAGGTCGACGGTCGTTCGGGCGGACACCCGGATCGTCGAGCCCTCGGCATCGCCGGCGACGACGACACGGCGGTGCGTGCGGTCGCCGAGTTGATCGATCGCATCGGCTTCGACCCCGTCGTCACCGGCCCCCTGCGCACCGGTGCAGCGCTCCAGCCGGGCACCGCGATCTTCGGCGGACACCACGACGCGGCCGGCCTCGCCGGCGAGGCCGCACGACACCTCGGCACCTCATCCCTCACCGGCGCCACCCGCGCCTGACCACCCCCCTCAGACAGGAGTTCCCATGCAGATCGGCGCCTACAGTTTCGGCGACACCCCCCTGAACGACGACGGCAGCCCGCGCACGACCGCGGAGGCCATCCGCAACCTGCACGAGGCGATCGTGCACGCCGACCGGGTCGGCCTCGACTACTTCGCCGTCGGCGAGCACCACACCGTCAGCATGCCGGCGTCCTCCCCCGGCACGGTCATCGCGGCCGCAGCAGCCGCGACGAAGCGGATCGTCCTCGGCAGCGGCGCGAGCATCATCGGCACCGACGACCCGGTGCGCGTGTTCCAGCAGTTCGCGATCGCGGATGCCGTCTCCGGCGGCGGTCGGGTGGAGATCACCGCAGGGCGCGGGTCCTCGGTCGAGACCTTCCCGCTGTTCGGCTACGACCTGCGGGAGTACGACGACCTCTACGCCCAGAAGCTCGATCTGCTGATGACGATCAACGACAGCGCGAGCGAGGAGGTCACCTGGTCCGGCACCGTGCGCCCGGCGCTCGACGCGCTGGCCGTGGTGCCGCGGCCGGTCCGCGGCCGACTGCCCCTATGGCTCGCGACCGGCGGCAACGCCGCCTCCTCCGTGCGCGCCGGACGCCTGGGCCTACCGATCGCATACGGGATCATCGGCGGCGAACCCCACCGGTTCGCTCCCCTCGCCGACCTCTACCGCCGCTCGGCCGCACAGGCCGGGCATACGGGCGACGAGATCAAGGTGTCGGTCGGCGCCCTCGGCCTGATCGCCCCCACCAAACAGGAGGCGATGGAGCGGTTCTACCCCGGCTGGCACAACCTGAACGTCGAGATGGGGCGACTGCGCGGCTGGGCACCACCCGAGCGGAGAGCCTTCGAGGCCCAGGCGCAGCCGGGTGGCGCGTACTACGTCGGCGATCCGGACGAGATCGCACAGCGCATCGTGCACCTGCAGCAGCACATGGGACACATGCGGCACTTCCTCCAGATGGACATCGGCGGCCTCCCCCAGGAGCACTTCCTCGAATCGCTCACCCTGCTCGCCACCGAGGTCGCGCCGCGCGTCGAGCGACTGCTCGCAGGAAAGATCGCCGACATCGCCTGAGCCCCGGCTCCCTCCCGAGCTCCGTTCACACGCGGCACTCAGAGTTTGTGAACCGCGGTCACATATCGTCGAGTGGTCGGGGGATCTCTGGGGAGAGCGATTAGGCATGAACGTGAACGACCTGCTCATCGGCGTACGCGGCGAGCTTCCGGCGCTCCCGAACGAGGAGAATCCGTTCCTGAGCACGGATGCTCTCGTCGGCGCGCAGATCACCCGCATCCTCGTCGATGTGCTCGGCGGAACCGTCGGTGTGCTCCTGGAGCTGGGACAGTCGACACGTCTGCGCGGCACCACCGCGCTGCTGCGGGTGACCGGCGTGGTGCAGCAGAACTGGCGCAGCACGCCGACGGCGAACGAGTTCACCGCCTGGTCGATCTCCGGGCTGACCGTGCAGCAGCGCGAGAACGAGTTCCACGTCGTGATCGACTGCTTCCCGGTCGGGGCCCTGCTGGTGGTGGGCGCGGCGGCCGACTTCACCCTTCTCCACACAGCGGCGCCCGCTGTCGCACCGCCCGATGACCATTTCGACCCGCGCGCGCTGATCCGCTTCGGCATCGCGGACGAGTCGACGGAGGTCGACCCCATCGGCAGCGCACGCTCGGCGGGCAGCTGCTGCTGCTGAAGAAGCGGATCGATACGCAGCGCTCTAGATGAGCGCGGCGGCGAGCTGGTGCAGTCCGTCGAACCGACCGTCGAACGCGTCTGTCGGAGTCGGCGGGTCCCCCACCGGGCGTCGCACGTATGCGGTGCGCATTCCCACTGCCTGCGCACCCCGCAGATCCCAGGCATGGGCCGCGACCATCAGCGCTCGCGACGGATCACCGCCCGCCGCCTCCACCGCCAGAGTGTAGACCTCGGGGGCAGGCTTGTAGGCGCGGACAGCGTCCGCCGACAGCGCCAGATCCCATTCGAGGCCGGCGTGCGCTCCCAGCCGATGCAGCGTCTTCGTCGTCGCGTTCGACAGCCCGAGCACGCGGAACCTCTGCGCGAGTCGCGCGACACCGTCGGCGGAGTCATCCCAGGGCGGAAGCCGCTCAGCCGCGGCTGCCAGGCGGCCGATGCGAGCCTGGTCGTCGAGCCCCGCCGCTTCAGCTACCTGCAGCGCTGCCTCGCGATCGAGAGTCTCGGTGTCGGCGTAGTCGCGTTCGCCCCGCCCGATGCGCGCCTGTTCGCGTTCGATGTGACCCTGCCAGATGCCGAGCAGCGCCTCGGAGTCGGAGGGTGGACCCGCCGCTTCGACGATGGCGGTGCGAAGGCCGCGGGGTTCGTCGACGAGGGTGCCGAGCACGTCGAAGACGACAGTCGTGATGTCGCGGAACATGCTCTCGAGTCTGCCGTGAACGATAGACGACCGGGGCCGCAAGCGAAGAAAGAAAGTGCGGAGACGAGGGGATTTGAACCCCTGGTCCCCGTGAGGGGACTCCACCTTAGCAGGGTGGTGCACTCGGCCGGACTATGCGACGTCTCCGTGGATCCGACCCGAAGATCGGATGCACTCAGCCATCATAACGGGTTCGGCGGGCAGTCTCGAACCGGGGCCGCGGTTCCCCTTCCGGCCGACGCGCACGTGCCCTGAGAGGGGATGCGCCCCGGCGCTGGGATACTGGCCGCACATCGTGGACGACGGCGTCCACCGCACCGAAGTGGAGTCGCCATGCCCCTGACAGAAGCGGTGGACGAACAGCGCGAACGAGGTCAGGCCGGCCGACGGTGGGATGACCGCGCTCTCGGGTACGGAATCGTCCTCGTCCTGCTCATCGTGTCGTACGGCCTGTGCGCGATACAGCCCAGCACCGACCCGAGCCCGTGGGCCTTCCTCCCCATGCTTGCGACGGTCGCCATGGTCTTTCATGTGACCCGGGCCCGACGCATGGTGCAGCGGGTCTCCTGGGTCGTGCTCTCCGTCGCCGGGGTCACCGCCGTCATCGCCGACCTGTTCGGACTCGAAGGACCATTGCTCGCCATCCCACTCTCGGCCGCGTCGATGATCGCACTGCTCGTCGCCCCGTGGGTCGTCATCGCCCACCAGGTGACCCGGCGCGGCCTCAATCTGGAGGCGCTGCTGGCGGCGATCACCGCCTACATCCTGGTCGGCATGTTCTTCGCCTTCGTGTACAACCTGATGTCGCAGATCTCCGCGGATCCGCTGTTCGGTGAAGAGAGCCTCGACTCGCTCGGCAATCAACTGTTCTTCTCGTTCACGGCGCTCACCACGACCGGTTACGGAAATCTCGTGCCGGTCGGCACCGGCGGCCAGGCGGTGGCCGTCGCTGAGGGCATCACCGGTCAGCTGTTCCTCATCACAGCGGTCGCGCGGATCATGCGGGGCGCGAGCGCGAAGCGCGCCACGACCAGCGACGCCTGAAGGCGAGGCGGTCCGCCCCACGCCCTCGCCCGAAAAGGGTGACGTGCACCACGTCGAGCCTGTCGCGCACTGCCACGATGAGCGATGCGACGCCGCCCGTACCCGACCCCGGGGATCCGCCCCGGTCACCCGGATCCCGCGCCGTCATCAGACGGGTGCGAGGTGCGACATGGCCAGTGACCGAAACGCCGACGGGCGCGACGACTTCGCGGCGCCGGATGCGGTCGCGCCGGAGTTCGTCGTCCGCCGAAACCGCGGCCGCGACGCGCGCACCCGCGCACCCCGCTCACAGCAAGGACCGTGGCTTCCGGGCGCGGATCGTCCCGACCCGGTCGCGCTGCTCGAGGGGCAGGCCACGACCCGCGATCTCGACATCGTGCCCCTGCGATACGAGCGGATGTCCGCCTCGCCGTTCGCCTTCTTCCGGGGCTCCGCACTGCTGATGGCGTCGGACCTCGCCACCGCGGCGCATACCGGCATCACCGTGCAGCTGTGCGGCGACGCCCACCTGTCGAACTTCGGCCTGTTCGGCACGCCGGAGCGTCGGCTGCTCTTCGACATGAACGACTTCGACGAGACGTTCCCCGGGCCGTTCGAGTGGGACCTGAAGCGGCTGGTGACGAGCTTCGCGGTGGCCGGACGCCATCGCGGGTTCACGGCGGCCGAGATCGAGGCGTGCGTCCGCGCCTCGGTCATCGGGTATCGGAAGACCATGCGGCGAGCGGCCGACGCCCCGGTGCTCGACGCCTGGTACGACCGGTTCGACGCCGACAGCGCACGCAGACGCATCCGTGCCGAACGAGACCGGCGACGCGCGGACGACGAGACGGTCGCGCGACTCGATGCCGCCGTGAAGAAGGCGCGCAAGCGCCACCGGATGCGCTCGTTCGCGAAGCTGGTGCATGTCGTGGACGGCCGGCTGAGGATCATCCCGAACCCGCCGCTGGTGACGCCCGTCGAAGATCTCCTCCCCGGAGCCGTTCAGGATCTCGACGAGGTCGGCATCATGCGCGATCTCCTCGCGGCGTATCAGGACACGCTGCCGGGCGACCGGCATCCGATCTCCGAGTACCGCTATCGGCACATGGCCAGGACGGTCGGCGGGATCGGCAGCGTCGGCACGCGCGCCTGGGTCATCCTCCTCAGCGGCAGAGACGACAGGGATCCGCTGCTGCTGCAGGCGAAGACCGCACAACCGTCGGTACTCGCACGATTCCTCGGTCCGGGCACGCACGACAGCGAGGGAGAACGCGTCGTGCGCGGGCAACGGCTCATGCAGGCAGCCAGCGACCTCTTCCTCGGCTGGCAGCGGGTGACCGGCCCCGACGGCGTCACGCGCGACTTCTACGTGCGCCAGCTCCACGACTGGAAGGGCGGGATCGATCCGGAGACGATGACCCCGAGAGGGGCTGCGCTCTACGCGCGCATCTGCGGCGAGACCCTCGCACGCGGGCACGCGAGGAGCGGGGACCGCCTCGAAGTAGCCGGCTACCTCGGCCGCGGCCGGGCGTTCGAAGAGGCGATCTGCGCCTTCGCCGACGCCTACGCCGATCAGAACGAGGAGGATTACGCGACCTTCCTCGCTGCCCGCGCCTCCGGACGGCTGCGGACCATGGGCACCGGGGAGCCGGGACGGTGAGCGCGTCCGCACGGACAGCGAGGTCCCGCGTCGAGCAACGGCGCCCAGATCTGCTCTTCAGCGGGGCATCCGGGTATGCGGTCGTCGCCGCCCTGGTCGTCGTGTCGTACGCGCTGTGCGCCACGCAGCGTGGCCCCAACCCGAGCCCGTGGGCCTTCCTGGTGACCCTCATGACGGTCGCCGTGGTCTTCCGGGTCACCGACGCGCCCCGCATGGTGCAGCACGTGGCGTGGGTGATCCTGTCGGCCGCCGGGGTGGCCACGGTCGTGGCGACGCTCCTCGGCGCGAGCGGCCACATCCTCGACATCGCGTTCTCCGCGGCGACGATGATCGCGCTGCTCGCATCCCCCGTCGCGATCATCGGGGACCAGGTGAAGCGCCGCGGGCTCAATGCCGAGGCACTGCTGGCGGCCGTCACCGCCTATGTGCTGGTCGGTCTCTTCTTCACCTTCGTCTTCAACCTGCTCTCCCTCGTCTCCCCCGAGCCGATGTTCGGCGGCCCCGACGACGACTCCCTCGCCAACCAGCTCTTCTTCTCCTTCACGACGCTCACGACCACCGGCTACGGCAACCTCATTCCCGCGAATGCGGCGTCCCAGGCGGTCGCCGTCGCCGAGGCGATCACCGGTCAGTTATTCCTCATCACGGCCGTCGCGCGCATCATGCGCGGCGCCGGCGCGATCGCCGCCGCCCCCGCTGCACCGTCGAAGGAGTCGTCATGAAGAGATGGGGCGTCATCGCCGTCCTCGGATCCGCCCAGTTCGTGATGGTCCTCGACGGCACCGTGATGAACGTCTCGATCTCGACCGTGGTCACCGACCTCGACACCACCGTCGCCGCGATGCAGGGCGCCATCACCTTCTACACGCTCACGATGGCCGCATTCATGCTGCTGGGGGCGAAGCTCGGCGACGTGTGGGGGCGCCGCAGGGCGTTCGTGATCGGGTCGTGCGTATACGCCGCCGGCTCGCTGATCACGGCACTCAGTCCGAACGTGCAGTTCCTGTTCCTCGGCTGGTCGATCATCGAAGGACTCGGTGCCGTGCTCGTCATCCCGGCGATCGCGGCGCTCGTCGCGGACAACTACGGCGGTCGCGAGCGGATCACGGCGTTCGCGATCATCGGCGCCGTCTCCGGGGCGGCCGTCGCTGCCGGGCCGCTGATCGGCGGGTTCGTGACGACGTATCTCGACTGGCGCTATGTCTTCGTCGCCGAGGTCTTCATCATGATCGGCGTGGTGCTGTGCGCGCGGATCGTCACGGATCCGACGCCGAGGCAGAGTGTGCGCATCGACATCCTCAGCGTCGCGCTCTCCTCGCTCGGACTCGTGGCCGTCGTGTTCGGCATGCTGCAGAGCAAGACGTGGGGATGGGTCCTTCCGCTGAATCCGCCCGTCGTCGGCGGTGTCGTCATCGCGCCGCTGGGTATCTCCCCCGCCGCATGGCTGATCGTGCTCGGGGTCGTCCTGCTCGCGCTGTTCCTCTCCCGGCAGCGGCGCCTCGAACGCAGCGGCCGCGCGCCGCTCGTGCATGTCGGGATGTTCGCGATCCGCTCCCTCCGCAGCGGGCTGTCGGTGCTCGGTGCGCAGTACACGGTCACCGCCGGCCTGTTCTTCATGGTGCCGGTGTACCTGCAGATGACGCTCGGACTCGACGCTCTGGAGACCGGAATCCGGATCTTCCCGCTGTCGATCGCGCTCGTGCTGTTCTCCGTCGTCGGCACCCGGCTCTCGCGCATGCTGTCTCCGCGCACGATCGTGCGGATCGGTCAACTGGTGCTCGTCGTCAGCGCGCTCATCCTGCTCGGCTCCGCCACCAGCGATCTGCGCAGCGGATTCTTCGCCACCGGGATGTTCCTCTCCGGCGCCGCGCTCGGACTGCTCGCCTCGCAGCTCGGCAACGTGAACATGTCGAGTGTGACCGAGAAGGAGACGAGCGAGGTCGGCGGCCTGCAGGGAGTGTTCCAGAACCTCGGCTCGTCGCTGGGAACGGCGCTCATCGGCTCGATCCTCATCGGGGCGCTGTCGACGTCGTTCGCCTCGGGGGTGGCGGCGAGCGACCTGCCCGACGCCACGAAGACGACCGTGGCAGCCGCGACGGAGCACGGCGTGACGATCGTGCCCGCCGCGGACGTCGCCGCCATCGCCGAGAAAGCCGGCCTGAGCGACGCGGATGCCGACACCCTCGCGACGGTCTACCGCGACTCTCAGCTGTCGTCGCTGCGCATCGCCTTCTTCGGGCTGATCCTGATCAGCCTCTTCTCGCTGCTCTTCTCGAAGGGGATACCGAGCGCGAAGGACGTGCATCGACCCCGTCGAGAGACGGCGGCCTGAAGCCAGAGCGGGCGCGAGGAGGGGCATCCGCAAGGATGAACACCATGACGACCGTCTCCGCGCCGCGCATCGAACACCACCGGGAGCCACTCGGCATCGGCGAATCCCGCCCGCGACTGAGCTGGACGCTCAGCGACGCTCCCCGGGCTTGGAGCCAGCAGGCGTACGCGATCACCGTGGTCGGTCCCGCGGGAGAGGAAACCGTCGAGGTCGCCTCCGCCGAGCAGGTGCTGGTGCCCTGGCCGAGCCGCGCGCTCAATTCTCGCGATCGCGTCGCCGTGCGCGTCGCGGTGCAGGGTGCCGATGGCAACTGGTCTGATCCGAGCCCGGAGACGTGGCTGGAGACGGGTCTGCTGCACCCGGAGGACTGGTCCGCGAGGCCGGTCGGGCTGGAGCTCGACGAGAACCCGGAGAGCGATGCCCGTCGGGCGACTCTCGTGCGGCGGGGATTCCTCATCGACGGCGAGATCGCCCGCGCGCGGCTGTACGCCACCGCGCACGGCCTGTACGACGCCGAGATCAACGGCATCCGCGTCGGCTCCGACACCCTCTCACCGGGCTGGACGGTCTATCGCGAACGACTCCGCTACTACACGTACGACGTGACGGACCTGCTGCGCGACGGCGAGAACGCGCTCGGAGCCTGGCTCGGCGACGGCTGGTACCGAGGTCGACTCGGTTGGCGGGGCGGTCGCCGCAACATCTTCGGCGGGGACCTGTCGTTCCTCGGTCAGCTGGAGATCACCTACACCGACGGAACACGTCAGACCCTCGCGACGGACGACACCTGGAAGGGCGCGCCCTCCCCGATCCTCCGTTCCGGCATCTACGACGGGGAGGACCACGACGCGAGGCAGGAGCTGCCGGGCTGGTCTACCGCCGCATTCGACGACAGAGGCTGGATGCCGGTCACCGTGCGCGATCGCGACCCGCACACCCTCGTGGCGCCGACCGGACCACCCGTCCGAGTGACCGAAGACGTCGCGCCCATCGCCATGCTCACGTCACCGAGCGGGGCACGCGTCCTCGACTTCGGTCAGAACCTGGTCGGACGGGTGCGCATACGCGTCACGGGACCGCGGGGCTCGACCGTCACGCTCCGCACGGCCGAGGTGCTGCAGGAAGGCGAGATCTACACGCGTCCCCTGCGCAGCGCCCGCGCCACCGACCACTACACGCTGGCCGGGCGCCCCGACGGCGAGGAGTGGGAGCCGCGGTTCACGTTCCACGGCTTCCGCTACGTCGAGGTCGACGGCTGGCCGGGCGACCTCGATGCGGATGCCGCCGCCGGCGCGCTCACCGCGCGCGTGCTGCACACCGACCTCGAGCGCACCGGCTGGTTCGCCTGCTCGGACCCGCTGGTCGAGCAGCTGCACCGCAACGTCGTCTGGGGCATGCGGGGCAACTTCGTCGACATCCCGACCGACTGTCCGCAGCGCGACGAGCGCGTCGGGTGGACGGGCGATATCCAGGTGTTCGGCCCGACCGCGTCGACACTGTTCGACGTCTCGGGAATGCTCTCCGGCTGGCTGCGCGACGTGGAGGCGGACCAGCTGCCCGACGGGACGGTCCCCTGGTTCGTCCCCGTCATCCCGACCCACAAGGTGTGGGATCCGATCCGGCCCGGCGCCGCGTGGGGTGACGTCGCGACCCTGCTGCCCTGGACTCTCTTCCAGCGCTTCGGCGACGTTGGCGTTCTGGCTGCCCAGTTCGAGAGCGCCCGGCGATGGGTCGACAAGATCGAATCGGTCGCCGGCCCCGACCGGCTGTGGAACGAGGGCTTCCAGTTGGGCGATTGGCTCGACCCCGCAGCTCCTCCGCAGGACCCGGGCAATGGGCGAACCGACCGCTATCTGGTCGCGACCGCCTACTTCGCGCGATCGGCGCGCGCCGTCGCCGACATGGCTCGCGTGCTCGACCGCTCAGCGGATGCGGACCGGTACGCCGCTCTCGCCGCGGAGGTCGCAGCAGCCTTCCGTGCCGCGTATGTGAAGCCCGACGGCACGATGCCCTCGGATGCGCAGACCGCCTACGCTCTCGCCATCGCGTTCGATCTACTCCCTGACCCTGCCCAGCGCGCGAAAGCGGGTGATCGTCTCGCCGAACTCGTCCATGCCGACGGCAACCGCATCGCGACGGGCTTCGTGGGCACTCCCCTCGTGTGCGACGCCCTCACCCTCACCGGCCACGTCGACACCGCATACGACCTGCTGCTCGAGAAGGACTGCCCGTCCTGGCTGTATCAGGTCGTGCACGGCGCGACGACGATCTGGGAGCGGTGGGATGCACTGCTTCCGGACGGTTCGGTCAACCCCGGGACCATGACCTCGTTCAACCACTATGCGCTGGGAGCGGTCGCCGACTGGCTGCACCGCAGTGTCGCCGGGCTCGCCCCCGCCGAGCCCGGCTACCGACGCATCCGGTTCGCGCCCCGACCAGGGGGCGGGCTGACCCATGCGTCGGCGACACAGCTCACCCCGTACGGCAAGGCGTCGATCTCGTGGCGCGTCGAGCAGGACGAACTGCAGGTCGACCTCGTCGTGCCCGTCGGTGCGACCGCCGAGCTCGACCTTCTGGGCTCGGACGTCGAGGAACTCGGGCACGGCTCACACGCGCGCTCGGTGCCGCTGTCGGGCTGACTGCCGGCCGTGAGCCGAGGGTCAGCCTCCGGTCGACTGCCGCACGACCAGCTCGGGGCGGAACCGCACCCGGCGCTCATACCTGCTCAGGCGGTCGAGCTGGCGAGCCGCTTCACGTGATTCTCCGGATTGCGCTTGCGGATCACCGAACCGGCTGAGTCAGCGTTCTTCACGATCGTGCCCTGCCGCTTGACCTGCACTTCGATCACGCCGGCGCGAGCCAACCGCTGGAGGGACTCCAGAGAGGGGGTGACGTCGCCGCGCTCCAGACGGGCGACGTGGGGCTGCTTCCAGCCGAGCCGGCGCGCAAACTCCGTCTGCGACAGGCGGTGCTCCTCACGGTAGCGAACGACAGCGACGCTGACGTCGTCGGCGAGCTTGGTGCGGGCCGCTTCGGCGGCGTACTCCGGATCCGATGCTCGGCGAGCATCGCGGACAGCCTGGTGGTCCTGAAGGTCCGACAAGTTCATGATGATCCCTTCGTCACGGTGATCTGGTTGAGTCTTCTCACGGCGTCCTCGCAGGCCCGCTTGAAGCCTTTGGGGTTGCTCTCGGCTTCCGGTCCGTACGCCCCTATGACGAAGGTGTCGCCGATCTGCCGGTAGAACGCCCGCACAGGGCTTCGTCCAGCGCGGGGCCGGAGTTCTCTGAGTTTCTGAGTGTTCTTGACATCGCTGGTATGCGGATATCCGAGGCTCGCCCCCACGACGCGGAGTTTTTCCACGGCGTTATCGATGGCGACGGCCTCTCGGGCGTTCAAAGCCGAGTACTCCGCGGTCGCCTCTGGGTGATCGACAACTTTCCACACACTCGAAGTATAACACCAGCGTTATAGATTCGATCAGTGTTGACGATGTTCGCGAGGTAGCAGGAGCACGTGCGCGATCCACTCCCCAGTCGGCTGACCGCCGGGGGCTGCCTGAAGGTCAGCCTCCGGTCGACTGCCGCACGACCAGCTCGGGGCGGAACCGCACCCGGCGCTCATACTCGCCGTCGGGATCACTGATCGACCGCAGCAGCAGCTCGACCGCGGTGCGCCCGATCAGCTGGGCGGGCTGGCGCACCGACGTCAGCGGCACGACGGCGGCGGTCGCGAAGTCGATGTCGTCGTAGCCGACCAGCGCGATGTCCTCCGGCACCCGGATCGTGCGCAAGAGGGTCAGCGCCTGCAGCATCCCCACCGCGAGCAGGTCATTCGCAGCGAAGACCGCATCCGGACGCTCTCCCCCGGCACGCGCGGCGATCTCCTCGCCGGCAGCGCGTCCGTGCAGCACCGTGAGCGCCGGCATCCGGATCACCTCGAGCGTCGCATCGGAGACCTCGGCGACCGCTCGGCGAGCGCCTTCGAGGCGCTGGGCGACCTGGGTGATCCCCTCCGGGCCACCCACGAAGGCGAGACGACGCCGTCCGATCTGCAGGAGATGCCGGGCGGCGAGGAATCCGCCCTCGACGTCGTCGACCGACACCGAGCAGAACGCCGACCCCGGCACCTCACGGTCGACCAGGACCACCGGGATGCCCGACGCCTGCACGCGCAGCAGCTTGTCGCTGTCTTCGGATGCGGGGGTTATCAGCACACCGTTCACCCGCTGCTCGCGGAAGAGGTCGAGGTAGCTGTCCTCCCGCGAGGGGTTCTCGTCGCTGTTGCCGAGCAGCACGGCGAGCGCGTCGTCGTCGGCGCGCGCTTCGGCGCCACGGGCGACGTCGGCGAAGAACGGGTTGCCCGCGTCCGGCACGATCAGCCCGATGCTGCGGCTGCGACCGGCGCGCAGCTGGCGGGCTGCATCGTTGCGCACGAAACCGAGCTCGGCGATCACCGCCTGCACCCGCTCGACCGTCGTCGCCGCGACTTTGTCCGGTTGGTTCAGGACGTTCGACACCGTTCCGACAGACACACCTGCCGCCGCTGCGACGTCGCGCACACTCACTGCCACTGCTGCTCCTCGTCGCTTCGGATGCTGTCCGCAGTGTACGGCAATCGATCGTCGAAGCTCCGGCTTGACGGGCAGCCGGAGCCCTGCGTAGCATGAGTATTGAAACGATTCAGATCTTCCCGTCACCACGGCAGAGGAGCCCCATGACGCGCGTCGCCTTCCAGCTGCAGATCCGTGCCGAGCTGCTCGACGAGTACCTCGCTCGGCATTCTCCGGTGTGGCCGGAGATGCTGGCCGAGATCGCCGCCGCCGGGCGCCGCAACTACACACTGTTCCTCGGTGACCACGGCACCCTCATCGGCTACTACGAGACCGATGACGATGCCGCCGCCCAGGCGTACCTCGCCGCCTCTCCGGTCGCCGCGCGGTGGGAGGCCGAGATGAGCCGGTTCTTCCAGGGCCTCGATGGTCGGCCCGACCAGGCCGCCACCGCACTCACCGAGGTGTTCCACCTCGAAGACCAGCTCGCCACCGCCGGCGGGCACGCAGCATCCGACGACGACTCCACCTCCCGCAACGACTCAGAAAGCAGTGCATCGTGAGCATCCTCTCCCCCGACCACCTCGCAACCCTCGAGAAGCAGGGCATCGAACTGCCCAGCTGGGCGTTCGGCAACTCGGGCACCCGGTTCAAAGTGTTCGGCGCCCCCGGCACCCCGCGCGACCCGTTCGAGAAGATCGCCGATGCGGCGCAGGTACAGAAGTACACCGCCCTCGCCCCCTCGGTCGCGCTGCACATCCCGTGGGACCTCGTCGACTCGTACGACGATCTGCGTAAGCACGCCGAAGACCTGGGCGTCACGCTCGGCACCATCAACTCCAACACCTTCCAGGACGACGAGTACAAGTTCGGCGCCCTCACCCACGAAGACTCAGACGTCCGCCAGAAGGCCATCGACCACCACCTCGCCTGCATCGATGTGATGGATGCCACGGGCAGCCGCGACCTCAAGATCTGGCTGGCCGAGGGCTCGAACTACCCGGGCCAGGCTGACCTCCGCGGCCGGCAGGACCGCCTGCAGGAGTCGCTGCAGAAGATCTACGCACGCCTCGGCGACGACCAGCGCCTGGTGCTCGAGTACAAGTTCTTCGAGCCGGCTTTCTACCACACCGATGTTCCCGACTGGGGCACGTCCTACGCGCAGGTCAGCGCCCTCGGCGACAAGGCCATGGTCTGCCTCGACACCGGTCACCACGCGCCCGGGACGAACATCGAGTTCATCGTGATGCAGCTGCTGCGCCTCGGCAAGCTCGGCTCGTTCGACTTCAACTCGCGTTTCTACGCCGACGACGACCTGATCGTCGGCGCAGCCGATCCGTTCCAGCTGTTCCGCATCCTGTTCGAGGTCATCCGCGGTGGCGGCCTCAACAACCCCGATGTGGCATTCATGCTCGACCAGTGCCACAACGTCGAGGACAAGATCCCCGGCCAGATCCGCTCGGTGCTCAACGTGCAGGAGATGACCGCTCGCGCGCTGCTCGTCGACCACGATGCGCTCACCGCCGCGCAGAAGTCGGGCGACGTGCTCGCCGCGAACGCCGTCTTCATGGATGCGTTCTACACCGACGTGCGCCCGGCCCTGGCCGAGTGGCGCGAGTCGCGCGGTCTGGCCGCCGACCCGATGGCCGCCTACGCTGCGTCCGGCTACCAGCAGAAGATCGCCGCCGACCGTGTCGGGGGCGTGCAGGCCGGCTGGGGCGCCTGACCACACCCGTCGACAGCGGAGAAGGCGCGGCGTATCTTCGGAGCATGCCGGCCCTTCGCAGGTCACGCGTCCGCCGGTCGCTCTCTGTCGTGGGAGCGACCGCGGCGCTCGGCGTGATCATCGCGTCGGGCGCCTCGACTGCCACTGCCGCACCGGGGTCGCCGGGAGTCATGGGAGCGCCGACCGTGGTGCTGTACGAGGGCTTCGAGGGCCCCGTGCCTCCGGCGACACCGGAGTTCGTGCAGACGATCGCGGACTACGACGACGGCATCGCCCCGCCGGTGCCGGGATACGTCGGCCGCAACGGGGAGCTGTACCGGGCCGACCCGGCCTGGAACGGCCAATTCTGCAACGGGCTCATCGTCGCCGGTGATGACGTCTCGACCCTTCCCACGGCCTCCCAGGCGGCGGACTGCCAGCAGAGCGGGTGGAACCAGTCGCGCGGTCTCGCCGAGACGCTGGGTGCGTGGGCATCCGATCCGGAGTACCCGTATCCCGCAGTGCCCCGCCCCGAACCCGGAGCGAACCACGCGGTGAGTTCCTACACGCAGGGCGACTCGCCGGCCGGAGTGATGGCCGCGACCGTGGTGCCGGTGACCGTCGGGCACTACTACACGGCGACCATCGATGTGGCCCAGGCGAACTGCTGGACCACGAACCCCGTCAACCTGGCACTGCGCCTGGACGACGGCGCGTCCGCTCCGGTCGACGCCTTTCCCGGCCCGATCGCCGCGTGCGATCTGCCCGTCCATCAGATCAACGGGAACAACGTGGGGACCTTCAGCGGACGCACCTCGTTGCTGGCGCGGTCGACGAGCATGGAGGTGGCGCTGCTCAACACCCTGGGTGGAGGCGGTGGCGATGACAACGCCTTCGACAACCTCGCCCTCATCGACACGACTCCGCAGCTCGATGCGGTGATCGCGGCGCCCCCGAGCGGCGACGCCTACGCCGCCGACCAGCCGGCCCGCCTCCTGCTCACCGTCACCAATACGCATCTCGCAGGATCGCCCATCATGCCCAGCGGGGCGAAACCGGAATGGCGCTTCGGCCTCGCCCTGCCCGCTGGTCTCGTTCCCGCGGACGACCCCGCCATCGAGACGGATTGCCCGAACGGCGCGCTCGACGTGACGTCGGCGAGCATCGTCGGTCGCGGCAGCCTCGGACCGACGGACGTCTCGTGTTCGCTCGCGCTGGACCTCGTCTCGTCCGGGGGCGAGTACGTCCTCGATCCGGTCGCTTACGAACTCACCGGGCTGCTCGCGCCCGCGGCGACATCGGTGGGCTTCGCCGCCGCACCGGCCACGCCCGATCCGTCGCCGACGGGCGGCCCCGTCCTGGCGGACAGCGGGTCGGAGCCGCTCCCGGCACTCCTGGCGGGCGTGCTCATGGCCGCGCTCGGAGTCATCCTCATCCCGCTGTCCGTCGCGGCACGTCGACGTCGCACCCGATAGCGTCGGCCTCGCACGCACCGGATAGATTCCTCCCATGGCTCTTTCCGGCAATCTCGAGGCGCAGCGCCGCCGAGACGAACTCGTCGAACTCGCGAACAGCCCTCAGGGCGTCATGATCGAGGCCGCCGCCGAGCTCTTCTCCGTGTCGTCGATGACGATCCGGCGCGACCTGCTCGAGCTGGAGGCCGAGGGGCGCGTGCGGCGCGTGCGCGGCGGGGCGACCGCGGCTCCGCGAGCTCGCCCGTTCGATGCGCGGCGGGCCATCCGCGCGAGCGCGAAGCGGGCGATCGCCGAGAAAGCGCTCCGGCTCGTTCCCGCTCAGGGCAGCATCGCGCTCGATGCCTCCTCGACGGTGAACATGCTGGCCTCGATCATCGGCCCGAGAACTGGACTCACCGTGTACACGAACTCGTTCGAGTCGTTCCAACTGCTGCAACCACTCGACGGCGTGACAGCGGTGATCTCCGGCGGGACGGCCGAGCCGACCACCGGCAGCCTCGTGGGACCGATCGCGCGCCGGAGCATGCGGTCGGTGTACTTCGACATCTTCTTCTCGTCGGCGGATGCACTCGACAGCGCGGACGGCACCTCGGAGGTGTCGGTCGATGAG
Organism: Microbacterium sp. ISL-59; assembly: GCF_018613945.1. Classification (NCBI taxonomy): domain Bacteria; kingdom Bacillati; phylum Actinomycetota; class Actinomycetes; order Micrococcales; family Microbacteriaceae; genus Microbacterium; species Microbacterium sp. ISL-59. The sequence goes on from NZ_JAGGPG010000002.1 coordinate 507,002, forward strand.
GCCGAGCTGAAGCAGGCGATGGCCGCGAACGCCGGCACAACGGTGGTGTGCATCGACTCCAGCAAGCTCGAGCGCCGTTCGGTGGCCCGCGCACTGGAACGCGAGGAGATCTCGGTGCTCATCACGGAACTCGACCCGGGAGACGAGCGGCTCAACGCCTTCCGGCAGACCGCTGACATCCTCTGACCACTTCATCTTGACGTAGTTTCATGTTATCTTTCACAAGAAGTAACAGCATGAGTGCACATGGTCGTGTGCATCGCCCCTGTCTTGGAGAGTCATGACGAACCCCACTGCCGCCGCCCTGATCGCTCGGTCGAACCGCCTCGGCGCCGACCCCAAGAACACGAACTACGCCGGCGGGAACACCTCCGCCAAGGGCACCGAGACCGACCCCGTGACGGGGCAGCCCGTCGAGCTCATGTGGGTGAAGGGCTCGGGTGGCGACCTCGGCACCCTGAAGGAGAGCGGCCTCGCTGTGCTGCGCCTCGACCGCATGCGCGCGCTGGTCGACGTGTACCCCGGCATCGACCGGGAAGACGAGATGGTCGCCGCGTTCGACTACTGCCTGCACGGCAAGGGCGGCGCCGCACCTTCGATCGACACCGCGATGCACGGGCTCGTGGATGCTGCGCACGTCGACCACCTCCACCCCGACTCCGGCATCGCGATCGCGACGGCCGCCGACGGAGAGGCGCTGACCGCGACCATCTTCGGCGACAAGGTCGTGTGGGTTCCGTGGCGTCGCCCCGGCTTCCAGCTCGGACTCGACATCGCCGCGATCAAGAAGCAGAACCCGCAGGCGATCGGCACCATCCTCGGCGGCCACGGCATCACGGCCTGGGGCGACACCTCGGAAGAGGCCGAGGCCAACTCGCTGTGGATCATCGACACCGCGGCCGCATACATCGCCGAGCACGGCAAGGCCCAGCCGTTCGGCGGCGTCCGCTCCGGCTTCGAGACCCTGGCCGCGAACGAGCGCCGCGAGCGCGCAGCCGCCCTCGCCGGGACCGTCCGCGGCATCGCATCGACCGACAAGCCGATGGTCGGACACTTCACCGACGCCGACGTGGTCCTCGACTTCCTGGCATCCGAGAAGGCGCCCGAACTCGCCGCCCTGGGCACGAGCTGCCCCGATCACTTCCTGCGCACCAAGGTCAAGCCGCTGATCCTCGACCTGCCGGCCACGGCCTCCGCAGAGCAGCAGATCGCCCGTCTGCACGAGCTGCACGAGCAGTACCGAGCCGACTACCAGGCCTACTACGACGCTCATGCCACCGCCGAGTCGCCCGCCATCCGCGGCGCCGACCCGCTGATCGTGCTGATCCCCGGCGTGGGCATGTTCTCCTACGGCGCGAACAAGCAGACCGCCCGGGTCGCCGGCGAGTTCTACGTCAACGCGATCAACGTGATGCGCGGCGCCGAGGCGCTGTCAACCTACGCGCCGATCTCGGACGCCGAGAAGTTCCGCATCGAGTACTGGGCACTGGAAGAGGCCAAGCTGCAGCGCCTGCCGAAGCCGAAGACACACCAGGGCCGCATCGCATTCGTCACCGGCGCCGCCTCCGGCATCGGCAAGGCCATCGCCACCCGCCTCGCCGCCGAGGGTGCCTGCGTCGTGATCGCCGACCTCGACCTCGAGAAGGCCCAGGCCGCCGCCGCGGAACTCGGGAACACGGATGTCGCGATCGGCGTCGCCGCGAACGTCGCGGATGCCGATGCCGTGCAGGCCGCGCTGAACGAGGCGGTACTCGCGTTCGGCGGTGTCGACCTCGTCGTGAACAACGCCGGGCTCTCGCTCTCGAAGCCGCTGCTGGAGACCACCGAGAAGGACTGGGATCTGCAGCACGACGTCATGGCCAAGGGCTCGTTCCTCGTGTCGAAGGCCGCAGCACGCGTGCTCATCGATCAGAAGCTCGGCGGCGACATCATCTACATCTCGTCGAAGAACTCGGTCTTCGCCGGTCCGAACAACATCGCCTACTCGGCGACCAAGGCCGACCAGGCCCACCAGGTGCGCCTGCTCGCGGTCGAGCTCGGCGAGTTCGGCATCCGCGTGAACGGCATCAACCCCGACGGCGTCGTGCGCGGCTCCGGCATCTTCGCCTCGGGCTGGGGCGCGAACCGCGCAGCGACCTACGGTGTCGCGGAAGAGGACCTCGGCCAGTATTACGCCAACCGCACGATCCTCAAGCGCGAGGTCGTCCCCGAGAACGTGGCAGACGCGGTCTACGTGCTCACGGGCCCCGAACTCAGCCGCACCACGGGCTTGCACATCCCCGTCGACTCCGGCGTCGCCGCGGCGTTCCTGCGATGACTCCCGTCCGTCGAGTGCACGGCTTCGCGCCGAGTGCACGCCTTGTTCACGTCGACCAGCCGTGCACTCGGGCGGATGCCGTGCACTCGACGAACGGAGAACCCCGATGAGCGTCCGAGCGGTCGCGGCGGTCGACCTCGGCGCGACCAGCGGGCGCGTGATGATCGGGCGGATCGGCGACGGGAAACTCGACCTCGAGCTCGTGTCGCGGTTCCCGAACGGACCGGTCGAGCGCGCAGACGGACTGCACTGGGACTTCGGCGCCCTGTACGACCACGTCGTGGCGGGACTCGCCGAGGCCGTGCGCCGTGAGCCGCGCATCGAGAGCATCGGCATCGACTCGTGGGCCGTCGACTACGGTCTGCTGAAAGACGGCGAGCTGCTCGCAGAGCCGTTCCACTACCGCGATGAGCGCTCTGCGCGTGGCGTCGACGAAGTGCACGCGATCGCGCCGTTCGCCGAGCTGTATCAGCGCAACGGCCTGCAATTCCTGCCGTTCAACACGCTGTACCAGTACCGCGTCGACGAACGACTCGCCAAGGCCGATACTGCGCTCCTGATCCCCGACCTCATCGCCTTCCTGCTCACCGGTGTCGCGGTGGCCGAGCGCACGAACGCCTCGACCACCGGGCTGCTGGGCGTCGAATCCGGCGACTGGGACGACGAGCTGGCCGGTCGCCTCGGCATCCCGTCGCGCATCCTGCCGCCGCTCGTCGATCCCGGCACGACCATCGGCCGCCTTCGGCCCGAGCTCGTGGCGACCATCGGCATCGACCTGCCCGTGATCGCGGTCGGCTCGCACGACACCGCATCGGCCGTCGTCGCCGCTCCCCTGTCGACACCGCACTCCGCGTACATCTCCTGCGGCACGTGGGGCCTGGTCGGCGTGGAGCTCACGGAGCCGGTACTGACGGATGCCGCTCGCACCGCGAACTTCACCCACGAACTCGGCGTGGACGGTCGGTACCGGTTCCTGCACAATGTCACGGGCCTCTGGCTGCTCAGCGAGACCGTGCGCGCCTGGGAGGCCGAAGACGGTTCACGCATCGATCTGCCGGAGCTGCTCGCCGCGGCATCCGCAGTCACCGGCGACGTGCCGGTGTTCGATGCGAACGACTCGTCGTTGAGTGCGCCCGGCGATATGCCAGGGCGGATCGCGGCAGTCCTCGGCGACCATGCCCCGAGCTCACGACCGGCGTTCACCCGTTCGATCGTGGAGTCGATCGCCGTGGCCTTCGCGGACGCCGTGCAGACGGCCGCGGACCTCTCCGGCCGCGAGCTCGACAGCATCCATCTCGTGGGCGGCGGATCGCTCAACCGACTCCTGTGCCAGGCCACGGCCGACCGCACGGGGTTGCCGGTGCTCGCGGGTCCGGTCGAGGCGACGGCTCTCGGCAACGTGCTCGTCCAGGCCCGGGCCCTCGGCGCCGCACCCGCGTCGCTCGAGGAGCTGCGCGCCGTGGTCGCCGCGACGCACGCTCCGACGCGCTTCGACCCGCGCTGACCCGCGCCGACCCGCTCTCGCGCTCCGCGGGGTCCACGCCTCGGGCGGAGTTCTCGCCGTCGGGCGGACGATCGCGGGGCAGACCTCCGCCCATCGCCGAGAAGTCCGCCCGACGCCGAGGCCCACGCGAAGAGACCCCGGGGCGTACGCGAAGAGGACCCGAGCCACACGTGAAGAGGGCGCCGGAGCCGAAGCCCCGACGCCCTCTCGCGAGGCGACTCAGAAGTCGAAGTCGCCGATGTTGTCCGCGTTGAACACGAACGGGTCTCCCAGCAGGACCACGCCGTCGGCGCCGACCTCATACTCGCCGAGGTCGCCCGCCTCGAAGGTGTCGCCCTCCTTGCCGGTGATGTCGCCCTCGACCAGTGCCTTGGCCGCGAAGGCCGAGAGGTAGCCGAGGTCGGCCGGGTTCCACAGCGCGAACGAGGTGACGGTGCCATCCTCCACGTACTCGCGCATCTGGTTCGGCGTGCCGAGCCCGGTCAGCGCGACCTTGCCCTTGTAGTCCGACGTGGAGAGGTAGCGCGCCGCTGCCGCGATACCGACCGTGGTCGGCGAGACGATGCCCTTCAGCTCGGGGTGGCTCTGCAGCAGGGCCGCCGTCTTGTCGAACGACGTCTGGTCTTCGTCGTCGCCGTAGACGGTCTCGATGATCGTGATGTCGGGGTAGTCGCTCGCGACGTACTCCTTCATCAGCTCGATCCAGGCGTTCTGGTTCGTGGCGTTGGCCGATGCCGACAGCACGGCGATCTCGCCCGCTCCGCCGATCTGCTCGGCGATCTGATCGATCTGCACCTTGGCGATTCCCTCGGAGTCGGCCTGGTTGATGAACAGGTCGCGGCACTCGGGGTTGGTGTCGGAGTCGAAGGTGACGACCTTCACTCCGGCGTCCCGTGCCTCGTTGAGCGCGTCACAGATGGCCTTCGGGTCGTTCGCCGAGACGACGAGCGCGCCGACCGCCTGCTGCGTGGCGGTGTTGATGTAGCTCACCTGGGCGTCGGGCGTGGCCTCGGCCGGGCCGACCTCGGCGAACGTGCCACCGAACTCCTCGACGGCCTTCTTGCCACCCTCGCTGGAGGTGTCGAAGTACGGGTTTCCGAGGTTCTTGGGCAGGAACGTGATCGACAGGTTGTCGGATCCGCCGCCCTCTCCGGAGCCTGCGTCGCCCGACCCGCTGCCGGTGTCGGCGCAGCCGGTCAGCACGAGCGCTGCGGCGACGGCCACGGCGGCGAACGCCGAGACCCTCTTGCGTGCAAACGTCATTGTTCTTCCTTTCGTGATGATCACCGCGGGCGGATGCCGACGGCGAGAGGCTGCCTCATGGTGCGGGAGAGGCTGCGACGCGGGGCGGTGGTCCGGCCTTCGCACGGACGCGCTGCGCCCAGGCGAGGACGCTGGCTGCGACGACCGAGAAGATCAGCAGGCCACCGGTGATGATGTTGATGACGTCGGAGGTGACTCCGGCGAGACGGAGCCCGCTGCCGAGCACCCCGATCAGGAGCACCGCCGCGACGACACCGTGCAGATGCCCACGGCCGCCGAACACCGACACGCCGCCGAGGACCACGGCCGCGATGACCTGGAGCTCGAGCCCGGTGGCGTTGTCGCCGCGGGCGCTGCCGAAGCGCAGCGTGTAGAAGATGCCGGCGAACGCCGCGACCACACCCGACAGCATGAAGAGGATGAACTTCGTCCGCTCGACGTGCACACCCGAGAACCGGGCCGCGTCCTTCGAGAGGCCGATCGCGTAGATCCCCCGGCCGAACGGGGTGAAGTGCAGCATCACCACGAAGATCGCGAGCAGGATCAGGAACGGGATCACGATGTAGGGGATCGTGGTGCCGGCGATCTTCGCCTTCGCGAGTGCCGTCCACATCTCCGGGAAGTCCGTCACCGCGGTGGTCCCGAGCAGGCCGACCGCGAGTCCGCGGAACAGCGCCAGCGTGCCGATGGTGACGGCGAGCGATGGCAGCCCGACGACCGTGACGAGGAAGCCGTTGAACGCTCCGCCGATCATGCCGACGGCGAGCGCAGCGAGGGCGGCGACCTCGAACGGCGCGCCCGACTCGGTGAGCACACCTGTGACGACGCTGGCGAGGCCCACCATCGAACCGACCGAGAGGTCGATCTCGCCGGTGATCATGACGAGGGTCATCGGCAGGGCGATCAGCAGGATCGGGGCGACGTCGAGCAGCAGGTAGTTGACGGTGATGGGCTGCGCGAACCCGCGGATCGTCACGACGGACACGAGCACGACCAGCACGAGCAGGCCGATCGTCGCGAACTCGCGGTTGATGAGGATGCGCCGCCACAGGGGCCGGTCGTAGTCCCGGATCACCCGGACCCCGGAGGTGGTGGTCGTCGTGGTCATGATTCGTCCCTTGCCTCGATGAGCTGCCGTTTCTGTCGTACGGCGAGCAGCCGGTCGAGCACGATCGCTCCGATGATGAGCACGCCCACCACGGCGCGCTGCCAGAAATCGGGGATGCCGAGGATGGGCAGGGCCCGGTTGATGGTCATCAGCAGCATCGCGCCGATGGCCGCACCCCACACGGATCCGACGCCGCCGGTGATGGCGATACCGCCGATGACGGCCGCACCCACGGCATCCAGCTCCCAGCCCGACCCGACCTGCGAGCTCACCGATCCGTATCGCGTCACATAGAACACACCCGCGAGTCCCGCCAGAGCCCCGGAGAGCACGAACGCGCTGAGCACCCGGCGGGTGGTCTTGAGGCCGTAGAGTTCGGCGGCTCCCGGGTCGGATCCGATCGCGTAGTACTCGCGGCCGCCGCGGGTGTTGCGCATGTACCAGGCGGCGAGCGCCAGCACGATGATCGCGACGATGGAGAGCACCGGGATCGTGAGGATCTGCTGCGTGCCCAGGCGCAGGAAGTCCTTCGGGAGGTCGGAGGGGTGCACCTGGTCGCTGCCGGTCCAGAGCACGTTGATGCCGCGGTAGGCATACAGCGTGCCCAGCGTGATCACCATCGCCGGCACCTTGGCGAAGGCCACCAGCGCGCCGTTCACCAGCCCCAGGAGAGCGCCGAAGATCACGGCGGCGATGACGACGATCGGGATCGGGATGCCGGGCACGTCGATGAAGAGCCGTCCGGTCAGGAATGCGGTGAGCCCCATGACCGAGCCGACCGAGAGATCGACGTTGCGGGTGATGATGACGATCGCCTGTCCGACGGCCACGAGCACGAGGATCGACGGCGTCAGCAGCAGGTCGCGCCACCCGTCGGCGCTGAACAGGAAGTTCGGGTTCTTCACGGTGGCCGCGACGACCACCAGGACGAGGGCGGCGAAGATGCCGAGTTCGCGCGCGCGTCCGATGCCGCCGGGCTTCTTCGCGAACGCGGGTGCCGGTGCGGCCAGTGCCGTGGTGCTCATGCGTGCTGCTCCGATGCGTGCGTGGCGGCGAACATGACGTTTTCGCTGGTGGCGTCCTCACGGTCGAGCTCGGCGGTGATCCGGCCCTCGCGCATGACGAGCACGCGGTCGGCCATGCCGAGCACCTCGGGGAGTTCGGACGAGATCATCAGGATCCCCATCCCCTCGCCCGCCAGCTGCGAGAGCAGCCGGTGCACCTCGGACTTGGTGCCGACGTCGATACCTCGGGTCGGCTCGTCGATGATGAGCACTCGCGGGTCGGTAGCCAGCCACTTGGCCAGCACGACCTTCTGCTGGTTGCCGCCGGAGAGGGTGGCGGCCACGGTGTCGAGCGCGTGCGTCTTGACCTCGAGGCGAGACGCCCAGATCTTCGCCGCACGGTTCTCCATGCCGGTGGTGATCAGGCCCCACTTGGCGAGATTGCGACGGATGGCGAGGGTGATGTTGCCGCCGACGCTCGCATCGATCACGAGGCCCTGCTTGCGCCGATCCTCCGGCACGAGGGCGAGGCCGTTGCGCATGGCGGCGGTGGGGTTGCGGCGCGGCACACCGGCGCCGAGCATCCGCACTTCGCCCTCGCGGTAGCCGTCTACACCGAACACGGCCCGGGCGACCTCACTGCGGCCGGCGCCGACGAGTCCGGCGAGCGCGACGATCTCGCCCGCGCGCACCGTGAAGGAGATGTCGTGGAAGACGCCGGGGCTGGTGAGCCCGCGCACCTCGAGGAGCGGTTCGCCGATCTCGGCCGCCTGCTTCGGGAAGAGTTCGGTGACGTCGCGTCCGACCATCTGCCGCACGAGGTCGTCGACCGTGGTCTCGGCGATGGGCGTCGTGTCGATGTAGGCACCGTCGCGCATGACGGTGACCGTGTCGCACAGGTCGAACACCTCGTCGAAGCGGTGCGAGATGAACAGGATCGCGCGGCCCTCGTCGCGCAGGCTCCGCGCGACCGCGAACAGCCGATCGACCTCGACGCCGCTGAGCGCAGCGGTCGGCTCGTCCATGATCAGCACACTGGCGTCGAGCGAGATGGCCTTCGCGATCTCGATGATCTGCTGGTCGGCGATCGAGAGGCCCTCGGTGATGCGGTCGGGATCGAGCGCGACGCCGAGGCGACGGAAGATCTGGTCGACCTCGGTGCGCATGGCCTTGCGGTCGATTCGACCGAGAGCACCCGTCGGCTGGCGACCCATGAAGATGTTCTCGGTGACCGAGAGGTCGGGGAAGAGCGTCGGCTCCTGGTAGATCACCGCGATGCCCGCGGCCTTCGACTGGGCGGTGCTCGTGAAGTCGACGTCTTCGCCGTGCAGACGGAAGTCGCCCGAGTCACGGCGGTAGAGCCCGGCCATGATCTTCACGAGCGTCGACTTGCCGGCGCCGTTCTCGCCGATGAGGGCGTGGATGGACCGCGACTGCAGCGTGAGGCTTCCGGAGCGCAGCGCGATGACGGGCCCGAAGGACTTCACGACACGGTGCAGCTCGAGCGCGGTGGGGGGAGCACTGCGGGCGGGTGCTTCGTCGACCACGGGCTTTCCTCTCCGTTGAGGGGGATGATTGTGCGGAATGAATCTACCTGAATCGATTCAGGCGGGTTTCAGGCTAGTGTATGTGATGCGAGCCGCAGGTCAAGCCCCGATGCTCGAACCGTGATCCGCCCGACGACGAGAGGAGAGCCGTGCCGGTCAGCATCCGTGATGTCGCCCTCCGCGCCGGGGTGTCCGTCGGCACCGTCTCGAACGTTCTCAACCGTCCGGAAGAGGTCTCCAGCGATTCGGTGGCGCGCGTGAGTCGGGCCATCGAGGAACTCGGGTACGTGCGCAACGACGCCGCCCGCAAACTGCGCGCCGGCATCAGCACGACCGTCGGCTTCGTGGTCCTCGACGGGCAGAACCCGTTCTACAGCGACGTGGTGCGCGGCGCCGAAGATGAGGCGTCCAGTCACGGGATCGCGATCCTCTACGGCAACACCGACGACGACCCCTCCCGCGAGAAGGTCTACCTCGACCTCTTCCGCGAGCAGCAGGTGCGTGGCCTCCTGATCGCCCCGTACGGCGATGTCATGACGCAGCTGCGCCGCTTCCGGGCCAGCGGGATCGCCACCGTGCTCGTCGACAGGTTCAGCGCCGACAGTGGATTCTCCTCGGTCTCCGTCGACAGCGTCGCGGGCGGACGTCTCGCGGTCGAGCACCTCATCGAGGCGGGACGGCGCCGCATCGCCTTCGTCGGCGGCCCGTTCGACATGCGTCAGGTCACCGACCGACTCGCCGGGGCGCGCGCCGCCGCCGAGAACGCCTCCGTGCACGTCGACCTCGAAGTCGTCCCCACCTCGGCCATGACGGTGGAGGAGGGAGCCGCCGCCGGAGCGAAGCTGCTCACCCGCCCGCGCCGCGAATGGCCGGACGCGCTGTTCGCCGCGAACGACCTGCTGGCGCTCGGTCTGCTGCAGTCGCTCGTCGCCGGCGGCCGGGTGCTCGTCCCGGACGAGATCGCGCTGATCGGTTTCGACGACATCCCCTTCGCCGCGGCCGCCGCGGTGCCGCTCTCATCGATCCGACAGCCCAGTCGGATGATCGGGCGCACGGCCCTGCGCATCGTGCTCGAAGAGGCCTCCGACCCGGAGAGCATCCCCCGGCAGACCGTGTTCCCGCCGGAACTGATCGTGCGGCGCTCGACCACCGGCTGACCCGAGACCCCGCAATCATCTTCGCCGGTTGGTCCTTGAGGGCAGGGCCACGCTTGCAGCGGCGGACCGAGGTGGACGGTCGCTTCTGTACCCCGCTCGGCAAGAAGAGAATGCCGATATGTAGCGCACAGCGGCGGAGCTTCGGGATCGAGCCGCGCGAGGATCCGAAAACACGGGGAATCCGCACGAATTGGGCCCCCGCGGCCGCATGCTCCACATCTGAGGATCGACGCTTGTCCCCCATGCGGCCTACAGACGACGGGGAACCGGCGTGCGAGTGTCCCGGTTCAGGGCGCGAATCTTGCGCGTCGTCGACTGAGAAGAGAAATCCATGTTGAAGCTCAAACCCCTTGCCCGGATGTGTGTCGCCACGGTCGTCACCGCAGCTATGTACATCGGTGCGGCCTCACCGCCAGTAGCGGCTGACCCCGGCGACGAAACAAGCGCCCTCGAGGTAATTGAAGCGGCCACTCCTGGAGCTGATCACGCGGCTGTGCTCACCGCACAAGAAAGCACGAGCACCGAAGAGTACGTCTCACATGTTCCCCTCATGGACACCGTCATCACCATCCCGATGGACGCGTCCGCCGGGGTTCTCCTCGACCAAGGTAGCGACGTCGTGACGATTGGACTTCCCAACGCAGCAGAAGCATCGGCTGGCGTTGCTGACGAGGACGGTCTCGTGCACTACGACAATGCGGACGGGTCCACCACTGTCCCACTGGTGCGTGAGGATGGAGCTGTACAGATCACGACCCTGATAAACGATTCGTCCGCGCCGACGCGCTACGAGTACCCGATTGTCGTTGCCGATGGCGGCCAGCTAATCGATGTGGGAGAGGGCTTCTTCGCCATCCTTGACGCGACCGGCCAGCCGACGGCCATGACCCCCCTGCTTGGGCCACGGACGCGAGCGGTCGTGACGTGCCCACCCGATACGAACAGGTAGGGGATACCTTGGTTCAGGTCGTTGAGCACAGCGCCGATTATGCGTATCCGATCGTTGCTGATCCTGCTGTGAGGGGGAACCTCATCACAGCCGTCGGCTTCAAGCAGAGCAGCTCCGGTATAACGGTAAGCGTCACGCCGCGCTCTGGCTGGGCGATCACGCCGTTCTCTAACTGGTGGGCCGAGTACAAGCTTTGGGTCGCCTCGTGGTACGAGGGCAACAAGTTCTACAACCAGCTGCGATGCCACGTCGACATCGCGCCGTTCAAGTCACCGTGGAACCTCGACGCTTGGCGGCCTGACGTAAGCTACAGCAACGTCTTGGCCGCAGCCTGCAACCCCTAGGAGCGATCATGAAACAGCACACCCGATGGGTGATGATCGGTATCGGGTTCGTCGGGGTCGCAGTCATCGTCCTCGCCTGTGTCCTGGCGATTGCTGAGGGCTATGTCTCGGACGCAACACACGCAACCGGAAACCTCGCCTCGGCTGCTCTCACGTTCCTTCTCGGCGCATGTCTCATGTTCATAGGATTCGGCAGCATTCTCTTCCGTAGGCAGTGAACTGATATCTGCGGTGCCACGTCCGGCTGTGGCACCGCAGATATGCACCACCAACCATTTCGCCGACTACCCCTTCACCGCACCCCCGAGCCCGGCCGAGCGCAGGAACACCGACTGGAAGATCAGGAACATCGCGATCGGGATCAGCGTCGCGATCGCGAGGGCAGCGAGGAACACGTCGAGCTCGGTCTGCGACTGCACGGCGGGCAGCCGCACCGACAGCGGCTGCACCGACGGGTCGGGCAGCACGAGCATGGGCCAGAGGTAGTCCTTCCACGCGGCGATGATCGCGAACACCGAGACCACGCCGAGGATCGGCTTCGACATCGGCAGCACGATCGACCAGAACAGTCGGAAGGGCCCGGCACCGTCGGTGCGCGCGGCCTCGAAGACCTCACGAGGCAGACTGTCGAAGAACCGCTTGACCAGCAGGATGTTGAACGCGTTCGCCCCCATCGGCAGCCACACGGCGAGGTAGTTGTTGAGCAGGCTCACATCCCCCAGCAGCGGCGGATGCACGATCGTCAGGTACAGCGGCACGAGCAGCACGATGCCGGGGATGAACAGCGTCGCCAGCACCAGCGCGTTCAGGATCGGCGCGTACTTCGGCTGCAACACCGAGAGCGCATAGCCCGCGGTCGTCGCGATGAACAGCTGCACGAACCAGGCGCCGAGCGCGATGATCACCGTGTTGAAGAAGTACTGGTCGATGTGGATGTCGTTCCACGCGGTCGACAGGTTCTCCCAGTCCATGCCATTCGGCCACAGCGCGAACGGCTGCTGCAGGGTGTCCTGCGTCGGCGTGATGGCCGACTTCGCGAGCCACAGGATCGGGCCGAGGCCGGCGACGACCAGCCCGACGGTGAGGAACACATGCGTGATCGACATCCCGACGCGGATGCCGGGGCGCCGGCGCTCGGAGTCGGAGATGACCGTGCGATCTCCGACGCGGTCGGCGGCCTTCTCTGCCGCCTTCTCCGCGGCACGGGTCGACAGGCGGGTGGTGAGACTCACGTCGTGCTCCAACGGTCGGTCAGCTTGAAGTACAGCCAGGAGAGCAGGGCGAGGACGATGGCGAGCAGCACCGAGACGGCCGTCGCCTCTCCGTAGTCGCCGCCCAGGCTGTTGCGGAAGGCCTTGTCGTAGATGTACAGCAGCACGGTCTTGGTCGCTCCAGCCGGACCGCCGCCGGTGAAGAGGAACGGTTCGAGGAAGACCTGCGCGGTGGCGATCACCTGCAGGATCAACATGATGAAGAGGATGCCGCGCAACTGCGGCAGCGTGACGTGCCAGATCTTCTTCCCGATGCCGGCGCCGTCGACCTCGGCCGCGTCGTACAGCTCGGGCGGCACGCCCAGGAGCGCGGCCAGGTAGATGATGATCGAACCTCCGGCTCCCGCCCACGTCGCCTCGAGCACGAGCGAGGGCATGGCCTGCACGGCGTCCTGGATCCACGGCTGCGGAGGGATGCCGACGAACCCGAGCACGGTGTTGAACACACCGGACGGGTCGGCGCTGTAGAAGAACTTCCACAGCAGCACCGCCACCACGGGCGGGATCACGACCGGGAGATACGCGAGCGCCGAGTAGATGCCCTTGCCGCGGCGCACCTCGCTCATCAGCACGGCCATGAGCAGCGGCAGCGGGAAGCCGAACAGCAGAGCGAGCACGGCGAACCACAGGGTGTTGATCACGGCGCGGCCGAGTTCGGGGTCGCCGATCACGGCGAGGTAGTTGTCGAATCCGACCCACTCGGACACGATCAGGTTCGTCTTCTGCAGGCTCATGATCACCGACTGCACGATCGGCGACCACGAGAAGAACACGAACACGAACAGCATGGGGAGCACGAACAGGAGGTTCGCGAGCCCGCCGCCGCGGAACCACGTGAGCGGTGAGCGGCGGCGGGAACGGCGCACAGCGGGCGGCGGAGAGTCCTCCACCGCCGCCCGCTGCTCGGAGAGCGTCATCGTCATGGAGCGTTACTCGTCGAGCTTCGCCTGCGCATCGGCCTGCACCTGGGCGAGCAGCGCGTCGATGTCGGCGTTCTGATCGGTCAGGACGGTCTGCACCGCGGTGTCGAGGAGTGCGTAGACCTCCTGCGTCTTCACCTTCGGCTCACCGACCGGCGTCTGGTCCCAGATGCGGTCGCTGAACGGCGCCATCTGGTCGACCGGCACGTTGATGTAGTCGGCGATCCACTCCTGCGACTCGTCGTACAGCTCGCGGCTGAGCACGGGAAGCAGCGGGGTACCCACGGCCTGCCCGGACTCGTTCAGGGTCTTCGCGTCGAGCACTGCGGCATCCTTGTCCATGAGCTTCTGCATGTAGTACCAGTCGATCCAGGTCACCGCTGCGGCCTTCGTCGTGTCGTCGACCGTAGGGCTGATCACGGCGATGTCGCCGCCACCGAGAGTGCCGGGGTCATCGCCCTCCATCGGCACGACCGTCATGCCGTAGATGTCCGAGTCCATGCCGAAGTCCCGCACCAGCGCGGTGTAGATGTCCGAGCCCGAGGTGTACATCCCGATGTTGCCGGCCGCGAACTCCTGGTTGATGGTTCCCCAGTCGAGGTCGACCTTGGAACCGAAGGCGTTGTCCTCCCACTTCACGTCGTGCAGGAACTGCAGCGCGGCCTTGGTGGCGTCGTTGTCGATCGTCGACTCCGCCGTGCCGTCGCCGTTGTCGGTCTGCGTGCGGCCGCCGCGCGCCACCGTCTGCGAGGTGAGCTGCCAGCCGCCGGTGTTGTTGATCGCCATCTGCGCGTAGCCGGCCTTGCCCGTGGCATCCGTGATCTTCTTGGCCGCTTCGCGGATCTCGTCCCACGTCTCCGGCGGGCTGTCGGGGTCGAGCCCGGCCTGCTCGAACAGGTCGCGGTTGTAGTGCAGTGCGGCCGCATACGCCTGGCGCGGGAAGCCGTAGATCTTGCCGTCGTCTCCTGTGACACCGTCGAGGATGATCGGGTTGAACTTGTCGGTGTAGCCGAGCTCCTCGATCGCGTCGGTGACGTCCGTCAGCTGCCCGTTCTCGAGCAGCGTCTTGGAGTCGGTGAACGGCACGGTGAAGACATCGGGCAGGCTTCCGCCGGCGAGCTGCACGGCGAAGGTCGGGCCCTCCCACTCGTACTCGACACCCACGATGTCGATGTCGGGGTGCTCCTTCTCGAACTGCTTCTCCTGTTCGGCGAACGCCTCATAGGCGGCCGCATCGGCTCCCGGGGGGAACGTCGCGACCCGCAGCTCGGTCTTGCCGTCGGCGCTGTCGCTGCCGCTCGACGAGCAGCCGGCGAGGGCTCCGACCGTCGTGAGCACGGCGACGCCGGCGACGAGGGCTTTCATCGGTGACTTCATTGTCTGTGTCCTTCCAGGTGGTGCTGATCGGGTGGTGCAGGGCTAATCGGTCGCTCGCGACGAGACCGCCGACGGGCGGAGCGCGAGCCAGGCGGTGGAATCCGGGGGCAGCGCACCGTCGAGCGGGGCGCTGGCGAGAAGCACCTCGTGGTGCGCGGGGAGGGGCACCGGCACGGCGCCGAGGTTGGTGATGCTGACGGTGCCGTCGCCCCGGCGGAACGCGAGGACGTCCGCTCCGAGCTCCAACCACTCCAGATCGCTGCCGGTGAAGTCGGCGATCTGCGTGCGCAGGGCGATGGCCGCGCGGTACAGGTTCAGAGTCGAGGAGGGGTCGGCATCCTGCGCTTCGACGGTGAGCGTCACCCAGTCGTCCGGCTGCGGAAGCCACGGGGTGCCGCCGAAGCCGTAGGGGGGCGCCGTGCCCGCCCAGGGCAGTGGAACGCGGCATCCGTCGCGTCCCGGATCGACACCCCCGGAACGGAAGTGCATGGGGTCCTCGATCGCGTCGAGCGGCAACTCCACCTCGGGCAGACCGAGCTCGTCCCCCTGGTAGATGTAGAGGCTGCCCGGGAGAGCGGCGACGAGCAGCGAGGCCGCGCGGGCCCGGCGCGCGCCTCGAACCGCGTCCGTCGGGGTGCCGAACCTCTTGCGCTCGAACGCGAACGACGAATCGGCCTGCCCGTACCGCGTGACCGGCCGGGTGATGTCATGGTTCGAGAGCACCCAGGTCGCGGGCGCGCCGACGGGCGCGTGCTCGGCGAGGGTGCGTGTGATGGAGTCACGCATCGCCTGGGCGCTCCACGGCTGCGTCATGAAGCCGAAGTTGAAGGCGGTGTGCATCTCGCCAGGGCGCAGGTAGCGGGCGAAGCGCTCTGCGTCGTCGAGCCAGACCTCTCCCACGAGCACGCGCTCGCCGTCGTACTCGTCGGCGACGGCACGCCAGTCGCGGTAGATGTCGTGCAGTTCGTCGCGGTCGATGTGCGGATGCCCCGAGGTCGGCGCCGTGCCGGCGGGGAGGTCCGGCAGCGCCGGGTCCTTGACCGGGAGGGCGGCCGAGTCGATGCGCACCCCGGCGACACCGCGGTCGAACCAGAAGCGCAGGACGTCTTCGTGCTCGCGCCGGACATCGGGGTGGTTCCAGTTGAGGTCGGGCTGCTGCGGCGTGAACAGGTGCAGGTACCACTCCCCCGCAGTGCCGTCGGGGTTCCGCGTGCGCGTCCACGTCTCACCCTGGAAGCTCGACACCCAGTTCGTCGGCATCTCTTCGCCGTCTGCGCCCCGCCCGGGGTGGAACCAGAAGCGCTCGCGCTCCGGGCCCCCCGGCTGGGCCGCCAGCGCCTGCTGGAACCACGCGTGCCGGTCGGAGATGTGGTTCGGCACGATGTCGACGATGGTGCGGATGCCGTACTCGAGCGCCTCGGCGATCAACTGCTCCGCCTCCTCCAGCGTGCCGAAGCGCGGGTCGATGAGCCGGTAGTCCTGCACGTCGTAGCCGCCGTCGGCGAGCGGGCTCTGGTACCACGGCGTGAACCAGAGGGCGTCGACACCGAGGCTCTTCAGGTAGGGCAGCCGTGAACGCACGCCGGCGAGATCGCCGATCCCATCGCCGTTGCCGTCCGCGAAGCTGCGCACGTACACCTGGTAGATCACCGCCGTGCGCCACCATCCCTCGCCCGAGGGCATGGTCAGAGTGCGTGCGGGTGCGGCCGTGCGCAGAACGTCGGTGTCCACGAAACTCCTCGTCGTCGGTGGCGATGAGTTGAATGTAGCTTTTCTTAACGTTCCACGCAAGAACTAAACAGATTATTGGAATTTTGCAGTCATTTGCGGGCGCACGGAAGACCGCGTCTTCCGGATGCCGGTCAGGCCAGCGGCCCCGTCGAGGCGCGCAGCACCAGCTCGGGCTCGAACAGCAGCTCGTCGCTCGGCTGGGAGGTGCCGGCGATCTGCGCGAGCAGCAGCGCGATGATCGCGCGCCCCATCGACTCGATCGGCTGCCGCACCGTGGTCAGCGGCGGCTCGGTGCAGCTCATCAGCGCCGAGTCGTCGAACCCGACGATGCTGACGTCTCCCGGCACCGACAGCCCCGCGCGACGTGCGGCACGCACCGCCCCGAGTGCCATCGGATCGCTCGCGCACACGATGGCCGTGGCGCCGGCGGCGAAGAGTCGCGCCGCACCGGCCTGCCCCGATTCGAGCGAGTACATGCCGCGCACGACGAGGTCATCCGAGAGCGGCGCTCCGAGCTTCTCGAGCAGGCGGCGCGCGGACTCGAGCTTGCGCTGGGAAGGCACGTGATCCTGCGGCCCCAGCAGCAGCCCGATGCGGCGATGCCCCAGCTGGTGCACGTGCAGGACCGCCTGCTCGGCAGCAGCCGCATCGTCGGTCGAGACGGTCGCGAATTGCAGTTCGGGGACGCGGGCGTTGACGAGCACGGTCGGCAGATTCACCTGTCGCAGCCGCTCGTAATGCTGGTGGGCGGCATCCGCCTGCGTGTAGTTGCCGCCGAGGAAGATCACCCCGGACACCTGCTGCGCGAGGAGCAGGTCGACGTAGTCCGATTCGGTCACCCCGCCGGCGTTCTGCGTGCACAGCAGCGGGGTGTACCCGTTCTGCGTGAGTGCACCTCCGACGATCTCGGCGAACGCGGGGAAGATCGGGTTCTGCAGCTCGGGCAGCACCAGGCCGACCAGGCGCGCGCGCTCGCCGCGCAGCTTCGTCGGGCGCTCATAGCCGAGCACGTCGAGGGCGGTCAGCACCGCCTGCCGGGTGGCATCCGAAACGCCCGGCTTGTCGTTGAGCACACGGCTGACCGTGGCTTCACTCACTCCGACCTTGCGCGCCACCTCGGCGAGTCGCTTCGACATGGGGTCAGTGTACGCAAATTCTTGCAAGAACGCGCAAACGGGTTGCGCGGAGGCAGTCGCGACTCAGCGGACGTTGCCGTTGGAGCAGGTCTCCTGAGCAGCAGAGTTGCCCTTGATCGAGTCCGGCAGCGCCACGACGTTGTCCGGCGTGGCGGAGGGGTCCGGCGTCGCCTCTTCGACCGGCGCCGTCGGCTCCTGCACGACCACACCGTCGTTGCTGTTGTTCTGGTGGGTGATCTGCAGCTGCGCGTTCGCCTCGATCGCATCCCAGAGCGCCGCGGCCGCTTCCTCGTTGGGGACGACCTTGTTCGGGTCGGCGTAGTCGGCACCGGTCGGGTACTGCACGAAGACGATGTCCTCGAACGGCACCGACTTCACGGCGAGCGCGATCTGGACGAGCGTCATCGGGTTGTTCGCCAGCGACGTGCTGGCCTTGAGGTTACTCAGAGCGGTGTTGGCGAGCTTGAGCATGACGGGGACGTTGCCCAGCACCTCGCCGCTGATCATCTTGCGGGCGAGGCTCGACATGTACTGCTGCTGGTTACCGATACGGCCCAGGTCGCTGCCGTCGCCGACACCGTGACGGGTGCGAAGGAACTGCAGCGCCTGCAGGCCCTCGACGGTGTGCGTTCCCGCGGTCATGTCGAGACCCGTGTAGCGGTCCTTGATCGGATTCGCCAGGCACACGTCGACGCCGCCGATGGCGTTGGTGATCTCGATCACACCGCCGAAGGTGACGGCTGCCGCGAACTGGATCTCTTGGCCGGTGAGCTCGGAGATCGTCTGCACCACGCAGTTCAGTCCGCCGTCCGTATAGGCCGTGTTGAGCGGCTGCTTGCTCATCGCCGAGTGCACGTTGCCTTCTTCGTCCGTGCACTCCGGGATGGGCAGCATCAGGTCGCGCGGGAAGCTGACGACGGTGATCCGGCGGGGCTCCTGGGAGACGTGCACCAGCAGGTTGACGTCGTTGAGTGTGCCCTCGGCGTCGCCCCCGGTGCACCGTTCACCGAAGAGGTCCTTGTACTTCTCCTCGCAGGTGTCGACACCGGTGAGGACCAGGTTGAAGCCGCTCTCGTACTCGCCGATGTCCGGCGGGATGACTTCCTGGCCGTCCAGGTCGACGGCGTTCGCCGCGACCGTGCTGGAGAAGTCGTAAGCGATGTACATCGCCACGCCGAACCCGCTGACGAGAACCACTGCCAGACCGATCGCGATGAACTTCAGCAGCTGGCTGAGCGAGCTCGGCGTCGCGAGTTGACCGTGTCGTGCGATGGTGCGGCGGCGGGTGTTCTCGCTCACACGGGCCCTTTCGGATTCAGCACCGGTGCGGGGTCACCGTGCTCAGTATGCGGAGGGTGTGGGATTCGAACCCACGAGACATCTCTGCCCACTGGTTTTCAAGACCAGCTCCATCGGCCGCTCGGACAACCCTCCTCGACAGACGTATCTGTCGACAAGGCGTGAGTCTAGCCGAGTTCTATTCTCCCCCGCTGACCTGGGCGGGCGCTGGAAGCGTGTCGAGCGCCTGCGCCAGACCGCCGTCCTCGACGTCGGCGGTGACCTCGCTCGCGGCTTCCTTCACCACGTCGGGAGCCTGCCCCATCGCCACGGCCCGTCCCTCGAGGGAGCGCGCCCACCCGAACATGCCGATGTCGTTGCGCCCGTCGCCGGCGACCAGGATGCGTCCACTGTCGAGCCCGAGCTCGGTGCGCACCTGCTCCAACGCGGTGCCCTTGTCGACGCCCTGCGGGGCGATGTCCAGCCACGCGGTCCACCCGATCGCGTAGGAGACCTCGTTGAGGCCGGCATCCGCCACCAGGCGGTGGAAGTCGTCTTCGTCGTGACCGGGCGAGACGACCACGATGCGGGAGACCGGCAGCGCGGCGAGTTCGTCGAAGTCGACCTGTCGTCCGCCGTCGAGCGTCCAGTCGTCGAGCTGCTCGGTGAACAGCCGCTGCCCCGACGCGAGTTCGACCATGTACCTGGCGTCCGGAAGACGGTCGCGCAGCAGCCCGAGGACGGGCGTGGGGTCGAAGGTCTCGACGTTCCAGCGCTCCCAGTCGTCTCCGTCGCGGCGCATCGTCACGGCGCCGTTGGAGCACACGACGTAGTCGGCGGTCAGACCGAGCTCCTCGACGTAGCGGCGCGTGGCCATCCAGCTGCGCCCGGTCGCGATGGTCACCACGTGCCCGGCATCGCGCACGCGCGCGATGGCCTCGGGAACACCGGGACTCATGGTCTCGTCCTGCAGCAGGATGGTGCCGTCGACGTCGAGGCCGACCAGCCAGTGCCCCGTCATCGAGCAGCCCGCCCGTCGCCGAGGGGCAGGATCACTTCGAGGCCGCCGAGGTACGGGCGCAGCACCTCGGGCACACGCACCGATCCGTCGGCCTGCTGGTGCGTCTCGAGCAGGGCGACGATCCAGCGCGTGGTGGCGAGCGTCCCGTTCAGGGTGGCGACGTGCTGCGTCTTCGCGGAACCCTGGGCGGCAGCATCCGTCGCATCGACGGGCGGGCGGTGCCGGACGTCGAGTCGGCGCGCCTGGAAGGTCGTGCAGTTCGACGTCGACGTGAGCTCGCGGAACGCTCCCTGCGTCGGCACCCACGCCTCGATGTCGTACTTGCGTGCTGCGCTCGAGCCGAGGTCGCCCGCAGCGACATCGATCACACGGTAGGAGAGCCCGAGGGAGGTGAGCATCTCCTCCTGCAGCGCGACGAGGCGCAGGTGCTCCGCCTCGGCCTCCTCTGCGGTCGTGTAGACGAACATCTCGAGCTTGTTGAACTGATGCACCCGGATGATGCCGCGGGTGTCCTTGCCGTGCGAACCCGCTTCGCGGCGGTAGCAGGTCGACCAGCCCGCATAGCGGAGGGCGCCGTCGGCGAGGTCGACGATCTCATCCTTGTGGTACCCGGCGAGCGCGACCTCGCTGGTGCCGACGAGGTACAGGTCGTCGTCCTTGTCGAGGTGGTAGACCTCGTCGGCGTGCTCGCCGAGGAACCCGGTGCCCTGCATGATCTCGGGGCGCACGAGGGTCGGCGTGATCAGAGGCACGAACCCGTTCTGCAGGGCCTTGTCGAGCGCGAGGTTCATGAGGGCGATCTCGAGGCGGGCCCCGATGCCGCGCAGGAAGTAGAAGCGCGCACCGGAGACCTTCGCTCCGCGCTCCATGTCGATCGCGCCGAGGAGCTCACCGAGCTCGAGGTGGTCGCGCGGCTCGAAGTCGAATGCGGGCACCTCGCCCACCCGACGCAGTTCGACGAAGTCGGCCTCGCCGCCGGCGGGGACGCCGTCGACGACGACGTTCTCGATACGGGCGAGGGCTGCGGATGCCGCCTCCGCCGCCTCGTTCGCCGCATGCTGCGCCTGCTTCACGCGCTCGGCGAGGTCCTTCGCCTGCGCGACGAG
Organism: Microbacterium sp. ISL-59; assembly: GCF_018613945.1. Taxonomy (NCBI): domain Bacteria; kingdom Bacillati; phylum Actinomycetota; class Actinomycetes; order Micrococcales; family Microbacteriaceae; genus Microbacterium; species Microbacterium sp. ISL-59. Next base: position 528,035 of record NZ_JAGGPG010000002.1, read on the forward strand.
GGCGGCCTTCTCGTCTTTGGGAGCCTTCGCGACCTGCTTGCCGAACGCGTTCTGCTCGGCGCGCAGCTCCTCGAAAGCGGAGAGTGCGGCCCGGCGCGATCGATCGGCCTCGAGTGCGACGTCGACGGTGCTCTGGTCGTTTCCACGGGCAGCCTGTGAACGGCGGACGATCTCCGGGTTTTCGCGGAGGAGTGCGAGGTCGATCATCTCCCAAGTCTACGGTGCCGTGCCGACGGCGAATCCGGATGTCACACGCTCGCGGCTGCGTCGTCTTCCTCTGCAGAGGTCGGCAATCGGTCGACCCAGGAAAGGAACCCCATGACCATCCCCGTGACCTCCCTCGACCAGCTGAACCTGGCGTTCGCCGACCGGTTCAACGCCCGCGACCTCGACGGCCTGATGGCCTTGAACACGTCGGACGTCGTCTTCGTCCCGGCGCCGGGAACGGCCGTCACGGGCACGGCCGCCGTGCGCGGCGCGCTCGAGCAGTTCCTCGGGCTGAACCTGCCCATCTCGATGCGCGTCCGTCACGTCTTCGAGAGTGCCGGCACCGGACTCGCGATCGCGGACTGGACCATCACCGGCACCGGCCCCGACGGCTCCGAGATCGCTCTCGCAGGCACCACGGCCGATGTCGCGGTGCACGACGAGGTGCACGGCTGGCGATACGCCGTCGACAACCCCTTCGGCACGGCCTGAACCTCTCGGGGAGGTCCGAAGGTCGGGCCTCCCTCAGCCGTCACCCATGCCCGTCGCGCGGCAGGCCCGCAGTGCCTTGCGCGCCCGGGAGATCCGCTGCCGCGCGGCTGCCGGCTCGATCCCGAGGCGCGTCGCCACCTCGTCGGTGGAGAGCCCGTCGACCACCGTCAGCAGCAGCGGTTCCCGGATGGTCTCCGGCAGCGAATGCAGAGCCTCGAGCGCGCCGTCGAGGAAGACACGGATCTCCACCGCGGCATCCACACCCGCCTGGTCCCCGGCGGTGTCGTCGTCGAGAACCGCCTCCGGTCGGCGCGCACGCTGCCGTGCCAGGTCGATGGCGACGTTCCGCGCGATGGCGTCGAGCCAGGAGCACACGCGGCCGGGCTGCGGCGTCTCCAGATGTGCGACCGAGCGCCAGGCGCGCAGGAGGGATGTCTGCGCAGCGTCTTCGGCGTCCGCGGCCGGTACCCCCAACGAGATGCTGCGCCGACGGAGTCGGTCGGGTTCGGCCGTGATCAGCCGGGAGAGCACCGCGCGGGTCGCGTCGTCGGAGTCATCGTGCAACCGAATGCTCCTCTTCCTGGCGACCGGAATAGCGCGGTCCGTTTGTGAGGCCACTCGGGTGTGTCCCGGTTTAGAGTAGCGCCATGACCTCTAGCGCCCCGGTTCTGCGACAGGCGGCGCTCATCTACAACCCGATCAAGGTCGACGGCAAGCATCTGCGTGCGACGGTGCGCGATCTGTCGCGTGAGGCCGGATGGGATCACCCGGCCTTCTATCCGACGACGATCGAGGATGCCGGGCAGGGCGCGACCGCACAGGCGCTCGCACGCAACGTCGATGTCGTACTGGTCGCCGGCGGCGACGGCACCGTGCGCGCGGTCTCGGAGGCGATCGCCAATTCCGGAGTTCCCCTGGCGATCCTGCCGAGCGGCACGGGGAACCTGCTCGCACGCAATCTCGGCCTGCCGCTCGCCGACCCGGGTGAGATGATCCGAGCGGCGCTCGGCGACTTCCGCCATCCGATCGACATCGGTCGGGCGCGACTGACCCGCGAGAACGGCGACGAGGAGGAGCACGCGTTCGTGGTTCTGGCCGGCATGGGACTGGATGCCGACATGATCGCGAACACCCGCTCTGATCTGAAGAAGTCCGTGGGATGGATCGCCTACGTCGACGGTGCAGCCCGCTCCCTCCCCCGCGCGAAGCCGTTCCGCGCCGTGTACCAGGTCGATGAGGGGCGACTGCATTCGCACCGTGCGTACAGTCTGCTCTTCGCGAACTGCGGCACCCTTCCCGCCGGCATCGCCCTCATCCCGGACGCATCGATCACGGATGCCGCCCTCGACATCGCCGTCATCCAACCCACCGGAGTGCTCGGCTGGTTCGCCGTGTGGCGCAAGATCTGGTGGGACAACTCCGTGCTGCGGCGCTTCCGTGCGGGGCGCCGTGTGCTCGAACGCCGCGGCAAGAACGCGTCGGTGCACTTCTTCCACGGGGCCGCGGCCGAGGCCGCCGCTCCGACCCCGATTCCGATCGAGCTCGACGGAGACGAGTTCGGCGTCGCCGTGCGCATCACGTGCTGGGCCGACCCCGGCGCGCTGCTGCTCGCGCTGCCGCCCGGCCACCCGGTTCACCTGCTCTGACGCGGGTGGCGCCCGTCAGCGCTTACGTCGCTTGTTCACTATCACCACGCTGATCACGGCCAAGAAGATGAGCGTGGCCCAGAAGATCACCACGGTTACCCGCAGGGGTCAGCGGACCTCGACCGTGCCGTCGAGTCCACCGCCGACCAGCGTCAGCGTGAAAGTGCCGTCGTCCTCGACCGTGTCCTCCCCGAACGCGAGCAAGGTCGCGCGGGGTGCCATGTCCATCGTGCAGACCTGATTCTCGTCGGTCACGAAGTACGCGGTTCCGGTGTTTCCCGCGCCCTCGAGAGACTCGATCTGCGGCAGGCAGGTCGAAGATCCCCAGGTGAGCAGCACGAGGCCGTCGTCGTCGAGCCAGGCGGCGGAGGGCTGGAACTCGGTCGTGGTTCCCGGGGTGCCGGTGGCGGCCGGGTCACCGTCGATGTCGACGTCGTCGGTGAGGTCGCCATAGGTCACGTTCAGGGTGATGTCCGACTTCGGGTCGACGCCCTCCGGCAGCGCGCCGAGGCTCGCCCGCGGAGCGAGATCCTTCGTGCACGGCTTCGGCGATTCACCCTCGGGGTCGACGAGCGTCACGGTGACGGTCTGCCCCTCGGCCGTGACCTGATCGACCTGCGGCACGCATGTCGACGAGCCCACCGTGATCACGGCGAACATGCGTCCATCGTCGAGCAGGGCGCCCTCGAAGTCGTTCTGGTCGTCCACGTCTCCCGCGCCGGGGGCCGGCGAACTCGACGGGGCGTCGGAGCCGGGGCCGGCGGTGCATCCCGCGACGAGGAGTGCTGCGGCGACGAGGCCGACGGCAGAGGCGAGGGGACGAAGCGCAGAGGTCATGCTCACAGGGTAGCCCGAGGGCAGATCGCCCGGAAAGCCCGGATGGACCGCGACGACTACTGCAGGGCGGAGGTCAGGCGGGCGAGGTTGTCGAGCACGGTCGAGCGCAGCGGCTGCTGCATCCACTCCTCGAGCGTCAGCTCACGGCTGAGCGAACGGTACTTGTCCTCGACCTCGCGCATCTCTGTGACGAACTCCTCGCCGCGCACCAGCATCGAGACCTCGAGGTTCAGACCGAACGAGCGCATGTCCATGTTGCTGGACCCGATGACGGCGACCTCGTCGTCGATCGTGAGCGTCTTGGTGTGCAGGATGTACGGCTTGCGGTACATCCAGATGCGGACGCCGGCCTTGAGCAGCACCTCGTAGTAACTCCGCTGGGCGTGGTAGACCATCGCCTGGTCGCCCTCTTCCGAGACGAAGAGTTCGACATGGACGCCGCGATCGACGGCCGCGGTCACGGCGAGCAGCAGCGCCTCGTCGGGGACGAAGTAGGGGCTGACGATCATGATCTTCTTCTTGGCGGCGTACAGCAGCCCGAGGAAGAGGCGCAGGTTGTTCTCGACCTCGAACCCGGGGCCGGACGGCACGACCTGACAGTCGAGGTCGCCGGAGCCGATGTTCGCATGGGCGATGTCGATTCCCTCGAGCACCGTGTCGGTCTCGCTGTACCAGTCGGCGACGAAGATCGCATTCACGCTCAGCACCACCGGGCCGTCGAGGCGGACCATGAGATCGACCCAGTGCAGCCCGCGCTTGATGTTCTTCGGCAGGTTGTAGGTCGAATCCGTGATGTTCTGCGATCCGAGGAACGCGATGTTGCCGTCGACGACGAGGAGCTTGCGGTGGTTGCGCAGGTCGGGGCGCTGCATCTTGCCCTTGAGCGGTTGCACCGGCAGCATCAGGTGCCAGTCCGCACCCATCGCGTTGAGTCGGGCGATGGTCTGCCGGTACCGGGGCTTGCCCTGGTTGGCCCAGTGATCGAGAAGCACGCGCACCTCGATGCCGCGGGCGCACACCTCTTCGAGAGCCCGGAAGAAGTTGTCGGTCGCCGTGTCCGATTGGAGGATGTAGAACTCGACATGCACGTAGTCCTGTGCAGTGCGGATGGCCTCGGCCATCTCGTCGAGCGACTCCTGGTAGTCGGAGATCAGGTGCGCACCGTTGTCACCCGAGAGCGGCAGCGCTCCGAGCTTCTGATTCATCTGGACGATCGGCCCGAACCACGCGGGGGCGTTCGGGCGCAGAGTGCCGAAGTGCAGGTGCTCGCTCGTCTCGGCGATGTACTCGTTGATCTGGTCCTGCTTGCGTCGACGCGCGCGCGGCAGGCGCGGGTTTCCGATCAGCAGGAAGAGGAAGACGCCGACGAACGGGATGAAGAACACCGCGAGGAGCCAGGCCATCGCAGCGGTCGGACGCCGATTGCGCGGGATGACGATGATCGCCGTGACACGGATCGCGATGTCGAGCACCAGCAGGAAGGCGGCGATCCACCAGCCCCAGGTCTCCGCGGTCATCGTGCACCTTCCCCACCGCGGTGACGATCACCTCGGGAGCGCGCCGAAGCCGGGGCGCTGGCTTCACAGTAGCGGATGGCTGGGACTCAGACGCGCGGCGGAAGGCCCCGTGCCGCGCGCTCTTCCGCCTCGATCTGCGCGTGGACCTTGCGCTCCGTGCGGTCGAAGCGGAGGATGCCGCGGAGCACGAAGACGAACACGACGCTCACCCCGATGGTCGGCAGAAGCGACCATGCCGCAGCGAGCCAGAAGTTGTCCATCACCCCATGGTACGCGAGCCACTCCTCGTGCACACCGCCGCGCGTTCAGCTTCCGCGTCCACAATCCGGCTTTCCCGCCCCCGAGGGATCTCCGCTCCGAGACACTCTCGGCATGACAACACTGCTTCGCGCCACCGATTCCGCCGCATTCCTCGGCATCGTCCCCACTCTCGCGGGTTTCACTCCTCGCCGGAGCGTCGTGCTGCTGCCCTTCCACGGCACGCGCACCGATGGGGCCATGCGACTCGATCTCCCCTCGGACCGGACCGACCTCGAGACGTACGCCGACGCCGCGGTCGGTCTCGTCTCCCGCGTTCAGGGGACGGATGCCGTCGCCGTCGTCGTGTACACGGACGAATGCTCGCACGCCACCCGCGACGGGCTCGTCCTCCCCCATGCCGTGGCCGTCGACGAACTGCTCGGCTGCGCGGAGGATGCGGGGCTGCGCATCGTCGATGCGCTCTGTGTGACGCCCTCCGGGTGGTCGAGCTATGCGGAGAGCGACCCCGACCTCCACCCGCTGGCAGAGATCCGCCACCCGTCCGAGGGCACCGCTGCACCTGACATCTGCGAAGACCAGGCGGCCGGGGCTCGACTTCCCGCGGTCGATATCGCCGAGAAGGAGCGGGTGGGCAGAGCGGCACTCGAACTCGCGGCGCTGCTCGACGAGGAGGGAGAGGGGAAGGGACGGTTGACCGGGCGGGAGAATCCGCAGCTGATCGCTGCGCTCGTGATGCTCGAAGACGTGCCTGCGTTCTTCGAATCGGTGCTCGCAGCCCCCGATGCTCTTCCGCCCTATGCGACCGCGACGCTGCTGTGGTGTTTGGAGCGTCCGCTGCTCCGAGACGTGGCGATCGCGCAGTGGGCGAGCGACCTCGCGGGAGGCATCCGCGCACTCGACGCGCAGACCGCCTTCGCGAAGTCCGGTGAGATGGTCCCCGACGAGCTCGGGCGGCTGTTCCTGGGCCAGGGCCCCGCCCCGGACCTCGATCGACTCCGCCTCGCACTGTCCGTCGTGCGCGAGGCGGCCGCGCGGGCACCCCGCGATGCGCGACCGGCACCGCTCACGGCGGCGGCATGGCTGTCGTGGGCGTTGGGAAGAGCCACCCACGCCGCCCGCTATCTGGAGCTGGTCCGCGAGATCGACCCGCGGTACTCCCTGGCCGCCCTGTTGGAGACCATGATCGCCGGCGCGATGCTTCCGGAGTGGGCGTTCCGTCGCAGCACGGCGGCATGACCGCCGGCTGCAGGGGCTACTTGACGAGCGGGAAGAGGATCGTCTCGCGGATGCCGAGGCCGGTGATCGCCATCAGCAGACGGTCGATCCCCATGCCCATTCCCCCGGACGGCGGCATGCCGTGCTCGAGCGCCCGCAGGAACTCTTCGTCGACCGGCATCGCCTCCACGTCACCTCGCGCGGCGAGCTTCGCCTGCTCCTCGAACCGCTCACGCTGGATCACGGGGTCGACGAGCTCGGAGTATCCGGTCGCCAGCTCGAAGCCCCGGATGTACAGGTCCCACTTCTCCACGACGCCGGCGATCGAGCGGTGCTCGCGCACGAGGGGCGACGTGTCGACGGGGAAGTCCATGACGAAGGTCGGGCGAACCAGGTCACCCTTCACGAAGTGCTCCCACAGCTCTTCGACGAGCTTGCCGTGGGTGGCCTGCGGAGGAAGATCGACGTCGTTCGCCTCGGCGAAGGCGATGAGGTCCTCGACCGAGTCCTGCGGTGTGACCGTGCGACCGGATGCGGCAGAGAGCGACTCGTACATCGAGATGCGGTCCCACTCCCCGCCGAGGTCGTAGTCGGTGCCGTCGGCCCAGGTCACAGTCGTGGAGCCGGCGACCGCGATCGCCGCCTTCTGCACGAGCTCCTGTGTGAGCGCGGCCATCTGGTTGTAGTCGCCGTACGCCTGGTAGGCCTCGAGCATCGCGAACTCGGGGCTGTGCGTGGAGTCGGCTCCCTCATTGCGGAAGTTCCGGTTGATCTCGTACACGCGCTCGATGCCGCCGACGACCGCACGCTTCAGGTAGAGCTCGGGCGCGATGCGCAGGTACAGCTCGGTGTCGAACGCATTCGAGTGCGTGATGAACGGACGAGCGGAGGCGCCACCGTGCTGCACCTGCAGCATCGGGGTCTCGACCTCGAGGTAGTCGTGGCTCGTGAACGTCGCGCGCAGGCTCGCGTTCACGGCGGCGCGCGCACGCACGGTCGTTCGTGCCTGCTCGCGGACGATGAGGTCGAGGTAGCGGCTGCGCACGCGGCCTTCGTCGCTGAGCTCGGAGTACGCGTTGGGGAGCGGGAGGATCGCCTTGGAGGCGATCGCCCAGCCATCGGCCATGACCGACAGCTCTCCGCGCCGGCTGGAGATGACTTCACCGTGAACGAAGACGTGGTCGCCCAGGTCGACGTATTCCTTCCAGTCCGCGAGCGACTCCTCGCCGACGTTCGCGAGAGAGATCATCGCCTGGATGCGAGAGCCGTCACCGGCCTGCAGGGTGGCGAAGCAGAGCTTTCCCGTGTTGCGGCTGAAGACGACGCGGCCCGCGATGCCGACGATGACACCCGTCTCGGCGCCCGCCTCGAGCTCGCCGTACTCGGCGCGCAGCGCGGGAATCGTGTGCGTGACCGGCACCGCGACGGGGAAAGCCCCCCCACCGGCATCCGCACGCTTCTCGATCAGGCGCTCACGCTTGGCGAGGCGCACGGCCTTCTGCTCGTGGACGTCCTCTTCGGGAGAAGAGTCGGTCGAGGCCGATTCGGGCGCGGCAGACGCGTCAGTCATGTGGGGGCTCCTTGGAAGTCCTTCCCAGTTTACCGAGGCGACGTGCCGGCTCACGGCGCATGCTGGGTAGCCTCGAAGAATGGCCCATCCACGGATCCTCCGCGCGTTCGCCGCCCTCGCCGTCGCCTTCGCTACCATCGCCGTCGCACCGACCGCGGCAGCCGCTGCCGATGTCGGACCCGGACTCGCACCGCAGGTGCGCGCGGACACGGAACCGGGCGGCGTCGACGACTTCTCGTATGCGTCATGGGATGCCGTGTACGAGGTCGGGCTCGACGACGAAGGCAGGGCGCGGACCCATGTGACCGAGACGCTGGTCGCCCGCTTCCCCGAGACCGACCAGAACCACGGCATCGTCCGCGGCCTGCTGACGTCTTACGAGGGGGCGAGCACCGAGACGCAGGTCCTCTCCGTGACCGATGAGGATGGCCAGGAGGTGCCGTACGAAACCGACGAGGAAGACGGGCTGCTGTACGTTCTCACCGGCGACGACGACAACTATGTGCACGGGCTCACCACCTACGTGATCGAGTACGAGATGCGCGACACGGTCATCGCGACGAAGCCGGCCGCGGGGTCGTCGACACCGTCGGTGGACGAGTTCTACTGGAACCTCCTCCCGCTCGACAGCACGCAGTCCATCGAGCGCTTCCGCACCGACATCATCCTCGATCCCGAGCTGACGGCCGCGCTCACGGGATCCACGCGCTGCTACGAGGGGGCGACGGGGGCGACCGACGAGTGCGATCTGCAGGGTCCGACCACCGACGGTGATGCAGCGACGTTCCATGTCGAATCCGGAGAGCGACCAGCCGGCGACGGGGTCACCGTGGCCATCGGTTTCGAGCCGGGCACGGTCGCACAGCCCCTCGCGCGCACACCCGACCCGGTCGGCGACGTCGCTCCGTTCGTCGCGGCCGCGGGAGCTGCAGGCCTGACGGTCGGCAGCTGGTTCGCCGTCTGGGCGTTCCGCCGCCGACGCCGAGTGGCCACCGGCATCGTCGTGGCGCAGTACGACGTGCCGGACTCCCTGCCCCCACTCATCGCGGCGACGGTCATCACCGGCGCGAAGGACGTGATCCCCGCCGAGATCGTGCACCTCGCCGTGCGCGGAAGCCTGCGCATCGAAGAAGGCGTGGAGGCCGAAGAGCCACGCTTGCGCCGCATCCCGGGGGCGGAAGCACCGGACGAGCTGGATGCCGAGGCACTGGACGCACTGTTCCTCGACGCCGACGCCGACGGGGTGGTCGATCTGCCCGCCGCCGATGAGGCATTCGCCGCCCGCATGACCGCGCTGCAGCAGAGTGGGACGACCGCGGCGACATCCCGTGGCTTCACCGAGAGGGTGCGAAGTCGTGGCGCCGTGATCGTGCAGTGGTGCGCGATCGGTGTCGCGCTGATCGGACTGGGCCTGGGAATCTGGGCAGCCACCAGCGGCCGCCTCTCGGCGATCCCCGCCCTCGTCGTCATGTCGTTCGTCGCGTTCCTCGTGTTCCTGTCGAGCGTGTACGCGTTCTCGAAGCACACGGTCCTCACGGCAGAAGGAGCGCGCACCTCCGAGTACCTGCAAGGGGTGAAGGAGTTCATCCGGGTCGCGGACGCCGACCGTCTGCAGATGCTGCAGTCCTACAGAGGCGCCGAGCGCCGTCAAGACGGCACGGCCGATGTCATCCACGTGTACGAGCGGCTTCTCCCTTACGCGATCCTCTTCGGCATGGAGGACGAGTGGGGCGACGTGCTCGAGCGTGCATACGCGCAGGAGCAGCACGGCGCTTCCTGGATCGGCGACCCGACCTCGTTCGCCCTGCGCATGCAGCTGGCGTCGTTCATGGCGTCGTCGCAATCGGCAGCGACGTATTCCGCACCATCAGCCGGCGGCTCGTCGAGTGCCGGCGGGTCGTTCGGCGGCGGGTTCTCCGGTGGTGGCGGAGGCGGAGGGTTCTCGGGCGGACGATGAGCCGCCGGCACCGTCAGATCAGTGGAGGGGCGTCGGATGCTTCGCGCAGCGCACGTTCGACCGTCGACTGCACCAGCGCCGACAGGTAGCCGCCCGGGTTCTCCACGCCGAGCTCGCGCAACCGGGCCGTCGACTGGCCGATGATCGATCGCGAGAACTCGGTGGCCGTCGCGATCGCATCCGCGTAGGCCGGTCGGTCTGCCTCCGCGATCACGACCGGCTCGCATCCGATCTCCACCGCGAGCGCCTGGGCGATCGGCAGCACCGCGGCCGGAGCTGTCACCGCGGCGAACCCCGCCTGCAGTTGACGCAGGTCGATCGAGGTCCCGGTGAAGGTGATGGCGGGGTGCACGGCGAGCGGGATCGCGCCGCGCTCGGCGGCCGGCCGCAGCACGTCGATGCCGTACGCGGGATCGGTGTGCAGCACGAGCTGCCCGATCTGCCAGCCCCCGACCTCGGCTATGCCGGCGACCAATGACGGCAGCTGCTCGGAGGGAACCGCGATGACCACGAGCTCGGCTCGACGCACGACCTCCAGCGCGTCGAGCACGGGCACATCCGGCAGCACGGCAGAGGCGCGCTCGTCATCGGAGCCGCTCGTGATCCCGATCACCGCGTGCCCCGCTCCGCCGAGCGCCGCACCGATCACCGGACCGACACGTCCCGCGCCGATGATGCCGACGCCGAGACGCCCGTCCCGCGCCACCGTCACTCCTCCGGCTGATCCGACGGTGCGGGCGGCGGCGTCCTCCGCCGCCGCAACTGCGGTTCGGCGGGAGGCGCGGCCGGCGCAGCGGGAGGTGCAGGCGGTACCGCAGGTGCGGCCGGCTGCGCAGGCGGTGCAGCCGCAGGAATCGCAGGCGAAGGCGGCGCCGGCGGCGCGGCAGCAGGAACTGCCGGGGCGGGCGGCGCCGCAGCAGGCGGCGCCGCAGCAGGCGGCGTGAATGCCGGCGGCGCGTACGATGCCGGCGGGGCGAACGGTGCCGGTCGCGCCCCCGGCGCCGGGGGCGCGAGGTTCGGCACGAATGGCGGCGGCGGAGTCACGGACGGCGGACCTGCGTACGCGGGCGGCCCCACGGGCTGCGCCTCGGATGCGGCGGCCGCATGCTCGCTCCAGCGGTGGGTCGTGTCGCGCGATGCGGCCTCGGCGGCCGCCCGGCTGACGTCGTCGAGCAGCGCCAGGGCATCCGCGCGCTCGAGGCCGGAGAGGTAGCCGGTGATGGGTCCCGGAACCGAATGCACCTGTGCGCCCGAGACCCGCTGCGACCGGTCGATCGGCCCCTGACTGAGCGAGACGCCCTGCAGGCGCGCGAGCGGGAACACGGCGAGCTTGCGCCAGACGATGCCCCGACGCAGCAGCAGGCCGAACTCCTCGACGAGGTAACCGTGGCGCTTCCACGAGAACGGACGCCGCCACCACGCGCGCCGCGGCATCGTGCGGTACGTGTCGCCTTCGATCGGGCCGACGACACCCTGCTCCCAGAGGGAGTGGATGCTCTCGGCGGGAACATCGGGCAGCACCAGCGCGAGCACGCGCTCGACGTCGGCGCGCTTGCCGACCGGCAGCACCACGTTGAACTGCTGTCCACTGCCGGAGGACTGCTGAGCGGCGCTCTTGCCGCTCATCCGGTTGATCTTGATCGTCCACCAGCCGAACGGGCGCCACAGCAGCGACTGCGTCACCTCGACGGCGAAGATGCGCCCCGGCGGGAGCGTCTCGGTCACGGTCGTGAGGAGCCCGTACGTGATGCGCACGCCGTCGGGGGTGGGGGCGATCGAGTAGCGCAACGACTTCGAGATCTGCGCCCAGGTGATACCGACCACGGCGATCACCAGCGGTACTCCCATGCCGAAGCCCAGGCCGAGCAGCACGACGCCGCCGTCGGTGTCGCCATCGATCAGCAGGCCGATCAGCGCGCTGCCGAACGCGATCGCGAAGATCGCGCCGAAGAACACCACCCACAGCAGGCCCGAGATCAACTGCGATCCGACGAGGCGTCCGGTCGGGATCTTGACGACACTCTCGGGGACGACGTCGGCGAGGTCGACACCCGCGAGGAGGTCGTTGACTCCGGAATTCACCGATCCGACCAGCTGCGCGCGCACGGATCCCGGCGCGGTCGCAGCCGGGGCCGGGGCGGAACCCGGGTTCAGCGCCGCGTTGCGGGCCGCCCTGGCACCCGATGCCAGGCGCAGGATGTCCGACCTCACGGACTCGGCGCGCGATGTCGCGAGATACTCGAGCTCGACGTTCGCATCGTTTCCGGCGCCCACGACCTCCAGCTTCGCGAGTCCGATGATGCGCGCCGGGAAGGGACGGGTCAGGTTGACACCCTGCACGCGATCGAGCGGAGCCCGTCGGTGCGAGCGGAAGATGAACCCCTTGCGCACCTCGACGTGGTCGCCGGTGATCCGGAACTGATGGAAGCGCCAGACGAACCAGAAGATCAGCACGAGAACGATGACGAGCCCGAGCACGCTGAGCAGCGCGACGAGGATCAGGTTGTTGGAGAGCACCCAGTCGACGGGATCGCCGCCGGAGTAGTCGCCGACGTGCGCCTCCTCCGGCGCGAAGAGTGCGACGGCCCACGTGATGAGACGATCGCGCATGTTCGTGATCACGATGCCGGCGACGATGATCAGCACCAGCCCGCCCTTGAAGAGCGGCGTGAGCGGATGCATGCGGTGCCACTCGCCGTTGGCGAGGGTGGTCGACGAGTCGCCGACGGCCGCCGCCGCGCTCGGGGACGGAGGGAGCTGCGGCTCGCTCACAGGCCGGTCCGGCGGGTCTCGGCGACGTGGACGAGGGTGTCGCGCAGCGCCTCCGCAGCCTCCTGAGTGAGACCGGGGATCTGCACGCCGGTCGTCGCGGCGGCCGTCACCATCTTGAGCTGCGCGATGCCGAAGCCGCGGTCGAGCGGGCCCTGGGTGATGTCCACCAGCTGCATGCGGCCGTAGGGCACAGCGATCATGCGCTGCCAGAGGATGCCCTTGCGGAAGACGATGTCGTCGGCGCGCAGCATGTACCCGATCGCCTTCGCCTGGCGCGGAAGGATGATGAGCGCGATCACCGTGATGAGGAGGACGATGCCGGCGGGGATCCACACCCACTGCTGGTGCAGCACGAGGCTGAGCACGAGCGCCGCGGCGGCGACGATCACGAGGAAGATCACGTTCTGCACGATCTGCGAGACCACGTAGCGCGGCGAGATCTGGTGCCACGCGCCGTCGAGCTCCAGGCGGGCCTCGTTCCGAGCCGTCCGCAGCTCGGAGTACGTGCCCTGGTCGAGGGCGGCGAGGTCAGTGCCCTCCGCCGGGTTCAGGGGCGCGGTCTCTGGGTTCTGAGTCATCAGGATCCTTCGGCAGGGTGCAGAACTGTTCGGCGACGAGCGCGGCGATCGTGAGGACGATCGCACTGCCGATGAGGGCCAGCATGGCCACAGTCGACCCTACCTGTGGATCGACCGGCCGTGAGAGGAGGAAGACCAGCAGCCCCGCTCCGAAGCCCGCCATGATGGCGCCGAGCAGGCTGGAGGCACGGGCGAGCGTCGCCGCTCTCAGCGCGCGGAACGGGTCTATGCGCACACCCGAGCGCACGCTGCGACGCACCGGCCAGGCGACGCCCAACGAGGCCGCGGCGATCAGCAGGAGCAGCACCGGGAGCAGCAGCGACGGCGTGAAAGTGACGCGGCCGGACGCCGTGAGCAGATGATCGAGCAGGAACCCGCCGCCGGCCGCGAGCAGCGCGAGGAGGAGCAGGAGCCCCGCAGACGTGCGCCTCATCCTTCACCCCGACCGTGCAGCTCGGCCGCGAGGTCGGCCACGCGTCCTCGTCCGAGAAGCACCGCATCCGGGTCCACGTCGAGCCAGGGGTCGAGCACGAACAGCCGTTCCGCGGCGCGCGGGTGCGGCAGCTGCAGACGCGGCTCGTCCGAGACGACGTCACCGTAGGCGATGAGGTCGAGGTCGAGCGTGCGGTCACCCCACCGCTCGCGGCGCTCCCGACCGTTCTCGTCCTCGATGGCGTGCAGCATCCCGAGCAGGATCTCCGGGGCGAGACGCGTGGTGACCAGCGCGACCGCGTTCACGTACCCCGGTGCCTCGGGATCCGGTCCGTCGAGGCGGAGTGCGACGGTCTCGAACAGGTCGGAGAGCCGCACGTCGCTCACGAGCGGCAGCCGCGCGATCCGCTGGGCCGCCCCACGGATCGTCTCGTGCCGATCTCCGAGATTCGCGCCGAGAGCGACGACCGCCACGGTCTCCGGGCGGGCAGGGCGGGGGTCGGGCCGCTCGGGCGCCCTCGCGAGGTCCCGGCTCATATCGTGATGTCCTCGAGCGCCTGCGGCGGGCGGCTGCGGTTCACGGTGACCGCCACGTCGGCGAAGTTCAGTGCGATCGGAGCGTGCGGCTTGTGCACGGTCACCGTCACGTTCTGCACTCGCTCGTCTTCGAGGGCCACCGAGGCGATGCGCTCCGCGAGCGTCTCGATCAGGTTCACCGGTTCGCCCGCGACGACCGCCGCCACTTTCTCGGCGAGGTCCCCGTAGTGCACGGTGTCGGCCACCTCGTCGGAGGCCGCGGCCTGCTCGAGCGACAACCGCAGGCGTAGGTCGACGGTGAACTCCTGGCCGTCTTCACGCTCGTGCGGGTAGACGCCGTGGTGTCCGAAGACGGTCAGACCGGAGAGAACGATCTCATCGAGGAAATCCATACCTCTAGCGTACGGGGGCCCACCCCCTCGGCCGGGTGGGAGTTCAGCCTGCCCAGGCGTGGGCGATCGCGAGTGCATCGCGGGTGCCGGCCACATCGTGCACGCGCACGGCCCACACCCCGGCGCGGGCAGCCAGAGCACTCGTGACGGCCGTCGCGAGATCGCGGCGGGATTCGGAGACCTCGTCTTCCGCCCCGGCCTCCCGACGCAGCGCCTCCGCCAGGAAGCGTTTGCGCGAGGTGCCGATGAGCACGCGAGGCCCCAGAGCGATGATCTCGTCGAGTCCGCGCAGCACGTCCCAGTTCTGCGCGCCGGCTTTCGCGAACCCGATACCCGGGTCGAGGATCAGCCGAGACGGCGCGATTCCGGATGCCGCGGCCTCGCCCATGCGCTCCTGCAGCTCTCCCGCCACCTCGCGCGCGACGCGACGGTACTCGGCGTTCGCATACATGTCGGAGGAGAATCCACGCCAGTGGCCGATCGCGTAGTCGGCCCCGGATTCCGCGACGGCTGCCCGCATCTCGGGGTCCGCGAGCCCTCCGGAGACGTCGTTCACGATGCGCGCGCCTGCCCGCACTGCCGCCGCCGCGGTGGCCGCATTGAGTGTGTCGATGCTGACGGGCACGCCCGCCGCCGCCAGCTGTTCGATCACCGGGATCACTCGCTGCTGCTCGATGTCGGTGCCGACGCGTTCGGCGCCGGGCCTGGTCGACTCGCCGCCGACGTCGAGCACCGCTGCGCCTTCGGCGCGCAGTCGCAGACCGTGGGCGACCGCCCGATCGACATCGAGGTAGCGACCGCCGTCGCTGAACGAGTCGGGGGTCACGTTGACGATGCCCCAGATCGTCGTCATCAGCGCGCTGCTCCGGAACCCGCCGATGCGCCGATCAGCGTGATCAACTCGGCCCTGGCGACGGCATCCGTGTACTCCCCGCGGGCCGCGATCGTGAGGGTGGACGCCTCGCTCTGCCGTCCGCCGCGCATCGTGACGCAGCCGTGGGAGGCATCGAGCACGACGAGGACTCCCCGGGTGTCGAGGTGCTCCGCGATCGTGTCGGCGATCTGCTCGCCGAGACGCTCCTGCACCTGTGGACGCGCGGCGAGGATCTCGACCACGCGCACGAGCGCCCCGAGGCCGACGACCTGCTCGCCCGGGAGATAGGCGATGTGGGCGTGCCCGGCGAAGGGCAGCAGGTGGTGCTCGCAGACGGAGCGGAAGCGGATGTCGCGCAGCAACACGGCCCCGGACGGCAGGGTGTCCGGTGCGGGTCCGCGCGAGACGCTGATGGTGCGTGCCAGCGGCTCGGCGGCATCCACTCCGACTCCCGCGAAGAACTCGGAGTACAGCTCGGCCATACGTGACGGTGTCTGCTTCAGCCCCGGTCGATCAGGATCTTCGCCGATGGCCTCGAGCAGCTCACGGGTGAGTCGCTCGACACGGTGCCTGTCGACGGTCACGTCACGCCGTCGCGGGTCGCGGGTTCCCGGCTCCCGCCGAACCCTGCTGCGCACGGCGTGCGGTGGTGGGTGCCTCGACGGATGCCGCGAGCGAGACGTCCTTCTTGGGCACCTCGATCGGGGGCCGCTCCGACACCGGACGGTCTTCACTCGACAGCCACAGCGGACGCTCCGGAAGCTTCTTCACCTCGGTGAAGATCTCGGCGATCTGGTTGTGGTCGAGGGTCTCCTCCTCGAGGAGCGCCAAGGCGAGCTTGTCCAGGATGTCGCGGTTCGCGCTGATGACCTCGTAGGCCTCGTTGTGCGCCTGCTCGATGAGCGCGCGCACTTCTGCATCCACCCGCTCGGCGACCCGCTCGGAGTACTCACGACCGCGGCCCATGTCACGACCGGCAAAGGGTTCGCCGCCCTCGCTGCCGAGCTTGACCGGACCCACCTGTGTGGTCATGCCGTACTCGAGCACCATCTTGCGGGCGATCGAGGTCGCCTTCTCGATGTCGTTCGATGCACCGGTGGTGGGGTCGTGGAAGATGATCTCCTCCGCGACGCGACCGCCCATGGCGTAGGTCAGCTGGTCCTGGAGCTCGTTGCGGGTGATCGAGTACTTGTCGTCCAGCGGCAGCACCATCGTGTATCCGAGGGCCTTGCCGCGGGGCAGGATCGTGATCTTGGTGACCGGGTCGGTGTAGTTCATCGCCGCCGCCGCGAGGGCGTGTCCACCCTCGTGGTATGCGGTGATCAGCTTCTCCTTGTCGCGCATCACACGGGTGCGGCGCTGCGGTCCGGCGATCACGCGGTCGATGGCCTCGTCGAGGGCGCGGTTGTCGACCAGCTGCGCGTTCGAGCGGGCGGTGAGCAGCGCGGCTTCATTGAGGACGTTGGCCAGGTCTGCACCGGTGAACCCTGGGGTCTTGCGGGCGACGACTTCGAGGTCGACGTTCTTCGAGAGCGGCTTGCCCTTGCTGTGCACCTCGAGGATCCGCTGGCGACCCTTGAGGTCGGGGGCGTCGACGCCGATCTGGCGGTCGAAGCGGCCGGGGCGCAGCAGTGCCGGGTCGAGGATGTCGGGGCGGTTGGTCGCGGCGATCACGATGACGTTCGCGTTCGGGTCGAAGCCGTCCATCTCGACCAGCATCTGGTTGAGGGTCTGCTCGCGCTCGTCGTTTCCGCCGCCCATGCCGGCACCGCGGTGGCGGCCGACGGCGTCGATCTCGTCGATGAAGATGATGGCGGGGGCGTTCTCCTTCGCCTGGCCGAAGAGGTCGCGCACACGGGAGGCACCGACACCGACGAACATCTCGACGAAGTCCGATCCGGAGATCGAGTAGAACGGGGCGCCTGCCTCGCCGGCGACGGCGCGGGCGAGGAGCGTCTTGCCGGTTCCGGGAGGGCCGTACAGGAGCACGCCCTTCGGGATGCGGGCGCCGATGGCCTGGAACTTCGCGGGATCCTGCAGGAACTCCTTGATCTCGTGGAGCTCTTCGATGGCCTCGTCCGCACCGGCGACGTCGGCGAAGGTGACGGTCGGCGTCTCCTTGTTGACGAGCTTGGCCTTGGACTTGCCGAACTGCATGACCTTGCCGCCGCCGCCCTGCATCGACGACAGCAGCCACCAGAACAGGAGGCCCAGCAGCACGAGCGGGAGGAGGAGCGAGAGGAAGCCGTCGAACCAGGTCGCACGCGGCACAGCGTCGTTGAAGCCGTCCTTCGGAGCGGCTTCGTTGATCGCGGTGACCACCTCGTCGGCGCGGGCGTCGACGTAGTAGAACTGCACGTTCTCGGAGCCCTCGAACGCCTTGGAGAGGGTCATGTCGACGCGCTGGTCGCCGTCGGTGTTGACGACCTCGGTGACCGTGGTGCCGGAGAGGAGCTTGAGCCCCTCCTGCGTCGTGATCTGCTTGGGCGCACCCAGATTCGAGATCAGCAGGAAGCCGCCGAACAGCAGCAGGCCGATCAGCGCGACGTAGATCAGCGGATTCCGGGTGAGCTTCTTCACATCCATGATCGGATCAGCGTATCGCGCGCGCCCTAGGGGGTCGCTGTGCGTTCACCCACGGCGTAGCGTGCCGCGCGTCAGGAGTAGACGTGCGGGGCGAGCACCGCGACGTCGCGCAGGTTGCGGTAGCGCTCGTCGTAGTCGAGGCCGTATCCGACGACGAAGTCGGTGGGGATGTCGAAGCCGACGTACTTGCAGTCGATGTGGACCTTCGCGGCCTCGGGCTTGCGCAGCAGGGCGAGCACCTCGATCGACTCGGCGCCGCGGGATCCGAAGTTCTCGAGCAGCCAGCTGAGGGTCAGACCCGAGTCGATGATGTCTTCGACGATCAGGACGTGCTTGCCGTTGAGGTCGGTGTCGAGGTCTTTGCGGATCTGCACGACACCGCTCGACTTGGTGCTGGCACCGTAGCTCGAGACCGCCATCCAGTCCATCGGGGCGTGGAACGGCAGAGCGCGGGCGAAGTCGGCCATGACCATGACGGCCCCCTTGAGCACGCCGACGAGGACCAGGTCCTTGCCCTCGTAGTCCTGGGCGACCTGCGTCGCCAGCTCATCGAGCTTGGCGAGGATCTCCTCCTCTGTGACGAGGATCTGAGCAAGGTCGTCCTGGATCTCCGCGGCGCGCATGGATCGATTTTAGGTGACGGAACCGGGTGCTCCGGTTCAGGGTTCTCCGTTGCGATCAGGAATGGATCTCGTCGTGATCGCCGCGGGTGGTCTTCGGGCTGAGCACGCCGATCTCGATGGTCTCGTACTTGCCTTCCTCGGAGCGGACCCAGGTCACCTCGACATACCAGTCGTCTTTGCCGTAGGCGTCTGCGGTACGCCGCCCTTCCGAGGTCTCACGTGCATCAGTGTGCTCCCACCCGTCTGCGAGCAGCTGGGTGGCGATCGCCTTGGCAGCGTCATCAGAGGCCCCGTCACGCTGGACCGGCTCGACGTAGGTGTCGACCTGCCACCAGACGGAGTCGTCCGCCGAGGGTTCGACGGAGACCGGGTTCTGGAGCGTCCGTCCTCGGGACTCCACATCGGGCGTCGTCGTCGGCGCGAGGTCCGCTGGGATCATCCCCACGATCTCCTCCGCCAGCGCTTCCGCCTGCACCTGATACTCATCGAGTCGACTCTCGGTCGTCATCGCACACCCTCCTACAATGCATGCCGCAGCAAGCACCGCCAGCGCACCCCAAAGACGTCTCATGCGTCAGGCCGACAGATCGTCGCTGTCGACGCGCACCTTCTCCGGGATCGCCACGAGGACGCGCTGGCTCCCTGCTCTGCCTCGGTCAAGACGAGATGCCCTCATGGTCTCCACGCACAGTCGTGGGGCTGACAACCGAGATGTCGAACCGTTCGACCTTGCCTGGTTCAGACTTCACCCACGCGATCTCCACGTACCAATCGTCCCGTCGGAAGCCGTCCGTGATCGTGCGGCCTTCGCCTGTCTCGCGGACGCGCTCCACCGTCCAACCATCCGACTTCATGGCCTCCGTGACGGCGGCAATCGCCTCAGCCGCTGCATCCTCCCGCTCCACAAGGCTGACGTAGGCCTGAGCCTGCCACCAGGCGGGATCGCCCGGACGTTTCTCGGCGGTGACACCGTTCTGCGGCGCCTGCCCCCGCGACTCCAGCTCAGTATCGAGCGCCAGCTCCAGGTCAACGGGGATGAGCTCGACGACACTCATCGCGAGCGTCTCACTCTCCGCCTTGTACTCGTCGAGTCGACTCTCCGGTGTCGGTGGCACCGCGCATCCTCCCAGAATCAGCACGCAGACGAGCGCGATCATCATTCCCGTCAGTCTTCGCACCATTCGGCTCAGGAATGGATCTCGTCGTGATCGCCACGGATCGTGTCAGGGCTCACCACGAGGACCCTCAAGCTCTCGATCGTTTTCGGAGTAGAGCGTACCCATGCGACACGCACATACCATCCGTCCCGTCGGTACTCATCTGTCTTGTAGACCGGATCCGGGGACCCCGACTCTTCAGCCTTCTTCCATCCATCGTCAACGAGCGCGGTTTCGATCGCGGTGGCCGCGGTCTCGGACGCCGCAGGCTCGTCGAGCATGACCACCGAGGTCTTCACTTCCCACCAGGCGGGCGTTTGAGGGGTGTCTCCCATGCTCTGCGCCAGCCGCCCGGCGGAGGCACTATCCGGGGCTTCATCCGCAATCACTGCTGCGGGAATGGACTCCACGACCTGCTGCGAGATCGCCTCGCCTTCGGCTCGAAACTCATCCAACCGACTGTCAGCCGACACGGCACACCCTCCGATCAAGCCCACCGACGCGAGCAGTGCAACGATTCCCCACCATCTCCGCATCAGTCGATCCTCACATAGTGCGGCTCATAGTCCGAAGCATCGATCCCATCGATCGCAATGCTGGAGTATCCACCCGTGACGTACTCATTCGGAGCCCAACTGATCGCCTCGCCACCGGTGATGACCTCGACGATGTTGTGGAACGCGGTCGACCGCGGATTGAGCACGGAGCCGTGACTCTCAATCCCATTCGGGAAGCCGTAGTCCTCGAGGTCGGCGCTATCGGGATCTGCATGGTCGATCCATCCAGTCTCCAGACGCGTAACGTCGTCGGCCAACAACGGGGACTGGCCGTGGATCGCATACCAATCGTCGTGATCACCCTGAATCATCCCCACCACGGCGTCGTTCCTAGCCATCATCGAGTAGTGCGGAACGCCGGATGTGTACGGGAAATCTTCGACGCCGGCCACCCCAGCCCCCATGCCGGCCGCAGAGACGTAGAGAATACGGTCTGCCTTCAAACCGGCCTGCTCCGCCAACCCCACGGTCGCGCCGCCGTAACTGTGTCCCATAACGGTGAGAGTGGACTCGTCCGGGCGTTCGATGCCCGCGACGAAATCGACCAGCTTCGGAGCGAGATCATGGGAGTACGAAGCATCCGTGGGGCCGGGGACTTCCAGCTGCGGAAAGCTACCGCCAGCCCATTGGAACACTGCGCTCCCCGGGCCGTTCGCATCGATAGCCGCGGAATAGAGACTTGCTCCGGTTCCGTGACCGAATTCACTGATTGTGGTCGTCGTTCCCGGCACGGAGACCGCCACGTTCTGCACCCAGACCGGGATGTCGCCGGTGACGGGGTCGATTGCTCCGTGATAGGTCGCAATGGCATTCGCATCAGCATTGAAGACGACGACCTGAGCTCCACTGTGCTTGTGTTCGCGGCCGGACTCGTCGTACCAGACTGGCTGCTCATCGAGCAGATCCTTCCACGCACCGATCGGCTCCCGCAGCTCGGCGATCTCGTCGCTCAGGCTCTTCCGCCGCTGGGCGCTCCAGTGGTTCCGCGCAGTCATCCCGTCGAGCTTCTCCTGGAGTCGGGCGATCTCCGCTTCCCGCCGCGCGATCTCGGTGCGCATGTTGGTGTGGTTTGCCGTGACGCGGTCGCGGATCGGAATGCCGTTGAGGTTGCCGATGATCATCGGCGACGCGGCGAGTAGAGCAGCCGTCGCCGTCTCATCCATCGAGTTCCACGTCTCACGGATGATGTCCGGATCCCCGAGACCGGCCAGGGACTCGGCCGTGATCGCATTGACGTTCCCCGCCCACGCGAGACTGGCTGCCGCGAACCCCGCACCGCCGACCTTCCCGCCCTGCGTGACGGCGGAGATGAGCGGTACGGCGGCGATCGCGTTCACGGCACGCTGGTCGATCGCAGTGCGCTCCTCCGCCAGCGCGCTGTACGACGCCCGCGCCGTGTAATAGTCGTCGATCGCATCCTGCCAGCGACGCAGGTAGCTCGGGTCGTCGACGTACATCCACGACGGCAGCACCGCGTCCCACGGCAGCGCCCAGCCCGTGACGAACTCGCTCGCCGCGCTCAACGCCTCGGCCCGACGCACGAAGATGTGGTCGTACGCATTCTGCGCGGCCCGCAGCCGACGGGCAGCCTCGCTCTTCAGCCCCTCCAGGTCGGTCACATACGCCGACACCGCGGTCGAGATGCCGTCCAGTCCCTCAGCCGCCTCGCCCATGCGCTGCGACAGGAGCACGACTCGCGCACCGAGTGCATCCGCCGCGGACGCCGTCATCGACGTGATGCTCGCCAGCGCCGCATCCGCATCACCCTTGCGCTCTCGCGACGACGCCGCCCGCGTGGAGAACGTGGTCGCGTACCCGCTCACGGCGCCCGCATCTCCGCGAGCCGGATCGTCGATCAGGCCTGGCAGACTCATTGCGCCGCCTGCTGCGCGAGCGCCTCGTCGTTGGCGGTGAAGGTCGATGCAACGGATGCCGCATCAGTCGCAGAGTTGGTCGCCGTCTGCGCGAGGGCCGACAGGATCTGCGTCACCAGCGACTCGGCCTCGCCCAGCGCACCTTCGACCGAAGACGACCCGGTGCCTCCGAACGACAGGCACGACGTGATGATCGGCGCGGCCCCCGCAGTGAGCCGTGCCTGCGCTGCATCGAGCGCTTCTTTCTGAACATCGAGATCGGTCACCGATGCCCCTTTCCCCCCGGACGCGTCTACCCTACGTCACGCGTCCGACGCTGCCGATGGGCAGATCTCCCCATGCCCACCGCATCCGCACTACTGTGAGCGGTGATGTGGGCGGACGCCCCGGACGGAAGGATTCACCATGGCTCTTGACGACATCCTCAAGCAGGTTCCGATCGACGACATCGCCGAGAAACTGGGTGTCTCGCGAGACGAGGCGAAGGTCGCTGTCGAGCAGGGCGGCGCCGTGCTGCTGGGCGGGCTCGCGAAGAACGCAGAGACCGACGAGGGCTCCGCGGCCATCCAGAACGCGCTGAAGAAGCACGAGGGCACGGCCGGCGCTTCGAAGGTCGACGACATCGATCAGGCCGACGGCGACAAGATCGTCGCGCACATCCTCGGCTCCAAGAAGACGGAGGTCACGAAGGAGCTCACCGAGTCGAAGGCGACTCCCGGCATCGACTTCGGCAAGCTCCTCCCGATCCTCGCCCCCATCGTGATGGGCCTCATCGCGAACGCGACGAAGGACAAGACTGCGAAGGCGGATGCCGGAGCCGAGAGCTCGGGCGGCATCGGCGACGTCATCGGCGGGATCCTCGGCGGTGGCAACAGCGGCGGCTCGGCAGGCGGAGGCGGAATCGGCGACGTGATCGGCGGACTGCTCGGCGGTGGCAAGAGCGGCGGCTCCGGCGGCGGCATCGACCTCGGCGGCATCCTCGGCGGCCTCTTCGGCGGCAAGAAGTAGTCACACCCCGCACTTCCGGTCGCGAGGCGAAGGCGCTTCGGCGGAGGGTCCTCAGCGACCGGATGCAGTGAACACGATGCGGCCGCCCTGGCGCACAGCCGCGCACCCGGGCAGGTCGATCGGCCCCTGACCGCGCCAATCGGTGACGAGCCGCGCGACCTCGATGGTCTGCGTCCTCGTGAGGCTCACCCCGAACTCGCTGTCGACGACGAGGCGGATGATGCGGTTGCGCAGTGCCGCGGGGTTGGCCGCGAGCGCCGCGACGCTCACTGAGATCCCCGCCTCCGCATGCTCGACGATGTCCTCGATCGTCTCGTGGATCATCTCGTCGAAGGCCTCGGCGTCCTCCCGCAGCTGCTCCGCGGTGCGGACGAGGGCCTCGGCGATGCCCGGACCGAGTTCGGCCTCGAGCACCGGCAGCACGCGCTCCCGCACCCGCACCCGCGCGTAACGGTCGTCGAAGTTGTGGGGGTCGTCCCAGACCTCGAGATCGGATGCCACGCAGAACGCCCGCGTCGTCTCCCGCCGCACGCCGAGTAGCGGACGGACCCAGCGGAGCCCGTCGTCGTCTTCCCGCGAGGGCGCCATGCCCTGCAGGCTGGTGGCGCCCGAGCCCCGCGCGAGCCCCAGGAGCACGGTCTCCGCCTGATCGTCGAGAGTGTGGCCGAGCAGCACGGCGGCCGCGCCTTCCGCACGTGCGATTCCGCCGAGTGCCGCGTAGCGGGCATCGCGAGCGGCGGCCTCGACCCCTGAGCCGGACGAGCTGTCGACCTCGACGCGGGTCTGCAGCGCGTCGTCGACTCCGATTCCCTCCGCCGCGACCGCCGCCGTGCTGGCGATGAGGGACGATCCCTCCTGCAGGTCGTGGTCGACGGTCAGGCTGAGCACTTCGATCCCCCGGCTGCGAGCCTCGAAGACGGTCGCGGCAGTGAGCGCGAGCGAGTCGGCGCCGCCCGAGAGCGCGACGATCACGGTCGACCCTTCGGGAAGGTCGACGAGCGCGGTGCGCACGGCCAGGCGGATCTCGGCGATGACGGGAGAGAGTGATGGCACGGTTCCACGGTAGGGCACGGTCACACTCCTGCGGGCGGCACGACCACGGGACTATCCTGACGCCGTGAACGATCACCCCCGCACGCAGCCGTTCCGGTCCGAACGGTTCAAGGCCTTCGCCGATGCCGTGGTGGCGATCGCCATGACGCTGCTCATCCTTCCCCTGATGGAGTCGGTGTCCGAGGCCGCATCCGACCATAAGAGCACGGCCGAGTTCTTCGACGAGCACTCGGGTCAGCTGCTGAGCTTCGGGCTGAGCTTCCTCCTGATCGCGACGTTCTGGATGGGACACCATCGCCAGTACCGGGACGTGGAGTTCGTGACCGGGCCCCTGCTGTGGATCAACGTCGCATGGATGGCGACGATCGTGTGGCTCCCGGTTCCGACCGCGATGATCGGGCAGATGGACACCGACCCGCTGCAGGCCGTGGTGTACATCGGCACGCTGATCATGACGCAGGTGACCACCCTCGCCGGATGGCTCTACCTGGCGCGCCATCGCGACCTCGGAACCGTGTCGACCGAGACCATCCGCCTGGGGGCCATCGGCGATGTCGCCTCGATCGTCCTGTTCACCGCCGCACTCGCGATCGCCGTCGCGGCTTCGCCGAACGGATACACGGGGCTGTTCCTGCTGCTCCTGAGCGACCCGATGAGCCGTCTGCTGAATCGTCTCCTCCGAAAGCGCCGGCGCGAGCCGCAGGTAGGCTAGTCCGCGGCATCCAACCGAACTTTTCCTGAGGAGCACACGCATGGGCGCACACGACGCCGTCATCGAGATCCCGCGCGGCAGCCGCGTGAAGTACGAGGTCGACCACGAGACCGGACGAGTGCACCTCGACCGCGTCCTCTACACGACCTTCGGCTACCCGGCCGACTACGGCTACTTCGACAACACGCTCGGCGAGGACGGCGACCCGCTCGACGTGCTCGTGCTCCTCGACCACGCCATCTACCCGGGCGTCGTCGTCGAGGTCCGTCCCGTCGCCGTGCTGAAGATGAGCGATGAGGCCGGCGGGGACGACAAGCTCGTCGCCGTCCTGTCGAAGGACCCGCGCTGGGCACACATCCAGGACATCGACGACATCGCCGACTACACGAAGAAGGAGATCTCACACTTCTTCGAGCACTACAAGGACCTCGAGCCCAACAAGTGGGTCAAGGTCGACGAGTGGGGGAACGCCGCCGAGGCGCAGCGCATCCTCGACGAGGCGATCGTCCGTTTCGGCGAGCAGGGTCACTGACTCGCTGAGTCGCCAGACACGAAAGACCCCCGGGCCGCAGAAGCGGCCCGGGGGTCTTTTCGGTTTCGGTGGGCCTGCGATCAGGCGGAGACGCCGTGCCGGGCCAGGAACTGCACCGGGTTGATGGCGTTGCCGCGGTCGTAGACCTCGAAGTGCAGGTGGCATCCGAACGAGCGACCCGTGTTGCCGGCGTAGGCGATGACCTGCCCGGAGCGGACCCACTGGCCGGACCTGACGATGATGCCGCCGTTGCGGATGTGTGCATAGCCGGTGCCGATCCCGCCGCCGTGCTGGATGCGGATGTAGTTGCCGTAGCCGCCGTTGTAGCCCGCGTAGTCGACGGTGCCGGACTGCGCGGCGTAGATCGCGGCGCCGCAGCCGTTCGCGAAGTCGGTGCCGTAGTGGAAGCTCGAGGAGCAGCCCTGCGGACCGCACTGCTGCGAGCGCGGACCGTAGCCCGAGCTCTTGCCCCCACCGTGCGGACGGCACCAGCCGCCGCTGCCCTGGGATCCCCCGCCGCCGCCACCGCCGCCGCCACCGCCGCCGCCACCGCCGCCGTTACCGGCGGCAGCCGCTGCTGCCTCGCGGGCCTCGCGTTCCTTGCGCTTCTTCTCCTCGAGGGCGACACCGGCCTTGTAGCCTTCGACGGTCTTCGCCGTCGCGTCCTTGAGGGCTGCGAGCTGCGCCTGCATGGTGGCGAGGTTGGCGGACTGCTCGTCGAGCGCGGCCTGAGCGGCGTCGGCAGCCTGCTGTGCCACCACCATCTTCTCTTCGGCGATCTTCTGCAGCCGATCGCGCTCGTCGCGGGCGACCACGGCCTGGTCGCTCATCGACTGCGCGGAGTTCCGGGCGGCGACCGCATCGTCGTACACCGACTGGTTGTACTCGAAGAGCTTGTCCATCGTGCCGAGCCGCGCGAGCAACTCGTCGGCGTTATCGGCAGAGCCGGTGAAGAGCAGCTCGAGCGAGGTGTCGTCACCGCCGTTGCGGTAGAGCTGCGCGGCAACCTGGCCGGCCTTCTTCGCGGACTCGTCGGCCTTCGCCGACTGCTCGTCGGCCTTGGCCTGCAGGGAATCGGCTTCGGTGGCTGCAGCGAAGTACTTCTGCTGGGCGTCGTAGAACTCGTCTGCTGTGGCCTTCGCGACCGCCTGCGTCTCGGCGACCTTCTGGGTCAGCGACTGGATGAGCCCTTCGATGCGGGTGACCTCGGCGGCTTTGGCCGCTTCGCTGCTCTTCGCACGCTGCACGTCGTCCCAGCTCGGGTACGAGGCGGCATAGGCGGCGGAGACTCCGTTGGAGATGCCGAAGGCGCTGAGCGCCACGACGCTGAGCACGCCGAGACCGAGTGCACCACGGCGGCTGAGGCCGTCTTTACCGAACGCACGGCGTTCGGTCGGGCTGGGCGCGCAGCCGCAATCGTCTGAAGCCGCGGCAACCGCAGCGTCCAGAGTGTTCTGGTCGTCGTTCACACGGCCCCTTCCGCCGGTTTCACAAATGCCACACTAACAACAACCGTCACATCTGCACCAGGCCGAGCATGCGGTCGCCAGCGCACGCCTGACGGGTCCATCGTCCTCCTGAAACACGCCCGGGGGAAGCCGCCGCGCCCTCGATTCGCGATTTGCCCAGAACATCCCTTATGCTTGAGCGTCGGCAAGGAAGTCCCCCGGGACTGACTCGGCCCCATCGTTTAGCGGCCTAGGACGCCGCCCTTTCACGGCGGTAGCACGGGTTCGAATCCCGTTGGGGTCACACCTTCCGATACAATTGAAAACAAGTATGGCCCTGTAGCGCAGTTGGTTAGCGTGCCGCCCTGTCACGGCGGAGGTCGCGGGTTCAAGTCCCGTCAGGGTCGCTCCGTTCGACGGGCTCTTTCTTCGGAGAGAGCCCTTCGTCTAGGACGCGACAGGTTCGCCGGTCGCACCACGGCTCTGTAGCTCAGTTGGTAGAGCGCACGACTGAAAATCGTGAGGTCACGGGATCGACGCCCGTCGGAGCCACAGGGTGATCATTACAATCACCTTAGAAACCCTCGCCTAGCTTCTACATGGCGGGGGTTTTGCCCTTCCCCCTAGGCTTCGATCATCATGGATGACGCCCGCCCCGCACCCGTACGAGGGATCGAATGAACGTCCGTCGGATCGAGCTCACCATGCGACGTCCGCGGTTCGCTCTCTATGCGGGGATCAAGCCGACGCTCATCATCGGTGATCGCGGTCAGCCGACGCAATGGGGTCGAGGCACGTGGCAGGTTCCGTCCGACCGGTCGGTGACCATCGGCGTCTACCTCTTCAACCGCGTATGGCGCTTCGGCCAGGCGGAGGCCACCCTCGATCCGGAGGATGCCGCCGCGTGGGAGTACCGGGCGCCGATGCTGCCTTTCCTGCCGGGGCGCCTCGGCCGTAGCCGCGGCTGACTCCGCCGTCGGGACGCCCTACAGCCGGTCCAGCGACTTCTGGGCTTGCGTGACGGCGCCCGCCGCAGCCTTCGCCTGCTGCCGGGCATCGGCCTGCCGTTCTTTCGCCTGCGGCAGCTCCTCCCCCACGCGCTCCGCCTCCGCACGGGTCTTGGCGAGCTGAGCTTCGAGCTCGGCCACGCTCCGAGCGAGGTCTGTCGCCCTGGTCTGTAGCTCCTGCATGGCCGCGTCGCGCATGGTGAGTTCGCGCTCCGCCGCCTTGTGCTCCTTCTCCACGCTCGCAAGCTGTCGCTCCGCATCCCGGCGGAGGCGTCTCGCCTGCAGCTCGTCCGGCGGTCGCTGCGGCACCGACTCCAACTCCGGAATCTCACCTGCCACGGCATCCCGGATGTCTTCGGTCGATGCCGAGGGCTCGATCGCCCGCACCAGCCGACCGGAGGCGACCGCGCCCGCCGCCGCCGGGGCGAAGAAGGCGGCCGAGATGCTGCCTTCCACCGCCTCCCGCGTCGCGGGTGTGATCTTCTCACCCCGGGAACCGGCCAGCTCGGCCGCCATCTCCGCAAGGTGTCTCGTGAGCGCACGGCGCTCCCTGCCGAGCTTCGCCAGTGCCGGCGCATCCAGGTCGTCCTGTGCCTCACGCAGCTCGGCCGCCAGCTGCAGCGCCTCCCCCAGCTGACCGGCGCGCTCCTGGGCGAACACGTTCACCACCCAGGCGGCGACCGACGGCTTTCGCAGCGCACGGATCCGGGTCGCGAGTTCGCGGTCGTCGACACTCTCTGCACGGGCTTTCCGCGACGACACGAAGGCTTCCGGCGGACCGGCGTACAGGGCGGCGGCGATCTCTTCGAACGTCGGGTCGGCCATGCGCCAACGATACGCCGCGTGCCCTCCTGCGAGGCGGGAGAGGTCGCCGCTACTCGATGGCGAGGTGGTCCGCCCAGTCGGCGCTGATCAGGGTGCGTCCGCCGAACGTGCCGTTTCCGAGGCCGGGGTACAGATAGAGCTGTCCGGAGGCGGTTCGCGCCAGCAGGTCGGCATGACCGTCGCCGTTGTAGTCGACCCCTCCGGTGAGGGCGGTGAACTCACCCCATCCGGACCCGACCAGACGCATCGCGCGGAAGCCCCCGGGGACTCCCGAATAGAACCGGAGAGCGCCGTCCGTATCGATTGCCATGATGTCGCCGCTGCCGTCGTTGTCGAAGTCACCGCCGACGAGGAAGTGGAACCCTTGCCACCCTCCGCCGAGCGAGATGTGCGGGCCGCTGAAGGCACCGGCACCGTTTCCCCGGTAGATCGTCAGGAGGCCTGTCGCGGAGACGCCGATCACGTCCTGCTTGCCGTCTCCCGTGTAGTCCGCGCCCGACGTCACATGAAGCAGGTCGTACCAGACCTTGCCGATGCTGACGGCCGGCGCGAATCCGCCTGCGCCGTTGCCGGCGTAGAACTCCAGGTCACCATCCGATCTGGTCGCGAGGATGTCGGCCCTGCCGTCGTTGTTGAAGTCCGCATGGGTGAGGTGTCTGCGGGATCCGCCCCAACCGCCGAAGAGAGTCTTCGCCGCCGCGAAGCTGCCGGAACCGGTGCCCGCACGCAGCCGGAGATCACCGTTCCCGGCGATCGTCAGCAGATCGGCTTTCTTGTCACCGGAGTAGTCGGCCGAAGCGACGCCCGGCGGCTGACCGGAACCGAGTCCGGGGAAGTTCAACGGGAGAATCCCGCCGCGGGTGACGTTCGACAGGCACGTGAACCCGTTGTTGATCGCCGTGTACACCGCACCGTTCAGCCGCACCTCGAAGTGCAGGTGGTACGCGGGAGAGTTTCCGGTGTTGCCGACGACGCCGATCTGCTGCCCGCGGGTCACTCTGGTGCCGGGCGCGTACTTGCCGGGCGCGGCCATATGCGCATACCGGGTGACATATCCGCCGGCATGCTCGACGTCGGTGTAGTTGCCGTAGCCGCTGTTCGAGGTGCGGGACTTGATCACTCCGCCGTAGGAGGCCACGATCGGCGTGCCGCCCCCGCCGCCGATGTCGATGCCGTCGTGCGCACGGTAGTTTCCCCGACAGCCGTCGCCGACCTTCGATTGGATGTTGCCCGAAGACGGGTACACCATCTGGTCGTTGACGGCGGCGGTGGCGACGGTGCTCGCTGTCAGGGACGGTGCCACTGCTCCGATCACGACCGCGAGCGCGGTGGCGATCCCGATGCGGGCGAGGCGCACGCGGGACGGTCGCTTCATCTCGAAGTTCTCTCTTGCTCGGCGGCCCCAAGGACGTGATGCCCTCCGCCGTCACCGTACCAGGGCTGCGCTC
Organism: Microbacterium sp. ISL-59; assembly: GCF_018613945.1. NCBI lineage: Bacteria > Bacillati > Actinomycetota > Actinomycetes > Micrococcales > Microbacteriaceae > Microbacterium > Microbacterium sp. ISL-59. The sequence continues at coordinate 558,152 of NZ_JAGGPG010000002.1, forward strand.
TCCTTCCGCGAACGCCGCCGAGGAACCGGAGTATCCGTGCTCGCCCACGGTGTACCGTGCATTCATGGGCAGACTCAGGTACGACGGGACGTCGGAGCCGATCCTCATCGAGGACGAGACGCTCGCGCACCTGAAGATCGTGATCGCGACCAAGCTCCGCCGCCAGGAGAGCTTCATGATGACGTGGCGCCCGTCGAGCGGAACCGACAAGCGGGCGACCGTATGGATCCATCCCGCGATCCCCCTGCAGTTCGGGTTCGACAACGCCGAACCACCGTCCGTCGATGCGCGGCTGGTCGCCGAGATGATGAAGGCTCTCAACGCCACCGGCGAACTGGTTCTGGACCACCTGATCGCTCCGAGCTGACGAGCTGTCCGCCGCAGAAACCCGGCACACAATATTCGGCCTCCGCAAGTAGGCTGGGAGGCGCGCCCCGCCCTGCCGGACCTCCGCCGGGTCACGGTCGTGGCGTGAGCCCAGACGACCTCCTCCTCCGGTCGCACGATCCCGTCCATCGGGATGGAGCCGCAGCTCCGCCGTGTGGCCACGCCAGAAAGGCATGAACCTCATGAGCGAATCCTCCGGAACCGCCGACCGCGACGGCGAGCGCTCGCCGGACTTCTTCGACCAGCTGATCGAGACCCCGCCGCGCGACCAGCAGGGCGCGTTCACCGTCGGCTTCCGCGGCTACGACAAGGGAGAGGTCGACGCCGCACTCGCGACCCTTCGCAATCAGCTCAAGCAGGCCGCCGCCGATGTCGCCGAGGCGCAGGCCCGCGAAGAGGAAGCCGTCGAAGCGGTGCGGGAAGAGGAGCGCAAGGCCCGCGAAGCCCTTGAGAGCGACCTGACGGCGGCGAACGCCAAGGCATCCGACGCCGAGCAGCAGGTCGCGACGCTCACCTCCGAACTCGTCGACGCTCCGCAGCCCGACGGCGAAGAGGCACCGTCGCGCCAGCAGTTCGAGGCGATCCTGCGGGTCGCCGAGGAGCAGGCGAACGTACTCATCCAGAACGCGGCCGTGCAGGCCGACCGTCTGATGACCTCTGCCCGCGAGGAGGTCACCGCGCAGCGTGCCGAGGCCGACGCCGACGCCGAGCGGATCACCGCCCAGGCGCAGCGCGACGCCGACCAGGTACGCCTGAAGATGGACACCGAGTACACGGCGCACGAGGCCCGCATCGAACGCGAAGCCGCACATGCAACGGAGAAGGTGAACCAGGCTGCTCAGGAGGCCACGGCGATCCGTACCGAGGCCGAGAAGGGCGCAGCAGCCCTGCGCTCCCTCGTCACCCGCGAGACGACCCAGCTGCGTGCCGACGCCGAGCGCGACGTGCGCGACATGAACGCCCGCGTGCTCGAGTTCGAGGAGACCCTCACCCGCCGCCAGGACGACGCGCAGCAGGAGTTCCTCGTGCTGCACAACCAGGCCGTCGCTCACGCCGAGCGCATCACGAACGACGCGAACGAGCAGGTCTCGGCATCGCTCGAGCATGCACAGCGCATCTCGGCTCGCGCCGAGGACTACGAGCGCCTGACCCGCTCGCAGGCGCAGGCCATCGAAGCCGAAGCCCAGGTGCGTGCCCGCGAGACCCTCGAGCGCGCTCGTGCGAAGGCTCAGAAGATCGTCGATTCGGTCACCGGTCACACCACCGCGGTGCTGCACGACGCGGAAGACCGCACCCGTCAGCTGCGGTGGCAGCAGCAGCAGCTGACGAGCTTCATGGCCGAGGTCAAGGAGCTCATCCGTCCCGACGGGATCTTCTCGGACGACTCGCTGCCCACGGAGATCACCGGAGCGGACGTACCCGCTGCCCCGGCCCCTGCGGACGCCGTCGCAGACGATGTGCCAGAGGAGACCTTCCTCGGCGACGAAGTCCTCGAAGACGAACTCGACGACGACCGCCCGCTCGAGAAGATCACGATCGACGTCGTGGAGACCCAGAAGAAGTCCTCCAAGTAGGCGCACGAACGACAGAGGCGCGAGCAGGGATTCCTGCTCGCGCCTCTGTCGTTGCCGGACTGATCAGGCCCGGTGATGTCTGGGGTTTACGGTCGACCGAACTGCGCCACTGCGGGGCAGTCGAAGGGGTCGGCGCCGGCGGAGAGTCCGACGCGGTTCAGGTACTCGATCACGATCATGTACGAGCGGCCGAGGCTGGTCTCCGTGTAAGGCACGTCGTTCGCCGCGCAGTAGTCACGCACGATCTCGCGCGCCTTCGCCAGGTGCGGTCGCGGCATGCTCGGGAAGAGGTGGTGCTCCACCTGGTAGTTGAGGCCGCCCATGAGCCAGGTCGTCCACCATCCACCGCTGATGTTGCGGGAGGTGCGGACCTGCTTGGTGAAGAAGTCGAGACGGGCGCCGGGCTCGATGATCGGCATGCCCTTGTGGTTCGGTGCGAACGCGGCTCCCATGTAGACGCCGAACACCGCGAACTGCACGCCCATGAAGGCGAAAGCCATGCCGAGCGGAAGCATCATGAACACGGGCACGAGGATGAGGGCGAACCGCAGCGCGATGATGCTGAGCTCGATCCAGCGTCCCTTGACGTTCTTCGTCGTGAGGAGGTACTTCAGGCCGAGGAAGTGGAGGTTCAGTCCCTCTAGCGTGAGCAGCGGGAAGAAGAGCCAGCCCTGCTTGCGGGTGATCAGCTTGATCAGGCCCTTCGCCTTCGCCGCGTCCTCTTCGAGGAACGAGATCGTGTCGACCTCGATGTCGGGGTCCTTGCCGACCTGGTTCGGGTTTCCGTGGTGCTTGGTGTGCTTCGAGTCCCACCACGAATAGCTCATGCCGATGCTGGCGATGACGATGCGGGCGAGCTTGAAGTTCGCCGGCCCGGTGGTGAGGATCTGACGGTGCGCGGCCTCATGGCCGAGGAACGCGATCTGCGTCAGGACGATGCCGAGGCCCGCGGCGATGAGCAGCTGGAACCAGCTGTCGCCGAGCAGGATGAAGCCGGTGATGAGTCCACCGAGGGCGACAGCGATACCGGCGGCCACGAAGACGTAGAACCACTGGGTGCGCTGCAGCAGGCCGGTCTCCTTGACCACCTGCGACACCTGCTTGTATGCCTTGGCCATGGGCGGGAAGTCCGCGTTGCCGGAATACGTCTGACGAATCGGACCCAGCGTTGCCGCGGTCGGTTCGATCTGTGTGATGGAGATGATCTTCTCCTGACGATCGGAGCCCTTGAGCTGTGGAAGCCCAAGGCAGCTGCCCAACGCTTACCTCACAGTAGCCCTGCCCGCATGCGCCTTCGGGAATACATCCGCACCCCTTGACGGACCGCGTTCAGTGTGCGTAAAGCCCGGATTTCAGGCGCGAGCGCGGCGCGTCTTGCGCCGCCAGGCCCGCGGAAGAATCGGAGCGAAGGCGGATCCATGCCGTGTGGGCGCATGCGCGTCTTCGAGCGCGCGGAAGGCGTCGTCGAGGGCGGCGAAGGCACCGAGCTCGGTGCCGTGATTGTCGCGCACGAGGTGCGTGGTGCCGTCGAACTCGACGAAGCCGGCGAATTCGCCGGCACGCGTCGCGACGTGCACGTCGGCGTCGGCCTGCTTCCAGGTCAACGGATCGGATGGTGGATAAGTGGTCGTGCTCATGGTGATGCTCATTGCTGTGTGGCGGACACGCGTCGGCGCTCCGCAAGATGTGAGATCGAGGCGGATACCGCACGCATCGATGTGCGCGGTCCTTTACGGCCCTGATCAGTGGCGACGTGGCGGCCGAGAGGGGCGAAGCACACACGTTGCATGATCAGCATAGCAGACCTCCCTCCCGGCCTCGAATCGCGCCGTGTCGCCCTCACCCGGCCGGCGGCTGTCCGCCGCCGCCTGGCCCTCCTGCACCGCCGCCGGGCGCAGCACCGGCGGTAGGTGCCGTCGTCGTGTCGACACCGACCACCAGGGTGGCGGCGTAGCCCCCCGAGACACTCCCGCTGACGGTCGCGACCTGCAGGGCGCCGGAGTCCTCACCGAACACGTTGTCGCTCGCGAGCGTGGTCTGAGAGAGGTTCCGCGCAGAGCCGTCGTACGCCGCCTCGGCGTACACGGCCGCGCAGGCATCCTGCGGAAGGGCCAACTGCGACGTGGCGATCGCCGTCGTCGAGTCGGTGATCGACGCGACACCCGGGTAGATCTCGAAGTGGATGTGCGGCCAGCGACCGGAGTAGCAGCCGGGGAAGATCGAGGTGAACGACACTTTGCCGTCGGCATCCGCCACCTGCACACCGCGCAGATAGGTGACGTCTTCCAGGCCGGAGGAGTACATCGAGTACTCTCCCTGAGCGGTACAGTGCCACGCGTAGACCGCGACCCCGGAGAACGGAACGCCCCCGTTGGCGAGATCGAGGATCTGCAGTTCGAAGGTGAGCGGCACACCGTCGGCGGTCGCTGCTCCGTCGATCGAGGAGCGGATGTCCTGCCGGACGATACCCGAGTCCTCGAGCACGTCGGGGCCGTTCGACCCGTCGCCCGGATAGGGCCCCGCCGTCTCATCGGGGATCTCGGTCACGCTCGCCGAGCCCGCATCGGCGCCGGAGGAAGTGGTCGGAGTGGGCGTGCTCGACGCGCCGCCAGACGCCGCCGGTGCGCAGGCCGCGAGCACGACGGCCCCCAGGCCGACACCGGCGAGCCCCAGGACGCCGCGCCTGCTCATCAGCGTGCGGATGTCGAATGCGGCGCCCTGGTCGACGACCTCCTCATCGACGCGGTCGAGCAGTCGCCCCTCGTACGACGGACCATCGGGGGTTTGGGTGGGTTCGGGAATGCGCATGATCTGGTTCCTCTCGAGCGGACCGGTGATGGTGGGTCACCATGGTCCCCGAGCACCTGATCAGGGCCCTCTGCGGCGCCTATGCCCTGTCTATGTCCGCGCGGGCCGCCGGTGGACGGAGCACGAGCACCACGACGATGCCGACGAGGATCAGCGCGGTGAGCGTCACCGGGATCGGGAGCACGGGGTCGAGCAGCACCAGGAGCGCGCCCAGGGGGACGACCGTGTTCACGACGCGGTCGGCATTCTCGCGAATCGCGATCCACCAGATGCCGATGAGGAAGATCGCGATCGGGATCGTGACCGTGAAGGAAGCCGCGACGTTGGACAGATGGCTCTCCCCCGTGAGCACATCGATCTCCACTTCGATCCCTGCCGAGAAGGCCGCGGCGGCCGCGAACACGAAGTAGTGGGTGTAGCCGTAGCGGAGCGAGCGGCGGAAGGTCGTGATCGTACGGTGATGGGGTGGCCAGAAGTAGATCCACCAAAGAGACGCCGTCACCAGGAGGGTCAGCACCGCGATCGCGATCAGCGGGCCGAGGGATTCGACCTCGTCGAGCGCGTCGATGATGGCGTTGGCCGACGCCAGCAGGCTCTCGCCGAGAACGATCAGCGTGAACAGGCCGTACCTCTCGGTGATGTGATGCGGGTGCCACGGCGTCTGTCGGCGGTGTTCGGCGAACACCGGGACGCCGATCTCGACGAGCGCGAACACCACGAAGGCGGTCAGCTGCAGAGGTCCGGACGGGATGAGGAGGAACAGAATCCACAGCACCTGCACCGCAGCGATGCCGAAGGCGTACCGTCGCGTCGCCGAACGCAGCGGCCCAGCAGAACGCGAGGCACGGAGCCACTGCGCGACCATCGCGACGCGCATCACGACGTAGCCGAGCACCGGGACCGTGAAGTCCCCCTCGACGAACGCGCCGGGGATACCGGCGGCGAGTACCAGGACTCCCCCCATCTGGACGAACGTCGTCACGCGGTAGAGCCAGTCATCGGTGTCGAACGAGGTGGCGAACCACGTGAAGTTCATCCACGCCCACCAGATAGCGAAGAACACCATTGCATAAGAGGTGACGCCGTGCAGGAAGTCGCCGTGGCCGAGTGCGTGATGCAGCTGAGCGGAGGCGATGCTCACCGCCACGACGAACACCAGGTCGAAGAACAGCTCGAGGGTGCTCGCGGTGCGATGCGGCTGCGAGGGATCCCGGGGCGCCATCGTGCGCAGACGGAAGCGCGAGGCGGATGAGTCGGCGTTCACCGCCACAGGATAGCGCTCGCACGACACCCGTTCGGAAACCGGGTTCATCCATTCGTGAGAAATACTTCCGATTCATAGGCAGGTTCCGCTACAGTAAGAAAGTCTGCAGTGCCTGCTGTCAGCGATCACCGTGTGGGACGGTGAAAACGCACTCCGTGATGTGGGAATCACAGAGGGTTTCAGCAGGACCCGAGGGGTCGGGACGCAGACGAATGCCGTGAACGTGGGGTTCATGGTCTGGGGAAATCTGGGGAATCAAATGACGCACTGGGGAATTCTGCGTACATTCACGGCTCAAGGGGCCTCGGCATGACTTCCGTCGAGGATGCTCTGAGCATCGCTCGTACGGGCTTCGTGCCGGTCGCGGCTCCGCGAGCCACCAAGTCGGTGACGCGCACGGTGGTCACACCGCGCACTTCGGCGACTCTGGAGAGGCGCCGACAGTGGGAACGCCGCTACCGGATTCGGCTGCGGTTGACGGATGCAGCCGTCATCCTGTTCGCCGTCGGTCTGGCGGCAGCAGTCCAGCTGTTCATCGGCGTCTCCGCGATCGAGGTGCTGAGCGGCGCCGTTCCGCTCGCTGCTCTGTGGTACCTCATGCTGAGCGGGCTGCACACGCGGGACGCCGCGCTGTTCCGCGCGAGTGCCACCGAGTACCGAGGCGTGGTCCACGCCAGCGGGCTCGCCTTCGGGATCATCGCCATCGTGGCGGTGCTGCTCGCGTGGGAGTCGATGCAACCGATGCTGCTGCTGGGGCTGCCCATCGGAGTGTTGACTCTTCTCGTGACCCGATGGATGTGGCGCCACTGGCTGCAGACGCAGCGTTCGCACGGGCGGTTCGCCTCCCGCACGCTCGTCGTGGGCAACCGGGACGACGTCGAGTATGTGGTGCGCACGCTGCACCCGATCGGCGCGTCCGGTTACCAGGTGGTGGGCGCGACGCTGCTCGACGGCAACGCGCGTGACATCGAGGTCGGCGACACGAAGTTCCCGGTTCTGGGGAACGTGAACTCCGTGTCGTCGGTTGCCGCCGAGGTCGGTGCCGACACGATCATCGTGGCGAGCCGCCCCGAAGGCGAGCCGGAGTTCGTGAAGCAGCTGAGCTGGCAGCTCGAGGGGACCGCTGCCGAGCTCGTGCTGTCGAGCCGACTCACCGATGTGGCCGGTCCGCGCATCTCCTTCGCCCCCGTCGAGGGCCTGCCCCTCATCCAGGTGCAGATCCCGCGGTACGAGGGTGGTCAGCACCTGCTCAAGCGCGCGCTGGACGCCGCAGTGGCGACCTTGGCGCTCATCCCGATCGCTCTGCTCGCCCCGGTGCTGGCGCTGCTCATCAAGCTCGACTCGCCGGGCCCTGTCTTCTTCTTCCAGGAGCGGGTCGGCCGCGACGGGCGGCGCTTCAAGATGGTCAAGTTCCGCTCCATGAAGACCGACGCCGAGCAGCAGCTCGCCGCGCTCAAGGCACAGAACGAGGGCGCCGGACTTCTCTTCAAGATGAAGGACGACCCGCGCGTCACTCGTGTGGGCCGAGTGCTGCGCAAGCTCTCGCTCGACGAGCTGCCGCAGTTCTGGAACGTGCTCGTGGGCGACATGAGCGTCGTCGGGCCCCGCCCGCCGCTGCCCAGCGAGGTCACCGCTTACGACGGCACGGTCTTCCGCCGCCTCTACATCAAGCCCGGGATCACCGGTCTGTGGCAGGTCTCCGGACGCAGCGACCTCTCCTGGGACGAGAGTGTGCGACTCGATCTGCGGTATGTCGAGAACTGGTCCGTGATGAACGATCTGCAGATCATGTGGCGCACCGCCAAGGTCATGGTGCAGCCCAGCGGGGCATACTGATCGGATGAGCAATTCGAACCGCCTCACCATCGCGATGGTGGGGACCCGAGGAGTGCCCGCGGCCTACGGCGGATTCGAGACGGCGGTCGAGGAAGTCGGCCGCCGTCTCGCGGACCGCGGTCACGACGTCGTCGTGTACACCCGCGGGTCGGAGCGACGGGAGAAGGAGTACCTCGGCATGAGGGTCGTACACCTTCCTGCCGTCCCCGTGAAGCAGATCGAGACGCTCAGCCACACCGGGCTCTCGGCGCTGCACCTCTTCTTCCGGCGCCGCCCGGATGCGACCTTCGTCTTCAACGCCGCCAACTCCCCCTTCCTCCCGCTCCTCCGTCTGCGCCGAGCCCCGGTAGCCCTGCACATGGACGGCCTCGAATGGCGCCGCTCGAAGTGGGGCCCGCGTGGCAGGGCTTACTACCGCTGGGCCGAGCAGTTCGGAGTCCGCACCGCCGACGCCCTGATCGCGGATGCCCCGGGCATCGCTGACTACTATCGCCATCAGTTCGACGTTCCGACGGAGATGATCCGCTACGGCGCCCCGATCCTCGAAGAGCTGCCGGAACGCGGCGTCGCGGAGATGGGACTCACCACAGACGGCTACCACCTGGTCGTTGCCAGGTTCGAGCCCGAGAACCATGTGCTCGAGATCGTCGAAGGCTATCGCGACAGCGACGCCACGCTCCCGCTCGTCGTCGTCGGGTCGGCCCCCTACAGCGCCGGGTACACCCAGGAGATCCAGCGCGTGGCGGACGGCGACGATCGGATCAGGCTCGTCGGCGGGGTGTACGACCAGGAGTTGCTCGATGCCCTCTATGCCAACGCGCTGACGTACCTGCACGGTCATTCGGTGGGTGGCACGAACCCTTCGCTCCTGCGCGCCATGGGTGCTGGAACGGCAGTGATCGGCTTCGACGTGCCCTTCAACCGCGAAGTTCTCGACGGCAACGGGTGGTTCTTCACCGACGCTGCCGACGTCGCGGCTCAGGTCGTCGATGCGGAGGCAGACCCGAACCTGACCGCGTCACGCGGCAAGATCGTGCAGGAGATCGCCCGAACCCGGTTCCGTTGGGACGATGTCGCGGACGAGTACGAAGCCCTCGCGCACCGGCTCGCTGAGGGATCGAGCATCCACCCGTCAGCTCGACGTGCGCGGCGACGCGCCACCGACTGGTCCCCCGCTCCTGCTGGTCCGGCAGCGCGATGAGCGGCGACGGAGACCGGCGCACGGTCCTTCTCGTGCACCCCGGTGCGGAGCTGTTCGGCTCGGACCGCATGCTGCTCGAGAGTGCGATCGGCCTCGTAGAAGCGGGTGCACGGGTCGTGGTCGCGCTGCCGAGCTCGGGGCTTCTCGTCCCGGAGCTGCGCGCGGCCGGTGCCGAAGTCGTCATCCTCCCGATGCTCGTCCTGCGCAAGGTCCTGCTGACTCCGCGCGGACTGCCCCGCCTCTTCCGCGACACCTTCCGGGGTCTCGGCGCGGCCTGGCGTCTGATCGGTCGGATTCGCCCCGATGTCGTGTACGTCTCGACGATCATCATCCCGCAGTGGCCGCTGATCGCGCGGTTACGGCGGACCCGCTCGGTGAGCCATGTGCACGAGGCCGAGGCGTCGGGCAACAGGCTCGTGAACGGCATCCTCTACTCCCCCCATCTCGCCTCCGAGCGCACGATCGTGAACAGCCGGTTCAGTCTCGACACGATCCGTGCCGCGCTGCCCGCGCTCGCGCGTCGCGCGCACGTGGTCTACAACGGCGTCGCCTCGCCTCCGCAACCCCTCTCGCCCCGGCCGCGCATCGAGCAGGCGCTCCGCGTCCTCTACATCGGCAGACTGTCTCCGCGTAAGGGTCCCGACCTCGTCATCGAGGCGGCCTCGGTGCTGCACGCCGCGGGTCGCGAGGTCGACGTCACGCTCCTCGGTGCGGTCTTCGAAGGATACGAGTGGTTCGAGCGCGACCTTCGCGAACAGGCCGCAGTGGCGGGCATCTCCGTCGACTTCGCGGGCTTCCACGCCGCGATCTGGCCGTTCCTCGCCGAGGCGGATGTGCTCGTCGTCCCCTCTCGCGTCGACGAGCCGTTCGGGAACACGGCGGTCGAAGGCATCCTCGCTCTGCGGCCCGTGATCGCGAGCGACAGCAGCGGGCTCCGAGAGGCAGCCGGCGGCTACGCGACCGCCCAACTGGTCACCCCGGGCGATGCGGAATCGATCGCCGCCGCACTGACCGACATCCACACGCGATGGGACGAGATCGTGTCCACCGTCGCAGACAGCCGCGCGGAGGCTCTCCGCCGCCACGCCCCTGACGTGTATCGCGCGAGCATCACGGCACACGTCCTGCGCTGACTCTGGCCGCGGGGCGGCCGCGTGCGGACGCCTGGCTACGCGGCGTCGTCGCTCGGCTGCGGCACCGACTCCTGGCTGCCGACGGTGAGCCGGGTCTTGTGTCGCACGATGTAGATCGAGAACGGGATCAGCTGGCACACCAGCAGCGCGAACGCGACGCCGATCAGAGGTCCGGCGATTCCGAGCACGGGGGTGAGGACGAAGGAGAGTCCGATTCCGACAGCCGCCATGCTCAACGTGGGGATCACCTGGAATCGGATGCCGGGCTTGTCCATGATGAACATGCCCAGCGGATACACGGCCGCGGTCATCATGATCATCAGCCCGAAGGCGAAGATGGTGCTCGGCCGCACCGTCAGCTCGCCCTGCGTGATGAAGCCGAAGAGCCAGGGACCGACCAGCCAGACCATGACTGTCGCGACCGCGATGGCGACGGCGAACAGGGCGGAGAGCAGAAAGGGGCCACGCCGGAGATCGCCGTCATGCCGCATTCGCGCGAAATGTGGCCACAGGGCCAGGCCACCGGCCATCACCAGCCCGTTGAGAGCGAAGAAGACCTGTCCGGCCACGCCGTATTCGGCGACATCGGTCGGCCCGCCGAGCTGCGCGATGACGTATCGCTGGGATCCCACGGCGATGGGATAGGTCACCATCTGCGCAAGCATCGGCCAGCCGACGTCCATCACGCGCACGCCGGGGAAACGGCGCGGACGCAGAACCATCCGCACGGCCGACGGGATCAGCGGCGACGTCGTGCGCGCCGTGATCAGGATGCCCAGCACGGAAACCAAGAAGGACGCCGCGAACGAGGCGATCGCGACGAATGAATGGAGGTTCTCCCCGCCGAACGTGAGGATCAGCCACACCCCGGCCATCGTGAGTGGCGAGATCAAGCCCTGCAGCAGGATCACGACGTGGTTGCGGCGCTGTCCGAGCATGATGCGCACCCAGATGCCGAGCGGGATCCCCAGGCAGAAGATGGTCACGCAGTAGAACGCCGCCAGCGACGCACCCGGGCGTCCGCCGGCCTCTCCGAAGACCAGCTCCCAGGCGCCGGTGAGGACGAGGACGGTGTTGATCGCCATCGCGCTGGCCGCGAACATGAGCAGCACGCGTCCGACGGAGGTGAGCTGGTACCTCAGCTTCTCGTCGGTGCGCACGTCGTCGCTCGTCGCGACGGCGTTGACCAGGACCGCCCCGCTGCCGAGGTCGGTGAACGTCAGCAGCGAGGGGATCGTGGTCAGCAATGTGTAAAGGGCGAAGCTGTCGACGCCCGCGCCTCCGATGATCATGCGCGTCGTGAGAACGCCACAGACAAGCGCGATGACCATCGTCAGCGCGCGGGCGCCGACAGCGAGAAGTGAACCCATACCTACATCGTCACCGCTGTCGGGCTCCCAGCGACGCGCCGTTGACGGGGAGTCGCGATACCGAGGCGATATCTGCCGGCACCGGGACCCCTGCGGACGCGCGGGTAGCGAGCAGCATGAACTCGCCGTTGACGACGCTCGCCCCTTCGACGAACTGCGATCGCCGGTCGTGACCGGTCGCCGCGGTGAACGCCGCAAGCGTGTCGGCTACCGTCGGGTCCTTCGACACCGCGCCTCGGGACCATGCCGAGAACCATCTCGGTGTGCCCGGCGCCGTGCGGTGATACAGGTTGCCGTCGATACTCGACACCATCTGCGCGCCGGTGAACCTCAGCGAGTAGTCCTGCACACACACGAGGCAGTTGCCCGCGCTCTCCGCGATGACATTGTTCGATACCACCGTGTTGCGCACGGTCCACGGCGCCAGCGGCGCGTATCTCGTCCGGGGGTCGTGACCCGCGGCGTTCGGATCGGAGGCGCTGCGCGCATCCTGCCCGATGCTGATGTTGCGGTTCGCGTTGCCGACGAAGGTGTTGTTCCAGATCTTCACGTTGCCGGAGTTGAGCACGAAGAGACCGAAGTCACCGTTGCGCGCGATGATGTTGTCGGCGACGATCGCCCGCTCGGACAGCTCGACCATGACACCATGACCGGTGTTGCCGATCACGTCGTTGCCGGTGAAGGCGATGTCGATGACGGACTCGTCGAACCACGGTCCCCGCCCGTTGTTCGCGGTGAAGGCACTGTCGGACACCGTCACCTTCTGCGTTCGCGTGACCTTGAAGGCGCCCGAGACCGGAGAGTGGTTGAAGCCCTCGGAGTTGTTCCCGGTGGAGAGCATCTGCGTCACCTTGAGCCCGTCGGCCTGCGAGGCTCCTCCGCCGAGCAGCCCGTTGCCGATCAGCGACACCCGATTCAGCGTGGTCCGCGGAGACCACGAGTAGAAGCCCGTCGTCGAGTTGTCACGGATCGTCACGTCGGTGAGCGACACGTCGGCGGCAGCCGCGATCACCGTGCCCATCTCGGGAACGGTGGTGGCGTACCGGCGAACGCCGATCCCACGGATCGCCGTACCGGCCGAACGGATCGAGAGCGCCTGTGTGAGCACGCTCGCCTCGACGGGTTTGCCCGTCGGGTTCGTGCCGATCACGAGTCGCTTCGCCGCGTCATCCACGAAGAACGTCCCGGCCTTGACCTGCGCCGCGGTGGCGACCTGGCGCAGCTGCACGCCCGCCACCCAGACCTGGTCCGGGTGGGCGGCCATCGGACGCTCCGGGTTCACGAAGCGCCACTCGGCCTGCGTGTTGTCGGGAGCGCCCTTGGTGTAGGTCGGGCTCGAGTCGAGCTTCGTCGTCCAGCCGTCGACGACCCAGGTGCTCCCTGATGCCTTCCACCCCGTGACGGACTTCGCGCCGTCGAGCCAGACCGCCTCGTTCGACGCCGGCTGGATGGTGACCTTCTTCTGCGGGGGGATCACGATCTGCTCGTGATACGTGCCGCCACGCAGAACGATGGTCCCGCCATTCGGGACCAGACGCAGGGCGGCGCCGATCGTCTTGACCGGCGAGTTCTTGGTGCCGGCAGCGCCGTCCGAGCCCGCGGGAGCAGCGTAGATCGCCGTCGCCGGGGCGTCGTAGGAGAGCGAGCCCGGGACTCGTGCACCCGGCTCACCGCGCACACCTGCCGGAGTCGCGGGAGTGACGGGCCCGGGAGCCGGTGCCGGAGCGGGCGCCGGTGCGGGTGCCGGAGCAGGCGCCGGTGCGGGGGTCGGTGCCGGTGGACGCGTGGGGGCCGGAGCAGGGGCCGGCGCCGGAGCACCAGTGGCGGTGGCGCGGATGTCATCGATGCCGACGGGTACCGCCGACTTCGCCCCGGACGAGGTGTAGAGCGCGAAAGCGTAGCCACCCGGCTTCTGCAGGCGCGCGGAGGATGCATCCGAGTGCGAGACCTGCCACGCCGACGGCTCTGCGGCACCCGAGACCCATGCCTTCGCCGAGAGGGCGACGGGGTTCGTGCCGGTCACTCGGAATGCGACGTCCAGCGAGGTCCCACTCTTCACGGTCAGCGGAAGGCGACGCTCGGCGAGGTTCTGAACCCCGGTGAGGTCGGTGAGTCGGACGACGGACACGTAGGCCGAGCCATCGGGGTGCACGCGCACCCGCACTCCGTACGAGTCCTTCCCCGAGACCCGGACAGCCTGTGCCAGGTAGAGCGGCCCACCGACGGGGAGCTTCGGGATGGAGAGCGAGAACCGGCTGTCGACGTCGGCAGCCGAGACTCCGGCCACGGTCGCCCGGGCGGTGATCCCGGGTTTGCGGCTCGCCAGGAGAGCCACATCTCCGGTGACGCTGGAGGCGCCTTCGGTGACGCGCCACGCGCCGACCGCCGAGGAACCCCATCCGGAGCCGACCGTGCGGTCCATGTCGTCGTCGATGACGGGGGCAGGAGCCGCCGCCGCCGGGCGCGCCGCTCCCTGCGCCAGGTCTGCCGACGCGGATGCCGGAACCGACGTCAGCGCGGCTGTGACTCCCAACACGGCGGCGAGAGCACCCGCGAGCGCTCGTCGGCGGTGTTGTCGGGGCTGGCGGGAGGTCTTTCGGGATGAGGCGAGCTCAAGGAACGGAAAGGACATATGTCACCGTTTTCTGGGGCAGGTTCAACGATCAACCAGCACCTCGCCGCTGTTTACACCCCGGCGGTGAAGTGCGAGTCCCCCTCGCAACTCATGAAGAGTAACCGGCTCAGGAGGCAAAGACAAACGGGCACCGCCTTCCGACCGATATACGCCATGATGGCGTGAACCCCGGTCAGCGGTCAATCGCTGTAGTACTCGCTGCGATGTCTATCGGGTCGGGCCCTGTTCAGCACCGTCCCGAGAATGCGGGCACCACCGGACTCGAGCGACTTGATGCTCTTCGTCAGCGCGGCACGGCGCGTCTTGGTCGCATCGACGACGAGGATGACTCCGTCGGTCTGGGTGGCGAAGAGGTTCGCATCCGCAACGCTCAGCGTGGGGGGAGAGTCGATAACGACGTAGTCGTACTCGGCTGCGGCGAAATCGAGCAGCTGCGCCATGCGCGACGACGTGAGCAGTTCGGCCGGGTTGGGAGGCACCGTGCCGGCGGGCAGGATGTCCAGCGTGCTGTCGGCGACGCTGTGCTTGGCCACCTCGAACTCGACCTCGTCGAGCAGCACGCTCGTGAGACCGATGGACCCATCGATACCGGCGTGCTCGTGCGCGCGGGGGCGGCGCATGTCGGCGTCGATCAGCAGCACGGAGTTGCGGAGGCCCGCGAGTGTCATGGCCAGGTTCACCGACACCGTCGACTTGCCCTCGGCCGGCATGCCCGACGTGACCAGGAGCACCTTCACACGCGACGACACATTCGCGTACGCGAGCGCGGAGCGGATGCGGCGGAATTCCTCCGACGTGTGCCCCAGCGGCTCCTGCGCCACGGCGATGCCGCGAGTCGCCAGAAGCGGGGACTTCGACACGACACCCAGCACGGGGTCGCCCCCTGCTTGCGTGAGCGACTCCTCGTTGCGCACACGGGTGTCGAGCACCCCGATCAGGATGGCGACGGCGAGGCCGAGCACCCCGCCGAGGAAGCCGCCGAGAAGGGCATCGCGAGGCTTGCTCGGGGTGAACTGGAACTCCGGCACGACTGCGTCGTCGATGACCTGCGCCGTGATCGTGGACTCGCCCTGCGGATCCTTGGGAGCCACGTCCTTGACGGCGACGATGAGCTGGTCTGCGACGGCGTTCGCCAGGTCTGCCGAGGCGTCTGCATTGTCGGCGATGCCGGTGATGCGGAGCGTGACCGTGCTCTGCGGGATCGACACCTCGATGTCACGGGCCAAAGCGTGTGGCGTGGTGTCGAGGTCGAGTTCTTCGATGACGGGCTCGAGCACGCGCGAGCTGGTGGCGAGCTGGGCGAACGACAGCATCTGGCTCTGCGTGTACACCGATCCCTGGTTGAGGTCGGAGGCGCTGGTTCCCTGGTTGAGGGCGAAGTACAGCGAGGTCGTCGCCTGGAAGAGCGGCGTCTGCAGGGACGCATATCCGTATGACCCCGCCGCCCCGAGAACGGCGGACAGCACGATCAGCCACCAGAACTTGCGCAACGAGCTCACGATGACGCGCAGACTGACCCGGCTCTCGCCCATGGTTCCCCATTCCCCCTGAGATTTCGATTCTAGATGAGTCAACGTTTCGGCATCCTCACCCTTGTGGATGCGACGCCCTGGCACCTTGCGGCAGCCGCAGCCCCTCCGGCGGGCCGATGTCGACGCCCGCGGCCTCGTCATCGGCCCCTCCGAGCATCGCCGAGTCTCTCGCCCAGGTGATGGCCAGGCCGACGCAGAACCAGAGGAACATGCTGTACTGCGTGATGAGGGCGACCACCACCAGGCTCGGAAGCTGTCCGACGACCGCGAGCGCTGCGGGGCTTCGCGTCGAACGCCTCAGTGCCATCCACGCCGCGCAGACGACGGCAGCCATGATGAGGAAGGTCGGCACGTACCCGTACCGCAGCAGGGTGAGGACGAGTGCGTTGTCGACGGATCTGGCGAAGTAGCCGAGGTAGTAATCGCCCGAGACCAGGGAATGCCAGTCGCCCGGGTTGCCGAAGACCTGCACCTGTTCGAGGAGCACGAGCAGGTCCGTCCGATAGTCCGCGCTACCGCCCGCCTCTTCCCCCGCTGCTCCGAAGACCGTATCGATGATGGGGATGACGATGGCCGTTCCGACCGCACCGGCCACGGCGACGGTCGCCCGGAACCGGGTGGAGACCCCAGCGATCAGGAATGTGGAGAGGATGAGCGTGAGCACGAGCGTCAGGAGTCCCACGCGACTGAAGGTGAGGACCGTCGCCACCGCGATGATCACCACCCCGCTGATCTTCGGGGCGAGCCGCCACCTGGTCGCGACGACGAACGCCGACGACATGGCCAGGGCTGCGCCGAGCGCGATCGAATGCCCGAAAGCGCCCTCCGCCCTCAGCACTCCCCCGCGCTCCTGCAGCGGGCTCCAGGTGTCGTAGATGACCCCCGACCCCGGGATGAGCACGAACGGGTTGAACGAAGTGAAGAACTCCACGACGGCGAGGGTCGCGGCGACCACGGCGACGATCGCGATGGTCGAGGTCACCCATGCGGTGCCGACCCGGGCGAGCACCACGCGGCCCCAGATATAGGGGATCACCCATTCGAGCAGTGCGGCGACGAGGGACGCGAGGTCCACGGAGCCGAAGGCGTACAGGCCGACGGTGACGATGATGAACACCGCCACCCACGCGTCGGCCGCCCGCAGCGGGACGATCGACCAGTTGACGACGATCAGCAGCGCTGTGAGGAGCGTGATCGCGGCCCAATAGAAGCCGATGCTCACCCCCACCCAGAGGGGGACGAAGAAGAGCACGCACGCCCAGACGACGAATGCCGCTCGAGGCATCATCCGGAGCACGAGAACGACGAGGGCCAGTGCGGCGAGACCTCCGACTGCGAGGAGCACGATCGGAACAGCAGTGGCCATGCGTCAGGATCCTACTCGGGGGTGGTGGCGCGGAACGAATCTCATGAGCCTGTCCTCCCCGCCGGTGTCACCGGGTGCTATGCGCTCGGGCCGCAGTCAATATGTAACACGTCAGCACCCACGAACAAGTGAGGCGCGCCCTCGTCCGCCGGCGCGTGAGCACCGACGGACGGGAGCGCACCTCACGTGCGCCGCGTCGCTCCGCTACGGGGCGGTCACCCGGAACGAGTCGAAGGAGACACCGAGTGCCGCCGTCGCGCTCCCCGAGCGGTTGCCGCTCAGGCCGACCGAACCGGCCCCCTGCAACGGCGTCGCATCCGTCGCGTTGAGCTGCCAGTTCGCCGGCTCCGTGCCACCCGACGCCCAGATCTTCGCCGAGATCGCCGTCGGCGACGTGCCGGTGACGGAGACCTTCAACGTGTAGGAAGTGTTCGCCGTGAAGGCGAGCCCTGACACGGGCTGCGTCAGCAGCACGGTGCCGTCGCGGTGAGCCACGAGCCAGATGGTCCCGTCAGGACGGAGCCATGCCCGGACCAGGTACTTGCCTGCGGCCGACTGACGCGCGATGACTCCGATGTACGCGCCGCCCGCTGCCGGGGCCTGATCGACGCGGAACTGCGTCTGAAGGACGGTGTCGGTGATCGAGGTCGTGTTGAGTGTCGCGTGGCGGGTGTCCCCGGCGATCAGAGCCATCTTGCCCTGGCCGTCCGCCACGGTGGCCGCTGCCTGCGAGCCGCCGGCGATCGTCCAGGCACCGCCCACGACCGCGCTGCCCCAGCCGGGGCCGGAGGTCCGCTCGAACTCGTCGCCTGCCAACGGAGCGGGCTCGGGCTCGGGATCCGGGTCGACAGGAGCCGCGGCGACCGTGACCTGCTTGGTCGCGGTGTGCGTCGCCCCCTTGTTGTCTGTCACGGTGAGCGTCACGGTGTAGGTTCCGGCTGCGGCGTAGGTACGGGAGCTGGTCGCACCCGTGCCCGTGGAGCCGTCGCCGAAGTTCCAGGCGTAGGAAGCGATGGTGCCATCCGAATCCGTCGACGCGGTGCCGTCGACGTTGGCCGTCAACGCCGTCGCGGTCGCCGAGAAGGCGGCCACCGGTGCGACGTTGGTGGGCTCGGGCTCCGGCTCGGGATCCGGCACCACGGCGCCGAGGTTCTTCAGCGTGAAGTCGTCGAAGCTCGCGAGGTTGGTGCCGGTCGCCGTGCCGGAACGGTACGAGTACACGGTGGGCGCTCCCGCGACCTGGAGGGCCGGAGTCGCGTCCGTCGTCGACAGCTGCCAGCTGGCGGGCTCTGCGGCTCCGCCCGCCCACAGCTTGGCGCGGATGGTGGTGGTCGTCGAACCGGTCGTCTCCATCGCCAGGTTGAACGTGCTTCCCGCTGTCCACGTGAGACCTGCGACAGCGGTGCTGGCGATCGCCGTGCCGTTGCGCTGGATCACGAGCCAGGAGCTGCCGTCGGCGCGGTGCCATGCGAGTGCGCGGTAGCCGTTGGAGCCGGACCGACGTGCGCCGAGCCCTTCATAGGCGACACCCGTCGACGGCCCGGAGGACAGCGTGTAGCTGATCCGTGCCGAGGTGTCGAGCAGAGACGTGCCCTGCAGGAGCATCTCGCGGGTCTCACCCGGCGTGAGGTTGACCTTGCCCACTCCGTCGCCGACGGAGGTGACAGCGGCGGAACCGCTCATGGGCGCCCACGTGCCACCGGCATCGGCTGCACCCCAGCCGCTCGAGACCACACGGCCGAACGAGTCGGATGCCGCGAAGACCTGAGCCTGCGTCGTCACGGACTTCGTGACGCTCGCCGACCCGCCGAGGCTGTCGGTCACCGTCAGGGTGATGTCATGTGCACCCGCCTGGCTGTACGTGTGACCGGCGGTGGCTCCCGAACCAGCGGGAGTACTGTCGCCCCAGTTCCAGGAGTAGGACAGCGTCGCCCCGTCAGAGGCACTCGACCCGGCCGCCGAGACGTTCACGGTCATGCCCGAAGCCGTCGACGTGAACGTCGCGACCGGATCTGCGTGAGTGGTGACCGCCTGACGCGTGGTCGTCGCGGTGCCGCCCCGGTTGTCCGTGACCGTCAGGGTCACCGTGCGCGTTCCCGCCGTGGCGTACACGTGGCTGGCGACCTGGCCGGTCGACGTCGTTCCGTCACCCCAGTTCCATGCGTACGAGGAGATGGTGCCATCGGAATCGGTGGATGCGGACGCATCCGCGGAGACCGAGAGTCCCGTCCCGGTGACCTCGAAGGACGCTGTCGGCAGCACGTTCGCCGCCTGGACCACGACCGGCTTCTCCGTCGTCGCGGCCAGCCCGTTGCTGTCCGTGACGGTGAGCTTCGCCGTGTAGGTTCCGGAAGCCGCATACGTGTGCGAAGCCGTCGCTCCGGAGCCCGCCGGCGACTCGTCTCCGAAGTCCCACTGGTAGTCGGTGATCGTCGCGGAGCCGGCCGGAGCCGAGGCGGCGGCGTCGAAGGCCACATCGAGATCCGTCGCGGTCGCCGTGAAGGACGCGGTCGGTGCCTGGAAGCCCTTGCCGACGCCGTAGTGCGTCTGCACCTGGGCCGATGTCAGCGCGAACGGGTAGACGGCGACCTCGTCGAGCGCTCCCTTGAAGTACTTGGAGCTCGGTGCCGAAGGCCAGCTGCTGAGGTTGTCCCCGCCGATGCGCCAGTAACCGAGGTAGTTCTCCGCGCTGGTGCCGGAGGCGTCGGAGGCGACGAGCGTGCCGTCGACGTACAGCTTCATCCCCGCAGAGCTCTGCGTCGCCACGGCATGGTGCCAGGCGTTGTTGTTCAGGGCCGTGCTGTTCTGAATCGTCCGAGTGCTCCCGTCATAGGCGCCGAAGACGAGCCGACCGTTGTTGGTCATGTAGAGGTGACGGTCGTAGCTGGTGGAGTCGCCGGAGGCGGCGCTCCCGTAGCCGATCAGCTTTCCACCGGTGGTGGAGTTGGTCTTGAACCACAGCTCGGTCGAGTACTCGGAGGGTGCGGCGACCTTGTTCGTCGTCGCGACGCGTCCCGTGGAGGTACCGGTGAATGTCGATGCTCCCGTCGCGGTGTTCGCGACGCCGGACGTGGATGTCGTGACACCCGAGCCGAAGACGGGCGTGTTCGTACCGGCCCAGTCCTGCGGGGAGTTACCCAGCGGGTAGTAGAGCTGCGGCGCGTCGGCGGTCACGGCATCCACGTACGTGGATGCTGCCCCTGCCGTCACCGTCGCGCTGACGGCCTGGCTGCTCACCGCGTTCCCGTTGCCGTCCTTCGCGACGACGGTGTACTCCTGCTGAGTTCCGGGAGGCGCCGTCTTGTCTTCGAGGCTGATCGTGGGGCGGTTCCACCAGGTCGCGTCGGCCGTCAGAGTGGCGACCGGCGTCGCGGTGCCCGTGCGTCGCAGCTCGTACGTGAGCGTCAGATCGTCACGATCCCAGTTCGAGGGGATCGAGACGCGCACGCGACCGGGGATGAAGGACTGCGCGGTGGCGGTCCAGTTCGCTCCGGAGAGACGCGGACCGTCCTTCGCTCCGCCCGGAGGCGTCGTCGAGAAGCGCACGAGGCCCTCGAAGCGCCCGTTGTTGACCGAGCGGAACTCTCCGCCGATCGAGATCATGTTGCCCGCTCCGGTGATGGAGAGGCCGGCCTGCCCCATGCCCGTCGTCACACCGACAGCCCAGTCGGGCGTCCAGGCGTAACCGGACGGCGCCGGTGTACCGGCCCAGTTCTTGTAGGTGCTGCCGGCCGCGGGCTGGTTCCCCAGCGTGCCGCGGGCGTCGGCCGTGTAAGCCTCGGAGTAGCGGTGCGTGCGCGGGTTCTGCTCGGGGTGCATGCCCATCGTGCCGCAGGCGTGCGTGTGGCTCGTCGTGTACACGACCTTGCCCGTGGAGTAGACGCCGTAGTGGTCGCCGAGGCAGTCGGAGATCCAGCGCACCTGGCCGGTCCCGGCCTCTGCCGCGAACGTCCCTTCCAGGTTTCCGGTGGCGGCGTCGGCATACACCCAGCCGGTGCCGTACACGGCGTTGGCATCGGCGGCCAGGCCGAAGATGCCGGCCTTGCCGGAGTTGGCGCCGGTGATCGAACCGTTCTTGACGGTCTGCGGGAGCGCCCAGGCGGTGTCGACGGCACCCGTCGTCTTGTCGAGCGCGACGGTGCCGCGCATCGCCAGGTTGCCGTTGACCTGCGAGAAGCGACCGGCGGCGATGACGTTCTGCCCTGCCGGGTCCATCACCATCGCGTCGACCTGGAGGTCGCTCTGCGGTGCCCAGCTCAGCAGGGCGCCGTTGGCGGCGTTGAAGCCGGCGAGGTTCTTGCGGGCCGTGCCGTTGCCCTGCGTGAACAGACCACCGACGTAGACACTCGAACCGGATGTGGCCAAGGCATAGACGCCCGTGCCGCCGATCGACGGGTTGAACCCCGGCACCAGCTGGCCGGTCGCCGCATCCAGGGCGGCGAAGTTCCAGCGCGCCTGTCCGTTGACCGAGCTGAACGACCCGCCGATGTAGATGCGACTGCCGTCGGGCGAGGCCGCGACCGCCTTGATCACGCCGTTCACCTGCGGCGCGAACGACAGCAGCTGGCCCGTGTTGATGTCATAGGCGAGGACGTTCGACCGCGCGGTCAGACTCGTGCCCGGGACCGCCAGAGGCGCGCGCGCATTGTCGAACTTGCCGACCGCGTACACGGTCGAGCCGATCGTCGTCTGCGCCCAGACGTAGCCGTTGTCGATCTGGACCGTCGGAATCGGATCCGACGTCACGACGTTGTCGTCCCGCTGCAGCAGCGGCGGCGGAGACACGTCGGCAGCCGAAGCGGCCTGTGCCCCCAGCGTCGTCATCCCCGCGACCAGCAACGCTGCTGTCACGACAGAAGCCAGCGCTCCCAGCGCCCGCTTCGTGATTGTTGTGTTCCCCATTAGTGACTCCCCAGCCGCAGAACGTTCTTGAGTATGAAATTGCGAAAGTGCGATGAAAGATCGGTGCGCGACAGCGCGCTCATTGTCAGGACAGCGTGCCGGCGAAGGTCGCCACCGGCTCGCCCGCGGCGTAGTTGACGCTGATCTTCACGGAGCGCCCCTTCGTCGGATCGAGCATGAAGACGTAGGTCCCGGTGGCCTTCGCGCCGGCGGCCAGATCGCCCGTCAGCGGCTTGTTCGGCCCCGCGGTCGTGCCGACCCCGATATCTCCGTCGTCCGTCGTCAGACTGACGACGGCGGATTCGACGCTCTGCGCCCGCTTCGAGTCGTTGGACACGGAGACGGCGACCACGACGGCCGGACCGGCGTACTCGCCCGGCGTCTCCGGCTTGACGGTCATGGTCGAGATCTTGTCGATCGTGACGACCATGTCGGTCGACAGGGCGATCGGCTCGTCGAGCGCTCCGCTCTCCTCCGTCAGTGACGGCGCCTCAGTGGGCCCTGCGGCCTCATCCTCGGCAGGCGGCGTCCAGTCCGTGGTGCTGGTGCCCTCGGGCGTCGGCGACTCGGAAGCGTCGGGGGCTGCGGTGCAGCCTGCCGTCACGAGTGCGAGCGCCACCAGAGGCGCGATGAACATCGCGCGTCTCGAGCGCGAAGTGCCGTCCCCACGACGGCATGATGAAACATTGAACACTGCAGCTCCCCAGAACCCAGATCCCCATTCCGAAGCCCCCTCGGCCTCGGTCCCCACCGCGCAGAACGCGGCATCGGCTAATGATAGTGCGGGGAGCGGGAAACCACAAGGGTTCGCTCAGGATGCGTGCCGTCGGTGCCCGCCGAGCTGGGCGAGGATCGTCGCCGTCGACGACTGCACCTCGGCGAGGGTCTCGCGGTGGCCCCGGCTGCCGTGCCGGTCGGCGATGCTCGCCGGATCGGCGGATCCTCGGTTTCCGAAGAGACGTCGGATCCTGCTCCCGACTCCGTCACTGCTGGCGAGCGGCACCGCCCGGGACCGCGCTCGATCCAGATACGCGACGTAGTCCGCCACGCGGTCGGGTCCTGTCGAGGAGAATCCCGTTCCGAGATGGGCGGCTTCCTTGAGCGTGAACATCCAGTCGCGCGAGCGCGGCGCGAGCCGCACCAGCTCGCCGCGGATGTCCCGCGATGCAGTGAGGATCAGGGTCGACTGCTCGATGAGGTCGATGGTCACCGGCCGCGCATGGTGGGACTGCGCCTGTTCGCGCCATCCCTCGTCATCGTGGAGCGACGAGACCAGCGTGCAGATCGCATCACCCTCGGTCGCGCGGACGCCCGCACTGCTGACCGATATCGATGAGTCCTCCCCGAGTCCCCGTCGCAAGGCGAGCTCCGCCAACGGCGACCGGCAGACGTTCGCGGCGCACACGACCAGGATCTTCTCACCGGTCATGCGTCGGCACCGAGCCTTCCGATCTCGCGGAACCATTTGACCGCGGCGAGCGCGAGGAACAGGACCGCGGCGGCGCACAGCAGGCCGTAGCCGATGAGGAACGCCGGCGTCCACCCCCACAGCACGAAGACGAGGCAGACCAGACCGAAGTCAGTCGGCAACAGGATGAGCGATCGCACGAGCGTGCCCCCGCCGCGCTCGTGGGTCGACGCCACCGCGTGCTTGCCCTTGAGCAAGTCGTTGAGGAGCATCCCCGAGAAGGTCGTCGAAGCGACGATGCTGAACACGATCGGGATCAACAGCAGCACCGGTGTCTCCGGGAGGACCCGGTAGAGACCGATCAGCACCCCGAGGTGGAGGGATGCGATCTTGAGGGTGTCGATGAAGTGGTCGAGCCATTCGCCCTGCGGACTGCCTCCGCCACGCAGACGCGCGACCTGGCCGTCGGCGGAGTCCCAGGCGTAGCCGAGCACGAGCAGCACCGCGATCAGGAAGCCCATGGGCACGTTCACGGGTCCGAACGCGATGAGTCCGATCGCGACGAAGGAGTGCACCGCACTGATGATCGAGACCTGGTTCGGCGTGAGCCCGATGCGGTAGGCGACGGCGGCGAGGACTCGTCCGATCCGTCGGTTCACGTACACGGAGTACGCGGGGGCGCCACGTGCATGGCCCTTCTGCGCGCGCGCGAGACGTCGGTATGCGTCTACGACCATTTCCTGCCCTTCCGATCGGTCCCCTGGGTGCGTGCGATCCGTCGAGCCTCTCGCACCCCGCGAAGGTAGGCGCGGATCGGAGCGGCCGACTGGATCAGCTGACGGCGTCCGCCGCGGAGGATCACCTCGCGGGCTGTTCGCGGGATCGAGCGGCGCCAGCGCCGCACGCCCGCATCATCGAGGTGACGCACCGCGAAGAGCATCCGGTTCCGGATGTTGTAGTAGTAGTAGGTCTCGGATTTCGCCCGCGAGACCTGGGGATCGGCGCGCTGCGTGCCCCCCTCGTCGTGCACCGCACTCGCGTCTTCGACGAGCGCCAGCGATCCGCCGGCCGACACGACCTTCCGCGAGAAGTCGACATCCTCCCAATAGAGGAAGTAGTCGTCGTCGAATCCTCCGGCGAGCTCCCAGACCTCACGCGTGATCCACAGGCATGCACCGCTCAGCCAGGGTTCGAAAGGCTGCGGATCACCCGTCACGCGCTTGCGTCGTGCGCGCATCGTGCCGTCGTCGAGCAGGAGGTCGATACCGGCGAACCACGTGCGTCCGTCGGAGTCGGAGATCACCGGTGACGCGAGTGTCTTCCGGGAAGCCGCGGTGGCGGATTGCAGTCGGCGCAGCGACTCGCGGTCGATGTGCGCATCCGGGTTGATGACCAGGACGTCGGTCGCCCCGTCGGCGAGCGCGCGCTCCACGCCGATGTTCACACCGCCGCCGAAGCCCGTGTTGGACTCGGGGGCGATCAGCACCCACTCGTTCGCCCGCGCGACGTCTTCCGCGGCTCGACGCTCGTCAGCGGTGGACCAGTTGTCGACCACGATCACCGTCGCGCCCGGGTCGATCGTCCGCGCCTCGCGCGCGACGACCACCAGATTGCGCTGCAGAAGCTTCGCCGAGGCGTAGTTCACGACCACCACGGCGAGCCGACCGTGCTCGGTTGACACGCGATTCTCTCCCCCCGGATCCGCATCGCGGATCACCTCGGGTCGCCGGCCGAATTCCCCAGAGTCGCGACCGACGTCGACTCCCAGGAGAACGACTATACGCGAGAGACGCCTCCGGGCATGGGCTTCAGGGCGATCACGGTACGATGAGGCCCGCGCCGGAGTGAAGGCGCGAGACTGCCATGGGGATGGTGCGGATGACCAGGGGACCGGAATCGAGCGACATGATCGCAGTGACGATCGGCATACCCACCTACCGGAGGCCGGACCTCCTGGAGGCACTGCTTCGCACCCTGCCGTCGCGCATCGCTGAATGCGCCGACCTCGGTCTCGACATCGACGTGCTCGTCGTCGACAACGACCCGGAAGGGTCGGCACGCGAGGTGGCCACCGGCACAGAGCTCCCTGTTCGCTACGTGGTCGAGCCGACGGCGGGGATCGTCGCCGCTCGCAACCGGATCCTCGACGAATGCGGCGATCGCGACCTCCTCGCCTTCATCGACGACGACGAGATCCCGCGAGAAGCCTGGCTCTCCTCTCTCCTCACGGTCTGGCGCGAGCAGGGAGCCGACGCGGTGATGGGACGGGTCATCTCCGTCTTCGACGAGGACGTCGATCCCTGGCTGCTCGCCTCCGGCACGTTCCGGCGACCGCCGAGGAAGACGGGCACGGTTCTGCAGGTCGCGGCCGCGGGGAACCTCCTGCTCGACCTCCGCTCCATCCGCCGGCTCGGCCTGCGCTTCGATCCGTCGCTGGGGCTCGGCGGCGGTGAAGACACCCTGTTCTCCCGGCAGCTGGCTCAGCGCGGCGGCCTGATCGTCTGGTGCAACGAGTCCGAGACCGAAGACCTCGTCGTCGCCGCGCGACTCAGCCGGGCGTGGGCGGCGCAGCGTGCCTTCAGCTCGGCGAACGCCGGCACCCGGATCCAGTTGCAGCTCACCGAGGGGCGGGCGCGACGAGGGGTCCTGCGCGTTCGCGCCCTGGTCGGCGGTGTCGCCAGGATCATCGTCGGCGGTCTGCGACGAGCCTTCGGCGCGCTGACCCGCAACATCACCCACCACGCCAGAGGCACGCGCCTCGTGCACCGAGGTCGCGGCACGATCGCGGCCGCTCTCGGTCGCCGCTACGACGAGTACCGTCGCCCATCGGAGGATGACACCACCATGACCGAGACCGCTTCCACCATCCGCGTGATGCAGTCACTCGGCGCGCCGCGTGCGACGACGAACCCGTACAACAAGATGCTCGACGAGGCTCTGGGGTCCACCGAGGGGCTCGAGCGACTGCGCTTCTCGTGGGGCACGGCGCTCTTCGGGCGCTACGACGCCTTCCACTGGCACTGGCCGGAGGCCAAGCTGCACGGCTCGACCTGGTGGAAGTCCACCGGGAAGTTCCTCCTCACCACCGCGCTCGTCTTCCGGCACCGCCTCTCGCGGCGGATCGCCGTGGTGCGGACGGTGCACAACATCGAGCTCCCCGACGACAACGCGCCACGGTTGTGGCTGCTGCGCTCCATCGATCGCCACACCGACTACCGGATCGTCATCAACGAGACGACGCCGCTCCCGCCGGGGACGCCGCACAGCCTGATCCTGCACGGGCACTACCGCGACTGGTACGCGAAATTCCCGGCGGCCGAGCGGGTGCCCGGTCGACTCGGATCATTCGGCGGGGTGCGCCGCTACAAGGGCCTGGAAGGGTTCATCGACGCCTACGCGGAGGCCGTCACGACCGAGCCGATGCTGAGCCTGAAGATCGGCGGGCGCCCGTCCACCCCCGAGCTCGGCGACGACTTGAGGGCGCGGACCGCGGGCCTTCCCGGCGTCGAGCTGCACCTCGACTTCCTGACCGATGCCGAACTCGTCCAGCTCGCGACCTCGTCCGAGCTCATCGTGCTGGCGTACCGGTTCATGCACAACTCGGGCAGTGTGCTCGCCGCCCTGTCGATGGCGCGCCCGGTACTGGTGCCGCGCAACGAGGCGAACGAGGCGCTGGCGCGCGAAGTGGGCGCCGCGTGGGTGCTCATGTACGACGGGGACCTCGATGCGCCCACGGTCGTCGAGGCCTGGCGCGCCGCATCGACGCTGACCGGGTCACCCGACCTCTCCCGACGCGAGTGGGCCGATGCCGGCCGTGCGCACCGGGACGCGTTCCGCGAAGGCGTCGCCCTCAAGCGTCGGCACCGCTGAGCGGCATCGAGCCACGGCGTCGGAGCGCGTCCACCCCGATCACACCTCGTCCAGCAGTCCCTGCACGAGGGCCGCGACCATGGTCTGCGTCGTGAAGCTGCGCTCCACCTCGGCCCTGCCGTTCCGCCCGAGTTCGGCTGCGCGCTGCGGGTCCTCGAGCAGCCTCAGCATGGCATCCGCGAGCTTCTCCGCATCCCCCGGAGGCACGAGGTGTCCGGTGTGCCCCTCGCTCACGTACTGACTCATGCCGGGCGTGTCCGAGACGACGACCGGGCGGGCGGTCGCGAGCGCTTCCAGCGCAACCGTCATCCCCGAGGCGTGCAGGTTCGGCCTGGTCGGGACGACGATGACACTGGCGGTCGCATAGAGATCTCGAAGCTGCGCGTGCGGCATGTGCCGCACCACCCGAACCCCCTCGGGCGGTGCGAGATCAGAAGAGGTCTGCACCACGACCTCTGTCTCCGGCCGCGCGGCGAGCACGCGTGCGAGCGCCGCGTAGAGCGTCGCCGGATCGCGGTCACGGTCGTTGCCGACACTGACGATCCGCTGCTGCGTCGGGAAGGGCTGCGCGCCGAAGAAGTCGCTGTCGATGCCGAACGGGATCGGGAAGACCCGCGGACCCCGGTTCCCCAGCAGGCGCCGGAGCGGGTCGACCTGCGCTTCGCTGAGCACCCACGCCGACTCGGCCCCGCTCAGCATCGAGAGCAGGCGGGTCGGAGTGGATCCGGCCTGCGCCATGTCGGTGAGCCAGATGACCCCGGTGGCGTAGCGGACGAGGGGATGGAGGATCTGCAGACGATACGCGGTGTTCTCGTCCCACGTCACGGCCAGGCCCTCGACGGGGCGAGGTCCGATGCCCAGCCGCGCTCGCACACGAGCGACACGACCGGGCGGCGGGAGATCGACCACCTCCACGGCCGCATGATCACGCAGCGCATCCAGCCCGTAGGGCCAGACGCTCGGGACCTCTCCCCTGGCATGGCTCCGCTCCCAGGCCGGTACCGACTGTTCGGCACGATGAGCCCAGGTGAGAGACAGCGAGGCACCACCCTCGGATTCCACGAGCCAACTATGGACCTCCGCGCAACTCCTGACAAGGATCGGTTTCGGCAGCGCACGCGCCGAGCTCGGCACCGCGGGTGTCACAGCATCCTCTCGCCCTGCGACGAGGGGACCCGGTAGAGTCGGACGTACGACTGTGGGGGTCGTCGGACGGCAGGGGATGGCCGTCCCTTCTGTGACGCCACCATGGACATCGACGTTTTCACGAGGGGGATCATGAAGGGCATCATTCTGGCGGGCGGTTCGGGCACGCGACTGCATCCGATCACACTGGGGGTCTCGAAGCAGCTCATCCCGGTCTACGACAAGCCGATGGTCTACTACCCGCTGTCGACGCTGATGCTCGCCGGGATCCGCGACATCCTCGTCATCACCACGCCCCACGACGCCGCCCACTTCGAACGGCTCCTCGGAGACGGCTCGCAGTTCGGCATCTCGCTGACGTTCGCCCAGCAGGAGTCGCCCGACGGGCTCGCGCAGGCCTTCACGATCGGTGCGGACTTCATCGGCGACGACAGCGTCGCCCTCGTCCTCGGCGACAACCTGCTCTACGGCCCCGGCCTGGGCACGCAGCTCAAGCGCTTCGCCGACATCGACGGTGGCGCGGTCTTCGCCTACTGGGTCGCCGAGCCCGAGGCGTACGGCGTCGTCGCGTTCGACGACGACGGCCAGGCGATCTCGCTCGAGGAGAAGCCGAAGAACCCGAAGAGCAACTATGCCGTGCCCGGTCTGTACTTCTACGACAACGACGTGATCGAGATCGCCCGCAACCTGGCTCCCAGCGCGCGCGGCGAGTACGAGATCACCGACGTCAACCGCGAATACCTCGAGCGCGGCAAGCTCCAGGTCGAGGTGCTGCCGCGCGGCACCGCCTGGCTCGACACCGGGACGTTCGACCAGATGACGGATGCCGCCGACTACGTGCGCACGATGGAGCGCCGCACCGGCATGAAGATCGGTGTGCCCGAAGAGGTGGCCTGGCGGCAGGGCTTCCTCGACGACGACGAACTTCGCGCGCGTGCCGAGGCGCTCGTGAAGTCGGGCTACGGCTCCTACCTGCTCGAGCTCCTGGAACGAGGAAAGCGATGACCCGGCTGCTCGTGACCGGCGGCGCCGGCTTCATCGGATCGAATTTCGTGCACCATGTCGTGGCGCATACCGACGCGCACGTGACCGTGCTCGACAAGCTGACCTATGCGGGCAACCGCGCGTCGCTCGCCGGCCTCCCCGCCGACCGCGTCGAACTCGTCGAGGGCGACATCGCCGACGCCGAGCTCGTCGACGCGCTGTTCGCGAAGGCCGACGCCGTCGTGCACTATGCGGCGGAGTCGCACAACGACAACTCGCTGCACGACCCGCGACCGTTCCTCGACACGAACATCATCGGCACCTACACGCTGCTCGAGGCCGCGCGCCGGCACGAGCGCCGCTTCCACCACATCTCGACCGACGAGGTGTACGGCGACCTCGAACTCGACGACCCGCAGCGCTTCACCGAGAACACGCCGTACAACCCCTCGTCGCCGTACTCGTCGACGAAGGCCGGCAGCGATCTGCTGGTGCGCGCCTGGGTGCGGTCGTTCGGAGTGCAGGCGACGATCTCGAACTGCTCGAACAACTACGGTCCGTACCAGCACGTCGAGAAGTTCATCCCGCGCCAGATCACCAACGTGCTGCGCGGCATCCGCCCGAAGCTCTACGGCGCGGGCCAGAACGTGCGCGACTGGATCCATGCCGACGACCACTCCTCGGCCGTGCTCACGATCCTCGACAAGGGCGAGATCGGTGAGACGTACCTGATCGGTGCCGACGGCGAGAAGGACAACAAGTCGGTCGTCGAGCTCATCCTCACGCAGATGGGGCAGCCGGCGGACGCCTACGACCACGTGACCGATCGCGCGGGCCACGACCTGCGCTACGCGATCGACTCCACGAAACTCCGCACCGAGCTGGGCTGGGCGCCGCAGTTCTCCGACTTCGAGTCCGGCCTCTCCTCGACCATCGACTGGTACCGGGAGAACGAGGACTGGTGGGCACCGGCCAAGGATGCGACCGAGTCGTTCTACGCGGCGAAGGGCCAGTGATGACGGAGTTCGGCAAGGCGCTCACGGTCACCGAGACGCCGATCCCCGGCCTGCTCGTCGTCGACCTGCCGGTGCACGGGGATTCGCGCGGCTGGTTCAAGGAGAACTGGCAGCGCGAGAAGATGGTCGCCGCCGGCCTCCCCGACTTCGGACCGGTGCAGAACAACATCTCCTTCAACGATGAGGTCGGCACCACGCGCGGCATCCATGCGGAGCCCTGGGACAAGTGGGTCTCGGTCGCCACCGGGAAGATCTTCGGGGCGTGGGTCGATCTTCGCGCGGGCGAGACGTTCGGCACGGTCTTCACGACGGAGATCGATCCGTCGCGCGCGATCCTGGTCCCCCGTGGCGTCGGCAACTCGTACCAGACGCTCGAGGCGGACACGGCCTACACCTACCTCGTCAACGACCACTGGTCGCCCGACGCCGAGTACTCGTTCCTGAACCTCGCGGATGAGACCGCCGCCATCGCGTGGCCGATCCCGCTCGCCGACGTCGAGGTGTCACCCAAGGACCTCGCGCACCCCCGCCTCGCCGACGTGACGCCGATCGGACCGAAGAAGATCCTCGTCCTCGGCGGCGCGGGACAGCTCGGACTCGCCCTGCGCGACGCCGAGCACGTGGAGTACACGACCCGGGACACGCTCGACCTGCGGGCCGACGACCTGGCCACGGCGCGGCGATGGCGCGACTATCGCGCGATCATCAATGCTGCGGCCTACACCGCGGTCGATCTCGCCGAGACCGACGAGGGGCGCGGTGACGCCTGGTCGTCGAACGTCACCGGCGTGACGGCGCTCGCGCGCATCGCCGCCGAGAACGGCATCACGCTCGTGCACGTCTCCAGCGACTACGTGTTCGACGGCACGAAGGCGGGCCCGTACACGGAGTCCGATCCGGTGCGCCCGCTCGGGGTCTACGGCCAGACGAAGGCCGCCGGCGACGCCGTGGTCGCGACGGTGCCGCGGCACTACATCGTCCGCACGTCGTGGGTCATCGGCGAGGGACGGAACTTCGTGCGCACGATGGCCTCGCTCGCCGAGCGGGGCATCTCTCCGCGGGTCGTCGGCGATCAGATCGGGCGCCTGACCTTCACCGAAGACCTCGCCGCGGCGATCCTGCACCTGCTGTCGACCTCCGCGCCCTACGGCGTCTACAACGTGACCGGCGGCGGAGAGTCGCGCTCGTGGGCCGACATCGCGCGCGCGGTCTACCGCCTGACCGGGCATGACCCGTCGGGCGTGACCGACGTGACCACGACGGAGTACTTCGCAGACCAGGCCGGCCCGGTCGCTCCGCGTCCGCTCAACAGCGTGCTGGACCTCGGCCGCATCCAGGCGACGGGATGGACACCGCGGGACGCGGATGCCGCCCTCGAGGCGTACCTCGCCGCGAGCAGCTAGAGCTCGCCCGGCTTCATCGCCTCGGCATCGATCGCGCGGATGACGCGCAGGGCGGCGGTGTCCGTCGGCGGTTCGGCGGCGGCGTCGTCGCCCTTGCGTCGCCGCTGCGGTGCGTACACGACGAGCGAGTGGAACAGGAACCGGGCGAAGAACGCCACGATCAACGAGAGCGCCGTCGCGAGCACGCTCGAGATGTGCCAGGACTCGACCATCAGCGCCATCACCGGGATGCGCAGCGCGGCCTCGACGTTGTTGAACGCGAACGAGCTGGCGAAGCGGATGCCGAGGGCGCGAGCATCCGTGCGCATGTCGGCGAACACGAACCGCTCCTGCAGCAGGAAGTTGCCGATGATCGTGACCTCGGCGCCGATGATCGCGGCCCAGACGTAGGGCACGCCCGTGGCGGTGAGCGCCCACATGATCCCGAGGTTCGCGGCCGCGCCGATCACGCCGATGAGCGCGAACAGCGACATCTTCCCGAAGCGCAGCCGGGCGAGGTGCGCGATGAAGGTCGCCCCCTGGCGCAGGCTCGCCTTCGAGGTGCCGTGCCGGCGCTCCGCGAACTCCATCGGCACCTCGGCGATGCGCAGATCGTTGCGCGCGAGGATCTCGAGAAGGATCTTGAAACCCTGCGGCTGGAGCGCCGTGAGGTCGAGCCGACGGCGGTCGACCAGGAAGAACCCGGTCATCGGGTCGGTGCTGCGTGCGAGACGGAGGGGGAACATCGCCCTGGTCAGCCAGGTCGCCACGCGGGAGACGCCGAAGCGCACCGCCGTGCCGAGCCCGCTGGTGTCGCCGCCGCCGATGTAGCGCGACGCCGCCACCACGTCGGCATCCCCGGCGGCGTGACGCTCCAGCAGCACGGGGAGCAGTTCCGGCGGGTGCTGCAGGTCGCCGTCCATCACGACGCAGACATCGGATGCCGCGGCCTCGAGTCCGACCACCACGGCCCCGCCCAGTCCGTTCGTGTTCTCGGTGCGATGGATGACCCGCACGGGGATCGATGCGTCGACCGCGACCCGTTCGATCTCGGCGGCGGTGTCGTCGGTGCTGTCGTCGACGAACAGGATCTCGGCGTCCCACCCGGCGAGCGCGGCGGCGGTTCGGGCGACGAGCTCGGCGACGTTCTCGCGTTCGTTGAACGTCGGCACGATGACCGTCACCGGTGTCCCCACGTCAGCCCCCTGTTCCGCGCACGCACCACGTGCGGCCTCCATCGTTCCATGGGTTGCTGTGGGGAATGAAACTCGGACCTGCTAGACTGTCGAACCGCGGCTGTGGGAGTCGCGAAGCGGATGGGGATCCGCTTCTGGGGAATTACTGATCTGGGGAGATCATGGGGACGCGTATCGGCTATGCCGTTGGTGCTTTCGACCTGTTTCACGTCGGGCATCTGAATCTACTTCGTCACGCCAAGCAGCACTGCGACATTCTGATCGCAGGCGTCGTCAGCGACGAGATGCTGCGCCAGGTGAAGGGCATCGAGCCCGTCATCCCGACGGCGGAGCGTGCGGAGATCGTGAAGCACATCTCGTTCGTCGACGACGTCTACGTGGAGACCACGCCGTCGAAGATGGACTCGTGGCGCGACGTGCAGTTCACGCACTTCTTCAAGGGCGACGACTGGCGCGGCACCGACAAGGGGCTGCGTCTGGAGAGCGAGTTCGCCGAGGTGGGTGTCGAGGTCGTGTACTTCCCGTACACGGCGCACACGTCGAGCTCGTCGCTGCGCCGCGCCCTCGACGCGATCACCGCGGGCGCGAACGCCCCCGCGATGGCCGCGAGTCGCTGACACCACCGACCGCGCGTCGGCTCGGTCAGTTCGCGACGCCGAGCAGGCTGCGCGCCATCCGCGCGACGTGCGGCGGCGTGTGCGGCCCGAGCCAGACCGTCCACTGCGACGGCGGCTCGGAGCAGGTCCACTCCACGCACCAGGCATGCACGGCGTTGGCCAGCCGCTCGCCACGCGTGTGCGCACGGATGCCGTCACCGCGCACCAACCAGCGCACCGACACCCCCTCGGGCACGTCGATGTGACGGAACTGGATGCGCGCCGCGGCTTCGAGGATGATCACGCCCTGCGCGTCCCACGGCAGTCGCGCGGCGATGCTCGCGATGACGCCGGCATCGGCCGCGTCACCGGCGATGAGCACGACGCCTTCGATGTCGTCCCAGTCGGGATCCTGCAGGTGCTCGCATGCGCTGCTCATGGTCTCGAGTATAGGTAAGGGTACCCTTACTAATCAAGACTCGGCGGCGACCGACACCGCTACAAGCGCACTCCCGACCGAGCGCCGAATGGCCGGAACGCACTCAGCGCCACCCCATCCGCGCGGCCGTAGGCTGGAAGCATGACTTCTCCTGCCTCCGACACCATCACGATGTTCGGCGCCGACTGGTGCCGCGACTGCATCCGCACCAAGAAGCAGCTCGATGCGCTCGGTGTCGAATACACCTACGTCGACCTCGTCGCCGAGCCCACCGCCGCGGACGTCGCGAAGGAGATCTCGGGTCGCACGAACATCCCCGTCGTCGTGTACCCCGACGCCTCGCACCACGTCGAGCCGTCGAACGCCGACGTTGAGTCGAAGCTGCGCGAACTCGCACTGATCTGAGTGGCCCGCATCGCGCCGCTACACTGGCGCGATGAGCACTGAGGCTCGGCCCGAACGAGCATCCGTCCGTCTCTCCCCGCGCACGATCGTGCTGTACGCGATCGGGTCGCTGGGGACCGGCGGCTACGCCACCCTGCCCGGGCTGGTGCTGACGTATTTCCTCACCGACAACCTCGGCGTCGCCGCGCTCGCGGCCGGACTCATCGTCACGGCCGCGAAGATCTGGGACGTCCTGATCGATCCGTTGATCGGCGCCGCGTCGGACCGTCAGCTCGCTCGCACCGGCTCCCGTCGCGGGTTCATGGTGACCGGCGCTCTGGCCCTCCCGCTGTTCTTCGCCCTCACGTTCGCGGTGCCGCCCTCCTGGGGCCCGGTCGCCGGGGCGATCAGCGTGCTGCTCGCGTTCCTCGCCACCGCAACCGCGTTCAGCCTGTTCCAGGTGCCGTACGTCGCGCTCCCTGCGGAGCTGACCGGCGACTACGACGAGCGCACCCGTCTGCTGGGCTGGCGCGTGGTCGTGCTCACCGCGGCGATCCTGCTGTTCGGCGCCGGGGGTCCCGCGCTGCGCAATGCCGGCGACGACCCCGTCCTGGGGTACCTCCTGATGGGCATCGCCTCGGGTGTCGTGATCGGGATCGGCATGCTGATCGCCGCCCGGACGGCGACGATCGCCGCCCGGCGCACCGAGGCAGCCCCGGCCGCCGCGATCGCCGACTCGACGTGGCGCGATCAATACATGTCGGGCTTCCGGGCGCTGAGGCGCAGCCAGCCGTTCCGCGCGCTGCTGGGCACGTTCGTGCTGCAGGCACTGGCCACGGGGACCATGCTCGCCGGCGCGCAGTACGTCGCGACATGGGTGCTGCGCAGCGAGGATGCCGTGACGTTCGTGTTCGTGGCCCTGGTCGGGCCCGCGCTCCTCGCGACTCCGGTGTGGACAGTGATCGCGCGTCGCATCGGCAAGGAACGGGCGTTCGCGATGGCCAGCGTCCTGTTCACCGCCGCCGCAGCGACGCTCGTGTTCGCGGTCTGGGCACCCGGTGCCTGGATCTACGCCTCGGTCGCGGTGGCCGGCATCGCCTACGCCGGACTCCAGTCGCTGCCCATGGCGATGCTGCCCGACGTGATCTCGCACGACGAGCGCACCAGCGGTCCGGGACAGGCCGGCACATTCACCGGCATCTGGACGGCGGGCGAAACCGTCGGCTTCGCACTCGGCGCCACCGCGGTGTCGCTGACCCTCGCCGCGACCGGCTACATCTCCACCGTCGCCGGAGCCACCGTCGAGCAGCCGGAGGCCGCGATCACGGGCATCGTGCTCAGCTTCAGCATCCTTCCCGCCGTGCTGATGGCCGCGAGCCTGCTGACGCTGCGCCACTACGGCCTGCGTCGCGCCGACATCGAAGCCGTCGGAACCTCCGACGCCTAAGCTGGGATCCCGTCCGAAGGAGACGCCGATGACTTCTGCGAGCACAGCCCCCGCCCCCGCATCCGCCTCGAAGAGCACGTCGACAGCGGGGTCCGCGTCGCTGAGTGAGAGCGAACAGGAACGCCTCGACACCGCGATCGACGACCTGCAGGCCGGATCGCGCACCTGGTCCGCTCTCACCGTCGCCCAGCGGGTCACGTTGCTGCGCGCGGTGCGCACGAGCGTCGCCGCCACCGCCGAGGACTGGGCGAACACGGCCGCCGCCTCCAAGGGGCTCGACGGTAAGCACCCGCTGCGCGGCGAGGAGTGGCTGAGCGGCCCCTACAGTGTGCTCGGCGCGCTCGACGCCTACATCGAGACGCTCTCCCGCCTGGCGAAGGGCGTGAACCCGCTCGACGGCCTCACGATCGATCGCGCCCCCGGCGGACGCACCCGCGTGCACGCCTTCCCCCTGACCGGCATCGACAAGTTCCTGCTGTCCGGCTTCACCGGCGAAGTGTGGCTCGAGCCCGGCATCACCCCGAACGCCGCGCGCGCGGGTGCCGGCCTCGCGCAGCGCACCCCCACCGAACCGGGCGGGGTCGGACTCGTGCTCGGCGCGGGCAACGTGACCTCGATCCCGGTACTCGACGTGCTGTACGAACTGCTCGCCCACAACCGCACCGCCCTGCTGAAGGTCAACCCCACGCAGGATGCCCTGGTGCCGGTGTACAAACGAGCACTCGCGCCCCTCATCGAGCCGGGACTGCTGCGCATCGTGCGCGGCGGCCCCGCGGTCGGCGCGTATCTCACCGGCCACCCCGGACTCGTGCACGTGCACATCACCGGCTCCGCCGCGACGTTCGACACGATCGTCTGGGGGCCGTCGAAGGGCGAAGGGGCTGCCGCGACCAAGCGTCGTCGGCGCGAGAACCGCCCGCAGCTGAAGAAGCCGATCACCGCCGAACTCGGCGGGGTCTCCCCCATCATCGTGGTGCCCGGCGCGTGGACCGACGCCGATCTCACCTACCAGGCCGAGCACATCGCGACCATGCGCCTGCAGAACTCCGGCCACAACTGCATCGCCGGCCAGGTCGTCATCATGTCGTCCGACTGGGACCAGGCCGATGCGTTCCGCGCCGCGCTGCGCCGCGCCTATGCCAACGCCCCGGAGCGACCCATCTGGTACCCGGGCTCCCCCTCGCGGATGGACCTCGCGACCGACGCCTACCCCGACGCTCTCGTGCTGGGCGACCGGCTGCTCGTCGAGATCGACGCCGACGACGACGCGACGGCACTCGAGACCACGGAGTACTTCGCGCCGGTGCTGGGCGTCGTCACCATTGCGGGCACGGGTCAGGAGTTCCTCGACGCGGCCGTTGCCCACGCGAACGACAAGCTCCAGGGCACCCTCGGCGCGAACCTGCTGATCGACCCGGCGACCGAGAAGGCACTCGGCGCCGGTTTCGAGCGGGCCATCGCGGCGCTCCACTACGGCTCCATCGCGATCAACAGCTGGACCGCCTTCGCGTTCATCACCCCGACGCTCACGTGGGGTGCGTTCCCCGGCGGCACGATCGACGACGTCGGCAGTGGCATCGGCGTCGTGCACAACGCGCTGCTGCTCGACGGGGTGGAGCGCTCGGTGCTTCGCGGACCGTTCCGCCCGTTCCCGCGGTCGCTGCCGATCGCGAACGGCGGCGGACGCCTCACGATCCTGCCGAAGCCGCCGTGGTTCGTGTCGGCGCGCAAGGGCGCGGCCGTGAGCGAAGGGCTGACCCGGCACCGTGCGGACGGCGGCGTCGTCGGGCTCCTGAAGACGCTGACGAAGGCGCTGCAGGCCTGAGACTCAGCGCGCTGCGCGGGCGAAGCGGTCGGTCGCGGCGCGCAGCGCCTTCTGAGTACCCGGCTCGGTGGCGGCGTGACCGGCGTCGTCGACCACGACGAACTCGGCCTCGGGCCAGGCGCGGTGCAGGTCCCACGCGGTCATCATCGGCGTCGCGACATCGTGCCGCCCCTGCACGATGACGGTCGGGATATGGCGGATGACGTCGACACCGGCGATCAGCTGTCCCTCTTCCCACCAGCCGCGATGGACGAAGAAGTGATTCTCGATGCGGGCGAACGCGGTCGCCTTCTCGGGGTCGGACATCCCGGCGATCTGCGCGGCATCCGGCGTCAACGTCACGGTCGCCGCCTCCCAGGTCGACCAGGCGATCGCGGCCGGCACGTGCACGGCGGGGTCGGGATCGAACAGCCGCCGGTGATACGCCTCGATCATGTGCGAGCGCTCGAGCACGGGGATCGGCGCGAGGAAGCTCTCCCAGAGGTCGGGGAACAGCGCGGCGGCGCCGCCCTCGTAGAACCACTCGAGCTCGACGCGACGCAGCGTGAAGATCCCGCGGAGGACGAGCTCGGTCACCGCATCCGGATGCGCCTGCGCGTAGGCGAGCGCGAGGGCGCTCCCCCACGATCCGCCGAACACCTGCCAGCTGTCGATGCCGAGGTTCCTGCGCAGCAGCTCGATGTCGGCGATCAGGTGCGCGGTGGTGATGTGACGGAAGTCGGCATCCGGTGCACTCGAGTGCGGCGTGCTGCGTCCGCAGCCGCGCTGATCGAACAGCACGATGCGATAGACCTTCGGGTCGAAGAACCGGCGCTGCCACGGCGAGGTGCCGCTGCCGGGACCGCCGTGCAGGAACACCACCGGCTTGCCCTCGGGGTTGCCGCTGACCTCCCAGTAGACGCGGTGCCCGTCGCCGACGAGCAGCTCCCCCGTCTCGTACGGTTCGATCGGTGGATACAGTGCATCCGTCTTCTTCATCTTCGGTCCCCCGGCCGGTCGTGCAGACTTCATCGTCAACGCTAGCGGGTCGCGCGCTGCGGCTAGGGATCCAGCTGATCAGCCGGCAGCGTCAGCACCTGCTCGCAGACACCGAGGCCGTTCTGGTACCCCTCGGCGAACCAGCGCTGTCGCTGTTCGCTGGAGCCGTGCGTCCAGCTCTCCGGGTTCGAGAAGCCGGACTGCTCCTGGATGTGGTCGTCGCCGACCGCGGCAGCGGCGTTCAGGGCGTCCTCGATCTCGGGCTCGGTGGGCTTCTCGAGATAGGGATCGCCGTCCGCATCGGTCTGCTCGGTCATCCGCCCGAGCCACCCGCCCGCGTAGCAGTCGGCCTGCAGCTCGATGCGCACGCCGTTGCTCCCGGGGCCCGTCCCGTTGTTCGGGTAGCGGTCCATGACGCCGGTGATGTTCTGGATGTGATGGCCCCACTCGTGCCCGACGATGTAGAGCTGAGCGAGGTTGCCGGCGGATGCACCGAACTGCTCCTGCATCAGCTGGAAGAACGTGGGGTCGACGTAGACCCCCTCCTCGGGCGGGCAGTAGAACGGGCCCACCGCGTTGGAGGCGGTGCCGCACTGGGTCGACGTGGAGCCGTCGACGACGTTCATCTGCGGCTTGCGGTAGCCCTCGACCTCGTCGGCCCAGAACTCGTCGAGCACGAGCTGCGCTCCCGCCATGCGGCAGTCGACATCGGCGTTCGCCTGCGCACCGGTCTCGCAGTTCTCGATGACCGATCCCCCGGCGGGTTCGCTGCTTCCGCCGGGCGCCCCGCCGCCGAGCAGGCCGGTCAGGTCGATGCCCAGCAGCGGTCCGGCGATGAGCGCGATGATGCCGAGCACACCCACGCCCACGCCACCTGCGATGGCTCCGTTGCGGCCGCGTCGACGCGTGGTGTTGCCCGAGATGTCGGCGTCGGGATTGAAGGTCATGCGTCGAGGGTACTCCGCGCGGACACCGGCCGAACGGTCGTAGGCTCGGAGCATGACGACCACGATCACCATCACCGGCGCGGGCGGACAGATCGGCTACGCACTGCTGTTCCGCATCGCGGCGGGAGACCTGCTCGGACCGGACGAGAAGGTGCGGCTCCGGCTGCTGGAGATCCCGCAGGGACTCGGTGCCGCAGAGGGTGCGGCGCTCGAACTGCAGGACGGCGCTTTCGGCCTGCTCGAGCACGTCGAGGTGACGGATGACGCCGCCGTCGGCTTCGACGGAACCGACCTCGCGCTGCTCGTGGGCGCCCGCCCGCGGGGTCCCGGTATGGAACGCGCCGACCTGCTCGCGGCCAACGCCGGTATCTTCGGCCCGCAGGGTGCGGCGATCGCGGCGAATGCGGCACCGGGCGTGCGCGTCACGGTCGTGGGAAACCCCGCCAACACCAACGCCCTGATCGCGGCCGCTGCAGCCGACGGCGTGCCCGCCGAGAGGTTCGCCGCCCTGACCCGGCTCGACGAGAACCGGGCGCGCGCGCAGCTGGCGCAGACGCTCGGCGTGCCCGTGCACACTGTGCGCCGGGTGCCGATCTGGGGCAACCACTCGGCCACGCAGTTCCCCGACATCTCGCACGCCACCGTCGGTGGGAAGCCCGTCAGCGAAGCTCTCGAGCAGATCGTCGGCGACGTACCCACGTGGCTCGAGCAGACCTTCATCCCGCGCGTCGCCAAGCGCGGCGCCGAGATCATCGAGGTGCGCGGATCGTCGTCGGTGGCATCCGCGGCGAGCGCCACCATCGATCACGCGCGCGACTGGGTGCAGGGCACCGACGACTGGACCTCGGCCGGTATCGTCTCGCACGGTGAGTACGGCGTTCCGGAGGGTCTGATCTCGTCGTTCCCCGTGCGCTCCGTCGACGGCGAGTGGCGGATCGTCGAGGGCCTCGAGTTGAGCGACTGGGCCCGCTCCCGCGTCGACGCCTCGGTGGCCGAGCTGGTCGAGGAACGCGACGCCGTGCGCGCCCTCGGCATGCTGTGATCGCCTGACCGCCGCGCCGCCGATCGCATGGGGAGTTCTGCCCATCGCCGGACTTCGGCACCCCCGCTAGATTTGCTGGGGACGGGAACACCGTCGAGGAGGGGCGCACGACATGACTCAGTGGGACGAACTGCATCCAGGCCGGGGGAACACCGGCGCGGTCAACGATGCTGCGACACGCGTCAGCAACCGGAACACCGGCACCGAGACCGTGCGCACGGCTCTGTCGAACGCGGCCACCGGCACGACCGAGGAGATCTGGGCGGGTGACGCGGGTGCCGCGTTCCGCACATCGCTGGCGAAGCCACAGACCCTGTGCGACGAGCTCAAGACGGAGTTCGCCGCCGTGCAGACGGCCCTCACCTCTTATGCGACCGAGGTCGACCGCATCCGCGTCGCCACCACGGCGGCGCACCAGGCGTACGCGACCGGCTACGCCACGTGGAAGGCCGCAGAGCAGGAGGACAGCCCGTTCCTGCCGTCGACCTTCACCCCCAACGCCCCGAACGCCACCCTGGGGTCGAACCTCTGGGTGCCGAGCGGGAACAAGCCCGGTCTCTACGACATGCGGATGGCCGCGCAGCAGCTGCGCACCCTCGCCGACCAGCGCGAGACCGCCGACAGCACGCTCACCACGGCTCTCCAGCCGCCGGCGTCGGCCCGATGGGACCAGATGCAGTCGGCGCTGAGCGCCGCGGGCATCGACGACATCGACGATCTCACCTTCGAGAACCTCGGAGACGCGTTCGCGAACCTCGCCGACGAGATCGCCGAGGGCGACGTGACCGACGAGAACGTGCAGGCCCTGCAGGACTTCTTCTCGGTCTGGGGCGAAGACACGTTCGTGATGTCGCAGTTCTTCCTCGAGGTCGGCGGCGAGAGCACCGTCTCGATGATCGACAACCTGGGCGACGCGGTCATGACCGAGGGATTCGACCCCGCGGCGGCGCTGGCGCTGGCCACCATGATCCGCGGTGGCCTGTCGACCGGATCCCAGATCTGGATGCCGTCGACCTCCAGCGACTTCGCCGACAGCATGCTCGAGGGCGCCTCGTCGACCGTGGGCGGCGCTGTCGCCGCGATCGGCTTCCTCTTCTCGGACGAGCAGAACAACCCGCTGGGCGTGAACCTCACGGTGGCCATGGCCGACGAGATCGACCGCATCGAGCGCGACCCGATGAGCATGCAGAACGGCGGGTGGTACGACACCTCACCGAACGCGGGCGGCCGCATCCTCGCGCAGCTCGAGGGCGAGACGACCGGGCTCGACGGCAACCGGGTCGACGACCTCGCCGGGCGCGTCTTCTCGACGCTCGGCACCTACCCCGACGCGGCTCTGGACTGGCTCACCGCCACCGGCGACGACCCGTACGGCGACGGCGACCTGGGCCCCGGACGTATCGAGTACTGGTACGGCGACCGCGACTGGAGCGCCGAGGGCAGCGGCGACGGCTTCGAGGGGCCGGGAGCGCTCTGGGCCGGCGCGCAGCAGGCCTCGGGCGGACCCGCCGACGCGACGCACACCTACAACCCGGAGACCTGGGACCGCGTGGCTGAGCTCACGACCCAGGTCGTGCGGGAACTCACCAGCAACGAGAGCTTCCTTCCGGAGAACCTCACGAGCATCGGACAGGTGCGCATCGCGGAGGGCATCTCCGTGGCGATGCCGTACTTCTCGGAGAACCTCAGCGAGAGCGACCCCCGCACCGCGAGCGCGCTGTCGATCCAGGACGCCCTCATCGGGACGAGCGACCCGCGCTCGATCCCCAACGTCACGCAGGAGCAGCTGTCTCAGCTTCTCGGCACCGCGACCTGGAGCGACGGGGACTCGCCGTCGGCCGGTGCGGATGTCATCTCCCAGTCGGTGCGTCAGTACCAGGATGCGCTCATCGCGCTCGCCGACATCGCTCCTCCCGGCAGCGCCTTCGCAGCCGACGCCCTCGAGCGGGTCGTCGAGCTGCAGGGGTGGCTCGACGGATCGACGGAGGGTGCCGCGCTCGGAGAAGCCGGACGTCACGATGCGGCCGTTCAGGAGGCCATCGACGGCGTGAGCACCGTCGTCGGACTGATCCCGATCCCGGCCGTCGGCGACGTGCTCGTCGAGGGCGGCAGCGTCGCGATCGACGTGATTCAGGATGCCGTCATCGGCGGCGTCTCCGACTGGGGCTTCGGCAATGCCGAGGCGGCGTGGGGCAACTCGCACGAAGTACTGTTGGAGGAGCAGCAGAACAGCGCCTCCGGCCGCGAGATCGCGATGATCAACACCATCGAGCAGATGCTCGCCGATCTCGGCATGACGGAGGGGCTCTCCCCGGCGGAGGCGACCGATCTGGCCGAGGAGATGCTGGCGGACTATCAGCGAGGCGTCGAGGCCAGCTCGTCGTGGGCAGAGGGGCATTGAGAATGCAGTACAGGCGTCGACTCATGGGTCTGACAGTGGTCGGGATCGCGACGATCGGTCTCGCGCTGACGGGGTGCACCCCCGCAGCGGTCGAGCCGCCGTCGGTCAGCTGGCAGTCGGGTGAGCCCTCGGGTGAGCTCGAGTCGAGCCCCTGGGTGCAGGCCGTCCGCGCATCGGACACCGCCCTCAGCATCGCGGCGTTCACCCGCGACTACACGTCGGACGAGCTGCAGGACACCACGACGGAAGAAGCCATCGACGCTGCGGCCCAGTGGCAGCGCGACGAGGCGAAGGCCGACCGCTTCTTCACCTACCCCGGCCCGGTGCCGATGATCCCGCTCTCGGTGGACGAGCAGGGTGACGAGGCGCTCGTGACCGTCTGCCAGGCGCAGGACTGGTACCTGGATGCCGACCGCACCACCGCTCCGGAGCCCACCGAGGGACGAGAGGTCGTCTACCGCGTGATCCGCGACGGTGACACCCACCTCGTCGAGACCGACTCCGTCACCACGAAGGACTGTGATGTCGCAGACGCGAGCATCGCCCTCTTCGACCCGCAGCCCGACCCCACCGAGACCTATTCTCCCGACGATGTGAAGGTGCCGTGATGACCGATCTCCAGTTCGACTCCGACGCCGTCGGCGCCACCGGCAGCACGCTCCAGAGCACGGCATGGGGCATGAGCCTCGACGTCGACCTCTCCCTCGCCGGCTGCGGCAGCTCCACGGTCTCGGCCGCCGCCGACACCTGGGCCATGTGGGCCAAGGCCTCTCTCCTGCAGCTGCAGAGCATGACCGCCGGCGCCGGCGTGGTCGCCCGCGACTCGGCCACCGCCTTCGAGACGCAGGAAGCCGAGATCACGGACTCGGCGAACAACGGCACCCC
The DNA here is from genome assembly GCF_018613945.1 of Microbacterium sp. ISL-59. NCBI lineage: Bacteria > Bacillati > Actinomycetota > Actinomycetes > Micrococcales > Microbacteriaceae > Microbacterium > Microbacterium sp. ISL-59. The sequence goes on from NZ_JAGGPG010000002.1 coordinate 602,106, forward strand.
CTGATAACGGTCTGCATCCGCACCCGCGACAGGGCAGAATGGAACGCGGAGGTGCGCGATGAGCGAGACGATCGAACCCACGACGGCGGCATCCGTTGATGCTGCCCTGACGAGCCCGCTGCACCTTCCGCATGACGCGGCCGTGTGCCCGAAGTGCTTCACGGAGCTGCAGGAGAACCGGAACTTCTGGCTCGCCCGCCCCGACGGCTCACGCCTGGTCGGACTGGTGGTCTCCCGCGACGACATGCCGTCGGTCGTGGAGCAGCGCGCCGATCTCACGCGGTTCGGTGTGCCCATCGAGGGCTTCCGTCACCCCGCCCCCGACATCCTGGAGAGCTGGAGCGACCGCCTCTCCCGCCTCATCGGCACCCTGCGTCCCGGTGATGTGCTGGTCGTCGTGTCGATCGTCGCGCTCGGGCGCGACAGCGACGAGGGCGCCAGGACGGTCGCAGAACTCCGCCGCCACGGCATCATCGTCAAGGTGCTCAGCCACAACGCGCGGCACCTCGCCGACGCCGCGGCCGCCACACGCTGACCGCCCGGCGGCACCGACCGCTCAGGCTTCGGCGGACACTCCCGACGGCGCACCCGGAAGCTCGAAGTACGACGCCTCGACGATGCTGTCGAAGAACCCGAGCAACACGTGCGGGATGTCGCCGACGGGCGTCGACAGGTTCACGAGAAGCACCTGCTTCGAGCCGGGAACCGTGTACCAGTAGTCGGCGGACAGCCGACGGATCGAGACCGCCCCCGCCTCGGCGGCCAGCTCTTCCGGAGCCTCACGCAGGTCTTCGGCGTCGGCCAGCTTCTGCTCCTCGACGCTGTGCAGTCGGAGGATCGCGGATCCGGGGATCTGCAGCCGGTGGGCCGTGTCGAGGTGGGGACGCTGCAGCTCGGTGAAGACCTTCTCGAGCGTCGCGACGACGGCCTGCGGCGAGACCCCGATGGCCGGAGACATCCGCAGGTCGGGCTGCTCGAACACCGTGAGCGTCACCGGCAGCGGCGTGCCGGGGCGCAGTTCGGTCATCAGGAACATCGCCTTGGCGTGCAGCGCGCGAGCGCTCCTCACCGCCTCGGTGAGGTCACGGCGGGTCAGTGCCCGCAGCGTCGAATCCTCGTCGCGACGGCCGAAGACCTCGTCGACGAAATCGGCGACCAGCGGACCGCTGTCGAGATCGTTGAGCAGCACCGGATGCCAGGCGCCGAGGAGTCGGAAGCGCAGCTCGGGCTTCGCCGCCTCGACGGCGATCTCACTCACCGGCGAGCTTCTCGATCTCGTAGTCGGGCACATTCACGCCCACGGAGAGGCTCGGGCTCCAGTCGATGCCGAGCTCGTCGGCCGCTCGCTGCGCCTCGATCGCGCCCTCCTTGCCCTCGTACGTCGACCACGGGTTGAACTTCACGAACGCCGGCTTCGGCTCAGAAGCCTTCCAGGCCGACACCAGGACCGCGGTCAGGCCGTCCCCCGTCACCACGTATCCGAGCGGGACTTCGACATCGATCACCCAGCCCGACGTCAGGCCGTCCTGATTCGGCTGCACCTCCACCTGGAGCGCTTCGGGGAGCGCGGCCTTCACCGCGTCGACCACGGGTGCGGGATCGGTCATTTCAGCCTCCTGGGTGGATGCGGGCGGAGTCTTCTCCGGCGCGGGCGCACCGGTCGGAAAGCACCCGGTCAGCAGCAACCCGGCGACGCCGATTCCTGCAACGGTCAGTGTCAGGCGTCGGAACATCACTCACTCCATGCATATTCTTCAGTCACGACCGTCGCACCGTCGTGCGCGTAGAACTGCTCCAGTCTCGCACGCTCGTCGGCGGGCAGATTCGCGAGCTGCTCCTGCCAACTGATGTTGTAGAGACCCGCGTTGTGCGCGCCGGCGTCGATCGCGGCCGGCTGGTGTCCGGGCGCGACGGGCGTGAACGTGCGCCAGTTGTCCTCCTGCCGAGGATTCACCGCGCCGTTGGTGAGCGTGTCGAGCATCGGCACCGGATCGCCCTGATGCTGCATCGAGATGACCTGCGTCATCGGCGGGATGCGCATGGCATCGATGGGAGATCCGCACGCCATCACCGCCTCGAAGTTGTATGCGCTCGACCGGTTCGCCGCGAGGTGCCCCGCCATGATGCCGCCCTGGCTGAACCCGACCAGCATCACGGGGTCGCCGTTCGGGCCCGGACTAATGCCTGCGTCCTGCATCGCCTGCATCACGGCACGCTCGTACTGCGTCTGCAGCTCGGGCGTGAGCATGAGGGCGAGGTTGCTGTCGAGGTCGTTCGTCGCCCCGGTGTCGTTGATCCCCTGGAGGCTCATGACCCAGTCCTGCGTCGACGGCAGCACAACGCGCCACCGGGTGACGCCATCGGCACCGACGACCTGTTCGACCCGGATCACGCCCTGCTCGTCGGCGGCGGACGTGCCGCCGAGGTCATCGACCAGACCGGCCTCCGCGAAGGCGTTGTCGAGAGACGCGCCGCTGACGGTCGACATCTGGTTGCGCCACGCCTCCAACGCCTGCTGGTACTCGGCATCGGTCGCATAGTCGGATCGCGACGGCATCGGGATGCTCCGCTCGTCGACCTCGAAGGGGGTGACCTCGGGGTCGGGTGCGAGCACGTCGGTGAGGATGCGGGTGATCAGCACCCCGCCGATCGTCAGCGCGACAGCACCACCGAGGAGAGCGAGCACGGCGCCGAGCAGCGGTCCACCCAGGAGGAGTCCCGCCAGCCCGAGGACGATCGGGATCAGTGCGAGCAGCAGCACCGTCATGATCTTCGGCAGCAGAGCGTTCCAGATGTCGGAGAGGGTGTCGAGGACGCCCTTGATGACATCCGCCACCCAGCGCCCGATGCCGGCGAGCAGATCGCCCACACCCTCGAAGAACTGGGCGATGTTGTCGAGGACCGAGTCCTTGCCCTGGCTGATGACGCTCTCGATCGTACGGATGGCGGCCTGGGCCGCATCCTCCTTGCTCTGCACTCCGGCGCGGAGACGAGCGACGATCGCGTTGATGTCGGACTGGGCGGCCGTCGCCTGGCGCTCGGCGCGGGAGAGGTCGTCGGCCGTGTCCTGACGGACGTCCTGCGGAGAGTTGCTCAGCCCCTCGAACAGCTGCCGCCGCTGCGCATCGCCGGCCGCGTGCTCGGCCGTGCCCAACCGGCCCTGTGCGGCTTCGAGAGCCGGGATGTCCCTGGCCGCCTGCTCCTTGATGGGAGCGAGCGTCACGGCGTACGTGCGCAGCGCCGACGCGGTCTCGTCGTAGCGCAGATACGCCTGCGACATCGAGGTCTGCAGCTCGGCGGCCGTTGACCGCAGTGCCGTCGTCGACTTGCTCAGCTGACCCGAGACGATGTCCTGCAGCGCTTGCGCGGCGTCGTTGATCGCGGTGGCCTGACGGGACAGGGCACCGGAGCGGGTCTCGAGCGTGCCGGGGTCGCCGTCGAGCAGCTGCGACCAGTCGTTCTGGTTCCAGAGACCGTTCATCGGAGACCCTCGCCTTCGCTGCGCATGTCGATGAGGGAGCCGAGATCGCCGAGCACCGTGTCGATGCGCTCGGCCGGCTCGGAGAACGCGATGAGGTTCTCGGGAGGCAGGACGGCTTCGGCGGGGAGGGTGACGAACTCGGGGGCGGGCGGGGGATCGGCGACCGGGAAGGGCATGGGCAGCGCCTCGATCGTCGGGAGACCGATGCCCGGCGTGGGCGCGATCGGCGCGCCGGGAAGCGAGGGCACATCCACCCGCGGGGGATCCGCGATCAGGTCGGGGAAGTCGGGGCCAGCAATCCCACCCGGCAGCGACGGCAGGTTGACCCGCGGCGGGTCGGCGATGAAGTCGGGAAGCGACGGGAGCACCGGCGCAGGACCGCCACCGATACCGGGCTCGGGAAGAGACGGCAACGGCGCAGGAATCGGATCCGGAAGCGACGGGAGCACCGGCGCAGGACCGCCACCGATACCGGGCTCGGGAAGAGACGGCAACGGCGCAGGAATCGGGTCAGGTGCAGGACCGGGGGCCGGCGCAGGACCGCCACCGATACCGGGCTCGGGAAGAGACGGCAACGGCGCAGGAATCGGGTCGGGTGCAGGACCGGGGGCCGGTGCAGGAGCCGGCGAGGGGCCGGGAGCCGGTCCAGGAGTCGGCCCCATGACGCCGTCCGGACCGCCGCCGACGGTGGGAGGCGTCGCGGTCTGGCCACCCTGCGGCCGCTCGACGTGCTTCATCCCGTCGGTGACGCTCTTCGCCATGTTGCGGTCGAGGTCACCGAAGGTGTCGGCGATCGCCTGCAGGGTGTCGCGGATGCCTTCCAGGCTCTTCTGCAGCTGGCCGCGCTTGCGATCCCAGTTGCCGGCGAAGTCCTGCACCTTGCCGGAGAGGCCGCCGTGGCCGGTGAGCCCGGCGACGTCGTCACCGAACCGGTCGGCGTTCGCGAACGTCTGGATGGCGGCGCTGATCGATGAACGCGACGCGTCCAGCAGACTGCTCTCGAGCGTGAGGTCGCTCATCGTTCCCCCCGGAGATGGATGAAGGTCGTGCAGGCGCACACGAGGGGATGCCGAGGTCGGCATCCCCTCGTGTGGTGTGCGGCGATTACTGGCGGATCTGCGCGGCCAGCTGCTCGTCGGTCGACTGCAGCGACTGGGCTGCGACGTCGAGGAAGCGAGCCATGCCCTCGATGCCGGCGATGGTCGCGGTCGCGCCCTGGTTGAACTGCGCGTACGACGCGTCGAACGCACCAGAGGCGGACGTGGTCACGAAGCCGCCCGAGACGAGCTGCGAGACGTATGCGCGGAGGTTCTTCAGCTGCGTTTCGATGTCCTGCTGGCCCGTGCGGAGACGGCCAGCAGCATCCTTCATGTCGGCGTAGCTGACTTTGAGGTTCGTCATGGTGTTACCTTCCGGTCGCCCCGGCGGGTGCCGGAGAGTTCTTGTGCTTCGAGACTAACGAAGCGGTCCTGGTCTGCAAATGGGGAGAAGTCCCCATCGGTCTCGGATGTGCGCTCAGACGGTCTCGGGGATGACGAGCGGGAACTGCACACGCACCACCTTTCCGCGCTGCGCGAGCACCGCACGACCCACCGGGAACTCGCCCCGACCGATCCGCGGCAGCGGCGCCTTGAGCACGAGTTCACCGTCGATCGTCTCGGGCTGGAGCACCACCCCGCGGCGCGACTGCTTGATCTCGCCGAGCAGACCGAAGTTGCTCGTCCACTCGCTCGTGTCGCCCGTGAACAGCAGCAGCAACTCGCCGCGGCCGGCCCTCTTGACCAGGTCGGACAGCGGCATCTCCAGCAGCGACGAGGCGAACTCCGCCACGCCCTCGACGGCCACGACGGGCTTGAGACCCGCTTCGGCCTTCTCGACGATCTCGGCGACCGCCGCGGTGCCGCTGATGCCGTCGGCCGCCGAAGCCGTCCACGCCACCGCGTTCTTCACCGGCGAGCGCGACGACCCGAGGTACAGCGTCGGTGTGCCCGGCCGCGCCCGCAGCATCTGCTGGGTGATCGCGGCGAGGGCATTGCTCTTCCCACTCGCGGGAGGACCGGCGATCACGAACGTGCCGGTCGGCTCGATCCCGAACGGACCGAGGTCGGCGTCGGAGAGTCCGACGACCAGCTGGTCGCCGAGAAGAGCGGGGACCTCGTCGATGCGGTAGCTCAGCGGGAGCGCCCGCACCGGCGGAGCATCCGGAACGCCGCGGCGCGACATGGATGCCGCCATCCGCTCGATCGCGAGGGACTGCTCCTTCATGCTGCGCGTGCCCCCGACGATCGCGATCTGCGCCTCGTTCTCGCCGACGATCGCGCGTCCGGGTACCGACTCCGGGTTCAGCACGTCCTTGGGGACGTTGAGGATGTTGTACGCGTCGGTGTCGGACATGCGCAGCACCACGCGGCGCTGGATCATCGCGTTCAGCGCGCTGGGGATGCTCTGGAACCGGTCGGCCGACAGCACCACGTGGATGCCGACCGCTCGTCCGTCGGAGAGCACCTCCTGCAGGGCGTTGTAGGTGTCGGAGCGGCCGATCACGGCCTCGTAGTCGTTGCGGAACGCCGCGAAGCCGTCGATGAGCACCACGATGCGCGGCTCGTCGGACTTGCCGGACAGCGCCCGGTACTCGGTCAGCGTCGCCGCGCCCACCGCGGAGTAGGCGTCGCCACGACGGTCGAGCTCGCTGCGCAGGGTCGCGAACAGCCGGGCCACGCGCTCGGCGTCGTCGCCCGAGATGACCGAGCCCACGTGCGGCAGCGGCTCCAGCATCCGCAGCGCGCCGGAGCCGAAGTCGAGCCCGTAGACGTGCACGGGGCCGCCGCGCGGGGTGATGCCGGCCGACACCGCGAGGGTGCGCAGCGCGGCGCTCTTGCCCGCGCCGCTGGTGCCGTAGATCACCATGTGGCCCTCGGTGTCGGGCAGGAAGTGGAACGGCACCTGCTCCTGGCGTTCGGGCTGGTCGACCACGCCGAGCAGCAGGGCAGCGTCCGTACGCTGCGGCAGCTTGAGCTGGTCGAACGTCGGTGCCAGCTCGTCGAGCCACGGCCGACGCGGCTTCTCGACCTGTGCTGCTTGCGCGGCGAGCACCATCGTGCTGACGAGGCGCTGCTGGTCGTTCGGACCGAGGTCCTCATCGACCACGACCGCGTTCTCGTCGATGGGCAGCTCCCACGGTCCCTGGTCGGTGGTGCCGAACGAGGCGATCGCCACATCGACGCCGTCGCTCTCGCCGAGGCTCCAGCCACCGGCGTAGGCGGACTGGAACAGGGTCATGCGGCCCGGGCCGGTCTTCGCGATACCTCGACCCGGTGTGCCCGGATCGAACAGCGAGGCGTCCTTCGTGCCGATGACGTCGTTGCTGTCGGTCTCGTCGGCCATGCGCAGGGCGACACGGAGGTTCGTGTTCGCCCGCAGGTTGTCCTTGATGACGCCGGCCGGACGCTGCGTGGCCATGATGAGGTGGATGCCCAGCGAACGACCGCGCTGCGCGATGTCGATCACGCCGTCGACGAACTCCGGGACCTCCTTGGCGAGGGCGGCGAACTCGTCGATCACGAGTACCAGCGCGGGCGGGGCCTGCGGGTCTCCGGCGCGCTCGAGCTCGAGGATGTCCTTGGCCTTCTTGCGGTTGAACAGGTGCTCGCGGTAGTGCAGTTCGGCCCGGAGGCTCACCAGCACGCGGCGCACGAGGTGCTCGTTCAGGTCGGTCACGATGCCGACGCAGTGCGGCAGGCTCGTGCAGTCGGCGAACGCCGAGCCGCCCTTGTAGTCGACGAACAGGAACGTCAGCCGCTCCGGGCTGTACTCGGTCGCCATGCCGAGCACCCACGCCTGCAGGAACTCGCTCTTGCCGGATCCCGTCGTGCCACCCACGAGGGCGTGCGGTCCCTGCTGACGCAGATCGAGCTGCAGCGCGCCCTCCGCGCCGGCGCCGACCAGGGCGCGCAGTTTCGGCTGGTAGCGCCGCGCCGACCCCGACTTGCGCCGGGAATGGAGCGAGTCGTTCTGGGTCCAGCGGTCGACGACGCTCTCGGGCTGGGTGGCCATGTCGCGCCCCAGCAGGTGCAGCATCGAGATGGTCCGCGGCACGTCGCTGCGGTCGAGGGCCACCTCGCCGGCGTCGGTCAGTCGGGCCAGGGCGCGGGCGAAGACGGCGAACTGCTCGCGCGTGAGCTCATCGACGGAGAGGTTCTCGACCGTCTCGCCGAGTCGCACGAAGTGCGCACTGTCGGTCTGACCGAGCTCCACGAACGTGCGGCAGGATGCAGGGAGGGCGGCTGCGTCTTCGGTGAGCCACACCGGGAAGATCCCGCGCATGGCGGCGCGCTCGGAGAGCTGGATGAGGCGTCCGCGGTCGATGGGCGCATCCGGGGCGATGAGCACGACGATCGCCGGCTTCGGCACCGAGTCGCTGCGGTTGCGCGAGGAGTCCTCGCCGACCTTCGAGCCGCTGTTCGTCGCGGCCTTCTCGGCCTGCAGCGCACCAAGTTCCACGGCTTCGCCGCCACGGCTGGAGCGGTTGTCGATGAGCTCTTCGAGACGAGCGACGATCTGCCCGGCCGACGACGGGCCGTCGCCGATCGGCTGCACGCCGAGAACGGCCTGTGCCGACCAGGCGTGCGGCAGCCACTTCGCGTCGGCGAGCTGCGCACCCCAGCGCGGACCCCACAGACCGACGACGCCGAGATCGCCGGGCGCGTGCAGGCCGGCGATCTGCGCGAGCAGCGCTCTGGCGTAGCCCGTGGAACGGCCGCCGAGGCCGGCGATGCCGAGCGCGCCGACGTCTTTGAGGTCTTCGAGGATCGGCACCTGCGGCACGATCCTGGTGGAATCGATCACCGCGTCGAGCTTCTCCACGTACTCGGGGATCGCACGATCCCGGCCGTTGGAATCCTTCACGGAACTGCGGGAGCCGGTGTCGCCGATGCCGAGCCGCACGTGCAGGAACGACCAGTGCTCGGCACGACGCGTCCAGATGGTGGATCCGGCCGCGAGCGCGGCGTCGCTGACCTCGCGCAGCAGCGGAACCTCGCGGCGACGCACGTCGATCTCGCGTTCGCGCTCGCTCTGCAGTCGGGCGTCCAGGCGCTCCAGCTGCTCCTCGAACCGCTTCTTGTCCTCTTCGAGCTCCTGCTTGTTCTGGTTCCTCGTCGTGACCCAGGTGCCGATCATGAGCAGCGGCGACAGGGCCACGAACATCAGCGACATGGGGCTCTGGGTGAAGGCGAACATCGCACCACCCATGAGCACCGGGGCGACCAGTGCGAGCATCGGGAACGGCTGCTTGCGCGCGGGGACCGGCAGATCCGTGCCGTCGAGCTCTTCACCGAGGTACCGTTCCTCGACGCGCGGCGATCGCACGAACTCGACCTGGCGGATCGAGGCGACGGCCGGCGAGGGCGCTGCGGCATCGGCCTCGACCTTGACCGTGATCGGGGTGTCGCCGATCACGACGGCGAGCTCCCCCTCGGCGGCGACCAGACGCACGACCGAGGCCCCGTCGATCAGGATGCCGTTGGCGGAGTTCAGGTCGATCATCTCGACGCGATCGCCGATCTCGAGCCGCGCATGCCGCTTGGACACCAGCGGATCGTCGATCACGACGTCGCACGAGTCGTCTCGACCGAGCACGATCGTGCCGCGGGTGAGCGCGATCGATCGCGCTCCCGGCCCCGTGCCGACCTCCATGCGACCGATCACCGGGCGCTGCTGGTAGGTGGCGGGGACCACACGGACGGTCGCTCCGTGAGCGAGACCGACGTGCGCGAAGGTCGACTCCGGCGCGAGCAGGTCACCGGAGCCGGCGACCACCGAGCTGTACGCCTCGAGCGTCACCGCGGTCGGATCAGCGGTGGCGAAGGATCCGAGCGGATCCGCCCGGACGATCATCGCGGCGATCTCGCCGATCGTCGCCGTGTTCTCGGCGGTGACCTCGATATCGCTGGATGCCGCGCCCTGACGGAGCAGGGTCAGCCGTACCTTCACTCGTTCTCTCCCTCTGCCTCACTCGGCTGCGGGGCATCCAGCAGCGGGAGGTCGTCTTTGCTCACCAGCCGTGAGGCGATGACGTGCTCGACCAGGCGCGCGCGCCGGTTGGTCGCGAAGCTGCGCTGACCACCGCGCATGCCCGGCACGCCGATGCGGTCGAACTTGTCGCATACGTTGTCGAGTTTGCGGTTGAAGCGGGTGACCGTCCAGCCGAGCCGTTCCGCAGCCTTGGCCGACGACGGGATCTCGCTCATGCCGGTGCCGTCGCGACGCAGCTGCGGCTCGGCCAGTGCGAGGATCAGCAGCTTCTGACTCAGCGTCAGCGGCACATCGCCGATGGTCGAGGCTCCGCCGTCGTCGTGCTCGCGCTTGGTGGCGCGGAACGTCGGCTCGGCGGCATGCAGCACCAGCTCGTACGTGGTGGGACCGGCGCTGAACACGATCGTCGTGGTCTCGAACACCAGGGGCAGCCGTGCACCGGGGGCGAGCCATGCCTGCACGCCGCCCGCCGAATCGGTCACGGTCGCGGTGAGACGCGTGCCGACGTTCGCGAGCCACCAGAGCCCCTCGCCGTCGCTGATCTCGAGGAAGTGGCGATGCAGGAAGAGGTTGTCGTCGAGTTCGAGGTCTCCCTCGCGCCCGACGATGAAGCGGCTCCCCGGTTCGATCGGGAAGTACTCCCCCGCGAACTCGACGGTGACTGCCGCGGGCGCGGTCATCCGACGCACCCCGTGGCGGGTTCGGAGGCGCGTCCGTCGCCGCGACGCAGCATCACCTCGATGCACACCTCGCCCGACGACGCGGGGGTGAACGTGACCGTCTCGTCGGGCGCCTGCCGGACGGCGCCGTCTGCCGCACCACCCGTCTCGGACCAGATGAAGCTGTCGTCCTCGACCGGATCGGGGTTCGTCCACGTGAAGGTCACCTGGTCGCCCTGCCGCGTGCCGGTGAGCTCGGTGACCTTGGGTACGGCGTCGGACACCGGGTCCTGCGGGTCGACCTCCTGTGCAGTGGCCTCGGGCTGGGGCTCGGTGCCGAGGTTCGCGACCAGGGCGTTCAGGCCGAAGATCCCGCCGACGACCACGACGACGGCCGCCACGGCGGCCAGAGTGATCCACAGTCCCCTGCGGCTGCGCTGCGGGTGGTCGGCCGCCTCGGCGACCGGGGCGGGTGCGGCGGCCGGCGCCGGCTCGATCCGGGGCGTCGCGACCGGCGCCTGCGGCTGCACGACCTGCGGCGGCCGCACGATGGTGCGGTCGTCGCGATCGGGCATGACAGGGGCGATCGGCGGCGGAGTCGCACCCGGCGCGGTTCGCTCCGCCTCCCGGCGACGCTGCGTCTGCTCGACGGCCGGCTCGGGACGCGGCGGCATCTCGAAGCGCGGAGCGTCGGGCACCACGACCGACGGACCCTTCGGCTGCGTCATCGCCGACGGGCGCGTCGCGCTCTGCATCCCCGGATCGATGCTGACGATCTCCCGCACGCGGGTGAGACCGTCGCCGTCATCCTCCAGATCCTCCGCCGGCGGGTGATCGTCGACGATGTCGATCGGCGTCACCGAGTGCGAGAGCTCGATCTGCACCTTCTGCAGCGCGCGGGCGAAGGCGACGGCGCTCGGGAAGCGGTCGTCGGGGTTCTTCGCCATCGCGCGGTCGAGCAGACGCTGCAGGCTGTCGGGCGAATCGGGGCGGGCCAGATTCGGCAGGGCGGCGCGTTCGATGCGCTCGATCAGGTCGGCGCTGGAGTTGCGCTCACCCGGCCGCTCGAACGGGGAGCGTCCGGCCAGCAGCGTGTACAGCGTGGCACCGAGCGCCCAGACGTCGGTACGAGGACCGCTCTGCGGCGGCTCGGCGAACGACTCCGGCGGCGACCACGGGATCGACATCCCGGAGGACTCACCGGTCGCACCGGTCGTCGAGGCGATGCCGAAGTCGGTCAGCGCCGGACGGTTGTACTCGGTGACGAGGATGTTCGCCGGCTTGATGTCGCGGTGCAGCACCCCGGCACGGTGGGCGGTCTCGACCGCTCCGGCCACCTGGATGCCGACGCGCAGCGCCTCGGCCACCGAGAACGGCTCCTTGCGGGAGCGGATCTGCAGGTTCGGCCGCGGGCAGTACTCCATCACCAGGTACGGACGGCCGTCGCCGGCGACGCCCGCCTGGTAGATCGTGACGATCGCCGGATGCGTCGACAGCATCGCCATGACGTTCGCCTCGTCGGCGAACTCCTGCGCCGCACCGCTGGAGATGCGGTCGGCGAGCAGCACCTTCACCGCGACGCGACGTCGCGGCATCTCCTGCTCATACAGGAACACGTCGGCGAACCCACCCGTGCCCAGCGGCTCCACATAGGTGAAGCCGGGCAGCGCGGGCGGCGGCGAGGGGCGTCGGTTCACGGCAGGTCCTCGAACGCGACGGTCACCCCGTCGCCGAGGTCCACCACATCCCCGGACAGGACGAGAGTCTGCTCACCGGGGTGCAGGCGCATGGGGTCGGCGCCGGGACGCAGCAGCGTCGAGCCGTTCGTGGTGTGCAGGTCGATGACCACGACCGTGTCACCCTCCGGACGGATCTCGAGGTGACTGCGCGAGATGTCCTGCTGCGGGCTGTCCACCGCGATCAGATGCGGCAGGTTCGCCCCGCTCGCGCGGGTGGAGCGCGGTCGGCGTCCGATGATGACCGTCCGGTCGAGGGCCACGACCTGCCCCGACGACACCCGGATGCGCCCCGTGGATGCCGGGGCCGCAGCGGCCACCGGGATGACCTCCGTCGGAGCCTCGGGCGCCGCGGGGGCGCTCTGCCGCAGACTGCGGAGTTCTTCGGCCGAGATCGTCGCCCCGTCGTGATCGCCGGTCGCGGGGCCGGCGTCGACGGCGGGCGTCTCCGGCTCCTCGCTCGGGCGGACCGCGGCGGCCTCGATCGGCGTGTGCACGGTCGCGCCCCACAGGTGGTCGAACTCGTCGACGGGCGGAGCGAACGTCGACTCCCCCGGCACCAGCGTCGACTCGATCATGTCGGCGTCGGCGACCTCTGCCGCGGCTTCGGAATCGGCATCGGAGTCGGCATCCGGTGTCTCGTCGTCGGCGCTCGGGGGCACGGTGGGCAGATCGGATGCGGCGTCGGGCGCCGGCACCGATACCGCGGGCACGGCCCCGACCCCGGGAGGCGGCGGCAGCGGCACCGAGGTGCCGGCCACCGGAGCCGGAGGTGCAGGGACGACGGAGGGCACGGACGCCGGTGCGGACGCCGGATCGAGCACGGGCGCGGGGCCCGCGGCGACCGAGATCGCCTCGGCGTCGGCCGGCTCGATGTCGGCGCTCACGGCTGCCGCGAGGACGATGCCGCTCTGCACGGGAAGCGCGGATCCGGAGCCGCCCTCGTCGACCGTGATCTCCACCTTCGAGACCCCCGGAACGAAGCGCTCGCTCCACGTGGTGACGTCGGCGCCGGAGAACGTCTGCGCCTCGGCATCCGCGCCGGTGACCCGCACGGCGAGCGAGCCGCGCACGGCCACCCTGGCGTCGGTGCCCTCCAGTACGGCCGCGACGAACGGCGGCATGTCGGCGAACGAACCGCCCGCCTGCGTCGTGAGCACGTCGATGACCGTGGCGAGGCTCCGCTCGCGCGGCAGCCGATCCCACAGCGCGGCGACCGTCTCACCCGTCGCGTCGGGTGGCAGCGCCACCAGGGCGCCCGGAATCACGATCAGGTACCACTGTCCCGGTCGGTAGATCGTCTGCATCAGCGAACCCCTCCTGCTGCGGCTTCTCGTGGACGCGTGTCGGCGTCGACGTCGTCGGCCTGGAGGAGCGCCCCCCGGCGCGCCGCCACCGACACGGCATCGACGATGACCACGGTGATGTTGTCGCGACCGCCCGCCTGCACGGCCTCGTCGACCAGAATGTCGGCCGCCCGCTGCGGGTCGGGCTCGGCGGCCAGGATCTGCGTGATCCGCTCGTCGGACACCTCGGTAGTCAGACCGTCGGAGCAGATGAGCATCCGATCGCCGAGCTCTGCCGGGAAGAGCCAGTAGTCGGCGTCGCCGGTGCTGCTGGCGCCGATCGCCCGCGTGATGATGTTGCGACGACGATCCGTGGCCGCCTCCGCGGCGGTGAGCTCACCCGATTCGATGAGTTCCTGCACGACCGAGTGGTCGACGCTGATCTGCTCGAGCTCGCCGTCGGCGAGGCGGTAGGTGCGCGAGTCGCCGATGTTCACGGTGAGCCAGTAGCCCATCCCCTCGACCGAGGCGACGACGACGCCGCTCAGCGTGGTGCCCGCCCGGCCGCTGCCGTCGGTGGACAGGGCTTCGACGGCCGACCGGGCCCGGGCCAGCGCCTCGAGTAGATCCTCCAGCTCGAGGTCGACCCGGCCGATGTAGCGCGCGAACTCGTCGATGACGGTCGCGCTCGCGCGCTCGCCCGCCTCGTGCCCGCCCATGCCGTCGGCGACGAGGAACAGCGGCGGGCTCGCCATGTACGAGTCCTCGTTGAGCGGGCGGCGCAGGCCCGAATGGGTCGCGGCGCCCGTGGCGACGATGAGCGGACGGGTCATGCGTATCCTCCGACCATGACGACGCGGTCGCCGATCTCGATCACGTCGCCGAGCTTGATCGGCACGCGCTGGCCTGCGGGGCAGGAGATGCGCTGGCCCTCGCGCACGAGGGTCAGCCCGTTTGTGGAGTGACGGTCGAGGATCCAGCCGCCCGAGGTCTCGGCCGCGGCCTCGAAATGCGTCTTCGACAGCGAGAGGGTCTCGTCGCGCACGGGCACGACCACGACGCCCTCTTCCGGAGCGGGGTTGCGCCCGAACACCGTGCGACGCGAGACGGGGATGCGCGTCCCGTCGTCCCACGTGAACACCAGTCGGTGACCCGGGATGCTGATGCGGGTCTCTTCGAGGTCATCGTCGGCCGTCACGGGTGCGGAGGCAGTCGGTGCTGCGGCGGCGGGTGCGGTCGGAAGGACAGGCGGTGCCGGCGGTGCTGCCTGCGTCACCGGCGCGGGCGGCACGGGCGGTGCCGCGGGTGCGGGTGCGGGGGGAATCGGAGGGGCGGCGACGGGCGCCGGCGGTGCGGGCGGAGCCGCGACCGGTGCGGGCGCAGCAGCGACCGGTGCGGGCGGAGCGCTCGCGACGGCAGGAGCTGCCGGAGCGACCGGGGCTGCCGGCGCAGGAGCCTTCGCGGGCGAGGAGGGCTGGGTGACACCGGGGACATAGGCGATCATGCCCGAGTCCTGCACCGGGGCCGTGTAGCTCCGGGCGACCGGCGCCGGAGCAGCGGGCGGGGTCGGCTCCGCGGCCTGCGCGGGTGCCGGTGCGGGATGCACCGCCGGAGCGAATCCCGGCATCGGTGCCGGAGGAAGGCGCTCGAACGACGGTGCCGGCAGGAGCGGCGGTGCCTCGGGCACCGGTGCCTCCTCGACGACGGGTACCGGTGCCGGCACCGTGGCATCGAGCATCAGCGACGACGCGACCTTGTCATGCCATCCCTGGAAGCGGCCCGAGCCGTCGAACAGCGGGCTGAAGTATCCGACGACGATGGCTCCGGCGAGGCCGAAGATGATGTTGCGGAGCAGCGTGCGTCCGAACCCGAGGGGCTCTCCGTCGGCGGCGGAGACCAGGCGCAGCCCCTTCGCCCGCATCCCGATCGAGCCCCTTCCCGCCTGCATGACGGTGTACACGATGAACCAGGCGAGCAGCACCAGGCTCACGACGGGGCCGCCGATGAGCAGCACGGTGATCGAGGCCTCGAGTCCGCCCGAGAGCATCGAGGCGAGCAGCAGGCCACCGCCGAGAAGGAGGCCGAGTCCGCCGGCGATCAGGGCGTCGATGACGTAGGCGACCGCGCGACGGGAGATCGGCGCGATCTGATCGAGCGCTGGCTGCGTCATGGGGTCTCACTCTCGGAGGACGAAGTCGTCGTGCTGTTCTTGATGGTGCCAGGTTCGCGACGAACGCGCGCGGCGGCCGCTTCCTTCAGATTCTGCAGGCCGTTCGAGACCGCGGTGCCGCCGACCAGGGACCGCACGCTCAGTCGCGCCTTGACGCGCTTCCAGAAGCCGGCCTCCTTGCCGAGTCCGCCGACGATCTCATCGACCTCGTGCCAGAACGACTCCACGTCCTGCGGGCTGGGCTCGGCAGGACCGAACACCTCGGCGTCGGCGCGCTCGGCCAGCTCGGTGACCTGCGGGACAGTCAGGGAAGACGCCACGACGGCGGCCTCTTCGATGCGGGTGCCGCCGGGGGCCAGGCGCGCTCCGTAGTCGACGGCGCGGTCGGTCAGCTCGTCCCAGCCGCCGCTGATGCGGTCGGAGGTACGGGCGGCGGCGCGACGGGAACGGCGCTTGGCGGCCTTCCATGCGCCGATCACGATGAACGGCGAGGCGAGCACGGCGATCACCGCGAGCGAGATCCCGCCGATGAGCAGGATCGCGCCGATGATGCCGGCGAGGTTCAGGCTCTCGTCCTCCGACTCGCGGTCGTCGGGCAGCGTCGGCGGCAGGTCGACCGGCTCCTGCGGCGGGGGCGGCGGCTGCAGCACCTGCGGTTTCGGGTCGACGCGGGGCTTGGTGTTCTGGTCGTTGGGGACCTGGTCCTCGGGCGGGGTCGGGTTGAACGTCATCCAGCCGACGCCCTCGAAGTTGACCTCGACCCAGGCGTGCACGTTGTCGCCGGTGGCGGTGAAGACCGCTTCTCCCGCCTGCTCCTCGTCGGGGTAGTACCCCATGACGACGCGGGCGGGGATGTCGAGCTGCCCGGCAAGCAGGGCCATCGCCACGGCGTACTGCTCGTCGTCGCCGATCATCTGGTCGGCGCCGACGAGCGTCGAGATGCGCTCGGCAGTGTGGCCGGCACGCGACAGCACCTCGCCCTCGAGGCCGTGGCTGAAGAAGCCGCCCTCGGAGAGGAAGGTCTCGAGCGCCCGCACCTGCTCGATCGGCGTCTCGGCACCCGCCACGGTCTCGGCGGCCAGCGAGGTCAGCTCTTCCGGCACGTTGCTGGGCTTCGGCATCGACACCTTGCCGAACGCCACCTCTGCCAGCTGCTCGTCGTCGGGCTCGCTCGGCATCACCGCGTCGACCGCGTACTCGTCGCCCCCGGTCAGCTTCGGGGTGGCCACGGCCGTGCCGGTCACCGTGTTGACGAAGGTGCCGCGGCGCAGGTCCTCGGCGCGGTCGCCGTCGAACCGGATCTCCGACAGCTCGCCGGCCGTCGGCATCCACACGCCGCGATACTCGTCGATCTCGAACTTCAGCGTGACGGGCACGCCCTCGGCCTCCGGGGCCATGTTCGACCGCAGCGGAGCGAACGCGCTCGACGACGTCGGACCGCCGTCGGTGACGTTGTAGACCATGCCGTCGAACTGGTCCATCACGGCCGTGCGGATGCGGGCGCCCTTGGGCAGACCCTGCACGGTGAAGAGCGTCTCCTCGGCCTCATCGCGCACGTTCTTGCGGAAGGCCTGCAGCGGGCTCGGGTAGTCGCGGATGTCGAACGGCGGGATGATGACGTCACGGAACACGTGCCTCGGCTGCGCGGGGGTCGCGACCGCGGCCGTGGCGACGCCCGCTCCACCCGCGACGGCCAGCACGGCGACTCCGGCCAGCAGGCGCCGGGTGCGCATGTGCGACGCGCGGGACGGGTCGAGCTCGCTCACCGAGACGGCCATGTTCTGCGGCGCCCAGAGCTGACGCAGTGCCAGCCACGACATGCTCACCACGGCGAACACGAGCCCCTGCACGAGGGGGAAGGCCGGCTCCGGGGTGCCCAGCGCGATCACGAGCATGAGCAGTACGCCGGCCGGCAGCAGCGCCCACGCGACCTGCGACAGACGCAGTGCGAGCGAGGCGGTCAGCGTGGTCACCACGAGCGCCAGCAGGAACGGGACGATCAGGTGCCCGTCGGCCGCCGCCACGGGAGCGACCGTGGTGAGCATCTGCTTCCAGGCGGTGACCGTGCCCAACGCGAGCTTCTGCAGCGTCTCGAGCGTGGGGATGAATCCGAGGATCGCGGTCTGCGGCAGCGCGAACGCCGCGCCGAACACGAAGTACGCGGCGACGGTGAGTCCCGCGATGATCAGGATGCCCCAGCGACGCCACGTGGCGACGGCCGCGATCGCGAGGCCGAGCAGGATGCCGCCGATGACGGCGGGGAGGAACGAGGGCCCCGCGAAGGTCGGCCAGAACCCGACCATCGACGTCGCGACCAGGAGCGCGGTCGCTCCGAGATCGAGGATCCAGCGGCGCGGGGTCAACGTGGCGGACGCGGTGGCGGGCGCGGTCATGCGAGCACCTTCTGCAGAGCGAGGGGGACCTGTTCGAGGGCGCCGACCGTGACGACGTCGGCATCGCCGATGCGCCGCAGCGTCGGTGCGGTCGCGGTCGTGTCGGTCACGATGGCGAGCACCTTGGCGCCGAAGGGCAGGCGCGAGCAGGCGAGGCGGAGGTCGTCGGAGGGCACGCGGGAGCCGCACACGAGCACCACCACGCTGGCGAGCGGCATGGTCGCCGAGACGATGCCGGCGAGGTCGGCGATACCGCCCTCCTTCGCCTTGCTGTTCTCGACGGCGGCGAGGGAGTCGAGCAGCTGCTTGCCGGTGCCGGCGGGCAGCTCGCGGCCCTGCACGCGCACGTCGACGCGCTGCGAGTCGCGGAGGGCGCGAAGGCCGATCGAGCCCGCGGCCGAGATGCCGAGCTCGAAGTCGTCGGCCGTGGCGTAGTCGTTGAGGGAGCGGGACAGACCGATCACGAAGTGCGAGCGACGGGTCTCCTCGTACTGACGGACCATCATCGTGCCCGTCCGGGCGGTGGACTTCCAGTGCACGTGACGCAGGTCGTCGCCGGGCTGGTATTCCAGGAGCGCGTGGAAGGAGACGTCGTCGCGGGAGAGGTCGGCAGCCGGAAGCCCCTCGAGGTCGCGCAGGTAGCCGAGCGACTGGCCGTCGAACAGCACGGTGCGCGGGTGCACGAACAGGTCGACCGGATCGTCACGGCGGTGCGCGCGCTCGAAGAGACCCAGCGGGTCGCCGCGGACGACGCTCACCGGACCGACCTTGACCACGCCGCGTCGCTGGGTGGGGATGGCGAAGAGCTCCTCCGCCTCCTCCCCCGGTGCGAGCCGCTGGATGCCGAACTCACCGCGGCCGGAGCCGACGGGGAGCACGACGCGCGAGGGCAGGATGGCCCTGCTGCCGCGGTTGGTCAGGGTGAGGGCGCCGACTGCGCGCTCCCCCACGACCACGCGGGTGCGGGCGAGGTCGAGCGAGACGTCGTAGGCGGTGCGGCCGATCAGGAACAGCGCGCACACGCCCACGGCGATCGCGATCACGACCGCGGCGATCGTGAACTCCGACCAGCCGGCGATCTGCCCGATCACCCAGAAGCCGACGGCGATGGCCATCAGCACCCAGGCCAGCGGGCGGATCGCCGCGGTGATCTTCCGGAGGCGCGTCAGCACGCGCGCGCCGATGACGGCCGCGATGTCACGCCATCCGGCGTCGCGTTCCGTCTGCGGCGGCGCCGCCTGAAGAGCCTCCGCGGTCATCAGGCCGCTGCTCGGGCCTGGGGTGCCGCAACGCCGTCGAGCACGCGGGCGATGACGGTGTCGCTGCTCGTGCCGGCGAACTCCGCCTCGGCGTCGAGCAGCAGACGGTGCTGCCACACCGGCCGCGCGAGGGCCTTGATGTCGTCGGGCAGCACGAAGTGGCGGCCCTGCGCGGCGGCCCACACCTTGGCGATGCGGATCATCGCGATCGCACCACGCACCGAGACGCCCAGGCGGATCGCGCCGTCTTCACGGGTCGCCTCGGCAAGCTCCGCCACATAGCGCAGCACGGCCGGCTCGACGTGCACGGTCGCAGCGAGGTCGGCCATGTCGGCGACGGCGCTCGTGGTGATGATCGCCGAGAGGCCGGCCGACGGGTTGCGGTCGGATGCTCCGGCGAGGATGCTCTCCGTGACCGCGAGGTCGGGGTACCCGATCGACGTCTTGATCAGGAAGCGGTCGAGCTGGGCCTCGGGGAGCTTGTAGGTTCCCGCCTGCTCGATCGGGTTCTGCGTGGCGATGACGAGGAACGGGCGACCGGCCTCGTGCGTGACGCCGTCGACCGTGACCCGCGACTCCTCCATGACCTCGAGCAGCGCCGACTGCGTCTTCGGCGAGGCACGGTTGATCTCGTCGGCCAGCACGATCGACGCGAAGATCGGTCCCTTGTGGAACTCGAACCGGTGCGACTGCTGGTCGTAGATCGTCACACCCGTGACGTCGGACGGCAGCAGGTCTGGCGTGAACTGGATGCGCGCGCTGGTGCCCTGCACGGTCGCCGCGAGCGCCTTGGCGAGGCTCGTCTTGCCGGTGCCGGGCGCATCCTCGAGGAGCACGTGGCCCTCGGCGAGCATCGACGCCATCACGAGACCGACGATCTCCTTCTTGCCCTGCACCGCCTTGTCGATGTTCTCGACCAGTCGCTGGAAGGTGCCCTGGAACCAGGCGGCCTGCTCGGGGGTCATTGTCATGAGTGTGGGGTTCCTTGTCGTAGGGGAAATCGTGTGACGGGAGCGGTGGCCTATGGCCAGCTGGTGCCCTCGGACGCGCCGAGGCCCTGGATGTCGGCCTGCAGCGTCCTGCCCATGCCGCCGTGCCAGCAGGAGAGCTGGATCGTGCCGTTGGCCGGCACGGTGTACCGGTTGTAGGACGAGACCTGCCCGTTGGCTGAGCGGTACGGCTGACCGTTGTCGAGGCAGCGGATCATGTACGTTCCCGCGGGCACGTTCGCCGTGTTCAGGTTCAGGTAGTAGCACGTGTCGGGACTGCAGTTGCGGGAGTCGACTCCCTGCGAGGCCCACCAACGCGGCTGCGGCTGCGCCTGCGCGGTGTTCCCCGCCGTGCCGCTCTCATCCGACCAGGTGCCCGTGGTGTCCCTCGCACGCGCCTTGATGGTGTGGTACTCGCTGTATGTGCCCACATCGACGTAGCCCGACGCCGCGACGCCCTGCCATCCGCCCCCGTCGATGCTGACCTGCACGGTGTCGATGCTGCGGCCGTTGCCTGAGCCGTTCGCATTCCAGTTCAGGCGCACCTGGCTCGCGAGCGACTCCGCGCTCACGGCCGGCGCGAACGGCTTCCCGTGGGGGTTGCCTCTCGCCGCGTTCGACACGGCACCGGCATAGGTCGAGCCGTCGACGTTCGCGACCGCGCGCACCTCGACGGTGTAGTCGCGACCGTTCGCGAGGCCGCCGATGGTCTTGTTGCCGGGCACCGTGTTCCAGCCGCCGCCGTCCAGCCGGAACTGGTGGGTGATCTCGCCGGACTTCGCGCCGCCGGTCGATCCCGCGCGGTAGTCGATGACCAGTGCGCTGTCGGCTTCCTGGGTAACCTTCAGGCTCGTCGGCGCTCCGGGGGCGATCACGCCGCGGCGGGGTGCCGACGGGGCGCTCATGTCGCCCCAGCCCGCCTTGTTATAGGCCTGGATGCGGTAGGTGTACGCCGTCTCCGAGGTGTCGACGACGACCGCCTGGCTCGTCGCCTCGGGGCCGGGGGTGATGGTGCGCACGACCGCGCCGCCGCGCAGCACTTCGAGCCGGTAGCCGCGGATCGCGTCGCCGTTCTTGTCCGGCGCCGCCCAGTTCACCTGCATCTGCGCCTGGGATCCGACGGGCGAGAGCTCGACCGTCGTCGGGGCTGCCGGGGCCAGCGGGGGCCCGGCCGGAATCTCGGAGGCCGACCAGCCGCTCCAGCTGGAGGGGTCGGGCGCCTTGTTGTGCGCCTGCACCTTCACCTGGTAGTCCGAGCCGTTCTCCAGCCCCTCCCACGTGATCGAGTTGCCCGTGACCTCCTTCTGCGTCACGCCGGAGGGCGGCGCGGGCGAGATCTCGAGCGTGTACCGGTCGACGGGAGAGCCCGGTGTGGTCGGGGTGACCCACGACACCTGGAGCGACTTGTCGCCGAACTTCAGGGTCGGCGGGTTCGGGGTGTCCGGACGTGCGTCGGGGCGTGCCGGTGCCGACAGGGCAGACGGCTCGGACTCGCCGACGCGGTTGGTCGCGGTCACCTGGAACGTGTACTCGACGTTGTTGGTGAGGCCGTCGAGCGTGCAGGTGGTCGACTGGCACTCCTTGGTGTACGAGCTGCCACCGACCGACTTCACGGTGTACTTCGAGATCTCGGCACCGTTGTTCGAGGGCGCCGAGAACGACACCACGACCGTGCGGTCCTGCACGCTCGCGATGACCGGGACGCCTGGCGCATCCGGCACATCCTGCACGGTGACCACGATCTGGCCGTTGACCTCGCGGTCGGCATCCTCGGTCGCATCCTGGATGCGGTAGCGGACGACGAGCGTTCCCACGAACGACTCGTTCGGGGTGACGGTGACCTCGCTGTCGGTGAAGGTGACCTCGCCGGAACCCGACTCCGCGACTGCGGTCACGATCTTCAGCGGCGTCTCGGGGAACGGGTTGTAGTCGTTCGCGAGAGCGGGCACCGTGATGGTCTTGCCCGCATCCGCTTCGGCGACCGTGTCGGTGTTCGCCGCCGGCATCGACCTCGTCGACGCCGTGACCAAGACCGCGACCGTGCCCTCGACCGGTTCGGTCGTGCCGTCGGAGACGCGGATCTTGAGCGTGACCGTGGTGCCCTTCTTGGCATTCGATGCGGCCTCGACGACGAGCTTGTCGTCACCGTCGATGCTGGCGGAGATGCCCTTCTCTTCGCCGCCGACGAGGGAGTAGTCGTGCTTGCCCTCGTCTTCGGGGTCGGGGTCGTCGGTGAGAGCGGCCAGGTCGAGCGAGGTCGCCGGCTCGCCGGGGGCGACGTTGACCTGCCCCTGGATGAAGGTGGGCTGCTGGTTCTCGGGCGGCAGCACGTTGATCGGGATACTGAGCGTGGCCTTGCGCCCCTCGGGGTCGTCCGGCCCATCGCCGTCGGTCACCTCGAAGGTGAGGGAATCCGGTCCGAAGAAGCCCGTGGCCGAGGTGTAGACGAGGGTCTTCGCGTCCTTGAGCAGGTCGGAGCCGTCGGCGTGGTTCGCGCTGATCTTCGCCTTCTCGGTGATCACCACGTCACCACCGCCGGCGACGGTGACGTACTTCGACAGCGGAACCTCTTCGGTCTCGCCGCTGACGACCTCGAGCGGCTTCGTCGAGGTGAGCGTCGGGCGCAGGTCGGCGCGCGAGGGCACGAAGATGAACGCCGATGCCTGCAGGTCGTCGCGGTCGGTGAGCGTGTAGCGGATCAGCTGCAGCTCGTCGGTGACGGTGACGCGCACCTTGCCGTTCTCGAGCTGCGTGCCGCCCTCGCCGATCGCGACGGCGAGGCTGTCGGTGGTGCCGTCGGGGTCCTCGTCGTTGGCGAGGATGTCGAGGTCGGCGCTCAGGCCACCGTCCTTCAGATCCACCGGCTGCAGCCGGTCGTCGCGCGCGACCGGCGCGCGCAGCGGAACGTCTTCGTCGACCGTGATCTGCAGGGTCGCCGTCGCCTCGGCCCCGCGGGCGTCGACGGCGGTGTACTGCAGCGAGGTCTCGGTCGGGCCGTTCGGTGCCTGCACGAGCACCCGGTCGCCGGAGACACGCGCCTCCAAGCCCTCCGGGAGCTCGAGGCCGTCTTTGAGGAGCGAGACCTTGTCGCCCTCGGGGTCGGAGTCGTTCGCGAGGACGGGCACGGCGATCTCGCGGCCCGGTCGCACGACCACCGCATCCTTCACCGCGTACGGGGGCTGGTTGATCTGCTCGGCCGGGGCGATGCCGACGCGGATGGTCGCGATGCCCTCTGCTCCGAGCCGATCGCGCACGCGGTACTTGAACACGTCGACACCGGACGCCCCGTCGGAGGCCTCGTAGGTGAAGTAGTTCGGACCGTTCGTGATGCGTCCCTTGCTGGGGCTCGATTCGATGCCGACCAGCTCGACGGAGTCGCCGTCGGTGTCGATGCCGTCGAGCGGCACCGCGATGTTCACCTCGGTGCCGGCGAGTGCGCGGGCGACGAGGTCCTGCGGACGGGGAGCCGCGTTGTTCTCCTCGTCGATGGGGAGGATCTGGATGGTGACGTAGCCGGCGGCCTTCTGCTGGCGCGAGTCGGCGACCTCGTACGTGAGGTACACCGTCTTGGCCTCGGGGCCTGCCTTGAAGCGCACGGTGTCCTGCGAGACGAAGGCCTCACCGTCTTCGGGGTCGACGAACGGCTCGATGAGCTCGGGCTCGACGTGCATGACGTCGTCGCTGGGGTGGGTGTCGTTGTCGAGCACCGGGATCGTCACGACATCGCCGACGCGCACGGTGGCCGTGTCGGGGTTGGCGATCGGCTGCAGGAGCTCGTCCGGAGCCGGGATCGGGATGACGACGACCTCGCCCTCGGCCGACTTGGAGCCGTTCGAGATGCGGTACTTGACGCGCACCTGCTCCTCGAGCGCGCCCTGATCCGTGATCCGCAGCGTCTCGTGGTTGAGGACCGAGACCGAGATGCCGCTGCTCGGCTCCAGTGACACCGACTGCACGACGAGGATGCCGCCGGCGGGGTCGGTGTCGTTGTTGAGCACGCCCAGCAGCACGTCGCCGCCGGTGGGGAGAAGTGCCACGTCGCGGACGGCGATGGGCGGCAGATCGGTCTCCGACTCGGGCATCACGTCGACGCGGACGATGCCCTCGCCGTTCTTCGGACCGGTCGTCACCTGGTACTGCACGTAGTAGACGCCCGGCTTCTCGGCCATGAAGGAGAAGGTCTTGTTGGGCGTGTTCGGGACGATCGTCGCCCCGGGGGTGTCGAGTACCCGGCTCAGACGCAGCTGCTCGCGGGAGGTGCTGGTGTCGTTCGCGGTCGGGGCGACGGTGACCTGCTCGCCGGCGCGTGTGATCACGTGGTCGGCGTTGGTCTTGGGGTTCGTCGAGCCCTGCGGGCGCACGTCGAGGGCGATGGTCGCGGTGCCGAGCTTTCCGAACGCGTCGGCGACGGTGACCTGCACGTCTTTGCGCCCCTGCAGGCTCGCGGTCGCCTTGTAGGTGATCTGACCGTCCTTGCTGAAGTCGACCTCGTCGCCGGGGGCGGCGAGCACCTCCTTCAGGTAGATGTCGTCGCCGTCGGGATCGATCCAGTCCGGGAGGATGTTGTACGAGATCGTGCCGCCGGTCTCGACCGCGAGCGAGGTCTTCCGCTTCGACGTGGGGCCGGCGTTCTCACTCCAGTCGTGCACCGCGAGGGAGACGACCGCAGTGTCCTTGCCCTTGCGGCCGTCGTCGACCTCGTAGGTGAAGCTGGCGGTGCCGGAGGCCTTCTCGCCGACGGTGATCTGCAGCGAGCCGCCGTTGTTGATCGGCTGCACGGTGCCGATGGACGGCTGCGCCTCGGCGAGCGCCGCGACGAGCACATCGCCATCGGGGTCGTTGTCGTTGTCGAGCACGGGCAGCAGCGTCGTGGCGCCGGGGCGCACGCCGTAGGAGTCGTCTTCGGCGATGGGAGGCGTGTTCTCCTCGCTACGCTCCGGGAGCGTGGTCTCGACCGTCTCCTCGGTGGAGTCCTCCTGGTTCTCCGTCTCGCCCTCGGGCGGCGTCAGGTCGTTCCAGTTGTCGACGCGCTGCAGGCTCTCGTTGGCCATCCAGGCGGCGCCGCCCACCGCGTCGTTGAGGATGATCACGTCGCGGTTGACGCGGAACGTCAGGCTGGCGGATTCCTCGGCGCCGTCGATCGGAGCGTTCACGTCGTTGCTGTCACCCGGGCACTCGCGGATGAAGGTCGCCGACCCCGCCCAGGCCCCGTAGGTGCAGCCGCGGAGCCAGACCGGAGCCGCAGCCGTGCCCTCGCCGCCCGCGGAGGTCTGCTCCGGTTCGCTGCCGTCGAGCGGCACGCGCACGAGCGCGGTCGGGGTGGCGATCGCGACGGCGTCGGTCTCGGCCGACGCCTGCTGCAGCACGGCATCCGTCGCGCCCTCGACCTCGGTGCGGAGGCCTCCCGGCGTCGTGACGACTCCGGCCGCCTCGTCGAACACGACAGGCGTGCGTCCGACGGCGGTGATGGTGGGGCGCACCGACAGGTCGAGCTCGCCGACCGACGAGGTCGACGTCTCGCCCGGAGCACCTTCGTTGTCGACGGGCACAGTGACGACCTCGCCGCGTTCTCCGGAGAGGGCGAAGACGGTGCCGTCTTCGGCCACCGTGACGTCGGAGTTCTCGCCGAGTTCGACGACCGGCTCGGCCGCCTCGATCTCGAAGGAGGCGATGCCCTTGACCGGTACGACCCAGAGGTCGCCGGACTTCTCGTCGAGGATGGCCGCGGTGTTCGCCCCCATCGCGACCTTGGCCGACGAGGGGATGATCGTGGAGTCGCCGAGCGAGACCCGGGCCGGATCGATCGCGGTCACGGTGGACGCGCTCTGGTCGACGACGAGCACGTTGGCCGCGGCCTGGAGGATGTCGTAGTTCTCGCTGGTGGTGCGCAGACCGCCGTCGAGGATCGTGGACTCGTTGTTGAAGTGGCCGACGAGCAGGCTCGACGTCTTGGTGATCCAGACTCCGCCGTCGTTCAGGTCGACCTTGGTGGTCGGGAACCCCTCATAGGTGAAAGCCATGGTCGTGATGGCGATGACGCCGACGGTGACGCCGGCGGCGGACGCCAGCGTCTTGGGTCGCGCGCGCATCCATGACAAGGCCTTCATGCCCGGTTCCCCCCCAGGGTCACACTCTCCGATTACTCATGCGCAGGCCCGACTGGTCGCTGAGCACTCGTACATCCTAACCGCGTCGCGGAATATCACTCGATGGGCAGATATCCCCATCACCCTCCGTTACGCGCGCCAGCATCCTGCCATGTGATCGTCGACCATCCCGGCCGACTGCATGAGGGCATACATGGTGGTCGGCCCGACGAAACGGAACCCGCGTCGACGCAGCTCTTTACTCATCGCCGTCGACTCCGGCGTGACCGCCGGAACGTCGGCGAACGACGCCGGACGGATGCCGGATGCCGCCGGTGCGAACGACCACATCAGCTCGTCGAGCTCGCCCTCCGCCATCGCGCGCACGAGGCGGGCATTGCCGATGGTCGCCAGGATCTTGGCGCGGTTGCGGATGATGCCGGCATCCACCATCAGTCTCTCGACATCGGCCTCGTCGAACTCCGACACCGCCTCGGGCTCGAACCCGGCGAACACCTCGCGGAACCGCGGACGCTTGCGCAGGATCGTGATCCACGAGAGTCCGGCCTGGAAGCCCTCGAGCGCCATCTTCTCGAACAGAGCGCGGTCGCCGTGCAGAGGCACACCCCACTCCTCGTCGTGGTAGCGGCGGTACTCGACGTCGTCGCCCACCCAGGCGCAGCGGTCGCGGGCATCGGGGCCCGTGAGAAGAGAGGTCATCGTGTCAACGTATCGTCCCCCACCGACGTCAGTCGGCGAAGGTGGCCGCGTCGATCACGAACCGGTACCGCACGTCAGACGCGAGCACGCGCTCGTAGGCGGCGTTGATCTCGGAGGCCGGGATCACCTCGATCTCCGCGGCGAGGCCGTGCTCGGCGCAGAAGTCGAGCATCTCCTGCGTCTCGCGGATGCCGCCGATGTTGCTGCCGGCGAGCGAGCGTCGGCCGCCGATCAGCGACATCACTCCGACCGACAGCGGCTCGGCGGGAGCGCCGACGCACACCAGCGCGCCCCCGACGTCGAGCAGGCTCAGGTACGAGCGCACATCGATCACGGCGCTCACGGTGTTGAGGATCACATCGAACGAGGAGCGCAGCTCGCGGAAGGTGTCTCGGTCGCTCGTGGCGCGATAGTGGTCGGCGCCGAGCCGCAGACCGTCGTCCTTCTTGTTCAGGGTCTGCGAGAGCACAGTCACCTCGGCGCCCAGTGCGTGCGCGATCTGCACACCCATGTGCCCGAGGCCGCCGAGACCGACGACCGCGACGCGGGTGCCGGGACCGACGTTCCAGTGCCGCAGCGGCGAGTAGGTCGTGATGCCGGCGCACAGCAGGGGCGCGGCGACATCCAGCGGCAGGGCATCCGGGATGCGCAGGACGAACTTCTCGGTCACCACGACCTGCTCGGAGTAGCCTCCCTGCGTGACGGTGCCGTCGCGGTCCGTGCTGCCGTAGGTCTGCACCGCACCCTCGGTGCAGTACTGCTCCTCGCCGCGCAGGCAGTTGCGGCACTCGCCGCACGAGTTCACCAGGCATCCGACGCCGACGCGATCGCCGACCGCGTGCCGGGTCACGGCATCACCCACCGCGGCGACCGTCCCGGTGATCTCGTGCCCCGGAGCGAGCGGGTACCTCTGCGGACCCCAGTCGCCGCGCACGGTGTGGATGTCGGAGTGGCAGATGCCGGCGAACGCGATGTCGATCAGCACGTCGAGCGGGCCGAGCTCGCGCCGTTCGATGACGGTCTTCTCCAGCGGGGCGGCTTCGCGGGGTGCGGCGTAGGCGTTGACGCGGGTCACGGGGACTCCTTCTTCTGGTGGCGCGATCCACCCTACGCACCGGCTGGGGGGATCCCTCCACCCGTGAAAGGCGCGCCGGTAGTGTGAGGCGCACGACTCCGGAGGGGGAGGTCACGATGCATCGATCGGGTACGTCCGCACGACTGATCACCGTCATCATCGCCGTCGTCGTCGCGCCGTTCGGCGCGGGACTGATCGCGACAGGCGGCAGCAGTTGGGTGTTCGCCTACGGTCAGTATGCGCTGGAAGACGTCGACCTCGGCAGGTTCGCGATGTCGTTCCTGCTCCAGGCCGTCGGCATCCTGCTCCTCTTGCTGGTCGCGATGACCGGCATCTGGAGTTCCGCAGGCCTGATAGCGGTCGGGGTGCTCGCTCTCGTCCCGCTCGTCATCTCCCTGTTCCCGGCGCTCCTGCTGGAGGCGTACCGCCTCGGTGCGGGGATCCTTCCCGTCGAGTGGCTCGATGGACTGGCATACGGACTCCCCCTGATCCTGCTCCCGGTACTCGGCACCATGGGTCTCGTCCTCGCGATGGTGCGACGCCGCCCCGAGGCCACCGGTGCGGGTCTCGCCATCGGTGGACTGATCGTCGCCCCCGTGCTGCTCCTGGCCGGGGTGCTGCTGCTGTCGTGGGGTCTCGGCCGAACCAGCATCGTCGCGCTCCAGCAGTATCGATTCGATTTCGTCCCCGAAGCCGCCGCCGCCGTCCTGATCGGAACGTTGGCGATCATCGCCGGCGTATTCGTCACCCGGTGGTCCCGCTTCGCTCTGGTGCTGCCTGCGCTCGCTCTCCTCGTCGTGAGCGCACTCGTGTTCGCGCCCCGCGTGCTCCTTCCGGCGCTCTCGCTTCTGCCGATGGAAGGGAGCCGCCCGTTGTCCCGGCTCATCCTCGTCGGGGGCGGTACTGCCGCGGCGATCCTCTACCTCGGCTTCACGGCCGTGCTCACACGAGTGCGCGCACAGGCAGCGACGACTCCCTCCGTAGTCACGCCCGACCCCGCATCCGCGCCATATCCGCCGACGCCCGAGGCGTGAGGCGGCCTCCCGTCCGTCGTCAAGCCCCCTCGCATTCGGTGCACCAGTCCCTACGCTTCACCCATGACCACTTCTGACGACAGGGTCTCCGAGTACCTCACGCGCTATTCGGACAGCCTGACCGCGTTCGATGCCGAGACCGCCGCCGGCCTCTGGGCGACGCCGGGGACCATCGTGAACGACCGCTCCTCGGGCGTGCTCGAATCCCGCGACGCCATGATCGACGGCCTGCGGCAGTCGTACCCGATCTACCAGCGGCTCGGTCTGGCCTCTGTCGGGTTCGAGCTCCTCGAACGGCGCGATCTCTCCGACCGACTCGTCCTGATCCGGGTGAGATGGCTGTTCTTCGATGCCGGCGGAGCGCAACTCACCGACACGGACAGCTACTACCTCTTGCGCGACGAGGACGGAACGGGGTTGCAGGCGTGCGTGTGCGTCGAGACCGACGCCGCGGAGAAGCTGGAGGCACTGGCTGCCGAACGCGGCGTGGATCTCACCGCACTGGCCTGACCGCGTCCTTTACTCAGGAAGATCTGACCCCGAACGCAGGAATCCCGCCCCCGAAAGCGAAATCGGGGCGGGATTCCTGAATTGGGAACCGCGAACGGTCAGCGCTGCTTTTTCTTGAGCGCCTTCTCCTGGATCGGGGCCTTGCCGGTGGCGGCGAGGTCGGCGTAGTAGGCACGGGCCTCGTCCTGACGCTGCTTCTCGATGCCGCTCGCGATCGGCGCCCGCACGTGCTCGGGCTCGTAGCCGAACGCGTTCACCAGGTCGAGGGCATGGGGGCGCAGCCGCGCGCACAGCCGGTCGATGTAGCTCGACACGGCTGCGGCGCGCTGGGTCGACAGGCGTCCGTTGATCAGGTGCCAGGCGAGGTGCTTCTCGATGAGCTGCAGACCGAACAGGTCGCGCAGCCAGGTGAGCACCTTCTTGGTGTCGGCGTCGTCGATCTGGTGCACGGCGTCGGTGAACGCCTCCCACTGCAGCAGCTCTCCGTGCGCACGAGCGGCTTCGATCAGCTCGGCCTGGTTCTCGTTGAACAAGCGGGCACCGAGGGCCTTGTCCTTCGCGCCGGGGCGCAGGCGGGAGGCGATGTCGGCCACCATCTGCTGCACGCGTCCGGCGAGGAGATCGTGCTGCTGCTCCTCGCGGAGACCCCGCTCGACCGAGCGGCTCACCTGGCCGAAGTCGGAGACGGCCTGGCCCAGCTGACGGAGTCCGGCGCCGTGGAACAGCTTGCCCGCGGTCATCCCGACCGCGAACTTGGCGAGCGCCGCGGCATCCTTGCCCTGGAACTGCTTGGCGTAGTCGGTCAGCAGACGCTTGCCCACCAGCTGCAGCAGGACGTTGTTGTCGCCCTCGAACGTCACGTAGATGTCGAGGTCGGCGCGCAGGCCCACCAGGCGGTTCTCGAACATGAAGCCGGCACCGCCGGTGGCCTCGCGGGCCTCCTGCAGCGTATCGAGGGCATGCCAGGTCGACAGCGGCTTGAGAGCTGCGGCCAGCGTCTCGAGGTCTTCGCGGTCGGCCGGGGTGTCGGTGCGACCCGAGAACACGCCATCGAACTTCTGCAGGAACTCGTCGTGCGCGAAGATCTGCGCGTACGTAGTCGCCAGGCGCGGCAACAGACGGCGCTGATGCTTGCCGTAGTCCATGAGCACGACCTCCTGCCCATCCGCGCCGTCGAACTGGCGACGCTGGGTGGCGTAGGTGATCGCGATGTGCAGGCCGAGTGCGGAGGCCCAGGATGCCGCACCGTCGAGCGACACGCGGCCCTGCACGAGCGTGCCGAGCATCGTGAAGAAGCGACGGCCGGGGCTGTCGATCGCGCTGGAGTACGTGCCGTCCGCGGCGACGTCGCCGTACCGGTTGAGCAGGTTCGTGCGCGGGATGCGCACGTGGTCGAACGAGAGTCGTCCGTTGTCGATGCCGTTGAGGCCGCCCTTGAGACCGTCGTCCTCGCGGCCGATGCCGGGGAGGTCGACACCGTCCTCTCCACGCAGCGGCACGTAGAAGCAGTGCACGCCGTGGTTCACGCCGTTGGTGATCAGCTGCGCGAAGACGGTCGCCGCGACACCGTGCAGCGCGGCGTTGCCGAGGTACTCCTTGGTGGCCGCCCGGAACGGGGTGTTGATGACGAACTCCTCGGTCGCCGCGTCGTAGGTCGCGGTCGTCCCGACGGCGGCGACATCCGAGCCGTGGCCGATCTCGGTCATCGCGAAGGCGCCGGGGATCGAGAGGTCCATGATTCCGGGGAGCCACTTCTCGTGGTGCTCCGCGGTGCCGAGCTGCAGCACGGCCGAACCGAAGAGCCCCCACTGCACGCCCGACTTGATCTGCAGGCTGGGGTCGGCGACCACGAGCTCTTCGAAGCCGGCGATGTTGGCGCCGTTGTTCTCCTCGCCGCCGAGCGACTTGGGGAACGCACGGTGCACGGCCTTGTTCTCGACCAGCAGGTGCAGCTGGCTGAGCACACGCTCGCGGTGCTCGTCCTTGCCGAGCTCGTCCTTGCGCCAGAACGCCGAGTCCTTGATCATCTCGCGCGCCTGACGGCGCACGTCGCCCCAGGTGCCCATCAGGGCGTCGTTGACTCGGGCGACGTCGAGCTGCGGGGCGAGCGCGGTCGCGGGCGATTCATCGGGTGTCGTCGAAGGACGGACGGCAGCGTCGACCATGGCATTCCTCCAGGGAAGTAGGGGTGTCCCCATGGTAGGTCTGCGACAAACCGGAGCGAACTCCGCTGTGAGCATCCTCCAACCGCGTGCGGGCATATGCCGGCGTTCCGTTGTCGCCTCGCGACAGGGCGACCGCGACAAAGGCTCAACGAGTGCGGAGATGTTCCCGCAGTCCGGGGATCGCGAAGTCGACGCGACCGTGGCCCGCTGGTTGGATCAGGCCCGCAGCGATGAGCCGCGCGCGGTAGTTGCCGACCGTGTTCTTCTTATCACCGAGGCGACGGCCGATGTCTGCCGCGGTCGCAGGGATATCGTCTTCGGCCATCGCTCTGAGGAAGTCGAGGTCCTTCGGGGAGACAGGGGACAGTGCAGCCTCGATGACCACACGGGCATTTCTGCGGTGTGCGGCAGACAGCGCCAGGTCGACGTCCTCGGCGCCGAGCGGTCGATCCGTCGATTCGGCCACCTGCCACAGGTGATAACCGATCAGCTGGATCAGAAACGGATAGCCGCCCGTCGACTCCGCCGCAGCCCTGATCAGCACAGGATCGAGTGGCGTGTCCCAGACGGCGAAGATGTCTGCGAATGAGTTCTCGACTTCGTCGATGGCTGCAGCGTGCAGATCGATCCGATCCGCCCGCCGCAGGAAGGTCGCGACCCCCTCGTTGAGGAGATCGGACACCGCCGCGGGGAGGCCCGCGAAGAGGAGCGCGATCGGGAGACCATCGCGGATGTAATGCTGGACCGAGGCTGCGAGCTGAGCGAGTTCATCCCGGTCTGCCCCGTGGATCTCATCCAGGGTGATGACCAGCCCGGTTCCGTTCTCGTCGAGCTGTCGGAGAAGTTTCTCGCCGACCTGTCGCCATCCTGCTTGCTGTTCGGGAGGGAGCTGCGTCGTGATGGAGAAGCCTGCGGCGCCGATACCGGTGATCCGCCTTCCGGCCGGACCCTGCCCCTGTTCTTCTGCGGCGGCGCGCATCGCCTCGCCGATGCGACCCAGGAAGCCACGGGTCGCGGTCTCCGAGACGACCATCCAGCCGTGAGTGAGCGCCGCGTCCTCGGCTTCACCGAGCATGACGGTCTTGCCGATGCCTCGCGCGCCGGTGAAGATGGTCAGCAGCCCCGGCGCCCCGGAGCGGATGCGGAGCCCGTAGCGGAACTCATCGAGGATCCCGGCACGACCGATCAACTGCGGAGGCTCGGCTCCGGCTGTCGGGCGGAAGGGATTCACGCCGATCATCGCTGCCCTTCTGTGAACTCTTGTGTACCCAGTGTACTTAGGTGTTCTTGCCGCTCTCCCGACCGCACGCTATGGGTCTATGCCATTGGGCCGCGTCGGTCAGGCGGCGGCGATGACCGCCAGCACGCCCTCGCCGTAGGCCTCGCGCTTCTTGGCGCCGATGCCCGTGATGCCGTCGAGATCCTTGAGAGATGCCGGCCGATGCTCGGCGAGCGCACGCAGCGTTGCGTCGCCGAACACGATGTACGCGGGCACACCCTGCTCGCGAGCGGTCTCGGCCCGCCAGGCGCGCAGCGCCTCGAACAGCCCGCGGTCACCGGCATCCAGCGCGTCAGCGGCACTCGCCTTGCGCGCCCGCGACGAAGAGGTCGGACGCCCGATCGTGTCTTTGCGCAGCGGCACGGCGGTCTCGCCGCGCAGCACGCCCGCCGCCTGCTCACCGGGGGCGAGGGTGCCGTAGTCGCCCTGGGCTACCAGGATGCCGCGGGCCAGCAGCTGCCGCACGACGCTGCGCCAGTCCTGGTCGGAGAGGTCGTTGCCGATGCCGTAGGTTGCGAGCTTGTCGTGCCCCTGCTGTCGGATGCGCTCGGTCGAGGCGCCGCGGAGGATGTCGATGAGGTGCCCGGCGCCGAACGACTGGTTGCGCTCGCGCTTGAGCCGAACGATCGTCGAGAGCAGCTTCTGTGCCGGCACGAGGCCGTCGAACGTCTCGGTGTCGTCGAGGCAGGTGTCGCAGTTGCCGCAGGGCTGCGACTCCTGGCCGAAGTACCCGAGCAGGTTCTGTCGTCGGCACTCGACCGTCTCGCACAGCGCGAGCATGGCGTCGAGGTGCTGCCCCATCCGCATCTTGAAGGTGCGGTCGCCGGGGCTCTGGTCGATGAGGCGGCGCTGTTGCACGACGTCGCCGAGCCCATATGCCATCCACGCCACCGCGGGCTCGCCGTCTCGACCCGCACGACCGGTCTCCTGGTAGTACCCCTCGACGGATTTCGGCAGGTCGATGTGCGCGACGAAGCGCACGTCGGGCTTGTCGATGCCCATGCCGAACGCGATGGTCGCGACCATGACCACGCCGTCTTCCCGGAGGAAGCGCGCCTGGTTGGCCGCCCGCACCTCGGCGGGAAGACCCGCGTGATACGGCAGCGCGTCGAGACCCTGCGCGGCGAGATAGGTCGCCGTCTGCTCGACCGACTTGCGGCTGAGCGCGTAGACGATGCCCGCGGGCTGCGCGCCGTCGTCGCTCGCCGGGGTCTGCGCCTTGATGAAGGCGACCAGCTGCTTGCGCGGGTCGACCTTGGGCACGATCCGGTACTGGATGTTCGGGCGGTCGAAGCTCGCGACGAAGTGCTTCGCGGTGTCGAGGCGCAGCCGCTCGGTGATCTCCTTGTGCGTCGCGGCGGTCGCGGTGGCTGTGAGCGCCATGCGCGGCACCCCGGGGAACCGCTCGCCCAGGTCGCCGAGGGTGAGGTAGTCGGGGCGGAAGTCGTGGCCCCACTGCGACACGCAGTGCGCCTCGTCGATCGCGATCACGCTGAGCGTTCCGCGCTGGAGGAGCGCCGTGGTCTGCGCGTTCGACAGACGCTCGGGGGCGACGTAGATGAGGTCGAGCTCGCCGGCGACGTAGGCCCGCTCGACCTCGCGACGCTCGTCGATCGCCTGCGTGGAGTTGAGGTAGGCCGCGTTGACGCCGTTGGCCCGCAGCGCGTCGACCTGGTCGTGCATGAGCGCGATCAGCGGGCTGATGACGAGCCCCGTGCCCTCGCGCACGAGTGCGGGCACCTGATAGGTGATGCTCTTTCCACCGCCGGTGGGCATCAGGACGACGGCGTCGCCGCCCGAGATGACCTGCTCGACGATGTCGGCCTGGTCGCCGCGGAACTCGTCGTACCCGAAGACCGTGTGCAGCGCCTCGCGCGCGGTCGGATAGCGGCTCGGGGTGGCGTGGCGCACGGCGGTTGCACGGCCGGCGGCGGAAGCCGGGGCCACCGGAGTGACCGGCCCCTGTCCCCAATCGAGCGGCGGTTCATAGCCCGAGCCCTGCGGCTCCCAGTCCATGGGCTCCGGAGGAGCGGACGACTCCCACCCGTCGTCGTAGGGCTCGTCGGCGTACGGCAGATCCGCGTACGGGTCACGGGGAGTCTGCGGCATCCCTCCAGCGTAACGACCCCCGCCGACGCGGGCGGCGCCTCATCCACAGGAGCCCACCCCGCGCGGCGGGCGTAGGTTGGAGGCACCCCGTTCGAAGGAGCATCCGATGACCGACATCACCGTGACTCGCAACGACAAAGAGTCGCGCTACGAGATCCGCTCCGACGACGTGCTCGCGGGCTTCGCGGCTTTCGACCTGCGCCCCGGGAGCATCCGCTTCATCCACACCGAGGTCGACCCCGCATTCCAGGGCCAGGGGCTGGCGGGCACGCTCGCGGCCGCCGCGCTGGCGGATGCCGCGGAGCGCGGTGAGGCGATCGTCCCGCTCTGCCCCTACATCGCGAAGTACCTCGAGACGCACGAGGTGCCGGGCGCCGAGATCCGCTGGCCGCAGACCCCCGCGGGACCTGCCGGATCCGCGGGTGAGGACCCGACGGGCCGAGCGGAATGATCGGGCAGCGCCGCCTCATCCTCGAGCCGCGCGAGGTGCCGCTCGGCGGGGTACGCGGCATGAACGTGCTGCGGGCACTGCCGCACCGCAACCTGCCGACGATCGGCGCCTGGTGCTTCCTCGACCGGTTCGGGCCCGCCGACACGAAGATGCGGGTCGAGCCGCATCCGCACATCGGGCTGCAGACGGTGACCTGGCCGCTGGTCGGCGAGATCCGCCACCGCGACTCGCTCGGCAGCGACGCCGACCTGCGCCGCGGTCAGCTCAACCTGATGACGGCCGGGAACGGCATCTCCCACTCCGAGTACTCGATCGGCGAGGGTCCGGTGCCCCTCGACGCCCTGCAGTTCTGGGTCGTGCTGCCGGATTCCGCCCGCCACGGCGCGGCCGGGTTCGAGCGCCACACCGAGCTGCCCTCCGTCGCCCTCCCGGCTGACGATGGAGCGGATGCCGAGGCCACGGTCGTGCTCGGCGAGTTCGCGGGCGTGCGCTCGCCCGCCACGGTGCACACTCCGATCGTCGGCGCAGAGATCGTGCTCGCCCCCGGCTCCCGCGTGCGACTGCCGCTGCGCTCCGACTGGGAGCACGCCCTCATGCTCGTCGAGGGCGATGCCGTGGTGGCGGAGCATCCACTCGACCGGAATGGTCTGCTCTATCTGGGCGACTCCCGCGACGAGGTCGAGGTGGCCAGCCGCGATGGTGCACTGCTGTTCATGCTCGGCGGCGAGCCCTTCGAGGACGACATCGTGATGTGGTGGAACTTCGCCGGCCGCTCGCATGACGAGATCGTCGCCGCGCGCGAGGAGTGGGAGGCGGAGTCCGCGACGGGAGCGACATCGCCCCGCTTCGGCGCGGTCGAGGGTCACGACGTGCGCATCCCGGCCCCGCCGCTCCCCGACGTACGGCTCATGCCGCGCAGCCGGAAGCTCTAGCCCGATGTCGACGTCGAACACCTTTCCCGGCGCGCTCGCGCCGATGCCGGACGCCATGTCCGCCATGCTGATCTGGCCGAGCCCCGAGCCGGTCGCGCCCCCGCGATTCGTCGAAGGCTTCGAGCTCTTCGAGACCTTCGCGCGGGATGCCGGCGCGGACCCCGCCGCCCTCGCCGCCGACTTCAGCGCACTGTGGGACTTCGTGGCCGCACATCCCGAACTCCTCGATGTTCCCGAGACGGCGGAGGCGGCGGAACGGTTCCTGGGCAACGCGATCGCCGTGGCGCATCCGGCGGCGAGGTGGCGCTTCACGAGCGAACCGGAGGTGGGTACCTCGACGATGTCGGTCCCGGTCGCCGGCCTGCTGAGGGGGATCATCGAGCACCCGGAACAGCGCGAGCCGTTCCGGGAGATGCTCGCTTCCTGGCCGCAGGCCGACCGCGACGCCGAGGAGCTCGACGCCCTGCGGCGCGAAGAGGTGGACATCGACTTCGTCGTCGCCCCGGTGCCGTTCACGCGCCCGGTGCTCGCGATCCCGGAGTTCGTCGACGAGTCCGGCCGTGTCATCCACTACGGATCCCGCTGGGCCGGTGGCTCGCCTCCGGAAGACGCCTACTCACGGGTGACCCATCCGGAACGGTTCGCCCCCGTGATGTCGGTCGTCGACGCACTCGTCCACCACCTCGAGACCTGGTACGACGTCGATGTCGACCGACGGTCCGACGAGTCGGGGGCACGCGTCTTTCATCTGCGCCCCACCACAGGGGCGCAGATCACCCTCACCGGGACGGCCGAATCCGTCTTCATACAGTCCGGAGCCCTGACCCGGGAATACGCGCCCAGTTGCACCTGCGATGCCTGCGACGAGACCGCCGAGAGTGTCGCCGACCAGCTCGAGGAGACCCTGCTCGCGATCGCCGCCGGAGGGCTGAGGGAGGTCTTCCCCGTCGGGCAGCGACGCTGGCTGCATACCGAGCTGCGCACCCCTGACGGGGGCGGACGGTCGGGCGGCGGCGAACCCGACCCGTCGTTCCCGGCCGAGGAGCTGGACGATGCCGAAGACCTCCTCGCGCGTCTCCCTGACGGCTGGTGGCCGGCCTGGACGCTGCGCACTCCCCGGCCCTGACTCAGCCCGCTGACTCAGGCGCGTTCCCGCCCTGACTCAGCCGCGCTCCGGGGTGTGCACCCGCGCGAGGAAGCGTTCCGTGCGTGGCGACGGCCCCCGCGGGTCGAGGAGCGACACCACGACCGTCACGATCGTGGCGAGCGGGATCGTCCAGGCGGCCGGCTGCGCGAGGTAGGGCGCGGCGACGCCGACTCCCCCGACCGCCGCGTGCACGAGCAGCGCGAGACCTGCGGCCAATCCGCCCGACACCATCCCGGCCACGGCCCCTCGAGCGGTGAGCCCACGCCACCACACGCCGAGCAGCACCACCGGCGACAGCGTCGACGCCGCCACCACGAACACCACGCCGACGCTCGATCCGAGCCCCGCCGGCGCCGTGAGCAGCGCGATCACGAGCGGCACCAGGGCGCAGAGCACCGCCGACAGGCGGAACGAGCGCACCGAGCCCGAGAACACGTCCTGGCTGATCACCCCCGCGAGCGACACGACGAGTCCGGCCGAGGTCGCCAGGAACGCTGCGAACGCTCCGGCGACGATCAGCGCGGTCAGCAGCTCCCCGACCACCCCGGGGAAGACCCGCGAGGGCAGCAGCAGCACCACCGTGTCCGCCACACCCGGCACGGCGAGGTCGGGAGCGGCGATGCGGGCCAGCAGCCCCATCGTGCTCGACACCGCATAGAACGCGCTCACCATGCCGATCACGATCACGGTCGTGCGGCGGGCAGACACCCCGGTCGGGCTCGTGTAGAACCGCACCAGCACGTGCGGCAGACCCATCGTGCCCAGCAGCAGCGCGAGCAGGAGCGAGGCCGTCTCGTACACGTCGAAGCCG
Source organism: Microbacterium sp. ISL-59 (assembly GCF_018613945.1). Taxonomy (NCBI): domain Bacteria; kingdom Bacillati; phylum Actinomycetota; class Actinomycetes; order Micrococcales; family Microbacteriaceae; genus Microbacterium; species Microbacterium sp. ISL-59. The sequence goes on from NZ_JAGGPG010000002.1 coordinate 640,431, forward strand.
GAGGGACCGGCCTCGACGGGGAAGACGAGCGCCGGATCGAAGTCGTGCGGTCCCCCGCTGAGCGCGAAGGCGATGAACACCACGGGCACGAGGAGAGCGGTGAGCTTGAGCCAGTACTGGAACGCCTGCACGTAGGTGATCGCCCGCATACCGCCCGCCGCGACCGCGGCCGCCACGAGCACCGCGACGGTCACCGCGCCCACCCATTCGGGAAGGCCGGCCACGACGAGCAGCGTGAGCCCGGCGCCGTGCAGCTGCGGCACGATGTACAGCCAGCCGATGACGAGCACCGCGATGCTGGTCACCCGCCGCGCCGAAGTCGATTCCAGCCGAGCCTCGATGAAGTCGGGGATCGTGTACGCGCCGCTGCGCCGGAGCGGGGCGGCGACGAATGCGAGCACCAGCAGATAGCCCGCGGCATAGCCGATCGGGAACCAGAACCCGCGGGCGCCGTCAAGCAGCACGAGGCCCGACAGCCCGAGAAACGTGCCGGCCGACAGATACTCGCCGCTGATCGCCGACGCGTTCCACACCGGTCGCACCGTGCGCGAGGCGACGAAGAAGTCGCCCGTCGTGCGCGAGATGCGCAGTCCGTAGACGCCGATCAGCAGCGTCGCGACGATGACCAGCGCGACCCCGATGAGGTCGAGCACCGCGTTCATTCGCGGTCTCGCAGCGCCCGGTACCGGCGCTCGTTACGGGCGGCCGTGCGCACGTAGAGCACGGCGAAGACGACGATGATCGGGTAGAACGCGTATGCCTGGAGCAGCCACGACAGCGGCAGTCCCCACACCAGGATCCGCCCGATCTCGGGGATGAGCGCGATCGCCAGGGTCAGTGCGACGACCACGACCACGAACCCGGCGACCGTCCCCAGCGCGAGGCGGAGCTGGCTGCGCATCAGGGCCCGCGCGTAGACGGCATCCGCCTCATCCACGGGGGCACCGGGCAGTGCGATGCCGCGGGTGAGGGTCGCCGGGCGCCGGTCGGGGAGGTCGGCGGTGACGCGGACCCGCTTCGGTTTCTCGGTCATCCCGCGCCCTCGCCGCGCACCAACGCCTCGCGCACGGCCGGCACCATCCTCCGACTCACCGGAAGTGAGAGCCCACCGATCGAGACGGCGGCATCCGCGCCGGAGAGCCGAGCCTCGGTCACGGCGGAGATGCGCACGAGCGACGAGCGGTGGATGCGCACGAACCCGGCATCCGTCCACCGCGTCTCGAGCTCGGAGATGGGAATGCGCACCAGATGACCCGCGCCGTCGCCGGTGTGCAGCCGCGAGTAGTCGCCCTGCGCCTGCACCCAGGTCACGTCGCTGCGCCGCACGAACCGCACCGCGGAGCCGACCGTGACCGGCAGCACCTCGTCGTCGCCGGATGCCGCGGTGTCGCCGCCGACCTCGACCACACGGTCGACCGCCTGACGCAGCCGCGCGGCCCGCACGGGCTTGAGCAGGTAGTCGGCGGCTCGCAGCTCGAACGCCTCCACCGCCTTGGCGTCGTCGGCCGTGACGAACACGACCGCCGGCGGCACGGCGAGAGTCAGCAGTGCCCGCGCGAGCTCGGTGCCGCTGAGCCCCGGCATGTGGATGTCGAGGAAGGCGATCCGCACCGCGCGCTCCGACATCAGCCGCAGCGCCTCGGCACCCGACGACGCCGTGAGGATCTCGCCGATGCGCGGATCGGTGCGCAACAGATGCACGAGCTCGTCCAGCGCGGGGCTCTCGTCGTCGGCGACGAGGACGTCGATCGGGGGTGCGCTGTTCGTGGGCATCGTCATCAGTCGGTGTCCGGATCATGCTGCGGTTGAGATTTCGGGACCCGCATGCGCACCAGGGTACCCGCGCCGCTGTTGGTCTCGACCACCAGACCGCCGTCCGCGCCGTAGAGCTGGCGCAGCCGGGTGTCGACGTTGCGGAGGCCGACGTGCACGCCGTCGTCGCTCGCGGTGAGTGTGGCGCGCAGGGCTTCGGGGTCCATGCCCACGCCGTCGTCCTCGACGGTGATCTCGGTGTGCGTGCCGTCGTCGCGCGAGACGATGCGGATCTCGCCGCCGCCCTCGCCCGGCTCGAGCCCGTGGCGCACCGCGTTCTCGACGAGCGGCTGCACAGACAGGAAGGGGATGACGGTCGCAAGGGTCTCCGGCGCGATCTGCAGGGTCACCCGCAGCCGATCCCCGAAGCGGGCGCGTTCCAGTTCGAGGTACGAGTGGATGCTGCCCAGTTCCTCGGCGAGCGTGGTGAACTCCCCCTGTCGCCGGAACGAGTAGCGCGTGAAATCGGCGAACTCGAGCACCAGCTCGCGGGCACGCTCGGGGTCGGTGAGGATGAACGACGCGATCGCCGTGAGGGCGTTGTAGATGAAGTGCGGGGAGATCTGCGCCCGCAGCGACCGCAGCTCGGCCTCGGCGAGCTGGGTCCGCGATGAGTCGAGCACCCCGAGCTCGACCTGCGCGGCGCACCAGTCGGCGACCTCTTCGGCGGCCCGCACGAGCGCCGCCCCGACGGGGGCCGCGAACGCGACGACGACGCCGCCCACGCGGCCGTCGACGCGGATCGGAGCCCCGACGGCCTCGAGGTCGTCGTCGCGCCCCGACGCGGGGAACACCTGTCGACGCCCGGAGGCCCTGACCTGCGCGGCGATGCGGATCGCCGCCGACTCCAGCCCATCGGACGAGCCGTCGAACGAGACGGTGTCGTCGGCGCTGACGATCGCCACCGCGGCACTGCCGAGCAGCACCCGCAGGTGGCGTGCGGCTTTGACGACATCGGGGGCGGCGAGACCGGCGCGCAGGTGCGGAGCGGCCAGGCTCGCCTGGTGCAGCGCGGTGAGGGCCGCCTGCTCCGCATCGCTGCCGAGGTCGGCCGCCCCGCGCGCGAGACGCCGCGCGAACAGCAGCAGCAGCGTCAGGACGACGCCGCCGAGCACGCCGAGCACTGCGGCGAGAACGACGTCGGTCATGAGATCAGCCTACGGAGCCGTGCACGGCGCGTCAGCAGCAGCGGGCACCGGGGTTGCGGTCCTGGTCGTCCATCCGCTCCCGCCAGAACTGCCGCTCGGTCATCGGCTCCTCGTCCGGGTGCACGCGGCGCTGATGGGCGACATAGGTCGCGTAGGCGCTGTCGCCCATCAGGTTCGTCATGTACCAGCGGATGCCGCGGCCCACCCGGCCCACGGCGCCCAGTAGAGCGCGCAGGAGGGTGGTCGCGGCATCCGTCCGACTCATGGTGTCGGCCATCTCAGTGGGACGACGCCTTGCGCTCGTCGGCGAGGATCGGCTCCCACTGCTTCTCGAGCTCGCGCTCCGCGGTGCTCGGCAGGAAGCCGGCCGGAGCGAAGCGGCGCGAGGCGACCGGCTCGTCTTCGGTGTTCTCGCCGCCGCCGTTGCGGATCGCCTTGACCGTGACGATCACGGCCATGACCATCACGATGATCGCGAGGGTGACGAAGATGATCGACAGGGTGCCCTGCACGGCCGTGTTGCGGATGACCGCGTCGAGCACCTCGGGCCCACCGAGCGCGGTGTCGCCGGAATCGCGCGCCGCCACGTACTTGAAGTGGTTCGCCCAGTAGCCGATCGCGGGGACCGGGGAGAGGATCTTGTAGAACGACGCCGTGATGGTGACGACCGCGGTGAACGCCAGGGGCAGCGCGATGATCCACAGCCACTTGAAGTAACTGCGGCCGCGCTTGGCGACGATGGCCAGCACCACGGCGAGCGCGATCGCGGCAAGCAGCTGGTTCGCGATGCCGAACAGCGGGAAGAAGGTGTTGATGCCGCCGAGCGGGTCGGTCACACCGAGGATGAGGATCGCTCCCCAGCCGGCCACCATGATCGCGGTGCAGATCCAGACGCCGGGGCGCCACGAGACGTCGCGGAACTTGGGGAACCAGGCGCCGATCGAGTCCTGCAGCATGAAGCGGGCGACACGGGTGCCGGCATCCACCGCGGTGAGGATGAACAGCGCCTCGAACATGATCGCGAAGTGGTACCAGAACGCCATGAGCGCCTGACCGCCGAGGGCCTGCTGCATGATGTGCGCGAGTCCGAGCGCCAGGGTCGGGGCGCCACCGGTGCGGGACACGATCGACTCCTCGCCGACCGCCTCTGCCGTGCCGGTGAGCATCTCGGGCGTGAGGTTCACCCCCGACAAGCCCAACGAGTTCACGAAGGCGACGGCCCCTTCGACCGTGCCACCCGTCGCCGAGGCCGGTGCGTTCATCGCGAAGTAGATGCCCTGGTCGATCGAGATCGCGGCGACGAGGGCCATGATCGCGACGAACGACTCCATGAGCATGCCGCCGTATCCGATGAAGCGCGTCTGGCGCTCCTTCTCGATGAGCTTCGGTGTGGTTCCGGACGCGATCAGCGCATGGAAGCCCGAGAGCGCACCGCAGGCGATCGTGACGAACAGGAATGGGAAGAGGGGGCCGGCGAACACCGGACCCATGCCGTTCTCGCCGAAGATGCTGACCGCGGGAACCGTGATCTCCGGACGCACCAGCACGATGGCGCCGGCGAGCATGACGATCACGCCGATCTTCATGAAGGTCGACAGGTAGTCGCGCGGAGCGAGCAGCAGCCAGACCGGGAGCACGGCGGCGATGAAGCCGTAGATGATGATGCCCCACGCGATGGTGGTGCGGTCGAGGTGGAAGATCGCCTGCCCCCACTCGGTGCCCGCGACCCAGCCGCCGCCGATGATCGCGGCCATCAGCAGTGCGAAGCCGATGATCGAGACCTCGGTGACCTTGCCGGGGCGCAGGTAGCGCAGGTAGACGCCCATGAAGAGCGCGATCGGGATGGTCATGGCGACTGAGAAGACACCCCAGGGGCTCTCGCCGAGCGCGTTGACCACGACGAGGGCGAGGATCGCGACGATGATCAGCATGATCAGCAGCGAGGCGATGATCGCGGCGGTGCCACCGATCTTGCCGAGTTCCTGACGCGCCATCTGGCCGATCGTGCGGCCGCCGCGGCGCATCGAGAAGAAGAGGACCGTGTAGTCCTGCACAGCGCCGGCGAGCACGACGCCGACGATGATCCAGATCGTGCCGGGGAGGAAGCCCATCTGCGCCGCGAGCACGGGGCCGACGAGCGGTCCGGCGCCGGCGATGGCGGCGAAGTGGTGGCCGTAGAGCACGCGCCGGTCGGTGGGGACGTAGTCCTTGCCGTCCTGGCGGACCTCGGCGGGGGTGGCCCGGCGGTCGTCGGGGCGGGTGATGTACTTCTCGATCACCTTCGAGTAGAAGCGGTAGCCGATCAGATACGTGCAGACCGCGGCGAACACGAACCAGATCGCGTTGACGGTCTCGCCGCGGACGATCGCGAGCATGGTCCACGCGACGGCACCCAGCAGGGCGATCGCCGCCCAGAGGATGATCTTCGGCAGAGTCCAGCGGTTCGCCTTCTCGTGATGCTCCTCGCTGAGGGCGACGGGAGGGAGTTTCGGGTCGGTGACGGGTTCGATGCCCGGTGCGGTCATGGGAGTCTCCTCGGGATACGCGACGTTGCGTTCCCCCACGTTAGGAAAGCGCGTGGGCCGGATGCGGAGGAGGAAGCGGATGCTGCGACGAGCGGCGCCGATCACGCGATGAACGGATGCCCGTGCGCGCACACAGCGCCCCGCGGAAGGGAGACCGCGGGGCGCTGTGCTGTGGGGGCTACTCCGGTTTCGGGGTCTCCGGTGCCTTCGTCTCCGGTGCCGGGGTCTCCGGTGCCGGGGTCGGTGCCGGAGTCGGTGCGGGAGTCTCCGGGGCCTTCGTCTCGGGTGCCGGAGTCTCCGGAGCATCCGCCGGCGGCGCCTGCTTCGCCGGGGCGTCCGGCGTCGTCACCGTCACGACGGTGCGCACGTCCGAGTCGCCGTACTGGACGAGTCCGAGATAGCGGGCGCCGGCGGTCAGGCCGGTCCAGCTGAGGTCGTAACTCGTCTTCGCACCGCGGACCGCGGCGATCGGATTCGGCGTCGCGGTGAACGCGCCTTCGCCGCCCGGCTGCACGTTGGCGTAGGACATGTCCCACGTCATCGGCCCCGTCGTCGAGTACACGTTCGCCACCACCAGGTAGGTGCCGGCGGTCGGTGCCGGAACCGTGACCTGCTCGTCCGCCGAGCCGGTCGCCGACTGCCAGTTCTCGTAGTACCGCAGGTCGTCCGGGCTCACCACGCGGTACACGGTGAGGTCGAGGTCGCTGCCGTCGTCGTCCGACGAGTCGAGGTCGAACCGGGAGAGCGTGGTGCCCTCCGGGACGTCCACGAGCCAGGCGACGTCCTTGTTCGCATCACCCGAGTTCTCGTCGCCCGAGTGGCCCTCGACGGGGTTGTCCGGGTCGGCGAGCAGCTCATACGCGGTGAGGCCCGAGAGGTTCAGCGCCAGGTCGCCGTCGAGTCCGGGGATGATCTGCACGGACGCGCTGCCGTCGATGCCGGTGCCGGTGACCTCGGCCGGAGCATCCGCCGTGACCGGGAACACCGCGATCGGCGAACGCACCGAGTTCTTCGCGCTCTTCCAGGTGAGCGAACCGGTCGCCCACTCCTCGACCGGCGCGCTCTTGTTGTCGAACGTGACTGTGAAGGTCTTGGTCTGACCCGGCCTGTCGAACTTCAGCTGCTGCGGGGTGACCTTGACGTTCACGCCCGGGACGGAGGCCTTCGCGGTGAAGGTGCCCTTCTCGGTCGAGGTGACCGTGCGGGTGACGGTCTGCGCGCTGGCCAGCGAGCCGATCGAGATCGAGGCCTGGTTCAGGTCGCTGCCGTCGATGGGCTCGATCCCCGGGAAGTCCGACAGGCCCTTCCCGTCGAGGAACGCTGCCCAGTCCTTGACCCCGTTGAGGTACAGCAGACCGGGGTTCAGGTACCGCTTCGGGTCGACCTGACCGGCACCCTGCTCGAACGGGTCGGTGTTCTTCGAACCGTCGGGCAGCACGGTGTCGTAGGCGGTGGTCATCATCGCCGACCGGATCTCCGCCGGCGTCGCCTTCGGGTGCTCACCGAGGTACAGCGCTCCGAGACCCGCCACGTGGGGTGAGGCCATCGACGTGCCGGAGAGGATGCCGAAGGTCGGCTCCTCGTCGGGTCCGTTGTTCGTCGCCGCGAGGATCGCGACGCCGGGGGCCGCGACATCCGGCTTCAGCACATCGCTGCCGTCGGCCAGCATCGGTCCGCGGCTCGAGAAGCCCGCGATCTGCGGGGTGGGGGTGGTCACGCCCGTGGTGTTCTCGCCGACGAGGGTGATCGGACGGTCGACGCCGCCCTGCACGTAGGCGAGGACGGCGGCGCGGTGCACGGCGTTCAGGTGCACCGTCGGCACAGCGTGGAAGTCGTTGTCGAGCGAGTCGGCACCACCGGGCACGTTCACGAGGACCATGCCGATGCCCCCGGCATCCTTCACGACCTGCGACTTCTCGGCGCGCGCGTTGCCGCCGCGGTCGCAGACCACGATGTGTCCGGCGACCTTCGCGGGGTCGAGCGTGCCGGCCAGGCAGAGCTGCGGGTCGACGGCTCCTGCCGCGGCGGCATCCACCGCAGCGATCGACGGGCCCGTGACGCTCTCGCCGAACGGCACGCTCACCGATGCTCCGGCCTGCTCGAACCCGTCGAACTGCACGGTGCCCTCCCAGGTCGGGATGGTCGATGCGGCGACGGTCGTGTACCAGGGCGAAGCATGGTCGGCCGTGACCGGGTCGGGGCCGTCGTTGCCGGCACTCGTCGCGACGAAGACGCCCGCGGCCGCGGCGTTGAAGAACGCGAGGTCCTCCGGCGACAGCACGGTGCTCGCGGCCCCTCCGCCGATGGAGTAGTTGATCACGTCGACGCCGTCGGCGACCGCCTGATCGATCGCGGCGACGAGGTCGCTCAGCGCGCAGATGTCGTCGGTGGTGACGGTCGTGTCCGGGCCGACGTAGCAGGCCTTGTAGGCCGCGACCTTCGCACCGGGTGCGACGCCCGAGATCGTCCCGAAGTCGACGTCCTCGATGGCGGCATCGACCTTGAAGTTGCCGGCCGCGGTGCTTGCGGTGTGCGAGCCGTGGCCGTCGCCGTCACGCGGCGAGAGGTAGTCGTACTGGAAGTCGAAGCCGGCGGCCTCGGCCCCGGCATAGAAGTACTGTCCGCCGATGAGCTTCGAGGAGTAGTCCCTCGTGTCCCAGTCCTGGCCTTCGACCATGGCCGCCTGGAACTGCCCGCCGTCGGACTTGTCGAAGTACACGTTGGTGCCGTCGGTGTAGGGCTGGTTGCCCTTGTGCCGGCTCTGCTGCTTCTTCTGCTTCTTGATCTTCTTGCCCTCGAAGGAGGGGTGCTCGGGAGCGATACCGGTGTCGATCACGCCGACCACGACGCCCTCACCGGCCTTCTCGACGCCGTCGGTCTGCTGCCACACTCCGCCGCGGCCCTTGCGGTCGTCGCCGAGGCCGAGGAAGTCGGTGGACGTCTGCGCGTCGGGGTGCCGAACCTCGTCCGGGTACACGCCGAGGACATCCTTCGACGCACGCAGCGCGTCGACCTGCTCACCGGAGAGGTCGGCGCTGAAACCGTTGAGCGCGACCTGATAGGTGTTGTCGGGCGTGACGCCCACGTCGCCGATCAGGTCGGTCTGCTGCGTCTGCAGGTGCTCGACGTATCGCTGCGAGTCGTTCGACTGCGTCTCGAGCTGCTCGCCTTCGGCGGGCTTCGTGGCCTTCAGGCCCTTGACGTCGCCCTCATAGCTGGCGAGCGGGTCTGCCTTCATGACCACGATGTAATGCCCGGGCGTGCCGGCGACGGGGACGGGGTGCGTCCCCGTGGGCGTCGCCGCGTAACCGGTGGTTGCTGTCGATGCGATGAACAGAGTCGCCAGGGTGGTGGCTGCTGCCATCCGGAGGGGTGTTCGACCCATGTGGTGCTCCCGATGATCACGGTGCAACCTCGTTGCTGCACCGCGGCCAACATAGTCCCGCTGTTCGCCGCCGAAGAGAGAACTGGTCGATCGACCACCCGGCCTTCGCCGATCGGCCAGGGTTATCCACGGCCTCCCTCCCGATAGGTCGACAGTAAGCTGGAGAGGTGGCCCGCACCCCCGTCCTGTCGACTCGAGTACTGCTCGTCTGCGCAGCGATCGGAGTGGCCACGGGCATCCTCGCCGGCATCGCCGGATGGGTGACTCCCGTGCTGCTGGCGAGCCCCCTCCTCTTCCTCTACGGGCTCGTGCTCGGCTCGCACGTGCTGCCGGGGATCATCGCCCAGGAGGTGCTGCGGCTCCCCCTCGTCGCCCTGATCACGCACGTGTTCGCGGCACTGATCGCGAGTGCCTTCAACCCGGCGTGGGCGCTGCGGTTCATCGGCACGGCCCTGCTGTTCGGCCTCATCCAGGAGGGCGTCGCCGCCCTCACCCGCTATCGCGCCTGGGGGCCGTGGCGCTTCTTCATCTCGGCCGCCGTGATCGGCGTCGTCGTCGCGGTGGTGGTGTTCTTCGCCGCGCATCTGTCGGTCATGCCGCCGTGGGCGCAGATCCTGTACCTGGCGATCTCGGTGCTCGGCCCGATCGCATGGACCGCGGTGGGGCTCGCGATCGGCTCGGCACTGCGCAGGGCCGGGGTCGCTCGGCGCTGACTGCATCGGCGCCGGTCGCCTCGGTGCCGGTCGGTTCCGCTCGATGGCGGATCAGGTAAGGCTCAGCTAAGTTAGACGGGTACGATCCGTCGACCCGGGACTCCGCCGTGCGCCCATCCGCGCCCCTGCTGAGCGTGCGTGAGCTCTCTCTCACCCACGCCGATGCCGCGCACCCCTCACCGCGCGACGTGACGTTCGACATCCACCCCGGAGAGGTCGTCCTGCTGCTCGGACCCTCCGGATCCGGCAAGTCGACCCTCACGCTCGCCCTCAACGGCCTGATCCCGCACGCGCTGCCGGCGACCATGCTCGGCACCGTCGAGGCCGGCGGAGTCGACACCGCCGCCGCGCAGCCCGCCACTCTGAGCACGCACGTCGCGATGGTCTTCCAGGACCCGGATTCGCAGATCGTCACGGGCACCGTCTACGACGAGGTCGCGTTCGGGCCGGAGAATCTCCTGCTCGCACTCGACGTCGTACGGGGCCGCGTCGAAGCAGCACTGCGCCGGGTGGGACTGTGGGATCGGCGTGAGGAGAACCCGGATCACCTGTCCGGCGGCGGACGGCAGCGACTCGCGATCGCCTGCGCCCTCGCGATGGGTTCGCCCCTGATCGTGCTCGACGAGCCGACTGCCAACCTCGACCCGCAGGGCATCGACGACGTCTATGCCGCACTGGCCGATGTGGTCGCCGCCGGAGACCGCGCGATCCTCCTCGTCGAGCACAACCTCGATGCGGCGATGGATTTCGTGACGCGCACGATCGTGCTCGACCGCGACGGCAGGGTCGTGTTCGACGGGCCGGCGGGCGAGATCATCCGCGCGCATGCCGACGAGCTCGTCGCGATGGGTGTCTGGCTGCCGGCAGCGACGCTGGCCGCGCTCCGGCTGCGGGGTCAGGGCCTCTCGTTCGATCCGCTGCCGCTGACTCCGGATGAGCTCGCAAACGCGCTCGAGCGGGAGGGCGTTTCGTCTCGATCCGGTCGCTCGACGACCGGCGATCACGAGAAGGCGTTGAGCGAGGAGCGCAGCGACGAGACGAAACGCGTCGACACCGCGATTATCCACGCCCGGGGGCTGACCGTGCGCCGCCGACGGACCGAGATCCTGCACGGGATCGACCTCGACCTCGAGCCGGGAAGCCTCACCGCCATCGTCGGCGCGAACGGTGCCGGCAAGACGACGCTGATCCAGGCTCTCGCGGGTGTCGTGCCGCCCCCGCGGGGTCAGGTGTCGGTCGACGGCATCGATCCCGGTACTGCTTCCCCCCGCGACCTCGCCGCGCGCATCGGTTTCGTGTTCCAGAACCCCGAGCACCAGTTCATCGCGCACACCGTCTTCGACGAGCTGGCGCACGGGCTGCGGCTGCGGCATGTGCCGGATGCGGAAATCACCGCCCGCGTCGCGGAGATGCTCGCGCGGTTCGGACTCGAGCACAAGGCCGACGTGCACCCGTTCCTCCTGTCGGGTGGCGAGAAGCGACGCCTCTCGGTGGGAACGGCTCTGATCACACGACCGCGCGTCCTCGCGCTGGACGAGCCGACGTTCGGGCAGGACCGCGCGCGGGCCGCCGAGCTTCTCGATATCCTGCAGAATCTCCGCGCCGAAGGCACGACGATCGTGATCGTCACACACGACCTGCAGCTCGTCGCGGAGCACAGCACGCACGTCGTGATCCTCGCCGACGGGCGGGTGCGGGCGGCGGGTGCCACCGCAGCGCTGTTCCGTGAGCCGCAGCTGTTCGCCGACGCCGGGCTCCGCATGCCCGCGCTGCAGCGTGTGCTGGCATCCGCGGGACTCGAGGTGACCCGGTGAGCGCCGACGTCACGGGCAGCGCCACCCGCAGCACTCCCACCGCAGGAGATCGCGCTTTCGACCCGTACGCCCGGATGACGGCGACCTCGCCCCGGCAGTTCCTGTATGCCCTGAATCCGCTCGCCAAGGTCGCGGGGTTCGCCCCGGCGATGGTGCTACTCGTGTTCGTCCGGGATCTCGCCACCCCGGCCGCGTTCCTGGTGCTCGCGTACGCGCTGATCCTGGTCGGCGCCCGCCTCACCCGACGTCTGCTCGCTCTGCTGTTGCTCGGACTCCCGGCCGGCATGCTCCTGGTCGCGGTCGGGTTCTCGCTGTGGGTGGATGCCGGACTCGTCGACGGCAGCACACCACTGGTGCAGGTCGGCGACTGGACGCTGTACAGCGGTGCTCTGGTGATCGGCGCGGCGACGGCGCTCCGACTCGGCTCCATCATGGCGCTCGCCCTCGTCGGCGGGCTCACCACCAGCGGCCCCGACCTCGTGCGGGCGAGCGTGCAGCAACTGCGGGTGCCCTACCGCGTCGGCTACACGGCGCTCGCGGCATTCCGGTTCGTGCCGAGGTTCGGGCATGAGCTGGCCGTGATCCGCGCCGCGCACCGGGTGCGCGGGTACCACGGTGGGCGCGGACCGTTCGCCCGCATCGCTCGCGGCTGGGGCTACATCGTGCCGCTCCTCGCCGGCGCCATCCGCCATGCCGAGCGCGTCGCCCTCGCGATGGACTCCCGGGCCTTCGGCGCACATTCCACCCGCACCGAGCGGCATCTCGTGCCGTTCCGCACGCGGGACACCGTCTTCACCCTCACGACATTGCTGGCGTCCGCCGCCATCTTCGTCGCCTTCTTCCCCTGGCAGCTTCCCTGAAAGGCGCCTCATGGCATACAGCAAGATGGTCAAACCCGAGACGACCGAGCTCATCCATCTGACGGTGCTGCGCTCGGAGCGTCTCTCGGCGCACTGGATCCGCGTGACGCTCGGCGGCGGCGAGATCGAGAAGTTCCGCCCGATGGGCTTCGACCAGTGGTTCCGACTGTTCCTGCCGATCGGCGGCGACGCCGGCCTCGAGCGGGTGCCCGCCAAGGCGAACAAGATGTTCGGGTATCTGAAATTCCTGCGCATCCCCGACGGCGAACGGCCCGTGATGCGCAACTACACCGTGCGCGCCTATCGTGCGGCGACGGCGTCGGCCGGTGCCGAGATCGACGTGGACTTCGTGCTGCACGGCTCGGCGGCCGACGGCACGGCCGGTCCGGCGTCGCGCTGGGCGGAGACCTGCCAGCCGGGCGAGCACGTGCTGATCATCGACGAGGGGCTCACCTTCAACCCGCAGCGCGGCACGGACCGCGTGGTGCTGGTCGGCGACGAGACCGCGCTGCCGGCGATCGCCTCGATCAGTGCATCGCTGCCCGCGGATGCCACCGGCACCGCGATCATCGAGGTGCCGAGCGAGGAGGATGCGCTGGAGTTCCCGCACCCGTCCGGGGTCGAGGTCGTCTGGATCGTGCGGCCTCACGATGTCGCCCCCGGTGCGCTGGCGCTGCAGGCGCTGGGGCGCACCGCGCTGCCGGATGCCCCGTTCCACGCGTATGCGGCGGGTGAGCAGGCGCTCGCCTCCGGCGCTCGCAAGCACCTGGTGGGCGAGCGCGGTGTCGACAAGAACGCGGTCAGCTTCTGCGGGTACTGGAAGATCGGCGCGGCCTCACCCGCGTCGAAGGCCGCTCGCGAGGCGGCAGCGGAGCCGCTGGCATGAGCGGGGTGGATGCTGCTGCTCGTCGGTCGGGCCCCGGTCGGCGGTTCCGGTTTCCCACCGCGATCCTGCTGACGTGTGCGGCGCTCGGTGTCGCCGGAGCGGTGCTGCTCGCGCCGATGAACTGGCTCTCGACGCTGCTGACCGGCCCGCTGCCCTTCGTCGGCATGGCGCTCGCCGGGCTATGGCTGCTGCCGTCGGTGATCGCGCTTCGGCTGCTGCGGCGTCCGCTCGTCGGACTGCTCGTGGCTCTGATCGCCGGTCTCGTGCTCGTGCCCTTCTCGGGTTACGGGTTCGGCAGCGTGCTGACCAACCTCTGGTGGGCGGCGTTCACCGAGCTGCCGTTCCTGTTCGTGCTGTGGCGCTACTGGGGCACCTGGATGCACTACGTCGGCGCCGTCGCGGTGGGGATCGTCTACCCGATCTCGGCATGGGCGTGGTTCGATCTCGGCTCGATGACCCTCTTCGCGCAGGTCGCGTTCTTCGCGGTGACGATGGCGAGCTGCGTGGGCGGAACAGCCCTCGGTATCGTCATCGCCGACCGGCTCCGGAAGGCCGGCGTCGGCGGGCGCCGTTCGCAGCGCTCCTGAGGTGATGCCGGCCGCGACCGCTGCCGGCGCTCCATCCGCGAGGCGCACCGTCATGCGGCGATGTCGAAGCGGGCGCGTCCGCCGAGTCGTGGGGTGCGGGTGGGGTCGACGTGCGGGGGTGGGAGAAACCACACTCGTCCCCCGGTCTTGGGGTGGTCGATGCGGATGTCCCATCCGTTGTCGTGGATGCGGTGGTGGCAGGTCTCACACAGCAACACCCCGTTGGACAGGTCGGTGGGCCCGTGGTCGCGTTTCCACCAGCGGATGTGGTGTGCTTTGGTCATCTCCGGGGGGAGCCCGCACATCGCGCACCCGCCATCACGTTCCACGAGGGCGAGGCGTTGTGCCCAGGTGAACAGGCGTTTCTCCCGCCCCCAGTCCAACACTTCGCTGTCCGTTCCGAGGACGCAAGGGATGATGCCACCGCCGGCGGCCATCCGCCGTGCCGCTCCGATACTGACCGGTTGGTCCAGACCATCCACGGTCGCCGACCCGGTGCCGGATTCGAGGTCTTCGACACGCATCCGGACGATCACGGTTGCCCCGGCGACCGGGACCCGCTTCTCACAGCCGAGGACGTGCGCGCAGAACACCGCGAGCGCATCGGCCTGGATCATCGGGACCGTGCGCCGGTCCGCATCCGGAGCATCAGTGTCGGGAGCACCCTGCCGGGCGGCGAACGCGGCCGTCACGAACCCGCGGATCGCGGCGACGATCGGGGCTGCGGTCTCGGTATCCAGGCGCGCGTTCAGGTGCAGCATCCCGCCGCGCTCGAACATCGTCAACGCCCTCTTCCCCCGCCGCTCTTCTTCTTTCGGCTCGACACCGTCAGGGTCCAACCACGCCTCCACCCGCACCACGAGCCGGCGGACATGGTCCAGCGCCAACCCGACCGCGGCCTCGGTCAGCAGGCGTTCCGCCTCCGCGACCCGCTCCACCCCGGCCGCGACCCGGCACCGGTCCAGCATTCCGATGATCATCGCCGCCGCCTGCGCACCCAGCACGCCCGCGCGCAGCGCTTCCCGCACCAGCGGATACCTCGCCGGCAACCGCGCCCCCAACAAGTCCGCACGCGGCGCCGTCGCCTCGCCGACCTTCACCAGCCGGGCCGCATCGCCCGTGGAAACCCCGGTGGTCGCGGCGCTCAACGCCGCCGCCGTGCGGAACCCCTGCTGCTTCGCCAGGCTCTCCGACCCCAACTCGGGCCGCGACTCGTAGGCGAGGCGCGCGGCGACCTCGACATGCATCGCGTCCACCCGCCGCTGCAGCGCACCCATCGCGTCACTGACCGCGATCAACTGCGCCCGGGACAGATCCCCCGCCTCGCCCGCACCCGCCCACGCCTCGCCGAGGGTACTCATCGCCTCGCGCAACCCGGCCAAAGTGGACATGCTTCATTCTAACCGACTAACACGCTACATTCGAAGATCTCTACGCATTACATGCCAGAATTCCGCAGAATCCCGCTACGCGACACCCGCGACCCCTCCTCCACAGGATACGTCAACATCGAATCTATCCACGAACGCTGCAATAGGCCACCAGGTCATCACAGAACCCCCGATAACCTCGCTACTTCACGCTCCCCTGCGTCAGCCCACCGACGAGCCACTTCTGCAGGAAGAGCGCCAGCAGATAGATGGGGATCAACCCCGACAGACTCGCGGCCGCCATCTGACCGAACATCACCTCGCGGCCACCCTGCATCAGGGCTATGCCGACCGGGAGCGTCTGCGAATCGACGCTCTGCGTGAGCAGCAGCGGGATCAGGAAGTCGTTGTACGCGAGGATGAACACGATGATCGAGACCGCGACGATGCCCGGCGCGGTGAGCGGCAGGATCACCGACCAGAGCGTGCGGAGCGGTCCGCATCCGTCGATCTGCGCGGCCTCGTCGATCTCGAACGGGATCGCACGGAAGAAACCGTCCAGCAGCCAGACGGCGACCGGCGTGAGCAGCAGCCCCTCGACGATCCCGAGCCCGAGAACCGAGTCCATCAACCCCGCCGTGCGCACCAGCACGAAGAGCGGGATGATCGCGACGACCGGCGGGGCGACGTAGGCGGAGACGATCAGTCCGAGCGTCTGCTTTCCGCCGGCGCGCAGCCGGGCCATCGCATAGTTCGCGGGGATCGACACGAGGAGCGACACCAGCACGGCGATGATCGCCGCACCGAACGAATTGCGCAGGTATGTGAGGATCGGCCAGTTCTCGAACGCCGCGGTCCAGTTCTCGAAGGCGAGACGCGAGGGGAGGATGCGCGTCGACAGGATGTCGTCCGGACTCTTGAACGACATGCCGACCATGTACAGCACGGGGAGCAGCGCGAGCGTGATCGCGACGGCGATCACGACCCACTTCACCGCCGTGACCAGTGCAGACGGACGCCCGGGGCGCGACGTGCTCGACGTGCGCACCTTCGAGCGCCCTCGGCGGCGGGCGGAGGGAACGATGAGCGTCTCGGTCGCGCTCTCCTCGAGGCGATCGGATGCGCGGAGCATGAGCGACATGATCAACTCTCCTTGTGCAGGCGCTGCCGCACGGCGTTGAGCGGCAGGATGACGATGGTGACCAGGACGAGGAAGGCGATGGTCTGCGCGGCCGCCGCCCCCACATCGAAGGTCTGCAGACCGGTGCGGTAGATCTCATAGCTGCTGACGGTGGTGTCGAACCCCGGCCCGCCGCTGGTCATGATGAACACGAGGTCGAAGACCTTGAACGAGACGACGAGCTTCAGCAGGAGCACCGTGATGAGGCTCGGCAACACCAGCGGGAGGGTGATGCGCCAGAAGGTCTGCCACACGCCGGCGCCGTCGACCTGAGAGGCCTCGTACACCTCGGTGGGCAGCGTCTGCAGTGCGGCGAACACCAGCAGGACGCAGAACGGCGTCCACTGCCAGGCGTCGACCGTGATCACCGAGATCATCGCGGCGGGGCTCGACCCGAGGAACAGGAAAGGCTCGGAGCCCGGATCGAGCGATTGCCCGATGTTGTTGAGCAGCCCGCCCGTGGGGGCGAGCATGAGCTTCCAGATGACGCCGGCCATGACCGGCGGCGTCATCAGCGGGAGCAGGAGAAGCACCCGGATGATGCGCCCGCCCTTGACGGCCGCATCGAGCGAGAGCGCGACGGCCAGCCCGGCG
Organism: Microbacterium sp. ISL-59; assembly: GCF_018613945.1. NCBI lineage: Bacteria > Bacillati > Actinomycetota > Actinomycetes > Micrococcales > Microbacteriaceae > Microbacterium > Microbacterium sp. ISL-59. The sequence continues at coordinate 657,305 of NZ_JAGGPG010000002.1, forward strand.
ATCAGCGCGATGAGCGCCGATGGGATGGCGAACAGGAGCGACCTGCCGAGGGACGGGAGGGTGATCCCGTCCCCCAGCAGCGCCGCGAAGTTGTCGAACCCGACCCATTCCGAGAACGGTCGTCCCAGCGACGACTCCGAGAAGGAGGCGGCGATGATGTAGCCGAGCGGGTAGATCGCGATGATGACGATCGCGATGACGGCGGGGGCGAGCAGGGCGCGCCCCGTCCACGACGCACGTCGGGAGACGCGTCGGTGGGTGACGGGCTGCGACATGAGCGGTCCTTTCGGGTTCGACGAGGAGATCAGTCGGCCAGGGACTGCCAGGAGTCCCAGGTCTGCTGCATCGCCTGTTCGGCGGTCAGGCTCCCCTGGAGCATGAGCGCGAGGTTGTCGCTCAGCGACTGGATCATCTCCGGTGCCTCCGGCGACGTAGGCCAGGACTGCGCGTTCGGCAGCACCTGCGCGGCGACCGCCGACACCTCGGGAGCGAACTCGACGTATTCCGGGCTCTCCAGCGTCGAGGTCCGGGTGGGATCGACTCCGGAGCCGGTGGTCGTGATCAGCTTCTCGTTCGTCTCCTTCGACGAGGCGAAGGCCACGAAGTCCTTGGCCAGGTCTTCGTCGCTCGCGGTGGGGCTGATCCCCATCGCCCACCCGGCGTTCAGCGCCCCGGAGATCTTGCCTTCCGGCCCGATCGGCAGCGGCGCGACACCCCAGCCGTCGACGATCTTGGACTGCTCGGGGTCCTGCGCGAAGACGCCGAGGTCGGTCCAGAACTCGATCATGCCGACGGACCCCGAGAGGAACTGCGGCAGCGCCTGCTCGAACCCGATCTCCAGCGGGCTGGGCAGGGCCGAGGGGGCGGCGTCGAGCATCGACTGGGCGGCCGCGACCGCGTATTCGGTGTCGAGCTGCGGCATCTGCGGGTCGATCGGATCGGGTGACATCGTGGCGAGCCGGTTGAAGAAGGTCGATCCGATGTTGAACGCGCTCTTCGAGCCGAGCAGGGCGTTGCCGTACACGCCGTCCGCCTTCTCGGCATCGGTGATCTTCTTCGAGACCGCGACGTACTCGTCCCAGGTCGTGGGCACCTCGACGCCGTTCCGCTCGAAGATCGCCTTGTTGTAGAAGAGCACGTGCGTGTCGCCGTCGATCGGCAGACCGTAGGTGCCTCCCTCGTACTGCGAGTACGGACCGAAGATCGCCTCGATGAAGTCGGACGAGTCGATGCCTTCGTCGGACTCGACCCAGTCGGTGATGTCGGCGAGCGCGCCGGCGTCGGCGAGCGCGCCGACCGACGTGTACCAGTACTGGATGACGTCGTAGTTGTTCGTTCCGGACTGCGCGTCGAGGACCGCCTTGGTCTGGATCTGGTCGTAGGGCACGACCTCGACTTCGACCTCGACACCGGTCTCGGCTTCGAAGTCGGCCTCGAGGATCTTTCCGGCCCCCTCCTGCGGGGCGGCGATGAGGACCTTGAGGGTCTTGTCACCGCCGTCGCCGGAGGATCCGCCCGCGTCGCCGGAGCAGCCCGCGAGCACGAGGCCTGCGACGGAAGCCAGGGCGATGACGGGCAGGGAGCGACGCGCATAGCGCGCGAGGGATGAGGAGCGTCGTTGCACACTCATGGTGCTGTCCTTTCGATGTTCTTCTTCGGGTGAGGGGGTGAAGCGGTCAGGATGCGGATTCGGGGTCCGGCGTCCAGGGGCGATCGACCTTGTCGCCATCGACCCAGGGGGTCTTCACGAAGACGGCTCGGAACGTCTCGTCGAACGGGTTGCGCACGAAATGCTCCTCGTGCGGTTCGGCGCGGAGCACGTCACCGACCGAGACGACCTTGCAGGTGTCTCGATCGAGCCAGATCTCGGCGCGTCCTTCCAGCACCACGAACGACTCGGTGTGGTGCTCGTGCAGGTGATTGCCGAACTCGTCGCCCGGCCGCAGCACGACCACGCCGAACGCGGCGTCGTCGCTCTGGGCGAGGTAACCCGGCCCCCAGTCGCCGAACCGGAGCGCGGCGTCGGCGGCCCGGAGCACGTCGGCACTCATGCGAGCACCCGCGTCTCGGTGGCCTCGCGGAACAGCTCGTACGCGTCGGCGGGAGCGGCGTCGTCGTGGACGACCGCCCGCACCGCACGCATCATCGCCGCAGGATCCGCGCTCTGGAAGATGTTCCGCCCCATGTCGACGCCGGCGGCGCCCGCGCGGACCGCGTTCGACGCCATCGTGAGGGCATCCAGCTCGGGGAGCTTCTTCCCCCCGGCCATGATCACCGGCACGGGGCAGCCCGCGACCACGTCTTCGAAACCCTCGTCGCAGTAATAGGTCTTGACGAGCTGGGCGCCGAGCTCCGCGATGATGCGGGTGGCGAGGCCCAGGTAGCGGGAGTCGCGGACGAGCTCCTTGCCGACCGCCGTCACACCGAGCACCGGGATGCCGGCGGCGTAGCCCTCGTCGACGAGCGTCGTGAGGTTGCGGATGCTGCGGCTCTCGTGCTCGCCGCCGACGAAGACCTGCACCGCCACGGCGTCGGCGTTGATGCGCACGGCATCCGCCATCGCCATCGCGGTGTATTCGTCGGAGAGGTCTTTGAGGATCGACGGTCCGCCCGAGGCGCGCAGCACGAGACCGGCGCGGGTGGCCGGCGGCACGGAGGTGCGCAGCGCGCCGCGGGTGCACATCACGGCGTCCGCGTATTCGGCGAGCGGGGCGATGTTCAGGTCGATGCGCTCGAGGCCGGACGTCGGTCCCTGGAAGTATCCGTGGTCGAACGCCAGCATGACGGTGCGGCCGGTGTCGGGGTCGAGGATGCGGGAGAGGCGGTTCTGCATGCCCCAGTCGAGGTTCGCGGCCCCGCGGATGTTCTGCGAGAAGCGCACGGCCGGTGTCTCGGAGTGGAACTTCTTCGCTGCGGCGTTGCCTTCGAGGTCTGCCATGGTGTCTCCTTCTGGTGGTCGTCAGCCGGCGTGGCCGACGGGCGAGAGTCGGGTGGGGGAAAGGTCGTGGGCGCCGCGGGCGGCACCCGGTGGGGTGAAGAGCGGGAGCAGGTCGGGGCCCGAGATCGAGAGCATGTCGCGATACACGCGGTGCCAGCGCTCGGTCACCGCGCGGTACTGCTCGTGCTCGTCGGGATCGACGCGCTCGATGCGGTCGGGGTCGCCCATCGGCGGCAGGGCGGCGCCCACACCGCGCGCGGCCAGGCGGGCGGCGCCGTACGAGGTGGCTTCCGGCGCAGGGGTCACGCGGGTGTCTAGTCCGGTCACTCCGGCGATCACCCGCGGCCAGAGAGCGCCCGCGCTCGAGCCGCCGGTGAAGGTGACCGATCCTTCGGCGACCGCTCGGCCGCCGGTGAGGGAGGCGAGGATCTCGAGGTGCGCGCCGGCCACGATCGCGGCCGATTCCTCGATCGCGCGGACGAATGCTCCCCGCGACGATCGCGCCGCGTCGTTGATGTCGAAGCCCACGAACGCGGGGGCCGCGTGATGCCAGGCGTCCGCCTGCATCACATTCGCCATGGTCGCGACGACACCGTTGGCGCCTGCCGGAACCGCCGCGGCCCATTCCTCCATGACGGTGAACGCGGACGTTCCGGCTGCGCGTCCGAGCTCGGCGGCATCCGGGCACATCGCATCGCGGAACCAGCGCATCGCGAGACCGGAGAGGAAGCCGATCCCCTCGACCATCCAGGTACCCGGATCGACGTGGCAGAGCGTGCGTAGACGCCGCTCGGGGTCGATCAGAGGTTCCGATGTGACGGCCGTGGTCTGCCAGAACGTGCCGGCGACGATCGTCGGCACGCCTTCGCGGGCCGCGATGCCATGGAGCGCGAGCTGGGTGTCGGCACCGCCGGTCACGACGGGTGTGCCCACAGGGAGTCCGGTGGCGGCAGCCGCGGCGGGCGTGACAGCACCCACGACCTCGCCGCATTCGATCACGGGAGGGAGGATGCTGCGGTCCACGCCCACGAGTCCCGCGAGCTCGTCCGACCAGTTCCTCGACCGCAGGTCGAACAGGGCCGAACTCGAGCCGCTGGTCGGCTCGGTGACGAACTCCCCCGTGAGGCGCGTCGTGACCCAGTCGCTCAGCATCCCGAAATGGCGCGCCTGTGCGAAGAGGTCGGGCTGGTGGCGGGCGATCCACCGCAGCCGGGCCGGCGCCGTGATCGACACCCAGTCCCCCGCCGTGCGGTAGACCTCGTCGGCGACGCCTTCCGCGACGAGTTCGTCGGCTTCGGCGCGCGCCCGGCCGTCGGTGTTCGGGCAGGCCCAGAGTTCGCGGCCCGCGGCGTCGTACAGGACGAAGCCCTCCCGCATGCTCGACGCTGCCACGGCCGCGATGCGCCTCCCGTCCAGATGTGCCACGACCTCCGAGACGGCGGCGGCGATGGCCTTCCATCCGCTCTCGGTGTCGAAGACCGTGCCGCCGGGGTGGCCCGGTACGGCGGTGTGCGTCCACTCGCGCGCTGCCCGGGTGACCAGTCGGCCCTCGATGTCGAAGGCGAGCGCTCGCGCCGATCCGGTGCCGGCGTCGATGGCGAGGAAGACGTCCGTCAGCGTTCCCATCGCAAGCTCCCATCCGAGAGGAAGCTCTCGACTTCGGCAGCGAGCATGTCGGCACCGCGCACGAGGGTCTCGTTCGTCGCCCCGGCGAGATGGGGCGTGAGGATGAGGTTCGGTTCCGCGACGAGCTCCCGCCACGGCCCATCGGGTTCGTTCACGTCGAGCGCGACTCCGGCGAGGTGGCCGCTGCGCAGCGCTTCGAGGAGCGCATGCTCGTCGACGAGCGATTCCCGCGCGGTGTTGATGAGGAACGACCCCTCCGGCATGCGGGCGATCTGTGCGGCGCCGATCATGTGGCGGTTCTCATCGGTGGCCCGCGCATGCACGCTGACGACATCGCTGGCGGAGAGCAGCGCGTCGAGGTCGGAGACGATCGTGGCATCCGCCACCGAGGTCGGATCGACGAAGGGGTCGTACGCGGTGATGGTCGCGCCGAGCGCCCGTGCCCGAGCCGCGACCAGACGGGCGACGTTGCCGTACCCGATGAGACCGAGTCGCAGTCCCTTCACCTCGCGGCCGAACCAGCGGGCCCCCTCGAAGGTCGATTCGGCGAGCGGACGGCCGTCGGCGACCCGCTCGTCCACGTCGCGCAGCGACGCCGGCACGTTGCGCACCAGGGAGATCAGGAATCCGATCGTGAGGTCGGCGACGGCATCCGCGTTCTTCCCCGGCGTCGTGGTCACTCGCACCCCGCGCTCGCGCGCCGCGTCGAGATCGACGTTGACGGGTCCGCCGCGTGCGCATCCGACGAGGCGCAGGTCGGGGAGCGCGGCCAGGACGTCGGCGGTCACGGGCGCCGCGTGGAAGGCGATGACGTCGTAGCCGCGGCCGAGGCTCGCGACCTCCGCCGGGTCGCCCTCATACTCCCGGATGGAGGAGGTGTCCCACGTCGGCGTCGTGATCGTCATCGTCGTCGCGTCGACGGCGAGGCCCCGCTGCGCGAACGCGCGGGTGAAGATCTCGGCGGTCATGTAGCTGTCACCGATGACGAGGATGCGGTGGTCGGTCATGTGCAGGGCTCCCGATGTTCGTGAGTGGATGGGTCAGCGCAGGGCGGACGGGTAGCGGCCGGAGGCGGTCTCGGTCGAGATGCCTCCCGCGTCGAAGCCGGTGTCGACGCTGACTCGGAGGCGATCGGTGCGCACGGAGGCGCGGGAGAAGTCGATGGGCTGGCCGCTCTGGTCATAGGCGACGGCCTCGACGACGACGATCGGATGCCCCGGCTCGACCTCGAGCAGACCCGCGAGCGCCCGATCGGCGGCGACGGCTTCGATCGTCCGGTGCATGCGGGCGATGCGGACGCCGGCGACGTTCCTGATCGCGGCGTAGAGACTCGCGCGAGGGTCTCGGAGGTCGGGCAGCACCCCGGCGAAGCGCGAGGGCAGATAGTTGATCACGTGTACGGCAGTGCGCGAGCCCACGGCGCGCACGCGCTCCAGCACGAAGCCCGTGCCGTCGGGAGAGTCGCGTCCGACCACCGCGGCGGCCCACGAGGGAAGCGGCTCGATGCCGGCACGGAGGATCTCCGAGCTCAGGGCGCTGCGGCCGTCCTCGCTGTACTCGCCGAGAAGGCTCGGGGCCGAGGGGAGCGTCCAGGCCGACGGGCCCTGGGCTCGTTCCACGAAGGCGCCCTTGCCCTGCTGCCGGGAGATGATGCCGGCGCTCTCCAGCCGGGACAGCGCGTCGCGGATCGAGGTGCGCGAGGCCGAGAAATGCTCCCGCAGCTCGTTCTCGCTGGGCAGGCGATCACCCGGTCCCCAGGTGCCCTGGGCGATCTCGGCTTCGATGGCGCGCATGATCTGGAACCAGATCGGAGCCGTCGACGTGCGGTCGAGCAGCGGCAGGCTGAGAGTGGACATTCCGGCCTCTTCGGTGAGCGGGTGCGGGAACATCTGCGTTCCCGAGCCGGACTCTCCTGTCCGGACATGTATCGATCATGGACCGATACTTGTATCCCCTGAAGAGACAAGTCGGGAAATTCTCCGACGCCTGCCCTCAGCGCTTGTTTAACGTGCCTGGTCAGGGGTTTTGACACATTCGGTGTTCGCCCGGAGTGCACGCCGACTCCGGTGCAGCCCGGTCAGCGCGGCGCAGCCCGGTACAAGTTCGCCCTGATCCAAGCCTCAGAGCGCCAGGTGCACCCGCAGCGCCTCATCGATCTCCCCCATCTGCTCGGCCGGCACCCAGCCGAGCGGACGGACGATGCGTGCGGTGGAGATGGTCCGCACCTGCTCCGCCTGAGCCTTCGAATCGCGATCCAGCCCGGTGGCGGCGGCGGGCAGCAGCACCTGGAACGGCAGCACCCGCGTGACGTTCGACGTCACCGGCACGACGGTGACTGTGGCCTGCGGGCGTCGCACGGCGACCGCGTTCGCCGTGTTGTTGCTCACGAGGACGGCCGGTCTCGTCTGACGCGCCTCGGACCCGACCGTGGGGTCGAACGAGACGAGGACGATCTGACCGCGACGGAGCGGGGAGAGCGCGCTGTCGCTCACGCGGTGGCCAGGCCATCGGAGGCAGCGGCATCCCACTCGTCGTCGTATCCCTCGGCGTAGGCCTCGGCGTACGCGTCGGCGAGACGGCTCTCACGAAGAAGGCGAACCGCCGCGTGCACCACGGCCGAGCGCGAGGGGTACCCGCCTTCGAGGGCCTGCGCATCGAGGAACGCCAAGTCACTCTCACTCAGACTGAGGCTGACCTTTGCAGTGGACATGCGGCAATACTACTTCGGTAGCACCGTCGGTACCACCCGCGTCTCTCGAGCATTCGAGCGCTGCAGCGTCCCCGGCTGCACGCGAAGAGGCCCCGGATGCCAGAGCATCCGGGGCCTCTTCGAGACGTGCGTCAGCGCTTGCCGGCGATCTGACGGCCGACGAGATCGCGCATGATCTCGTTCGTGCCGCCGTAGATGCGGTGCACCCGAGCATCGGTGAAGGCGCGGGCGATCGGGTACTCCATGATGTAGCCGTAGCCACCGTGCAGCTGCACGCCCGTGTCGAGCACCTCCCACTCGCGCTCGGTAGCCCAGAACTTGACCTTCGCCGCGTCCTCGGCGGTGAGCGTGCTGTTCTTGTAGGCGAGCAGCGCGCGGTCGATATACGCCCACATCGCATCGGTGGTCGCCGCCATGTCGGCGAGCCGGAAGCGGGTGTTCTGGAAGTCGGCGATGCGCTCGCCGAACGCCTCGCGGTCTTTCGTGTAGGCGACGGTCCAGTCGAAAGCGGCCTGCGCGGCTGCGGCTGCGGCGACACCGATCGAGAGACGTTCGAGCGGCAGGTTCAGCATCAGCTGGATGAAGCCCTGGCCCTCCTTGCCGCTGATGAGGTTCTCGTCGGGGACGAACACGTCGGTGAAGCTGAGCTCGGCCGTATCCCAGCCATGGAAGCCCATCTTGCTGAGCTTCTTGCCCTGGTCGAAGCCCTCCATGCCCTTCTCGACGAGCAGCAGACTGAAGGCGTCAGGACGGTTGCCCTCACCGGTCTTGACGAAGGTCACGACGACGTCGGCTGTCGTGCCCGAGGAGATGAAAGTCTTCGCGCCGTTGAGGATGTAGCCGCCGTCGACCTTCTTGGCGTTGGTCTTGATGCCGCGGAGATCCGAACCCGCTCCCGGGTCGGTCATGGCGAGTGCGCCGAGCACTTCCCCCGTGGCCATCCGGGGCAGCCACTTCTCCTTCTGCTCCTGCGTTCCCATGTGCACGAGGTACGGCACGGCCAGGTCGTCCTGGATGCCGAAGGCGCCTGCGAGTGAGCCGGCGCCCGCGGCGATGACCTCCTCCATGACGACCGTGCGGAAGCGGTAGTCCTGCAGCATCCCGGCGCCGCCGAACTCCTCGGGGACCGACAGTCCGATCAGTCCTGCCTCGCCGGCAGCCAGCATGGTCGCCCGGTCGATCTCACCCGCGGCGTCCCACTTCTCGATGGCCTCGTTCGTCACGTGGCGCTTGACGAAGTCCTTGACCAGGTCCCGGAATGCCTCGTGATCCTCGTCGTAGATGTCGCGTTCCATGCCGTCCTCCTGAACGTATCGTGCATCGTTGCTCCGGCGATTCTACGTGTCGGCCACCGCCGCGGACAGGACGTTGTGAGAATGCATCCCATAAGACGTGACACTGGGTACCGCGGTTGTCGGATGCCGCAACCGGGGCCTCCTCCGATGTCTCAGTGCGCGTAGTCAGGGGCCGCCGGGAGCCCGAAGAACTCCTCCAGCGTGTGGAATCCGCCGTCGTGATAGGCCGCGGCGAGGTCGACCCCGACGTAGCGGAGATGCCATGGCTCCGGCGCGTAGCCGGTCACCGGCGTACCCACCTGCTCGTACCGCACGATGAACCCGTACTCCCAGGCGTGGGCCGCGACCCAGTCGCTCTGCGCGGTGCCGCCGAAGCCGTCGAGTCCGCCGCAACCGCTGCCGCACGCGACGACATCGAGGGCGAGTCCGGTCTGGTGCTCACTGTGACCGGGGCGCGCCGACCCGGCATCCGCCTGCCCCTGACCCTGCGACTGCACGTGGGAGTCGTAGGTCGTGACCTGCAGCCCGTACGACCGGTAACCGTTGTTCGCGCCGATGCGGCCTACTCCGGCAGCCTCCGCCGCATCAGCCATCTGCCCGACGGCGACCGCGACGTCGGTCCGCACCCGGCCCGAGGGCGTCGTCATCTGCAGCGGCACGGAGTCGAGCGCCCCGGGCTCGTAGTCCGCGGGCTTCAGCGGAAGGCTCTTGTTCACCACGACCCAGACCCGCGCCGGATCGCGGAGCGAGACGCAGGGGGCGTTGCCCGCCACCACGGCCTCACGGAAGGCCGCTCCACCACCGAAACCGGCCACTGCGGCCGCGTCGTCACCGGCCTGGACGGCCTGTTGCACGGCGGGGTCCGAGCACGGGTCGGCTGCGGTCGTCGCCCCCACCTGCACGGTCGGCACCTGCATCACGGCGACCGGCTCCGGCATCGCGGCAGCATCCGGCGTCGTCGCAGGAACGGAGGCGATCGAGAGCATCATCCCGAGCGCGGTCACGGCGACGCCGATCGGCAGTGCGGGTCCGCGGATCGGGGACCGCGGAGCCGCATGCTGAGCGTGCGGCGAGAGAGGCATTGGTCCATTCTCTCCCGCGCTGCGTGGATGGCACCACCGCGACGGCCACAACGGTACCCTCGACCCATGCCGTCCGCCCCGCTCGCCCCCGCACCATCGAGCAGCATGGGGCGAGGACTCGACGTGCTCACGGCTCTGAGTGCGCTCATCGAGAAGGGCAGCGGCACCACCGTCGGCGAGATCGCCCAGGCCCTCGACCGCGAGCGCTCCCAGGTGTCCCGCACCCTCGCCACCCTCGCCCGTTCCGGTCTGGTCGAGCGTCGGCCCGACCGTTCGTACGCGCTCACCTGGTCCTGGTACGCCGCCGCGCAGGAACTCACCGCGCACCGGATGCACACGCACGGGCTCGCGGTGCTGGACTCCCTCGCGGCGCAGCTCGGCGAGGCCACCTTCCTCAGTGAGCTGCAGGGCGATGCGACCCTCACGACGCTCGAGAGCCTGCCCGCGGACTCCCGCATGATCGGCTCCTGGATCGGACGCTCCTACCCGGCGTACTGCAGCGATGCCGGGCGCGCCACGCTGTGGGATGCCTCGGACGACGAGGTGCGCGCGGTCTTCGGCTCGACCGACTTCACCGCCCAGGGGCCGAACACCCCGGTGTCGGTCGACGACGTGCTCGCGCGGCTCGACGCGGATCGCGAGCGCGGCTTCACCATCGTCGACCAGGAGGCGGAACCGGGCCTCTACTCGGTCGCGGCACCCGTGTGGGACTTCCGCGGAGAGGTCATCGCCGCGGTGCAGGTCGTGGGCACCCGCGACGCGATGCACGAGCGAGTCGCGGAGTGCGGTGCGGCATGCGCGCGTGCGGCCGCCGATCTCTCCCGCCGGCTCGGCGCACCCGCATCCGTCGAGCGCTGACCCGCGGGGCGTCAGACCGAGGCGTCGGCCGCTGCGGTGAGCTCGCCCGCGAACCGGGCGAGCAGGGCACGGGTCTCGCGCGTGGCGCCCTGCGCACGATGGCGCCCTCGGACCGCGAGCGAGGCGATGACCTCGCCACCCCGACGGATCGGGAGGGCGAACTCGTCGATCCTCTCGTCGTACTCTTCGGCGGCCGAGATGAGCCCTTCGGCACGGTCGCGTTCCTGCACGACGCCCACCTCGTCCACGGAACGCGGCGCGGTCGGACCGCCCACGCCGATGAACTGCACCCCGTCGAGCACCACTGCCAGTTGCTCGGGCGTGTGATCCCACAGCAGCGCGCGGCCCGCTCCCGTGCACCAGATCGGCGTGACCAGCCCCGCGCGGATGGAGCGGTCGCCCCCGTCGGCAGATCGCTCGTATCGGAGCAGCACGCCGCGCGCGCCGTCGGCGACGGTGATCAGCGCGTTGACTCCGAGCTGCGCGGCGAGCGTGCGCAGGGCGACCCTGGATTCGCGGAGCCAGGCCGCGTTCAGCACCGCGGCCGTGCGGAAATACTCGGTCCCGGCCCAGAACAGCGAATCATCGTCCCGGCGGAGGAACTGTCGTGACTGCAGCTCGCGCGTGAGTCGCGAGACACGGCTCCGCTCGATGTCGGTGGTGTCGGCGAGCCGCGAGGCGTTGAGACCCGGTCGCGCACGGCGCTCTTGCTCGACGGCCGCATCGAGCAGACTCAGGCCCTGCACGAGTGAGGAGGAAGCCACGACGACCCCTCCTCTCCTGTCGGCCCAGACCTCGGCCATCCTAGCCGGAGGCCCCCACCCCCGACGCGGGAGGAGCCTCCCCCAGGCGACGTAGAGGTCGGCGGCGATGTTGCCGTGGGCCCGCTCGACGTCGGCCGAGGTGATCGCCTCGTCGCCCTGCGCGCCGAACAGCACGACCTCGTCGCCGGGCGTCGCCGGGTCGAGGTGCGAGACGTCGACCAGGAAGCTGTTCATCGCGATCCGGTCGACGATGCGCGCACGGCGACCGCGGATGAGCACCTCGCCGGTACCACTCAGACTGCGATGCACGCCGTCGGCGTACCCCAGCGGGATCAGCGCGAGACGCGCATCCGCCTCGAGCCGGTGCCAGCGGTCGTAGCCGACCGTGCTCCCCCGCGGATACGAGTTGATCGCCGCGATCCGCGACACCACCCGCATCGCCGCTCGGAGCGATCCTCCCAGCGCGTCGGTGTCTCCGTAGAGCCCGGCGCCGATACGGACGAGGTCGAACCGGGACTGCGGCAGGCGCAGCGCCGCGAACGTGGTCGCGCAGTGCCGGGCCACCGCGCCGTCGGAGACGTCGGCGACCGCGCGGGACTGCTCGTCGAAGCGTGCGGCGCCCGCCATCACGTCGGCCTCGTCTTCGCAGGGGAAGTGGGAGCAGACGCCGACGACATCCAGGCGCGGATCCGCCAGGACGCCCCGAGCCGCATGCACTCCCCGGGGCTCACCGACCTCCAGCCCGTCCCGCCCGAGCTCGGTGGAGTTGAGCGAGACGTGCGCGCGGATGCGCACACCCCGAGCGGCGGCGACCCCGGCCACGGTCCCGGCATGCTCGGCCCCGCCGATCCACTCCTCGATGCCGAAGCGGATGCCGTCGTCGACCTCGTCCCGCCCCGCGGGCCGCACGCGCAGGAGACGGCCGGTGAAGCCGCTCGCGCGCACGGCCGCCGCCTCCTCGTTCGACGCCAGCCCGATGAGGCCGATCCGCTGTTCGTCGAGCAACGGCGCCACGATGTCGATGCCGTGACCGTAGGCGTCGGCCTTCACGACCGCGCAGAACCCGACCTCGGGGCCGAGTTCTGCGCGGATCGTGCGGACGTTGTGGCTGATCGCGTTCCGGTCGATCTCGACCCATCCGCCCGTCGGCGTGGAAGCTGTCACGCGTCGACGGGCTCCGCCTCGTGATCCTGCACGACGTCACGCTTCCCCTTGCGCCCGTGCCGCCACCAGAAGAACAGGTAGCACGCGGCGACGAACGGGATGCCGAAGTACAGCGCCGCCACCTGGTTCGGGTCGAACGCGATCGCGATGATCGACAGGAGCAGCAGCGAGAACGCCACGATCGGCAACGCCGGGTACAGCGGCGTCCGGTAGGCGAGAGCGGACACGTCTCCGCCCTCGCGCACGAACTTGCGGCGGTGGAAGAACTGCGAGGCGACGATCGACATCCACACCGCGACGACCGCGAATCCGGCGATCGACACGAGCACCAGGTAGACGGTGCCGGCGGCGATCACGCTCGTGAGCAGCGAGACGAGGCCGATCAGGATGCTGACGCTGAGCGCGATGAGGGGGACGCCGCGCTTCGTGAGTCGCGTGAATGCCTTCGGCGCGTGGCCCTCCTCGGCGAGCGAGAAGAGCATGCGGGCACAGGAGAAGAGCCCGCTGTTGCCCGCGGAGAGGAGCGCCGTGATGATGACGAAGTTCATGATGTCGGGCGCGTACGGCACCCCCACGTACTGGAAGACGTCGACGAACGGGCTGCTGGTGACGCTGGCATCTTCGTAGGGCAGGATCGCGGCGATCACGGCGATCGCGCCGACGAACAGCACCACCAGTCGCAGCACCGTGGAACGCAGTGCCTTCGGAATGTTCTTCGCCGGGTCCTTGGTCTCGCCCGCCGCGACGCCGATGAGCTCGGAGCCGCTGAACGCGTAGAACACGGCGAGCGCGGTGACGATCACCCCGCTGAACCCGTTCGGGAAGAGTCCTCCAGGGGTCTCGAAGTTGCTGAACAGGATCGCCGGAGGGTGCTCCGCCGACAGCGGCGTGAACCCGAAGATCGCCGCACCGCCGAGGACGATCAGCGCGACGATCGCGACGACCTTGACCAGCGAGAACCAGAACTCCGCCTCGCCGAACACCCGGGCCGAGATCGCGTTGAGCAGGAACAGCACGGCGGCGAAGATCAGGCACCACAGCCACACCGGCACCCCGGGGAACCAGCGCTGCATGAGGATGCCGGATGCTGTGAACTCCGATCCCAGTGCCACCACCCAGCAGAGCCAGTACAGCCACGCCGTCGTGAATCCGGTCGCCGGTCCGATCGATCGTGAGGCATAGATGTGGAAGGCACCCGAGACGGGGTACGCGATGGCGAGTTCACCGAGGCAGGCCATGACCAGGTAGACCACGAACGCGCCGATCAGGTACGCGATGATCGCGCCGAGAGGGCCCGCCTGCGAGATGGTGTAGCCGGAGCTGAGGAACAGGCCCGATCCGATCACGCCACCCAGCGCGATCATGATCAGATGCCGGGCGTCCATGGTCCGTTGGAGGCGACGGAGCGGCACCTGTGTCGCCGTCGTGTTCGGCAGGACGTTGGGGAGGGACTTCTCCCCGGGAAGAGGCGTCATCGGAACTCTCAATCGGGTTTGATATGTGCATCATATTCACATCTATGTGCCAATGACGCATTTTATTGGTCGGATGCGGGGACACTATCCGCTCGGCGAGCCGGCCCACAAGACCCCGCGGCGGAATTCTTCGCCCCCGTGACCACTGCCGACCATCCGGCGGAGGAGCTGCCATTCCGGCAGTACCCGCGGCCGATCCGACAGGCGCGCACGGACGTCGCCCTCGCCGACGATGGATCCGTGTCCGCACGGCGTCGCCGGCGACAGCTCATGGAAAGAAGGAGACAACGGTGACTCACCACGACCTCGCCCTCATCGGCTTCGGAGGCGTCAACCGCGCCCTGGCCGAGATCATCCGCGACCGCGGTGCGGCGCTCGTCGACGACCTCGGCTTCGGCCTGCGCGTCGTCGCGATCACCGATCTCCGCCTCGGCTCGCTCATGCAGAGCGACGGCATCGACCTCGACGCGGTGCTCGCGATGACCGGCGCCGACACGTTCGCGGGAATGCCGGGCGGCCACGCCGAGCCCCGCAACGACGACGTGATCCGCAACACCACGGCCGATGTCATCGCCGAAGCGACCTTCACGAACCCGGTCGACGGAGAGCCGGCGATCTCGCACGTGCGCGCAGCCCTCGAGAGTGGCAAGAGCGTGACGACCACCAACAAGGGCCCGGTCGCGCTCGCGGGCGCCGCGCTCAACCGCCTCGCCGCAGAGAACGGAGCCCGCTTCGAATACGAGGGCTCCGTGATGAGCGGGACTCCGGTGCTCCGGTTCGCCGGTGAGACCCTCAAGGGCCTGCGCATCACCCGCATCCAGGGCATCCTCAACGGCACGAGCAACTTCGTGCTGGGGCGCATGGAAGAGGGCAAGTCGCTCGCAGACGCCGTCGCCGAGACTCAGGCCCTCGGGTACGCCGAGGCCGACCCGACCGCCGACATCGAGGGGTCCGACGTGCAGCTGAAGGTCGTGATCCTCGCGAACGAGGTGCTCGGCGCGCAGCTGACGACCGCCGATGTGCCGCGCACCGGGATCAGCGGCATCACCGCGGGCGACGTGATCGCCGCAGCGGCGGCCGGCGAACACTGGAAGCTCATCGGCACGGTCTCCCGCGACGAGTCGGGGGTCATCTCGGCATCCGTCCAGCCGCTCGCACTCGGGGCCGATCACCCGCTCGCCGCCGTCTCGGGTGCCACCAACGCCGTCGCCTTCACGACCGACCTGCTCGGCACGGTCACGGTGTCCGGTCCCGGCGCGGGGCGCATCGAGACGGCGTACGCGCTCCTCTCCGACATCATCGCGATCGATGCCCACCAGAAGTCGTACGCCGGAGCGGTCCGGTGAGCGTGGCGATCATGGATGCCCCGACGACCGGCACCGCCGCACTCCGGGTGCTCGACCCCTACAGCGGCGAGACCATCGCCGAGCTGGCACAGCACACGGTGGAAGACGTCGAGCCGATCATGGAGCGCGCGCGGCTCGGCGCGTCGCTCTCGCGGGAGCTGACCCGGTTCGCTCGACACACGATCCTCGACCGCGCGGCGCGCATCCTCGAGGAACGTGCTGACGAGGCCGCCGCCCTCATCGTGCGCGAAGCGGGCAAGACCATCACCCAGGCCCGCAAGGAGGTGCGTCGCGCGGTCACCACGATCTCGCTCTCGGCGGAGACCGCCCGGGCGTTCGACGGCGAGGTCATCCCCTTCGATGCCTACGAGGGCGGGGGCAACCGCCGTGGCTGGTACACGCGGGAACCGCTCGGGGTGATCCTCGCGATCACGCCCTACAACGACGCGCTCAACCTCGTCGCCCACAAGCTCGGCCCTGCGATCGCGGGAGGGAACGCCGTCGTCCTCAAGCCGTCGCAGCTCACCCCGTTGACCGCACGCTTCCTCGTCGACGTGCTGCTCGAGGCCGGACTCCCCGACGAGATCATCACGGTCGTGCACGGAGACCGCCATGTCGCGCAGGCGCTGGTCGCGGTGCGCGACATCCGCATGGTCTCGTTCACGGGCGGCTTCTCGACGGGTGAGGCGATCGCTCGCACCGCGGGGCTCAAGAAGCTCGCCATGGAACTCGGCGGGAACGCGCCCGTCGTGGTCTTCGCCGATGCCGACATCGCGGAGGCCGTCGAGGCCTGCGTGTCCGGCGCCTTCTGGGCCGCAGGGCAGAACTGCGTGGGGTCCCAGCGCATCCTCATCGAACGCTCCGTGTATGCCGAGTTCCGCGACCGGTTCGCGGCGCGCACCTCGACGCTGCGTGCCGGCGACCCCTCGGATCCGGCCACGGACGTCGGGCCGATGATCTCGGAGGCGGCGGCCGTGCGCGCCGAGCGGATGGTCGACGATGCGGTGCGCGCGGGTGCCCTCGTGCTCGCCGGACACCGCAGGGACGGCTCGGTGTACTGGCCGACCGCGGTCGAGAACGTGGCGCTCTCGTGCGAGCTCTGGAACGAAGAGGCGTTCGCCCCGGTCGTCGCACTGGCACCGTTCGATTCCGAGAAGGAGGCCGTCGCCGAGGCCAACAGTGTCGACTACGCGCTGCACGCCGCGGTCTTCACGACGGACATCGGTCGCGCGCTGCGGGTCGCCGAGGCGCTGGATGCCGGAGGCGTGATGATCAACGACTCCTCCGACTACCGCATCGACAGCATGCCGTTCGGCGGATCCAAGTACGGGAGCATGGGGCGCGAGGGCGTGCGCTTCGCGTACGAGGAGATGACCCAGCCCAAGGTGACCTGCATCACCACCTGAGAACTCCTCGGGGAGGGCGGGGGTCCAGGGGGATACCCCTGGACCTCCCGAGGTTCAGGCGCGGTCGATCACGCGGGTCAGCGACACGGCCGTCACCGTGTTCGCGACGCCGGGCACGGCGGCGAGCATCTCCCAGATCTCGCCGATGCGGTCCATCGAGTCGGCCTCCAGCATGACGAGCAGATCGAAGTCGCCGGACAGCACGTCGCACCGCCGCACTTCGGGAATCTGCGAGATCTCGGCGATGACCGCGCCGCCGCGCATCCGGTCGGTGCGGTAGACGAGCACGATCGCCGAGACCGGGGAGCCGCCGGCGTGCCCCGGCGTGACGGTGTACCCGCCGATCACGCCCTGCCGCTCCATGCGCTCCATCCGCTGCTTCACGGCGTTGCGCGAGAGATGTACCTGGGATGCGAGTGCGACCAGGGGCACGCGGGCGTCTTCGGTGAGCGCGGCGAGGATGCTGCGATCGATCTGATCGAGGTGAAGCCGCTCCATCGAGACCTCCTGAGTGTGTGCTGCAATGTGCATCATTCACAATTGCATGTGTCTATTATGCACCTTAGAGTGGAATCGCACCCACGAGCGGTGCAGGAACGAAGGAGTCACCATGGGCACTCGCCCCGACCGCAAGGATCCCCTCACCCTGTCGGACCTCAGCCTGGCCGTGCATGCGGGCAACCAGCTCGACTCGACGATGGCGCTTCGCACCCCGCTCGTGATGGCCAACTCGTATCAGCTCCCCGACGATCCGAGCGAGATCAGCTGGTCGGCCACCGCCCCCGGGCTGTACACGCGCAACACCGGCGTGAACCAGTCGGCACTGGAGCAGAAGCTCGCCGCGCTCGACGGCGCCGAGGAGGCCGTCGCCCTCGCCTCGGGCGTCGCGGCACTGCACGCCGTCTTCTTCACCCACATGCGCGTCGGCGACCACGTGATCGTGAGCGACGTGGTGTACGAGGCGACCTGGCGCCTGTGGACCGAGCTGCTGCCCCAGCGCTACGGGCTCGAGGCCACCTTCGTCGACATCGGGGATCTCGATGCCGTCCGTGCGGCCATGCGCCCGGAAACGCGCCTGGTGTGCATCGAGGCGATCGCGAACCCCACCACCAAGGTCGCCGACGTGGCGGCGATCGCCGAGATCGCGCACTCCGCCGGCGCGATCCTGATGGTCGACTCGACCTTCTCGCCGCCGCCGTTCTACCGCCCCATCCAGGACGGCGCCGATCTGGTCGTGCACTCCCTCACGAAGTACCTCAACGGACACGGCGACGCGATGGGGGGATCGGTCGCGGGCAGCCATGAGCTCATCCAGCCCATCAAGGCCGACGCGATGGTCGATGTCGGCGGCATCATCTCGCCCTTCAACGCCTGGCAGATCCAGCGCGGCACGGTCACTCTCCCCCTACGGCTGCGGCAGCACTTCGACTCCGCCGCCCGCATCGCCGAGATGCTCGCCGCCGACGACCGGGTGGAGTACATCGCCTACCCCGGTCTCGAGTCCCACCCCGACCACGCGCTCGCCGCCCGCCAGTTCGATGGACGCGGCTTCGGCGGCATGATGGCGTTCGCCGTGAAGGGATCGCCCGACGTGCAGAACGCGTTCGTGGCGAACCTGCGGCTGATCACCTCGGGCTTCTCGCTCGGCCACGACGACTCGTTGATCGTGCACACCGGAACCGAGGGCGGCCGCGTCGCCACCTATCCCGAGCCCTTCCGGAAGTTCGGCCACCTGCGCCTCTCGGTCGGCCTCGAAGACGCGGACGACCTGCTGGCGGACCTGAGCGCTGCGCTCGACGCGACGTTCCCCTGAGGGTTGATCCGTCGAAGATAGTTACCATTCCGGGTTGACATCGAGTCGATGTTTTGTTCGAATGTTCAGATGCGGTGGCAGGGACAGAAGCTCGGCGAGACGGATGCAGCGGCGCTGCCCGGGCTCGAAGACCGGTCGAGCGTTCTGCGGTCGGTGACCACCCCCGAGTTCGCCGGGATGACGTTCCATGAGGTGCTGTCGAAGTCGGCTCTGAACCATGTGCCCGGCGCTTCACGCATGCCGTTCGCCTGGACGATCAACCCGTACCGCGGATGTTCGCATGCATGCGTTTACTGTTTCGCCCGCGGCACGCACGAGTACCTCGACCTCGACGGCGGATCGGACTTCGACTCGCAGATCGTGGTCAAGGTGAACGTGGTCGAGGTGCTCGAGAAGGAGCTGCGGCGCGGCAGCTGGCAGCACGATACCGTGGCGCTGGGCACGAACACCGACCCGTATCAGCGGGCCGAGGGGCGCTACAAGCTCATGCCCGGCATCATCGAGACGCTCGCCGCATCCGGCACACCGATGTCGATCCTCACCAAGGGCACGCTGATCCGCCGCGACATCCCGCTGCTCGTGAAGGCCGCACAGCGCGTGCCCGTCGACGTGCAGATGTCGATCGCGATGTACGACGACGAGCTGCAGAAGGCCATCGAGCCCGGAGCCCCGACCACGCAGGCGCGGCTCGATACGGTGCGTGCACTGGCGGATGCAGGGTTCCCGGTGACCGTGTTCCTCATGCCGATCATGCCGCACATGACCGACTCGCTCGAGGCGATCGACAGTGCCCTTGTGCGCATCAAGGAGGCGGGAGCGCGCACCGTCATCTATGGAGCGCTGCACCTGCGACCGGGCGTGAAGCCGTGGTTCTTCGAGTGGCTCGGCGCCCACCGGCCCGACCTCGTGTCGTCGTACCGCGGGCTCTATCCCGGCGCCTCGGCCGAGGCTCCCAAGGGATACCGGCAGTGGCTCGCGAAACGCGCTCGCCCCCTCATCCGGATGCACGGACTCGACGGCCGCCATGAAGACGACTACTCCCGCCGCGGGTTCCGACCAGGGCAGGGCCACGTGCAGTCGGGAGCGGCGACCGCGGCAGCGGTGCGCTTCACACCCAGCGCCGCCGCAGCTGCGCAGCCGATGCTGTTCTGAACCGGAGCGCTTCTCTCGCCCGGTCGGTCGCCTCTCCCGCACCCGCGTAGGCTCGGGGATCATGGCGATCGGTTCGACAGTCCACACATTCGAGGTGCAGCTCGCTGACACCGACCGCGGAATCTACGAGGACTACTCGCTGCGCGTGGCGCGGCATCCGTCCGAGACCGACGCATACATGCTCACCCGCGTGCTCGCCTACGGACTCGAGTTCGCCGAGGGAATCACGTTCGGCGGCAGCATCTCCTCGACCGAGGAGCCGGCCGTGCTCGTGCGCGACATGACCGGGCTCATCACCGCCTGGGTCGAGATCGGGGCGCCCGACGCCGAGCGTCTGCACTACGGCAGCCGCCTCGCCGAACGCACTGTCGTCTACACGCACCGCGATCCCGCGAAGGTGATGGCGCAGTGGGCGGACAAGCGCATCCATCGCCGCGAGGACATCCGCGTGTACAGCTTCGATTCCGGATTCATCGACGCGGCGTCCGCGCTGATCGAGCGCCGCAACACCATGACCCTCACGGTGACCGAGAGCGTGATCTACCTCGATCTCAACGGCACGAGCCTGACCTCGACCGTGCACGTGCACGAACTCGCCTGACCGGAGCGAGCCTCAGCCCCCGCGAGCTCAACCGCCCACGAGTCCCTGCTCGTATGCGGCGATCACGAGCTGCGCGCGGTCCCGCGCCGCGAGCTTCGACAGCAGGCTGCCGATGTGCGTCTTCACCGTGGCCATCGAGATGGTGAGCGCCGCGGCGATCTCCGCGTTCGCGAGTCCGCGGCCGACGAGCGTGAGCACCTCGGTCTCGCGCGCCGTGAGGGTCGCGAGCGGGCGCCCCGCCGGTCGGTTCGTGCTGTCGAGGAAGTGCTCGACGAGGCGGACGAGGATGCTCGGCGCGAACAGCGACTCCCCCTCGTGCGTGCGGCGGATGGCCTCGATCAGCTGCTCGGGGCGCACATCCTTGAGCAGGAACCCGCTGGCTCCCGCGCGAAGAGCGCCGTCGACGTACTCGTCGAGCTCCAGCATGCTGAGCACGAGGACACGGGTTCCCGGCAGGGCCGTCGTGATGGCGCGAGTCGCGCTGATGCCGTCGAGCCCCGGCATCCGGATGTCCATCAACACGACATCCGGCACGATGGCGCGCGCCAGCTCGACGGCTCCCGCACCGTCGGCGGCCTCGCCCACCACCGTCAACCCCTCGGCACCGGCGATGATCAGGGCGAGGCTGTGCCGCAGCAGGGCCTGATCGTCGGCGATCAGGACGCGGATCTCGTCGCTCACGCCTCCGCCTCGAACGGCAGGCGCGCCTCGACGCGGAATCCCGCCTCCACGGGCTCGGCGAGCAGCGTTCCCCCGAGCGCACCCACCCGCTCGCGCATGCCCCGCAGACCGTGTCCGGCGCCGGGTTGCGACTGCCAGCCCCGCGCAGGGCCGTCGTCGGCGACGACGACACGGATGGCGCTCCCGTCCCGCTCGACCGCCACGCTCGCCGGCACCGGACCGGCATGGCGTCCGACGTTCGCGAGCGACTCCCGGATCGTGGCGCAGGCGGCGGCCTGCACGGCGAGCGGCACCTCGCCCAGATCTTCCATCCGCAGGCTCGCGCGCACACCGAACGCCTCCGCGGCGGTGACGATCCCCGGCACGTCCGAGAGTCGTGCCGGCGGATGCAGCGGCACCTCGTCTCCCGGCTCGCGCAGCACGGTCAGCATCCTCCGCAGCTCCGACATCGCAGAGCGCCCCGCCTCCTCGATGTCGACGAGGGCGCTTCGCCGCTCGGCGTCGCCGGCGGTCCCCTCGAGCGGGGCGACGGCGGCGGCCCGCATCGTGATCAGACCGAGTCCGTGCGATGCCAGGTCGTGCAGCTCACGGGCGATCCGCAGTCGTTCCTGCTGCGCTGCCCGGTCCGCCGCCCATTCCGTGAGGCTGCGCTCGTACTCCCGGCGCTGCCGCTGCGACCGCACCGTCGCCCAGACGAGCACGCCCACCACGAGGAGTCCGGCGGCCGTCACCACGACCGCCACGCTCTGCGGGCCGTCGAGTCCGAGAAAACTCAGGAGAGCGACCAGCAGCGCGATCATGCCCCCGGCGGCGATCCACGTGCGCGAACGCCAGGTCGGGCGGGGCGAAGCATCCATCCGCCCGAGTCTAGGCACCCTCGACGCGACACACATCAGACCAGGGGTGGAGGGACCGGGGTCGGAGCATCGGCCGGGCTTCCCGCCTGCGGGCCGATGCCCCGGACGACGCGGACCGCTGGGATCGAGGGATGCTGACGATCGAATCACTCACGAAACGACACGGTTCCCGCACGGTGCTCGACGGCGTCGCCTTCGAGGCACGACCGGGCCGCGTGACGGCCTTCCTCGGAGCGAACGGAGCCGGCAAGTCATCGACCCTGCGCATCCTCCTCGGGCTCGACCGGCCGACCGCAGGACGCGCGCTCATCGACGGCCACGCCTACCGCGACCTCCGTGATCCGCTGCGGACGGCGGGGGCGATGCTCGACGGCTCCGGCGCACACCGCTCGCGGACCGCGCGGGGCCACCTCTCCTGGATCGCCACGGCGGGCGGCATCCGCCGTGGCCGCGTCGACGAGGTGCTCGAGCAGGTCGGTCTGGCCCACGCCGCGCGCACCAAGGTCGGTCGGCTGTCGCTCGGCATGGGGCAGCGGCTGGGGCTCGGGGCGGCGCTGTTGGGCGAGCCGCCGATGCTGATCCTCGATGAACCCGTGAACGGGCTCGACCCGGAGGGCATCCGCTGGATGCGCGAGCTGCTGCGCGGCCAGGCGGATGCCGGCGGGACCGTGCTGCTGTCCAGCCACCTGATGGGCGAGGTCGCCGGAGTGGCCGACGACCTGGTCGTGATCGCCCATGGTCGGATCGTGGCGACGGGCACCGTGGACGAGATCACCCGCGGGCACGCAGACCTCGAAGCGGCCTTCTTCGCCTTGACCGGCGGGGATACCTCGACCGACCCGAACGGCGGTACCTCGCGATGAGACTCCTGCGCACCATCGCCGCCGAGACGACCAAGATCCTCACGCTCCCGGGCGTATGGGCCGGCGTGCTCGCGAGCATCCTCGGCACCGTCGCGATCACGACGCTGAACGCGACGCAGGCGGTCGCCGCCCTCGACGCGGGTGAAGCCGACCTGTTCGGTCCGATCTCGGTCTTCGAGACTGCTTTCGCCGCGGCTCCGCTCGGCACGATCGGCGCGATCGTCGTCGGCGTGCTGGCGGTCAGCAGCGAATACACGCCGAACAGTCCGGATGCCGGCGGATCCCGGCAGATCACGAGCACGCTCGTCACGAGCCCCGGTCGAGTGAGGCTCGTCCTGGCCAAGCTGACGGCGGTCGTGGCGATCACGGTCCTGACCGCGGCCGTGGCCTTGTCGTCCTGCCTCGGGGTCGCTCAGCTGTTCCTCGGCGACGTCGCCCCCGAGGCCATTCCCGTCGAACAGGCGATGTGGCGGATCGTCGGCACGACGGTCTACTGGACCCTCACCGCCCTCCTGGCGTTCGGCATCACGCTGATCACGCGCAGCGGCACGCTCCCGCTGATCATCCTCATCCTGAACAGCTCGGTGGTCTCGATCTCCCTGCTGCTCACGAACCTGACCCCGCTCGCCCACTGGCTCCCCGACATGGCGGGACGCAACCTGTTCGGCTTCGACGCGGAACTCGTGCTCCCCGGAGGCCTCGACGCCGTCCCGGGTGGTCTCGTCATGGCCGCGTGGGCCGTGGCAGCCGTGGGTGCCGGAACGATCGTCTTCACGCGGAGAGACGCCTGATGCGGCGGGCGCTGGGGGCGGAGCTCTCCAAACTGCGGACGCTTCCGCTCACGACATATGCCGCCGCGGGCATGATCCTCGTCAGCGCACTCATCGCCGCGGCGCTCGCGGGATTGCACACCGAGCGAGGGGGTGCCGCGTCGGCGGTCGACGCGGTGCTCGGGGCCATGCCGTATGCGCAGGCCGGTGCGATCCTGCTCGGGGTCGTGCCGGTGGCGCACGAGTACGCCGGGCGTCAGTTCAGCACCACGCTCATCGCGGTGCCCCGTCGGATGCGGGTGATCGTGGCGAAGACGTGCGCGGCGATGGTCGTGCTGTTCCTCGTCGGGACGCTGTCGGTCGCCACGGCGTGGTTGTCCGCCGAGCTGACGCACCGGGCCTCGGATGCCGGCGGTGTGGCCGCGACGGCGGAGGACCTCGCCCGCCTCGGCGGCGCGATCGTCTATCTGGTGCTGATCGGGCTTCTCGCCCACGCGGTGACGCTCGTCCTGCGCCATCTGGTGCCGGCGCTGGTGTCCATGCTCGTCGTCGTCTACATCCTGCCGTTCGCGCTGACCGCGCTCGGGGAACACACTCGGTGGCTGCCCACCCGTGCCGGGTCGCAGCTGTTCGCTCCCGACGACGCCGTGCTCACGGCGCTCACCGGGGCCCTGGTACTGCTCGCCTGGTCGATCGCGCTCGGCGTCGCCGGCGCCGCCCGCTTCACCCTCTCCGACGCGTGACCGGGGCTCCCCTCGCCCCTCCCCCTTCGCCGATCCCGGCGATCGCGCTCAGAGATCGGGGGCGGCGTTCCACGCGTCGATGAACTCCTGCGTCTCGTCGCCGCCACCCTTCACGAGGTTCGGGTGGAGCTTGCCGGTGACTGTGAACGCGTACGCGGGACGATCGGTCTCCGGCGCCCAACTCGTCGACCCGAAGATCTCGGCTTCCTGATCCCGCAGCGCGGCATGTTTGATCGCCGGGGCCAGCGCGGCGACGTCGGCGTCGTGGTCGAGCACGACATCGAGCTCCCGCGGCCCCAGCGCGACGGAGCGCACCCCCTCGGCATCGGCGAGTCCGAGCGCACGATCGAAGTTCGCGACATATCCGTCCTCGCTCATGGTCTTCGCCGTGACGCGCGAGCCCGGCTCGTCTTCCTTCAACACGAACAGTTGGAGGGAGTTGAACTCCTGGAGGTCCGGCGTGGCGAGAAGGGCCTGCTGCACGGTCGCGGCCGTCTCGGCATCGGTCGTGGTCACCGAAAGATGCAGAGCACGCGGTCCATGAGTGCCGATCGAGGCCCCCACGACACCGGCGATCGGCGTGAGGATCGCATTGAGCCGGGCGCCGAGCTCCTGCTGCAGCGCCGGAGCGGTCATGATCCCGCTGGAGAGGCTGACACGGAGCCGAGCCTCGCCCGACGTCAAGGCGTCGACAGCGGGCGTCACCGCCGCGGCACCCTCGACCGTGCGCATCCGCAGCGCGAGCGAGTCGTCGTCGAGCGTGTACTTCTGGATCGGAGCGACGGCGGCCACCGCCGCGACCGTCTCGACTGCGGTCTTCAGCGCCGCCGGATCCTGCGTCTCGATCGACGAACGCTCGTGCACATCCGAGACCTTGAGCGACACCCCGTCCGTGAGCGGACCGGCCGCCGCCGCATCCGCCAGCGGCTCGATCGTCGCGGTCGGGTCGACCCCTGCTTCGGCGACCGCCTCGACGCCCAGCGAATCGTCGGACGACCAGACGCGACCCTGCAGGATGCCGTCGACTCCGGTCAGCTCGCCCACCGCCTCGGCGAGTTCGGCGACCTCGTCGTCATCCCCGGCGACCGTCCACTGCCAGGCACCGGTACGCACCTTGAGCACCACGTCATCATCGGTCACGGACTCGGCGAGGTCGTTCAATCGCGCAGCGGCCTCGGGGAGATCCGCGGGTGCGACCGAGTCTTCGAGCGTGATCAGGTAGGCCCCGTCCTCCGCCTTCTCGATCGAGGAGACGGCCGGATCCTTCGCGACCTGCTCCTCGAGGTCTTCGCTCTTTCGCGTGCACCCGGCGAGCGCGGTCACGGCGACCAGCCCACCCAGCAGTAGAGCGACACCACGAACGATCCCCCGGTTTCGACGCATTACTCCATCGTATGCACAATCGCGTGAGCCGCCGATGGGCACAACTCCCCATTCGGTCTCGTGCATGCACTCGCGCCGAGTGCTCGTGCTCGCGCTCGCCGTGCGCGTCGAGGGCACGGCTTCGCGCCGAACGCGCGGCTTCTTCACGCGGGTACGCCGTGCACTCGGCAGCATCCCGTGCACTCGACGCGCACAACGCGGGGCGCGGACACAACGCGGGGCGCGGACACGACAGAGGCCCCGGACCGCGGAAGCGGGACGGGGCCTCTGGTGAGCGAGACTCAGGCGGTGAGGTCAGCCGCGGTCGGCACGCGACCGGCGATCTCCTCGATCACGTCGTCGTCGAGGCGCGCGTTCTCGAACGGCGCGTCGATCTCGGCGCGGTCGAGCAGCTCGGTCATGCGACGCTGACGCTGACGCGTGATCAGCGTGACGACACGACCCGAACGACCGGCGCGGCCGGTACGACCCGAGCGGTGCAGGTACGTCTTGTACTCGTCGGGGGCGTCGGCCTGGACGACCAGGTCGATGTCGTCGACGTGGATGCCGCGGGCGGCGACATCCGTGGCGACGAGCACGTTCACGCGGCCCGAGGTCAGACGCTCGAGGTTGCGCGTGCGCTTGGCCTGGTTCAGGTCGCCGTGCAGCGAGACGGCCGGGATGCCGGCATCGTCGAACTGCTCGGCGAGCATGTCGGCGTAGGCACGCGTGCGGGCGAAGACCAGCGTCTTGCCGGCACGGTCCACGAGCGACGTGAGGATGTCGGCCTTGTCGCGGTGCTCGATCACGAGCACGCGGTGCTCGATCGTGCTGGAGTCCTGATCCTCACCGGCGACCTCGTACACGGCCGGGTCGACGAGGAACTCGTCGACGAGAGCCGCGACCTCGCGGTCGAGCGTGGCCGAGAACAGCAGCTTCTGGCTGCCGTCGGCGGTGTGACGCAGGATGCGCTGCACGGGCTCGACGAATCCGAGCTCGCACATGTGGTCGGCCTCGTCGAGCACCGCGATGCGGCAGTCCGAGAGGTCGAGCTTGCCCTGGTTGATGAGGTCTTCGACGCGACCGGGGGTACCGATCACGATGTCGACGCCCTTCTTCAGCGCACCGACCTGGCGACCCTGCGGGACACCACCGTAGATCTGCGTGGTGAACAGGCCGACGCTGCGGGCGATCGGCTGGATGGTGCGGTCGATCTGCAGCGCGAGCTCGCGCGTCGGAGCGAGGATGATCGCACGCGGCGAGCGTCCGAACTCACGGCGCTTGCCGGCCTGCGACTGCAGCACGCGCTCGACGAGCGGCGCACCGAAGGCGATGGTCTTGCCAGAGCCGGTGCGGCCACGGGCGAGCACGTCCCGCCCGGCGAGGACGGCCGGGATGCTGGCGGCCTGGATCGCGAACGGCGAAGCCGCGCCCATGCCGACGAGAGTGTCGACGATGTTCGAGCCGAGGCCGAGGTCGCCGAAGGTCACACCGTCGACCTCGACGGCCGCGACGGACTTCGCCTCGAGGCGCTCGTGCACGACGTCGTCGCCCGGGGTGAACTTCGCTCCGGTCGACTCGGGTCGGCTGGTGGCGTTCCAGTCGTTGCGGCTCGGGCGCTCGTTGCGCGCCGGACGCCCACGGGTGTCGGAGGTCAGCGGGCGCGGACGCTCGGTGCGGTACGCACCGCCGGTCGACGGACGCGAGCGCTCGTCACGGCCACCCTCGTACGAACGCTGCGTGCGGTCGCGGTCGAAGGCACGACGGGCGCGGTCGGCGTCGAACGAACGCTCGCCGCCACGGTCGGCGCCACGGTCGTTGCTCCGGGCACGGTCGCCGCCGCGGTCGTCACGACGCGGACGCTCGTCGCGGTCGAACCGGGGGCGCTCGGCACCACGATCACTGTTGAACCGGGGGCGCTCGGCACCACGGTCGCTGTTGAACCGGGGACGCTCGCCGCCACCGCGGCGGTCGTCGCGAACCGGACGTGCGCCGTCGCGGTGGTCGTTGTCGCGGAAGCCCTGGCGCTGGGTGCCGGCACCGCGGTCGTCACGACGCGAGCGGTCGTCGCGGTCGAAGCGGGGGCGGTCGCCGCCGCGCTCGTCGCGGTAGGTTCCGGGACCGGTCGGGCGCTGTCCGCTCGGACGCTGTCCGCCACGGTCATCCCGACGCGGACGGTCGTCGAAACGGCCGCCGGCGCTGGGCCGGTCGTTGTAGCGAGGACGCTCGGAGCGCTCGTCGTTGCGGTGGTGCGGCGCCTCGCGGCGTCCGGACTCGGCGCGGTTGCGGATGCCACGCGCCTCGTCGCGGCCGGCACGCTCGGAGGCGTTCCAGCGCTGCTTGGGCGCACCCGACTCGGCCTCGGCCGGGCGGTAGCCGCGGTGACCGGCGCTGCGGCTGCCGGGACGACGGTCGTAGCCGCCGGCGGCGGGGGCAGAGCGGCGGTCGCCGGCATCCGCGCGGGCACCGCGCTCGTCGCGCGCACCGTCACGGGCGGGGCCGCCGTTGTGGCGGTCGTGGAAGGAGGTCTTCTTGGCGCCGTAGCGCGGCTCGAAGTTGGCGGCGGGACGTCCGCCGCGCGGCTTCTTGTTCTTGGGCATTGCGTTGTCTTCCTGTGTTCTCGCACGAGAACAGCGCCGCGCACACGCGCGAGCACCCTGCGCGTGGTCGGATGCGACCAGCGGGGTTCCGGACTGTCAGCGGCCGGGGCCATTCATGTGATGGTTGATTAGCGTCGAGCGACGCTCACCATCGGCCCCTGGACTCACACTTCACACACATAAAACGTCCGCGCCAACGCGCGGGTGTCCGAAGCCGACCGCACAAGTGTAGCCGACGCGCCTGAGAGAGTGCCGACGCGGGGGTGGCCGTACGATGTCGAAGTGACTTCCGCATCCCCCACCGGCGCCCAGATCACCCTCCGACTCGGCGATGCGACCGCCCAGATCGCGCAGGTCGGCGCGTCTCTGCGGTCGCTGTGCATCGGCGGCGTCGACCTCGTCCCTCCATACCCGCTCGATCAACCCACGCCCGCCTGTTCCGGCGTGGTCCTCACCCCGTGGCCGAACCGCGTGCGCGACGGTCGCTGGGATGACGACGGCACCTCGCGGCTGCTCGCGATCACCGAGCCGAAGCTGAACAATGCGAGTCACGGACTGCTGCGCTTCACGGCGTACGAGGTGTCGCACACCGACGCCGAGGCGGTGCTACGGGCGACGATCGTGCCCCAGACCGGCTACCCGTACCTGATCGAGACGGCCGTGACCTACACGCTCACCGCCGACGGCATCGAGGTCACGCACACGCTCACCAACCGCTCGGCGATGCCCGCACCGGTCGCCCTCGGCACGCACCCCTTCGTGACGATCGGCGACGTCGACCCGCATGACCTGGTGCTGCGTGTTCCCGCCGAGACGGCGTTCACGACCGACGAGCGGATGCTCCCGACGGGCACGCGTCCCGCCGAGGCCGCCCTGCGCGACGGGGTGCGGCTGGGCGATGTCACCCTCGACACCGGCTTCACCGGCCTCGCCCGCGACGCCGACGGCCGCGTGCGGCACTCGCTCACGGCACCCGACGGCCGCCGCGTGACACTGTGGCAGGGCGAGGGCTTCGACTACGTGCAGGTGTACACGACCGCGCTCTATCCCGACCAGAGCCTCGCGGTCGCGATCGAGCCGATGACCGCGCCCGCCGATGCGTTGAACAGCGGCCTCGGCATCCGTCGTCTCGCGCCCGGCGAGACCTGGACCCTGCACTGGGGCATCGCCCTCGGCTAATCTGTTCCGACTCGTCGCAGGGTCGGGCCCGTTCATAACCCCTCAAGAACCGAGCCGAAAGGCCCCGGATCGCGCATGTGGATGCGGATCCGGGGCCTTTCTGAGGAGTTGTGAACAGCCGGCGGGCGAGATCACACGCCCGCCGAGCGGGAGCTACTCCCCGCGGTCGCGCAGCTCGCGCCGCGTGAGCTGGGGCGCGTGCGGCAGGCCGGACGCGTCGATCAGCACCGATCCGGCCGGAGCCACCGCGGCACCCGACGTGTCGGGGGCGACGGGAACATCCGGCTTCGAGGCGCCCCCGGCATCCGACCCACCGGCCTTGCGCGCGGCCCGCCGCTCCCTGGCACCCTCGACGAGGTTGTAGAGGGTGGGCAGCACGATCAGCGTCAGCACGGTCGAGGAGAGCAGGCCGCCGATCACGACGATCGCCAGCGGCTGCGAGATGAACCCACCGTGACCGGTGATCCCGAGAGCCATCGGCGTCAGCGCGAGGATCGTGGCGAGTGCGGTCATGAGGATCGGCCGCAGACGCTTCTCGCCACCGGCCTTCACCGCCTCGATGGTCGACAGACCCTTCTCCCGATACTGGTTCACGAGGTCGACGAGCACGATCGCGTTCGTCACCACGATGCCGATGAGCATCAGCACACCGATCAGCGAGGCGACGCCCAGCGGCACTCCCGTGACGATCTGCAGCAGGATCGCGCCGGTCGCCGCGAACGGCACCGAGACGAGCAGCAGCAGCGGCTGGCGCAGCGACTTGAACACAGCGACCATCACCACGTAGACGATCAGGATCGCGGCGAGCATCGCGAGTCCCAGCTGCGAGAACGAGTCGGCCTGCTGCGAGGCGACACCGCCGACCTCCGCCGAGGCACCGTCGGGCAGGTCGGCCGCGGCGAGCGCCTCGGTCACCGACTGCGTGGCGGTGGCGAGGTTGTCGGATGCCGGCGGCACGGTGACCGTCGATGTCCGGCGACCCTGCTCGGTCGTGATCGAGGTGGGGCCGTTGCGCTGCTCGACCGTCGCGATGTCCTGCAGCTGCACGACGCCGAGCGGTGTCGGGATCGCGAGCTCCTTGAGCGCCTGGACCGTGGTCGGCGGCTCCGGCGTGACGATGTAGATGGTCAGCGCGGTGTCGTCGATCTCGACCGATCCGGCCTGCTGCGGACGCATGGTGTTCGAGACGATCGAGCCGACCGCGACCTCGGAGAGACCGCGCTGGGCGGCTGCATCCCGGTCGACGACCACGGCGATGTACGGCAGCGAGGCGGCGAGGTTGTCCGTCACCTGGCCGACGCCGTCGCGTCCGTCGAGCTCGTCGACGACCGAGGTCGTCGCGGTCTGCAGGTCGTCGGCGTTGGATGCCGTGACCGTGATCTCGATGTCGCTCGAGCCGAAGCCGGCGGATGCCGCGACCGACACCTCGCCCACGTCGTCGCCGAGTCCGTCGATCGCGTCCTGCACGTCGGCGCGCAGCTTCTCCTGGTCGGCGTCGCCGTCGGTGAGCACCGAGTAGGTGACACCCGCTCCGCCCGAGAAGGCGTCGCTGAGGGCCGAGCCGCTGGTGCCGATCGACGCCTGCACGTGCTCGATGCCGTCGATGCCGAGGAGTGCGTCCTCGACCTCGACCGCGGCATCCGACTTCGCCTGCAGGCTCGCGGTCGGGCCGAGGTCCTGCGTGACGGTCATGGTGTTCTGACCCGAGTCGCTCAGGAAGTTGATCTTCATGAGCGGTGCGGCGGCGAGCGTGGCGCCGAGCACCACGACGGCGAGGATCACCGTGACACCGGAGTGCTTGAGCGTCCAGCCGAGGATCGGCCGGTAGACGCGCTGCAGCTGCGTCGGGGGAGCATCCGGGTGCTCGGGGTCGATGACGTTGCCGTGCTCGTCGACGAGCTCCTTGCCCGGCTTCAGGAACCAGTACGCGAGCACCGGGACGATGGTGAGGGCGACCAGGAGCGAGGCGACCATCGCGATGGTCACGGTCATGGCGAACGGTCGGAACAGCTCGCCGACCATGTCGCCGACGAAGACGATCGGCAGGAACACCGCGACTGTCGTGATCGTGGATGCCGTGATCGCCATGGCGACCTCGCGCACGGCGAGGCGGATCGCATCACCCTTGTCGGCATCGCCGACGTAGTGACGTTTGATGTTCTCGATCACCACGATGGAGTCGTCGACCACGCGGCCGATCGCGATCGTGAGCGCGCCGAGGGTCAGCACGTTGAGCGAGTAGCCGAACGCCTGCAGCCCGATGAAGGTGATGAGCACGCTGGTCGGGATCGAGATGGCGGTGACGAGCGTGGAGCGGATCGACATCAGGAACACGAGGATCACGATCACCGCGAACACCAGGCCGAGCAGGCCCTCGGTCGCCAGCGTCTCGATCGACTGCACGATGAACGGCGCCTGGTCGAAGATGATCGTGAACTCGGCGTCGGGGAACGCGTCGCTGATCGTGTCGAGCGCGGCGATCACGCCGTTCGACACCTCCACGGTGTTCGCGGCGGGGAGCTTGGTGATCGAGATCGAGAGCGCGTCCTTGCCGTCGACGCGCGAGATCGAGGTGACCGGGTCGGACTCCTGCGCGACCGTGGCGACATCGCCGATGGTCGAGCTGGTGCCGACGAGCGGGAGTGCCGCGAT
Organism: Microbacterium sp. ISL-59; assembly: GCF_018613945.1. NCBI lineage: Bacteria > Bacillati > Actinomycetota > Actinomycetes > Micrococcales > Microbacteriaceae > Microbacterium > Microbacterium sp. ISL-59. Next base: position 689,242 of record NZ_JAGGPG010000002.1, read on the forward strand.
CTCTTCGACCGAGGTGATCTTCGCTCCGGTCTGCACCGTGAGCGTCTGACCGTTCTCGGTGATGTCACCACCGGGGAAGAGCGTGCCGTTCTGCTGCAACGCGTTGCTGATCGCCTGCGTGCTCTGGCCTTCGGCGGCGAGCTTCGCGGGGTCGGGCGTGATGCTGATGCGCTGCCCGACACCGCCGACGATCTCGGCGGCGTTCACGCCGTCGACGTCTTCCAGCTCGGGGATCGCGACGGATTCGAGCTCGGCCTGCGCGTTGTCGGCATCCTCGAATCCGGTGACGGCCACCTGGATCACCGGGAAGTCGTCGATGGAGACGGACAGCACCTGCGGGGTCACGTCTTCCGGCAGCTGCGAGGAGACGCGGTTGATCGCCTGCTGGATCTTCTGCTCAGCGGTGGCGAGGTTCGTGCCGTACGCGAACATCGCCTGCACGATCGAGGCGTTCGTGGTGCTGGTGGCCGTGGTCGACTCCAACCCCGGCACGCCCTGGATCGCCGACTCGATCGGCGTCGACACGTCGTTCTCGACCACCTCGGGCGAGGCACCCGGGTACGTCGTCATCACGACGAGCGCCGGCAGCTCGAGCGAAGGGATCAGCTCCTGCTTGAGGTTGGTGAGCGCGAGCCCGCCGAACACCGCCGCGACGATGGTGATCAGGGCGATGAGCGCGCGGTTCTTGAGGCTCAGGATGGCGAGTTTCGACAAGGCGGTTTCCTCGGTGTCAGGGTGTGGCTGTCGCTGCGGATGAGGGGGAGACGGAATCTCCGAGGATCCGCGCCAGTGCGGTCTCGATGAAGGACTGTTCGAGATGGGCGTCGCGGATCTGCATGCTCCACATGACGCCGTCGATGAAGATCATCGCCGCTCGGGCGCGGTCTTCGCCATAGGTCGGCTCCAGAAGTTCCACGAGCCGGTCGGAGAGATGGCGTGCGAGCTCGCGCAGGCGGGGGTCGTGCACGGCGGCGGTCACCACCGCGCGGTCGGCCTGGACGGCGTGGTGGTCGTCGAGGCTCTCGAACACGAGCGCGGCGATCACGGCGGGGCTGTCCCCACGATCGGCGATGGTCTGCCGGACGCCGTCGAGGCGCGCGTCCACTTCCTCGGCGAGGGCGCGGAAGGCAGCGGAACGGAGGTCATCGAGGGTGTCGAAGTACTGGGTGGTCGCGCCGAGGGGAACCCCGGCGCGGGCGGCGACCTTGCGGTGGGTGACGGCCTCGGCGCCCACCTCGACGATGAGCTCGGCGGCGGCGGTCACGATCTCGCGACGGCGCGCTTCAGGGTCACGTCGACGACGCGACCCATCACCCATCCGAACCCCCTGGACATCCGTACATGTACGTTTGTACATTTCCGGATTGTGAGGACGCTGGGAGCGGTCAGACCAGCGCGCCGACGGCCAGCCCGAGACCCGCCGCGAGCAGGCCGAGCAGGAGCATCCCGACGGCATTGAAGACGGATGCCGGGCGCTCGCCGTCGCGCCACAGGGCGACCGTGTCGAGCATCGCGGTGCTGAAGGTCGTGTACCCGCCGAGCAGCCCGGCGCCGAGCAGGAACGCGGCATCTGGCAGTGCGGTCGTGACGATGCCCAGCGCGAAGGATCCGGACAGGTTCACCAGCAGGATCCCCCACGGGAACCGGCGACCGGCCAGCCGCGCGACACCGAGGTCGACGAGATATCGCAGCACCGCACCGACACCCCCGGCGAGCGCAGCGCCCAGGAACAGCAGCGGGCTCACGATGCCGCTCCGGCGCGTGGGCGGGCGATGCGCAACCCAAGAGTTGCGGCACCGAGCCCGAGCACGAGGCTGCCCGCGGCATAGGCGAACGCGAGCACCGGAGCATCCGCCCACAGCTGCACGCTCCCCGTCATGAACGCGCTGTACGTCGTGAAGCCGCCGAGCACCCCGGTGCCGAGCAGCAGACGCAGATCCGTGGAGGCGGGGATCCGCGCGGCCAGCACGCCGATCAGCAGGGCGCCGAGCACGTTCGCGACGAGCACCGCGACGGGCAGACCGCCGGCGTCCGGGAGAGCGAGCCCCAGGCCGAGCCGTGCCGCCGAGCCCACCGTGCCGCCCGCGGCGACGAGGAGGATGCGGCGGAGGGTCACGTCGCCACTGTAGTCGCGCGTGACAGTGTGCCGCGGCGATGTCAAGGGCGTGGATGCCGGGCACCGCACGCCGTTGACTGTGCGCATGACCCCTCTGTGGAAGCTCGAGAAGTCGCTGCCGACCGGATCGCCCTTCGAGGAGGGTGCGCGACACGACGTCGTCATCGTCGGCGCCGGCATCACCGGCCTCACGACCGCCGTCATGCTCACCCGGGCCGGGCTCGATGTGGCCGTGATCGACGCGGGTGGCATCGCCGAGCTCGCGACCGGTGCGAACACCGGCAAACTGTCGCTCCTGCAGGGGTCGCGGCTCGCGACGATCCGGCGCCACCACCCGGCGTCACTCGTGCGCGCGTACGTCGACGCCAACAGATCGGGGATGGAGTGGCTGACCGCCTTCGCCGAGAGCGCGGACGTGCCGTTCACCCGCCACACCGACCACTCCTACGCGCAAGGGCCCGACGGCGCAGGAGACGTGCGCGACCAGCACGATGCCGCCCGCGAGGCCGGGCTGTCGACGCGGATGCTGGCCGCCACCACGGTACCGTCGACGCCGTTCCCGGTGGCCGCCGCCGTGGCCCTCGACGACCAGATCGCGATCGACCCGGTCGCTGTCACCGTCGCGCTCGCCCACGAGCTGCTGAGCGCCGGCGGCATGCTGCACATCGGCGTCCGCGCCACCGGCACCCGCGCGCTGCCCGGTCGCGTCGACACCACGGCGGGGCCCATCTTCGCCGACCACATCGTGCTCGCGACCGGCACCCCGATCACCGACCGCGGGCTGTACTTCGCCAAGACGCACGGGCTGCGGTCGTACTGCGTATCGTTCCGGGTGCCGGGCGACGTGCCCACGGGGATGTTCCTCTCGGTCGACGGCCCGACGCGCTCGGTGCGTCCCGTGAGCGCGGCCGACGGGCCCGGAGGCGAGGCTCAGCTCGTCGTCGGAGGCAACGGCCACCCGGTCGGCAGGTCCGACAGCGAGAAGGCCGCGGTCGACGACCTCGTCGCCTGGACACAGCTGCACTTCCCCGGCGCCGAGGAGACGCATCGGTGGTCGGCGCAGGACTACGAGTCGCACAACCTCATCCCGTTCGTCGGTGCGATGCCCCGCGGCCTCGGCCGCATCCGGTTCGCGACGGGCTACGCCAAGTGGGGGCTGTCGAACGCGCCGGCTGCCGCACAGCGTCTCACCGCCGAGATCCTCGGCACGCCGTGGCGCGACCGGCCGACCTGGATGACGACCATCGGCACGCGTATGACCATGCCCGCCGACCTCGGGCGCGGAGCCGTCGAGGGCGGGAAGGTCGCGGCCGCGCTCGCCGGCGGATGGGCGGATGCCGAGAGCCGCTCGGTCCCCGTCGCCCAGCCCGCTGAGGGTGAGGGTGTGGTGGCGAACCGGGGCGGTCGTCCGGTCGGCGTCTCGACGGTCCACGGCGTGACGCGCGCGGTCGGCGCGGTGTGCACGCACATGGGCGGCGTGCTCGAGTGGAACGATGCCGAGTGCACGTGGGACTGCCCGCTGCACGCCTCACGGTTCGCGGCCGACGGCACCCGCATCGAGGGTCCCGCGGTGAAGGACCTCAGTCGCCTGCCGCGCTCGGGCCGGGAGTGACCGGGCCGGTCGTCGGACCTTCGTCCCACCCCTCCTGCGGCGTGTCTCCGTTCTCGCGGAACACGTACTGCGACACGAGCTTGCGCTGGCTGCTCGACCAGTCGATCGCGGGTCGGCGCTGCTCGGGCGGCAGGTAGCCCAGCCGGTAGACGGCCATGAGCTCGAGGTCGTCGGGCACCCGCAGCAGCTCGACGATCTCGTCCCAGCGCCCCGGCACCTCCATCGGGAAGGAGATGAACTGGATGCCCATGCCGAGCTCGACCGTCGTGAGCCAGATGTTCTCCATCGCCGCGCCCATGCTGAACACCGAGTAGAACGACGACAGCTGCCCCGGTCGGTACTCGCTGCGGTCGAGCATGACGCCGATCAGCAGCGGCGACCCCGCGACGAGCTTGCGGTTCTCGGAGCCGAGGGTCTTGGGCACCCCGAACGTGTTCATGAGCGTCTGGCCGCGCTTGGTGAACACCTGACTCGTGAACGGGCGGAGGGCGGCGGGCAGCTTGTCGAACAGCATCCCGCTGCGCTTCTCTTCCATCTCGGCCTGGCTGAAGCGGAAGTACGGCTTGTAGCGCTCGAAGAACGTGCCGTTCGACATCGCCTCGGTCATGCTCTCGCCCGAGATGCGGGCGATCTGCTCGATCGTGTCGCGGCTCTCGATCACGACGAACCGCCACGGCTGGCTGTTCAGCTGCGAGGGCGCGCGGCCCGCGGCTTCGAGGAGGATGCGCTGATGCTCCTCCGACACCGGGTCGGGCAGGAAGGGCCCGTTCGTGGTCTTGCGGCGGCGGATGGCGTCGAGCAGTTCCATGCGGTCACTTCCGGTCGGCGGGGCGGAGCGAGACGACGAGTCCCGCGACGATGAAGGGGGCCGCGGCGAGCGCGACGAGTGGATGCCGGCGGCCGTGGCTGCCGAGGTACGGGATCGCGGCGAGGGGTGCGGCCGCAGGGAGCAGTGCGAGGGCGGCTCGGCGGCCGGAGGCGCGGGGACCGCGGGACCAGCCGACCACCGTGGCTGCGGCGACGGTCGTGCAGGTCACGATGTAGAGCGCGTGATGCAGCCAGCGGAACCGGCTGGTGTCGATGAGCCGGGCGGCGACCGAGGCGCCGAGTGCGCAGTTGGCCGCGTAGGCCGTGGTCGCGACAAGGAACAGCGGCGATGCGTCCCTGTCCCTGTGCCGCCGACTCATGGCACGACCCTACGCCCGCCTTTGCGCCGGAAGCTCCCCCTTGCACCCCGACCCGCCGTTCGCTACGCCCTCCCCCTTCCCCTCCCTATCCCCCTCTCCCTTCCCGCCGAGCGGCCCCTTTATGTGCGAACGACCCCCTTGCGTACGTCCACAACGGGGTGGTTCGCACGCAAGGGGGCCGCTCGGCATCCGGAAAGATGCGTCTACAGGTTGCCCTCCGCATAGATGCGGAGCGCGTCGCGGACGAACTCCGCGCCGTGGGTGCCGCCGGACGACGTCGCGTAATTCGCGCCGAAGCGTGGATCCGCGACGTACATCTCGCCGAGCCCGATCACGTACGCCTTGACGTCGCCGCCGGGGACGGCCGCGGGCGTACCCGGGATGCCCGTGAGCCACTCCACGTGGCGTCGCGCGACATCCTGAGCCTCGGCGGATGCCGGGTCGATGCCGCTCTCTGCCGCAGCGATCCAGTCGCGTCCGAGGTCGGACACGCGCTGCTGCCAGTCGGCGCGCTCGGCATCCGTCATCCCGCGCCACCAGCGGTCGCTGTCGGCGTAGGCCTTCTTACCCCAACGATCCTCGACCTCCTCCTTGTACTGGGTGTGGTCGAAGCCGTCGAACATGTTCTCTGCCATGAGGTTCTCACCTCCTCTCAATGCTGTGATGGTCGATTCGACCGACGCGATCTGCCGCGCCAGCCGGGCCTGCTCCTCGCGCAGCAGCGCGAGATGGGTCTCGAGGGCGGATGCTTCGCCGCGCTCGCGTTCGAGCACCTCCGCGATCTGCGGCAGCCCGAGTCCGAGCTCTCGCAGCAGGAGGATGCGCTGCAGCCGCACGAGCGCCCCTGCGTCGTAGTGCCGGTAGCCGTTGGGCGCGATGCGCGAAGGCGGCAGCAGTCCGATGTCGTCGTAGTGCCGCAGCGCGCGACTCGTGGTTCCCGCCAGCCGCGCGATCTCCTGGATGGACCAGTCGTCCCGTTCCATGTCGCCTCCTTCCGTTCGATATCTCGACTCTAGAAGTTGACGTTGCGTCAAGGTCAAGCAATCCGCCACTCCTTCCCGAGTGCACGGCTTACCGACGACTGCACGGGCTGTCGACGCGGCCAGGCCATGCATTCGACAGCTTCCCGTGCACTCGACCTGGAGAAACGACCGCGGCGCGTGGGGCACTGACTCAACGCACGAACGGCCTCACCCTCGAATCCGAGGGTGAGGCCGTTTCGCGAACAAGGGTCAGTCGACAGCGGTTCCGAACGCGGTCACCGAGGCCGTCAGCGCGTCGGCGACCGCCTGCGCGTCGATGTCGAAGAGCACGTCGACGTTCGGCACTCCCTGCCACCGGTCGATCATCTGCACGACCGTCTGTCCGCGGGTGTGCGTGCCGTTCAGCTCCACGTCGACGCGCAGCCGCCGCACGGTGAACCACTCGGGGTTGAGCGCATAGGCGACGCAGGGCACGTCGTTGAGGTGCATGCCCTCGGTCTTCCACTCCGGCATGTCGTCGCGGTCGTCCTGACGGTCGGGGTAGCCGATCATCTCGCAGAGCGCCACGCCCATCGGCGAGCGCGACTCCCAGAGGGTGCGGATGTGGTCCGGCGAGAGCGAGAAGCTGCGGGACACATCCAGACCGACCTGCGTGAGCGGAGCGCCGGACTGGATGACGATCTCGGCCGCCTCGGGGTCGTTGTAGATGTTCGCACTCGCGACCGGGGTCACGTTGCCCCAGGTGAGGGCCGCCCCACCCATGTAGATGATGCGGCGCACCGAGCGCGCGAACTCCGGCTCGAGTTTGATCGCCAGCGCGACGTTCGTCAGCGGCGCGAGCGCCATGATGGTCACCTCGCCCGGCGCCGCCATGACCGTCTCGATCATGCGGCGCACGGCATCGGATTCGACGTCGGCATCGGGATCCGGGTCCGGGTACTCCCAGTAGCCCACACCGCCGGGACGGTGGATGTGCTCCGCGAAGTTCGGCTCACCGACCAACGGCCGACTCGCACCCTTCCAGATGGGCAGGTCGGGACGACCGGCGAGCGCCGCGATCTTGCGGGCGTTCGCCGTGGCGGTGTCGACATCGACGTTGCCGAACACCGTGGTCAGCGCCTCGATCTGGAAGGCGTCCGAGGCGAGCGCCCAGAACAGCGCTCCGGCGTCGTCGATCCCGGGGTCGGTGTCAATGATCAGTCGTTCCATATCCATGCTTTCTGTCATGTCCTAGCGGCTCACAGGCCGTTCGGACGCTTCACTGAGCCCCTCCGCGACCACCGGCTCCGCCGGTGCAGCACGGGCGGAACGCATGTAGACGAACAGGTACCAGCAGTTGATCGCGATCAGGGTGATGTTGAGCGCGACCATGGGCGCGCTGCCGAGCATCAGGTTGTAGGCCATGAGCATCGCCGATGCTCCGAGGTTCAGCCACCGGAGGCGAGAGATCGTCGGCTGGAGGATCGAGATGATCAGGAGAGCACTGCCGGCCCAGCCGACGATCTCACGCCAGATATCCATCAGACGATCACTTGCCCACGAAGAGGCCGTTGCGGTTCTTGGCGAGGACGTAGAGCACGACGCTGATCGCACACAGAGTGGCGATATAGATCGGGAAGATCCACATCATCCCCTGGCTCTGCAGCCAGAGCAGCAGGTACGACGCGGTGCCGCCGAAGATGGCCACGCCGAGACCGTATCCGAGTCCGAGACCGGTGCCGCGGATGTGCTGCGGCAGGAGCGAGTTGGACACGACGACGAAGATGGTCATGTTGAGCAGCAGCACGATGGCGCCACCGAACATCACGCCGGCGAGCGTTCCGACCCCGGGCTGCGAGTACAGCAGCGCCAGGAAGATGGTCGGGATCGCCAGCAGACGGGCGACGACGAACCACCGCGACATCGGGAAGCGGTCGAGGATGCGGCTCAGGCCGTAGGCGCCGAGGGTGAGGAAGACGCCCATGCCGGTCGTGATGGCGAACACCGCGGTGGGGTCCTCTCCGAACGTGCCGTTCGCGAGGTTCGGCAGACCGGCGATCCAGGTGTAGTTGTACGCCTGGATGGCGCCCACGATGAACACCGTGGCGAGCACGCTCAGCCAGTACTTGCGCACATCGCGCCACACGGAGTTGTTCTTCGTGGGGATGGCGCCGACCGTGCGGATGGCCGCGGTGTCGAGCGTCTCCGGCAGCGTGCGGCGCAGCCACAGGACGATGAGACCGAACGCTCCGCCCACGAGGAACGGGATGCGCCATCCGTAGGCCGCCAGGGCTTCCGGTCCCAGCAGCAGGCTGATGAAGAAGATCGACAGCGGTGCGAGCAGGTTGCCCAGGTTGTTGAAGAAGGCGAAGAACCCGGCGACGTAACCGGGACGGTTGGGCACCAGCTCGAGGGCGTATGCCGTTCCGAGCGGTGCCTCGACACCGGCGGAGAGGCCCTGGAGGAGGCGTGCGGCGACGACGATGATCGGCGCGAGAACGCCGATGGTCTGGAAGTCGGGGAGGATGCCGATGATGAAGCTGCCCAGTGCGACGGCGCCGACGGCGAAGATCATGATCTTCCGGCGCCCGTACCGGTCGGCGACGAAACCGAAGACGACGCCACCGAGGGGGCGGGCGACGAAGCCGACCGCGAAGACCGCGAGCGCGTTCAGGGTCGAGGCGAGCGGGCTGTCGGAGGGGAAGAACGCCGCACCGAGGTAGACCGACAGGAGCCCGAAGATCGCCCAGTCGTACCACTCGAGCGCGTGGCCCCAGCTGAGCGCCCGGAGGTTGCGGCGCTCTGTCTTGCTGGCCTTGCTCGTCAGCTGCTGCGGCGCCGTGGCTGCCACTACTTCTTCAGTGCTCATGGAGCTCCTTTGCTCTGCCCTCGGGAGGGAGGGGATCGTCCCGTTGACGACTATAGTATAGCAAGAATCGCCTTCGCGACAGAAAGAGTGCATCGTGACTTCACCGCTGAACGACACCGACCGCCGCCTCGTCGAGGCCGCCTCCGAACTGCTCCTCCGCACGCACGACGCCGACCTGCACCGCGTCGCGGCTGCCGCCCGCGGAGCGTCGGGACAGATCTATCTCGGCCTCAGCCTGCGCTCCCCGCGAGTGAGCGTCTGCGCCGAGAGCACGGCCCTCGCGAACGCCAGGATCGGCGGCGAGCAGGACATCGAGGCCATGGTCGCGGTGGGGCTGCGGGAAGACGGAACCACGGTCATCCTCAACCCCTGCGGCGTGTGCCGTGAGCTCGTGCCCGCCGTCGCCCCGGGCATCCGCACACTCGCCGACGACGGCGGCCACCCGGTGTGGGTGACCGCCGCCGATCTGCTGCCGATGCCGTGGGTGCGCGCGCGCTCCTACGACTGAATCGCCGCGGGGCTCAGCGCCAGGGAAGCGGGCGCCGCAGCACCTCGCCGATCCGCTCGAGCACGCCGTCGAAGTCCATGTCGAAGACGACACGATGGATCGGCCGCGTCTCGTCCTTCACCGGGTGCACCCCGGCGAGGTAGCGGTCGCCGGTCTCCTGGTCGAGGAACGTCTCCAGCGGACGCATGACCGCACCGGTCACGAGCTCGGAGTACAGCAGGCTCGCCACCGCCATGCTGTCGTTGATACCCATGACCCGGCGTCCTTCCGGCTGCGGGTACGAGCGCGAGTAGAAGCCGGCATAGTCCCGACTGATCGCGGTGATCAGCTGTGCGGGCGCGAAGCCCGTCGACGAGGCGATGTCGAGGAAGAAGTCCTCGGGCACGAGGGCCTGACGGGTGACATACGGTCCGCACCAGGTCACGTCGCCCGCGTGGGCTGCCACGATGCGCGCCGCGTCGATGTCGAACGACACGTTGGGGTCGCGCGAGACCCGGAACCGGCGGTCCTCCCACGGTGCGGTGTCGTGATAGAGCGCCGGCCCGAGCGTCCCCACGATGGTGGTCGAGCGGAGTCGCTGCAGCAGGTCCGGCCGCCTCTCGATGGCGGCGGCGAGGTTCGTCTGCGGGCCGAGCGCGAGATAGTCGATCTCGCCCTCATGCCGATCGACCAGGTCGAGCACGACGTCGACGCCGACCGGCTCGGGATCCACAGACTGCGCCGGACGAAGCCCGGTGTTACCGAAGCCGTCCTCGCCGTGGATGCCGGGGTTCATCCGCAGCTCCTGGATGAGCGGCACGTCCGCGCCGCGGTACACGGGCACATCCGTGCGTCCGCAGGTGTCCAGCACGTAGCGGGCGTTGTCGGCGGCGCGCTCGCCGGTGGTGTTCCCGAAGACGCTGACCACCGCCAGGATCTCGACCTCGGGATCGGCGGCCAGCAGCATCAGCGCCAGCGCGTCATCCACGCCGGTGTCGGTGTCGACGATGACTTTTCTCATGAATGCTCTCCAGGTAGGGGGTCAGGGACGCGACAGCCCGAACGCGGCGAACGCGTCCTGCGTCGGCTTCTCGGTCAGGAGGGTGACGAAGCGTGCCGCGTCATCCCCGGCGCCGGGGCGCGCTCCGATCGCGAACCGTCCATAGGACTGCAGTTCGTGCGGGATCGGTTCGACGATCTGCGGGCCGACGACCGAACGCAGCTCGCTGACCTGCTGGACCGCGACATCCGCCCGGCCGTCGAGCAGCGCTTCCACGGTGAGACCCGACTCGCAGCGAACGGCACGCTCGTCGATGCGCTCGAGAAGACCGCGCTCCCGTAGCACCTTCATGAAGTGCACTCCGCTCGCCCCGCTCAGCGTGTACGCGACCGCACGGGCGGCGAGCAGATAGTCGAGGAAGGCCGCCGCCGAGTCATCGGCCGGCACGGGCGCCCCCTCGAGCCGCGCGAAGCCCACGGCCGAGACCGCGATCTCGGCGACCTGGGCCGGGTCCACCAGCCCCTGTTCGGCGAGGTCGGTCACCGACGACGAGACCCCGAGCACCAGGTCGGGGCGCTCCCCCGCGGCGATGCGCTCGAGGAGCACGGTCGTGGGCTCGAACGTCGCGTCGACGCGGACACCCGTGGCGCTCTCGAACGCCGGGATGATCTGCTCGACGAGGGGCTTCTTGACGACGAGGCCGCTGTACAGGGTGATCATGAGGGAGACCTTTCGGAGGGCGCCGCGAACGCGTGCAGCTGCGCAGGGGTGAGCGGGGCTGTGGCCAGGCCGCGGGTGACGAAGAACAGCTGCGCGGTGTGCTCGAGCTCTTCCAGGGCGTCGACCGCCGAATCCAGGTCGGCGCCGGCGACGACGGGTCCGTGATTGCGCAGCAGCAGAGCGTGAGTGACACGCGCCGCCTCTTCCACGGCGCTGGTCGCGGCAGGGTCGCCCGGGGCGAAGTAGGGAAGCATCCGCAGCGCTCCCACGCGCATGCCGTAGTACGCGGTGAGGGGCGGGATCGGAGCATCCGCGTCGATGTCGGCCAGGCACGACACGGCGGCCGCGTAGACCGAGTGGGTATGCACGACCGCGTTCAGGTCCGAACGCACCCGCAGCATCGCGACGTGCAGGAACGCCTCCTTCGTCGGCTTCGGACCCTCGATGTGCGTGCCGTCGAGAGCGACCACCGACAGCTCGTCCGCCTCGATGTCGGCGAGGCTGACACCCGTCGGGGTGAGCAGAACGTGATCGCCGTCCCGTACCGCGAGGTTCCCGGTGCGGCCATGGGTGAGGCCACGGCGATGGATGGAGTGCGCGACACGCTCGATCGCGCGGCGAGCGGCGGCGCTCATGCGGCGACCCCCTGCCGAGCGACATCCACGAACAGATCCTCATCGCCGAAGTTCCCCGATTTGAGGATCAGATGCACGTCACGCCGCTCGTCGTGGATCCACGGCGCACCCGGCGCGACCTCCTCCCCCACGACGGCGACGGTGGTACCGAGCGCGCGGATGACCTCACCCGATGTCTCGCCACCGGCGATGAGCAGCCGTTTCACCCCGCGATCCGACAGCTGGGCGGCGATGAGACCCGCCGTCCGCTCATACAGTTCGCCGGCACCGGGAACATCGTCGCGACGCTCCGAGGCGGGACTGGAGGAGTAGAGGAGAGCGGCGGCATCGTCGGGCTGGCGGTCCCACCACTCCACGGCGCGTGCGGCGAGCTGCTCGGCGGTGTCGCCGGGTTCGGCCGCGATGCGGAAGGCGGGGCTTCCGGAGGAGACGAAGCGGTCGATCTGCTCGAGGGTGCGCCGCGAGCAGCTGCCCGCGATGATCGCGGTGCGCCCCGGAGGCGGCACGGGGGCTGCGGTGCCACTCGCCGTCTCCCGCAGCGCGATCGCTCCGACCAGTCCGGCGGATCCGGCGACGAGCGCCTCGCCGTCGACGGCCTCGGCAAGGATGGCGAGGTCGGCATCGGTGACGGCATCCGCCACGACCTGGAGGGCGCCCTCTGCGCGGGCGCGGCGAAGGGACTCGCGGACCGCGTCAGCGCCCCGCTGCACCACCTCGAGGGGCAGCGTCGCGACCGGCTCCGCGCTCTGCGCCGCGAGCAGCCGCAGCACCGACGAGTCGCGCATGGGCGTCACCGGGTGGTCGCGCATGTGGGTCTCCGCGAGCAGGGTGTCGCCGACGAAGAGGTGCCCGCGGTACACGGTGCGCCCGTGCAGCGGCGCGGCAGGAGTCGTCACGACCAGGTCGACACCGAGCTCGCGGGCGACCGCCTCGGTGACCGGTCCGATGTTCCCCTCGGCGGTGGAGTCGAAGGTCGAGCAGTACTTGACGTAGATGCGGTCGGCTCCGCGCTGTCGCAGCACCGCGAGCGCGGCGAGGCTCTGTGCGACGGCCTCTGCGGCGGGAAGGGAGCGCGTCTTCAGGCCGATGACGATGGCGTCGGCCGAGACCGCGGTGTCGTCGATGTCGGTGCCGAGCGCGAGGAGGGTGCGCAGACCCGCACGTCGCAGCGCCGCGGCGACATCCGTGGCCCCGGTCACGTCGTCGGCGATGACGCCGATCATCGGGGCCCCTCCTGCAGCGCCGCGGTCAGCCGGCGTGCAGCAGCGGCGGGGCCGTCGAGGACGGTCACGCCGAAGCGGTCCGCGAGAGACGCAGCGGCGGCGGCGAGCGAATACTGCGCGAGCACGATCAGGTCGTAGGGCTCGTCGACGTCGGCGATCGCGGTGGCGAGGGCATCGATCAGGTCCGGCGCAGCCAGCGGCACAGCCGCGGCCGGGACCACGAGCGGGTGCACGTGCGCCGATGATCCGCCCGCGACGAAGGCGTCGGTCAGCCGCGCCGTGCTGTCGCTCGCGGACGACTCGAGCGACGCGACCAGCAGCACCCGCGCGGGGGCGGCCGCGACGGCCTCGGCGAACAGCGGACCGTCTGCCGACAGCACGGTGACGCCGTCGGCCTCACGATCACGCCGGTCGGCGCGGATCCCGAACTGCGAGCAGGTGAGCAGCACGCCGTCCGCTCCGCCCGCCAGAGCGAGCTCGATGAGGCTGTCCATGCGAGCGGCCAGCGGCGCGGTGATTCCCCCCTCGACGTGCGCGTCGGCGAGCAGACGATCGTCGAGCAGGTTCCACACGGTCGCCGTGGGAAGGGCAGCCGTGATGGCCGTCGCGGCCGGGGCGATCGCCAGTGGGGTGGCGCTGATGAGCGCGATCTTCGGGTCGGTCATCGGATGGTCCTCTCGATCCAGGAGAGTCCGTCGCGGGTGCCCGCGACGGGGGCGTACTCGCAGCCGATCCACCCGGGATAGCCGCTCTGCGCGATGCGGGCGAGCACGCGCTCGTAGGCGATCTCGCCCGTGCCGGGTTCGCCGCGGCCGGGGTTGTCGGCAATCTGCACGTGCGCGACCACGGGACGCAGCTGCTCGAACCGTTCGATGAGGTTCCCGCGGTCGACCTGCGCATGGTAGACGTCGAACAGGACGCCGACGACCTCGGGGTCGACCTCCTGAGCGACCGCCGCCGCGGTCTCCATCGAGGCCAGGCCGTAGCCGGGCTGATCGCGCTTGTTGATGGCCTCCAGCGCCAGGCGCACACCCGTCCCGCGCGCCTGTTCGGCGGCCCAGGAGATGTTCGACACGTACGTCGCGAAGGCCGAGTCGGCGTCGGCATCCGCCGGCTTGATGCCGGCCATCGCGTGCACGACGCCGGCGCCCAGGACGTCCGCGTACTCCAGCGCGCGCAGCACGCCTTCGCGGAACTCCTGCTCCGCTCCGGGCACGTACGCCGCGCCCGAGGCGGTGGGCGAGCCCGCTGCACCGGCGGGGGTGTTGATGAGGATCTGCGTCAGGCCCGCATCGTCCAGCAGACGCCGCACCTCGGCCGGCGCGAGGTCGTACGGCGACGCGAACTCCACCGCCGTGAACCCGGCCTCGGCCGCCGCGTCGAACCGCTCGACGAACGGCACCTCGGTGAACATCCACTTCAGGTTGGCCGCGAGGCGCACCGGCCCCGACATGGTCTCGACGATCATGCCGACACCGCGTCGTAGTCGGAGTTGACCACGAACTCCGGGGCCGCGCCGCCGAGAGCTGCGATGACGTTGCGGGCCGCCATCCGGCCCGATTCGCCGCGTGCCTCGCGGGTCGCGCCGGCGACGTGCGTCGTGGCGAGGATGCCGGGGGTGTGCAGGAGCGGGCTCGATGCGCTCAGGGGCTCGTCCGCGAAGACGTCGAGCGCGGCGGCGCCGAGGCGCCCCTCTCGCACGGCGTCCACCAGCGCGTCCTCATCGACGATCCCCCCGCGGGCGGTGTTGATGAGCACCGCATCGCTCTTCATCATCGCCAACCGGGAGGCGTCGATGAGGTTCCGCGTGGACTCGTCGAGGAAGAGGTGCAGCGTCACGAAGTCGGCCTCGCGCAGCAGATCGTCCAGATCGAGGCGACGGATGCCGTGGGCCGCGGCGAAGTCCTCGTCGAAGTACGGGTCGTACGCGACGATGTGCATTCCGAAGCCCGCGGCGATCGTCGCCACCGCCTTGCCGATCGAGCCCAGGCCGAGGATCCCGAGGGTCGACCCCTGCAGCTCCCGCCCGGTGGGTTGCTGCCACGTGCCCGCGGCGAGGTTGCTCACGTTCTCGGGGATGCGGCGAGCGCAGGCCAGCGCCAGCGCGAAGACGTGCTCGGCGACGGCCTGTCGGTTGGCGCCGGGGGTGACGCACACGGGCACCTGACGCGCGGTCGCGGCGTTCACGTCGACACTGTCGTACCCGACACCGGTGCGCACGACGATCTGCAGCGCGGGGGCGAGCGCGAACTCCTGCTCACCCAGCGGCCGTGTACCGGCGATGATGGCGCGTGCTCCGGCGAGCGCAGCGGCCCGGTCGTCGGCGTCCAGCAGGGCCAGCTCGGGCTCGTGCCGCGTCGTGAGGCCGGCCTCGCGCAGCATCCGATCGACCTCGTCGCCGGGTTCGAGGAAAGCCGTGGTGATCAGCACGTCGTGGGAATCGGTCGTTGTCACCAGATCCCTCCTTCGTAGTCGGGGGCGGCGAATGCGCCGCCGTGCAGGGTGGGTGCGGGGGCGCTGAAGTCCACCGCATCGGTGTGGTCGGCCGCGTCGTCGCGGGGCACGTAGCCGATGGCCGCCCAGCCCGCGTCGCCGTTCCACCAGCGTTCGGTGTTCGCCGAGCAGCCGTAGACGACCTGGCAGCCCACGGGAGCGCTCTCGATCGCGCAGCGGAACAGTTCGACGCCGTCGCGCCAACTGAGCCAGAGGCCGAGCTGGCGTCTGTCCTCTGGCGCCGGGCGGAAGGTGCCGATGCGCACGAGCACCGATTCGATCCCCCACTTGTCGTGGTAGAGGCTGGCGAGGGCTTCGCCGAACGCCTTCGACACCCCGTAGAAGGTGTCGGGGCGCAGCGGCGCACTCTCGTCCAGGACCTCGCTGGCCGGGTGGAAGCCGACGATGTGGTTGGAGCTGGCATAGACGACGCGGCGCACACCGGCCCGTCGCGCCGCTTCGTATACGTGGTAGGTCCCGTCGATGTTCACCGTGCGGATGCTGTCGTACGAGGCCTCATCGGCGATGCCGCCGAGGTGCACGATGACGTCGACGCCTTCGGCCGCCGCGGTGAGGGCGTCGAGGTCGCCGAGGTCGCCGATCACGATCTGCTCGCCGGGGAACAGGGGCTCGTCGGCGTCGGAGCGCGCGAACAGCACGACGCGGTCGTAACGGGAGGCGAGTCCTTCGCGGATCACCCGGCCCATCCGTCCGGTCCCGCCGGTGTACAGCACTGTCGTCATCGTCATCCTCTCCGGCAGCATCGGCGCTCAGCCGATGCTGCGGTCCTCTTCACCCGTCGATGCGTCGGCGAAGAACCCGATCTCCGCCCGCTGCGGATGCCGGCGCAGCGCGGTGCGTCCGTCCCAGTGCAGTTCCACATCGTGTCCGGGCACGAGCGTCGCCCCGGTATCGGTCAGCAGCGAGCGCATCGCGGCGATCGTCACGGCACTGGCCTCGGCGTCCAGCGTGGAATCGACCCGCCCCGAGGCGAGTTCGTACACGTTCTTCACGGCGTCGCCCGCGAACACACGCTTCTCCTCGGCACGGTCGAGGTAGAAGGCGAGGTGGTGCGGGGTGTGACCCGCGCTGTCGATGGCGTGGATGCCGGGAAGCACCTCTTGCCCTGCGGTCATGCGCTCGACACGGTCGGTGCGACGGAGGAGCTCCTGCACGTGCAGGTCGGGGATGAACGGCGTGCCGGCGGGCTGATCCGCCGCCCAGCGCAGCTCCTTCTCGCTGACCCAGGTGGTCGCGTTGGCGAACATCGGGAAGTTCGAGACGTGATCCCAGTGCATGTGGGTCAGCAGCACGTCGGTCACGTCATCCGTCGTCAGCCCGAGGCGTGCGAGGCCGGTGTGGATGAGGGGGATGTACGCGGGCTGGCCGGCGTCGATGAGCACGCGGCGTACGCCGTCGTCGAGGAGCCACAGACTGCTCCAGCCGAAGGCCCCGTGCGAGCTGGATTTTCCGGGGAAGCCCTCGACGAGTGGACGCGCGACGTATCCCGACGATCCCGGTGATCCGGTCGTCGGCGTCGACATGGGTCCCTCGTTCTGCGCCATCACAAAAATAGTATAGCGCAGAAACGGGTGAACCGACAGGCCGATCAGCCCTCGAGAAGCCTCTCGGTCGCACCGATGATGTGGTGGCGCATCGCCTCGGCCGCGCCGTCCGCGTCGCCGGCCTTGATCGCCTCGTAGACCGCGTCATGCTCCGGCGCCGCACTGACGGCCCCCGTGCGTCCGAACTTCGAGAACAGCCGGAACCGCTGGATCTGCCCACCGAGCGCGGCGTACGACAACTCCAGGAAGGCATTGCCGGACTGCGCCGCGATCATCATGTGGAATCGGGCGTCACTGCGCCAGTAGAGGTCGAAGCCCTCGGTCTCGGTGTCGGCGACATCGGCCGAGCGGCGGAAGTCCTCGACAGCCTCACGCAGCCCCTCCAGGAACTCGGGCGTCGTGCGCAGCGCGGCCTCGTACGCGAGACGGGGCTCCAGCAGCACGCGAGCCTCCCCCAGCTGCTCCACCTCTTCGCGCGTCATGACCGGGGCCACCTGGTAGCCGCGCAACGCCTCGCGCTGGACGAGTCCGGTGTGCTCCAGGCGCGCGAGCGCCTCACGCAGGGGGGTCTGGCTGACGTCCAGTTCACGCGAGAGGGCGCCGATGTTCAGGCTCTGCCCTGCTGCCCGCTCTCCCGACATGAACTGATGCAGCAGCACCTCGTACATTCGGTCGGCGATGGGCTGCTTCGTCGATCGCCCGGCCACGTCTTCTCCCCTCGAAGTCCTTCCGTCGAAGACTACCGGTCGACTTCACGGGGCCCGGACGGACGCGCGGCCCCCGCGGCGACCGGTCAGTGCCCGGAGGGGTTGACACCATCGAGATATATCGTGTTACGCTGGTCACACACGATATATCGTGACCCTACACACAGGAGAAGCACACATGACCGAGAAGTGGCTCATCGCCCCGGGCGAGGAACGCGTCATCGACATCGAGTCCGTCACCCGCCTCAAGGTGGGCCTCGTCGGCGGACAGGTGGACATCATCGCCCACGACGAACCGGGCATCCGCATCGAGGTGCACGGCGTCACCACCAAAGACCTCCGCATCGAGTCCCACGACGGCGAGGTCGAGATCGACCACCCGCAGCTGGGCTGGGACAACTTCCTCGAGGTGTTCCGCAACTTCGGCTCCGGCGGCCCCCGCGCCGAGGTGAGCGTCGCGGTCCCCCGCTCGATCGCCCTGAACCTCGGCGTCGTCAGCGCCGGCGCTCTCGTCTCGGGCCTCCGCAACGACGCCCGCCTCAACACCGTCTCCGGCGACATCATCGTCGACACCCTGATCGGCGACCTCACCGTCAACTCGGTCTCGGGCGACGTGCAGGTGCGCGGCCTCACCGGCTCGATCAACGCGAACAGCGTCTCGGGCGACGTGGCTGTCACGGGCGCCATCCGCAAGGCGACCGTCGACATCGTCTCCGGGTCGACGCTCGTGGATGCCGCGGGAGATGTGAACACCATCAACATCAACTCCGTCTCGGGCGGCACCACCGTGCGCCTCGACGAGTCGCTGGCTGCGAACTACGTCGTCCGCACACTGAGCGGTCGACTGCTGATCGACGGCGTCGAGCGCAGCTCGACCGGTCCCAGCAACTACAACGGCACGAAGGGCGAGCTCTCGGGACGCTTCGTCGACCTGCGGGCGAACTCCGTCTCGGGCGGCGTCACCGTCCTCCGCCGCACGCCGGCCTCGATCACGGAAGACGAGGAGTGGGAAGCATGAGCCCCGCCGTCTTCTCCCACGGCGACCTGCGCCTGTACCTGCTGTCGCTCCTCGCCGAGGCGCCACAGCACGGCTACGGCATCATCCAGTCGCTGACCGACCGTACCGGCGGCACGTACACGCCCAGCGCCGGCACCATCTATCCCCGCCTCGCGAAGCTCGAGGAGGAGGGGCTGGTCACGAAGACCGTCGACGGCCGCACCACGATCTATGCGATCACCGAGGCCGGTCGAGCCGAGCTCGCGTCGCGCGAGGGAGACCTGGCCGGCATCGAGGCAGGGCTCACCGATTCGGTGCGGCTGATCGCGAGCGAGGTGCGACAGAGCGTCCAGGACGCGATGAAGAGCCTCCGTGCCGATCTCGCTGCCGCAGAGAAGGGCGAGCGCACGGCGGCCAAGAACCGCCCCCGCACGGCGACCGACGACTCCCGGCTCGTCAGCCGAGAAGAGATGCACCGAGCGGATGCCGTCATCAATGCCTTCCGCGCCCGCGTGCGCACCGACCTCCGCACCCACCTCGCGAAGGGCGGCACGCTGTCTCCGTCGGTCGTCACCGAGCTGGAGGATGCACTCGACAACGCGGCCCGCGGAGTCACCGTCTCGCTGAGCAGCTCCGAGTCCTGAACACACGCAGAGGGCCCCGTCGGCGAAAATGCCGACGGGGCCCTCTGCTGTGCCGCGTCCTCTAGGACTCCGGCCAGATCTCCTTCTGCTCGTCGGGCACCGACTCGCCGAGCGGGACGACCAGGATGGAGCGGTGCTGCCGGTGCGCGAGCCGCGCCGCGACCGAGCCTGTGAAGAACTCGCGGATCGACTCCCCGATGCCGCGCTTGCGCGTGCCGACGACGATGAGCTGCGCATCGAGCTTGTTGGCGAGCTGCTTGATCGCCAGCGCCGGGTCGCCGACGAGCTGACGCGCCGTCCATGTGACGTCCGTCCCCGCCAGCAGCTTCGCGGCAGCGGCCTCGACGGCCTCGAACTCCGCGGCGCCGGCGTCGAAGTTGATGTCGATCGGAGCCGAATGCACGTAGCCGTCCGGATCCTCATAGGTGACGAATCGCGTGACATCCACGTGCGCCACCACGAGCGGCACACCGAGCAGCCGCGCATACCGAACCGCTTCGTGGATCACATGCGGATCCTGGTCCAGCTGCATGCCGACGATGACGGCTTTCTGCAGCGCCACGTTCTGTGCGGCCTCATCGGATGGAGTGGAGGTGTTGTCGGTCATGAAGATCGTTCCCTTCACCAGTCTGGCCTCGGCCAGAGCGTCTTCCCCGCGTGCTATTCTGAATGCTACTCTTACCGGCTTCTCGCCGGTGTCGTGAATGCCTCGGGCCTCACCGCCCGCAGCTTAACTCGTGAGGGGGTCTCGCGCATGGGCCGTGGCCGTCAGAAGGCGAAACACACCAAGATCGCCCGCGAACTCAAGGCGTACAGTCCGTCGGTGAACTACTCCGCGCTTGAGCGCGAGCTGGCTCACCCGACCGACGAAGACGCCTATGTCGACAAGTGGGCCGATGAGTATGAAGACGAAGACGAGGACGAGCTAGAGAAGGCCTAACCGCCCTCTCTACTCCGAAACACCCGCACCACGTGCGGGTGTTTCGTCGTGTCCGGATGAGGATCCCCGTAGAGACGCCGGATCCTCATCCGTCATGAGGGGGCGTCGGCAGCTGAGAGGATCTCCTCATGGCCCGCGTCGTCGCACTGTACCGCCACCCGATCAAAGGGCTCACTCCCGAGCGTCGCGATACGTTGACCGTGCAGCCGGACGGCAGGGTCGCCGGCGACCGCGTCCTGGCGTTCCGCTTCGCGGACGCCACGGAGCCCGAGGACCGAGAAGGCCTCGACTACTGGCCGAAGTCCCAGGGACTCTCACTGCAGGACTTCCCCGCACTCGCCGCGTTGCGCACGAGCTACGACGACGAGACGCGGCGAATCCGCATCGAGCACGGCGACGGCGTCCTCGTGGAGGCGGCGATCGATGACGACGGGCGCAGCGAGCTGGTGGAGGCCGTCACCGACTTCGTCCTCGGCACCCCCGATGGTCGTCGTCTCCGACGACCCGGCCGCCTCCCGCTCGTGCTCGTCGGGGACGGCGAGACTTCCCGGTTCCAGGATCGCCCCCGGGGCTACGTGTCGGTGCACAGCCGAAGCAGCGTTCAGGCGCTGGGCGACGCCCTCGGGATGCGCGTCGATGACCGACGATTCCGCTCCAACGTCGTGATCGACGACATCGGCCCCTGGAGCGAGCTCGACTGGAGCGGCGAGGTGCGCATCGGAGACCTGTACTTCCGGGCGGCCGGTCCCATCGTGCGCTGTCTCGCGACCCACGCGAACCCCGACACCGGGGTGCGGGACGCCAAGGTGCTCACCACCCTCACCGGAGCACTCGCACAGCAGGAGCCGACCCTCGGACGGCTCCTGCTTCCCGGGTGGGAGCGTTCGGACGACGGCGTCAGGCAGGGTGGCGGCGTGATCCGCGTCGACGACGAGGTCCACGGGCACTGACCGTCGTCGACGCCCGCGCACGAGAATGTCAGCGCTCCCTTAGACCGACTCAGTTTCGGCTCAGCCGTGGCTGGCCCAGGCTTGTGAGCGCAAACATTTTCTGATTTGATGTGCATGTGATCGATGATGCCTCGGCGTCAGGCCCCCGCCCAGGGCGATCCGCAGAACATGACCTCAAAGAGGAGAACAGCATGGCAATCACCCCTCGCTTCACCCGCACAGCCGCGATCGTCGCGGTCGGCGCGGTGTCGGCCTTCGGCCTCGCAGCCTGCTCGACCGGCGATTCCGGCGACAGCGGCGCCGGCGGCGGCGAACCCGTCACGATCGAATACCTGCACCGTCTCCCCGACGGCGAGGGCATGACCCCCGCGTCGGAGATCGTCGACCGGTGGAACGCCGACCACCCCGACATCCAGGTGAAGGCCACGAAGTTCGACGGCAAGTCGAGCGACATGATCCTCAAGCTCGAGACCGACGTGAAGGCCGGCAACGGCCCCTGCCTCGCGCAGACCGGCTACTCGGAGGTACCGCAGCTGTTCGTCAAGGGACTGCTGCAGGACGTCGCGGACGAGGCCAAGAAGTACGAAGACGACTTCTCCGCCGGAGCTTTCAGCGGCATGAAGGTCGGCGATGCCATCGTCGGCCTCCCGCAGGACACCGGGCCCCTCGTCTACTTCTACAATGAGGCCGAGTTCCAGGCGCTGGGCCTCGACGCTCCCGAGACGCTCGACGACCTCACGACCGACTCCGCCACGGCAGCTGCCGCCGGCAAGTACGTGACCGCCTTCACTCCGGATGAAGCGCAGAACTGGCTCTCCGCCCAGTCGGCAGCGGCCGGCGACACCTGGTTCAGCACCGCCGGCGACGAGTGGAAGGTCGACGCCGAGGGCGCGGGCTCCGAGCGCGTGGCCGCGTTCTGGCAGGGCCTGCTCGACGGTAAGCAGACTCTCGCGACCGAGCGCTGGGGCGAAGGCTTCACCGCGGCACTCAACGACGGCAGCCTCATCGGTCACGTCGGAGCCGCGTGGGAGGCCGGGTTCCTCCTCGACTCGCTCGACGGCACCCCGGCCGAGGGGCAGTGGCGCGTCGCTCAGCTCCCCGACTTCGGCGCCGGCGCCCTGAGCGGCCCCGACGGCGGATCCGGCGTCTCGGTGATGAAGGGCTGCGAGCACCCCGCCGAGGCCATGGAGTTCAACGACTGGTTCAACACCCAGGTCGACGACCTCGCGTCGCAGGGCCTCGTCGTCGCCGCCAAGGGCGACGTGGAGACTCCCGAGAAGATGCTGCGCCAGTTCGGCGGTCAGGATGTGCTCGCCGAGCTCGGCACCGCGACCGAGAACCTGAATCCGGACTTCCCGTACGCTCCGGGCTTCTCGACGCTGTCGAAGATGAACGAGACCGCCGCAGCGGCCGTCGCCGGCACCGCGTCGGTCGCCGACATCTTCACCACGGCCCAGGAGACGGCAGTCGCCTCGCTGGAGGACCTCGGCCTCCCGGTCGCGAAGTGATCTCCCGAGAAGGCATCATCGGATGATCGACGGCGGAGTGCACGCGCAATCGTGCACTCCGCCGTCGTCTTGACATCGAGAGGCGACACCATGGTCACAGTGACCGAAACGCGAGATGCGACGCCGGCGCCGACACCGCGCATCCCGGCGGATCCCGCCCGCCGACGCCGGTTCGGGACCCGACGCGAAGGCCTCACGGGATGGCTGTTCATGGCGCCGTTCGCCGTGCTGTTCGTCGTGGTCTTCCTGGTGCCGATCATCGTGTCGATCCGATCGTCGTTCTTCGCGCAGGTGCCGTCCGGCGACGGGCTGTACGGCGGCGGCGAGCTCGTCGACACGTTCGTCGGTCTCGAGAACTTCGTCATGGCCGCTACCAACGGGGCCTTCTGGACCGGGATGGGGCGCGTCGTCCTCTACGCCGCGTTGCAGATCCCGGTGATGATCGTCGTCGCCCTCGGACTCGCGCTGTTGCTGGACTCGTTCATCGTGCGCCGCCCGACGCTCTTCCGGCTCTCCTTCTTTCTCCCCTACGCGGTCCCCGGCATCATCGCGGCAATGATGTGGCTCTACCTGTACACGCCGGAGGTGTCGCCCTTCCTGCCGTTCCTCCCCGAGGCCACCGACTTCATGTCGCCCGGGACGATCCTCTTCTCGATGGCGAACATGACCACCTGGACCTACACGGGCTACAACATGCTCATCTTCCTCTCGGCGCTGCAGGCCGTGCCCCGTGACCTGTACGAGGCCGCCCGCCTCGACGGAGCATCCGGTTTCCAGATCTCGATGCGCATCAAGGTGCCCCTGGTGCGGGGTGCAGCTCTGCTCGCCGTGCTGCTCTCGATCATCGGCACCATTCAGCTGTTCAACGAGCCGGTCGTGCTGCAGGCCGCGAACTCGTGGATGGGCAAGGACTTCACCCCCATGATGCTCACCTACAACACGATGATGGGCGAGATCTCGCCGTCCGGCAGCGGCCCGGCATCCGCCTACTCCCTGCTCATGGCTCTGATCGCCGGAGTGCTCGCGATCGTGTACGCGCTGCTGCAGCGACGAAAGGGCGACGCATGACCACCACGCGCCTCATCACCACCGAGTCATCCACGCGTCGACGCCCCCGCCGTGCGCCCGACGTGGATGCTCCGCCGCCCTCGATCGCACCGAGCCCGCTCACGCGGGTGTTCGGCATCATCGCGCTGATCGTGGCGACGCTCTACTTCCTCGTGCCGGTGTACTGGTTGATCGTCGCGTCGACGAAGAACAACACCGACCTCACGTCGACCTTCGGCTTCTGGTTCGCCGACTGGAACCTCGACACCAACTACGACAGCCTGATGAACTGGACCCAGGGCCTGTTCTGGCGGTGGGTCGGAAACTCGATGCTGTACTCCGTGAGCGCGGGCGTCATCGGCACCCTGTTCGCCGTGATGGCCGGCTACGCGATCGCGAAGTTCGCGTTCCCCGGCAAGAAGATCGCGGTCGGGGTGATCATGGCCGGGCTCCTGCTCCCCGTGGCCCTGCTGACGGTGCCGCTGTACATCGAGTTCCAGGCCCTGGGGCTCACGAACACGATGTGGGCGATCATCATCCCCTCGGCCGTTTCTCCGTTCGGCGTCTTCCTCGGCATGGTCTACGCCCAGTCGTCGGTGCCGACCGAGCTGTTGGAGGCCGCCCGCATCGACGGGGCGGGCGAGGCACGCATCTTCTTCACGATCGTGATGCGTCTGCTCGGCCCCGCGATGGTGACGATCTTCCTGTTCATCTTCGTGGCGACGTGGAACAACTTCCTGCTGCCACTCATGATGATCTCGAGTCAGGACCTGAAGCCCGTGACCCTCGGCCTCTACGGCATGGTGAGCTACTTCGCGCCGGACAAAGGCGCTGTCATGCTCGGCGCCCTGCTCGGAGTCATCCCGCTCGTGCTGCTGTTCTTCGCCCTGCAGAAGTACTGGCGTTCCGGCCTCGCCGCCGGCGCCGTGAAGGGCTGAGCTCCCCCCGCCACGCCCGTCCGCCCTCTCCCGTCCGCCCTCGGCACTGCGCCGAGGGCGGACTTCTTCGTGTGCGAGCGCACGGAAGCTCGCGAGTGCACGGGTTGCTGCCGAGTGCACGGGCTGCTCGCGCGTCTGGGCCGTGCCCTCGAGGACAAGCCGTGCACTCGGCGAGATGACCCGCGGTGGGCAACGCGGTGCGGTGTCCCTGGCGTCGCGGGCGCGGGTGCGGGTGCGGCGGGGGCACAGCACGGACGGCCCGGAGGGAATCCTCCGGGCCGTCGTGCGTCAGCGGGGTCAGCTCAGGCGGCGCCTGCGCAGCCAGAGGACCAGGCCGAGGGCGATCGCGGCCAGACCGACGACCGCCGCTCCCGCCCAGATCGCTCCGTCAGTACCGGTCGTCGCGAGGTTTCCCCCACTGCCGGCCGCACCGGCCGTGACCGTGAGGTCCGTCCGCGCCAGCTCGACGCCCTGGGCATCAGTCGCGACGAGGGCGTGCGCTCCGGCCGGCGTTGCCGCGGGGATCGTGACGGTGTCCACGGCGGCGCCCTCAGCCGACACCGTCACCTCGCCGACGCGCACCGGCTCGGAGTGCAGCCAGAGCTGCACCAGAGCGTCGGGGTCGAAGCCGTTCAGCTGCACGGTCACGCTCGCTCCGGCCGCGACCGAGCCGATGGATGCCGTGATGCGCGCATCCTTCCCCGGCTTGGCCTTCTTGACCTTCAACGGTGCGCTGGCGAGCTCTGCGCCCGCCGCATCCTGCACGATGACGCGGTGCTTTCCGACCGAGGCTTTCGCCGGGATCAGCAGTCGCGTCGTCAGGGAGCCCTTCGCATCGACCGCGGCATCCGACAGCTTCACGTCATCGAGCCAGACCGAGACCGTCGACTGCGGCGCGAAGCCCGTGAGCTCCATGCCGACCGTCTCGCCGGCCCGCACCGAGTCGGCGTCGAGTCCGAGCTTCGGATCCGTCACCGGGTCGCACTCGCTCAGGTCGTCGGTCGGACGTGTCTCGGGGGCGTGCCCGTCCTGCGCGGCCGAGGTGCCGTACACAGCCATCTCGGCGACGGCGCCGAACTGCGTGCCCGAGATCGACGAGGTCGCGGTCACGCGGATGTAGCGAGCCGTGGTCTCCGCGAAGTCCACGTCTTGCCACTCGGCGACGTTCTTCCACTCCCCGGTCGCGACAGGCGTGTACGCCTGACCGTCGGTCGACACCCCCACCTCGTACCCCTTGATCGGACCGTTCTGGTTGGCTCCGCGGCGCAGGTACGAGATGCCGTCGACCTGCTCCGCGTCACCGAGGTCGAACGTCAGCACGTGCGGGTACGACGTCGCGGCCGAACTCCACCGGCTGTGCCAGAACGTGCCGGCGTCGCCGTCGAGCATGTTCGCGGCCGCGCCGTCTTCCCCGGATGTCTCCTCGGAGTTCGCCGACGCCGTGATCTGCGCGTTGGGGATACGGGCCCGCGAGGACACCGACACCTCCTGGGTCGTGCTGACCGTGCGCACATCGCAGTCCGCGAGGTACGTCGCCGCGATTCCGATGCCGACGGTCGAACCGGCAGCATCTGCCGGCGCGGTCACGAGCCAGGTGGTCTGCACGCTGTCGCCGGCTGCGACCTCGTGGAACAGGTTCGACGAGTCGTCGGCGACCTCGACCACGTAGCCCTTCGGCACCTCGAGCTGCACGCCGATGTTCTCGACGGCGATGGACTCGCTGTTCGTGAAGGTGGTGGTGAACGCAGTCTGCGCACCGGGGCTCAGGACACCTGCTTCGCCGGACACGGTCGCGCAGGGAGTGCCGCCGGTCGTGGGTCCGAGGTCGGTGACGGTGAAGTCGTCCAACACGAAGTCCACGTCCGGCCCGCCGACCCGCTCGAGGCCCACCCAGGTGTAGTCGCCGCATCCGACGATCACGTCCTGCGAGAACTCGGCCGTCTCCAGCGCCTGCGTGATCCCGGTGCGGCTGAGCGTGGTCGAGGTGACCTTGCCACCCGCCACCGCATCCGTTCCGGTGAGCCAGCGGTACGCGCCGCTCGCGCCGACCTGGTAGTCGAAGCCGATGCGGTACGAGTGCCCCGCCTGCAGCGGCACGAGGGTCGGGTCGGTGCGGTAGACGACCCCGTTGTTCTCGGAGTGCGACATGAGCGAGTGGTCACCCGTGAGCGTCGTGTCCACCGCGAGCCCGGTGAGGGGCCCCGAGTCGAACGGCTTGGCGGTGTTGCGCCAGTCGCTGCTCGCATACGGGTCATGGCGGCGGGAGATGCTCGTGCGCGGATCGTCGATGCCGTTGGCGTCGCCCTTCACGAACGGCCCCCATCCGGCTTCGTTACCCTCGAAGTCGTTCGAGTACACCGTGCCGGCCGCGAACGGCGTCGTGGTGTCGGCGGAGACACGGGCGTTGTCGATGCGGACCTTCGCGTCGCCCGCGACGGCACCGATCGAGACCGTGACCTCACCGGATGCCGGAGCCAGGAACGACGTCGAGCCGCGCTGGTAGTACTGACCTGCCTTGGAATCCGCGCGCATGTAGTTGTAGGTGGGCGAGAGGTTCCAGGTGCGGGTCACCGCGCCGGATCCCGTGTCGACCGAGACGCTCACGTCACGGGTCGCGGTCGGGTCGATCTGCACCTGCGCCGAGAACGCGTACCTCTGGCCGGGGGTGAGCCCGGTCACGGTCTGCGCGATCGACGATGCGGACGCCCCGAGCACGGCGATGTTGTCGCCACGGGACTCGTTCTTCGCGCTGCCGAGGTCGGTACGCTCGATCGTCACATCGCCCTGCGGGTTCCAGGCATCGAGCGAACCGGAGTTGAACCCCGGGTCGTCGAGGCCGGCATCGTGATACTCGACGGCCGCTCGCTGCGCGCCGCCCTGCGGCACCACGATGTAGGCCGTGCCCTTGTCGCCGTTGAGCGTGAGCTCGCCGCCGGCCGCGTTCACGGTGCCGACCTTGACGCGTCCCTGGTCACCGAGTTCGAAGACGTCGAAGGCGGTGTTGCCGCGGAAGGCCTCGGCGAGACCGAACGTCTTCTCTCCGCCCGATGCGGAGTAGAAGTACATCTTGTCGGCATCGACGGGAGAGCCGGCATCCTGATTCGACTCCAGCGACTGCCACGGCAGCAGGTAGGAGTCGCCTCGCAGCACCGTCGCCCCGTCCATCGTGACGACCCTGGTGTCTCCGTCCATCCGCACCGCCACGTCGTCGGTCAGCGTCGCTTCGGCGCCCGCCTCGTACGTGAGCAGGTCGAAGTGCTGCAGGAACTTGGTCGGCAGGCTCTGCTTCCAGATGTTGTCGACGAAGCCGTCCCAGTTACGGTTGCCGACCCAGCCCTCGGCGTCGATCAGCCGCTGCTGACCAAGCAGGGCGTCGTCGTTCCAGACGTCGGCCTGACCGTTCTGGATGAAGCGCACCATGGTGGAGTTGATGCCCTTGTTGTCCTTGCCTCCGTACGCGAGGTCGTTCGGCCAGTGCGACCAGACCGTGCTGTCGACGAACTTGTCGCCCCACTCGGTCGCGACCTCGAGGTCCATGCCCCGCAGCTCGTCCGCGAGCTCTTCGGCGACCCAGCCGTTGGAGTAGTACACGTCGATGTACACGCCGCTGAGGCCGGGGACCTCGTCGCGCAGCTGCTGGAAGCGATCAAGTACGCGCCCGGTGCCCAGGTCGGTCTGCTGGTTGATGTAGTACGACTGGTCGAGCCAGTTCCAACCCGGCTTGTAGGGCGCCGTGCCGTCGAGGATCGCGGAGTCGAAGGCGTTCGCCTGCGGGTAGATCTCGGTGGCGTTGACGTGCACACTCATGTCGGCGTTGAGCTTCGCGCCCTCGTCGACGAGGTTGTTCAGGTCGGAGAGACCACCCGCACGCTCGTTGTAGTTCCCGCCGTAGTCGGTGTTCGCCGAGTCGTGGCCCTCGCTGCCGTAGCCCTTGTTGAGCACCCACTGACCGAGACCGTCGGTCTGGTTCGCGATGCGCTTGGTGTTGTCGAGCACCAGGTCGAAGTAGTTCGTGGCGCTGGAGGCGAAGTTGAAGGGGATGCGGCTGACGACGCGCTCGGCGACCCGATCGGCACCGAGACGCGGGGCGTCGACCTCGCGGTAGCGGATCGCAGCATCCTGCCAGTCGACCGTGGAGTCGTCGTTGCGGTCGGCGGCGAAGAGCACCGTCACCTGGGGCAGCTCGAACGTCGTGACCCGATCGTCGACCGCGGTGGTCGGGTGGATCAGCCAGGCGCTGGAGCCGACCTCGGCCGTGCGCCCTGCCGCCTCGGTCACGCGCGTGGTCAAGCGGGTGTTCCAGGATGCAGTTCCCCCGGAGGCCTGCGTGGTCGCGTTGGTGATCACGCTGCCCACGAGCGCGCCGTTGCCGAGGAACGCGAAGGCCGCGCCCTTCTGGCCGATCGGCGTCGAGCCGTTCACCGCGATGTGCTCGTCGGCGTTCTTCGTGCTATCGGGGCTGATCACGGTGCGGTCGAGGACCGATCCGGCATCCGACGCGCTGGCGGAGAGGAAGGCGTTGTCCGGCAGGCCCAGAGTGTTCACAGCGGCCGCCCCCTCGACGCCGGTGACCTCGAACTCGACGGTTCCCTCATCGGTGACGCGGATCGTGCTGCGGATCGTGACGTCGATCCCGTCGAGCACCGAGACGTAGTCGACACCGTCGGCCGTCGCGGTCGCCGTGGTCGCGGCGGCATAGGCGGTGCCGTTGACCGCCCACTTCTCGGATGACGTGCGCTGTCCACCGAACGTCGCTCTGCCGACGCGGTAGCCGGTGATCTGCGGGAAGGCCTTCGCCACGGTCGCGGTCGTCCCACCCCGGGTGATCTCGATCGTCTCGCCCGCCGAGGGGTTCTCGGGTTCGGTGACGATCGGCGGAAGCTCCTCGTCCGAGAGGATCTCGATCTCGCCCGCACCCCCGCCGGTCGTTCCCTGTGCGTCGATCACCAGCAGGGCCACGTAGCGGCCGTCCTTCGCGGCGTCGAGCGCGATGCGCTGCTTCTCGTCGTTCGCGGTCGGGGCATGCAGGGTCGCCGTTGCGGCAGTGGACCCCCACCCGCCCTCCGCCGGCGAAGTCAGTGCGACGGCGGCATCGTCCGTCACGTAGACCTCGACCCTCTTCGCGGCCACGCTCTGCCCCCGCTTCACCGAGTAGTCGAGGGCCTTCACCGAGAGCGACCGCTGCAGGTCTACCGAGATCCAGTGTGGGAAGGGCGCGTTGACGGAGTACCGGGAGGTCCACTGCGTGCCGAAGTCACCGTCGAACGCGCCGAGCGCGGTGCCGTCGAGTGACGGCGGCGCCGGATACGGATCGGACTCGCTCGACACCGCGTGCAGGCGGTAGTCGGACTTGGGCACGGGGATGAGGTCGGCGGCCTGTGCGGAGGGCGCCTGGGCGAACACACCGCCGAACGCGAGCGCCGTCGCCAGCAGTGAGCTGACGGCAACGGCGGTGCGGGGCGGTCGGGAAGGTTTCGACACGTCTTGCCTCTCGAGCGGAGCGACGCTCGGGAGAACAGACGCCCCGATGCGTCGCAGATGGATGCCACCGATTCACATCGATGTTTGCGCTATCACTCTAGAGGCGTGAATCCCGCAGAATCAAGCATCCAGATGCAGCGAGCGCAAACATTGGCCGAAAGTCACCCACGAGCATCCGCCGCCCCGCACCCGCTCCCGGCCCGCGAGCACACGGGTTGCTTGCGAGCGCACGGGTTACGCGCGGCAACAAGCCGTGCACTCGGCAACAAGCCGTGCACTCGGCACTACGAGCGTGCACCCGGCAGTACGAGCGCGAGGCTCAGGAGCCGATGAACTCCTCGGTCTCACCGAAGGACGGCTCCTCGCGGATTTCGATCGTCGCACCGAGGCCGTCGGTGTCGAGCACCACGATCTCGTTGCGTCCGACGCGCCACAGGGGCGCGGGCGCATAGAGCGTCTCCTGCGGACCCACCTTCCAGTACCGGCCGAGGAGGAATCCGTTCAACCAGACCATCCCCTTCGATCCGCCGGGGAAGGCCAGCCACGCGTCGAGGGGCTCGGCGATGTCGAAGGAGGCGATGGCCACGCCCTCGGACGCACCGTCATCCGTCCCCGCGACAGAGGTCGGAACCTCCTGCGGGACGAGGCGATGCGTCCACCCGTTCACCAGGCGGCGGCCGATCATCACGCCACGCATGATGCCCTTGCCCTCGCCGGTGTACGGACCGTAGTTGATGCGCCCGAGACTCTCAACGACGATCGTCAGGCGCCCCGAACCCGCGGCACCGGGAAGCACCAGCGTCGTCTCGTCGTCACGCTCGAGGACCCCGAGCGGTCGACGGTCGAGGAACACCACGGCGCGGTCGTGCAGCCCGTCGATCGTGAGCGTCGCATCGGCGGGGTACGACACCTCGGCCTCGTAGGCGACGAGACCGTCCTCGGCGCCGAGCTCCTCGAACGTGCGCGGTCGCGGCGTGACCGGGCCGGCCACCGGAAGGCTCGCGACGAGGTCGAGCAGCGACGCGCGCGGATGAAGGGTGGCGGACGCCGCGGCCTGTCGACGCGGCGGGGCGGGAACCGGAGGCAGCCCACCCGCATGGAACGGCGCGAACAGGGCGCGCAGGGCGTGGAACTTCTCGTTGAGGGTGCCGTCCTCGCCGATCGGCGCATCCGAGTCGTAGCTCGTCACGGTCGGCTGCAGCACCCGGTCGTGATTCGCACCGTTCCAGAGCCCGAAGTTCGTCCCTCCGTGCGCCATGTAGAGACTGACCGATCCGCCGGCAGCCAGGAGCTCGTCGACGGTCCCCCCGGCACTGGCGGCGGATCGCACATGGTGCCGCTCACCCCAATGATCGAACCATCCGCCCCACAGCTCGCTGCACATGAGCGCATCGCCACGGCGGCGCAGCTCCACGGCCGTGGCGACACCGGTGCCGAAGGTGAAGGTGGCCATCGCTCCCGGCACGCTGCCGTGCTCGATCATGTCGCCCGTGATGCCGTCGGCCGTCGTGAGCATCTCGATCAGTCCGCGACGGCGCAGCCCGTCACGCAGATGAGCGAGGTACGCGGCATCACTGCCGAACGACCCGTACTCGTTCTCGATCTGGATGGCGACGATCGGTCCGCCCTGCGAGGCCTGGAGCGGGACGAGCCGCGGAATGAGTTCGTCGTACCAGGCGTCGACCGCGGCGAGGAATGCGGGGTCGCTGGTGCGCAGCGCCGCGACGCGCCCCGACAGCCAGAACGGGATGCCGCCGTTGGACCACTCCGCGCAGATGTACGGACTGGGCCGCAGGAACACGTCGAGACCGACCTCGCCCGCGAGGCGAATGAAGCGCTCGAGGTCTCGCCAGCCGTCGAAGCGAATGTCGCCCTCGGCGCGCTCGTGGAAGTTCCAGGCGACATACGTGTCGACGGTGTTCGCGCCCATC
The DNA here is from genome assembly GCF_018613945.1 of Microbacterium sp. ISL-59. Lineage (NCBI taxonomy): Bacteria > Bacillati > Actinomycetota > Actinomycetes > Micrococcales > Microbacteriaceae > Microbacterium > Microbacterium sp. ISL-59. The sequence goes on from NZ_JAGGPG010000002.1 coordinate 721,254, forward strand.
GCCGCCAGCCTGCGCAGCCGATCCTCCCACTGGTCCGGATGCACGCGGAAGTAGTGGATCGAACCGGCGAGGATGCGGTGCGAAACCCCCTCACGGAGGATCTCCCCGTCTCGCCAGGTCAGGGTGGGCGCGCCGATCGGCGACGCGGCGTCCGGGGCGTCGACGGCAGCGGAAGAGCCGTCGAGAGCCGAGGCGAGAAGGTCAGGCATAGCGCTCCAAGCACGAGTGTTTGCGTTCACATTATCGCATCACCACGGCCACCGCCTCCTGATATTCCGCCGATTGATCGCTACCATTGAACACATGTCACCACGCCGCCCCAAAGACGACCGCGCGCCCAGCCAGGTCGATGTCGCCCAGCTGGCCGGCGTCTCGACGCAGACCGTCTCGCGCGTCATGTCCGGACAGGACACGGTCCGCCCCGACACCGCCCGGCGAGTGATGGCCGCGGTCGAAGAGCTCGGATACCGCGTGCACGCCGCCGCCGCTTCCCTCGCCTCGGGCCGCACACGCGTGCTCGGCGTGATCGTGGTCTCGACCGACCGCTACTCGTCCGCAGCTCTCGGCGTCGGCATCCAGCAGGCGGCCGCGGCGAACGGATACACGGTGACCACGGCGGCGGTCGCCGATCATGCATCCGCCGAATCCTTCCTCGAGGCCTTCGATCGGCTCGAACGTCAGGGCGCCGAAGGCATCATCCTCGGCGTACCGGTCGAACTCGACAGCCCCGCGATGCGGGCCCGCACCGAGCGCACCCCCGCCACCCGCAGTGAGCGCACATCACTCGACGAGGATGCCCCGCTGGCCGTGGACCAGCGCGCGATCGCCCGTCTCGCCGTGGAGCATCTCCTCGACCTCGGACACTCGACCGTCTGGCACGTGTCGGGCGACGACTACTGGACAGAGACGCAGCAGCGCAGCGAGGCCTGGGAGCAGACACTGCGCGATCGCGGCATCGCGCCGCCGCCCGTCATCCCCGCCGACTGGACTCCCGAGTCGGGCTACCGCGCCGGCCGCACGATCGCGGCCATCCCCGAGGTCACCGCGGTGTTCGTCAGCAGTGACGAGATGGCCTTCGGTCTGATCCGAGCACTGCACGAGGCCGGCCGCAGCGTGCCCGACGACGTCTCGGTGGTGAGCGTCGACGACATCGCCCTCGCCGCCTACGCCTCTCCCGCGCTCACGACCGTCCGCCAGCCGTTCGAGGCGATGGGGCGGGCGGCCGCTCTCCGGGTCATCGCCCAGATCGAGGGGCACGAGGCGGTCGGCGACGTGCCGTCCACCGAACCTCAGCTCATCGTGCGCTCGTCCACCGCACCTCCGCGCTCGGCCCGCTGACCCCGCAGGTCACCAGCGTCCGTGGCGACGCTCCCACTCGTCCTCGACCGTGCGGCGACGCCCGGCGACGATGCCCGCGGGAATCGAGACGATGAGCACACCGGCGATGACGAGCAGCGGGATCTGCCAACCGGCGGTCGTCTCGTGGAGCAACCCGACCAGCAGCGGGAAGGTCGCGGCGATCGCGTAGCCGATGCTCTGCACGAACCCGCTCAGCGCGACGGCGCTCTCCGATGTGCGGGCCCGGATGCTCAGCAGCACGAGGCTCAGCGGGAACATGATGGCCGTGAGGCCGAAGATGCTCACCCACAGCGGCAGCGCGACCGTCGGGACCAGCAGGAGCCCGGTGAGCCCCACCAGACCGCCGATGACGGCGACGAAGAAGAGCGGGCGCGTGGCCTGAAAACGGACGACGAGGATCGGCACCAGCAGCGAGCAGGGCAGTCCGATCAGTGCGAACAGGGAGAGCAGGAGTCCGGCCGTCGCCGGGGTCACCCCGCCGATGTCGACGAGCATCGTCGGCATCCACGCGAACGACACGTAGGCCATGGTCGACGAGGTACCGAAGACGACCGCGAGCGCCCAGGCCAGCGGCAGCCGCCACAGGCGAGCGAAGTGCCGCCGGTTCGTCGGCGCGCTGGAGATCGGCCCGGTCACGGTCGCGACCGCATCCCGGAAGTCGTCCACACCATCGGTGGGATCGGGGACGAGGAGCTCGGCCTTCACCGGCTCGTCCCGACGCGACCCGTTCTTGAGCAGCAGCGCCACCCACGGCACGAGCGCGATCCCCGCGACGATCCCCCACATCCCGAGCGACACCCGCCAGCCGAGAGTGTCGGCGACCGGAACGGCCGCCAGCGGGGGCAGGAACGTCGACACTGCCAACGTGGTCGAGTAGATCGTCATCACGATCCCGAGTCGATCCGGGAAGTACTTCTTCACCAGCGGCGGCAACAGCACGTTGCCCGAACCGACACCCGCGAACACGACCACGGTCGCGGCGAGCAGGCTCGTCGAGTCCACCGCGAACCCTCGCAGCAGCATGCCCAGCGCCATCAGCGTGATCGCGGCGACCGCCATCCGCTCCAGGCCGAATCGCCGCTCGAGCAGCGGGGTCAGCAGCCCGAAGAGCGCGAAGCACACGGGGGGCGCGGCGCCGATCAGGCCGACGACGAGCGGCGAGACCGGGAAGTCCGCGGCGACATGATCGATCACCGGCGACAGGGAGGCGACCGCCGACCGCAGCGAGAACGCCACCAGGACGATCCCCGCGAGTGCGAGAGCCCGACCGTGCCACAGCGGTCGTGCGCTCGGCATCGTCATGAGGTCTGTGACCCCTCCACCCAGGCGAGGTATTCGTCCGAGACGGTGCCCGTCACGTAGCGGCCGTCGAAGCAGCTCATGTCGAGATCGGTGAGGACCGACCCCTCGGTAATCGCCGCCTTGAGGTCGTCGACCTCCTGGTAGACGAGGTGATCGCAGCCGAGCACTTCGGCGATCTCGGGGATCGTGCGCCCGTGAGCGATGAGCTCGTGGCGCGACGGCATGTTGATGCCGTACACATGCGGATACCGCACCGGCGGAGCCGCGGACGCGAAGGTCACCGAAGCGGCCCCGGCGTCCCGCGCCATCTGGATGATCTCCTTGGAGGTCGTCCCGCGCACGATCGAGTCGTCGATCAGCAGCACGTTCTTGCCCTGGAACTCGGTCGACATGGCGTTGAGCTTCTGGCGCACGCTCTTCTTGCGCACCGCCTGCCCCGGCATGATGAAGGTGCGGCCGACGTAGCGGTTCTTGTAGAAGCCCTCGCGGTACTCGATGCCGAGCTTGCGCGCGACCTCCATCGCGGCCGGGCGCGAGGAGTCGGGGATCGGCATGACCACGTCGATCTTGTCCATCGGCACGTGCTTCGCGATCGTGTCGGCGAGGCGGTCGCCCATGCGCAGACGCGACTCATACACCGAGATGCCGTTCATGACCGAGTCGGGGCGGGCGAGGTAGACGTACTCGAAGGCGCAGGGCGCGAGCGTCGCGGCCGTGGCGCACTGCTTGGAGAACAGTTCGCCGTCGGTGGTGATGAAGACGGCCTCGCCGGGCTCGACCTCGCGGACGACCTCGTAGTCGCCGTTCTCGAGCACGAGCGACTCACTGGCGACGACCCACTCGTCCTTGCCCTCCGCGCCGGGGACGGTCGACGGACGACGACCCAGGATCAGCGGACGGATGCCGAACGGGTCACGGAAGGCGAGCAGACCGTAGCCGGCGATCACGGCGATCACGGCATAGGCGCCTTCGATGCGCTCGTGCGTGCGGGCCACGGCCTCGAACACCCGCTCGGGGTCGAGGTCGACCGTCGAGGTCGTGTTCTGCAGCTCGCCGGCCAGCACGTTGAGCAGCAGCTCGGTGTCACTCGACGAGTTGAGGTGACGGCGGTCGCGCTTCGCCATGTCGGCCGTGAGCTCACGCGTGTTGGTGAGGTTGCCGTTGTGGATGAGGATGATGCCGTACGGCGCGTTCACGTAGAACGGCTGCATCTCCTCTTCGTTCGAGGCCGTGCCCTTGGTCGCGTACCGCACGTGACCGAGGCCGACGTTGCCGAGCAGCGCACGCATGTCGCGGGTGCGGAACGCCTCGCGGACCATGCCCTGCGCCTTGGCGTTGTGCATCACGCCGTTCGCCTCGGCGGTGGCGATACCCGTCGCATCCTGGCCGCGGTGCTGCAGCAGCAGGAGTGCGTCGTAGATGTCCTGATTGACCGGGGCAGAGCCCACCATTCCGACGATGCCGCACATGGGCTCTTACTTCGCTCCGTCCGCGTAGGCGCCGACCAGGCGCACTGCTCCACCGTCGACGCCCTTGGCGCCCTGCTCGAATTCGCCGGCCGGGCGCGGGCCGAAGCCGACGGTCCCGACCTGCCATGAGGGCATGCCCTCGGCGTTCAGCGCCGCGATCGCGGCATCCTTCTTGTCTGCGGCGACCACGGCGAGGAAGCCGATGCCGAGGTTCCAGGTGCCCTCCGCGGACTCCAGCGTGGAGCCGGCGATGTCGCTGAGCACCCGGAAGACGGGGCTCGGTGACCAGCTGTTGCGGTCGACTTCGGCCCAGCTGCCCTGCGGGAGCACGCGGGCGAGGTTCGCGGCGATGCCGCCGCCGGTGACGTGGCTGAGGGCGTGGACGCCTCCGGTCCCGGCAGAAGCGCCGAGCTGCTCGATGAGTCGCAGCAGCGGAAGCGTGTAGAGGCGGGTCGGCTCGAGCAGAGCCTCACCCCAGGTGGTGCCGAAGTCGGCGGCGTTGTCGCCGTAGCCGATGCCGGCGCGGGTGACGATGTGGCGCACGAGCGAGTAGCCGTTGGAGTGCAGTCCGCTGGAGGCGACCGCGATCACGGCGTCGCCGTCTTGCACGCGATCCGCACCGAGGATGGCATCCGCCTCGACCACACCTGTGGCTGCGCCGGCGACGTCGTAGTCACGCGGGCCGAGCAGGCCCGGGTGCTCCGCGGTCTCGCCGCCGACCAGCGCGGTGCCGGTGGCCGAGCACGCCTGAGCGATACCGCGGACGATGTCGGCGATGCGCTCGGGGACGACCTTGCCGCACGCGATGTAGTCGGTCATGAAGAGCGGCTTCGCGCCCACCACGACGATGTCGTCGACCACCATGCCGACCAGGTCCTGGCCGATCGTGTCGTGCTTGTCGATCGCCTGCGCGATCGCGACCTTCGTGCCGACGCCGTCGGTGCTGGTCGCGAGCAGCGGGCGACGGAAGTCGCGCAGCGCGCTGGCATCGAACAGGCCGGCGAACCCGCCGACACCGCCGAGCACTTCGGGGCCGTGCGTCGCGCGCACGGAAGACTTCATCAGCTCGACGGCAAGATCACCTGCAGCGGTGTCGACGCCGGCTTCGGAATAGGGATTGGTGGGGGAGGCAGCCACGCCCCCAGCCTACCGCCCGCAGGCGGTCCGACTCTCCGCGAGAGACGACCTCGGATCCGGACCCCCTCCCCGCCTACGATGGGGCCATGGCCGACAAGCCGCAGTGGCTCATCCGCGAAGACGCGAGCGTTCCGGTGCTCGTCGCGCTCGCGCTGCGCCAGCAGCTCGGGATCCGGGCGCCGGAGGACCTTCCCGCCCTTCGCGATCTCGCCGTGCGCGCGCCGGACGCCACCGATGCCTCCCCCGCAGTCGAGGAGCAGTGGCGGAGCTACTGGGACATGACCGTCGAGCCGCGCGCGCATCCGTCGGACGTGCCGCTCGAGCTCATCGACGGGTTCGACACCCTCGTGGCCCTGCCCGCCACCGGCGCGGAGGAGCTCACCACCGCGATCGCCCCGCAGGCGACATCCGCACTCCTGTACGCGCACGCCGCACATGACCGGTACGTGAGCTCGATGAAGAGCCACACCGGGGGCGATGCCTACCGCGCCTATGCGAGTGCGATCGCGGAGTTCGAGCGCGAGGTCGGCCGTCGCGCGCACTCGTTCGAGCTGAACGTGCAGGTGCTGCCGCTGTCGCAGCGCGGCATCTGGTGGATCGGAGACCTCTCGGTCGCCGTGACCGACGGTCTGCGCCGTGACGTCGTGGCGTTCGACACCGCCATCCGCCCGGTGATCGCCGAGCTGGCGTAGGGGTCAGTCCTCGACGACGGTCTCGCGGTCGACCTGCACGACGCGGTCGTGACGGCGGGCGATGCGCTCCATGACGAGGCCCGCGATTCCGCCCAGGGCGAGACCGATCGGCGCGGTCCACAGCAGCAGGAACCCGAAGACCTGACCAGGCGGGTAGACGACATCGAGGGCCTGCGACTCGTCGAAGCTGCCGGTCCAGGTGAGGATGCCGGCGGCGATGATGCCGAGCACGACGCCGATGCCCATGAGCACGCCGTACCGCGGCACACGGCGCACGGTCGCTTCGACGGTCTGGTGGGAGTCGGTGGGGGCCATAACTCCATTGTCCCACCGTCGGCGGATGCTGTGTGCCGGTCGGCGGACGGCAGAGAACGGCCCTCCCCGCGTCCGCCGCGGGGAGGGCCGTTCCGTCTTCTGCCTCGACTCAGACCTCGGTCGTCGTCTCGGCCGTCTCGTCCTTGCGGTTGCGCCGGGCGATCAGCACACCGCCGGTCGCCGCGAGCGCCACGACAACCAGGCCGCCGACGATCCACGGCCATACCGGGGCGCCGTCTTCGTCTGCCGGCTCGGTCACCGCGGTGACGGCGGTGGTGGCTTCGGAGTCGACCTCGGCCTCTTCCTCCACCGCGACGCCGCACTCGGCGTCGACGGGGATGACCGCCGTCACCGGGTCGAGCGCCTCGCCGGCGGCGTAGGTGCCGAACGCGGCAGCCCCCGCCTCGGTCAGAGTGGCCGGGAGGGCGTCGAGCGAGAGCTTGCCGTCGACGACCGCGGCATCACCGAGAGCGAACTCTGCGAGGCGGACGGCCTTCTGGTCGACGCTCTCGCCACCCTGCGTGGTGCCGCTCACGTCGAAGACGAGGTAGCCCTTGTCTCCGGCGAGTTCGAGCCGCGCGTTCGCGAGCGTCGTGTTCAGCGCACCGTCGTGGCCCGTGAACGTGATGCTGCCGCCATAGGTGATGACTCCGGTGAGGGTCTCGTCATCGAAGGATCCGGCGCCGTTCTCCCACACGTAATCCGGGTAACGGTACTCGACGTCGGTCAGCGTCCAGCCGCCCTTCGCGATGCCCTCGATGTACGTGCGGAACGACTCCTTGTAGCCCCACTGCAGCGAGGCCCCGTCGACCGTGCACGCACCGATCACGGTCTTCGCGCGGGTGAGCGTGAACGCCAGCCCGCGGTCGACCGAGCCCTGCAGGGTGAGCGTGTGCGCACCGTCTTCGAGGCTGGCGGGCAGCGTGCCCGACCAGGTCGCGAGGCCCGCGGCATCCGCGGTCACCGTGTCGAGAAGCACGGGGGTCGAGTACACGACCACCTTGATGCCCTCTTCGTTCGGCTGGAAACCGGATGCGGTGATGGTGGCCGACTGCCCGGACTCGAGCGCAGCGAGGTTCTCCGCGTCGACGTCGATGCCGTCCGATGCCGGCGGTGCCACGGGCAGGGTCGTCTTCGCCTTCACGGCGGCCGCAGCCACGGTGCCCGTGTTCCCGGCAGGCGCCGCCGCGACGGAGCCGATCGTGAACGTGACCGGGTTCAGCTCGGTCGAGTAGCCCGACAGCACCCGATCACGACCGGCCGCGGTCAGCGACGCCGGGGCCGCGGTGTAGGTGACGGCACCGTTCGCCGAGACGCGCGCGGCCCGCGAGAGGTCGAGCGTCGCGAACGGCACCTGGGCACCGCCACTCGTCACGAAGAGCGTCGCCGCTCCCGCCGAGGTAATGCGGATCTGCGGGTTCGACACGGTCACGTCGAGCACCCCGTGGTGTCCCGTGAAGCGCACCGATCCGCGGTAAACGACGCTGCCGAGCCCGGTCTTCACGTCGAAGTCTCCCCCGACGGTCTGCCCGAACTGGAACTGGCTACCCGAGCGCGTCGCGCCGTCGGAGACCGAGATCGCGCCCTGCGCGATGCCGCCCGTGATGTAGCTCGCGAACTTCGACGAGATCGCCCAGCGGAGCGATCCGCCAGGAACGCTCGCCGGCGGAGTCGTCGGCGTCGTCGGCGGCTTCGGGTCGGTGGGCTTCTCGCCGAACAGCGTGCGCCACTGGGCGTCCGTGATCGTCACGTCACCTCGCACGTAGATCGTGTCGGCGGTCGGCATCGTGTGCTGCTTCCACACGATCACCTCGTACGACTTCGTGCGGTCGAGGTTCTTCGCCGCCGTCGTGAGATCGACCGCGAACGAGCCGAACGTGATCTTCGTCACGTACTGCATCGCGAGGAAGCCACCGCCGGCCGTCACATCCGCCTCGGTGCCCTTCTCGATCAGAGCGGCGTACGCGCCGGAGATGTCACCGAGCTTCGAGGCCGCGGCCGTCACGGTCAGACCGTCCTTCGCCGTTGCCGTCTTCACGGTCGCGCCGAGGGCGGGGCCCTCCGGGAAGATCGCGTTCCACTGCGCTTCGCTGACCGGCACGGTCGTACGGGCGTAGAGGGTGTCGGCGCCCGGCATCGTGTGCTGCTTCCAGACGATGACCTCGTAGGACTTCGTGCGGTCCAGCGAGTCAGCGTCCGCCGTCAGGTCGACGCTGAACGCGCCGCCGGTGATCGACCGCACGTACTGCATCGCGAGGAAGCCACCGCCGGCCGTGACATCGGCCTCGGTGCCCTTCTCGATCACCGCGGCGTACGCGCCGGTGATCGCGCCCAGCTTCGACGCCTGCGCCGTGACAGTCAGACCGTCCTTCGCCGTCGCCGCCTTCACCGTGGCGGTGAGGCCCGCACTGTCACCGTAGTTCAGGGCGACGCTCTGCTCCTGGTCGGCGTTGACCACGCCACCCGCTGCGTACGTGTAGATGCCGTACGCACCCGGGGTCGCTGCCGCGTCCTTCAGAGTCAGGGTCGCCTCGAAGGTCCCGTCGGCGGCGATGTCCACCCACTGCGAACGGATCGCCCCCTGGTACTGCGCGGGAACCTGATTCAGCACGCCCTCGGAGAGCGCCCAGACCTGTGCTCCGACCGAGCGGGTCGACGACGCTGCGCCGGTGGACGGCTGCCACGCCGAGGCGAAGTTGCCGAACACCACATACGTGCCCTGCGGCAGATCCTTCGGGATCGGAACCCCGCGCCCGCCGACGTTGGCCGCCGGGTCGTAACCCGAGCCCTTCACGACGACCTTGTCGCCGGCCTTGAGAGCAGAGGTGCCGGCCGGCGTGGTGCCGTCAGCCAGGTACACCTCGATCGCCGGAGTGAGCGGCGCGGGCTGCAAGGCCTCCCACTGCGCGTCGGTGATGGTGATCGTCGCGCGGGCGTAGATCGTGCTCGCGTCGGGGTTCGAGTGCTGCTTCCAGACGATGAGCTCGTAGGACTTCGTGCGGTCGAGGGTGTCGGCGGCCGCCGTCAGGTCGACGGTGAACGCGCCACCGGTGATCGAGCGCACGTACTGCATCGCGAGGAACCCGCCGCTGCCGGTCACGTCCGCCTCAGTGCCCTTCTCGATCACCGCGGCGTACGCGCCGGTGATCGCGCCCAGCTTCGAGCCGGATGCGGTGACGGTCAGCCCGTCCTTCGCGGTCGCGGTCTTCACAGACGCGGAGGCGAGAGCGGTCTCGGAGTAGGTCAGGGCGACGCTCTGCTCCTGGTCGGCGTTGACCACGCCGCCCGCTGCGTAGGTGTAGACGCCGTAGGAGCCCGGGGTCGCTGCCGCGTCTTTCAGCGTCAGGGTTGCCTGGAACGTGCCGTCATCCGCGATGTCCACCCACTGCGAGCGGATCGCACCCTGATACTGCGAAGGAACCTGGTTCAGCACACCCTCGGACAGCGCCCACACCTGCGCTCCGACCGAGCGGGTCGACGACGCGGCACCGGTCGAGGGCTGCCACGCCGAGGCGAAGTTGCCGAACACCACATACGTGCCCTGCGGCAAGTCCTTCGGGATCGGAACACCGCGCCCGCCGACGTTGGCCGCCGGGTCGTAACCGGACCCCTTCACGACGATCTTGTCGCCGGCCTTGAGGGCAGAGGTGCCGGCCGGCGTCGTGCCATCGGCCAGGAACACCTCGATCGCCGGGGAGAACGGCGTCTCACCCGGGTCGGTACCGGGGTCGGTGCCCGGGTCCGTCCCGGGATCGGTGCCCGGGTCGGTGCCGGGGTCCGTGCCCGGATCCGTGCCCGGGTCCGTTCCGGGGTCGGTTCCGGGATCGGTTCCGGGATCGGTGCCCGGGTCGGTTCCGGGGTCCGTCCCCGGGTCGGTGCCGGGGTCGGTGGGCACGGGACCGAACACGGCGTCCCACTGCCCCGCGGAGATCGCGACGTCGCCGCGTCCGTAGATCGTCGTCTCATTCGGGTTCGAGTGCTTCTGCCACACCAGCACCTCGTAGGACTTCGTCCGATCGAGCGAGCCGGCAGGAGCGTCGAGCGTGAACGTGCTCGTCCCTCCGGCGACGGTCGGCATCACGAACGCCGCGTATCCGCCACCGCCGCTGAGGCCGGATTCCGTGCCCTTGACGATGAGGGCCGCGTAGGCGCCTTCGACCTCGGGCAGGCCGCTCGCCTGCACTTGCACGCTCACGCCGGACGTGGCCGCGGAGGCGACCGTCGCCGTGACCGTGGCACCGGCGGCATGCGCGGGCGGAACGATCACCGCACCGGCGGCGACGAGGAGGAAGGACACGAAAGCAGCGAGCAGCACGCGTATGCGGGTGCTCCCTGAGGATGCTGTGGCTGTGGCGTTCACGTTTCTCCACGGCTCCGGGCACGCAGAAGAGCACGCGCGCCGGCGGTGCCGCAATGCAGTCGGGCGAAGGGTCGGATGTTGGTTAGGCTTGGCTAAGCAAGCCGCCATTCCTGAGCGTAGAGGTGCGAATCAGCGCGCGTCAAGTTTTAGGATAGCCTTGCCTAATGCGTCGCGTCTTTGCCGTCTTCCTCGTCGCCGCTCTCGCCACAGGTCTCACTGCGTGCGCCGAGCCGGGAGCGAACGCCGCACCACCCGCGGCCGCAGAAGACACCTGCCCGCAGGCGTCCGCTCCCCTCGCCTCGCTCGATCTGATCGACGACGTGCGCGGGCATGAGGGCCCTTCCACCGCGTGCCTCTCCAGCCGCGCGATCGAGGCCGTCGACGACGACACCGCGCCGAAGCTCCCGGTCACGGTGACCGACAGCGAGGGCCGCGAGATCGAGATCACCGACGTCGACCGCATCCTCCCGATCGACATCTCGGGCACGATCGCGTCAACCGTGTTCGCCCTCGGACTCGGCGATCAGGTCGTCGGCCGCGACGCATCCACCGTCTTCGCCGGAACGGAAGACCTCCCGGTCGTCACCAAGACCGGACACACGCTCAACGCCGAGGCGATCCTCGAGCTCGCGCCGACGGTCGTCCTCACCGACACCACGATCGGTCCGAAGGAGGTCCGTCAGCAGCTGCGCGACGCGGGCATCGCGGTCGTGGTGATCTCCAGCGATCGGCGACTGGACACCACCGACGAGCTGGTCACCGAGATCGCCACAGCCCTCGGGGTGCCGAGCCGCGGCGAGGCGCTCATCGCGCGGCTCGACGCCTCGGTCGACGAGACACTCGCCGAGATCGCCGAGGTCGTGCCCGCCGACGAGTCCGATCGCGCGCGCATGCTCTTCCTCTACGTGCGCGGCAGCGCGAACGTGTACTACATCTTCGGCGAGGACTCCGGCGCCGACTCCCTCATCGACGCGGTCGGCGGGGTCGATGTCGCGGCCGAGATCGGCTGGGAGGGCATGAAGCCGATGACCGCCGAGGCCCTCGTCGCCGCGCAGCCCGACGTGCTGGTGATGATGACCGACGGACTCGAATCGGTCGGCGGCATCGACGGGCTCATCGAGCGGATCCCGGCCGTCGCCGAGACACCAGCCGGAGCGCACCGTCGGGTGATCGACATGGCCGACAGCGAGATCCTCAGCTTCGGCCCGCGCACCGCCGATGTGATCAGCGCCCTGGCCCGCGCCCTGTACGCCCCCGAGCCCGCGAAGTGACCGGCGAGGTCGTCACTCCGACGCCGACCAGGCACCGGAGACTCCGGTTCGCCCTGGTGACGGTCGGCCTGGTCGTCGCACTCGCGATCACCTGCGTCGTCTCGATCACGAGCGGGCAGTACGACCTGTCCCCCACCGCGCTGGTCGGCGTGCTGCTGCGCGGCGTCGGGATCGACACCGCCTGGGCGCCCGCGGCATCCACCGACTACGGCGTGATCTTCAACCTGCGGATGCCGCGCATCGTGCTCGGACTCCTCGTCGGGGCGGCCCTCGCCGTCTCAGGTGTGCTCATGCAGGCGATCTTCGGCAACCCGCTCGCGGATGCCGGCGTCGTCGGCGTCTCGTCGGGTGCGGCGCTCGGCGCGGCGGCGAGCATCACGTTCGGACTCGCGACCTTCGGCATGTGGACCACACCGGCATTCGCGTTCGCCGGCGGCCTGATCGCCGTGTTCTCGGTGTACTTCATCAGCCGATCCGGCGGCCGCACCGAGGTCGTGACGCTGCTGCTCACGGGCATCGCGATCAATGCCATCGCCGGCGCGGGCTTGGCCTTTCTCACGTTCCTCGGCACGACGTCGACGCGCGAGCAGATCGTGTTCTGGCAGCTCGGGTCGCTGAACGGCGCCCTGTGGTCGAACATCCAGCTAGTCGCACCGCTCGTCCTGATCGGCGTCGTGGTCGCCCTGATCGTGGCCCCCAGCCTCGACCTCTTCGCCCTCGGCGAGCGCACCGCACGGCACCTCGGCGTCAATGTCGAGCTGCTGCGGATCGTGGTCATCGTGACGGTCGCGCTGCTGGTGTGCGCGGCGGTCGCCTTCGCCGGGATCATCGGCTTCGCCGGACTCATCGTGCCGCACCTGATGCGCATGCTGATCGGCCCCGCCCACCTGCCCCTCGTGATCGCCTCGGCGCTCGGCGGCGCACTGCTCATCGCCGTCGCCGACCTCGTCGCGCGCACCGCCGTTCCGCTCGCCGACCTGCCGATCGGCATGATCACCTCGCTCGTGGGCGGCCCGTTCTTCCTGTGGCTGCTCGTGCGCACGCGCCGCCGTTCGGGAGGCTGGGCATGACCGTGCGGCTCCGCGGTGCGGGGCTCACGGTGCGCGTCGGTGAGGGGCGGACGATCCTCGACGACGCCTCCATCGAGATCCACGGCGGCGAGATCCACGCCCTGGTCGGCCCCAACGGGGCGGGCAAGTCCACCCTGTTCGGGGTGCTCGCCGGCGATGTGACCGCACAGGCGGGAACGGTCGAGATCGACGATCAGCCCATCGCACAGGTCAAGCCGCGCCTCCTCGCCCGGGAGCGCGCCGTGCTGCTGCAGGAGAACACGGTCACCTTCCCCTTCAGCGCCGAGCAGGTGGTGCGCATGGGTCGGACGCCGTGGGCGCGCACGCCGGCGGCGGACGATGACGACGAGCTGGTGGCTGCGGCCATGGCGCAGACCGAGGTGACGGCGCTCAAGGCCCGCGCGGTGCCCTCGCTCTCCGGCGGCGAGCGCGCCCGCGTCGCGCTCGCCCGCGTGATCGCCCAGAGCACCGGCATCCTGCTGCTCGACGAGCCGACCGCTGCCCTCGACCTCAAGCATCATGAAGACGTCATGCGGCTGATCCGTGGGCGGGCGGATGCCGGCATCGCCGTGGCGATCGTGCTGCACGACCTCAATGCCGCACTCGCCCACGCCGACCGTGTCACGCTGCTCTCCGACGGCCGGGTCGCGGCGACGGGCACGGCGGCCGAGGTGCTGACGGCCGCGCGGATCGAGCAGGTCTACGGCCAGGCGGTCGACGTGTTCCCGCATCCGACCACGGGGGTGCCTTTGGTGGTCGCTCGGCGCTGAGTCGCGTCCCGGCCACGCGCGCCGGACTACTCCTCGTCGCGCAGGGAGCGGATCATGCCCCGCAGGATCTTCCGCGCGCCCGCCTGCTCGGCCTCGGTCATGCCCGACAGCATCCGGACCTCGACCGAACGGACGGCGGCCGTCGCCTTCGCGAGACTCTGCCGGCCACGGTCGGTGAGGCGGGCGGGGAGGGCCTTCCCGACCGGCGGCTCGGCGGGCCTGGTCACGAAGCCGTCCCGCTCGAGGGCCTGGAGCAGCACGTTCATCGACTGGCGGGTGACGAACGCGCCGCGCGCGAGCTCGGAGTTCGAGAGGCCGGGGCGCTGGGAGAGCAGCTCGAGGCAGGAGTAGTGCGTGATGGTCATGCCGAGCGGGCGCAGCACCTCCTCCATCGAGGTGCGGAGAGCGCTGGACGCCTCCTTCAGCAGGTAGCCCAGCGACGTGTCGAGCTCGATGCCGGCGCGATCTTGACTCATGTCAGTAGTCTGACATACGCTTACTCATGTCAGAAAACTGACATGAAACGAAGGACTCTCCTCATGCCCGTCACCGGCCCCGATTTCCTCTCCCTCCAGGCACGCGACCTCGCCGCCTCGCAGGCGTTCTATGAGAACTACCTCGGACTCGTCCGCTCGCCGGCGGGCCCCCCGCACGCCGTCGTGTTCCAGACGACGCCGATCGCGTTCGCGCTCCGGGACATCGCACCCGGCACCGACCTGACCGACGTCGCGCAGCCGGGAATCGGCGCCGCGATCTGGCTGCACGCCACCGACGTCCAGGCGATCCACGATCGACTCGTCGCCGACGGCCACACCATCGTGGCCGACCCGATCGACGGCCCCTTCGGTCGCACCTTCACCTTCTCCGACCCCGACGGCTACCGGATCACCCTTCACGACCAGACATGACCCGTACCCCTCCGGGTGCCGGGATGGCCGGCGACATACAATCGCGATTGATTGCGAAGGAACGGCGGAGGCGCCGGCAGCGGCGCGAGGGAGGGGTCGGGATGTTCGGTTCGAAGAAAAAGAAGAAGCAGAAGCTCAGCTTCAGCGACCTCGTGGAGCAGCTCCGGCCCGACCTGAGTCGGGAGTCGCTCGGTGTCGGGCCCGACTTCCCCGGGGTCGCCCCAAACCCGCTCCTGAGCGGAGACGCCCGCACGCGCAACGCGGAGCTGCGCGCGGGAGTGCTCGCGCTCGGCGTTCTCGTCGACTGGCGCGAGGTCAGCAGTGACGGCAGCCCCCGCGTGGTCCTGATGCTCGATGTGGAGACGGCTGAGGGCCACTCGTTCCGCGGCATCGCCGACGAAGACCTCACGATCACCGAGCTCACCCGACTCGCACCGGGACAGACGATGCCCGTGCTCTACCGGCCGGCCGTCCTCGACCACTACGTCGCCCTCGCCCGCGATGCCGACCCCGGCCGCGTGCAGCAGCTGGCCGACGAGATCGCGCGCCGCAAGGGAGCCTGACCCGGAGGCGCCGGTCGAGCGCTCGCACGCGATCGTCGGGCGGACCGCCGTCGCCTCTGCGTGCGCTCGCGCTACGGACGAACCGGGAGCACGTCGCTGAGATCCGCGCGCGTGCCGGAGGCATGGATGCGACCGCCGGCCGCGGCATCCGTCCACGCCTCCGCGCCCGTGGCCACCGCGATCCAGGTCGCGGCATCCATCTCGACGACGTTCGGCGGTGTGCCGCGCGTGTGGCGAGGGCCCTGGATCACCTGCACCGCGCCGAACGGAGGCACTCGGACCTCGACGCTGTTGCCCGGCGCCTTCTCGTCGAGCAGCTGCAGCAGGTAGCGCACGGCGGTGGCGAGGTCGGTCCGCTGCGGCTTCGTGCCGGCGGCATCCGCATCGCGAACGGCATCCAGTGCCGAACGTCCGTCGATGATGTCGATCTTCCTGGCCATCGCTCAGCTCTCCCCCACGACGACGACCGACCAGGCCCCGACCGCGTCCCGACCCAGCCCGTTCGCCGTGACCTCGGTCGCGGCATCCAAGCCCATATCGATCCGCTGCGGCTCGCCGTCGCAGACCAGATCGTCGGTGCGGATCGTCTGCGACGTCACGGAGCCGCCGGCATCCGATCCGCTCAGGGCGATGTCGGCACTCATCGTCTCGGGACCGAAGCACGCGAACAGCACCGAGACGATCGCCGTCGGCTCATCGAACGCGGCCGTGACCCCGCCTTCGCCGACGACATCCGAGAGCGGGGACGCCAACCCGGCGAGCGTCGCGAGAGACCCGGCGATCTCACGGGAGTCCTGCGTCGCCATCCAGTCCTGCACGGCGTCGGGGTCGACCTCAGGCGTCGCGGAACACCCGGTGAGCACCGCCATCAGCACCGCGCCCAGCGCGAATCCCCGCCATCGCCTCATCCCGCGAGCCTACCTTCGGCGCGCGTCCGCGTCGGCGACGCGGACCCCACGAAACGGGGATCATGGAGGCATGAGCATCGCCCTTCGCCCCTGGACGCCCGCCGACGCGGAAGCTCTGCAACGGGCGTGGCAGACGGCACCCGACCTCGCCACCCAGTTCGGATCCACCGGGCTCACCTCGCCCGCGGCGGCGCGCGCCTACATCGACGAATCGCTGCTGTTCGAGGAGCGGGCGAGGAACTGGGCGATCGTGGAAGACGGCGTCGCCATCGGCAACGTGGCAGCGACCGCGATCGAGCTCCGCCACGAGACGGCCTGGATCTCGTACTGGCTCGCACCCGCCGCCCGCGGCCGCGGGTATGCGAACGGCGCCGTGCTCGCGGTGTCCGACTGGGCGTTCCGGCACGGGCTTCATCGACTCGAACTCGGCCACCGCGTGAACAACCCCGCCTCGTGCCGCGTGGCGACGGCATCCGGCTTCCGGGCGGAGGGGGTCGAACGCGAGAAGCTCCGGTACGGCGCCGAGCGGTTCGACGTCGAACGGCACGCGCGACTGCGCAGCGACCCCGCCCCCGCTTCGTCGTTGTCGCTGCCGTTGTCGATGGCGTGACCCACACCTTTCGGCGGCGTCGCTCGCCGCGCTCGGCGGGCCGGGAAACGCGGGCCACGAACGCCCGACGCGTCCTAAGCTCGGACGCATGAGCATGCATCCACAGGGCGCCCGCGCCGAGCTGCTCGCCGCTGTCGCCGACCACTCCTGGGGCGTACGGATCCCGCCGCTCGCCGACCCGCACAACGCGCACGACGCCGCGGTGCTCATCCTGTTCGGGGTGCTGGACCGCGTCCCCGCCCCGACGGCCGATGCCGCTGTCGCCCGCGACCTCGACGTGCTGCTGCAGCGGCGAGCGCCCACCCTCTCGTCCCATCCCGGACAGGTCTCCTTCCCCGGCGGGCGAGTGGAGCCCGATGACGCCGATCTGGTCGCCACCGCGCTGCGCGAAGCCGAAGAGGAGACCGGGCTCGATCCGGCCGGCGTCGAGATCCTGGCCACGCTGCCCGTGATCCCTCTCGCCGCGAGCAACCACCTCGTCACACCGGTGCTCGCCTGGTGGCAGTCGCCGTCGAGGGTCGTGGCCGTCGACCACGCCGAGACGGTCGAGGTGTTCCGAGTGCCCGTCGCGCAGCTGCTCGACCCCGCGACCCGGTTCACCTCGACGCTCACGCGGATGGGCCGCACCTTCCGCGGACCGGCGTTCGACGTCGATGGGACGATCGTGTGGGGTTTCACCGCGATGGTGCTCGACGCCCTCTTCGACGCCACCGGCTGGACGGTGCCCTGGGACGCCACGGTGGAGCGGACCGTCGAGGTCTGAGGCGGTCTGCGTCGTCGGTTCCCCCTCGGTAGTCTGGACGGGTGAAGATTCTCGTCCTCGGTTCCGGTGCCCGCGAGCACGCGATCATCCTCGCCCTGCGGGCCGAGCAGACGGAGCACGAGATCTTCGTCGCACCAGGCAACGCCGGCATCGCGCAGGATGCGACCCCCGTCTCGGTCGATCCTCTCGACGGCGGAGCGGTCACCGCATTCGCCCACGAGCACGCGATCGACCTCGTCGTCGTCGGCCCGGAGGCCCCGCTCGTCGCCGGAGTCGCCGACGCCCTGCGCGTCCGCGGCATCCCGGTGTTCGGACCGGGCAAGGCCGCCGCCCAGCTCGAGGGCTCGAAGTCGTTCGCCAAGCGGGTGATGGATGCCGCCGGCGTGCCGACCGGACGCGCTGTCCGTGCCGCCAGCACCACCGAGGTCGAGGCCGCGTTCGACGATCTCGGCGCCCCGTACGTGGTCAAGGCCGATGGCCTCGCGGCCGGCAAGGGCGTCATCGTCACGTCCGACCGCGCCGAGGCTCTCGCCCACGCCCAGCAGTACCTCCCCGCGGGCCCGGTGCTCATCGAGGAGTTCCTCTCCGGCCCCGAGGTCTCCCTGTTCTTCCTGAGCGACGGCGACACCGTGCGGGCGCTCAGCCCCGCGCAGGACTTCAAGCGCGCGCTCGACGGCGACGCCGGACCCAACACCGGCGGCATGGGCGCATATTCGCCACTGCCGTGGCTCGCCGAGCAGTTCGGCAGCGAGCAGGCCTTCGTCGAAGAGGTCACCCGCGACGTGGCTCTCCCCGTGGTGCGGCAGCTCGACGCCGAGGGCACGCCGTTCATCGGGCTCCTCTACGCGGGACTCATCCTGACCCCGGCGGGTGTGCGCGTGATCGAGTTCAACGCGCGCTTCGGCGACCCCGAGACGCAGATCGTGCTGCCCCGCCTGGTCACCCCGCTGTCGCAGCTGCTGTTCGCCGCGGCATCCGGCACCCTCGAAGATCAGCCGGAGCCCGAGTTCAGCGATGACGTCGCGATCACGGTCGTGTTGGCCAGCGAGGGCTACCCCGAGGCGCCGCAGACCGGACGCCCGATCGAGGGCCTCGCGGATGCCGCGGCTGTCGAGGGTGTCCGTCTCGTGCATGCCGCGACCGCGAGCCCGGATGCTCCCGGCGGATCGCTCATCGCCACGGGCGGCCGTGTGCTGAACGTGGTGGCCGTGGCCTCCGACTTCCGCACCGCGCGCGACCGTGCGTACGACGCGATCGCCCGCATCCGCCTCGACGGCTCGCACTACCGCACCGACATCGCCGCCCGCGTCGCGGACTAGCCTCCGCGCGCCCGCCTCCCGCCTCTGCGCGCGAGTGCACGGCTTCGCGACCCTGCCACCTCGCCGCCCGCGTCGCGGACTAGCCTCCGCGCGCCCGCCTCCCGCCTCTGCGCGCGAGTGCACGGCTTCGCGACCCTGCCACCTCGCCGAGCGCACGGCTTCGCGACGAGTGCACGGCTTCGCGACGCAAACACCCCGTGCACTCGGCAGCATCCCGTGCACTCGGCACCGGCCAGCGCGGCGAGCGCGGCGAGCGCGCGATTTCGGCCGAGTCCCAGCGCGAATCCTGCCAACGTGCGGGTTCGCGGTTGACGTGGCGAGCTTTCTTCAAGAAAGTGGGCGGATGCCGCTTCGCTCCGACTGGTCGTCCTCGACCTGCCCGATCGCCCGCTCCGCCGACGTGCTCGCCGACCCGTGGGTGCTCCTCATCCTGCGCGAGCTCTTCTCGGGTCGCACCCGCTTCGACCAGCTGCGCGATGCCACCGGCGCGGCCGACTCGGTGCTCTCCCGGCGACTGACCTCGATGGGTGAGGCCGACCTCGTCGTGCGCGAAGACCCCGACGACGCTCGCAGCGGCTACCGGCTGACGGATGCCGGACGCCAGACGCTCCCGATCCTGCACGCCTACGCGCGGTTCGCCCGCATCACCGGCCCCGATGGCGCCTGGGGTCTGACGGTCAGCTGCGGCCGGTGCGGCGACGTCTCGGAGTCGGTCGACTGGTGTGCGACCTGCGCGGCGCCGCTCGACGCCGACAGCACCCGCTGGGCACGACGCAGCATGGGCGGGGAGCCCTTCGCGCTTCTCGCCGGGCACGCGGCATGACCTCCGAATCGGTCGACGAGCCGACCGCCGGGCCCATCGAGAGCCGACAGCGCCGCTTCCACCCGGCATGGACCGTCGCGCTCGTCGCCCTCATCGCGCTCATCGGCGCCGCCGGCTTCCGCGCCGCCCCCGGCGTGCTCATGGTGCCGCTCGAAGAGGAGTTCGGTTGGAGCACCGCCGAACTCTCGCTCGCGGTCTCGATCAACCTCCTGCTCTACGGCCTCATCGCCCCGTTCGCCGCCGCGCTCATGCAGCGCTTCGGCATCCGCGCGGTCACGGTCGTCGCACTCTTCGTGATCGGCGCGGGCGCGGCACTGAGCGTTTTCGTCGCCACTCCCGGCCAGCTCATCCTGACCTGGGGTGTGCTGATCGGCCTCGGCACCGGATCGATGGCGCTGGTGTTCGCCGCCACGATCACCGACACGTGGTTCGCGACCCGCCGCGGCCTGGTCTCGGGCGTGCTCACGGCCGGCAGCGCGACCGGACAGCTCATCTTCCTCCCCGTGATCGCGGTCGCCGCGGAAGACATCGGATGGCGCGGGGCCTCGCTCATCATCGCAGGCGGCGCTCTCGCGGTCATGCCCCTCGTCTGGATCTTCCTGCGCAACCGCCCGAGCGACCTCGGCGTCGCGCGCTACGGCGAAGCCGCGCCCACCGTGGCGGCGCCACCGGTTCCCCGCGGAACGGCCTGGGGAGCCGCGAAGCTCGCGCTGACCACGCTGCGAGAGGCCGCGCGCACGAAGACGTTCTGGGCGCTGGCGATCGGGTTCGCGATCTGCGGGGCGACGACCAACGGACTCATCGGCACGCACTTCATCCCCAGCGCGCACGACCATGGGATGGCGACCACGACCGCCGCCGGCCTGCTCGCGGTCGTCGGCATCTTCGACATCGTCGGCACCGTGTTCTCCGGGTGGCTGACCGACCGTGTGAACCCCCGCATCCTGCTCGCGGCGTACTACGCACTACGCGGGGTGAGCCTGCTGTTCCTCCCGAGCCTGCTCTCGGCCGAGGTGCAGCCGAGCATCATCGTGTTCATCGTCATCTACGGCCTCGACTGGGTCGCCACGGTGCCGCCGACGATCGCGCTGTGCCGCGAGGTCTTCGGCGACAAGGGACCGCTGGTGTTCGGCTGGGTGTTCGCGGCGCACCAGATCGGCGCGGGTATCGCGTCCGTGCTCGCCGGGGTCGTCCGCGACCACACGGGCCAGTACACGTTCGCGTGGTTCGCGGCAGCCGGTCTCTGCGCGGTCGCGGCTCTGGTCAGCGCGACCATCCGCCGGCACCCTGCCCCCGCACCTGCCCCCGTTCGCGAGTAGCCGCGCGTTCCGCCCCGTCGAGTGCACGGGATGCTGCCGACTGCACGGCTTGTTCACGTGTACAAGCCGTGCACTCGGCGCGAACCCGTGCACTCGGCGTCAGCGAGCGGGCGCGGGCGAGCGGCGCGAGCGCGCGAGCGCCGGGGTCAGAGCACCTTCGAGAGGAAGTCCTTCAGACGCTCGTTCTTGGGGGCGCCGAACAGCTCGGCGGGCGGGGCCTCCTCGACCACGACGCCGCCGTCCATGAAGACCGTGCGGCCGGAGACCTCGCGGGCGAAGCCCATCTCGTGCGTCACCAGCACCATCGTCATGCCGCCTTCGGCCAGGTCGCGGATGACCTGCAGCACCTCGCCCACCATCTCGGGGTCGAGGGCGCTCGTCGCCTCGTCGAACAGCATGATCTCGGGGTCCATCGCGAGCGCACGGGCGATCGCCACACGCTGCTTCTGACCACCGGAGAGGGATGCCGGCTTCGCATCCGCCTTCTCTGACAGACCGACGCGCTCGAGGAGAGCCAGCGCCCGCTCGCGCGCCTGAGCCTTCGTCATCTTGCCGCACTCGACCGGCGCGAGGGTGATGTTCTCGAGCACCGTCATGTGCGGGAACAGGTTGAAGTGCTGGAACACCATGCCGATGCGCTGACGCACCTCGTCGAGCTTCACGCTCTTGTCGGTCAGGTCGACGCCGTCGATGATGACGTGCCCCGACGTCGGCTCCTCGAGCTTGTTGAGGCAGCGCAGCAGGGTGGACTTCCCGGAGCCCGAAGGACCGATGACGGCGACGACCTCGCCGTCCTCCACCGCCAGGTTGATGCCCTTGAGCACCTCGTTGTCGCCGAACGACTTGTGCAGGTCCTGCACCACGATCTTGCTCATGCGTTGAACGTCCTCTCCAGGCGGTTCGCGAGCAGCGTCAACAGCGTGATCACGATGAAGTAGATGATGGCGACGATGGTCAGCACCTGCGCCGACAGGTACGTCGAGGCGATGATCTGGCGGGACACGAACGTCAGCTCCGCGAGGCCGATGACGCTGATCAGCGACGTGTCCTTGAGGGTGATGATGCCCTGGTTCACGAACGACGGGATCATGATGCGGAAGGCCTGCGGGAGCACGACCTTCTGCATGGTCTTCCAGTGGCTGAGGCCCAACGAACGCGAAGCCTCGTTCTGACCCGGGTCGACCGCCTGGATGCCGCCGCGGATGATCTCGGTCATGTACGCGCCCGTGTTGAGCGAGAGCGTGATCGCACCGGCGACGAAGGGGTTGAACGTGAGGTCGGGGATCAGCTGCGGGATCGCGAAGAACACGAAGAACGCCTGGATGAGGATCGGGGTGCCTCGGAAGATGTAGACGTAGGCGGTGGCGATCCAGCGGAACGGTGCGATCTTCGAGACCCGGCCGAAGCCGAAGATGAGGCCCAGGATGAAGGCGGCCACGATCGCGACGATCGTCGCGAGGATCGTGAGCCACAGACCCTCCATGAGCGCCGGCCAGTACTGCACCGCGACGGAGATGATGTCGGTCGGCTGGGCGGATTCCTCACCGCCGGAGAGGTAGGTGTCGACGATCTTGTCGTATTCGCCCGAGGCCTTGAGATTCGCGAGACCCTCGTTGAACATCTCGATCAGCTCGGGGTTCTGCCCCTTGTTGACCGCGAAGCCGTACTCGCCACCCAGCTCAGGTTGGCCGATCAGACGGAAGCCGGAACCCTGCTGGATGCCGTAGGCCAGCACCGGGAAGTCCTCGAAGTAGCCGACCGCCTGGCCGGCCTTCACTGCATCCACCATGTCGGTCGTGTCCTGGTAGGGGGTGACCTTGAAGCCGTACTCGTCCTTGTTCTCGTCGGCGAAAGTCTGCCCCTGCGTGCCGGTCTTGACGGCAACGGCCTTGCCGTCGAGGTCGTCGAGGGACTGGATGTCGCTCGCCTCGAGTACACCGAGCTGGATGCCGCTGGTGAAGTACGGCTCGCTGAAGTCGAACGTCTTCTCGCGCGCCTCGGTGATCGACATGCCGGCCATGACGGCGTCGACCTGGTTGGACTGCAGCGCTTGGACGGCGGCATCGAATCCGAGCTGGCGGATCTCGACCTCGAAGCCCTGGTCTTTCGCGATCGCACGGAGCAGATCCATGTCGATGCCGACGAGGTCACCGTCCGCGTTCGTGAACTCGAACGGCGCGAACGTCGTGTCGGTGCCGATGACGTACTTCTCGTCGTCCGCGGCGGTGGCGGGGGCGGCTCCGGCCAGGAGCGCGCCGACGGCGACGAAGGCGACCAGCGCGGCCGCGCCGACGGTGCGGACGGATCGGCGCAGGCGGCCCGTCGCGGCGGATGGATTTCGGATCACGACGTGTGCTCCTCGGGTCGACAGCAGCGACCGGACGATCGCCGAGCATCCACCTTAGTCGCCGCCCCGCCGCGCACCCGCCTCGACGGGTCTGCCAGGAACCGCGCAGAAGGGCGGATCCGGGCTCAGGCCGGCGACAGCTCGATCCAATACTGCCGCACGCGGGGCTGCCCCGGCTCGGGAGCCTCGACCACGTCTTCCAGCTCACCGCCGGCCCCTTCGATCGTGCGGATGGAGCCGATGTTGTCGTCGTCGCAGGTGAGCATCACGCGGTCGTATCCCTCGGACTTCGCGAACCGGAGCACGAGACGGAGGGCCTCGCGCACGATTCCCTCCCGACGCCGGGAAGGGATCGTCGCGTAGCCGATGTGGCCGCCGAAGCGACGCAGCCAGTCGTTGAGCTCACGGCGGAACGCGATGAACCCCACGACGCGGTCGCCCTCGGTGATCCAGAAGAAGTCGCACTCCACGTGCCCCTCGGGCAACACCGCGCCCGGAGTGGCGTACAGCTCCGCCTTCGCGACGAACGCCTCGCACGCGGCCCGGTCGGGCGTGAATCCCTGTTCGTAACCGCCACCGTCGATGTGTCCGCCGTCGAACTCGGCCACGGCAGCGGCCCAGGAGTCGAAGAGGTCGATGGTCGGTCGAGCGAGAGCGATCGTCATCGCCCGATGACACCAGAAAGGCACCGTATCCGCAAACCGACGGACACGGCACCCTCCCGAACTCGACTACTCGGGACGCGCGGCTGCGGGAGCCGCGGCATCCGCCTTGTCGTAGCGACCGAGGAACAGCGAGGCGACGAGCGCGATCACCATGACGCAGGCCGGCAGCAGGATCGCCTGCGACATCCCAGCGGCAAAGCCGTCGGCCACCTGCGGCGGCAGTGTTCCCCCGGTCGAGCCCGCCGGCGCATCGGCGAGACCGGGCAGGTTCGCCTCGAGGCGAGACTGCATGAACGCGGCGATGGATGCCGAGCCGATGACCGATCCGATGGTCCGGGTGGTGTTGTAGATGCCGGCACCGGCACCCGCCTGGCGCGGCGGCAGCTTGCGCGTCGCGGTGGTGGCGAGCGGCCCCCACATGCCCGCGTTGCCGATGCCCATCAGCGCGGACGGCAGCAGGAACATGAGGATCGGGGTGTCCATGTTGATCAGGGCCGAGTACCAGACGAGTGCGCCGGCGACGCAGAGCAGGCCGGGGATGAGGATGATGCGCGGATCCACCCGGTCGAGGAGCTTGCCCGCCGCCGGAGCGAGCGCGCCCGACAGCACCGCCATCGGGATCAGCAGCAGCGCCGCCTCCGTGGGGGTGAGCCCGCGGGCGGACTGCAGGAAGAACATCATCGGCAGCGACATGCTCGTCACCGTGAAGCCGACCGCGGCGATGGCGACGTTCGCTCCCGAGAAGTTGCGGTCGCGGAACAGCTCGAGCGGGACCAGCGGTTCGCTGCGGGTCTTGGCCTGCTGCACGATGAACAGTCCGAGGATGACGAGGCCGACGATGATGAGGCTCCACACCGAGATGGGACCCCAGATCACGCCCCAGTCGTACTTCTCGCCCTCCTGCAGTCCGAACACGATCAGGAAGAGTGCCACGGCGCTCAGCACGACGCCGACGATGTCGAAGCGGTGCGGGTGGGTGGCCAGCTTCGGCACCAGACGCCAGGCGAGCACGAACGCGACGATGCCGACGGGGATGTTGACGAAGAAGATCCACTCCCAACCGAAGCCGTCGACGAGCAGTCCGCCGACGAGCGGACCGACGAGCGTCGCGACGCCGGCCGTCGCACCCCAGAGGCCCATGGCGGCGCCGCGGCGCTCGGGCGGGAAGGTGCGGGTGATCACAGCCATGGTCTGCGGTGTCATGAACGCGGCGCCCAACCCCTGCACGGCGCGCGCGACGATCAGGCCCTCGAGCGAGTTCGACAGTCCGCACCACAGCGAGGCGAGGGTGAAGATCGCGAGGCCGATCAGATAGATGTTCTTCGGCCCGAAGCGGTCGCCGAGGCGTCCGGTGATCAGCAGCGGCACGGCATAGGCGAGCAGATACGCGCTCGTGACCCACACGACGTTGTCGAGGTTGTTGGTGTTCGGGTCGAGTGCGGCCTTGATGGCCGGGTTCGCGACCGAGACGATCGTGGTGTCGACGAGGATCATGAAGAAACCGATAACCAGCGCCCACAGGGCGGGCCAGGGGCTCGTCGGCTTGTGGCCGACGGAATAGGTGCCGGTCGACGGACCGGAGCTCGAGGGCGCGGACGCCGGCGGGCGGTCTCCGTCGCGAGGAATTTCTGTCATTGCTGTGCAGCCTTTCGCTGAGCGCGGTAGCGGTCTGAGTTCGGGAATGCCGCGGGTCCCCACGGCAGGTCTTCGGCTTCGAGGCGGGCGATCAGCGCGTCGGCCCAGCGCAGCTCGGCCTCGAGCAGCACCTCCTGGCGCTCGTACTCCACGAGCACCTGCTCGGGCACACCATCGCGTCTCGCGTCGATCAGTCCATCGCGATACGCGACGTGCTCGTCGTCGAGGGCGACGCGACGCGACCGCAGACACTGGAGCACATCGCCGCGTTCGAGGTTGTGCGCCTCGGCGAGCGCGATCCGGAACTCGGCGGGACGATCGATCGTCGACAGCTCGCGTCGCAGCCAGGCGATGAGGGTCTCCCGGCCGGCGTCGGTCAATGAGTATGTTGTGCGCTCGGGGCGATTCCCCTCGCGGTCACTGCCGACCTCGTCGATGAGCCCCGCCCGCTGAAGCCGGCCGACCGTGTGATAGAGCGTGCCGTTCGTGAGGGTCAGCAGCCGATCGTCGCGGCGCACCCGCATCAGTCGCACCATCTCGTAGGGGTGCATGTCGCCCTCGCGCAGCAGGGAGAGGATCATCGCCCCCATCGGGGTCAGTCGTTGCATGGCCCCTCCCCGGGTGTCGCGCTCAAATAGTCCATGTGGACTATACGCGGGACCGCCGACAGCGACAAGACCGGCGGCCGGGGCGGATCAGCCGAGAGCGGCCGCGAGCTGCGCCGGGGTGAGCGGACGATCCGCGTACACGAGCCGCATCACCGCGGGATCGGGGTTGCCGACATCCGGCGCACGATGCACGAGTTCCAGGCCGAGCTTCTCGGCGACGTGCGCCGACGCGCGGTTGTGCTCCACGAGGAAAGCGATCACCGGGCGATCGGGGGCGATGATCCGCGCCTGCTCGATGCCCGCACGTGCGAGCTCGGTCGCATACCCGTGCCCGTGATGGTCGGCCGCGATCCGGTAGCCGACGTTCCACACCTCATCGCGCAACAGCGTGCACCCGCCGTTGCCGATGATCTCTCCCGTGTCGCGCAGCCGCGCGACCCACGAACCGAGTCCCGCCTGCTTCCAGCTGCGATCCCAGCGGTCCATCATCTGGAGAGACGTCGCGGGGTCGGTGTGCCGAAGGCTCGGATAGTGACCCCACACCCGCGGATCGTTCTGGATCGCGAAGATCGCGTCGAGGTCGGACGGGACCGCCCGCGACAGGCGGAGCCGGTCGGTGAAGATGTCATCAGCCACCCCTCCACGCTAGACAACCGTTCCGACACCCGTCGATGCGACCCACGGTCCGCGACTTCTCGGCGGGTGGGTGCTGACGGAACCGGGATAATGGGCGGGTGAGCACTCCTTCAGAAGGCACGGCACAGAGCATCCCCGGCTGGCGGCACATCTACTCGGGCAAGGTCCGCGACCTGTACGCCTCCGAGGATCCGGCGGACACGCGCATCCTCGTCGTCGCCTCCGACCGCGTGAGCGCCTTCGACTTCGTGCTCTCCCCCGGCATCACGGACAAGGGGGCCCTGCTGACGCGACTGAGCCGCTGGTGGTTCGCGCAGCTCTCCGACTTCCCCAACCACATCGCCGAGGGCGACCTGCCCGAGGAAGTCGCCGACCGCGCCATGCTCGCGCAGTCGCTCGAGATGCTGCCGATCGAGTGCGTCGTGCGCGGCTACATCACCGGTTCCGGCTGGGCCGAGTACCAGGAGAGCGGCACGGTGTGCGGCATTCCGCTGCCCGCCGGCCTGCAGAACGGCGACAGGTTGCCCGAGCCCCTGTTCACCCCGGCCTACAAGGCGCCGATGGGCGAGCACGACGAGAACATCACGTTCGAGCGCACCGTCGAACTGGTCGGAGCGGAGCGCGCGGCCGAGCTGCGCGACACCTCGCTCGCGATCTACGCCCGTGCCGCCGAGATCGCCGAGGAGAAGGGCCTGATCCTCGCCGACACCAAGTTCGAGTTCGGGACGGATGCCGACGGCACCCTGTGCCTGGCCGACGAGGTGCTCACGAGCGACTCGTCGCGCTACTGGGACGCCGAGGCCTGGCGCACCGGCACCACCCCGAGCGAGCGGATGGCGAGCTTCGACAAGCAGATCGTGCGCGACTGGATGGCCGCGAACTGGGACAAGCAGGGCGAGCCGCCGGCCCTCCCCGCCGATGTCGTCGAGCGCACCGCCGACCGCTACCGCGAGCTGATCGAACGCCTCGGCGCCTGATCCCGATCTCCCGCGGGCCCGTCGCGGACCTGACCGGACCGGCCTACTCGACGAGCCGCACGTCGGTGTGGACGAAGTCGTCTCCCTTGAACAGCAGCGGCTCGTCGCGGGTGATCGCGAGCGCATAGGAGAAGCAGTCGCCGTAGTTCAGGCGAGCGCGGCTCCCTGACCCTCGGCCGTAGCGGGCGTATGCCCTGCCCGCCAGGCGCGCCTGCACCTCATCGACGGGAACGACCTCTGATCGCGTCACCTCCAGAAGCTCGTCGAGCGCAAGCGCCTTCGCTTCGCCGCCCTTGCTGCGGAGGACGATCGTGCACTCCGCGAGCGTGGCCGCGGACAAGGCGAAGGGCCGCGACTCCAACAGGTCGCTCATCTCTTCGGCTTCCGGCTCAGCCATCAGCACCGCGACCAACGCCGAGGAGTCGACGATCATCGCGGCATCCCCGTCTCGTCGTAGAGCTCGTCCATGATCTCCTCGGTCGTGCGCCCGGTGGAGGGAAGCTGCTGCGCCCGGCGGATCACCGCACGGATACGGCGACGACGCTCCTCTTCGTCGGCCGATTGCTGCTGCTCCAACTCGGCGAGACGCCGCCGCACCGCATCCTCGACTGCACTCGTCTGACTCTGACCGGTCAACGCCGCGAGTCGACGCACGAGCTCATGCGTAGTCTCGTTCTTGATGTTGAGGCTCATGTCTACCATTCTACCTTCGCGTCTACCCTGGTAGAAGCGCTCAGGAAAAACTCAGGAATCGATAGTGTTGCTCCGGCACTCCTGCCATCCCCCGAACCTTGAGGAGCCCGCATGGCCCTGTGGAAGTTGCACGGAAACGGCCGCACGGTCGAGCCCGGCGCCGTCGTCCGTCCCGACGAGCGCCTGAACTGGCCCGCCACGATCGCGATCGGACTCCAGCACGTCGTCGCGATGTTCGGCGCGACGTTCCTGGTGCCGATCATCACCGGCTTCCCGGTCGCCACGACCCTGCTGTTCAGCGGTGTCGGCACCATCCTGTTCCTGCTGGTCACGCGCAACAAGCTGCCCAGCTATCTCGGTTCGTCGTTCGCGTTCATCGCGCCGGTCACGGCAGCCACCGCCTCGGCGAACATGGGCACCGCCCTGGCCGGCATCGTCGCCGTCGGCGTGCTGCTCGCGATCATCGGCGTCGTCGTGCACACGGTCGGTGTCAAGTGGGTCGACCGCTTCCTGCCGCCGGTGCTCGCCGGAACGATCGTCGCCCTCATCGGGTTCAACCTCGCCGGCGCCGCGCACGACAACTACGCCGACGCCCCCGTGACCGCCACGTTCACGCTCGCCATCACGATCCTCTTCGCGGTCGTGTTCCGCGGATTCCTCGGACGCATCTCGATCTTCCTCGGCGTCATCGCCGGCTACATCTTCGCGGCGTTCCGTGGCGAGCTCGATTTCTCGGCCGTGGAGAAGGCCGATTGGGTCGGCCTCCCCACCTTCACCTTCCCGAACTTCACCGAGCCCGGCACCCTCACCGCCCTCGCGATGTTCCTCCCGGTCGTGCTCGTGCTGATCGCCGAGAACGTCGGACACGTGCGCGGCGTCGCGACCATGACGGGCGACGCGAGCGTGAACCAGCAGACCGGCAAGGCCCTGATCGCCGACGGCGTCTCGACCACCCTCGCCGGCTTCTTCGGCGGTTCGGGCACCACGACCTACGGCGAGAACATCGGCGTGATGGCCTCCACCCGCGTGTACTCCACGGCCGCCTACTGGGTCGCCGGCATCGCCGCGATCCTGCTCAGCCTCTCGCCCAAGTTCGGCGAGGTCATCAACTCGGTGCCCGCCGGAGTGCTCGGCGGCGTGACCACGGCGCTGTACGGCCTCATCGGCGTCATCGGCATCAAGATCTGGGTCGACAACCGCGTCGACTTCTCGCGCCCGGTCAACCAGTACACCGCAGCCGTGGCCCTGATCATGGCCGTCGGCGGATTCATGATCAAGGACGAGGCGTCCGGCTTCGAACTCGGCGGCATCGTCATCGCCACGGTCGCGGCGATCCTGATCTACCACCTGGGCAACCTGATCGCCCGTCTGCGCAAGACCGGCGCCGACGACCCGAAGCCGCTCGAGGCGGTCGGCCCGCTCGGCGGCGACCCCGCCTAGCGGGACGCGCATCGCGTTCACAACTCCTCAGAAACCCGGCCCGAACACCTCCCTACGGCCGTACCACTCCGGATCGATACAGTTTCTGCGGAGTTGTGAACCGATCGGCGGCGGCACTCAGCCAGCCGAGCGCACCTGCACGGCGAATCGAAGGCGCACGCCCGGCGGCAGTTGACCTGCGAGGTCGAGGCTGCGGTCGGTGAGGGCGCCGATGACCGGGTACCCGCCGGTGAGCGGGTGGTCGGGGAGGAAGAGCACCGGCTGCCCGTCGGGTGGCACCTGGATCGCACCGGTGACCGCTCCCTCGCTGGGCAGCTCGCCGTCGACGGAACGCTCCAGCGGGGCATCGCCCTGGAGACGGATGCCGACCCGGTCGGAGCGCGGTGTGACCGTCCA
Organism: Microbacterium sp. ISL-59; assembly: GCF_018613945.1. Taxonomy (NCBI): domain Bacteria; kingdom Bacillati; phylum Actinomycetota; class Actinomycetes; order Micrococcales; family Microbacteriaceae; genus Microbacterium; species Microbacterium sp. ISL-59. The sequence continues at coordinate 751,609 of NZ_JAGGPG010000002.1, forward strand.
CTCCTGGGCCGTGAGCACCTCGAGGGCATCCGCCGTGAACCAGTCGTCGCGCGGACCGAGCGTGATCTCGAGCTCGACGACATCGCCGGAGGCCGGGAGGTCGCGCGGCACGGCGCCAGGCTCGACGGGGTGCGGAGCGGCCTCGCCGATCGGGAGGACGGCCCCGGCCGCGAGCGGCTCCGGACCGAGTCCCGCAAGGGTGTCGGACGCACGGCTTCCCAGCGCGAGCGCGACAACGACTCCGCCGCGGACCCCGATGACGTACCGCAGACCGCGATCTGGATGGCCGAGTGTCAGCTCGTCGCCGTCGAACGTGGCGAAGGGCTCGCCGTGGAGGATCGGACGAGCGAAGCCCTCAGCTCCGGCCAGGGCGAGCGCGCCGATCGCCCCCGTGACCGCCGCGACACCCGCCCCGTGGAACCGGAGCACCGCTCCCCCGACACTCTCGAGCACCGCGGCCACCTCCGCGTTCCCCACGGCACGGTTCGCATCCCGCATCGCGCGCCGGTCGGCGGCTCCGGATGCCGAGACCCCGAGCGCCGCGAACCCCGGGCGCCCGGCATCCTGCACCAGCAGCTGCAGCGAGGGCCGGACGACCTCGACCGCGGATGCTGTGCCGAAACCCAGACCATCCGCATCCGCGTCGGCCAGTTGCCGCGCGACGCGCCGGGTGGGCGCCCAACCGTCTCCGTTTCGGCTCAGCCGCGCATCCGCCCGCACCCGCTCGAAGCGCACCGCGGTGCCGGGAGCGAGGAGGGCCGGCGGATCACGGTCGATGTCCCACATCACGGCATCCGTGCGACCGATCAGCTGCCAGCCACCGGGACTCTCGCGCGGGTAGACGCCGGTGAACGGTCCGGCGAGTGCGACCGACCCGGCGGGCACGCGTGTACGCGGAGACGAGCGGCGCGGCACGTCGAAGAGCGGATCGCTGCTCACGACGTACCCGAATCCGGGGGCGAACCCCGAGAACGCGACCCGCCAGTCCGCGGCGAGGTGCCGGTTCACCAGCTCCTCCACCGAGACGCCGAGCGCGGATGCCGCTTCGTCGAGGTCTTCACCGTCGTACTGCACGGGGATCGTGACCTCCCCGGTGCGGGGCGGGCGTGTGGCGTCGACCTCCGTCGCCGCCAGCGTGTGCGCGAGCTCGGTGGCCGAGACGCGCAGCGGGTCGAACCGCACGAGCACCGTGCGGGCTCCGGGGACGCGCTCGACGACGCCCGGCAGCCCCTCCCATGCGAGGTTCAGGCGCATCGCCTCATCGAGGTCGGCCGCCTCGACGAGCAGAGCGCGATCGGATGCCGTGAGGATGCGCATCAGCCGACCTGCGCCGATCGCCTCATCGGGAGCCCGCGAACGGTGCGATCGTGATGCCCGCGTCCTGCAGCATCCGCTTGGTCTCGGCAGCCATCGCCACTGAGCCGGGGCTGTCGCCGTGCACGCAGATCGACTGCGCCACCACGGGCACGTCCGTGCCGTCGATCGCCCGGATCACACCGTCGGCAGCGAGGCGCACCATGCGCTCCGCCACCGCGGCCGGGTCATGCAGCACGGCGCCTGCCTCGGTGCGCGACACGAGCTGCCCGTCGGGCTGATAGGCCCGATCGGCGAAGGCCTCGGCGGCGACGGCGAGCCCGGCCCGCTCGGCGACGTCGAGCACGACGCCCCCGGAGAGTCCCAGCAGCACGAGGCTCGGGTCGATCGCGCGGATCGCCGCCACCACATCCTTCGACTGCCGCTCATCGCGCGCGATGGTGTTGTAGAGCGCCCCGTGCGGCTTGACGTAGGAGACCGTGCCGCCCACCGCGGCGGCGAGTCCCATCAGCGCTCCGAGCTGGTACTCGACATGCGCCTGGAGCGTGGCCGAGTCGACGTCGAGGCGGGTGCGCCCGAAGTTCTCGTAGTCGCGATAGGCGGGATGCGCCCCGATCACGACGCCGCCCTCCACGGCGGCGGCGAGCGTCTCACGGATGCCCTCGGGGCTGCCGGCGTGGAACCCGCACGACACGTTCGCGCTCGTGACGAGGCGGAGCATGCTCGCGTCATCGCTGACGATCCGGTCGGCCACGTTCTCGCCGAGGTCCGAGTTCAGGTCGATCGACGTCATGCGATCACGCCTGCTGCTCCGACCCCAGGGCCGCCGTGGCACGCGGGCGCGGTTCGCCGTCGCGGAGCGGAACCGGCGGAGCGATGGGCGTCGTCGGCGCGGGGAGCCCGTAGCGGAGGTGCACCCAGCGCCGGGCGTCTTCGAGCGGATAGGTGTCGCCGAAGACGGCGAACTTCACGAAGACGCCCTCGAGGGTGCTGCGGAGCATGACCTCTTCGAGGGCCGGATCCTCGGCGCCGCGCGCGCGGAACAGCTGCCGCACGGCATCCTCCGCCGCGGTGGCGCGCACTTCGTGCCGAGCCTCCGATTCGGCGAACAGTCGGTGCGTGGCCGGCTGCTGCTGCATCGCCAGCACCGCCCGCTGCAGGGGGATCGCATAGGCGGTGGCCGTGAGGGCCCCGTCGATCACGGCGGCGAGCATCTCGTCAGGGGTGCCCTCCACTCGCGCGAACCCGAGTACGGTCTCGAACCATCGGTCGATGACGGCGGCGACGAGCTGTTCCTTGCCGCCGAAGTGGTAGTTCACGAGGCCCTGGGCGACGCCCGCCCGCTTCGTGATCGCGGCGATGCTCGCGCCCGCGACTCCTCGTTCGCTGAAGACCTCGATGGCGGCCTCCAGGATGGTCTCCCTGGCGCGTTGCCTGGCCTGCCGATTCTGCTCGTCGGAGCGTGCCACGCGGCATCCACCTCCTGAGTTCAGCCGGCCGGACTTTTCCGAATGCTCCCCCTGCCGTATAGATTAATCACTGAACATCCATTCAACCTATGACTGGATTCGAACTTCGGCTGACTCGCTCAGCCGGGCACGACTTCGGAGATCCGAGGCGCCGCGCCGCGGCATCCGCCCTTCGCTGGGCGATTCGCCGCCGATCTCCGAAGTCGTGCAGCCCAGACGCACGGGTGCGTCCCTGGCCAGGAGGGGGCGTCAGGGGCGCGCCCGTGTTCCTTCCGGCCCGGCCGAGACCCGCTCAGGCCGAGGCGCGGACCACGAGCTCGGTCGGCAGGATGGTGGTCTGCGGCGGGTCCTGCCCCGCGAGACGCGACAGCAGCACCCGGGCCATGGTCTCGCCCTGCGCATACATCGGCTGGCGCATCGTCGTGAGCTGCGGATCGGTCGTGATCGCCACGGACGAGTCGTCGAACCCGACCAGGGCGATGTCCTCGGGAACCCGCACACCGGCGGCGCGCAGCACCGTCAGCGCACCGCGCGCCATCAGGTCGCTGGCGACGAAGATCGCGTCCGGTCGACCTTTTTCGAGGATGCGCCGCACGGCATCCGCTCCGCTGGCCTCGCTGTAGTCGCCCTGCTCCTCGGCGAACGGCGTCAGCCCGGCCTCGGCGAGAGCGGCCCGGAAACCCTGGATGCGGTCGCCGGAGGAGACCATGGTCAGCGGGCCCGAGATCGTCGCGATCCGCGTGCGTCCGATGTCGATCAGTCGACGGGTCGCGGTGCGGGCGCCCGCAACGTTGTCGACGTCGACGACGTAGTCGCCCTCGAGCCGGCGTACGGGCCGACCGCCGTAGACCACCGGCACGGCATCCGCGACCCGGTCGATGAATGCGTCGCTGGTGTGATGCGACACGATCAACGCCCCGTCGACGCCGCCGTTGCGCACGAAGCCCGTCATCTTGTCGCCCGGGTCGTCACTCGCGATGAGGAGGTTGAGCAGGTAGTCGGATCCGCCGAGGGCGCCCGTGATGCCGGCGACGATCGCGGCGAAGAACGGGTCGCCGAAGAAGCGATTCGTGTCTTCCGGCACGATCAGGGCGATCGCGTGCGTCTGCCGCGAAGCGAGAGAGCGCGCCGCGCGGTTGGGCACGTAGTTCAACTCGTCGATCGCGGCACGCACGGCGGCGAGCGCCTCCGGGCTCACCGCCGTCGACCCGTTCACGACCCGCGACACGGTCGACCGGGAGACACCGGCGGCCGAGGCCACCTCTTCGATGGTCGCTCGGGGCGACATCAACGTACGCACTCTTCCATCGCCCTATTCTCACCGACGTTCGCGCTTCGAATCGCGCAATGGTCCCATCCGGTCCGTGGAGAGGACCATTCGCGCGATTCGACGGCCCTACGGCTACAGCGACCGGGCCGCGATGATGCGCGCGTACTCCCGACCGGAGTCCTTGAGGCTCCGCTCCTGGGTGTCGTAATCGACGCGCACGATGCCGAAGCGCTTGTCGTAACCCCAGGCCCATTCGTAGTTGTCGAACATCGACCAGTAGAAGTAGCCCCGCACGTCGACACCCGACTCCGCGGCATCGAGCACCGCACCGAGGTGCAGGCGCAGGAACTCCGTGCGGTCGGCATCGTGCACGCGCGTCTCGCCGTCTTCGACCACCACGACGTCGTCGTAGGCGGCGCCGTTCTCGGTCATGTACAGCACGGTGCCCGCGGGCTCGGCGTACTCGCTCCAGACCCGCTGCAGCACCCGGGTGAGCCCCTCGGGCTGCACCTCCCAGTTCTGCGCCGTGCGCGGCAGCCCCCGCTCGACCGAGTGGATGCCGTCGCTCGACGGGTAGGGGCTGCGGCCGGCGCGCTCGGTGGCGGGCCCTCCGGAGACCGGTGCCTCGGCGGGAGCCGTGCCCGACAGGAAGTCGCCGTGGTAGTAGTTCACGCCCTGCGTGTCGATGTGCTGGGAGATGGTCTCGAGGTCGCCGTCGTGGACCGCGGCCTCGAACTGGGCGACGGCGTCGGCATCCACCGCGCGGATGTCCTCGACGATGTCGGCGGGGTAGCTGCCGCGGTAGATCGGGTCGAGGAACCAGCGGTTGAACTGCCCGTCCACGCGGCGGGCGGCGTCGACGTCGGCGGGGTTCTGCGGGTCGGCGGGGTCGGCGACCGTGTGGTTCAGGGTGATGCCGAGGTTGAGCGAAGCGTCGCGTCCCCGCAGCTCCTGCACGGTCTTGCCGTGCGCGAGCAGCAGGTGATGCGAGGCGAGCAGCCCCTCGGCGACGCTGGTGTGTCCCGGAGCGTGCTCCCCTCCGGTGTAGGAGAGGAAGGACGAGCACCAGGGCTCATTGAGCGTCGTCCACACGTTGACCCGATCGCCGAGCGCGTCGTGCATGGTGCCGGCGTACTCGAGGAACCGGTCGACCGTGTCGCGGTTGGTCCAGCCACCGGCATCCTGCAGCGCCTGCGGCATATCCCAGTGGTACAGCGTCAGCCAGGGCAGGATGTCGGCTGCGAGCAGCTCGTCCACCAGGCGCTCGTAGAAGTCGACTCCGGCCGGATTCACGGCACCGCCGTCCGGCCGCACGCGCGACCACGACGTCGAGAAGCGGTACGTCTGCAGCCCGAGCTCGGTCATCAGCGCGACGTCGTCGCGGTACCGGTGATAGTGGTCGCAGGCCACGTCGCCGTTGTCGCCGCCGATCACGGCGCCGGGCACGCGGGCGAACGCGTCCCAGATCGATGCCGTGCGTCCATCCTCGAACGCCGCCCCTTCGATCTGGTACGCCGCGGTCGCAGCGCCGAAGAGGAAGTTCTCGGGGAAGGAGCGGGTCATAGGGGTCATCCTTTCACCGCGCCCGCCATGATGCCACTGACCAGCTGCCGACCCGCGACCACGAAGAGCACGAGCAGCGGAAGGGTCGCGAGCACCGCACCGGCGAGCACGATCGAGTAGTCGATGTAGTAGCCCGACTGCAGCTGGCTGAGCGCCGTCTGCAGGGTCGGGTTCTGCGGGGAGAGCACGATCAGCGGCCACAGGTAGTCGGTCCACGCCGTCATGAAGGTGAAGAGTCCGAGGATGGCCATGGCCGGTCGGGCAGCGGGGAGCCCGACGGTCAGGAACGTGCGGAACTGGTTCGCGCCGTCCATGCGGGCGGCTTCGATCAGCTCGTCCGGGATGACGTCGACGAGGTACTGCCGCATGAAGAACACCCCGAACGCGGTGACGAGGGTCGGCACGATGACGGCGCCGATCGAGCCGGTCCACCCGAGCTCCCGCATGAGCATGAACAGCGGGATGATGCCCAGCTGCGTCGGGATCGCCATGGTCGCGATCACGAAGATCATCATTCCGTCGCGACCCTTGAACTTCAGCTTCGCGAAGGCGTAGCCGGCGAGGGTGGAGAACGTGACGACCGAGATCGTGATGATGCCCGAGATCAGGAACGAGTTGCCCAGCGCGAGCCAGAACGGGATCGCATCGAAGACCTTGGCCGCGTTGGCCAGGAAGTTGCCGCCGGGGATCAGCGGGAGGGTCTCGCCGCGGGTGGCGTTCGTGCCGCTGGCGACCACGACCGACCACCACAGCGGATACACGCTGCCGATGATGAACGCGGCGAGGAGCCCGTAGGTCAGGAATCCGGGGCGGCTGCCGATGCCGGCGTTGCCTCCGACGGCACGACGTCGACGGATCTTCTCGGGGACGCTCAGCGCCTGGGTGGCGGTCATCGCGCGTTCTCCTCGGTGGTGGTGGCGATCGTCGTGGACGCGGCAGCCGTGGCGGCGGCCGCGGCAGCTGTGCGTGTGCGCCGGCGCTCGGCGCGGTTCTTCGGGCCGTCGCCGGTGGAGATGCGCCGGGAGATGAGGAAGTTGATCACTCCGATGCCGACGATCAGCAGGAACAGCAGGATGGCGACGGCGGAGGCCTCGCCGAGGTCGCGGCGGAAGAACGCCAGCTCCCAGAGGAAGAGCACCGTGGTCTGGAACTGCCGGTCACTGCCGCCGATGCCGCCGGCCGTCGAGACGTCGAACAGGCGGGGCTCGGCGAAGATCTGCAGCCCGCCGATCGTCGCGGTGATGATCACGAAGATCAGGGTCGGACGGATCGTGGGGATCGTGATCGAGAAGAAGCGGCGGGCGGCGCCTGCGCCGTCGAGGGCGGCCGACTCGTACAGGTCGCGCGGCACCGCCTGCATGGCGGCGAGGAGGATCAGGGCGTTGTACCCGGTCCAGCGGAAGTTCACCATCACGGCGATCGCGATGTGCGACAGGGCGGTGTTGTGCTTCCATTCCTGGTCGGCGATGCCGATGAGGTTGAGCAGGTTGTTGGCCAGGCCGTCGGCCTCGTTGAAGATGCTCGAGAAGATGATGGCGACCGCGACAGGGGTGACGACGAACGGGATCAGCACGCTCATCCGCCAGAAGGTCGGGGCGCGGAGCCCCCGGTCGAGGAGGTAGGCGATCACGAGCGCGACCGCCAGCTGGGGGATCGCGGAGAGCAGGAAGATGCTCAGGGTGTTGCCGATCGAGTTCCAGAACATGGCGTCGCCGAGGATCTCGACGAAGTTGCCCACGCCGACGAAGTCGCCCTCGCCCTTGAGCAGGTCCCACTCGTGCACGGCCACCCACACGGTGTAGAGCAGCGGGAACAGGCCGACCAGCCCGAACAGCAGGAAGAACGGCGAGATGTAGAAGTACGGGGAGGCGTTCTGGTCGAACCGCGAGACGCGGTGGCGCCAGGGGCGCTTCGGCGGGGCGGCCGGTGCCGAACCGGATGCCGTGCGCTGCTGCTCCGCAGGCGGGGCGGTGAGAGTCATGTGCGTTTCCTTGTCCACGAACCGGGGGCTCTGAGCCCGTCGAACGGTCCGACCGGGCGGTGCTCCGACAGGCTCAGCGACCCGGCGCGGGCCGCTGAGCCTGTCGGATCGGAAGGATGGGTCAGTCGACGAGCTCGTTCAGGAGTTTGATCGCCTGGTCCCAGGAACGCTGCGTGTCGGTCTCGCCGCGATCGAGGCTGCTGAGAGCCGGGCCGAACACGTTCTCCTGGATCACCGAGTCATCGGCACCCTTGAACTGGGCGACGACACCCTTGGCACGCTCGGCGAGGATCGCCCCGGTCGGAGCGTCGTTGAAGAACTCGTTCGGCGTCGCGTCGGCGGCCAGGGTCTCCTGCGCCTTGATCGTCGAGGGGAAGTTGCCCGCGGCGGCGGACTGCTTCACCTGCTGCTCCGGCTGCGTCAGCCAGTCGGCGAGCTCAGCGGCCGCCTCCTTGTGCTGCGAGGACTCCGGGATCGACAGGAAGGCGCCGCCCCAGTTGGCTGCGCCGCCGGGGAACACGTCGGCGAAGTCCCAGCCGGTGGAGGCGTCGCCGCCGCCGGCCTCGACCTGACCCTGCACGACGCCGAGCATCCAGCCCGGGCACACGAAGGTCGCGAAGGTTCCGTCGACGAACGACTTGCCGCCGTTCCAGTCCCAGGCCGTCTGCGCAGCGGACTGGCCGCCCTCGGTCGCCGCACCCAGCAGCTCGAAGCGCTCCTTGAGCTCGGCGTTGTCCTCGACGTTCAGCTTGCCGTCTGTCGTGTAGTAGCCCTCATCGAGCTGGTTGACCATGGCGTTCCAGACGAAGCCGGAGTGGTCGTACCAGGCCTTGCCGGTCTTGGCCGTGTAGTCGGCACCGACCTTGAAGTAGTTCTCCCAGTCGCCGTTGAGCAACTCGGCGACGGACTCGCGGTCGCTCGGCAGGCCGGCGGCTTCGAATGCGGCACCGTTGTAGCAGATGCCGCTCGGGCCGATGTCGGTGCCGTAGCCGATGACGCGGCCTTCGGCATCCGTCGCCTGGCCGTACTTCCAGTCGACCCAGTCGGCCTTGCGGTCTTCGATGCCGTAGTCGCGCAGGTCGACGAAGGTGTCGGAGACGTCCATGATGGCGCCGAGCCAGCCCTCTTCGATCGCGACGACGTCGCTGAGGCCGGAGCCGGCGGCGATCTTGGTGAAGGCGTCGGTGCGGGCGTTGCCGCCGGTGTCGATGTTGGTCGCCTCGATCTTGACGTTCGGGTGCGCCTTCTCGTACTCCTTGTAGAGGTCGTCGTAGCCGAAGGTGCCGAACGTGGTGACGGTCAGCGTGACATCCTCGTCGGCACTGCCTTCGGGGGCGCCGTCGGCATTGCCGGCGCAACCGGCGAGGGCGAGGGCGGAGACGGATGCCACGGCGGCAATCGCGAGGATCCGGTGGCGGGCACGTGTGTTCACGGTTCACTCCTTTGTGGTGGGGGTCGTGCGGTCTTGCTGCTTTCGGGACGCCGTGGGAGCGCTCCCACGAACTGAGCAGTCACTCTATGGGAGCGCTCCCACGGTGTCAAGCCGTGCCGGTTGCGACGATCGGCCGAGGTTGGTGACGATCGGCCGAGGGGGTGACGATCCACCGGAGGGATGCCGCGGAAACCTCGGCTGATCGTCGCCCGGTCGGCGAATCGTCCAGATCAGGTCGAGCGGCGTACCCTTGTCCGGTGCCCGAAGCCGCCCTGTCTCCTGCCCTCGTCCGCGCCGAAACCCTGATCCGCAACGTGCCGGACTATCCGCAGCCGGGCATCATCTTCCGCGACATCACGCCGCTCCTCGCCGACGCCGAGGCGCTGCGGGTCACGACCGAGGCGATCATCGAGCCCTTCGCCGGCCAGTTCGACGTGATCGCCGGCATCGAGGCGCGCGGCTTCATCCTCGCCAGCGCCGCCGCGATCGCCGCGGGCGTCGGCCTCATCCCGATCCGCAAGGCGGGCAAGCTGCCCCGCCCCGCGGCATCCGTCGACTACGCCCTCGAGTACGGCACCGCCACGATCGAGATGCACGACGACCTGCCCGCCGGCTCCCGGGTGCTGCTCATCGACGATGTGCTCGCCACGGGTGGCACGCTCGCCGCCGGACGCGAACTCGTCGAGCGTCTCGGCAGCCACGTCGTCGGCATCTCGGTGCTGTTCGAGATCGACGGCCTCGGCGGTCGCGAGGCCGTCGGCGACCTGCACACCGTCTTCCACTCCGCGTAGGCAGCTCCCCTCGGGACGGTAGACTGGGTGCGCCCCTCCGCCCGCGACTCTTGGAGCCGTCATGCCCACCATCGTCGTCGACGTCATGCCCAAGCCCGAACTGCTCGACCCGCAGGGTAAGGCCGTCTCCGGCGCCTTCGCCCGCCTCGGCGTCGAGGGCTTCACCGACGTCCGCATCGGCAAGCGCTTCGAGCTCACCGTCGAGGGCGAGGTCACCGACGAGGTCCTCGCCGAGGCCCGGCGCATCGCCGACGAGGTGCTCTCCAACTCCGTGATCGAAGACGTCGTCGGCATCGAGGTCGCGGAGTGACCACGCGCATCGGCGTCATCACCTTCCCCGGCTCGCTCGACGACCGCGACGCGCAGCGCGCCGTGCGCATCGCCGGCGCCGAGCCCGTCGCCCTGTGGCACGGCTCGCACGACCTCGAGGGCGTCGACGCGCTCGTCCTCCCCGGCGGCTTTAGCTACGGCGACTACCTGCGCGCCGGCGCGATCGCGGCGCTCTCGCCGATCATGTCCGAGGTGAAGGATGCCGCCGCCAAGGGCATGCCCGTGCTCGGCATCTGCAACGGCTTCCAGATGCTCGTCGAGGCGCACCTGCTGCCCGGCGGACTGATCCGCAACAACCACCAGCACTTCGTGCGCCGCGACCAGCGCCTCACGGTCGAGAACTCCGACACCGCCTGGACGAACGCGTTCCGCAACGGCCAGGAGATCGTGATCCCGCTGAAGAACGCCGACGGCGGCTACATCGCCGACGAGCAGACCCTCGACCGCATCGAGGGTGAGGGTCTCGTGGCCTTCCGCTACGCCGGCGTGAACCCGAACGGGTCGCTCCGCGACATCGCCGGTGTCACGAACGAAGCGGGCAACGTGGTCGGCCTCATGCCGCACCCCGAGCACGCCACCGAGGCGGGCTTCGGCCCCGACACCGCAGCCGCCATGCGCAGCGGCATCGACGGACTCGACTTCTTCACGAGCGCCATCGCCGCCGTCGCCCGCGTCGCCGCGTAACCCGACCCACCCCCTTCGGTTCGAACCAGCCCCTTGCGTCTGCACGCACGGGGGCGGCTCGTCCTCAAGAGGCCGGGTCGACCGGCAGCACGAACGGGTTGTCCTCCGCCGATGCGAGCAGGTACCACGCCGTCGCGCCGGTGTGCAGGCTCGCGTAGTAGAGATCGCCGAAGCCCGAGTCGAGGCCGTCGTTCGAGGTCGCGACGATCCCCTTGCCGTCGCCGTTCGGGGCATCGCGCTGGGCCAGACGGATGCTGTGCAGCAGCGTCTCCGCCGTCTCGGCATCACCCGCACCGTCGCGCAGCCGGAGAGCCAGCGCCAGGTGTCCGCTGCCCTCGAACCACGCCTTTGACACGTCGACCTCGCTGATCGACGGTCCGGTGTAGGGGCCGTCGGTTGCGATCAGGTTCTCGAGGGTCCAATCCAGTGCCGCCCCGTAACGCGGGTCGCCGGTGGCGAGCGAGCTCCATGTCTGCGCGTCGAGGGGGATGGGCCGGGTGTTGATCGTCGAGCCGTCGAGGCCGGTACCGGTGTTCACGTGGCCGTCGGCGCTCTGCATCGCCGCGACGAAACTCGCGGCGACGGCCGCCCGATCTGCCCACACCGTATCGCCGGTGAGCTGCGCCAGCTGGGTGAAGAACCCGACCACGTCGCTGTTGTGCTCCGTGGACTTCCAGGTCAGTGACGTGCCGTCCTCGAGCTGGCCGCCGGTGTAGCCGTGCGGCGCCCGGGCCATGTCGGCCGTGTTGTCCTGGATCCACTGACCGACGCGCAGCGCCCCCTCGAGGTACCGCGGGTCTCCGGTCGTGTGCGCGAGTCGAGTGAGGGCCATCCCGACCCAGGCCTGGTTGCCGGTGAAGGTCCCAGGGCCCGTGATCTCCACTCGCCCCTGCCGGATGCCGTGCGGCTCATACGACGCGCGGGTGCGCCCATCACCGATCGGGTCGTTCTCCTGCACGAAGAGGAGGGCGTCGCCGATCGTCCGCGCACGTCGGATGTCGTCCGGCAGACCGCGGGCGGTGTACGCCATGACCACCAAGGCGTCGTCGTAGACGAACGACGGCGTGAAGTCCCAGCTCGGCGTGGTGAAGAATCCCCCCTCGTAGCTGCGCGGCAGGCAGCGGCCCTCGCCGTCGCAGAACTGATCGACGCGCGCGTCGAGGAACTCGTAGGCCAGCGTGACCGAGCGCGAAGGATCCGGGATGCCCTCCCCGGACGTGGAACCGTCAGCGGCGGCGAAGGCACCCGAGACGGCGGGCACGGCGGCCGCGAACACCGCGGCGACGAGTGCGGCGGTGAGCACCGACGGCATCCTTCGGCGCGACGAACCGGACATCGGAACCTCTCTGGCAGGACCACGGTCCGCGTGCGGTCCGTGGGCGGCCGGACGGCCACGTTAGGAACATTCGCACAGCGAGGGCCCCCGCAGAAGTGGCGAAGGTCTAGTTTCTCCGCCCGTTCTCGCGCCTCACGCGCGTGCGAGGCTCGGCTCAGCGGATGCCGAGTTCCTCGGCGATCACGAGAGCAGTACCGCCGAGCAGCACGATGTCGTCGCCGCGCACGGCCACGCGGATGTCGAGGGCATCGGTGACGATCGCCAGCGTCTGCTCCTCGATCGTCGTCTTGGCCTCTTCGAGGAACACGCCGCCCACGATGTCTTCCGGACCGGACAGCACGACCTGCTCGAGCCCGAGAGCCGTGACGACCGGAGTCAGCACCCGCCCCAGGGCCCGCCCCGCCGCACCGAGGACCTCGGTCGCGGAGGCGCCGGGTTCGGCCAGCAGCTGGCGGATGTACGGGACGGCGGCGACCACTTCCAGGCATCCGCGGCGACCGCACCGGCACCGCGCGCCGGCTTCGTCGATGAGGACGTGACCGATCTCTCCGGCGGTGAACCGATGACCGGTGACGAGCGTGCCCCCGACGACCACGCCGCTGCCGATGCCCTGTCCGATCCGCACGAGGACGAGGTCGTCGACGGCGGGTTGACCATAGGTCCGGGCGGCGAGGGCGGCGGCGTTGGCATCGTTGGCGATGTGCACCGGCACGGGGACCACCGCGGCGATCGCCGAGCCGACGTCGAGGTCGTGCCAGTCGAACGCGACCGCCTCCCGCACCACTCCCTCGGCGTTGACGACGCCGGGCGACCCGACGCCCACGCCGAGCACGCGGACGGTGGAGCGTTTCACGAGGGCCGAGGCCAGCGCGCACACCTTCTCGAGGAGTGCGGGTCCGGTCGCCCCGTCCATCGGCACGCTCATCGAGTGCACCACTTCGCCGTCGAGGCTCATGATGGCGCCGGTGAGCTCGGCGTACGCCGAGAGGTCGAGGGTCACCACGTGATAGGCGTGCGGGTTCAGCGCGATGGACGTGCTCGGCTTGCCGACGCGCCCTCCCGAGCTCGGCTCGTGCTCGAGCACGAGCCCCTCGGCGATGAGGTCATCGACGATCCGGGAGACGCTCACCCTGGTCAGTCCGGTGACCCTGGCGAGGTCGGCACGGCTCATCGCTGCTCCGTGGAACAGCGTCCGCAGGATCAGCGAGCGGTTCACCTGACGGGTGTGCTCCGGAAGCGCCTTCTCCGTGCCGCGGCTCGCCACGATCGCATCCGCTTTCCTCGACCCCATCAGGCACGCCCCCGCTCATGACGGCATCCGACCCCCGTGGTCACGAGATGCCCAGCTCCGCCGAGAGTACCGCGACGGCCGCCCCCTGCAGGCCGAGCAGCCCGCCGTCGGAGCCGATGTCGACACCGATCGGCCGCGTGGTGGCGGGGAGGGTACGAGCGGTGAGGCAGCGCTGCACCGCGGCGGCGAAGTCGTCGTCGAGGACGTCTTCGGGACCGGCGAGCACCACGCGTGTGGCACCGAGCACGGCGATGATGGGCGCGACGGCCGCGGCAATGGCGTCGGCGGCGTCCTGCACCACACTCTCCCGCGACTCCCCCTCGTCCATCCGCCGACGAAGCTCGGGGATCGCGACGATCGATTCCAGGCATCCGTGCCGGCCGCACGCGCAGGCCTTCTCCCGGTGCGGGGCCACGACCACGTGCCCGATCTCCCCCGCGGCGAAGTCCTCACCGACGATCAGCTTCTCGCCGACGATCAGCCCGGCGCCGACACCCCGCTGGATGGTGAGGATCAGGATGCTCCGACCGTCGTTCTCGCGGAACGTGTGCACGGCGAGCGCCATGCCGTTCGCGTCGTTGACGATGTGCACGGGCACCCCGAAGCGTTCGTGCAGAGCGCCCCGCACGTCGGCGTCGAACCAGCCGAGGTGCGGCGCATACCGGACCACGCCATCCCGGTCCACGAGGCCGGGACTGCTTACGCCGATGCCGAGCACGGGTGCCGGTGCCTCGCCGATCAGCTCCTCCACCATCGCGATGACCCGGGCGATCGTGGCCGCGGCGTCGCGTCGATCGACTTCACCGTCGAATCGCGTCAGCGTCGAGGCCTGTCCGCGCAGGTTCATCACCGCTCCCCGGAACGCCTGCTCATCCGACAGGTCGAGGCTGATGATCGACCGCGAGTCGTCGTCGATGGCCACCAGGGTCGCGGGCTTGCCCACGCGCACAGCGGCGGAATGCCCCGCTTCCACGAGGATGCCCTGCTCGATGAGCTCGCCGACGATCGCCGACACCGTCACCTTGTTCAGTGCGAACAGGCGAGCGATGTCGGCCCGGCTGCGCGGTCCTTCGTGGAACAGCGCCTGCAGCAGCATCGCGCGATTGCGGACGCGGCCGTGCTCGGGGAGGGCCTTGGTCGTGATGCGGAGTTCTGCCACGGCTCCATCCTCCCTCGTCCGGGTTCCGGCCGAGATGCTCGGGGCGTCCTCAGCCACGCGCACGTCGACGCCGGGGCAGCAGCACGGCACCGATCGCGGTCGCGATGGCCGCTGCGGCGATGAGGCCCACCGGGGCCGCGGATCCGCTCTCGGCGAGCGCTTCACCGCCGCCCTCGGCATCCGCGGGCATCCCTGTCGGAGCACCCGTGCCGGGGGTGGTCGGCGGCTCCGCGTCGACGGCCAGACGGAACGGGTTGTAGCCGGTGACGGCGAGCAGGTACCACGAGGTCGCGCCGGTGTGCAGACTCGCGTAGTAGAGGTCGCCGAAACCGGTGTCGAGTCCATCGCTCGATGACGCGACGATGCCTCTACCGTCGCCGTTCACCGCTTGGCGCTGCGCGAGCTCGACGCTGGAGAGGATCTTCTGCACGTACCCGGCATCGCCTTCGCCGCCCCGAGCGCGCAGCGCGAGAGCGAGCTGCCCGCTGCCCTCGAACCACACCTTCGAGACGTCGGCGCTGCTGAAGGCCGGCCCTTCGTAGGGGCCGTCGACCGCGTGCAGGTTGTCCACCGTCCAGGTCAACGATGACGAGTACCGGTCGTCGAGCGTCGCGAGATAGCTCCAGGCCTGCGGGTCCTCGGGCGTCGGGTAGTAGTTCGTCGTGACACCGTCGGGGTTCGTGCCCGTCCAGAGGTGCCCGTCGTCGTCCGCCTGCATCGCGGCGATGAACCCCTCGGCGATCGCGGCCCGGTCCGCCCATACGGTGTCGCCGGTGAGGGTCGCGAGCTGGGTGAAGAACGCGGTCACATCGATGTTGTGCTCGGTGGATTTGAACGTGAAGGACGTGCCCGCGGCATCCTGCCCGCCCGTGTAGCCGAACGGCGCCCGGACGGTGTCGGCGGTGTTCGTCTCGATCCAGTCGCCGAGGCGCACGGCACCATCGAGGTACTTCTGCTCCCCGGTGATGTCGAAGAGGCGGGCGAGCGCCATCCCCACCCACGCCTGGTTGCCGGTGAACGAGGCCGGGGACCCGATCTCCACCGCGCCGTCCCGGAGGCTTCCCGGCTGATACGAGGCGCGGGTCCGTCCGTCGCTGTAGTCGGGGTCGTTCGCCTGGACGAAGAGCATCGCATCGCCGATCGAGCGCGCGCGGCGGATGTCGTCGGGCAGCCCCCGCGCGGCATACGCCATCACGGTCAGGGCGTCGTCGTAGAGGAACGACGACGTGAACTCCCAGGTCGGCGTCGAGAAGAATCCGCCCTGGTAGCTGCGCGGCAGGCACATCCCGTCGGCGCTGCAGTACTCATCGACCCGCCCGTCGAGGAACTCGTAGGCCGCCGCGGCGGACGCGGCATAGTCGGAGCTCCCGTCGGGGCTCACGAACCAGTCGTCCTCCGCCGTGGCGGCAGCGGCCGAGGCCGAGGCTGCGGGAGCGATGCTCACCGCGATCGCAGCGGCCACGACGGCCGAGATGAGCACACGTCGCAGGGGTGTTCCCGATGATCTCTTCATGACGCTTCTCTCTCCGATGAGGTGCACGATGTCAGCCCTTGACCGCGCCGGCCGACATGCCGGTCACGAGGTTCCGCTGGATGATCATGAAGAACACCACGACCGGCAGCGCGAACAGGGTGGCCGCGGCCATCTGCCCGCCGTAGTCGGTGCCCATCTCGCCGCCCACCGAGACCGTGAAGGAGTTCAGCCAGACCGGCAGCGTGTAGTTCGCCTGGTCCTTCATGAACGTGAAGGCCACGATGTAGTCGTTCCAGGCGGCGATGAACGCGAACACGCTGCTCGAGATGATGCCGGGCATCACGAGCGGGAACAGGACCTTCGTCAGCACCTGCCAGGTCGACGCGCCGTCGATGCGCGCGGCCTCGTCGAGTTCGATCGGGATGGCGAGGAAGAATCCGCGCATGACCCAGATCGAGAAGGGCAGGACGCCCGCGACATAGGCGAAGATGAGGCCCCAATAGGTTCCGAGCAGCCCCATCGAGTTGAAGATGAGGAACTGCGGGATGAGCAACGCGGTGGCGGGCAGCATCTGGATGATGAGGATGAGCACCAGGATCGGCCGCCGTCCACGGAACCGGAAGCGCGAGAGGGCCGCGGCGGCGAACAGTCCGAGCACGATCGAGAAGATGACCGCGCCGGCGACGACGATCACCGAGTTCTGCAGATAGACGAGGAATTGACCCTTGCCGATCGCCGTGAAGAAGTTGTCGAGCGTCGGCGACTCCGGAAGGAAGTGCGGGGTGCTGCTGAGCATCTCGGACCGCGGCTTGAACGCCGTGTTGACCATCCAGTAGACGGGGAACGCCCACACGATGCAGAAGAGGATCGCGATGGTGCTGCTGATCCAGGGCCGGCGCCGGCGGCGGCGCTGCCGGGTGGTGGTGGTGGTGAGGGTCACAGGTCTTCTCCCGAACGCACGAGGTTGCGGATGTAGAGGGCGCTGAGCGCCACGAGGATGAGCGTCGACGCGACCGCGATGGCCGATCCCGCCCCGATCTGCAGGTTGCCCGAGAAGGCGGTGGTGTAGGTGAAGACACCCAGGGTGGATGTCGCCCCGTCCGGGCCTCCCTCGGAGATGAGCCAGATCTGGTTGAACACGTTGAAGTCCCAGATGATCGAGAGCATCGTCACCAGCAGCATCGTCGGTGCGATCGAGGGGAGCACGACGACCCGGTAGATGTTCCACTCGGAGGCTCCGTCCAGACGCGCGGCCTCTTTGAGTTCGGGCGGCACCTGCGTCTCGGCGGCGTAGAGGGTGAGGGCGATGAACGGCACGGCCTGCCAGACGACGAGGAGCCAGATGCACACCCAGGCCAGCGTGGGGTCGGACGCCCAGTCGACGCTCGTCATGTCTCCGAAGAGACCGGTCTGCGTCAGCATCCAGTTGATGACGCCGTACTGCGGCTGGAACAGCCAGGACCAGACGATCGAGGAGGCCACGTTCGGCATCGCCCAGGCGAGGATCAGGACGACCGTCGTGAGGTAGCGCAGCGACGAGGGCAGCCGCGTCATCAGGTGGGACATTCCCGCACCGATGACGACGCTGCCGCCGACCAGGGCCGCCGTGAAGAGGACCGTCCGCAGGAGCGACCACCAGAACTCCTGATCGGCGAGCACGGCGGCGTACTGGTCGAGTCCGACGAACGAGAAGGCGCCGGTGAAGAGCGTGCGCTGGTTGTAGTCGGTGAACGACGTGAAGACCAGGAACCCGATCGGGAGCAGGGTGACGAACAGGATCATCAGGCCCGCGGGCGTCAGCAGCCAGAACGGAGCGGTCGATCGGCGCAGGCCCTTCTGCCCGTTCTGCCGGGGCGCGCGCGGCGGAGTGGTCGTGGGGGTCGGGGGTGAGGCAACAGCGGTGTCGACCAAGGACTCGCCTTTCGTGGTGTCGGGACGACGGTGTCGCCGGGGACGCGGTCGTCGTCGGACGCGGGAGGTGCCGTGCGATCGGTCATGCACGATCGCACGGCACCGGCCGCGCTACTTCGTGTTGAGCGCCTTGTCGGCGGCGGCGTCGAAGTCGGCGGCGGCCTTCTCGACGGACTTCGATCCGGAGGCGATCGACGAGAACAGGCCGTTGACGTCCTTGTTGCTCTCGATCGTCGTCCAGTTCGCGTTCGCCGGTGTCGCCTTCGAGTTGAGCGCGGCGGTGAAGAAGCTGACCTTCACGTCATCCAGCGACTCCTGGGCGAACTCGATCCCCTCGGTGCTGTTGGGGATCCAGCCGTCGACGCCGAACACGTAGTCCTGCTGGATCTCGGGGCTCGCGGCGATCTTGACCCAGTTGAGCGCGAGATCGCTGTTCTTCGACTTCACCGGGATCGCCCAGTCCGAGCCACCCAGCATCACCGGCTGCGTCTCGCCCGAGATGCCCGGGAAGGGGAACGAGCCGAGGTCGTCTTCGAGTTCCGGGTCGATCTTGAGGATGGCGCTGGTGTTGGTGTTGAGGATCGCCGAGGTCTTGCCGTCGGCGAAGATCTGGCTCTGGTTCGGCTCGATCGTGTCGAGCGTCGAGGAGGCCTTCGACGAGTACGCGTTCTGGAAGGTCTGGAAGGCCTCGAGCCCTTCGAGGGACTCATCGGTGCTGAACCCGGAGGTCCACTCGCCCCCCTTCTCGCTGGCGATGTCGCCGCCCGCGTCCCACACGAACTGCAGCCCCGCGTACCAGTACTGACCCGGAAGGTAGAACGCCGAGAAGTCGGGGGTCTGCGCGTTGGCAGCCTTGACCTTGTCGAGCGCCGCCGTGAACTCCTCGTACGTGGTCGGCGCCTCGGTCACACCGGCCGCGGCCCACATGGTCTTGTTGTAGATGACGGCACGGGCGCCCGCGAAGCCGGGAACGCCGTAGAGGCTGCCGCTGATCGTCGCCGGGTCGACGAGTCCGTCGAGCCAGGTCTGCCCCTGAGCGAGGTCGTCCTTGTAGGGCGTGAGGTCGAGCAGACCGCCGTTGGCGCCGTAGCTGGCGACCTGGGTGTTGCCCACGTCGAGCACATCCGGAGGGGTGTCGGTCGCGAGTGCGGTCGTGATCTTCGTGGTGATCCCGTCCCAGGTCTGCACCTGGAGGTTCACCTCGGCACCGGTCTCCTCGGTGAACTTCGCGTTGATCGCATCGAGAGTCTCGGGCGTGTAGTCGCCGTCCATGACCCAGACGGTGAGCTTCTGTCCCTTGCCATCGACGTCGGGGACCTTGCCGTCGGTGGGTGCGGCGCCTTGACCGGCACCGGCGGAACCGGAACATGCGCTCAGCGCGAGAGCGGTCACGACGCCGAGTGCGCCGATCGCTGCCAACTTCTTGATTGCCACAGAACTCTCCTTGGTGAATGGGAACCGCAATTGTCACGTCGATGTGCTTGGCGGGTGAAAGTTAGTACACCTCTGTTTCATATCCCTTGTCAATCATTTCCTTGCGAGATGTGGAACTGTTATATTTCTGCGCGATGACGGTGTTGTTTCCAAATCGACCGCGATTAGGGTTCTGCAATTAGGTCACTTTATTTACTAACTATTAGGCCATGAAACCAACGAATTCAGGATCTCCTCTCATGCATTCAGACCACATGCCCTCGCCGACTCTCCTTCCCCGAGCTCAGAGCCGGAATTCGACCGAAGGGGAGTTCGAACTCACGCCCGTCACGACGGTGTCGACGCACGCCGCGCTCCTGCAGCCGGCTCTGCGTCTCCAGGAGCGGCTGCGCGCCGCGATGGGGTTCGTCCTGCCGCTCACGGTCGACGACAGCAGCGACGAGCGACCGCGCGAGCAGGACTCGCGAATCCGGTTCGACCTCGACACCGCGCTCGAACCGGAGGGCTTCGATCTGCAGATCACGACGGCGGGCGTGCGCCTCTCGGCCGCCGACGCCCGCGGCGGGCACTGGGCGGTGCAGGCGCTGCTGCAGCTGTTCCCGCCGGCGATCCATCGACACTCCCCTGTGCGCGGCACGCGGTGGGCGGCGCCGGCGACGCACGTGCGCGACGCCCCGAAGTTCGCGTGGCGCGGCGCCATGCTCGACGTCGTCCGGCACTTCACTCCGGCACGGGAGGTACGGCGCTTCATCGACCTGCTCGCCATGCACCGTCTCAACACGCTGCACCTGCACCTGACCGACGACCAGGGCTGGCGCATCGCAATCGACCGCTACCCGCTGCTCACCGAGATCGGCGGGTGGCGTCCGGAGAGCCAGGTCGGTGCCGTGCACGGTTCCCCCGGCGACGGTCGACCCCACGGCGGCTTCTACACGCAGGACGACATCCGCGAGATCGTCTCCTACGCGGCGGAGCGCGGAGTCACCGTCATCCCCGAGATCGAGCTGCCGGGGCACGCACAGGCGGCGGTGGCCGCCTATCCGCATCTCGGAGTCGGACAGAACGCACCGGATGCGCCGTGGACGAAGTGGGGCATCAACCCCGTCATCTTCAACGCGGAGGAGACGACGATCGACTTCCTCACCGGCGTGCTCGACGAGGTCATCGACCTGTTCCCCTCGGAGTACGTCTGCATCGGCGGCGACGAGTGTCCGAAGGTGCAGTGGCGCGAGGACCCTCGCACGCAGGAGCGGATGCGGGAGCTCGGCCTGCACGACGAGGAGCAGCTGCAGAGCTGGTTCATCGGGCGGATCTCCGACCACCTGCGCTCTCGGGGCAAGAAGCTGCTGGGCTGGGACGAGATCCTCGAGGGCGGACTGGTCCCCGGGGCGAGCGTGCTCTCCTGGCGGGGGCGGGTCGGTGCGCTGGCCGCGGCCCGCTCCGGGCACGACGTCGTCGCCTGCCCCGAGGACACGGTCTACCTGGACTACCGCGAATCGGCGCTGCCGACGGAGCCGATCCCGGTGGGCACGGTGACCACGCTCGAGACCGTCTACTCGTTCGATCCCGTTCCCGCCGAGCTCGATGCCGCAGAAGCCCGCCACGTCATCGGCGGTCAGGCGAACCTGTGGACCGAGCACATCGACTCGGCGCGCGGCCTCGACTACCGGGCCTTCCCCCGGCTCTGCGCTCTCGCCGAGGCGCTGTGGACCGACGGCGAACGCGACTTCGCCGAGTTCCAGCCCCGGCTGGTCGAACACCTCGCCCGCCTGGAAGCCGCGGGTGTGGAGTACCGCCCGCTGGACGGTCCGCGGCCGTGGCAGCAGCGACCCGGCATCACCGGGCGCCCGTCGTCGGTCGAGGAGTCCGCCGCCCACCTCGCGGCCATCACGGCGAACATCGGCTGACCTCCGCGGAGGCTGCCGGCACTCGACGACCTAGCCGAGTGCCGGCGGCCAGACGCCGATGATCACGGCCATCACCACGACCGTGACCAGCTCGTGGGCGATGTTCAGCGTGGTCAGCCTCGTCGAGCGGCCCTCGAACGCATCGTGGGTGATGAAACGCGCGGCCGTGAAGCCGGCCCATAGCGTGACCGCCGTGACGATGGTGCCCCAGAAGAACGCGCCGCCGTAGAAATGCCAGGCGATGGCGGATGCCCCGGCGAGCACCCACGCCGTGATGAAGCTGACGATGACCGTGGTGATGATGGGCCACATCGCCGTGGCCGGGGGACGGTCCATGTCGACGTTCGCCAGCTTCGACCAGCGGGTGCCGAACACCTTCGGGGCGTACCAGATCGAGCCGACGATCATGCTCGACGCGGTGGCCGGCAGCACCGCCCAATAGTTGATCTCGGGAACCATGACAGCCTCCACTCATCGGATGCCGTCAGGCTACTCCTGCGGTGCGGCAGCGCGGGGAGGAGGTCGACTCCACTTCCCGCGTCACGACTGTGCGAGCAGCTCCTCCACCTGCGACCGCGTCGGGATCGAGGCGACCGCTCCCCGTCGCCCGACGACCTCGACCCGATGCGCGGGCACGGCGATGACCTCGTCGTCCCGGCCGAGCATGAGCCCGACGGCTCCCCTCGTGACCACGCTCGCTCACGCCACGAAGCGTCGAGTTCGCCCCGCCGTCGATCACGATGCCGTGCTCATCGACGCGCCTCGCGGGCGCTCACCTGTCCGCCGTCGAAGTACGCCTTCACCTGCGGATCGAGCTCCGGAACCCGCTGCGGCATCGCCCCCGCGCGCAACGACGCGGTTGCCGCGATGCCCGCGGCGACGCTGTCCCTGGCCTCGGAGGGAGACGTCTCGAGCTGGCGCTCTCCACGGAGGAACCCCAGGAACTCCTCGACGATCGCGACATCCGCCCCACCGTGGGTGCCCTCGCCGAGAGGGATCTCGTAGTCCCTGTCCCCGGCGCCGTTGTATTCGGATCGCCTGTTCCACAACCGCACCACGCCGCCGTCGGAGTCGCCGAGGTTCTCCAGGCGTCCCTCCGTGCCGATCACCGTGTAGTTGCGCCAGTAGTCGGGCGAGAACGCGCACTGCTCGTAGCTGGCGAGTACCCCGTTGCCGAGACGCATCGTCATGATCGACACGTCCTCGATGTCGATCACCGGGTTGAGCTCGGTCTGCGCGAGCGGCGGCCAGTTGTCGAGGCTCGCGAGGGTGCCCATCATCCGGTCGGAGTTGTCGCGCCGATCCTCGACGTCGCCGTAGACCATGAGGTCGCCCATCGCGACCACGTCACGGCTCGGGGCTCCCGCCAGCCAGTGGATCACGTCGATGTCGTGCGCGCCCTTCTGCAGCAGCAGCCCGGTCGTCTTCGCCCGCTCGGCGTGCCAGTCCTTGAAGTAGAAGTCACCGCCGTGGCCGACGAAGTGCCGGCACCACACGGTCTTCACCTCGCCGATCGTCCCCTCGTCGATCAGCCGCTTCAACAGTCGCACCATCGGCATGTGGCGCATGTTGTGACCGACGGCGAGGCGAGTGCGCGTGCGGAAGGCGGTCTCGAGGATGCGATCGGCATCGTCGAGCCGCGTCGCGATCGGCTTCTCGAGATACACGGCGATGCC
This sequence comes from Microbacterium sp. ISL-59, assembly GCF_018613945.1. NCBI lineage: Bacteria > Bacillati > Actinomycetota > Actinomycetes > Micrococcales > Microbacteriaceae > Microbacterium > Microbacterium sp. ISL-59. Next base: position 774,631 of record NZ_JAGGPG010000002.1, read on the forward strand.
GGCCTGGAGAAGGTCGACGGCGACCTCGGCGTGCGTATGGTCGGGAGTCAGCACGAAGACGGCATCGAGGTCGAGGTCGAGGAGCCCCCGATGGTCTTCGACGACCAGGACGTCGGGTCCGAACAGCGAGCCCGCGCGTTCCCGGCCTCGCGCAGCAGGGTCGGCGACCGCCACGATCTCCGCTCCGAACTGGGGAAGGAAGGTGGCCAATTCCGCGCGGGATCCTGCGCCCGCGACCGCGATCCTCAGCGCCATGCGTCGAGCTCCGTTTCCTGTCGGATGGCACCCCAGGCACCCGCGAGGGGCGGGCGTCCCAAGTGGTCGTCGATGAGTCCGGAAAGATCCTCCGGACCGACGACGGTGACCGCATACCGGTGGCGTCCGCTCGCAGAGGGGGCCCACAGGGTGCCCGCCGCCTCGTCGAGCGACACGGTGCCGGGTCCGCTCCAGGCGACGCGTCCGTCGAGCTCACCGGCGGCGAGCATCACCGCGAGCAGGTCCCAGCTCGGGCGTCCGATCCCCTTGCCGCTGTGCAGGGAGTACGCGATCGCCACCGGGCTGTCGTCACCCTGGGTGGCCGAGAGCGTACGACCGGTGATGACGTCGGCCGCGGTCTCCCATCCCACGAAGTCCACCGGGCTCGGCCACTCCGCGAGGAACCGTGCGGTGTGTCCCGGTTCGTGCGCGAAGTTGGTCTCCGCGAGCGGCTCCGCACCGAGGTCGGGCCGGGCGCGCGTGCCGAAGACACCGCCCATCACGACGGCGCGTGCGACCTTCGCGGCCACGAGCTCGCGTCCGCTCAGAGCGCTGAGAGCGTCGGCGGGGGTGTCCAGCAGCGCGACCAGGTTTCCGAAGTAGCCGATCGAGACGACCGTCACCGTGCCGTCATCGGCTCCGGCGAGGGCTTCCCTGAGCACCGCGACCGCGTCCGGCATCACGTCCGGTGTCGCCGCATGCGGATGCATCCTGCTGATCGCCCGCGCGTAGTCTTCCGGCCCGATCTCGTCGGTGATCGGATGCCGGATCCCGACGGGGATCTCGGCCCTGCCGTAGTAGTCGTTCAGCACGCGGGCGGCACTGTGGCTCCAGTGGCCAGAGGTGTTGATGCCGATGCCGAGGATCTCGACGAGCCCGCGGTCGGCGAGGGCGTGCGCGACCGCGATCGCCCCGGCATCGTCCACGTCGTCGCAGAGATCGGTCTCGATCAGGATCGGTGTCGGCCGATATCCGCGGTCAGTCATTGCGTGAGATGAGGATGTCATCGACAGAGAGCGCCCCTCCGTTGTGCAGGCCCCAGATGAGGCGGTAGTCGGTGTGGTTGCCGGTCGTGAACGTGACGGATCTCTTCTGCACGGTCCCGACCGGATCGGTCCAGCTCGTCACACCCCGGTCGCTCGGCGCTCCTGTCGCCTGCGATCGCGCGAGGAAGTAGAAGTGACCGCCGCTCCCGGGGAGCGCGCCGGTCTTGGTGACGAACTCCACGGTGTACGAGGTATCCGGGCTGAGCGCGATCGTCGCGGGATTCGAGTAGAGGAACTCGTACCAGTCGGTCGTTGCAGGCGCCGCCCCGTAGGCGGAGTGGCTGCCCGAGACGACCTGCGACGGGGTGCTGGTGATGGTGCCGTACGATCCGCCGAACCCTCCCGTGAAGTGGCTGGTGGCGAAGGACCCCGTCTCGAAGCCGAAGACGACTCCACCGGTGACCAGCGGGTTGCTCCGGGTGAGGAGCACCGTGTCACCCTTCGCCATCGTGAAGGTTGCCGTGGTCGTGGACAGACCGAGGAGCGTTTCGCTCCCCGTGTCGTAGAGCGGGCCCGCGGTCGGCAGAGTGACGGTCTTCGTCCCCGCGGTCTTCGCATGCAGGCTGATCCAGGCGGCGTTGGCCTCGAGGTTGTCGTCGCCTCCGGTGTACACGTGCACCCCCGCGTCGCTGTACAGCTTGCGCAGCACCGGAGACGGGATCGGCGGAGTGCTGGCGAGCACCGAGGTCCACCCGGTCAGCGTCTTCCTCGCGATCACGGGCCGCGGTGTGCTCTCGGCCGAGCGGGCGAGCGTGGTGAATCCGCTCCCGCTCGGGAGGAACAGCGGTTCGAGGGCGATCTCGCCTCCGAAGGTCTCCGTGACGCCGGGGAACGCGGCCGAGTCCAGGTGGTAGCTCATCGGCGCGAGCCCCGCGTTCTTGACCTTCGTGATCGTGATGTCGTCGACGGTGATCGCGCCCCCGTCGTGGATGCCCCAGATCAGGTAGTAGTCGCTGTAGTTCTTGAGCGTGAACTCGAACTCCTTCGTGTAGACCGATCCGGGAGCATCGCTCCACTGATTCGAACCGACATCCTGCGGCACGCCGCCGGTGCCGGTGCGGGCGACGAAATAGAAGTATGCGCCGGCACCCGGGGCAGTGATCGTGCGGCCACGGAACTTCACCCGATAGGTCGCGTTGGCTTCGAGCGGGATCGACGCGGCCTTCGTGTAGAGGTACTCGTGCCAGTCGGTGCTGGCCGGTGCGCTGCCTTTGACTGATCGCGTCCCGCCGATCACCTCGCCCGCCGTCGCGATGATCGTCCCTGTCGCACCGCCCGCCCCGGCCGAGTACCCCGTGCCCGCGAAGCTGCCGGACTCGAAGTCCTCGCTGTCCAGGGGCGCGCTCGGGTCGGGTGGTGACGCCGCAGGAGCGTTGACCTGCGTGAGGCTGAACCCGGTGAGCGCCTCGACGTCGGCCTTCGAGAGGCCGGAGTCTCCCGCGTACCCGGGTGCCCAGCCCCAGACGAGCGTGCGGCCACCGGACTTGAGCGCGGTGATCGCTACCCGCTGGGCGGCGTTCAGGCGGAAGGCGTCGGGGAACACGTAGACCTTGTAGTGCGTGGGGACCAGCCCGTCGACCAGATCGTCGATCGTGAAGCGGTCGAAGGGCGCTCCCGCGCGGCTCAGCTCGCCGATGCCCTGGCGGCTGCCGAGAGACGGCCCTTCGTAGAGCTTGGCCGTCGTGTCGGTCTCGCCGCCGAGCACGAGCTCGGCGGTCGGCACGCTGATCACGGCGACCTCCGAGGACCGGGCGCGCGAGACGTTCATCGAGTAGTCGCCCCAGTGCTTGAGCTTCGCGAACTCCGCACCGAATGCAGGATCGGCGTACCAGAGTCCCGAGGAGTGATCCATGTACCACATGCCCGTAGCGTGGGTCACAGCCTGACCGAAAGCCCGACGGATGATGCCGAGGGATTCGGCCATGGTGGTCGCGTAGATGAACAGGATGGGGCTCGTCGCGAGGTGCGTGCGGTCGTCTGCCTCGTCGATGAAGAGCTTGCCATGCAGCGCGAGGCTCTCGGTATAGGTGCGGTAGGCGCCGTCGTCACCGGGAGCACGCCGATAGTAGGAGTGCGGCGAGGTGACCAGATCGACGGAGTCGAGCCGGTGCAGTGCGGCCACGGCGCGGTGGTGCTGCTCCTGCGGCATGTACCCCTGGTCCGGGGTGTAGCCGTAGAGGACGGACGTGAGTAGCGTGCCGTCGCTCTCGTCCTTGACGATCGAGGCGAAGTGATCGATAGCCTCCACGACGACACGGTGGTGACTCTCGTAGTAGTCCAGCACGCGGCGCGACGCGGCCGGATCGCGGAACAACCCGTTCGCCGTCTCCCGCCGCTCCCCTGTGCCCGGGATCACCACGGTGTCAAAGGTGACGGCCGGGTCGCCCCACGCGGCACGGAGCTGCGCGACGCTGTTCGCGTACTTCGTCTTGAGATGCCCTATCCAGGCGGTGCGCATGGCCTCGCTCGTGTCGGGCAGGTACTCCGCGTTGTAGCAGAGCCACTCGCCGTAGAGTCCGCCGGCGAGCGTGATGCCCATGGTCCGGTCGCCTTGCGGTCCGTCCAGGATGTGCCGCACCATCGTGCGGAGCTTGGCACCCGCCTCCGTGCGCCAGGTCGCAGAGGCGAAGGAGGCGTCGCGGGGGATGTCGGCCGTTCCGGGGTCGATCGCATAATCGACCAGGTCGTCGGGGTGGGCGTCGAGCCACCAGTCAGGCGCCCACAGGTGCACCCGCGGCATGGCATAGCCGCTCGGCACATGATCCTCGAACGTCTGCATCACGCGGTCGATCACTGTGAAGTTCTGCGTACCGGCGCCGGTCCAGCCGAGGTCGAGGAAGCTCTCCTTCTCGATGAAGGAGTAGAACTCCACGCCGGCGTCGCTGAAGGTCTGCCCGTCGGCGACGGACACCTCCTGCTCGAACAGATACATCGGGAAGCGCGGGGCGTCGTCGACGAAGAGGCAGGGAGCGCCGCGATGGGTCCCCACCCGGAACGTCGACCGCCCCGCCGTCGTCGTGAGCGGATGCACCGACGCAGCCCCGGTGCCCGCGAAGGCGGATGCAGGACGAGCGGTGCCGTCCACGAGGGCGATCAGCATGGGTGCGGCCATGACGCCGAGGAACGTACGTCTCTTCATCGAGCTGTCCTTTCGGAAGGTCGGTCTCAGCCTTTGAGACCGGAGAAGGCGATGCCCTCGATGACGCGACGCTGCATCACGAGGAACAGGATCATGATCGGCAGCATCGCCATGAGCGCCGCGGCGAGCATTGATGGGTACTCGGAGCCGTGCTCTCCCGTGAACGATGCGAGCCCGACGGCGAGCGGCATCATGTCCTGGCTGTTCACGATGACGAGCGGCCAGAGCAGGGAGGACCAGGACGCGAGGGCGGTGAGGATCGCGAGGGCGCTCAGCCCCGGCTTCGCCAGCGGGAGCATGACCTGCCAGAACACCTGGCCGGGGTTCGCACCGTCGAGCCGTGCCGCCTCTTCGAGCTCCTTGGGCAGTCCGAGGAAGAACTGCCGCATCATGAAGATCCCGAAGGCGTTTACCAATCCGGGGACGACGATGCCCGCGAAGGAGTTGAGCCAGCCGAAGCTCTGCACGGTCTGGTACTGCGGAATGAGCAGAAGCGTTCCCGGCACCATCAGCATGGAGAGCACGATCGCGAACAGCGGACCCTTGGCGAAGAACCGCATCCGCGCGAACGCGTATCCCCCGAGCGCGCAGAGGATGAGCGTCGCGACCGTGGTCAGAACGGTGATGATGACGGTGTTCAGCATCTGGCGGAGGAAGGGGACCTGAGCGAAGACACCCACGTAGTTGTCGAGGTTCCACTGCGTCGGCCAGAGCGTGGGCGGCACCGAGGTGATCTGCCCGTTCGTCATGAAGGTCGCCAGCACCTGATAGATGAACGGCGAGACCATGACCACGCCGCCGATCAGGAGCACGGCATGTGCACCGAGCTGCCGACCGGAACGCCGACCCCGCCGGCTCTGCGCGAGACGGTCACTCATAGTGCACCCACTTCTTCTGAAGACGGAACTGGATGGCGGTGAGGATCGCGATCATCACGATGATCACGACGCCGATCGCGGTCGCGTACCCCTTGTCGTTCTGCAGGAAGCCCTCGTTGTAGAAGAAGTACACGAGGGTCTGCGATCGGGCGGCGTTGGGACCGGTGCCCAGCATCACGAAGATCAGATCGAAGACCTGGAAGCCGCCGATCAAGGTCAGCACGCTGATGAAGAAGATCGTCGGGGTGAGCAGCGGAAGCGTGATGCTGCGGAACTGCCGCGCGGGACTCGCCCCGTCGATCGACGCCGCCTCATACAGGTCCGGCGGGATGCTGGAGAGGCCCGCGCTGAACACGATGATGTTGAAGCCGAGCGAGAGCCAGATGCCGACGATGGCGACCGCGACGAGGGAGAGCCCCGGCGTCGAGAGCCAGTACGGCCCCTGGATTCCGAAGAGTCCGAGGAAGGCGTTGATCAGACCGAAGTCCCCGCTGTAGAGCATCCGCCAGACGATGGCGACCGCGACCGGCATCGTGACCACCGGCAGGAAGTACAGCGTGCGGTAGAGACCTTTGAACCGCAGACCCGGCCGGTTGATGAGCGCTGCGAGGTACACGGCGATCGGCACGTTGAGCATCACGATCGCGGTGTAGATGGCGGTGTTGCCGAGCGCGAGCGCGAAGTCCGGATCGTTGAACAGGCGGACGTAGTTGTCGATTCCCGCCCAGCTCACGTCTCCGAAGAAGCCCCAGGTGGTGAAGCTGTAGTAGAACGTGCGCAGCAGCGGCCAGATGAAGAAGACGGCCAGGGGCACGAGGATCGGCACGAGGAAGATCCACGGCCAGACTCCGTCGTACTTCTGCGAGCGCCGAACGGGGCGGGTGGCGGCCGGAGCCACCACCCGCCCGCGACTCGCTGTGGTGGTGGTCATCACTTCTTCTCGGCGGCGAGCACCTCGTTCATCGCGGCGGCCAGTTGCTTGCAGGCCTCCTCGACGGTGAGCTCGCCGCTCCACGCCTTGGTGAGGTACTCGTTCTCGAGCGTGTTCCATGCCGCGGTGTTCAGCGACACGGGGTACGGAGCCGCGTGCGCGGCCTGGTCGCTGAACAGCGAGAGGTCCCACTGCGGGAAGGCGTCGGTGAAGCTCGAGGCGACGCCGTTGAAGGCGGGGATGCCGAGGCCCGCGGCTCCGTAGAGCTCCTGGGCCTCTTTCGAGGCGAGGAAGGCCTGGAAGGTCTGAGCGGCCTCTTTGTTCTCCGAGTAGGCCGACACGGCGTCGGCGCCGCCCTGGATCGTGGTGACGAGGTCGGACTCTCCGGTCGGCAGCGGAGCGACCGCCACAGTATCGGCGATCTCGCTGTCCTTCAGAGAATTCGCGTTCCACGGGCCGGACCACATCATGGCCAGCTTGCCCGAGGTGAAGTACTGCGGGATGGGCGTGTCGGTGATCTGCGCGACGGACGGGGAGACTCCCGCCTGAGCGAGGTCGACCCAGAGCTTGACGCCCGCGATCGTGCCGGGGTCGTCGTAGCCCGAGGTGGTGCCGTCTTCGGAGATGACCTCACCGCCGGACTGGTAGATGGTGTTGTAGGAGGTCTCCTGACCGGTCCATGGGGCGGCGGCAGCGCCGAACACGCCTTCGGAGCCGAGCGCGGTGCTGATGGCCGTCGCCGCGGCGACGAAATCCTCCTGCGTCCACCCGTCGGCCGGGTATGCGACGCCCGCCTGATCGAAGAGCGCGGTGTTGTACCAGACGCCCATCGTGGCGTAGCCGGTCGGCGCGGCGTACAGCTCGCCGTCGAAGGTGTAGCTCTGGATCGACGCGTCCGGGAAGTTCGCGGGGTCCATCCCGTCTGCGGTGTCGACGGGAGCGAGTGCGCCGTTGGTGGCGTACAGGCCGGCGTTGGGCTCGTTGATCCAGAAGACGTCCGGCAGGGTCTTGCTCGAGGCCTGGGTCTGCAGCTTGGTCCAGTACTGGTCCCAGGGGAGGGCCTGGATGTTGACCGTGATCTCGGGATGCTCTTCGTTGAAGGCGGCGATCACGTCCTTGTACGGCTCGAGGGCGTTGGCGTCCCAGATCACGTAGTCGATGCTCGCTTCACCGCCGTCGGCGGGTCCTGCGCCGGATGCGCATGCGGTGAGGCTGAGGGAGAGAACGGCGACGGCGGCGACGGCGCTCGCGGTCTTTCGCTGACGATTCATTGTCTGCTTGGTCCTTTGCTCGGGTGCGAGGGGGTGGAGCATCGTGCACGAGCGGTGACGGCCTCGGCACTCCTGGATGACGACTTCCATATAATAATCCAAGTTGGCATTAAAATTAGAGGATGCGAAAGAACCCTGTCAAGAGCCGGATTCGACCCGGGTCGCGCCGATCCGATCCTGCGGCTCACAGCGCGCTACGATGACTAACCAAACTTGACGTGAGAATCCGCTCCTCGAGTACGGGAGACCATGACGACGACACCACGCTCCGGCGACCGCTCGCTACTGAGGCGCATGAACACCCATGCGGCATTCCTCGGCGTCCGCGACGGACAGCACACGGTGACCGGCCTCGCCGACCAGCTGGGCATCTCGCGCACGGCAGCCGAAGACGTGGTCCGCGACCTCGTCGAGCTCGGCTGGGTGACCCCCGCCGACGCCCCGGCCAGTGCGCGGCCCGGGCGCCCCGCACGCAGCTACCGCTTCGCCGCTGAAGCGGGCCACGTCGTCGGACTCGACATCGGCGTGCACAAGATCCTCGGCATCGTCGCCGACCTGGAAGGCCAACCGCGCGCCTCGCACAAAGTGTCGATCGACGAGGATGCGAGCGCCGCCGACCGGCTCGCGCTCGCCACGACCGTCGTGGAGGCCTGCCTCGCCGACGCGGGTCTCGATATGGAGGCGGTCTGGTGCGCCGGCGTGGGCTCGCCCGGCGTCATCGACGCGTCGGGCACCGTCACCCGGTACGGAGGCAACGGCCTCCCCGGCTGGCTCGGCCTCGACCTGGCCGACACGCTCTCGACGCGCTGGGGCGTGCCCGTGCGGGTCGAGAGCGACAACAACCTCGGCACGATCGCCGAGCACTGGCGTGGCAGCGCGCAGGACGCGCGCGACGTCGTCTACGTCCTCTCCGGCAACCGCACCAGTGCCGGGATCCTCATCGGCGGCTCCCTCTACCGCGGTCACAGCGGAGGCTCGGGCCTGGTCGGCGCCCTACCCCAGCTCGGGTGGGCAGAAGCGCCTCGACACGTCGACTCGCTCGCCGGCACCGGGGTCGAGCCGACCCGGGAAGCCATGTTCCTCGCCGCGCGCGACGGCATCCCGCACGCGCTCGCCGCGCTGGACGGATTCGCCGCCAGCATCGCGACCGGGGTCGTGGCGATGTCACTGGCCGTCGACCCGGAGCTGATCGTGCTCGGCGGCGGCATCTCCCGCGGCGGCGAGATCATCCTCGACGCGATCCGCTCGCACATCGACGAGCTCCAGCTGCACGCCCCGCGGGTCGTGCTCTCCACCCTGGGCGACGAGTCGGTGGCGATGGGCGCGGTCCGGATCGCGCTCGACGCCATCGACGCCCAACTCCTCACCTCGGTGCAGGCCGGGGCCCGCTTCCCCTCTCCATCGCGCGGCATCCTGGCACTCTGAGCCGCGACGGCACGCTCCGGATCGAACCGATTCGATGCCCGCTCTGGCAAGACTGTAAGCGTTTGCAGTAGCCTGTTCGCATGGCACAGCTTGAGCAGATCGCAGCCCCCGGTTCCGAGTGGTGGCGCAGCGCCGTCATCTACCAGATCTACCCCCGATCCTTCGCGGACGCGTCCGGCGACGGCATCGGCGACCTCCCGGGCATCACCAGCCGCCTCGACTCGCTGCAGGAACTCGGGGTCGACGCGATCTGGCTCAGCCCCTTCATGACCAGCCCGCAGCGCGACGCCGGCTACGACGTGGCTGACTACCGCGACGTGGACCCGCTGTTCGGTACGCTCGCCGACTTCGACGAGATGCTGACCCAGGCCCACGACCGCGGCATCCGCGTGATCGTCGACCTGGTCCCGAACCACTCGTCCGACCAGCACGTGTGGTTCCAGGAAGCCCTCAAGGCGGCACCGGGCAGCCCGGAGCGCGCGCGGTACATCTTCCGCGACGGCCGTGGTGAGAACGGCGAGCTCCCGCCCAACAACTGGGAGTCGGTGTTCGGCGGCGGCATGTGGCAGCGGGTGACCGAGGCCGACGGCACCCCCGGCCAGTGGTACCTGCACATCTTCGACGCCACGCAGCCCGACTTCGACTGGAACAACGAAGAGGTGCAGGAGGAGTTCCGCTCCATCCTGCGCTTCTGGCTCGACCGCGGTGTCGACGGCTTCCGGGTCGACGTGGCCCACGGCATGATCAAGACCGAGGGCCTCCCCGACTACACCCCGCCGACCGACGCCGACTCCATGGGCGGCGGAGAGTCGAACGTGCCGTACTGGGGCCAGGATGGCGTCCACGAGATCTACCGCGACTGGCACAAGGTGCTCGCCGAGTACGACGGCGACCGTGCGCTGTGCGGCGAGGCCTGGATGCCGACGCTCAAGCAGACCGCGCTCTGGGTGCGTCCGGACGAGATGCACCAGACCTTCAACTTCCCGTACCTGATGACGCCGTGGAACGCGAAGGAACTGGGCGACGTCATCCGCGAGTCGCTCGACGAGTTCGGCGGCGTCGGAGCGCCCAGCACCTGGGTGCTCTCGAACCATGACGTCGTGCGGCACGCCTCGCGCCTCGCGCTCACGGCCGACAACCCCCAGGGCGAGGGCATCGGACCGAACACTCCGAACAAGCCCGACACCGCGATCGGCCTGGCCCGCGCCCGCGCGGCGACCACCCTCATGCTCGCGCTCCCCGGCTCGGCGTACCTGTACCAGGGCGAAGAGCTCGGTCTGCCCGAAGCGATGGAGATCCCCGACGAGTTCCGTCAGGACCCGACCTGGTTCCGCACCGGGGGCAAGCGCTACGGGCGCGACGGATGCCGCGTGCCGCTGCCCTGGGAAGCGGAGGCGCCGGCTTTCGGCTTCAACGAGACCGGCCTGTCGTGGCTCCCGCAGCCGACCGAGTGGGCGACCTACGCCCGCGACGTCGAAGAGGTCGACCCCGGCTCGACGCTCGCCCTGTACAAGCGCCTGCTCGCGGCTCGTCGTGAGCACGGCTTCGGTGCCGGTTCGCTGGTCTGGGAGGATGCCGGCGCTGACGCGGTGGCCTTCCGTCGCGGCGACGTGCACGTGGTCGCGAACCTCGGCACCGAGCCGATCGAGCTGCCGGCCGACGCGAGCGTGATGCTGAAGAGCCAGCCGTTCGAAGGCTCGTCGATCCCGGTCGACACCGCCGTCTGGTACACCACGGTCTGACCGGCCGAACCCCCGTTCCGGTCGCGGATCCCGTCGCTCGCCACATCGTGAGACGACGGGAACCGCGGCCGGAACGACTTCTCAGAGGAACACATGGCCAGCATCGATGAGGTCGCCCGGCTCGCCGGGGTCTCCACCGCGACCGTCTCGCGCGCACTCAGCGGCCGCGGCCACGTGTCCGAATCCGCCAGGGAGAGGGTGCAGGCCGCGGCGCAGTCGCTCGGCTACGTCGTCTCGTCACGCGCGTCGAGCCTCGCGTCCGGGCGCACCCGCAACGTCGGGGTCGTGGTGCCGTTCCTCGACCGATGGTTCTTCAGCACGGTGCTGTCGGGCGTCTCGGCCGCGCTGATGCGCGCCGGCTACGACATCACGCTCTACAACATCACCGCCGACAAGGACGTACGTCGGCACGTGTTCGACACGTTCCTGCGGCGGCAGCGTGTGGATGCCGTCATCGCCGTGGCGATCGAGCTCGACGCCGACGAGACGCAGCACCTGCTCGATCTCGGCCTGCCGGTCATCGCGATCGGCGGCCCGAACCCGAAGCTCGACACCCTCACGGTCGACGACGTGGCGGTCGCCCAGCTCGCCACCGAGCACCTGATCGGCCTCGGTCACACCGACATCGCGCACATCGGCGCCAACCCCGAGTTCGACATCGACTTCCACATCCCCACCAACCGCCGCCTCGGGTTCGAGAAGGCCCTGGCGAAGGCCGGGATTCCCCTGAACCACGCCTTCCTCGAGCCGGCGGACTTCACGGTCGAGGGCGGCTATCGCGCGGCGAAGCAGCTGCTCGGACGGCCGGGCCCGCGACCGACCGCGGTGTTCGCGGCATCCGACGAGATGGCGATCGGGGCCCTGCTCGCGGCCCGCGACCTGGGCTTCAGCGTGCCGGATGAACTCTCGATCGTCGGCATCGACGGGCACGAGCTCGGCGAGTTCTTCCGCCTGACCACCGTCGACCAGTTCCCGCTCGGGCAGGGTGAGCGCGCCGCGGATGCCGTGCTGGCGAAGCTCACCACGCCCGACGAGGTGCACATCCCGTCGGCACTGCCGTACGAGCTGAACGTGCGCGGGACCACCGCCCGGCTGATCTAGGTCGACCCGTGGGGCCGACCCGGCCCTTTGCGTGCGACCCGGCCCCTTGCGGACGTCCGCAGGGGGCCGGGTCGTACGTATGAGGCCGGGTCGACCTCGGGAATCAGCTCGCGACGATGAGGCCCTGGGTCGCGGTGCGCGCGGCCTCGAAGCGGCGCTGCACGTCGGGCCAGTTCACGAGGTTCCAGAACGCCTTGACGTAGTCGGCACGCACGTTGAGGTAGTCGAGGTAGTAGGCGTGCTCCCAGACGTCGAGCTGCAGCAGCGGGATGACGCCGAGCGGAGCGTTGCCCTGCTGGTCGAAGAGCTGGAAAATCACGGGGCGGGCGCCCACACTGTCCCAGGCGAGCACGGCCCAGCCCGACCCCTGCACACCCAGCGCCGTCGCGGTGAAGTGCGCGCGGAACGCGTCGATCGATCCGAACGCGTCGACCAGCGCGGCCTCGAGCTCGCCCTCCGGGGCGCCGCCGCCCTCGGGCGAGAGGTTCTGCCAGAACACCGAGTGGTTGATGTGGCCGCCGAGGTTGAACGCGAGGTCCTTCTCGAGCTTGTTGACGTTCGCGAGGTCACCGGCGCTGCGGGCGGTCGCGAGCTGCTCGAGTGCCGTGTTCGCACCGGTCACGTAGGCCTGGTGGTGCTTGGAGTGGTGCAGCTCCATGATCTTGCCGGAGATGTGCGGCTCGAGTGCCGAGTAGTCGTAGGGCAGCTCGGGGAGTGTGTAGAGAGTGGACATGGCGTCTTCCTTTCGATGATGTTCAGTGGTGGGTGTCGTGCGGGAGGGCGTGGAAGCGGCGGTCGAGGTACACGAGCGGGCGTCCTTGCGGCCCCGCCACAACTTCGAGGACCTCGGCGATCACGACCGTCGACGAGCCGACGGCCACGGTCTGCAGGGTGCGACAGCGCAGGGCGGCCCGCGCCGAGGCGAGGTGCGGCTCCCCCGTCTCCAGCGCCGACCACCCCTGCTCGGGCGTGAAGCGCTCGGAGCCGCTGACCGCGAAGCTCTGTGCGAGGGCGGAGTGCTCGTCGTCGATGAGGTGGACGACGAACGTGTCGGCACCGAGGATCGCGCCCGCAGAGCCGGTCGCACGAGTGACCGAGAACACGATCGCCGCGGGGTCGACCGCCACGGAGGCGACACTCGACGCCGTGAGCCCGACGGGGCCCTCCGGAGTGGATGCCGTGATGATCGCCACACCGGCGGGGTGCGTGCGGAACGCGGCCTTGAGCCCTTCGCCGACCGGGGTGGGTACGGGTGTCGCGGTCATCGGACGGCCTCCGTCATCTGCGTCAGTTTCGCGTGCGCGAGCATCTCCGCGCGATCGACGAGCTTCGTCCGCTCTCGTCCGCGCTCCGCACCGGCACCGCGTTCGGCCGCATCGATGCGCAGCCAGCCGTCGAGGTCGACGGCGTGGTCGACGTGGGTGAGCGGGTCCTCCCCGGGCGCGATCGGCTCGGCGTCGGCGAGGTCGTCGACGAGGTGACGCACGGTCTGCGCGGCATCCGACTTGGTCGAGCCGATGAGTCCGACCGGCCCGCGCTTGATCCAGCCGGTCGCGTACAGTCGCGGGATCGGTGCGCCCGCCGCATCCACGACCCGCCCCTCGGCGTGCGGAACGACTCCGAGATCGGCGTCGAACGGCATCCCGGGAACGGGTGTCGAACGATAGCCCACTGCCCGGTACACCGCTCCGACGTCGTAACGCAGCAGCTCGCCGGTGCCGACCATCCGGCCCAGCTCGTCGGATGCCGTGCGCTCCATCTCGATGCCGGTCACGCGGTCCGTGCCCAGGAGGCGCACGGGACGCTGGCGCAGGTGCAGGTGGATGCGGCGTGAAGCCGTGCGGCCCGCCGGGTCGAGCGCGGCCCACTCGGTCATGGTGCGCACGATGATGCGGCGCTGGGAGAACTGCGCGACCATCCGCTCGGCGTGCTCGTCCAGGGCGAGCTCATCCGGGTCGACGATCACGTCGACGTCGTCCTGCTCGGCCAGCTCGCGCAGCTCCATCGCCGAGAACCGCACGTCAGCAGGACCGCGCCGGGCGAACAGGTGCACGTCGCGCAGCGGGCTGGCGGCGAGCTGATCGAGCACGGTATCCGGAGTGTCGGTGTGGGTCAGCGCCGAGGCGTGCTTCGCGAGGATGCGCGTCACGTCGAGGGCGACGTTGCCCGCCCCGAGCACCGCGACCGACTCCGCCTCAAGGGGCCAGGTGCGCGCCGCATCGGGATGCCCGTCGTACCAGAACACGAAATCGGCCGCGCCGAAGGATCCGGGCAGGTCGATACCGGGGATGTCGAGGTGCACATCGAGGTCGGCGCCCGTTGCGACGATGACGCCGTCGTATGCTGCGCGGAGGTCTTCGATCGCGACGTCGACGCCGATCTCGACGTTGCACAGCAGCCGGATGCGCGGGTTCACGAGCACGTCGTGCAGGGCATCGGTGATCTTGCGGATGCGCGGGTGATCCGGGGCGACACCGTAACGGACCAGGCCGTAGGGCGCCGGAAGCTTCTCGAACAGGTCGATCGACGCGGTCGGGGCGAGTCCGAGGAGGATGTCGGCGGCGTAGATGCCGGCCGGCCCTGCTCCGACGATGGCGATGCGCGGTTCGGCGACGGTCATGCGTGTTCCCCCTGGGGTGCGAGCGCGGCGATGATCGGGTGGTCGAAGGCGAGCATCCCCGTCTTGGCGGCGCCTCCGGGCGAGCCGATCTCGTCGAAGAACTCGACGTTCGCCTTGTAGTAGTCCTGCCATTCGTCGGGCAGGTCGTCTTCGTAGTAGATGGCCTCGACCGGGCACACCGGTTCGCAGGCGCCGCAATCCACGCACTCGTCGGGGTGGATGTACAACGACCGTTCACCCTCGTAGATGCAGTCGACGGGGCACTCGTCGATGCAGGCCTTGTCCTTCACATCGACGCACGGCAGAGCGATCACATAGGTCATCGCGGGGTCTTCGTTCGGGTCACGCTGTCCTCGTTCGGGTAGATCGGCCCTTTTCGGGGCTACAGGACAACCGTAAAACCTCAAGTACACTTGAAGTCAAATCGAGGGAGAGGTCTCCGGATGAGCCCGCACGCACCCGACGAGCCGCTGACGATCGGCGAGATGACCCGACGCACAGGCGTCGCCGCCTCTGCCCTGCACTTCTACGAGACCCTCGGCCTCATCGCCTCGACCCGCACGCCCGGCAATCAGCGCCGCTACGCCCGGCACATGCTGCGGCGGGTCTCGCTCATCACGGTCGCCAAGCGCCTCGGCATCCCGCTGTCCGACGTGCAGACCGCCTTCGCCGACGTGCCGCTGACCGAGACCCCGAGCCACGCCGACTGGCAGAAGGCTTCACGCCGCTGGAAGCGCGAGCTCGAGAAGCGCCGCGAGGGCATCGAGCGCCTCGAACGCGAACTCACCGGATGCATCGGCTGCGGCTGCCTGTCGATGAAGGCGTGCGGCCTTCTCAACCCCGACGACGCCCTCGCGACGCAGGGCGCCGGTCCGCAGCGGCTGCAGGACTGAGGAGCAGGCTTCGTAGATCGACGGAGCACTACGCCTGTGAAAGACGTAGAATGGTCGCAGCCCGCCCCCGCTGGAGGTAGGGAAGTAGAAGCCGGGACCCCCGCCCCTCTGGACGGGACCCGGCTTTCGCGCGTCTAGAGCTCGACCTGTTCGATGGTGGTCGATGGACTCACGGCATCGAACCAGTCACTCCGGCCACCGGACATCTTCTCCCCCAGTGCACCGAGAACCTGATCGGCAATCCAGACCATCGGCTCTTCGCTGGGCTGCGCATGATCGATCCGAAGCCCCTCAGGGAGAGCCCGCTTACCCCGCAACGCGTCGACGGTTCGGAGATCTCTTTGCATCAGCTGGTGCGGACGCGCTTCGAGCGTGAGTAGTTGCACGCCCTGCCCGTCGAGCTGCCATGCGAGCCTCTCAAGACAGAGCGCGCGAGCACGTTCTTGCCGACGAGAATCAACCGGCGCTGCTATAACGATGACGTGGTACGCGTCGAAATCCGCGATCGTCGCGATGGATGCATCCCTGGCGCGTCTGTCCTGGTTTCGCCAATGGAGTTTCGGTCCGCGTCGAGGAAGACGTTGGAGTCGGGCACGCATGTCTTCACAGCGTGAGGCATCTGCGATCGCGGCACCCAGGAGGTAGGAAGGCCGCTCCACGCCCGCTGTTCGGTAAGACTCGTCTCCCCACGCCTGCAGCACGAGCGAGTTCATCGTCCAAGGTTAGGTGTCGATGTCGCGCGCTCGGCCTGCATACCGGAACGCGGGTGCACCTTCGGGGCAACCCCGGAAGACGAATGCCGCCGGGTCAGGCGACCTCGAAGTCGGCGGAGAGGAGGACGTCGTCGCGCGAGCTCGGGCCGACCAGCAGCTCGAACGCGCCGGCCTCGACCAGACGCGTCCCGGCAGCATCGACGATCGAGCAGTCGGCGACCGGCAGTTCCACGCGCACGCGGGCGGACTCCCCTGGTGCGATGTCGACCTGGCGGTAGGTCTTCAGCTCCTTGTCGGTCCAGCTCACGCTCGTCACGGAGTCGCGCACGTAGACCTGCACCGTCTCGCGCACCGGCCGCGTGCCGGTGTTCGCCACCGTGACATGCCCGACGATGGTGTCGGACTCCCCCAGCGAGGTCGCCTCCAGCTCCAGGTCGGAGTACTCCACCGTCGTGTACGACAGGCCCTCGCCGAACGCCCAGGCGGGCGACTGCGTGAGATCGGCGTAGCGGTCGCCGTGCTGTCCGCGGATCTGGTTGTAGTACGTCGGCTGCTGGCCGACGTGGCGGGCGAACGAGATCGGCAGCCGGCCCGACGGCTCGACGGCCCCCGAGATGATCTCGGCGAGCGCACGCCCACCCTGCATGCCCGGGTTCGCGGCCCAGATCACGGCGGCGGCCCGGGATGCGGATGCCGGCAGCACGAGCGGCTTCGAGGCGAGCAGCACGATGACGACGGGCTTCCCGGTCGCGATGAGGGCGTCGATCAGCGCGTTCTGCCCGCCGATCAGCTCGAGCGTCGCGGTCGACCGCCCTTCGCCGACGAGTTCGATCCGGTCGCCCACGACCGCCACGACGACGTCGGAGTCGGATGCCGCAGCCATAGCTTCCGCGATCAGCGCAGCATCCGGCTCGCAGGCCTTCACTACCGGGGGCCGCGGCTGCTTGTCGGGGAAGAACGGCCCCTTGGGGTCTTCCTCGAGCGTGAGGATGTCGGCACCGCGGGCGTGGGTGACGCTCCACCCGTCGATCGCCTGCAGCCCGTCGAGCACGGTCGTGATCATCTCGCGCGGCTGTCCGTCGAGCCACCCGGCCTGACCCGAGCCGCCGGCCCAGTCGCCGAGCTGCGTCTGCGCGTCGTCGGCGAGCGGGCCGGTGACCGCGATCTTCAGCGGCGCGGCGGCGTCGAGCGGCAGCACCCCGTCGTTTTCCAGCAGCACGATCGAGCGGCGGGCCGTCTCGAGGTTCAGCTCGGCGTGCGCGACACTGCCGACCACGGCATCCAGCTCGTCGCCCGGCAACCGCGGGTTCTCGAAGAGTCCGAGCTCGAACTTGAGCGTGAGGATGCGGGCGGCTGCGGCGTCGAAGGCGTCCTCGGCGAGCATTCCGCGGGCCACGGCATCCAGCGCCCCCTCGTAGAAGGCGGGAGTGGTCATGATCATGTCGTTGCCGGCCCGCACCGCCGCAGCGGCCGCGTGCGTGATGTCGGGCTGGATCCGCTGCTCCCACACCATGCGTCCGACGTTGTCCCAGTCGGTGATGAGCGTGCCGGTGTACCCCCACTCGCCGCGCAGCACGTCGCTGAGCAGCCAGTCGTTGGTCGTGATCGGCACGCCGTCGGTGGTCTGGTAACCGAGCATGAACGTGCGGCATCCCTCGCGGGCGACGCGCTCGAACGGCGGCAGGAACCAGGAGCGCAGCTTGCGCCGCGAGATGTCGGCCTCGCTCGCATCGCGCCCGCCCTGGGTCTCGGAGTATCCGGCGAAGTGCTTGGCGGTCGCGAGGATCGCGGTGGGGTCGTCGAGGCCGTCGCCCTGGTAACCGCGCACCATCGCTGATGCCAGCTCGCCGATCAGGAACGGGTCTTCCCCGAAGGTCTCGCTGATGCGACCCCAGCGCAGGTCGCGGGCGATGCACAGCACGGGCGAGAACGTCCAGTGGATGCCGGTGATCGCGACCTCCTCCGCCGTCGCGCGGGCCACCCGCTCGAGCAGGTCGGCGTCCCACGACGCGGCCATGCCCAGTTGGGTCGGGTAGATCGTGGCCCCCGGCCAGAACGAGTGCCCGTGGATGCAGTCCTCCGCCACGAGCAGCGGGATGCGGAGCCGGGTCTGCGCCGTCAGCTCGTTGGCCTGCAGGATGCGTTCGGGAGAGGTGTGCAGGATCGAGCCGGCGTGCCGCCGGGCGATGTGGTCGTCGAGGTCGTCGCGCGCGTCGAGCTGCAGCATCTGCCCGACCTTCTCCTCCAGCGTCATCCGGCTGAGGAGGTCGTCCACGCGCTCGGGGATCGAGAGGGCGGGGTCCTGGTAGGGAAGAACGGTGGTCAGGGTCTGAGAGGTCATCACTTCGTGTTCTGGGTCGAGGTCTTCGAGGAGTCGGAGGTGTCGTGCGAGGCCGCCGACGTTACGGGATCGGGGCTCTTCTGCGGCAGGGGCACGCTGCGGACGGCCGTGACGGCGTCGTTCACGTTCAGCCCCTTCTTCTTCATCGCCCTGGCCCGCTCTCCGGCGGAGCGCAGGCGCGGGTTGACGTACTCGTCGATGCCGAAGTTGATGAGCGAGAGGGCGACGCCGATGATGGCGATGCACAGCCCTGCGGGCACGTACCACCACCACAGCCGCGGGAACGCGCCGTTCTGCTGCGCCCAGAACAGGATGGTGCCCCAGTTGAGGTTGCTCACCGGGATCACGCCGATGAAGGCCAGGGTCGTGAGACCGAGGATGGCCGCCGTCACGGTGCCGACGAAGCTCGAGGCGATGAGCGCCATGAGGTTCGGCAGCATCTCGACGGTGATGATCCGGCGCAGCGGCTCGCCGTTGGCCCGGGCAGCTTGGATGAAGTCGCGGTTGCGCAGCGACATCGTCTGGGCGCGCAGCACGCGCGCACCCCACGCCCACCCGGTGAGCCCGAGCACCGCGGCGATCACGATCAGCGGCGGGTTCTCGAACTGCGAGGCGATGATGATGATCAGCGGGATGCCGGGGATCACCAGGAACACGTTGGTCAGCGCCGAGAGCGACTCGCTCTTCCAGCCGCGCACGTAGCCGGCGATCACACCGATCGTGATGGCGATGATCGTGGCGATGAAGGCGGCGAGGAAGCCGACGACGATCACGCCGCGGGTGCCGTAGATGATCTGGCTCAGCACGTCCTCCCCCATGTGCGTCGTGCCCAGCCAGTGCTCCCAGGAGGGCGGCTGGCGGAGCGCCGTGCGGTCCTTCTGGGTCGGCCCGTAGGGGGCGATCCAGGGCGCGAGGATCGCGACGAGCACGAACACCCCGAGGATGATGAGCCCGGCGATCGACTTGGGGTTGCGGAACATCGCGAACGCCTGGGCGAGCTGGGACCAGAACGTCTTGCGCGGCGGTGCGCCGGCGGGCGGAGTGCGGAGGGTCGCGGTCTCGGGCATGCCGGAGACGACGGCCGATCCGTCGGGCGCGGTGCTCGCTGCGGTGGTGGGAACGGTCATGTCAGGACTCCATCTGGCGCGTGCGCGGGTCGAGGTAGGCGTAGACGACATCCGCGAGGATGTTGGCCACGAGCACCGACAGCGTGATCACGAGGAACACGCCCTGCATGAGGGCGAAGTCCTTGGCGTTGGTCGCGTCGAGCAGGAGCTTGCCGACACCCGGGTAGCTGAAGACCATCTCCA
This sequence comes from Microbacterium sp. ISL-59, assembly GCF_018613945.1. Lineage (NCBI taxonomy): Bacteria > Bacillati > Actinomycetota > Actinomycetes > Micrococcales > Microbacteriaceae > Microbacterium > Microbacterium sp. ISL-59. Next base: position 794,296 of record NZ_JAGGPG010000002.1, read on the forward strand.
TCACGATCGTGCCGCCGACGATGAAGCCGATCGACAGCGCGAAGCTCTGGATCTGCGGCAGCACCGCGTTGCGGGCGGCATAGCCCCAGAGCACCCGCTTGTTGGGCATGCCCTTCGCCTGCGCGACGGTGATGTAGTCGTCGTCGAGCACGGTCAGCATCATGTTGCGCATTCCGAGCACCCAGCCACCGAGCGAGGCGACCACGATGGTCAGCGCCGGCAGGGTGCCGTGCATGATCACCTGGCCGATGAAGTCGAAGCTCCACTCCGGCGATTGCCCCTTGTCATAGGCGTGCGAGGAGGGGAACCACTTCAGGGTCGACGAGAAGATCGCGATGGCGATGAGCCCGAGCCAGAAGTACGGGATGGTGTTGAAGAACGTCGTGACCGGGATGATCGCGTCGAGCCTGCTGCCGCGCTTCCATCCGACGATCGCACCCGCGACCGTGCCGATCGTGAACGAGATGATCGTGGCGATGCCGACGAGTCCCAGCGTCCACGGCAGCGCGGCGGCGAGCACCTCGGCCACCGGGCGCAGACCGTGCAGGGTCGAGATGCCGAGGTCGCCTCGCAGCAGCATCCCCCAGTACTCGATGTATTGCTGCCAGATCGACTTGTCGGTGTCGATCCCGAGCAGGATGCGCAGCGCATCGGCCGCTTCGGGGCTCACGTTGCGGTTGCGCGCGAGGTAGGAGCTGACCGCGTCGCCCTTCATGAGCCGCGGGAGGAAGAAATTGATCGTGATGGCCGCCCACAGCGTGAACAGGTAGAAGCCCGCTCGTCCGGCGAAGAAGCGCCACGGGACCTTCCGGCTTCCGCGCTCGGCCGTGGTCGCGGTGGTGCCGACCTCGAGGGCGTCGCGCGCGACGAGGTCGTTGTCGTCGAGCTGGGGGAACGCGGTGCTCACAGTGCGCCTCCGGTCGATGCTGCCTGTGCGAAGAACTTGTCCGGGTCGGGGGAAGCGGATCGTAGTTCGCGCGTGTACGGGTCCTGCGGATTGAGGATCACATCGTCGGCGGCGCCGTACTCCACGACACGTCCCTGGTTGAGCACCATGATCTCGTCGCTGAAGTGGCGGGCGGTCGCCAGGTCGTGGGTGATGTAGAGCACGCCGAGCCCCTCTTCGCGCTGCAGGTCGGCGAGCAGGTTCAGCACGCCGAGGCGGATGGAGACGTCGAGCATCGAGACGGGCTCGTCGGCGACCAGGAGCGAGGGACGCGAGGCCAGGGCGCGGGCGATCGCCACGCGCTGCCGCTGTCCGCCGGAGAGCTCGTGCGGGCGGCGGTCGATCACGGCATCCGCATCCAGCCGCACGCGGTCGAGGAGCCGGCGCACCTCGTCCTCGGTCTCCTTCTTCGGCACCACGTCGTCGAGGCGGATCGGGCGCTCCAGGTGGTAGCGGATCGAGTGGTACGGGTTGAGCGAGGCGAACGGGTCCTGGAACACCATGCGCAACTGCTGCCGGTATTTCCGCAGCCCCTTGCCGCGACGGGGGATCGGCGTGCCGTCGAGCAGAACCTCGCCGCTGGTCGGGGTCTCGAGCTGGGTGAGGATCTTCGCGATCGTGGACTTGCCGCTGCCGGACTGGCCGACCAGGCCGATCGTCTGGCCCGAGGTGAGGGTGAAGCTCACGTCGTCGAGCGCCTTGATCTGGCCGGCGCCGCGGACGTTGTACGCCTTCGTGACGTTCCGGAATTCGAGGGTGGTCATCGCACCAGCACCCCTCTCTCCCCGGTCAGCCGGGGGAACGACGACAGCAGCGTCTTCGTGTACTCGTGCTCGGGCTGGGTCCAGATGCGCTCGGCCGTGGCGAGCTCGATGATCTCGCCCTCGCGCATGATCGCGATCCGGTCGCTGATCTCCAGAAGGAGAGGAAGGTCGTGGGTGATGAAGATCACCGAGAAGCCGAACTCGTGCCGCAGCTGCGAGATCTGCTTCAGGATCTCCCTCTGCACCAGCACGTCGAGCGCGGTGGTCGGCTCGTCCATCACCATGAGCTGGGGCCGCAGGGCGAGGGCCATCGCGATCATCACGCGCTGACGCATGCCGCCGGACAGCTCGTGCGGGAAGGACCGGATGCGCTGGCGTCCGACCTTCACGATCTCGAGCAGCTCCTCGGCCTCGGCCCGCCGTTGCTTGCGGTTCATGTCGGGGCGGTGGATCTCGTACACGTCCTCCAGCTGCGAGCCGATCGTCGCGACCGGGTTCAGGGCGTTCATCGCCCCCTGGAACACCATCGACACCTTGTCCCAGCGGAACCGCTGCATGGCATCGACGTCGAGCGCATTGATGTCGATGTCGACGCCGGTCGCATCGTGGAAGGTGACGCTGCCGCTGGTGATGACGGCGGGCGCGCGCAGCAGGCGCTGCACTCCGTAGGCGAGCGTGGTCTTGCCGCATCCGCTCTCACCGGCGAGACCGAGGATCTCGCCGCGCTGCAGTTCGAGGGTCACGTTCTTCACCGCCTCGACGGGCGGATCGACGTCGTACACGACCGAGAAGTCGCGCACGCTGAGCAGGGGGTCTGGCATGGGGGTGTCCTTCGTCGACCTGACAGGGGAGCCCGCGCCGCTGCGGGCCGCGGGCTCCCCTGCAGGATGGTGCTTACTCGGCGGGCTTCAGCTTCGTGAGGATCTGCACGATGTTCTGCTGCGTCGGGTCGGCAGAGGCGTAGGGGTCCTCCTCCGACGGCCAGCCCACGTAGTTGCGGGTGTTGAACTCGCCCAGCAGCGGGTGCGCGCCCAGCGGGATGGCCGGCACCTGCTCGGAGAAGATCGTCTGCAGCGTGTCGAGTGCCGCGGTGCGCTCCTCATCCGATGAGGCGTTCGCGTAGGAGTTCAGCGCCGCTGTGGCCTCGGGGTCGTCGAAGCGACCGAAGTTGAAGCCGGCCTTGCCGTCCGAGATCCAGCGCGGGTCCATGGTCGAGGTGTAGAGGCCGTAGGCCGTGCCGCTGTCCTCGAGCCAGTGGATGATCGCCGAGAAGGTGCCGTTGTCGCGCGGGTCCGCCCATCCGCCCCAGTCGGGCATGTCGATCTTGACCTCGGCGCCGATGGCATCGGTCACGTCTTCGGCGATGAGCTCCTGCGCGGTGTTCCAGTCGCTCCACCCCGAGGGGACCGAGAGCGTGAACGAGACGGGCGCACCGTCGGGGTCGATCAGCGCGTCGTCCTTCCACGTGTAGCCGGCGGTCTCGAGCAGGTCGCGCGCCTTCTCGGCATCGACCGAGTAGTCCACGTCCTTGAATTCGGGCTGGATCTCGTCTTCGAGGATCGACGACAGTCCGGTCACCGACCAGACGGCCTCGCTGGCACCCTCGCGGGCGATGTCGACGTAGGCGTCGCGGTCGATCACCCAGGCGAGCGCCTGACGGAAGGCCGGGTCGTCGAACGGCTTCCGCTGCAGGTTCATGAACAGCGTCGCCGAGCCGGTGGTGGGAGCTGCCCAGAACTTGTTGTGCTCGGGGTCGACCGACAGGAACTGCTCCTCGATCTGCGGGATGAACGCCTGCGCCCAGTCGGCGTCGCCGTTGGCGAGAGCGGTGGTCAGCGCGGTGTTGTCGCCGTACGAGACGTAGTGCAGCTGGGGTACCGAGAGGTCGCCGCCCCAGTAGTCGTCGCGGGCGTCGAGCGTGACCGACTCGGTCGACCAGTTCGACAGCACGTAGGGACCGGTGCCGACCAGGTCGTCGCCCTTGACGGGGTTCGTGGCCGGGTCGTCGAGGTTCTCCCAGATGTGCTTCGGGACGATCGGCACGTGCAGGGCGCGGGCCTGGTTGACGTACTTCGACGCGGCGAAGGTCAGGACGACGTTGTCCCCCTCGACGACGGCGCTGTCGAGCTGGAGGCCGGCCGTGTCGAGCGCGGGCGTGGAGGCGAGCTCGTACGAGTAGACGATGTCGTCGGCGGTGAACGGTTCGCCGTCGCTCCAGGTGACATCCTTGCGCGGCACGACCGTGAGGACGGTGTAGTCGTCGTTCCACTCGATGCTCTCGGCGAGCCAGGGGGTGACTCCGCGGTCGCCGGTCTGGTTCACGAGGGCGAGGGTCTCGAAGATCACCTTGCCGTAGCCGTACTTCGAGGCGGACGAGTCGCCCACGAACGGGTTGTTGGATTCGGTGGTGATCGCGCCGTCGGGCTTCGCGATCGTGAGGGCGGCGCCGCCGGCAGCACTGCCGGAGTCGTCGTTCCCTCCAGCGGAGCATCCGGCGAGGGCCGAGATTCCGAGGGCGGTGATCGCGGTCGCCGCGATCAGAGACTTTCTGAGCTTCATTGCTTCTCCTTGGGCACGGTCGTTGTGCTGTGTCACCGGTGGATGGGGGTCCGCCGGCCGTCGTGATTTGCTTACTGTCGAGAAAGTAAGCTTCCGTGAGGTTACCGAGGAGTAAGTTGGATCGCAAGCACGGCTCGCGAGAGAGAGGAAGCGGCGATGGCAGACAGTGACCAGACCGTCCGCGTGCGCCCGGCGACCCTCGCGAAACGCGAGCAGATCCTCAAGGCAGCGGTCGAGATCTTCGGCAACAAGGGCTCGACCAACGGCACCCTCGCCGATGTCGCCGATCAGGTCGGGATCACCCATGCCGGGGTGCTCCATCACTTCGGGTCGAAGCAGAAGCTGCTGCTCGAGGTGCTCTCGTATCGCGATCAGACGGACGTCGCCGAACTCGCCGAGAAGCACATCCCCGGCGGCCCCGAGCTCTTCCTGCACCTGGTGCGCACGGCGTACGCGAACGAGCGGCGCCCCGGCATCGTGCAGGCGTACACCGTGCTCTCGTCGGAATCGGTGACCGACGACCACCCCGGCCGCGAGTACTTCGAGGATCGGTACACGACCCTCCGGCGCGAGGTCACCGCCGCCTTCCACGAGCTGTGCGCCCAGGAGGGCGTGCGCGACCCGGACACGATCGCCGACGCGGCGGCGGCGATCCTGGCGGTGATGGACGGGCTGCAGCTGCAGTGGCTCCTGCACCCCGGAACCGTCGAGTTGGGCGGGGCGAGCGAGTTCGCGATCCGGGCGATCGTGAACGCGGTGCTGCATCCGGGGCCGGAGCTGTCGACCTACAGCCACCCCTGATCCGACCGGGCGTCACCGCTAGGCTCGGGCCATGACGATCGACCTCGAAGCGCTGTACATCGACCTGCATCAGCATCCGGAGCTCTCGTTCCAGGAGACGCGCACCGCCGGCATCGCCGCCCAGCACCTGCGCGATCTCGGTCTCGAGGTCGAAGAAGGCGTGGGCGTCACCGGCGTCATCGGCGTGCTGCGCAACGGCGACGGGCCGGTCGTGTGGGCGCGCGCCGACATGGACGCGCTGCCGGTCGAGGAGCAGACCGGGCTCGCCTACGCCAGCACCGCACACGGCGTCGACCCCGCGGGGACGACCGTCCCCGTCATGCACGCCTGCGGCCACGACATGCACGTCACCGCGATGATCGGCGCCGTCGAGAAGCTCGTCGCCGAACGCGACCAGTGGTCGGGCACTCTCGTCGTGGTGATCCAGCCTGCCGAGGAGTACGGCGCAGGCGCGCGGGCGATGCTCGACGCCGGCATCCTCGACCGCTACCCGAAGCCCGACATCGTGCTCGGGCAGCACGTGACCCCGCTGCCCGCCGGCATCATCGGCGTGCGCAGCGGCACCCAGATGGCGGCATCCGACGGTCTGACCGTGACGCTGCACGGGCGCGGCGGTCACGGTTCCCGCCCGCACGCCACGATCGACCCGGTGGTCATGGCCGCGGCGACCGTGATGCGCCTGCAGACCATCACCTCGCGCGAGATCGACCCGCAGGGCGTGGCCGTCGTGACGGTCGGCTCGATCCACGCCGGGCTCAAGAACAACATCATCCCCGCGGAGGCGAAGCTCGAACTCAGCCTGCGCTACCCGAACGAAGAGGCGCGCGAGAAGGTGCTCGCGAGCGTCGAGCGCATCGTGCGCGCCGAGGCCGCGGCCTCCGGTGCCGAGCGCGAGCCCGAGATCCGCACCGACCACACCCTTCCGGCCACGATCAACGACGAGGATGCCACGGCGCGGGTGACCGCAGCACTGCAGCGTGCCCTCGGCGAAGCATCCGTCATCGATCCCGGCATGTTCACCGGCAGCGAGGACGTCTCGTGGTTCGCGCGGGATGCCGGAGCGCCGCTGGTGTTCTGGTTCTGGGGCGGCATCGACCCGGTCCGTTTCGCCGAGGCGAGCGCGGCCGGGCGCCTCGAGAAGGACATCCCGACCAACCACTCCCCGTTCTTCGCCCCGGAGATCCACCCGACGATCGAGGTCGGCGTCACGGCACTGTCGGCCGCGGCGCGGGAGTTCCTCGGCTAGACCGCGGGCTCGGCTCGGCTGCGCTGCCGGGGTCGCGCTCCCGTCGGAGAAACGCGCTCCCGTCGCACTTTCGGGCGGGAAATGGCCGACGGAGGTGCGGATCTCCGTGGCCGGCGCGGCGCGCGTGAGCGGATGTCCCCCGAATGGCCGATAGCGCCGCGCATCGGATGTCCGCCATGATGACCACATGGTTCCTCGGAAGGGCTCTGCCTCGAGGTCGGAGCGGACTTTCCTGGAGGTACCTCGTGCTCATGCCGTACGCCATCGGTGACGGGCCCTGTCGTTGACCGCGCCGAATCCACCCGCGGACGATCTCTCCGACTTCGCGGATTTGATGACCCGCGAGCAGGAGTTCGCCTCCCCTCGTGATCTCGATCCGGTGGCCCACAGGCGACGCAGACGCCGGGGGCTTCTCATCACCGCCGCCTGCGTGGTGCTGCTGCTGGCTGCGACCGGAGGGTACATCGCGTGGGCTCTCACCGCGCCGGTGAAACCGCCGGCGGTGACGACGCAGATACCCCCGGTGCCGGTCGGCGGTGCCGCGTCCATCGCGGCGGTTCCCGCGGGCGCTTCGGCGATCAGCATCTCCGGCGCGGACGAGTTCCTGGGTGAGGGCGCGAGCGGAACCTGGTCGTCGAGCGGAACCGGCGACCCCCTCCCCATCGCGAGCATCACCAAGCTCATCACCGCGCTGGTCATCCTCGACGCCGTCCCGCTCACCTCCGCCGACGACCCCGGCCCCACGATCACCTTCAGCAAGTCCGACCACGACCTCTACGACCGGTACTACGTGCAGGGCGCGACCATCGCCCCCATGCCCACGGGCACCTCGATGTCACTGCACGATGCCCTGGCCGCCATGCTGATCCCTTCGGCGAGCAACTACGCCGAAGGGCTCTCCTCCCGGATCTTCGGATCGCAGAACGCGTTCCTCGGCGCGACGCGCGACTGGCTCTCCGCCCACGGCTTGACGGGCACCACGATCACCGAGCCCACCGGCATCAGCCCGCGCAATACGAGCACGACTGCCGACCTCCTGGCCATCGGGAAGCTGGCCGCGGCGAATCCGACGATCGCTCAGATCGTCGCGACCCCGTCGATCTCCCTCCCCGGCGCCGGCCAGCTGTACAACACCAACGGCCTGCTCGGAACCAGCGGGATCACGGGGATGAAGACGGGCACCCTGGGCCACGGCACGTACAGCCTGCTGTACACCGCGACTCTCGTCGTGGGTGCCGACGAACCACTCGCGGTGACCGGCGTCATCCTCGGAGGACCGACGCGCGAGTCCGTGAACGGCAGCGTGCTCGCCACCCTGGACAGCATCCGTACCGGCTTCCACGAGGTGCCTGTCGCGACATCCGGACAGGAGGTCGGCATGATCACGACACCCTGGGGCTCCACCGCGCAGCTGGTCATCGGCGAGGATGCGGCGATCTTCACCTGGTCGGACACCCCGATCGTCGCGACGATGGACATCAAGACCCCGCCGACCTACCGCGACGGCACGGTCGTGGGGAACGTCACCTGGACCGCCGGGCCGCACACCGTGACCGCCCCGGTCGAGATCAAGGGGAGCGTCGACCCGCCGTCCGAGTGGTGGCGGCTCACCCACCCGTCCGAGCTCGGCTGAGCGACGGGAGACTAAGGGCTGAGGCGGCCCGCTCGCGAGCACGTCGCGCTTCGGTCGGTGAATCGCGCTTCCGTCGTCCTATCTGGCGCGAAGCGGCCGCGGGAAGTGCGACTGGCCGCGGCCAGCGCGCCGGGACCGTAGGCCTCAGACCTGATCGGGAGAGGGCGGGCGCCATCCACCCTCGGCTCGGAGGCCGCCGGCGATGCGGCGGGAGATTTCCCGCAGCTGCCGGCGCTGCGCTGTCGTAAGCCTGTCGAGCACGAGCTCGCGCACGAGCTCCGCGTGACCGGGGGCCGCCTCATCGACCTTGGCGCGCCCACTGTCGGTGATGTGCGCCAAGGTGAATCGGCCGTCGGTCGGGTCGGGGGCGCGGCGCATCCATCCCTTACCCTCCAGACGCGTGGCCGCACGGGACAGCCGTGACAGCGTGCTGTTCGCGTACGACGAGAGCACGCTCATCCGCAGCTGGCCCTCCTCGGCATGGGCGAGCGCGAAGAGCACGCCGTATTCGAAATGCGTGAGCTGCGCATCGCGCTGGAGCTGGGCGTCGAGCGCCGCAGGCAGCCACTCGAGCACCGTCGCCACCGCCGACCAGGTCTCGAGTTCGTCGCCCGTCAGCGGCGGGATCGCGCCGTTCGTCGTCATCCTCACAGCGTATCGCTTCACGCGATTTGACTTGACCAGGAAAGTCATTTTGACTTGCTCGGGAAAGTCACTGCACAGAGGAGACACACATGGAACTCGAACTCACCGGCAAGCGCGCGTTCGTCAGCGGATCGACCGAGGGGATCGGCTACGCCATCGCGGCCGGGCTCCTCCACGCCGGGGCAGACGTGGTCGTCAACGGACGCGATGAGCAGCGCCTGCGCGGCGCAGTCGATGCCCTGCGCGCCCTACGCCCCGGCACGGACGTCACGGGGATCGCCGCAGACTTCGCCGACGCCGAGCAGGTGCGGCACCTCATCGGTCGGCTCGGCGAGATCGACATCCTCGTCAACAACGTCGGCATCTTCGACGTGCGGACGTTCGCCGACGTCACCGACGAGGAGTGGCAGCGATACTTCGACGTGAATGTGATGAGCGGGGTCCGCCTCTCCCGTCATGTGCTCGACGGGATGCTCACCCGCGGCTGGGGGCGGATCCTCTTCGTGTCGAGCGAGTCGGGGATCGACGTGCCGGCCGACATGACGCACTACGGCGCGACCAAGGCGGCCATGCTCGCCCTCGCGAACGGCCTGGCCAAGTCGACGCGCGGCACCAGCGTGACCGTCAACAGCATCGTCGGTGGTCCGACGTACTCGCAGGGTGTCGCGCGGGCCATCGAGCAGATCGCACGCGCACAGGGCATGGACCCGGCCGACCTCAAGCAGGCCATCGCCGCGCGCAACACCACGTCGCTCCTGGAGCGGTTCATCGAGCCGGAGGAGATCGCGCACCTCGCGCTGTACCTGGCCAGCCCGCGCGCGTCGGCGACGAACGGGGCCGCGCTGCGCGCCGACGGCGGGACGCTCACGACGATCCTCTGAGTCGAGCGCACCGTCGCGTCGCACTTCCGTCGGTGAATCGCACTCCAGTCAGACGTGCTGCCACGAAACGTGCGAGCGAAGTGCGATTGGCCGCGGCGGGCGCGAGCAGAGACGACGGGGGCGGGTGCCGCGGACTAGACCCCGACGACCCGAGGATCAGCCGGGGCGGGCGGTGTCGCGCGCGGCGCAGGGGGCGGCGGCGGGGCGAGCTGACGCTGGGGCACGCCGTGCGCCTCGCGGTGCAGGCGCTCCATGCGACTGTCGAGCTCGGAGGCGGCATCCGCGGCGTCCGACAGGCTGTCGACGAGGTGCGAGGGCACCTGGTTCGAGAACTTGTAGTAGATCTTGTGCTCGAGGCTCGCCCAGAAGTCCATCGCTATCGTGCGAAACTGCACTTCGACCGGCACGGCCAGCGCGCCGGTCGACAGGAACACGGGCACCTCGATGATCGCGTGCAGGCTCTTGTAGCCGTTGTCCTTCGGGTGCGCGATGTAGTCCTTGACAGTGCGCACCGTGACGTCGTCCTGTGCCGTGAGCAGGTCGAACAGCCGGTACACGTCGGCGACGAAACTGCAGGTCACACGCACACCGGCGATGTCGGTGATCTCGGCGCGGATGCGGTCGAAGTCGGGCTCGTCGATGCCTTTGCGGGCGAGCTTCTCGACGATGCTGTCCGGCGACTTCAGACGGCTCTTCACGTGCTCGATCGGGTTGTACGCGTGATCGTGCGTGAACTCGTCACGGAGGATCGAGATCTTGGTCTCGACCTCGCGCATCCCGAACTCGTACTCGCGCAGGAACCGCTGCAGCTCGTCACGCAGCTCGCGGGCCTGGTTGATCGTGTCCTCGGTGACGTGAACGGTCGACATGGCATCGACGTTACGCGTTCGTGATCGGAAACCGCTGTGGATACCCGATGTCCTCACGACTCACATACGACGGACTCCGGGGAGCGGGGAGGCGACGTCCGTCCTCGCATCGACCAGCTGTTGCCCGGAGAGGACGCCGGGCAGGCCACGCCCGGAGCGGGTCGTGAACAGCAGGACGACCGCGACGAGGAACAGCACGGCCGACGCGAACCCGAAGATCCCGCCGGGCAGCTGAAGAGCGCTGATCCCTCCGAGACCGCCCGCCCAGCGCAGGAGGCGCGCGACCGGTGCGGGCAGCCGGGACCCCGTGTACCGGAGCTGCACGGCGACGTCACCGATCGAACGCCCGCCGATCAGGATCAGCACCAGGAACAGTGCGGACGGGACGATCGTGGCCGCCGCGGAAGAGAGAGTGCCGTCGAGCACCGCGGGCCGATCCTTCACGACGAACTCCAGCCACACCTGCACGGTCACGCCGGCGCCCACGCTCAGGAATCCGTAGGCGAGGAAGTCGCACAGCATCGCGAGGGCGCGGCGACCGCGGGTGACAGGACGGGGAAGGTCGGCGTCGGGGCGCGCCTCCGCGCCGCGCAGCGACCGCGGGACGACGAGAGCGAGGGTGCAGCCGACGACAGCACCGAGGGTGTTCGTCATCAGATCACCCACGTCGAAGAAGCGATACGCGCAGGGGTAGACACCCCACACCCCGGTCAGCTGCGTCGTCTCGATCAGCAGCGACAGTCCGAATCCGGCGGCGAGCGCCACCAGGATGCCGCGACCGGCGAGGACCCGCACGAAGAAGCCGAGCGGGAGGAACAGCAGCACGTTGAACACCAGCTGCAGCAGGGCCGGCTGCCGCAGCGGGTTGCCCGGCGCCGCGAACGCCTTCTGCACGTCGCGCACGACCGACATCGGATCGGTGATCGCCCCGACGCAGCGGATCGTATCCGGGTCGGGCAGGGGAAGCAGGGTGTACGTCCAGATCGCCCAGAAGTAGATCAGGGCCGACAACCAGAGCAGCGTGCGCCCGAGGCCGAGCCGCCCGCGCCGCCGGTAGCTGACCGCCACGAACGGCACGAACAGGAGGACGCCGAAAGCCACTCCGATCGCGATGGCGATGAACCCGAGCAGCACCTGATCTTCCACAGCGTGCCAGTGTAGCCGCGGCCGTAAGGATTCCGTGAGGGACCCGCATCCGACCGTAGGGATTCCGTGAGGATCGCGTGAGGATGCCGTCAGCAGGCGTAGTGTCGCCGGACGTGTCCAACGAAAACAGGGAGAGCGCGGACGCGCCCCCGCGCGCGAAGCGCATCATCATCGGGGAACCGCTGACGAGCCAGCAGGTCGACGACCAGCTGCTCCCCAAGCGCATGGCACTGCCGATCTTCGCGTCGGACGCGCTGAGCTCCGTGGCCTACGCGCCGCAGGAACTCGTGATGATCCTGCTGATCGGTGGACTCACCTTCCTCTCCTTCACGCCGCTCGTCGCGATCTCGGTCGTGGTGCTGCTGATCGTGGTCGTGCTCAGCTACCGGCAGCTCATCAAGGCCTACCCCTCGGGCGGCGGCGACTACGAGGTCGCGTCGAAGAACCTGGGCGAGATCCCCGGCGTGATCGTCGCCGCGGCCCTCCTGGTCGACTACGTGCTGACCGTGGCCGTGTCGGTCGCATCCGGCGTCGATAACATCATCTCGGCGGTGCCCGGCCTCGACCCGTTCCGCGTGGAACTCGCGGTCGGCTTCGTGATCCTCATCATCGTCGTGAACCTGCGCGGGGTTCGCGAGGCGTCTCTCGTCTTCGCGATCCCGACGTACGTCTTCATCGCGTCGGTCGGCATCATGATCGTGACCGGCCTGATCCGCACGTTCCTGGGCGATGCTCCCGTGGCCTCGAGTGCGGACTTCTCCGTGCAGGCCGAGAGTCTCAGCCAGGCCGCGGTGATCCTGCTGATCCTGCGCGCGTTCTCGAGCGGATGCTCCGCCCTCACCGGCGTCGAGGCCGTGTCGAACGGTGTGCCCGCCTTCCGGGCACCCAAGGTGCGCAACGCCCAGTCGACCCTCGTGCTGATGGGGTCGATCGCCGCCTGCCTGTTCGCCGGGCTCACCGCCCTCGCCCTCATCACCGGCGTGCACTACGCCGAGAACCCGTGCGACCTGATCGGGTTCGACTGCACGAACCCGCAGCCGAGCCTGATGGCGCAGATCGCCTCGGCCACGTTCGGCGGCGGCAGCATCGCCTTCTTCATCGTGCAGGCCGCGACCGCGTGCGTGCTGCTGCTCGCCGCGAACACCGCCTTCAACGGATTCCCGCTGCTGGGCGCCGTGCTCGCTCGCGACGGCTACGCCCCGAAGTCGCTCAACACCCGCGGCGACCGCCTCGTGTTCTCGAACGGCATGATCCTGCTGGGCATCGCGGCGATCGCCGTGCTCGTCGTGTTCCAGGCGAAGCTGACCACCCTGATCCAGCTGTACATCATCGGTGTGTTCGTGTCGTTCTCCCTCGGGCAGATCGGCATGGTCCGGCACTGGCGGCGCGTGCTGCGCGGGCCCGTCGAAAGCAAGGCAGGATCCGGTATCGACGGAGCATCGGCATCCGACCGCCGCTCGGCGAAGATCGGCCTCATCATCAACTCCGCCGGTGCGGTGATGACCGTGCTCGTGCTCCTCATCGTGACGATCACCAAGTTCACGCACGGCGCCTACCTGGTGTTCTTCGCGATCCCGATCCTCGCGTTCCTCATGCTGGGCGTGAAGAGGTACTACCGCGACGTCGAACACGAGATCGCGATCGACGACACCACCAAGTTCGGCGCGACCGGCGACCTCGCCATCGTGCTCGTCAACCGACTGCAGAAGCCCGTCGTGAAGGCCATCGACTATGCGATCGCGGCCAAGCACGGCAAGACCCTCGCGGTGCACGTGGCCGTGGCCTCCGACGACGCCGCCACGCTGCAGCAGGAGTGGGCCGACCACCTCGTGCCCATCCCGCTCGTGATCGTCGAGTCGCCGTACCGCTCGTTCGCGCAGCCGGTCACCCAGTTCATCAAGCAGTACCGCGAGAAGCACGGCTCCTCCGTCGTGACGGTATACCTGCCGCAGTACATCGTGGGGCACTGGTGGGAGTCGTTCCTGCACAACCGTCGCGCCCGCCGCCTCGCGAACCAGCTGATGCTCGTGCACGGGGTGTCGATCACCCTCGTGCCCTGGCTGCTCGACTCGTCGGAGCTCATCTACGGCCGCCGCTCCCGTCCGCTGCCGGGTCAGCAACGCGCCGGGCGGCCCGTGGTCGTGAACGGCCGCCGCGCGCACCGGCCCGGGGGTCCGCCGCAAGAGTAGGCGCCGCGGCTCTCGTCACACTCCGGCGAGCACCGAACCGAGGATGCCGGCGGCCTCGGCGAAGCGCGTAGGGTCGGCATTCGCGTAGTTGAGCCGCACGTACGAGCCGGAGGGCTCGGCGGGGAACCACTCGGACCCGGGGGCGATGATCACACCGCGCACCTCGCAGTCGCGGACGACCTGTGCGACATCCGTCCCCTCAGGGAGCCGCACCCACAGGTTCAGGCCGCCTGCCGGGATGCCCTCGACCTGCGCCGACGGGGCGTGCTCGGCCAGGCTCGAGACCAGCAGGTCACGGCGTGCGCGCAGGTGCTCGCGGAACCCGCGCAGGTGCGTGCGCCAGGCGGGCTGCGTGACCACGTCGAGCGCGGCGGCCTGCAGCAGCCCGCTCACGTACATGGACTCCGCCGCACGGTCGGCCAGGATCCGCTCTCGCGCAGGCCCCCGGGCGATCACGGCCGCGACGCGCAGCGCGGGCGAGGCGCTCTTGGTGAGGGAGCGCAGGTACACGACATGGCCGTCGTCGTCGGATGCGGCGATCGGTCGCGGCTCGGCATCGATCCCCAGGTCGTGCGCCCAGTCATCCTCGATCAGGAAAGCCCCGTGCTGGCGCACGGTCTCGAGCACGGCCTCCCCCGTCGCTGTCGACCACTGCGCGCCGGTCGGGTTGGCGAACGTCGGCTGCGCGTAGAACGCTCGGGCTCCCGTCTGCGCGAACGCCCGCTCCACGTCATCCGGATCGGGACCCTGGGGCCCGGAGGGGATCGGCACCAGCACGACACCCGCCTGCGCGGCGGCGAGCAGCGCACCCCAGTAGGTGGGTGACTCGACGAGCAGCGGCTGTCCTGGGCCTACGACCGCACGGAAGATCGAGCTCAGCCCGCTCTGGCTGCCCGAGATGATGAGGGCATCCCGCGCCGATGCGGGTGTGACGCCGGCGGGTGCGGTGGCGGCGAGCTCTCCCGCGAACCAGGCCTGCAGCTCCGGCAGCCCCGCGGCGGGCGAGCGGGTCAGTGCTTCGTCGGTGCGCGCGGCGCGCACGAGCGCCTGCCGCACCAGCCGCGCCGGCAGCAGTTCGACCGCGGGGTAGCCGGAGTGGAGCCCGATCGCCTCCGGGGAGACCGTGCGCTGCGTGGACGACAGGCCCACGAGTCCTGCGGGTGCCGTGCCGAGGGCTGCGGTCTGCCACCCGTAGTCGGCTGATCGCGCGGTGCGGATCGCGCGGACGAAGGTTCCCGCACCCGGTCGCGACTCCACCAGCCCGAGCCGGACGAGCTGCTGCATCGCCTTCTGCACGGTCACCGGGCTCGCCCCGTACTCGGCCATGAGCGCACGGTTCGACGGCACCCGCGCGCCCGGGGAGGCGGAGGTGATCCATGCACGGACACCGGCAACGATCCGGTCACTGCTATCCTGACTCATGAAAGTAGAGAGTAGCGTTATCGCGCCGCGATCGACAGTGCTATCGGCGCGCGGCGGCCTCTGGTGGGGGCTTCTCGGCGTCACCGCCTTCTCGTTCACCCTCCCGTTCACACGGATCGCCGTCGACGGCCTCTCCCCGCTGTTCATCGGCGCAGGGCGCGCGGTCGTCGCCGCCCTCCTCGCCGGAATCGCCCTGGCCGCGACTCGTCAGCGACCGCCGACGATGACTCAGTGGGGGCGACTGGCCATCGTCGCCGGCGGAGTCGTGGCCGGATTCCCGCTGCTCACCTCGTTCGCGATGACCACGACCCCCGCCAGTCACGGCGCCGTCGTGATCGGCCTGCTGCCCGCCGCGACCGCCGTCGCCGTGGTGGTCCGCACCGGCGAGCGCCCGAACCGCTCCTTCTGGATCTTCGCGGCCCTCGGCGCGGTCGCCGCCGTCGTGTTCGCCGCCCTGCAGAACGGCGGACTCGGATCCCTCACCACTACCGACCTGCTGCTGTTCGGAGCCGTGCTGGCCGCAGCGATCGGCTACGCGGAGGGTGGCCTGCTCGCCCGCGAGCTCGGCTCCTGGCAGACGGTGTCGTGGGCGCTGATCGCCGCCGCCCCACTCATGGGCGTCCTGACCATGGTGTCGGCGATCCAGCAGCCACCCGCGGCGAGCCCCGTGCAGTGGCTCGCCTTCGCCTACCTCGCCGCGGTGAGCATGTTCCTCGGATTCTTCGCCTGGTACCGGGGCCTCGCGATCGGACCGATGGCGCAGGTGAGCCAGATCCAACTCGTCCAGCCCGTGATGAGCATCGCGTGGGCCGCCCTCCTGCTTCGCGAGCCGATCGGCTGGGCCACCGCCGTCGGAGGCCTCGCGGTCATCGCCTGCGCCGCACTCGCGGTGCGCACCCGCCTGAAAGACCGCCCCCGAACCGGACGGCCGCCCCGAGAAGAGGAGTCCTGATGCGCCACACACCCCGCTATCTGATGACCGACCCCGACGAGGTCAAGCGCCTCATCCGCGGCAACCCGTGGGCGGCGTTCGTCTCCCCGACGAGCACCGGACTCGTCGCCTCGCACTACCCCGCGCTGCTCATCGAGGACGAGGAGGGCATCGTGATCGCCAGCCATTTCGGACGGCCCGACGATGAGCTCCACGAACTCGGTCGGCACGAGGTTCTCGTGATCATCCAGGGGCCGCACGACTACGTCTCACCGAGCCTGTATGCGCCGGGCGACCTGGTCCCCACGTGGAACCACGTGACCGCGCACCTCTACGGCACCCCCGAGATCCTCAGCGAGGAGGAGAACTACGCCATGCTCACGCAGCTGACCGACCACTTCGAGAACGGGCAGGACCACGGTCGGCATCTGTCAGAGGACGAGCCGGGCACCCGTCGAGCGGCGAAGGGAACCGTCGGCCTGCGGATGCGCGTCGCGCGCTTCGACGCGCGCGCCAAGCTCAGCCAGAACAAGCCGCCCGAGGTGCGCGACAACATCACCGCGCGGTTCGCCGAGACGAACAGCGCACTCGCGTCGGAGATGCGGCGGGTCGACGGGGAACGACCGTGATCGGTCTCTAGATGCAGGCCCAGCAGTACACGCGGTGGCCGGATGCGGCGGCGCGACGCGCGAGAGCGGCGAGGTCGCGCGCGAACGCGGCCAACTGCGCCGGATCTGCACCCTCGAGCTCCTCGGTCTGCGACCACGGCTCGGCCACCTCGGCCAGGCGCGCGTCGTCGGCTGCGGCGAGCGCGGATGCCAGAGCATCCGTCACCGTGATGACGATCCGGTCGTAGTCGTCACTCATCGCGAGGTTGTGCCCGGCGCGCGGGTCTTCGGTCACGTCGTCGTACGGGGTGCCCGTGAGCAGCGCCTCGAGCGTGCCGAGCTGCACGACGGGATCGATACCGCCGAGCGTGCCGGCGTCGAAACCGGAGTCCGTCGCGGTCGGCCCGCCCTCCACGTCGAGGACCTTCACGGCCTCTTCGTCGGATGCGGCGGAGAAGTAGTCGTAGATCACACTCATGCTCGACATCCTGCCAGGCCGCGCCGACCTCGAGCTGCCGTGACACTAGTCACCCCAGGTTGTGACGGGGCGACACTTCCGCGGAATCCGGGGCTCGGATGGACTGGGTACAGACGCGGAACCCGATCCGCCGATCGAGAAAGAGCCTCATGCGCAAGCCCTGGAAAGTCGTCCTCACCACCCTCGGAGTCATCGTGGCGGTGCCCGTGCTCGCCATCGCCTCCACAGCGATCGGCAACGTGATCGCGACGCAGGTCGAGACAACCGCCTTCACGCCGTACGGCAAGCCGGTGATGGTCGACGGCAAGTCCATGAACGTCGTCGTGGCCGGGGAGGGTGACGAGACCATCGTGCTGCTGCCCGGACTCGGCACGGCCGCGCCCGCGCTCGACTTCGAACCGCTGATCGCCGAGCTGCAGGACGACTACCGGGTGGTCGCGGTGGAGCCCTTCGGCACCGGGCTCAGCGACCAGACCGATGTCCCACGCACCGGCGAGAACATCGCCCGCGAGGTGCACGAGGCGCTGCAGGAGCTGGGCATCGACCGGTATGCGCTGATGGGGCACTCGATCTCCGGCATCTACGCCCTCACCTACACCGCCGCCTACTCCGACGAGGTCACGGCGTTCATCGGCATCGACAGCAGCGTGCCCGACCAGCCGGGGTGGGACGATCCCATCCCCACGTCGACCATCGCCACGCTCTCCGGGCTCGGAGTCACGCGGGTGCTGAGCGCGATCGCTCCCGATCCCTACGAGGGCCTGCCGTACGACGACGAGACGAAGGACCGGATGCGGGTGCTCAGCGCCCGGAACGCGGCCGCACCGACGCTGCTCGACGAGATGGACCATGCCTCGGAGAACTTCGCCGCGGTGAGCGGCACGACCTTCCCCAGCGACCTTCCCGTGCTGCTGTTCATCGTCGACGAGGATGCCGAGGTCTCCGGCTGGCGGGAACTGCACGAGGCGCAGGCCGCGAGTGTCGACCGTGGCGAGGTCGTCGGGATCGACGGCGGCCACTACCTCCACCACACGCAGTCGCCCGAGCTGGCGGCACAGACCCGCGTGTTCCTGGATTCGCTCGCGACCGACTGACCGACGGGCACCCGCTCTCCCGGTCGCGTGGCTAGCCCGAGACGAGCCACAGCACGAGCACGGCGGCGAGCACCGTCGGCACCGCGGCCACCACTCCCCACAGCAGGAAGCGGCTCCACCGGATCGTCACCCCCAGCGCGACGATCCGGTTGTGCCAGAGCAGGGTCGCGAGCGAGGCCCACGGAGTGATGAGCGGGCCGATGTTCACGCCGATCAGCAGCGCCATCAGCGCGACGGGGTCACCGGCCGCGGGTTCGAGCACGAGATATGCCGGGAGGTTGTTGATCGCGTTGGCGCTCACGGCCCCGAGCGCGGCCAGTCGGAACAGGTCACCGGGAGCGTCGCCGGTCGCCGTCGGCGAGGTGAGGAAGTCGAAGAGCCCCCGCGCGTGCGCAGACTCGACCAGCACGAACAGCGACGCCGCGAGAGCGAGCGCCTGCCACGGGACGAGCGAGAGGCGCAGCGCCCGCGGTCGCCGCACCGCGAACAGGCCGATCAGCGCGAGGGCAGCGGCCGTGGCCGGGATCCAGACATCGTGGGTGAGAGCGAGCAGCGGCATCAGGACGAGAAGGACGCCGGTGGCGCTCCAGAACAGAGCCGGATCGGCGGGACGCCGTGACACCGGCGTCTCATACGCGCCGAAGACCGTGCGCCGATGCATGACGGTGAGGATCGCGACGGGCACGAGGATGCCGACGAGCGTGGGCGCCCAGCTCAGCGCGAAGAACGCCCCCGGCCCGTCGCCGATGGCCGGGGCGGCGAGCAGATTCGTGAGGTTCGAGACCGGGAGCGCGAGCGATGCCGTGTTCGCGAGCCACACGGTCGCCAGCGCGAACGGAAGGGGTGAGACGCCGATGCTCTGCGCCAGGACGACCACCACCGGAGTGACGATCACGGCGGTCGTGTCGAGCGACAGGAACACCGTGCTCACCACGGCGAGCGCCACGACCAGCGCCCACAGCGCGAGCACCCGTCCTCGACCCCAGCGGGCGAGACGCTGCGAGACGACGTCGAACACGGCCGCGTCACGGGCGAGCTCGGCGACGATCGTGATCGCGACGACGAACCCCAGAACGGGGGCGGTCCGCTCGCCGAGCGCCCCGGCATCGGAGCGCGGCAGGAACCCGGTGAGCACGCAGACGAGGGCGACCACGACGAGTGCGCCGACGACCCACGTCCCGGCCCCGATCCGCAGCTTCCTGATCCCCACCTCGTGAGCATAGGGCCGAACCGTGAGCAACCCGTATGCATCCTCGGCGGGGGTGTAGGGGAACCGTGAGGATCGACGGATCCGCCCGCGCACGGGAGTTGTATCGGATCCGTGCTCGACATCATCTACATCGCGCTGACTCTCGCGCTGTTCGCCCTCGTCTCCCTGGTCGCCAAGGCGGTGGACCGCGCATGATCGTCTTCGAGATCATCGCGGCCGTCCTCGCCGTCGCGGCCGTCGTCTACCTCGTGGTCGCGCTCGTCGCCCCGGAGCGATTCTGATGGGTGCGGCGATCTGGTTCGGCATCCTGCAGCTCACGGCCGTCGTGGTCGTGCTCGTGCTGCTCTACCGCCCGCTCGGCGACTACATCGCCCGTGTGTACTCCTCGGCGAAGGACCTGCGCGTCGAGCGCGGCGTCTACCGGCTGATCGGCGTCGACTCGTCCTCCGAGCAGACCTGGCGCGCTTACGCCCGCAGCGTGCTCGCGTTCTCGGTCGTCGGGCTGCTGCTCGTCTACGGGCTGCAGCGGCTGCAGGCGTTCCTGCCGCAGTCTCTGGGGCTGCCCGCCGTGCCCGAAGGACTCGCGTTCAACACCGCGGCATCCTTCGTCGCGAACACCAACTGGCAGTCGTACTCGCCCGAGCAGACCATGGGCTACACCGTGCAGCTCGCCGGCCTCACGGTGCAGAACTTCGTCTCGGCGGCGGTCGGACTCGCCATCGCGATCGCGCTGATCCGCGGCCTCGCGCGCCGGGGCTCGGCGACCATCGGCAACTTCTGGGTCGACCTGATCCGCGGTCTCGGCCGCATCCTCCTCCCGATCGCCCTGATCGGTGCGGTGGCCCTCCTCGCGGGCGGCGTGATCCAGAACTTCGCGGGCTTCACCGACATCACCACCGTGTCGGGCGGCACCCAGACCATCCCGGGCGGACCGGTCGCCTCGCAGGAGGCGATCAAGCTCCTCGGCACCAACGGCGGCGGCTTCTTCAACGCCAACTCCGCGCATCCGTTCGAGAACCCGACGGGGTTCACGAACCTGCTGGAGGTGCTGCTGATCCTCGTCATCCCGTTCTCCCTCCCCCGCACGTTCGGCCGTATGGTCGGCGACCACCGACAGGGCTACGCGATCGCCGCGGTCATGGGCACGATCTTCCTGATCTCGACGTTCGCACTCTCGGCGCTCGAGCTGGCCGGCCGCGGCAGCGCACCCGAGCTCGCCGGAGCGGCGATGGAGGGCAAGGAGGTGCGCTTCGGCATCCTCGGCTCCACGCTGTTCGGCAGCGCCAGCACGCTCACCTCGACCGGTGCGGTCAACTCGATGCACGACTCGTACACGGCACTCGGCGGCATGATGCCGATGCTGAACATGATGCTCGGCGAGGTCGCCCCCGGCGGCGTCGGCTCGGGCCTCTACGGCATGCTCGTGCTCGCGATCATCGCCGTGTTCGTCGGCGGACTGCTCGTCGGACGCACCCCCGAGTACCTCGGCAAGCGCATCGGTCCGCGGGAGATCAAGCTCGCGAGCCTCTACATCCTCGTCGTCCCGGCACTGGTCCTCGGCGGTACGGCCCTGAGCTTCGCGATCCCCGGCATCCGGGAAGACGTGGAGTCCACCAGCATCCTGAACCCGGGCGTACACGGCATGAGCGAAGTGCTCTACGCGTTCACCTCGGCCGCGAACAACAACGGCTCCGCCTTCGCCGGACTCACCGCGAACACCCCGTGGTTCAACACCGCTCTCGGCGTCGCGATGCTGCTCGGACGCTTCCTCCCCATCGTGCTCGTGTTGGCTCTCGCCGGATCGTTCGCGGCGCAGGAGCGGGTGCCCGCCACCTCGGGCACGCTGCCCACCCACCGGCCGCAGTTCGTCGGCCTCCTCCTCACCGTGACGGTCGTCGTGACCGCCCTCACCTACTTCCCCGTGCTCGCACTGGGACCCCTCGCCGAAGGACTCGTCTGACCATGACCCTCATCACCACGCCTTCTGAATCCCCGTCCGAACAGCAGGATGCTGCGGCATCCGCCCCCGCGCAGCCGGCGCGCTCCTTCGGCTGGTCGCAGCTCGTCGCGGCCCTGCCCGGGGCTCTGCGCAAGCTGAACCCCGCAGCCCTCGTCCGCAACCCCGTGATGCTGCTGGTCTGGGTCGGCGCCGCGTTCGCGACCGTGCTGGCGATCGCCGAGCCCTTCCTCGGCGGCCCCGCCGACTCGGGTGGCACCCCTGTCCCCGCGCCGTTCACCTGGGGCATCGCGGTGTGGCTCTGGCTGACGGTGCTGTTCGCGAACGTCGCCGAGTCCGTCGCCGAAGGCCGCGGCAAGGCGCAGGCCGCGAGCCTGCGCAAGACCCGCACCAGCACGATGGCCCGCCGGGTGGTCGGATACGACGCGGCTTCGGATGCTGCCGCCGAGCGCGCCGAGACCCTCGAGGTCTCGTCCGCCGAACTGCAGCGTGACGACGTCGTGATCGTCACCGCCGGCGAGCTGATCCCCGGTGACGGCGACATCATCGCGGGCATCGCGACCGTCGACGAGTCGGCCATCACCGGAGAGAGCGCCCCGGTGATCCGCGAGTCGGGCGGCGACCGCAGCGCCGTCACCGGCGGCACGCGCGTGCTGTCCGACCGGATCGTGGTGCGCATCACCTCGAAGCCGGGTGAGACGTTCGTCGACCGGATGATCGCCCTCGTCGAAGGCGCCAGCCGCCAGCGCACCCCGAACGAGATCGCGCTGAACATCCTGCTCGCCAGCCTGTCGATCATCTTCGTGGTCGTGGTGCTCGCCCTGAACCCGATCGCCTCGTACGCGGCATCGCCCGTCAGCATCCCGGTGCTCATCGCCCTGCTCGTCTGCCTGATCCCGACCACCATCGGCGCACTGCTCTCGGCCATCGGCATCGCCGGGATGGACCGGCTCGTGCAGCGCAACGTGCTGGCCATGTCGGGGCGCGCTGTCGAGGCCGCGGGCGACGTCACCACGCTGCTGCTCGACAAGACCGGCACCATCACCTACGGCAACCGCCGTGCGCACGAGGTCCTGCCCCTCCCGGGCATCGACGCCGGCGAGCTGCTGCGGGTCGCGGCACTGTCGTCGCTCGCAGACCCCACCCCGGAGGGCGCCTCGATCGTCGAGCTCGCCGCCGCCCGCGGCATCCGCGTCACCGCTCCGGAGGATGCCGTGGTCGTGCCGTTCACCGCGCAGACCCGTATGTCGGGACTCGACCTCGCCGACGGCACGCAGATCCGCAAGGGCGCAGGTTCCGCGGTGCGCGCCTGGCTCGGGCTCGACGCCGAGGATGCGGAGCTCAACACCCGCACCGACACCGTCGCCGAAAGCGGTGGGACCCCGCTCGTCGTGGCGGTGACGACCCCCGGCGCGGAGGGCCGCGTCCTCGGCGTCGTGCACCTCAAGGACATCGTCAAGGACGGTCTGCGCGAGCGGTTCGACGAGCTGCGCAGCATGGGCATCCGCACGGTGATGATCACGGGCGACAACCCGCTGACCGCGAAGGCGATCGCTGCGGAGGCCGGGGTCGACGACTTCCTCGCCGAGGCGACGCCCGAGGACAAGCTAGCCCTCATCCGCCGCGAGCAGGAGGGCGGACGCCTGGTCGCGATGACCGGCGACGGCACGAACGACGCCCCCGCGCTCGCGCAGGCCGACGTCGGCGTCGCGATGAACACCGGCACCTCGGCTGCGAAGGAGGCCGGCAACATGGTCGACCTCGACTCCGACCCGACCAAGCTGATCGACATCGTGCGCATCGGCAAGCAGCTGCTCATCACCCGGGGAGCGCTCACCACGTTCTCGCTCGCGAACGACGTGGCGAAGTACTTCGCCATCATCCCGGCGATGTTCATGGGCGTCTTCCCCGGACTCGCCGCGCTCAACATCATGCAGCTGCACTCGCCGGCATCCGCCGTGACCAGCGCGATCATCTTCAACGCGATCGTGATCGTGTTCCTCATCCCGCTCGCCCTGCGCGGCGTGAAGTACCGCCCGGCGAGCGCCTCGCAGATCCTGCAGCGCAACCTGCTCATCTACGGACTCGGCGGTGTGATCGCCCCGTTCATCGGCATCAAGCTCATCGACCTCGTCGTCAGCCTCATCCCGGGCTTCTGACCCGGCTCGGAAAAGGAACCCAGACATGTCCTCCACTCGCACCGCCGCCCGCACCACCGGGGTCGCCATCCGCGCGATGCTCGTCCTCACCCTCGTGCTCGGCGTCGGCTACACGCCACGCTGAGAGCCGCGAGCACCGCCGCCACGACCAGCAGCGTCAGCCGCACGGGCTCGAGGCGGATGCCGACGAGCCGCGGGGTGTCCTCGTCGAGCGACAGCACGTCGAGCTCACGACGGCTCATCACCACGAACGGCAGCGCGATGGCCAACACGATCGCCAGCGGCAGCACCTGCTCCCACACCCGGCCGTACGTGGTGCCCGACAGCCAGGTGTAGATCTTCGGGGTGTCCCAGGGGTTCGACCTCAGCAGGAAGAAGGTCGTGAGCGACACGGTGAAGTACGAGACGCCGATGCCGATCAGCAGGAACCTGTCAGCGTTCAAGCCGCCGCGCCACGACAGCAGGTACACGAGGGCGAAGGCCAACAGCGCACCGGCGATGGCACCCGCGATCATGCCCGCGGTGGAGGAGACGGCACTCGTGATCACGAGCACCGCGCCGAGGCCGCCGCCGCCCGTGACGCCGAGGATGCTCGGGTCGGCGAGCGGGTTCCGGCTCACCCCCTGGATGATGGCGCCGGACAGCGCGAGCGCCCCACCGGCGACGACCGCGGCCACGATACGCGGCGCCCGCTCGTCCAGCGCGAAGGCGATCGCGGGCGGAGCCTCACCCTGCAGCCACAGCGCGATGTCGCCGGTGAGCAGCCAGGTGTGCCCGGCGAGCAGGCCGAGGACCAGCACCCCGATCACCCCCAGCACGACGATCGCCATGGTGATGCGGAAGCGGAGTCGGCTGCGCACGCCGAACCGCACCCGCGGAGGCTCTCGCGTCGGCCCGGCATCGCGCAGGCGCCGCGCCATGAGCACGAGCACGATCGCTCCGAGGAGCGTGGTCGCGACACCGGTCGGGATGAGGATCGCCGCCTCGGCCCCGATGATCGCCCGCAGCAGAGCATCCGAGAGGATCACGACGATCGCGCCGAGAAGACCGGCCGCCGGGATCAGGAGCAGGTGGCGGTTCAGACTCGGCACCACCCGCGTCAGCAGGCGGGCGAGCACAGGCGCGCACAGCCCGACGAAGCCCATCGGCCCCGCGAGCGTCACCGACACCGCGGTGAGCGTGACGGCGAGCAGGATGCCGATGGCCCGCGTCGAGCGGATCGGCACACCCAGGGACGATGCCGTGTCGTCGCCGAGCGCCAGGATGTCGAACCGCCGCGCGAGCAGCAGGGCCGCCGCCGTCACCACGACCACGACCGGTGCCGCCTGCAGGAACGCGGTCAGCCCCAGCTGCGACAGACTGCCGCTTCCCCACGCCAACAGACCCTTGGTCTCCTCGTCGAAGAGGATGAGCAGGGTCGAGGTGCCGGCCTGGAACGCGAGGGCCAGCGCCGTGCCCGCGAGGATCAGCCGCGTGGTCGACGACCCCGCGCCACCGGCGAGGCCGAGCACGATCCCCGCGGCGATGAGGCCGCCGGCGAACGCGACAGCCCCCGAGGCCCAGACCGGCACCGCGATGCCGAACGCCGCGAGGGCCGTGACTGCGAGGTAGGCTCCCGCGGTCACGCCCAGCGTGTCCGGCGAGGCCAGAGCGTTGCGGGCGAGCGACTGGAGGAGGATGCCGGCCACGCCGAGCGCCACCCCCACGGCGATGCCCGCGGCGAGGCGTGGAACCCGAGACCCCCACAGCACCTCGGTATCGGCGAACACGGCGCCGCTCGTGCCCTGGGTGAGATGCCAGCAGGCGACGGCGACGAGCACGACCACGAGGGCGACGAGCACCCCGATGCCCGTCAGCAGAGCGCCCGGCCGGCGTCCCTCCGCCTCGTCGGGCGCGACGCCGGGAGCCGGGCGCGCCGGTTCCGTCGTGGCCGCCGCGTCGTCGAGGCGAAGGGCATCCGTCACTTCGAGAGCACCTCGACGTAGCCGTCGATGATCTGCTGGGTGGAGCGCGGTCCGCCGAACGTCCAGATCCCGGCGGGGAACGCGGTGAGGCGGTCATCGGCCACGGCGGGCAGCGAGGTCCAGGCCGGGTTGTCCTGCAGGGCGTCGATGAAGCTCTCCGACTCGGGGTCTTCGGTGCCGGTGTAGAACAGGCTGGCGTCGCCGACCGTGGTCATGCCCTCGACGTCGGTCTGGCCGAGGCCGTAGGTGGGGTCGACCTCGCCGGTCCAGGCGTTCTCGAGACCGAGCTTCTCGCCGATCTCACCGACCAGCGAGCCCTGACCGAACGGGCGCAGCGCGACGTTGCCGCCGTCGACCCAGCCGTCGAAGAACACGAACTCCTTCGTGGGCAGGTCGAGATCCGCGAGTTCGGCCGAGGCCGAGTCGAGGTGCGCCTGGAACTCGTCGGCGACGACCTCGGCGCGCTCCTCGCGGCCGGTCACCTGGGCGATGAGATCGAGCGTGCCGAGCATCTTCGCGATGGGGTCGGCGGCATCCGCACCGATGGTCGCGAGCACGGGCACGTCGTAGGCCTCGAGCTGGGAGACGATGGGGTCGTCCGCGGCGCTGACCTCGACGATCACGAGGTCGGGCTCGGTGCCGAACAGCGTCTCGAGGTTCGGCTCCTGGCGGGTGCCGACATCGGTCACACCCTCCGGGAGCTCTTCCGCGGTGACCCACGTGCTGTACCCCTCGGCGTCGGCGACCGCGACCGGGGTGATGCACAGCGACAGCGCATCCTCGATCTGCTGCCACTCCAGGACCGCGATCCGCTCGGCGGGCTTGTCGAGTTCGACCGTGCGGCCGAGGTCATCCGTGACGGAGACGGCGCCCGTCGAGGTCGCGGTGGTGTCGTCGCCGCAGCCCGCGCTCGTCGAGGCCGAGGCATCGGAGTCGGAGGCGGCGGGGGCCTGAGTGGTGCCGCAGCCGGCGAGGGCCATCACGAGCGCGCCGCCGAGGGCGATCAGGGCGAGGGGCTTCTTCTTCATTCGGTTCTTCCTCCGGGAGGGGTGAGGGGGTTCAGGATGCTGCGCGGGCGCGGTGCCGACCGTGGTGACGACCGCGCGGGAGCACGCGCACGAGGCCGGTCTGGTCGTCGATCTCGGTGTCGATGCGCAGGCCGTACACGTGCGAGAGGTTCTCGCCCGTGAGCACCTCGGCGGGGGTGCCCGCCGCGTGCACTCGACCGGCGTGCAGCAGCACCACGTCGTCGGCAACGGATGCCGCGTGGTCGAGGTCGTGCAGCACGACGCCGAGGGCGGTGCCGTGGTCGTCGGCGAGCTCGCGCACCAGGTCGAGCGTCTCCACCTGGTAGCGCAGGTCGAGGTGGTTGGTCGGCTCGTCGAGGAGCAGCACGCCCGTCTCCTGCGCCAGCGCGGTCGCCAGCCACACGCGCTGCAGTTCGCCGCCCGAGAGCTGGTCGACGGGGCGGGCGGCCATGGCGCGGAGTCCGGTCAGTTCGAGCGCCCGCGCGACGGCGGCGCGGTCGGCGTCACTGACGCCAGAGAAACGGCCCCGATGCGGGTGGCGGCCGTACGCCACGACGTCGGAGACCTCGATCCCGGACGGATGCGGCCGCGACTGCGAGAGCATCGCGACGGCCTTCGCGAACTCCTTCGCCGAGAGGGCGGCCGCGTCACGCGTCTCGTCGCCGCCGATGCGGACCCTCCCCGCCTCGATGCGGTGCAGGCGGGCGAGGGCGCGCAGGACGGTCGACTTGCCGCTGCCGTTCGGTCCGATGAGGGCGGTGACCCGTCCGGGCGCGAGGCGCAGCGAGACATCGTGCACCACCCGGGCACGGCCGTATCCGAGCACGAGGGATTCGCCCTGCAGGGCGTGGGACGCGGTCGTCGTCATGTCAGCCCCGCATCGCGACGCCGCGGCGCCAGTAGCCCATGAACGCGACCTGCCCGCGGTCGACGCCGAGGTCCTTGACGAGGTGACGGCGCAGAGTGGTGACCACGCCGCTCTCCCCCGCGATCCAGAAGTAGCGCTCGGCCGGAGCATCCGCCCGGTCGATCTCTTCCCCGAGGCCGGAGTAGTCCGGCGTCTCCCAGAGCAGGTCTTCGCCGTCGATGTCCTTCACCCGGATCTCCTCCGCGGCGTCGGCGTCTCCGAGGTAGCCGAGCACCGCCGGGATCAAGCGCAGACCGTGCGGGTCGCCCGCGTCGCGCGGGAGCCAGTGCACCTCGACGCCGGCCGGCACGTCGATGCGCAGGATGTCGGCGGGAGAGGGCACCTCGATGAAGGCCACTCCGCGCAGGTCACGGGGCGCGTCCTCCAGGATGCGGGCGATGGCGGGAGCCGCCGTCTCGTCGCCGGCCAGCACGACCGATGCCGCGGTGCCCGGCGCGAACTCGGCGCCGCCGTGCGCCTCCACGTCCACGCCGCGACGCGGTCCGACCAGGTAGAGCTCCTGCCCGACCGCCGCCTGGCTCGCCCAGAGCGATGCGGGTCCGGTGAGCCCGGGCTCGAGGTGCAGCACGAAATCGACGTCCACCTCGGTGCCCGTCTCGGGATCGACCCGCAGCTCGCGCACGGAGTAGGTGCGCATGGAGCCGCGCTCTTCCTCCGGAACCGCGAGGAACGACTGCCACCAGTTGTCCGAGGCTCGATCGAGTTCGGGGAGGATGCAGGATGCCGGCGGGAAGACCAGCTTGATGCGGCTGTCGAACACCTCGCCGGGCGTGCCGAACTCACTCAGGTCGTCGCCACCGAACGTCACGCGCACGAACGAGGGCGAGACGCGGACGACGGCGCGCACCTCGGCGCGGGTGAGGATGTAGGTCGGACGCTCGGTGGTGGTCGTCTCAGCGGACATGATGCCTCCCGATGGGTGTGACCATCGGCTTGCCGGAGACCGGGTCGATGGTGATCTGATTGGCGAGGCCGAAGACCTCTTCGACGAGCTGTGCGGTGACGACATCCTGCGGGGCGCCCGTCGCGTGCACCCGGCCGTCCTTCATCGCGACCAGCTCGTCGGCATAGCGGGCCGCGAGGTTGAGGTCGTGCAGCACCATGACGATGGTGGTGCCGCGTGAGACGCTCAGGTCGGTGAGCAGGTCGAGGACCTCGACCTGGTGCGCGACGTCGAGGAAGGTCGTCGGCTCGTCGAGCAGCAGGATGTCGGTCTCCTGCGCCAGGGCCATCGCGATCCAGACGCGTTGCCGCTGTCCGCCGGAGAGCTCGTCGACGCTGCGGTCGGCCAGGTCGGTGATGCCGGTCGCGTCGAGGGCGTCGGCCACCACCTCGTAGTCGTGGGTGCTCCACCGCGCGAGCATCTTCTGGTGCGGGTGCCGTCCCCGACCGACCAGGTCCGCCACCGCGATGCCCTCGGGCGCGACCGGAGACTGCGGCAGCAGGCCGAGGATGCGGGCGACCTCTTTGGTGGGCCGGGCGTGCACGGACTTGCCGTCGAGCACGATCTGGCCCTCGGTCGGCGACAGCAGGCGGGCGAGCGAGCGCAGCAGCGTCGACTTGCCGCATCCGTTCGCCCCGACGATCGTCGTGATGCGGCCGGGGGCGATCTGCAGGTCGAGGCCGTCGACGACGGTGCGGTCGCCGTAGGCCAGACTCACGCCTTCGGCGGACAGGCTGTGCGAGACGGTCATAGCGAACCCCCGGAGCGGTTGGTGCGGATGAGCAGGTAGATCAGGTAGGGAGCGCCGACCACGCCGGTGATGACGCCCACCGGATACCGGGTGCCGAAGGCGAACTGGCCGATCAGGTCGCCGCCGAGCACGAGCACGGCCCCGACGAACGCCGACGGCAGGAGCAGGTTGGCACCGGGCCCCGTGATGCGGGCGGCGATGGGTCCGGCCATGAACGCGACGAAAGCGATAGGACCGGTGGCCGCCGTCGCGAATGCGAGCAGCGCGACCGCTCCGAGGATGAGCAGCAGGCGCGTGGCGTTGACCCGGATCCCGAGTCCGGCCGCCGAGTCGTCCCCGAGCTGCAGGGCGCCGAGCGCGCGGCCCTGCGACAGCATCAGCGGCACGATCACGGCCGCGGCGATCGCCATCGGCAGCACCCGCTCCCACGACGCGTTGTTGAGGCTTCCGGTCAGCCACTGCATCGCGGTCTGGATGTCCCAGTTCGCCGCGCGCGACAGCATGTACGAGATGACGCTCTGCAGCATCGCGGCGACGCCGATGCCGATCAGGATCAGGCGGGTGCCGGCGAAGCCGCCCTTGATCGAGAGCAGGTAGATCGCGAAGGCCGTCACGACCGCACCGCCGAGGGCGAGCAGCGACACCACCGGCCCGTTCACCGACAGCACGACGATGCCGAAGACCGCGGCCGCCCCGGCGCCGTTCGAGATGCCGATGATGTCGGGAGAGGCGAGCGGGTTGCGCAGCATCGTCTGGAAGCAGACGCCCGCCATGCCGAAGCCAATCCCGGTGAGGACGGCCAGGATCGCCCGGGGCAGCCGCAGATCGCCGACGGTGAAAGACGCTCCGGGGACGGTCTCGCCCAGGATCACTCGGATGACCTCGTCGAGCGGGTAGAACGTGTTGCCCACCATGAGGGCGACCGTGAACAGCACGAGCAGCAGGATGCCGAGCACGATCGTCGCGATCGCGTGGCGGCGGTGGCGCGAGCGACGTCCCGCGACGATGCGTGCGATCCGCGCGGATGCCGGCTCATCGGCGCGGTCGAGGGTGTGCTCGGTGTGCTCGGTCGTGCTCACAGCTCACGCACCTTCTGCCGACGGACGATCCAGATGAAGAACGGGGCGCCGATGATGGCGGTGATGATGCCGACCTGGATCTCCTCCGACGAGGGCGAGATCACGCGGCCGATGATGTCACTCGCGGTCAGCAGCGCGGCACCGGCGATGGCCGAGAACGGCAGCAGCCAGCGGTGATCGGTGCCCACCAGCATCCGGCACATGTGCGGGACGATGAGGCCGACGAAGCCGATGGGCCCGGCGATGGCCGTCGCGGCTCCCGCGAGGATCACCGCGCCGAGCGCCGAGATCATGCGCGTGCGGAACACGTGCTCACCGAGGCCCTTGGCCATGTCGTCGCCGAGGGCGAGGGAGTTCATGCCGCGCGAGCTCAGGAAGCAGATGAGGGCGCCGACCGCGAGCACCGGTGCGGTGAGCGCGATGCGCGGCCACTCCGCACCGCCGACGCCGCCGATCTGCCAGGACTGGAACGTCTGCAGCAGGTCGACGCGGGGCAGCATCACCGCGCTGATCAGCGAGGCGAAGGCCGCCGAGGTCGCCGCCCCCGCGAGGGCGAGCTTGAGCGGCGTCGCGCCCCCGCGCCCGAGGGAGCCGACCGTGTAGACGAAGACGGCGGCGATCCCGGCCCCCGCGATCGCGAACCCCATCTGCCCGTAGGGGTTGCTGAGCCCGAAGAAGGCGATGCCGCAGACGACCGCGAGCGAGGCGCCGTTCGAGACGCCCAGGATGCCGGGATCGGCGATGGGGTTGCGGGTCACGGCCTGCATCGTGGCACCGGAGAGGGCGAGCGCGGCACCGACGAGGAGGGCGAGCACGGTGCGCGGGATGCGCTTGACGATCGCGGCCTGGGAGATCGTGTCGGTGTGGCCGCCGAGGGCCGCGACGATGTCGTCGAACGAGACCGCGCGCACACCGAACGAGATCGACAGGATGCTGAGGATGACCAGGACCACGAGCCCCACGAGCAGCCAGAGGGTGCGCACCAGCACCGGGCGCCGCAGGTCTGCGGCTCCCGGTGCGGGGGCGATGACGGTTGCTGAGGTCACTGGGGATTCACTCCGCTGATGCGGATCGAACGGTTACTTCGACAGCGGCGCAGCCAGGAGTGCGAGGTAGTCGCTGAGGCCCCACGGGATGGACAGCGGCGACGGGTTCGCGGACGCGGCGACCGGCGTCGCGTTGGGGAGGATCGCGATGCGCCCCTCGGCGATGGCCGGGATCTTCGACAGCAGCGGGTCGGCCTGGAGCTGAGCGATGAGCGCGTCGTCGCCGTAGGTGACGAACACGTCCACGTCGGCGAACTTCGCGACCTCCTCCGCGCTGACCGTCAGGTCGAACTTCTCGGTGTCTGCGGTGTCTTCCACGATCGACGGGAACGGCAGACCGAGGTTGTCGTGCAGGTAACCGGGGCGCGTATCGATCGCCGTGTAGTAGCCGATCTGGCTCAGGTCGGCCGGATCGAGGTACGCGAACAGGACCTTCTTGTCCTTGAGTTCGCTGTTCGCCTCGAGCGCGGCCTCGGCGTCGGCGTGCAGCTCGTCGATCAGTGCGTCGCCCTCATCCTCGAGGCCGAGTGCCTTCGAGTTCATCTCGATCATGTCGTCGACCGAGGTGCCCCACTGGACCTCCGGGAACGCGACGACCGGGGCGATCTTGGAGAGGGTGTCGTACTCCTCCTGGGTGAGACCGGAGTAGGCGGCCAGGATCACGTCGGGCTCGGTGTCGGCCACGGCCTCGTAGTCGATGCCGTCGGTCTCGTCGAACAGGACCGGCGTCTCGGCGCCCAGCTCGTCGAGCTTCTCCTCGACCCAGGGCAGCACGCCGTTGTCGTCGTCGTCGCCCCAGGAGGCCTTGCTCATGCCCACCGGGACGATGCCGAGCGCCAGCGGCACCTCGTGGTTCGCCCAGGCGACCGTCGCGATGCGCTCGGGCTTCTCGGTGATGGTGGTCTCGCCGTAGGCGTGCTCCACCGTGACGGGGAAGGCGTCCGCCGAGGCCGGGTTGCCGCCGGCAGTGCCGGTCGATTCCGGCGCGGAGGAGGCGCAGGCGGACAGGCCGACCGCGAGTGCAGCGGCCGCGCCGATGGCGAGGATTCGAGAGGTGCGCACAGGCGTTCCCTTCGGGGTTCGGGGTGAGGGGGCGGCGCGAGAGGTGCGCCCAGCCTTTGGTAAGCCTGGCCTAATCTAACACGGAGGTTAGGGCGACCTCACTTCGAGTCCCGGTACCCCGCGCAGCTGCGGGCACAGAAAAAGCCGGCCGGATCCGTGAGGATCCGGCCGGCTTCAGGAAGTCAGCGCGCGCTCAGAGAGCGCGGATGTTCGCCGCCTGCATGCCCTTGGGGCCACGCTCAGCGTCGAATTCGACCTTCTGGTTCTCGCGGAGCTCCTTGAAACCGGAGCCGGCGATAGCCGAGTAGTGGGCGAAAAGGTCGTCCGAGCCGTCATCGGGAGCGATGAAGCCGAAGCCCTTTTCCGCGTTGAACCATTTCACAGTGCCAGTGGCCATGTGTTTCTACTTTCTGTTGACTTAGCCGTTTACACGGCCTACGCCGAATCGGAACATCCGAGACGCGCGCACAGTCACGCTACCACGGCAGGCTGACCAGAAGCACTGTGCGACGGATTCTTCTGCAGAAGAGCCGCCTCGGTGCGTGTGCTGACCCCGAGTTTCCGCAGTACGGCGGACACATGGACGCTCACGGTCTTGACGCTGATGAACAGCCGCTCGCCGATCTGGCGGTTGCTCAGCCCCTCGGCGATGAGCTCGAGCACCTGCTTCTCCCGCGCTGTCAGCGGGTCGGCGCCGGCGGAAGGCTCCGCGACGAGGCGGAGCCCGAGCCCCGCGTCGGTCGCGAAACGGGCGACGGCGGCCTGCAGCTGCGCATGCCCCAGGGCCTCGGCGATATCCGCCGCCTCGGCGAGCACGCTCGACGCTCCCGCACGGTCGCCCGCATGCACCCGCATCCGCGCCCGCTCGAGCCGGAGCACGACGCGGAAGGTGACCGGAACATCGTCGCCGTCGGCACACCGCAGCGCCGCATCGAGCGAGTCGGACTGCGGATCGAGCAGGGCCACGAGGATCGTCGACCAGGCGTCGTCTTGCAGCTGTGCGGGCTGCGCGAGCCAGGCGGTGCGGATCACCTCGGCTGCGTCGGCGACCTCGGACCCCTCTGCCCGCAGTTCGGCGAGGAGCGCCCCGCCCTGCAGCATCAGTCGCCGCTGGTGCAGCAGGGCCGGCCGTTCATCGCGCAGCATCTCGAGGATCGTGTCCAGCGCACCGCGGAGGTCGCCCGCGCTCTCAGCGACCGCGACCGTCATCATCACTCGGTCGTACCAGATCTGCCGCTCCGAGATGCCGGTCTCCTCGAACGCCGGCAGCCACCTC
This sequence comes from Microbacterium sp. ISL-59, assembly GCF_018613945.1. Taxonomy (NCBI): domain Bacteria; kingdom Bacillati; phylum Actinomycetota; class Actinomycetes; order Micrococcales; family Microbacteriaceae; genus Microbacterium; species Microbacterium sp. ISL-59. Next base: position 827,911 of record NZ_JAGGPG010000002.1, read on the forward strand.
TGCAGCATCTCCGCCGCCTCGGATGACCGGCCGCGCCAGGCCAGCACCCGCACATGGGTCATGCTCATGTACATACGGAACACCCGCAGGGTGCCCTGCACGAAGTCGCGCGACAGCATGTCTTCGACCCGGTCGATCTCACCCAGTTCGAGCAGCGGCACCACCATGTTCTGGGCCATGATCGACCCCGACGTGCGCTCGACGCGGAGCTCGCGCGCCCGGCGCAGCCCCTCTTCGGCGACCTCGACGGCCTCACGGTAGCGGCCGAGCAGCGTGAGCAGATCGGAGTAGTTGACGCGGTAGCGCATCTCGGCGTTGGAGCCTGTCGCGAGTTCCCGCGCACGTTCGTATTCGCGCACGCCCGCCTCGACCTCGCCGAGGTGCGCGAGAGAGCCGCCGCGGACGTTCGCGGCGATCGACAGCTGATCCGTGGACTGCGCCCCTGCGGCCCCGCGCTCGGCCTCATCCGCGAGGCGGATCGCCTCTTCACGGTCGCCCGCGATCATGCGGCGACTCGCGAGTTGATTGAGCAGCTCGGCGCGGAAGACCTCGTCGTCGACGTGCTCTTCGGCGATGGCCAGGGCCTGCTGCAGCAGCGGGATCGCGCCGAGACGCCCGAGGTTGACCAGATACAGCGCCTTGTTGCGCAGAAGTCGCGCGTGCAGACGCGGATCGACCGTTTCGGGGTCGACCTCGGCGAGCGCGAGGTTCGCGACGGCGAGCGCCCGCTCACCGTCGCCCGCGTTGCGGAGGATCGACCCCAGCACGAGAAGCAGATCGAGGCGTTCGACGCCCGCCGCAGCAGCCGCATCGGGGACCAGCGGCCACAGCTCCAACGCGAGCTCGCCGAAGCGGGCGGCGGTCGCGAACGCGTACTGCGACTTCGCGTGGCGCATCGCATCGGCGGCGGCGACGAGCGCCTTGCGGTCGTCTTGCGCGAGCTGCCAGTGATACGCGAGCGCGGCGGCGTCGCCGGTGTCGCTGCCCGCACCCTGGGCCTCGAGCGACTCGGCATAGGCGCGATGCAGCCGGGCGCGCTCACCCGGGAGCAGATCGTCGTGCACGGCCTCCCGAAGGAGGGCATGCCGGAACCGGTAGTCGTCGTCGACAACGACCAGGATGCCGCTGCGCGTCGCCTCGCGGATCGCCTCGTCGAGCTGTTGCTCGGGGACATCGACGAGGCGTGTGATCAGCGGATGCGACAACGGTCGCTCGGCACCGGAGGCGACCTTGACGACATGCTGCGCAGCGTCGCCGAGCCGATCGAATCGGGCCAGCAGCAGGTCGCGGAGGCCGTCGGGAAGAGGGCCGTTCGAGCATCCCGCGATCTCTTCGACGAAGAACGGCACGCCCTCCGCTCGCTCCTGCATGCGGTCGAAGGCGGCTTCGGAGAGCGGCCGGCCGGTGATCTGCTCGGCCAGTTCCCGCACCGCGGCTTCGTCGAGCCGGGCGAGCGTGAGGCGCTCGAGCAGACGCGCGCGCGTGGCCTCGCCGATGAAGCGACTCACGGCATCCCCGCGCCGCACGTCATCGCTCCGGCAGGTGAGGAGCAGCAGAATGCGCCCGCGGTCGAGCGCGCGCAGGAGAAAAGAGAGGATGGCGAGCGTCGAATCATCGGCCCAGTGCAGGTCTTCGACCACGAGAACCTGCGGAGCCCGTTCGGCGGCCGCCTCGATGAGCGAGGCGATGGCGTCGCGGAGGCGCTCGGGGCTGGTGCGCTCGCGATCGGTCGGAGCGTCGACGAGCTCGGGCAGCAGCATCCCCAGCGCCTCGGCGCCCACGCCGACCGACTCACGCACCCGTTCGATGCCCATGCGCGTGACGATCGAGCGGAGGATGCCGGTGAGCGGGCCGTAGGGAGTGCGGGAGGCCCCGAGGTCGAGGCACCAGCCCACATGGACGTCGGCGGTGTGCTCGATCTCGGTGGTGAACTCGCGCAGCAGCCGGGACTTGCCTATCCCCGCCTCGCCCTCGACGAGCAGCGCCGCCGGAGCGCCCTCGCGCACACCCTCGAACAGCCGGCGCACCTCGGAGAGCTCGGCCGCACGGCCGACCATCGCGGCGCTCGGTGCGGAGGAAGGCATGGATTCATCGTCCCACCCTCCACCGACACCGGGGGCGCGTTCCGCGACGACGATGCTCACCGTGCGGGTGCCGCCGTCGGCTCGCATCCGGAGCTCGCCCGCTCCGAGGCCGCGTGTCCCACGCCGGGACGCGCGTTCGTGGCGCTGCGGCCCGCGTCGCGTGCACCCACAGTGCTGGCCGTCGATCCACGGAAGATGCGCGTCAGCGTCCGACGCACCGCCCCGGGGGAACGGGGAACGATCTGGTCGGCGTGCTCGACGAGCATGCGCCGCCGCGCGGCTGCGCGTTCCATCTCCTCCTGCTGGTAGCCGGTGTACTGCTCGGTGAAGAACGTGTGCTCGAACATGGGGATCTCCTCGGCGGTGTGCGGTATCCCTACACTCCGCTCTGAGGTGCCCCGCCGACATCGGACGGATTCCCTATCTTTCTGCCGCCGATGACTAGGGATGCCGCGGTCTAGGGATCGCGATGCCTAGGCCTGAGGCGTCTCGGCGCGCAGCGGCGACCGACGGGCCGAGGGGCGGGACTGCGCCGGCACGAGGATCGCCAGCACCCGCACGAGCGTCGCCATCCACAGCAGTCCGAGCCCGACGACGACGGCTTCGACGGCAGTGGCCGAATACAGGCCGAACGGGACCCACAGCACGACGGCCACCACGATGAGCAGGCCGACGCCGACCGACGTGATCAGCAGCGCACGGGGAGGAGCGGGGACGGCGGTCACGGTCGCGGCCGCAGATCCGAGGAACAGGATCAGCGTCGCGAACGCGGCGATGTCGTGCGGGATGGGCACGCGGTGCAGCGGCAGCAGACCGACGGCCGCGAGCGCGACACCGGTCGCCGCCCACAGCGCGACCACCACGGCGATGCGCCGCAGAGCGGAGTCGCCGAGCATCCGGTGCAGGTCGCGGCCGATGTACGAGCCGACGGCCGCGATCAGGAGGCCCGCGACGACGAGCGTGCCGTTGAAGGCCCAGCCCGACCCGAGCTGCGAGAAGTTCTGCTCCCACCAGCGCGGGTCGGCCGAGGTGACCATGGCGAAGAGCGTGCCGATCACGAGGAATCCGAACAGGAGCGCGGAGAGGTCGGCGGTGCGCAGCTCGACGCCGGCACCGAACGCGAAGCGACCACCGACGGCCGAGGCGACGCCCGCGAGCAGGCCGCCGCCGACCGCCGCGAGCTGCAGACCCTGGAGGCCGACCGCGAGGATCTCGGCCGTGAGCAGGACCCCCATCACGGTAACCGCTCCGAAAGCGACGGTGAGCGCGACGGTCGAGAGGTCGGAGACCACAGCCTGCCAGCGCGGCATCGGTCCGGTCTCCGCGCGACGGTGCCTCAGCGTGCTCACGAGGAACGCGGCTGCGGCGACGATCCCGGCGATCGCCGCCACCGGCAGCGCCACCGACCCGGGACCGGTGAGCGGGCGCGCATCCCCGCCCAGGAGAAGGATGCCCGCGACGGCACCGACGACGAAGCAGACCGCGGTCGCCCAGACGGCCCTCGTCTCGCCGCGCAGCTTCTCTTCCTGCTCCATGAGCCCATGCAAGCACTCCCCTCGGACGCGCGGAAGATCCCGCACACCCGGCCCGGACGCGACGAGGCCCGGATGCAGGAGCTGCATCCGGGCCTCACGTGCGGTTCGCGTCAGGCGTCGACGTCGCCGCGCCAGGATCCGGTCTCGACGCCGCGACCCTCGATGAACTCCTTGAAGTTCTGCAGGTCCTTCTTGACGGCGTGACCGCCCACGCCGACGAGGGAGCCGAGCTTCTCGAGCAACCCCTCCGGCGCCCAGTCCAGCTGCACGGTCACACGGGTCGACGTGTCGTCGAGCTTGTGGAACGTCACGACTCCCGCGTGCTCGGTCTCGCCGCCGGTGCTGTTCCACGCGACGCGCTCATCCGGGTGCTGCTCGGTGATCTCGGCGTCGAACTCGCGGGTCGCGCCGCCGACCTTGACCTTCCAATGCGTGTGGGTGTCGTCGATCTGAGTGATCGACTCGACCTCGTCGAGGAACTTCGGGAAGCTCTCGAACTGCGTCCACTGGTTGTACGCCGTGCGCACGGGGACGTCGACGTCGATGGTCTCGATGATCTGCACCATGTGATGCTCCTCACTTCTCGTCGTTCGTGTTCCTCCATTCAGCCCGCTACGACAAGGATCGGCGACGGGGTTGACAGCCGCGTCGTCGGACGACGATCATCCGCGACACCACGGGACTACCGTTGAGGGCATGCGCATCCCCGCCGCGATCCGCGCCTCCCAGCGCTCTCCGCTGCTGCAGGTCGTGAAGTCGGCCGCAGCGACGATCGCCGCGTGGCTCATCGCGGGATGGGTGTTCCCCGCGCAGCTCCCGGTGTTCGCCGCGATCGCCGCGCTCCTGGTCGTGCAGCCCAGCGTGAATCAGTCGCTGTCGAAGGCGCTCGAGCGCAGCATCGGGGTGATCGCCGGGGTCGTGATCGCCGTCGCACTCGGGCTGCTGCTGGGATCGCCGAGCTGGATCGTGCTGCTCGCGATCGTCGTCGCGATGCTGGTCGCGTGGATCTTCCGGGCATCTCCCGGCACCGGCAACCAGGTCGCGATCTCGGCGATGCTCGTGCTGGCGCTCGGATCGTCCAGCCCCGAGTATGCGTTCGCGCGCATCGTCGAGACCCTGATCGGGGTGGTGATCGGCATCGTCGTGAACGCGCTGATCGTGCCTCCGGTGCTGGTCGCCCCCGCGCGGCGCGACGTCGGGCTGCTCGGGCGAGAGCTCGCCGCCAGCCTCGACCGCCTGGCCGTCGCACTGCCCAAGCCGCAGACGGCCGCACAGCTGCAGGAGCTGATGCTGGAGGTGCGGCTGCTGCGTCCGATGAAGGACGCCGCCGACGCCGCCATCGCCGCGGGCGAGGAGTCGCTCACCCTGAACCCGCGGCGCTCGACCCACCGCAGCGAGCTGAAGGAGATGCGGGAGCTGCTCGAGCGTCTGTCGCCCATCGTGACCCAGACGATCGGCATGACCCGCGCGTACTTCGACCACTACGACGACACGATCGGTGAAGAGCCCGCCGTCACCGCGATCGCCGAGCAGCTGCGGCGAGCCGGGCACGACGTGCGCCTGGCTGTGCAGATCGCCGAGGCATCGCCCGAGCCCGACACGATGACCAGCGCGATCCCCGCGCTCACCGCACCGCTCGTGATCCGGCCGCCGTCGTCGCAGCACTGGATCCTGATCGGCTCGCTCATGGAAGACCTGCGCCGTATCCGGGGCGAACTGCTCGACGAGGACTGACCGCAGCGCGACGCGCCTACGCTGGTCGCATGTCCGACATGACCGTCGCGGAGGCGCTGGGCGAGCTCGCCGCACTGGAAGATCCGAAGATGCGCGCCGCCAACGAGAAACGCGGCGACGACCACGGCATCAACCTCAGCCGGATGCGCGCGCTCGCGAAGCGGATCAAGACCGACCAGCCGCTCGCGCAGGAGCTGTGGGCGACCGGCGAGACCCCGGCGCGACTGCTGGCGCTATTGATCTGCCGCCCCCGCGACTTCACCGCCGACGAGCTCGACGCCATGCTGCGAGAGACCCGTCCGCCGAAGGTCAACGACTGGTTCGTCAACTACGTCGCCAAGAAGACCCCGCTCGCGGAAGAGCTGCGGCTGCGCTGGTTCGACGACGCGGACCCGACTGTGGCGGCGGCCGCCTGGTCGCTCACGACCGTGCGGGTGATGAAAGACTCGGACGGCCTGGACCTGCCGCATCTGCTCGACCTGATCGAGCGCGATCTGAAGGATGCTCCGAAGCGTCTGCAGTGGGCGATGAACGAGACCCTCGCCAACATCGGCATCTACCACCCGGAGTACCGCGCGAGGGCGCTGGAGATCGGCGAGCGCCTGCAGGTCCTGGCCGACTACCCCACCGCCCCCGGCTGCACCTCGCCGTTCGCCCCGCTGTGGATCGGCGAGCTCGTGCGGCGCCGCGAGGGCTGAGCTGGTTCAGGGTTGCTGCGTGCTGCACACCCGCAGTGAAGGAGATCTCACGCTCTGAAGGAGAGCCTCCGGCATCCACTCCTTCATTGCGTGAGTTCTCCTTCGGAACGGGCGGGCCCGGCATCCGCCTCGGTGACCGGCAGGCGTGTCCCACCCCGATTCCCCATTTGAGCCAGTAACGTTATACACTTTATGAGTCGCGGGGGCTCTGGGGTGATCGCATGGGGCGGTCTCTGCCGCGCGCGACACGACCTGGGGAGCATCATGACCACGCAAGACGACCTGAACACACTCATCGCCGACATCGCGCACGACATCAACGGCTTCATCGGCGCATCGGTCGTCGATCTGGAGTCCGGGATGCCGCTCGCCTCGAGCTCGGTCCGACCGGACTTCGACCTCGACGTGGCCAGCGCCTACAACAGCGAGATCGTCAAGAACAAGATGCGCACGATCGAGGCGCTCGGTCTCGACGCGACCTTCGAAGACATGCTGCTCACGCTCGACACGCAGCTCCACCTGCTCAAGATGATCACCCCCGAGATGTTCATCTATCTCGCTGCCGACCGCCAGGCGACCAACCTCGCGCTTCTCCGTTCTGCCGTCAACCGCCACGTGGCGGCCCTGAACGCTTGACCAGGGAGGCCGTGCGCAGCGACGGCCTCGAGGAGATCTCGTGGGTGCGCTCCGCGTCGGTGGAGACACCGATGCGGCGCGCGCGCTGGCGGCACGTGAATCTGCCGAACCGTTACCGGCTCATCTTCGCCGGGCCGGTCGGGGCAGGGAAGACGACGGCCGTCCGGGCACTGAGTGACATCCCGCCGGTCGACACCGACGTTCCGATCTCGGCCGGATCAGCGGAGTACGGCGACGGCGAGAAGACCACCACCACGGTGGGCCTCGACTACGGCGCGTGGAAACCCACGCCCGAGATCGCCGTCACGCTCATCGGGGTTCCGGGGCAAGACCGCTTCGCGCCCGCCCGACGCCGATCCTCGACGGCAGACACGCGCATCCTGCTCTGGCTGCGTGCCGACCGGCCACACCTCGCCGCCGACGCCGCCGCCTGGATACCGCGGTTCGCGGGTGACAGCCATCGAATGGTCATCGCGGTGAGCCACTGCGCAGAAGACGCGCTGGGCACGGTGCGCTACGAGCTCGCCGAGGTCCTGGCGCGCTACGGGATTCCCACGAACCGCGTTCGTGCCGCCGACGCCCGTGATCGCGACAGCGTGATGCGAGTCGCCTGCGTGGCCCTTGACCTTCCGGAAGAAGAGTCGTGAACACACACAACCGAACAGACCACCCCCCGCTCTCGACCGACGCCGCACACCGGGACGACGCGACCTACGCGGGCGACCCCGTGCTCATGCATCCCGAGATCGCGGCCCACTGGGCGCTCTGGTCGAACGTCGTCAGCCAGGCCGCGCTCACCCGACTGCGTCATCTGCAAGAGCGTTTCCCCGAGCTGACGACGGCTGTCCTCTCGACCGCCGACGGCCTGCACATCGCCTCCGTCGGCACCCCGGACGAGACGGGAGAGCGGCTGGCGGCGATCAACGGTTCGCTGTTCGGCGTCGCCAGGGCCGAAGCCGAGATCATCTCCGGCGGGGCGGAACCGAGCCTGTCGGCCGTCGTGTCGGTGTCGATCGGGCAGAGCCAACTCTCGCTGCTCAGCTTCGTGCTCGCGCCGTACGGCCAGCTGCTCCTGTCGGTGTCGGCGGCCGGCGTCCAGGTGGGCACCGTGATCGTGCAGGCACGCTCGGCGGCGTACGAACTCATCACCGCCCTGGGACTCGCGGGGACCCCCGGCTGAGGCATGGGGTCGCTGGCTACGCTGGGGCCATGAGCACGCACATCGCCGCAGAGCCCGGCCAGATCGCCCCCGTCGTCCTGTTCCCCGGCGACCCGCTGCGAGCGAAGTGGATCGCCGAGACGTTCCTCGACGACGCCCAGCTGTATACCGAGACGCGGGGCATGCTGGGCTTCACCGGCACGTGGGAGGGGCACCGCATCTCGGTGCAGGGCTCCGGCATGGGCCAGCCGTCGATGGCGATCTATGCGAACGAGCTGTTCGACTCCTACGAGGTGCAGACGATCGTGCGGGTCGGATCGTGCGGGGCGTTGACCGAACGCGTCAAGGTGCGCGACATCATCATCGCCAACGGCGCATCCACGGATTCCGGCATCAACCGCGTGCGCTTCCACGGACTCGACTACGCGCCGGTCGCGGACTTCGGGCTCCTGCGCGCGGCGGTGGAGGCGAGCGAGGCGGAAGACCTCGAGTCGACCGTGCATGTAGGGCAGCTGTTCTCGAGCGACCAGTTCTACAGCACCCGCCCCGAGCTCACGGAGCCGTTCGTGCAGCACGGCATCCTGGGCGTCGAGATGGAGGCGGCCGGGCTCTACACCCTCGCGGCGTACTACGGTCGGCGCGCGCTCGCCATCTGCACGGTCAGCGACCACATCGTCACGGGCGAGGAGACCACGGCGCAGGAGCGCGAGCAGACCTTCGGCGACATGATCCGCATCGCCCTGCGCGCCGCCACCTCGGTCTAGGCCGGTCGGACCTGTCCTCGCGGATGGGATGATCGAGGGACCATGACTTCCCCACCGCGGCTCGATCCCGCCCTCGTTCCGGACGCCGCGGACCCGGATACCGTCTACCTCGCCTTCGTCGAGTGGGCGGAGTCGACCGGCATCAGCCTCTATCCCGCGCAGGATGAAGCGGTCATCGAGATCGTCTCCGGCAACAATCTGATCCTCTCGACACCCACCGGCACCGGCAAGTCGCTCGTCGCGATCGGCGCACACTTCGCCGCCCTCGTCGCGGGCCGCCGCAGCTATTACACCGCACCCATCAAAGCCCTGGTGAGTGAGAAGTTCTTCGCACTGGTCGACGTGTTCGGCGCCGAGAACGTCGGCATGGTCACGGGTGACTCCGCGGTCAACGCCGACGCCCCGATCATCTGCTGCACGGCCGAGATCCTCGCCAACCTCTCGTTGCGCCAGGGGACGGATGCCGACGTCGGCCAGGTCGTGATGGACGAGTTCCACTTCTACGCCGACCCCGACCGCGGGTGGGCGTGGCAGGTGCCGCTGCTCGAACTGCCGCAGGCGCAGTTCATCCTGATGTCGGCGACCCTCGGCGACGTCACCGAGCTCGCCGCCGACCTCACCCGCCGCACCGGTCGCGAGACGGCGACCGTGACCGGGGTCGAGCGCCCTGTCCCGCTGCACTTCTTCTACGAGACGACCCCGATCCACGAGACCATCGACGACCTGCTGAACACCGGGCAGGCACCGATCTACGTCGTGCACTTCTCGCAGGCCGCAGCGATGGAGCGGGCGCAGGCGCTGTCGAGCACGAAGGTCGCCACCCGCGAGCAGCGGGATGAGATCGCGGCGCTGATCGCCGAGTTCCGCTTCACCACCGCATTCGGCAAGACGCTCTCGCGGTTCCTGCGCGCCGGGATCGGGGTGCACCACGCCGGCATGCTGCCCAAGTACCGGCGCTTGGTCGAGCAGCTCGCGCAGCGCGGACTGCTGCGCGTGATCTGCGGCACCGACACCCTCGGCGTCGGCATCAACGTGCCGATCCGCACCGTGCTGCTCACCGCACTCACGAAGTTCGACGGCACCCGGATGCGGCAGCTGAACGCCCGCGAGTTCCATCAGATCGCCGGGCGGGCGGGCCGAGCGGGGTACGACACGGCCGGAACGGTCGTCGCCCAGGCGCCGGAGCACGAGAGCGAGAACGTCGCTGCCGTGAAGAAGGCGGGCGATGACCCGAAGAAGAAGCGCAAGATCGTGCGCAAGAAGGCGCCCGACGGCTTCGTCTCGTGGGGCGAGCCGTCGTTCCGCAAGCTCATCGACGCGGTACCCGAGACCTTGACCTCGCACATGCAGATCACGAGCGCCATGATGCTCAACGTGATCGCCCGCGGCGGCGACGTCTTCGCGAATATGCGCTCCCTGGTATACGACAACCACGAGCCGCGGAGACGGCAGCGCGAGCTCGCGCTCCGAGCCATCGGCATCTACCGCACCCTCCGCGAATCCGGCATCGTCGAGAAGACTCCGGAGGGCGACATCCGCCTCACGGTCGACCTGCAGCCGAACTTCGCACTCAACCAACCGCTATCGCCCTTCGCCCTCGCCGCGTTCGAGCTGCTCGACCCGGACCCGGCCGCCGGCACGGGCACCCGCTCCTACGCCCTCGACATGATCTCGATCGTCGAGGCCACGCTCGACGATCCGCGCCCCGTGCTCAGCCAGCAGCAGTTCCTGGCCCGCGGTGAGGCGGTCGCGGCGATGAAGTCGGAGGGCATCGAGTACGACGAGCGGATGGAGCTGCTCGAGCAGATCACGCACCCGAAGCCGCTCGACGAGCTGCTGACCGCGGCCTTCGAGACCTTCAGTGCCGCCCAGCCCTGGATCCGCGACTTCGAGCTGCACCCCAAGTCGGTCGTGCGCGACATGTACGAGCGGGCCATGTCGTTCGGGGAATATGTCGCCTACTACAAGATCGCGCGCTCGGAGGGCGTGGTATTGCGCTACCTCTCCGACGCCTACCGCGCCGCTTCGCAGACCATCCCCGAGGAGCTGAAGGACGAGGATCTGCGCGACCTCATCGAGTGGCTCGGCGAACTCGTCCGTCAGGTCGACTCCAGCCTCCTCGACGAGTGGGAGGAGCTGATCGCCGGCGTCGACAACGGCCGCTTCGATCCGCACGCCCCCGACGAGCCGATCGTGCCGCCCGCGCCGAAGCGCCTCACGAGCAACATCCGCGCGTTCCGCATCCTGGTGCGAAACGAACTGTTCCGTCGTGTGCAGCTCGCGGCGCGAGAAGACGTAACTGCGCTGGCCGAGCTCGACCCGGGATTCGGCGCCGACGCCTGGTCGGACGCGCTCGACGGCTACTACGGCGACCACGACGAGATCCTCACCGGCGGGGATGCGCGCAGCTCGAAGCTGCTGATCCTCACCGAGGGCGCCGCCACCTGGACCGCACGGCAGATCTTCGACGACCCTGCCGGCGATCACGACTGGGGCATCACCGCGACGATCGACCTGGCCGCATCCGACGAAGCCGGTCAGGCCGTCGTGACCGTGACCGGCGTGGACCGGCTGTAGCGCCTCCGCTCGCGAACGCCTGGGGCGGACATCTCCCTCGCGGGCGGATGCTTCGCGCGAGAATCTCCTCCCGACGCGGAGTTCTCCTCCCGACGCGGAGTTCTCCTCCCGACGCGGAGTTCTCCTCCCGACGCGGAGTTCTCCGCCCGACAGCGTCACCTCTCAGCGCATGGCCTGCATCAGGCCTGCATGACCGCGAGCACGTTGCCGGCCGGGTCGCGGAACCACGCGATGTCCGGCCCCTGTCCGTTGCCGCGGACGATGCCGCGCGCATCGGAGGGGAACTCGTCGTCGCTGTAGATCTTGGTCTGCACGCCCCGCGCGATGAGCTCGTCCACCGCGGCGTCGACATCCGCCACAGGGAAGTTCAGGATCGTGAAGCTCGCCGGCGTGTGATTCGGCTTCGAGTACACGAGGATCGACCCGCCGCTGGGCAGCCGCAGGTCGAGGAACCCCATCGCGTTGACCTCGACGTCGAGGCCGAGGGCCGTGCCGTAGAACTCTTTCGCCGCGTCGATGTCGTCGACGCTGAAACCGCTGAATGCGTTGTCCGCTGTGAAGGCCGCCATGACTCCATGGTCCGCCGTCGCCCCGCGGTTGTCGAGGGGTTCATCGACGGATGCGGGCCGTGAGCCGGTCGGTCACCCGCAGCGGATCGAACAGTGCCGCGAGACCGCAGCGCACGAGCAGCGCGTGGACGGCCAGACAGATCGCGACCACCACCGCCGTCAGCAGGAGAGGGCCGACTGCCTCGAGCACCGGTGTCGTCCGCCACCCGGCAGCATGCAGCCCCGCGTCGATCAGTGCCAGCGGCATCATGTGCAGCACGTAGATCGGCAGGGTCCGTCGGCCGATCCACCGCAGCGGCCGCGCGACAACCTCGACGTGCCGGTCGAGGAGCACGCTGAGCGAAACCCCGAATGCCACCGCGACCAGACAGAGCAGCGGCCATGTTCCGGGCACGAGCCGGATGCCGAGCACCGAGACGACGGCGAGTGCCCCCGCGTACCCGGCGGCGAGCGCGACCGCGACTCCCACGCCACTCAGCCTCGCGAAGCGCTCGACGATCGCCCGCAGCCGCAGCCCGACGAGGAAGAAGAACAGGTTCTGCACCAGCTGCCACAGGTTGCCGAGATCAGGAAGGAGACCCGCCCCGGCGACCGCGGCGATCACGAATGCCACCGACAGCACGGCGACGGTCGGGAGCCCGCGCGTCAGCCGCCCGACCGTGAGATACACGGCGAGCGCGAGCAGGTACCAGAGGTTCGTCGGACTGATGGTGAGCTGCGCGAGCAGCTCCCACCCGCTGGTCGCCCGGGCCGTGTCGAACTCCGGCGTGAGCGCGAGCACGACGGTCTGGATGAGCACCCACACGAGGTAGAGCAGCGCGAGACGCCCGGCCCGACGCCGCCAGGAGCCACCGCTCGCGGCGAACACCGCCCGCGCCGCGAACATCCCGGAGACCAGGAAGAACAGCGGGATACGCAGCGGCAGCAGCTGCGCGTTGAGCATCACCCAGGCATCCGTCACCGGCCCCGCGCCCGGGATACCGACCGCGACCTTCGTGACCACGTGCCAGAGCACGACGAGCAGGATGCAGATGCCTTTCGCGACATCCGGCCATCCGACCCGTGGCGCCGGCGCGGTCACGAGGCCGCGCGCACGAGTCGCGAGACCAGGTCGACGTAGGTCACGCCCGCCGCGGCGAACATCCGCGGCACCTGCGAGGCGGCGGTGAGCCCCGGCATCGTGTTGACCTCGTTCAGCACCGGCCCCCGCTCGGTGAGGAAGAAGTCCATGCGCGCGACGCCATCGCACCCGAGCGCATCGAACACGGCGATCGCCGCCCGCTTGAGAGCGGCCGCCTCGGCAGCATCGAGCTGCGCCGGCACCGTGAACCGCGCACTGCCGTCGTACTTGGTGGCCGTGTCGAACAACCCGGTCGCGTGGATCTCCAGCGGCGGCGCCGCCCACCGGATGCCGCCCTTCTCGCGCAGCACCGCCACGTCGATCTCACGCCCCCGCACGACCTCCTCGACGAGGATGCGCCGATCGAAGCCCGCCGCCTCCTCGAGCGCCGCGAGCAGCTGCCCCTCTTCCGTGACGAGGCCCACTCCATGGCTCGAGCCCGCCGACACCGGTTTGACCACGACCTCCCCCTCGAATTCCACGTCGCCGATGTCGTCGGCGGCGACCAGACGGCCGCGGGCGGTGCCGAGACCCACGGCATCCGCCACGAGCTTGGTCGTCCACTTGTCCATGCCGATGGCCCCCGCCCGCAGCCCCGACCCCACGACGCGCACTCCGGCGAGCGCGCACAGCGCCGCGAGAGCGCCGTCTTCGCCCAACGCGCCGTGCACGGCCGGGAAGACCACATCGGTGCGGGTGAGCAGCGGCAGCGCGAGTGCGAGCGACTCGGCCGGCGATCCCCCGTTCGGGCGCCCCTCGACGCGCCAGATCCCGTCGCGGTCGATCGTCACGGTCGTCACGTCGTGGTCGCCCATCCGCAGCGCCGCGGCCACCGCCGCTGCGGATGCCAGGGAGACCTCGTGCTCGGGATTCTGCCCTCCGCCGATGACCAGCACCTTCGTCGTCATGCCACGCTCCTCTGCACGCGTGCGCCGATGCCGGTCACGATGGTGTGCGGGATGCTGCCCGCCCACCGCGCCCACTCCTGCACCGACGGCACGGCCCCGCCCTCCGGCCCGAACACGGTCGCGACGGTGCCCCGCGGGAAGAGCGCCGGTCCCGTGTCGACCACGATCTGGTCCATCGAGACCCTCCCCACGATCGGATGGCGCGTCCCGGCGATCTCCACCCCGGCGCCGGCTGCCAGCTCGCGCGGAATGCCGTCGGCGTATCCGACGCCGACCACGCTGAGGTGCGTCTCCCGGTCGGTCGTGTGCGCACCGCCGTAGCCGACCGCGGTTCCCGCCGGCACGAGTGCGCTGTGCACGACGGGCGCGGTCCACCGCGACGCTCCGGCGAGCACGGTGGTCTCGGAGGGGTCGATCCCGACCAGCCCCGCGCCGACCCGCACCAGGTCGAAGTGCGTCGCCGGGTCGGTCAGCGCACCGGAGGTCGCGGCGAGATGCACGAGCACCGGGCCGAAACCTGCGCGCAGCACGGCATCCCTTCCCTGCCGCAGACGCAGTACCGCCGCCGCGTTCGCTGCGGGATCGGCCTCGTCCGCCCGCGGCAGATGCCCCATGACCCCGACGACCTCTACCCGCCCCCGTCCGGTGCGCGCGAGCCGGAGCAGCTCCGGCCATTCCTCCAGCGGCGCCCCGCCCCGTGCCATCCCGGTGTCGAGCTGCAGGTGCACGCGCACCGGATCCGCGGCATCCGCGATCAGCTGCCGCAGCTCTTCGACCGAGCCGACCGCGATGTCGACGCGATGCGCGGCTGCGGCGGCAGCGTCGACACCGGAGGGGTTCAACCAGGAGAGGATCGGCACTGTGAGTCCGGCGTCGCGGAGTGCGACGGCTTCGGCGACATCCGTGACCCCCAGCCAGTCGGCGCCGGCGTCGACCGCGGCCCGCGCGACGGTGACGGCACCGTGCCCGTAGCCGTCGGCCTTGACCACGGCCATGATGCGGGCGGTCGTCGCGGCCCGCACCCGCCGCAGGTTCTCGGCGACGGCATCCGGAATCGTCTGCAGGGTGGGTGCGTGCAGGCGCGAGAGCGTCACGCGCTCGGGGGTGAGAAGAGTGGTCATCGCTGCATCCTCGGGTCGGCGGTCGGGTCGGCGAGCATCTCGGGACAGCCGTCGTCGGCGGCATCCGGACGCAGTTCGTAGTGCCAGGTCTCGTTGGCGTAGATCTGGCAGAGCCCGTAACGCCACCCCCGCTGGACGAGCCAGTCGAGCGCGGGCAGCGGGCCGAGGTCGACGGCGTCACCCGTCACGTGCTCCGAAGTCTCGGGCGTGGCCACCCAGCGCCGGGCCTCGGCCTCCGAGCCGTACTGCACGATCGCGTCCTGCAGCATCCGCTCCTGCAGTGCCGGCGTGCGCCATCCGCTGTTCACCCGGAACGTGATGCCATCGCCCTCGGCATCCGCTGCCGCACGCTGCAGCGCCGCAAGCAGGGCAGGATCGAGGTTGCCGACCGCCACCCGGTCGACGTCGAACACGGTGGGCTGATCGCCGTCGCGGATCACGCCGTCGGCCTCGCTCGGGGCGATGACCGAGCCGGTGCCGGCGCCGGCGGTTCCGCCCTCGGCGGGCCGATCGGTGGGCACGGGAAGGGTGCCGGGGCGTGCGGCGTCGGCGAAGGCCACGGACAGCGACTGCTGCACCGCGAACGTGACGACCACGGCGAGAGCGAGGGCGACAGCGACGACGGCGAACCGACGGCGGCGCGCTCTCGGGGAGCGGGAGGTGGTGCGGGTGTTCATGCTTCCAGTGAAGAAGCACGCCGGTTGCGAGGGCGTATGCGCTTTTCCATATGCTCCCGATATGCCGCACTGCGTAGGATCTCAGCCATGCGTGTGCTGATCGTCGAGGACGAGCCCTACCTCGCCGAGGCGGTCCGTGATGGGCTGCGCCTGGAGGCGATCGCGGCCGACATCGCCGGCGACGGCGACACCGCGCTCGAGCTGCTGAGCATCAACTCCTACGACATCGCCGTGCTCGACCGCGACGTGCCAGGACCGTCGGGCGACGACATCGCCCGGTGGATCGTGGCCTCCGGCAGCGGCATCCCGATCCTGATGCTCACCGCCGCCGACCGGCTCGACGACAAGGCGAGCGGCTTCGAGATCGGCGCCGACGACTACCTCACCAAGCCGTTCGAGCTGCGGGAACTGGTGCTGCGCCTGCGCGCCCTCGACCGCCGCCGTCAGCGCAGCCGCCCACCGGTGCTCGAGGTCGCCGGGCTGCGGCTGGACCCGTTCCGCCGCGAGGTGTACCGCGACGACCGCTACGTCGCGCTTACCCGAAAGCAGTTCGCCGTGCTGGAGGTGCTGGTCGACGCGGAGGGCGGGGTGGTCAGCGCCGAAGAGCTGCTGGAGCGGGCCTGGGACGAGAACGCCGACCCGTTCACGAATGCCGTGCGCATCACGGTGTCGTCGCTGCGCAAGCGCCTGGGCGAGCCGTGGCTGATCCTCACGGTGCCGGGAGTCGGGTACCGGATCGGGACGGATACCGATGCCTAGGCGCCGCGGGATGAGCGCCCGCCTCAAACTCACGCTCAGCTACGCGGTGATCGTGGTGGTGTCGGGAGGTCTGCTTCTCGCCGCGGTCGGGCTGTTCCTGCTGCGCTACGTGCCGGACACCGTCGACTTCTTCCCCAACCGCGGCGACCTCAGCCGGGCGTTCGTGCCGGTGGCCTCGATGGTCATGCTGGTGCTGCTCGCGTTCGGTCTCGGCGCCGGGTGGCTGCTGGCCGGACGGATGCTGGCGCCGCTCGACCGCATCGGCGACGCCGCCCGGCTCGCCGCGCAGGGGTCGCTGTCGCACCGTGTGGCGCTCGCCGGCCCCCGCGACGAGTTCCGCGATCTGGCCGACGTCTTCGACTCGATGCTCGAGCAGCTCGAGGCGCACGTCGCCGAGCAGCAGCGGTTCGCCGCGAACGCCTCACACGAGCTGCGCACCCCGCTCGCGATCTCGCAGACCCTGCTCGAGGTCGCCGAGGCCGACCCCGACCGCGATGTCGACGCCCTGATCGCGCGACTGCGTGAGGTGAACACCCGGGCGATCGAGCTCACCGAGGCCCTGTTGCTCCTGAGCCGCGCCGACCGCAGGACGTTCCCGCGCGAGATCGTCGACCTCTCCCTGCTCGCCGAGGGTGCGGTGGAGGCGCTGCTGCCGCTCGCCGACCGTCGAGGTGTGGCCGTCGAGGTGGGCGGTGTGCCCGCGTCGGTGCTCGGCTCGTCGGCCCTGCTGCCGCAGCTGGTCACCAACCTCGTGCTGAATGCGATCGTGCACAATCTGTCGTCCGGTGGGGCCGTGGCCGTGCGCACGCACTCGACGCCGCAGGCGGTCGCGCTGGTGGTCGAGAACACCGGCGAGGTGCTGCCGGCGCATCTGGTGGCGACCCTTGTCGAGCCGTTTCAGCGGGGCGCCGAGCGCACCCGCGACGACGACCATGCCGGTGCGGGACTCGGCCTCGCGATCGTCGACCGCATCACCCAGGCGCACGGCGGCACCCTGGTGCTCACCCCGCGCGCGGACGGCGGTCTGATCGTGACGGTGTGGCTGCCGCATCCGTACCCGGCGGCCGCGCCCGCCTGACCGACGGCGGTCCCGGCATCCGTCCGTCCCGCTTCCCGAGGTTCACCCCGCCACCCCGCCATCCGTCCATCCCGAGGTGCACCTGTCGGGATTTTTCACGGATGTCGGACCGGAACGCGGTTTCCGGTCCGACATCCGGACATGCTCCCGACAAGTGGACCCGGGGACGCCGGACCCCGGGCAAGACCCGGGGCGGATGCTGCGACGGGCGGATGCCGGACCCGGGCCGGGTCAGGCCACGCGGGGGTCGCGCGTCGCGGCGAGCTCGCGGCCGAAGGTGCGGGCGTCGGCCTCGGCGTTCTCCTTGAGCTCGCGCGCGGTGTCGGCGAACGCGTCGAGCGCCGGGTTCACGCCGACGAGGGTGAACGGACGCTGCACGACGCGCAGGTCGAGGCCCCAGACGTCTTCGAGCACGCGGCGCAGCCAGCCGGTCGAGTGGTCCCAGCCCTCCTTGGGCGAGCCCTCTGCGTAGTTGCCGCCGAGCACGGTGACGAGCGTCGCGGGCTTGCCGTTCAGCGCGGTGCCCGTCGGGTCGATGCGCGGGTCGGTGTAGGCCAGGTCGAACCAGGTCTTGAAGTGCTGCGAGACGCCGTAGTTGTACAGCGGCACGGCGAACAGCAGGGCGTCGGCGCCGATCAGCTCGTCGGCGAACGAGGTCGCGAGCGCACGGGCATCGTTCTGCGCGGGGGTGCGCTGGGCCTCGTCGACGAAGCCGCCGGTGACGGCATCCGCCCAGGCGGTCGCGGGCACCGGGTCGCTCGCCAGGTCACGGCGGGTGACGGTCGAGTCGGGGTGGGACGCGGTCCACTCGGCCTCGACGAGGTCGGCGAGCGCGCGGCTGGCGGACGACGCGGGAAGGATGCTGGCATCCAGGCGGAACAGGGACATGGGCCTACCTCTCGTTTTCGTAGTCGCTAGGTTTTTATTAGCGACACTGGTTAACGTAGCACGGGTAGGATGGGCGCATGGCCGAGGTCGAAGAAGAACGTCAGGTGTGCGACGCCGCCGTCACACTGGCCTTCAGCGTGCTCGGCAAACGGTGGAACGGCATGATCGTGTCCTCGCTCGGAGGCGGCCCTTCGACCTTCGTCGCGCTGCGCCGCGCGGTCGCCGGCATCAGCGACACCGTGCTCTCCGACCGCCTGGCAGAGCTCTCCGATGCCGGTCTCGTCGCGCGCACGGTCGATGCCGGCCCGCCGATCACGGTGTCATACGCACTCACCTCCAGCGGTGAGGGGCTGCTGCCCATCCTCGACCAGCTCGGCCGCTGGGCGTCAGCCAACCTCGCCGAACGCGCGCACTGACGCGGACGTCGCCGCTCAGCGGATCTGCTGCGCCACCCGCAGGACGATCTCGCGGGCCATCGTCCGATGATCGTCGCTGACACTCGGCACGCGCAGCAGCACCTGGATTCGCGAGACCACGGTGGCCAACTCCGCCTTCTGCAGCACTCGCTGAGGCGGCAGTGCCAACAGCGCTCCCGCCTGCATGCAGAGCAGGCGGACCGCGAGGTTCGGATCGACGCGCTCCCACTCCGGCACCTGGGTCTTCACGGTCCCGAAGGAGCTCAGCGCCCCGTCGGCGTCACCCAGCTGCAGTTGGGCCTGCATCATCCGCGCGACATCGAAACCGACTTCACGATGCGCTTCGCCGTGCACCGCTCGATCGATCCGCGCCGACTCACGGTACGAATCCAGCGCACCACTGGCGTCGCCGGAGAGCAGCATGACATCGCCGAGCGCATAGAGCATGCTGGCGTGGTCGTCGCTGTCGGGCGCCACCCGCCGCTGCAGATCGATCGCCTCACTCAAGGTGCGGCGGGCCTGCGTGAGCAGCCCGGCATCCGGCGGCTGCGCATCCTGCGCACGCAGGGTGAGCAGCCGGCCGAGATGCAGAAGGGGAAGCGCAGTGTGGCTGTGCGACTCGTGGTCCTCCCGGTAGATCCCGATCGATTCCTCCAGAGCCGTCGAGGCCTGCTCCAGCTGGCCGGCGGCGATCAGCGCCATGCCCAGATCGTTGAGGTCTCGCGCCACATGCAGACTGCGCTCGCCTCCGACTCCCCGATCCAGCTTCACGGCACGTTGCGCGTATTCCACTGCCTCCCGGGGATGCCCGGCCTCGATGCTGCTGCGCGACGCCATCGTCAGGAAGTTGCCACGCAGCTCCTCATCCGCCCGCTCGGCGAGCTCCAGATACCCTGCCACGCGCTCCGCGGCCGGCACATCCGTGAGGAAGAACTGATCATGGAGTGACTGCACGCCTACATCGTCCGGCATCAAGCGCAGCGTCTCCGCGATGCTGCGCCGCGCAGCTGCCGGATCCCCCAGCGCCTCCTCCGCCCAGGCGATGGTCACATGCGCGGCTGCCCGCAGGTCGTCCGGTGCCGCCTCATCGGCCACCACCCGCTCCGCCGCCTGCTTCGCCTGACCGGATTCCCCCGCCAACAGGTGCACGCGGGCCTCGGATTGCAGGATGACCACCTGCGCGTCGGGACTCTCGTGCACGAAGGGAACCGCACGCGCCGCCTGTATCTGCCGGTAGGCGCCGCTGACCGAGCCCTGCTCCGCCAGCCGCTCCGCGAGCAGGATCCGGGCGACGACGCGTGACGCCCTCTGCGTTTCCAGCAGGGGGTCCACCGCGTCGATCACTGCGGCGAGGCCCGGGAGCAGACGACGCCCGGGCACATCGATGAGACCCAGCACCGCTTCGATGAGCAGGACGGCGGATCCCGCGCGCAACGGCTGCTCCGTGAGGTCGAGAACGACGGAGGCCGTGAGGGCATGGCTCTGGACGAGTGCCCCGCGGATGCTCACGACGCCGATGCCGATCAGCTCGCGGAACGCCTCGTCGATGCGGAGCTGCGCGTCTGTCTCTTCCGCGAAGGCCGTCTCGAACAGGCGCCGGGGTACGCCGCTGCCTCCGCTGACGGCCACCGCGACGAGCAGTTGCCACGCGAGTCCTCCGCGAGCGTCGTCGCGCACGGCGGCCAGGACGCCGACGAATCCGGCGGACTCCGGCCGTCCGGCGAGGACGCGACTGGGGCTCGAGCGCATCAGGGCGACCAGGGATGCGACCGACGTGCCGGTCTCTGCCACATATCCGCACGCCGTGGACACGATCAGGGGATTGCCCGCGCAGGCGCCGAGCACCTCGTCGACCTCGCCTTCCGAGACGTCGTCCGGAAGACGGCGACGAGCGATTCCTCGCAGGGTGGCGTCGTTCGCGCCATCGACCTGCACGACGGCATGCTTCGGGAAGGATGCCGCCGAGCGCGTCGTCACCAGTGCCGCGCCGCTCGCGTGCCCCGACGGGAGCAGCTCGCGGACGGTGTCGAACGCCGGTGCATCGTCCACGACGACGAGCCACCCGCTGCGACGGGCGAGGAGAGACCGGACCTGCGCCGGCAGGTCGCCCATTGGCTGCTCGCCGAACTCCTGCAGCAGCGCCTCGCAGGCATCCAGAAGCAGCTGCGGCGTCTTGGCCGAGACCCACCACACGAGTTCGAGGTCTTCGTGCGCACTCCACGAACGTGCCGTCATCTCCGCGAGGACGCTCTTGCCGGCTCCCTGCCCGCCGGCGATGACGGCGAGGCGATGCGCCGAGAGAGTCTCCTCCACGACATCCTGCTCGGGGCGCGCCACGGGCTGCTCGCTCAGGGGCAGGGTCGCGATGTTGGAGACGGCTCCCGAGGGGCTACGGGCGAACGTCGATGCGTTCTCCTCTCGCGCACCAAAGACCGTGTCGGCCGGCGCCGACCGAGCGAGCAGGAGCGGCAGGGCGAGCGCGCTGTCCGGCTGCCGTGCGGCTCTGTCGATCTCCTGCGCGAGCAGTCGGGCGGTCTCCTGCGCGAGTCGCGGGATGTCGACGGTCCGTTCGTCGATCACGTCGAGCGCGGGAAGCTCCTGGCGGAATGTCAGAGACCAGCGATCGACACGGTCGGGCGCCGCCCACTGCGGGTCGTGCTGCGCGAGCAGCCGGTACGCCTGCTTCGGCCTCAGCGCGTCGGCGACCATCGACGCGGTCACGCCTCTGTCGTCGCGGTCCTGCTCGGCGAAGGCCTGCCTCAGTGCCCGCGCGAAGCACGCGTGGAACTCGCGCTCCAGGGCACCCCGACGCACCAGGGGCGCCGCGGCGCCGGCGATGCCCGCGACATTGGCAGCACCCGAGATCAGATCCACCCGTCGATGCTATCGACTGCGGGGGTTCACCAGGGGCTGGGCTCGTAGTCCTTCAGGAACACCCCGTGCACGTCTTCGCCGGCCTCGCCACGCACGATCGGGTCGTACACGCGGGCGGCGCCGTCGACCAGGTCGAGCGGGGCGTGGAAGCCCTCTTCGGCCAGACGCACCTTCGTGTAATGCGGACGCTCGTCGGTGATCCATCCGGTGTCGACGGCGGTCATCAGGATGCCGTCCTTCTCGAGCATCTCGCCGGCGCTGGTGCGGGTGAGCATGTTGAGCGCGGCCTTGGCCATGTTCGTGTGCGGATGCCCCGGACCCTTGTACCGGCGGGAGAACTGCCCCTCCATGGCCGACACGTTCACCACGTACTTGCGGTGGGAATCGGATGCCGCCATCGACGCGCGCAGCCGGCTGATCAGCAGGAACGGCGCGGTCGTGTTGGCGAGCTGCACCTCGAGCATCTCGAGCGGGTCGACCTGGTCGATCGACTGCACCCAGCTGTTGGTGCGGTTCACATCCGGCACGAGACCACCCGCATCGATCGCGGTGCCGTCGGCGTGCTTCTCGAGCGACGACGATCCGGGAGCCATCGCGAGCCGGGCGAGGTCTTCTGCCGTGAGCGCCTGTCCGCCCTGCTCGGCGACCGTGCCGCCGAGGGCGGCGACAGAGAGCAGCGGATGCGCGTCGACCGATGCCTGCAGCGCCTGCGGGTGCGGGTCGGCGGTGTGCCCGAAGGTCTCCATCTCGGGGAGCGGTCCGTCGGGGAGCGGCTGCAGTTCAGCATCCGCCAGCAGCGAGTACGAACCGGGCGAGCGGCGCACGGTCTGCGCGGCGTTGTTGATGAGGATGTCGAGCGGCCCCTGCGCCGCGACCGAGTCGGCGAGGCCGATCACCTGGGCGGGGTCGCGCAGGTCGATGCCGACGACGCGCAGGCGGTGCAGCCAGTCCCCCGAGTCGGGAAGGGCCGAGAAGCGGCGCACGGCGTCGCGCGGGAACCGGGTCGTGATGGTCGTGTGCGCGCCGTCGCGCAGCAGCCGCAGCGCGATGTGCATGCCGATCTTGGCGCGGCCACCCGTGAGCAGGGCGCGCTTGCCGGTGAGGTCGGTGCGGGCGTTGCGCTTGCCGTGGCTGAAGCGGGCGCAGTCCGGGCAGAGCTGGTGGTAGAACGCGTCGACCTGCGTGTACGGCTGCTTGCAGATGTAGCAGTTGCGGGGCTTGAGCAGCTCGCCGGCGATCGGGGCATCCGTGACGCTGGTCGCGAGGTCATGCCCGCGGGTCTCGTCGTCGATGCGGTCGGGCGCCCCGGTGGCGGTGCGGGCGACGACGGCCTTGTCGGCCTCGGCGATCGCGTCGCGGATCTCCTTGCGACGCACGCGCTTGACGGCCTTGAACATCGCCGCGGTCGCGTGGCGCACGGCGACGAAGTCCGGGTGCTCGTTGTCGATCTGGTGCAGCTCGGCCAGTACGCGAAGGGTCGTGGCGAGATCGTCGGGGTCGACGCCCGGTCCGAGGTCGGGTGCAGCGTCGGAGGGGGCGTCGGTCATTGTGCTGATTTTACGCGAGTGTCCTGGGCATCCGCCCCGCCGGCATCCGCCGCCCGCGTTGCCGAGCGCACGGCTTGTCGCCGACTGCACGGGCTGTCGACGCGGGCAAGTCGTGCACTCGCCAGCATCCCGTGCACTCGGCATGACGCGAGGCGGCGGAACACGCGGCGCGACGCGACATGATGCGAGGCGGCGGAGTGCGGCGCGTCAGACGAGGGCGCGCTGGCAACGGAGCGCCGTCAGCACGGCACCGTTCGCCCCGGCCCACTCGCCGAGCGTGGCCGGCACGATGGGCGGAACCCGATGGAACGAGGCCCGTTCGCCGACGTAACGTGCCGCGAGCGTCACGAGCTGATGCGGCGCCTGAGCGAGCCCGCCGCCGATCACGATGCAGCCCGGATCGACGAGGGCGCACAGGGTGAGGATCGCCTCCGCGAGCGCCGACGACGCCCGCTCGACGATCGCGGTGGCCACGGCATCCCCCTCGCTGCTCGCCGCCAGCAGCCCTTCCGGACCGCCTGCACCGCCGACCGCGGCCCACGCCCGCCGCAGGGCGGGTGCGCCGATGATGGTCTCCAGGCATCCGCGGCGTCCGCACGAGCAGATACTGCCGTCGGGCTCGATCGTGATGTGTCCGAGTTCGCCGGCCGAACCGTGCGCCCCCGGGACGACCTGCCCGTGCGCCACGTGTGCGCCCGCGATCCCGGTGCCCAGCGCGAGCACGAAGACGTCGTCGACACCGGCGCCCGCGCCCCACGAGGCCTCGGCGACCGCGGCGGCGTGACCGTCGTTGATGACGTCGACCGGGATGCCGAGTTCGGCGCTGAGCTGCGCGCCGAGCGGGCGGCCGTCGAGCGCAGGGATGTTGGTCGAGCGCACGACCACGCCCGCCGCCTCATCGACGAGTCCGGGGATCGACAGCACCACGCGTTCGAGCTCAGCATCACCGCGGAGCGATGCGGCGATCGCAGCCAGCCCCTCGACAGGTGAGTCCTTGGGCGTCGCGTGGCGGCCGCGCGCGAGGGGCGTGGGCGGCGCATCCAGCGAGATGCGCGCCGGCGCGAGCAGGTGCTTGACGCTCGATCCGCCGACGTCGAGCCCGAGCACGACAGGGCCCGCGCCGTGCACAAGGGTCGATCGGGTCGGCTCTCCCCCGGTCACGGGGCCATCACCCGGGCGGCCGCACGGGCCTCCCGCCGCAGCGCCTGCTTGTCGGGATCGGGGACCGGCACCGAGGCCAGCAGCCGTCGGCTGTACGGATGCTGCGGCGCCAGGAGCACGTCGTCGGCGGAGCCCGTCTCGACGATCTCGCCCTTGAGCATGACAGCGACCCTGTCGGAGATCTCGTGCACGACAGCGAGGTCGTGGCTGATGAAGAGGCACGCGAAGTGCATCTTCTCCTGCAGGGTGCGCAGCACCTCGAGCACCGCGGCCTGCACCGAGACGTCGAGGGCCGAGGTGGGCTCGTCGGCGATGATCAGTTCCGGCTCCAGGGCGATGGCGCGCGCGAGACCGATGCGCTGACGCTGCCCTCCGGAGAGCTCGTGCGGGTAGCGCGAGGCGTAGTTCGTGGGCAGCTCGACGGCGTCGAGAAGCTCGGCCACGCGGGTGCGGCGCGTGCTCGCCGAGGTCGGGAAGCGTCGACGCTGCACGAGCAGGGGCTCGGCGATGGCCTCTCCGACCGTCATGCGCGGATCGAGGCTGGAACCCGGGTCCTGGAAGATCGCGCCGACGCGACCGCGGAGCGCGCGCTCCCGACGCCCGGAGACACCGCCGCGTCCGACCTTCTCGCCGAACAGAGTGATGCCGCCGCTCGACAGGGGCAGAAGCCCCAGTGCCGCGCGTCCGAGGGTCGACTTGCCCGATCCGGATTCGCCGACCAGGCCGAGGATCTCCCCCGGGGCGATGCGCAGGCTCACGCCGTCGAGCGCGAGGAACGGTCGTCCGCCGCGTCGGTAGGTGACGCTCGCGGCATCCAATTCGAGCACCGCGGCGGGGACCTCGGTCTCGGGCTCCCGTTCGATCACGCTCGCGAGGTCGGGCAGCGAGGGCACGGCGCTGAGCAGCTTCTTCGTGTAGTCCTCGCGCGGCGCGGTGAGCACCGTGCGGGTGTCGCCCACCTCGACCATGGTGCCGCGGAGCATCACCGCGACCCGGTCGGCGATGTCGGCGACGACGCCCATGTTGTGCGTGACGAGCAAGAACGCGGTCCCCGACTCGGCCGCGAGACCGCGGATCAGGTCGAGGATCTCAGCCTGCACGGTCACGTCGAGTGCGGTCGTCGGCTCGTCGGCAATGATGAGCTGCGGCTCGCAGGCGAGGGCGATCGCGATGACCACGCGCTGGCGCTGCCCACCGGACAGCTCGTGCGGGTAGCTCTTCGCCCGACGGGCGGGCTCGGGGATGCCCACGCGCCGGAGCATCTCGACCGCACGCTCCCAGGCCTCCGCCTTGGAGATGGTGCGGTGGTTGAGGATCGCCTCGGTGATCTGGTCGCCGATCCGCATGCTCGGGTTGAGCGCGGTCATCGGTTCCTGGAACACCATCGAGATCTCGGCGCCGCGCACGGCGTTCATCTCGGCTTCCGCGAGCGGCAGGAGCTCGCGCCCGGCGAGCCGGATCGAACCGGTGACCGTGGCCGAGCGCGGCAGCAGCTTCAGGATGGCCATGGCGGTGACGGACTTGCCCGAACCGGACTCGCCGACCAGCGCCAGCACCTCGCCGGGTCGGACCTCGAGGTCGATGCCCTTCACGGCCTCGACCGATCCGTCTTCCGTGCGGAACGTGACCGTGAGGTCGGAGATCTCCAGCAGTGCGTCGCTCATGCGGCACGCCCCTTCACGTCGAAGAAGTCGCGCAGGCCGTCGCCGATGCTGTTGAAGGCGCAGACGGTCAGCACGATGCAGAATCCGGCGGGGAAGATCAGCCACCAGGCGCCCGCGTACGTGTAGGTGATGCCGCTGGTGAGCATGGCGCCCCAGTCGGTCGCCGGCTTCTGCAGCCCCATTCCGAGGAACGAGATGTAGGCGACGAGGAGGATGGCGTCGGCGACCTGGAACGTGGCGTTCACGACGATTGTGCCGACGGTGTTCGGGACGATGTGCTTGAGCACGGCGCGGGAGTGCGTGCCACCCATGGCTCGCAGGGCCAGCACGTATTCGCGCGACTTCAGCGAGATCGATTCGGCGCGCACGAGGCGAGCCGGGACGAGCCAGGACACCAGGCCGATGACGCAGATCATCAGCGGCACGCTCGGGCGCAGGATCGCCGAGAGGATCAGCAGCAGGAAGGTCGCGGGGATCGCGATGCCGGCGTCGACGACGCGCATCATCACGGTGTCGACGGCACCGCCGACGTAGCCGGCGATCGCTCCCCAGAGGGTGCCGATGACGGTGGCGAGGATGCCGGCGGCGAGTCCGATCAGGATCGAGATCTGACCGCCCATCATGAGCCGACCGAGCACGTCGTAGCCGACGTCGTCGGTGCCGAGCGGGTGGCCGGGGCTCCCCGGCGGCAGCATGGTGCTGCGCAGGTCGGTGTGGATCTGGTCCGTCGGGTGGATCAGCGGACCCAGGAAGCAGAAGAGCAGGAACAGCACGATGGTCACGATGCCGAAGACCGCGAGCTTGTTCTGCAGGAAGCGGCGCGTGCCCCGCTGACGCGGGGTCAGCGTGCGCATCACGATGGTCGTGGTGCTCACGAGAGCTCCTCTCGGGTGCGCGGATCGAGCAGCGCCTGGATGATGTCGGCGAGGAGCGATCCGATGACCGTCGCGAGCGCGATCACCAGGATGCAGCCGATCAGCACGGGGTAGTCGGAGGTCTGTGCCGAGGTCCAGAACAGCAGGCCCATGCCGGGGTAGTTGAAGAGCGACTCGACGACGATCATGCCGCCGAACATGACCGGCAGGTAGTAGCCGAGCATCGCGATCACGGGGGTCAGGGAGTTGCGCACCACGTGGCGGGTGATCACCACGGGCACCGAGGTGCCCTTCGCCCTGGCGGTGCGGACGTAATCCTCGGAGAGGTTGTCGATCGTGGCGGAGCGCATGTACCGCGAGAACGTCGCGATGATGCCGAGCGCCGCGGTGAGCACCGGCAGCACGAGGCCGGCCGGGTTGGCCAGCACGTCGCCGACGGTCTCGCCCTGCGGCGCCTGGGCGGGCACGAGCCGCAGCCACTGGGCGAACACGATCACGAGGATCAGGCCGAGGAAGAACGACGGCGTCGAGTAGACGATGAAGTTCCAGGTGGTCAGCGCGTAGTCCCAGGCCTTGCCGCGGCGCACGGCCTGGAAGATGCCCATCGGGATCGCGATGATCAGCGCGAACAGCATCGAGATGAGGGCCAGGATCAGCGTCTTCGGAAGACGCTGGCCGATGGCATCCGCCACCGGTCGGTTCAGTTTGAACGAGTCGCCCAGGTCTCCCTGCACCAGCTGCAGCAGGAAGTTGAAGTACTGCTGCCACAGGGGCAGATCGAAGCCGTTCTCCTTGTTGAAGGCGTCGATCTGCTCCTGCGAAGCCTGCATGCCGAGGATGCCGGCGGCCGGCCCCTGCGGCATCGCGAGGTGGAGCAGCGCGAACACGATCAGCGTCACGATGAGGATGACGATCCCGCCCTGGCCGACCCGTCGCAACAGGTACCACCAGAACCGCGGGCCGCCGGCCCTCTCCTTCTTCTGCTGCGCGTTCTGCGCTGCTTCCACCACGCTCATGTCACCTGCTCGTTACTTGGTCCAGGACCAACGCTGGGGAAGGAACGACGCACCCGGGTCCTGGTGGGCGATGTCGAGTCCGTCACGGACGACGGATACCTGGTACACCGGGTTCGGCATCCACATGACCGGGAGGTCGGTGGCGAGGTACTCGGAGTACTTCTTCGCGATCTCGGGGTCGGTCGAGAAGGCCATCGCCTGGACGAGCTCCTCGGCCTCGGGGTTGTCGTACTGTCCGGCGTTCCACTTGGTGTCCTTCGCGAAGACGCGCTCACCGGTGGCGTACGGCGGGAAGTACCAGCTGCCCGCAGTACCGAAGAAGACGAGCTCCCACGTGCACGCGCTGCCGGTCTTGCACTCCTGCGCCTGCGTGAGGACGGTGTCGAGCGGCTTGGAGTCGATCGTCATCTTGACGCCGATCTTGCCGAGCGACGACTGGATCTCCGCCATCATGTTGTCGGTCTCCTGCGAGCCGTTCTGCGTGGTGACGACGATCTCCGCCTTGTCCCCCGCGGCGATGCCCTCGCCGCACTGACCCTCGGCCGCGCCGGCTTCGGCGCACTCGAGCGTGCCGTCGGATCCCTTGACCCAGCCGTTGTCGGTGAACAGCTTCTCGGCCTTCTTCAGGTCGAACGGGTACGGGTTGTCCTTCTGCACGTCAGACAGTCCGCTGGAGTCCGCGGTCTGCGGGATGGGACCGTAGTCGGGAGTCGCGGCACCGTGCCAGACGACCTCGGAGATGGTCTCCTGGTCGATGGCGTGCTGCAGTGCCTGACGCACGTAGAGCTGCTTGTAGAAGGAGCCCTTCTCGGGGTTGGCGAAGTTGTACGGCATGTACGTGATCGACCAGCCGGCCCACGGCTCGATGCTGTAACCGAGGTCGGTGAACTGCTTCTCGTTCGTGAGCTGCGAGCTCGTGACGTAGCCGTAGTCGACATCACCGGAGCGCACGACGTTCATCTCGGCGTCGGCCGACGTGAACGGCAGGAACTCGACGTTGTCGATGCTCGGCTTGTCCTCGCCGGTGTACTCCTTGTTGGCGGTGAGCTCCACCAGACCCGAGTCCGACCAGCTCTTGACCGTGTAGGGACCGGCGACGGTCTTCCACAGGTCGTTGGTCGCGTAGGTCTTCATGTCCTCGGCCTCGGAGAAGAGGTAGTCGAGAACCGCGGTCGCACCGGCCTGGTCGCGGTCGTGGTCGCCGATCTCGCCGTCAGCGCTGGTCTTGTCCCAGACGTGCTGCGGCATCGGGTAGATGAGGCTGAGCTGGTTGCCGAGGAGGAACTCCTCGTTGTAGACCTTGTCCATCGTCAGCGAGAACGTCTTGTCGTCGATGGTCGTGAACTCGGTGATGTTGTCGGGCATCAGGCCGGCGGAGTAACCACCGGTCTTCTCGCCGTTGAAGCGCACCAGGTTGTACCAGAACTCCACGTCGCGCGAGGTGACGGGCTCGCCGTCCGACCAGTCGAGGTCGTTCAGCGTGATCGTGATGGTCTTGCGGTCCTCGGAGAACTCGTAGGACTTGGCGGCGGAGGCCAGCTCATCCCAGCCCATCTCGCCGTCGACGCCGTTGTACTCGAACAGGCGCGGCCACATCGTCGCCTTGATGGCGCTGTTGTGGGTGGCCATCTTGTCGGGCGACGAGATCGGCAGGATCCAGTTGGGTCCGGTGCCGACCTGCAGGGCGAAGCTGACGGTGTCCTTCTCGCCCGAGCCGGTGTCGCCCGAGGCGCCACCCTGACAGGCGGTGAGGGCGAGCGTCGCGACGGCGAGCGCACCCAGGGGGGCGAGCAGCCGGCGGCGCAGCGACTGAGATCGCATGTAAACCTCCTTGTTCAACGCCTCGCAACCAAGGCGTTCGTCCGATTTATGACGTACTTTGAATCATGCCCGAACTAAGTCCGGGGCAGAAGTCGGTCTTGTTACGTTTAAGTAACTAACTTTCTTCGATTGCGGCGAAAAGCTGCGGAAGCTCGTCAGCCGACCATCTCGGCCGCGAGATCCGGCGCCTCATCGAACGCGTCGAACGGATGCATCGGACGCTGGATGCGGTGGTGACCGAGCCGCTCGAGGTCCTGATCCACCCCGCCCGGGGTGAGGGCGAGCGTCCAGCCGCGCATGATCGCGTACAGCTCGGGCTCGAGGTAGCCGATCTTGGTGACGACGATCTGCGCCGCGACCGGGTCGAGTCCGATCGAGGTGAAGTCGGAGACGTCGTGGTACGCCTTGCGGAACTCCGTGACGATCACGTGCAGGCCGCCGACGCGGATGACCGCGATGCCGCCGGCATCCACATCGCCCTCGTGCAGGCTGTGCAGCACGCCCTCGACGAGGACCGGTCCGTGCGGTCCGCTGTCGACGCGCGCGCCGACCTCGACCGACACCCGCTCACCCACGGCGTGACCGCGGAGGACGTCGAGCGCCCCCTTGTCGAACACCGAGGCGCACAGCGTGACCGGGGCGTCGTCGGCGGTGAGTTCGGGCTTCTGCAGCAGCTGCGCGAGGGTCCAGGTGACGTCGCCCGTGCCGCCGGCGCCGGGGTTGTCGCCCGAGTCGCTGATGAAGTACGTGGTGTCGGTGGCGGCGAGGCCGGCCGCGACACCCTCGTCGAGGGTTCCAGGAGGGCCCACGAACTCGAAGTCGTCGCGCACATCCCAGAACGCGCGACCGAGCTCTTCCGCCGCACGCGCGGTCGCCGCGTCGTCGGTGCCGGTCACGACCACGGTCGCGTGGCAGCGGGGCTCGTCGGCCCAGGCATAGCCGATCCAGATCGCGGCGTCGGTGATGCCGGGGCGCGCCTCGATCTCGGGGATGCGGGCGTACAGGCTCTTCGCCGGCTCCACGCGGGTGCTGGTCTTCTCGCCGGGGAGCAGGATGGGCACGCGCACCCAGGCGCGGCGCGGGGTGACGCCGCTCTCGAGCGCCTCGACGAGGTTGCGGATCGCGCGGTCGCGGGTCTCCCACGTGTCTTCGTGCGGAGCGAGCCGGTAGCAGGTGATGATGTCGACGTTCTCGATCAGGGTCCGCGACACGTTGCCGTGCAGGTCCATCGATGCCGACACCACGACGTCGGCGCCGATCACCTCGCGGATGGCGGTGATCAGGTCGCCCTCGGCGTCGTCCATGCCCACGACGCTCATCGCCCCGTGGATGTCGAAGAACAGGCCGTCGAGCTTCTCGCCGTCGGCCACGAGCGCCCGCAGCCCGTCGCAGATGCGCGTCTTGATGCTGTCGTAGACCTCGCGCAGCACGGCACCGCCGGGGATCGATCGGGCGTAGTAGACCGGCAGCCACTCGGCGCGGCCGCGCATGTCGCCGTCGCGCAGGGAGTCGTAGCGGGTGATGAGCTCTTCGCCCTCCACGCGCAGGAAGTCGCGTTCGCCGGCGCGGTGCGGCGAGAAGGTGCTGGACTCGATGGCCATGCCGGCGATGGCGATGCGCGGGAGCGGGGACGTCTCGGTCATACTCCGAGTCTAGATCGGACCTCGAACCAAAACTTGCATCTTGTTCCGCATGGTCGCGAACTTGAGCCGATAATCGAAGCTACTACGCGGCGGTCGTGCGCAGTTCCTCGTCGATCCTGGCCGGGTCGAGCATCCGCTCCAGCAGCTCCCAGGCCACACCGCGCGCACCGGCGAGGGCGCCGGCTCGGCTCACGCCGATCTCGAGAGCATCCGTCGACATGGGCAGGCAGAGCGTGAACAGGGCCTGCCGCACGCCGGCGACGAACGCGTCGGCCGTGGCCAGGCGCCCGCCGAGCGCGAGCGCCTGCGGGTTGAAGAAGTTGATGATCGTGGCGAGCACCTCGCCCGTGCGCGCCCCGGCCTCGCGCAGCGCGGAGGTGGCTTTGGGGTGGGCATCCTGCGCGAGCGCGAGCACGTCGTCGAGGGTCTCGACCGCGACGCCGGATTCACGCAGCGCATCCACGATCGCCGCCCCGCTGGCGACCACGTCGAGGCAGCCGACCCGGCCGCACGAGCAGATGATGGGAGGGGCGTTGTGCAGGGCGACGTGGCTGATGTCGCCGGCGACACCTCGGTACCCGCGGTAGACGGCCCCGTCGAGGATGATGCCGCAGCCGATGCCGCTGCCCGCCTTCACGAAGACCAGCTGCTCCTGCTCGCCGCCGCGCTCGATGAACTCACCGACGGCCATGGCGTTCGCGTCGTTGTCGATGAGGAACGGGAGCCCGGTGACCGAGCCGAGCACCTCACCCACGTCGACACCGTTCCAGCCGGGCATGCGCATGGGCGCCAGCAGGCGCGAGGTGCGCGAATCCACCGGGCCGGGCAGGCTCATCGCGATGCCCTCGACCGTGAGACCGCCGTTGTCCTTCGCGAGTTTCTGCGCGCACTCCCACACCTGATTCACGACGCTCTCGACCCCGTCGAGGAGCGACACCTGCGCGACGGTCGAGGCGACGACCTCGGCACGACGGTCGAACAGCGCCACCGTGGCGTGCTTCTCGCCGAGCTCGACTCCGGCGACCACGCTGCCGCCGGCCTTGACGGTCAGCACGCGGGGGCGACGTCCGCCGCGAGACTCGCCCTCGCCGTTCTCCTCGATGTAGCCATGGGCGATCAGCTCTTCGACGCGGAGCGCGACGGTCGAGGGGGAGAGTCCGGTCAGGCGGGCGAGGTCGGCGCGGGACTGGGCCGCCCCGGTGCGCACCAGACGGAAGATCTCACCCTCGGAATGTACGGTCTGGGTAGCCGGCGCCACGGTGTCCTCGAATCATCTTGTTTCGGTAGTCAAACAAAGATAGCCCCAGGACTGGAGGAATGTCACCCCTTGCGCGTCATGCTTCGACTCCTGGGCAGCGTCCCGGTTCGCGTCCCGCCCCCGCCGAGTGCACGGGACGCTGCCCAGCGCACGGGATCTTCACGCGAACGCGCCGTGCACTCGGCAGCACGCCGTGCACTCGACTCGGCGAAGGGGCGGGGGCGGTGCGGACCCC
Source organism: Microbacterium sp. ISL-59 (assembly GCF_018613945.1). Classification (NCBI taxonomy): domain Bacteria; kingdom Bacillati; phylum Actinomycetota; class Actinomycetes; order Micrococcales; family Microbacteriaceae; genus Microbacterium; species Microbacterium sp. ISL-59. The sequence continues at coordinate 860,728 of NZ_JAGGPG010000002.1, forward strand.
CAGGGCGCAGACTGGACGCATGACCGATTCCGACCCGTACCTGCTCGGCCCCGGACTCCTTCCGACGCCGTTCACCGCCGCCGAGATCCGCGAGGCCACCGGATCGGGGAAGCTGATCCGACTGCTCCTGGAGGGGCCCGACGGCCCGATGGGCGAACACGTCAACCGCTTCCGCGACACCGATGACGAGGGCGCGACCCTCGACCGGTGGGCCGCCGCCGACCCGAAGGCCGTCGTCTCGAACCGCGTGACCTGGGCCGAGCTGCAGGGGCATGCCGCGTTCGACGCAGGGACGACGAGCGTGTCGACCGTCGCGCTGTCGACACCCCTCGGGCAGCTCACCTGCCGCCGGTACGACACCGACGACGGCGTCTTCTGGTTCTCGATCGATCACCCCGGGATGCCCGTGCAGTACGAGTCCGACGGCATGCGCACGACGGTGCTGAGCATCGAGTCGGACTAACCCCGGCCGCACGCACGATTCGCCGAGGTGCGGACGAATCGCGGAGCTTCCCGTGGGGATTGTTCCGCTCATCGCCGGCACCTCGGCTAATCGTCACGCCGAACCGGCGCCGAGGTCAGTGCCCGGCGGCGCCGACCACCACGAACTCGTTCGGTACGACATCGAGGGTCGCCTCGGCCGACACGTCACCGGTGTGCAGGTCGACCGCGAGGATGCGGTCCTTCGACGGCTCGGTCACGTAGGCGATGTCGCCGACCACGTGCAGGCCCGGGTGCGGCTGCTGCCACTCGGTCGGGCTCTCCCACGGATCGATCACATCCCAGGTGTCGACGAGCTCACCCGACTCGTCGAGCAGCGACAGGCTGCCGTCGGCCCCGAGCACCACGACGTTGTCATGTCCGTCGCGCCCGACTCCGCGCCAGGTGTACTCCACACCCTCCGGGAGGTCGACGATCGACATCGTCTGCGCCGCGGTGTCGATGCGCGCGAGCTGCGACAGCAGGTACCCCTCCTGGTCAGGGTCGGTCTTGTAGTCGCCGAAGGCGATCGCGCTGGTCTCGCTCACGTACGCGTTGCCGGTGCGACCGAACTCGTCGGGGGCATCGATCTTGGTGAAGGCGCCGCCGTCGAAGAGCAGCACGCCGTCTTCGCAGCCGAACATCACGACCTCGCCCTTGAGAGCACCCTCTCCGTGCACGCTCGGGCACTGCTCGTTGCGGGTGAGCTCGGTGCCGTCGGCCGCGAGGTGACGGACTCCGCTGCGGGCATCGGCCGTGCCGATCGTCGAGAGGATGCTGCCGTCGGCGAGCTCGAGCGCCACACCGTGGTGGGCGGCCTCCGAGGTGATCGTGCCCACCTCGGGAAGGGCACCGGTGCCGACGGCATCCGTGTCGAAGATCCGCACCTCGCCGGTGCCGTCGTCGAACAGAGCCGTGCGTCCGGCGTGCGGGACTGCGTGGCCCGCGGCTTCGGCGTCGAACACCTCGCCGGTGAACTCGACGGTGCCGGATGCCAGGCCGGAGTCGAGCACGTGGAACCCGTCTTCCGCGGTGACGAAGACGTGCCCGTCGTGGTCGCCGGCGCCGTTGACGCGCAGGAAGCCGCCGAGCTCGACCTGCCCGATGGTGTCGAGGGTCTCGCCGTCGAGCACGAGCACACCGCCGTCGTAGGTCACGGCGACGCGGGTGTCACCTTCGTGGTGGTCTTCCGGTGCGGCGCCGGCGGTGTTCTCGGCGGCGGGCCCGGGGGTCGCGCATCCGGCGAGCGCCACGGCGGCGATCACGCCGAGGGCGCCGATCGCGAGGCGGCTGCGGGGTCGGGACATGGATCGTCTCTCTTTCTTCTGGGTGGGTGCGCGGGATGCGCGGCGACGACCGGAGTCGTCGAGGGCTCAGCCGACCTGCTGCACGGACCAGGGGTCGAGGTCGGCGAAGGTTCGGGTGACCGTGCCGTCGCCGTGGTCGATCTCGTGCACGGCACCGGTCGCCGGGTCGCTCACGTAGGCGTGCTGGGCGTCGACGAGCAGCTGCACGCGGTCGCGCAGGGCGGGGTCGGTGACGGATGCCGCCAGCAGTTGTTCCGTGCGGGCCAACACGGTGCCGTCCGGGGCGAGCACGCGGACGCGACCGTCGGCATCGATCGCGACCGTGCGACTGTCGTCGTCACCGAGGGCGGCGGCCTGCAGCAGGGGCACATCCGAGGGGAGCAGCATCCACTGCCGCTGCCGCACGTCGAGTAGCCAGGCACCCTGCTCGCCCGCGACTCCGGCGAGGTCGGGGCGGTCGGCGCGGCCGGAGAGACTGCCCGCCAGGAGGGCGTTCGCGGGGTACGGGATGGCCTCGGCGGCGATGGTGCCGCCGACCTCGCGGCTGAAGAGCACGGCCCCCTCGGCGCACGAGAAGACGGCGCCGACGCGGGTGAGGTCGACGTCGCGGGGATCGGCGCACGCGACTGCTGCATCCGGGACGCGGTCGCCGGCGGGGTCGAGCAGCTCGATCGTCGCCCCCGCGGTGGGTACGAGCAGGTGTCCGGCGAGTGGGGCGACGGGGCCGGCGGCATCGACGGTCACACGCGGGGCGGCATCGAGCCCCTCGGCGAGAGCGTCGTGGGCGAGCAGGACCAGTTCCCCGCCCGCGAAGGCGACGGTCGCCCGCTGTTCACCGGCGACGACCGTGACGTCTCCCTCGCCCTCGAGGGTTCCACGCGTCTGCGGGGCGCCACGGAAGGAGTGCGTGTGATCGCCGTGCGGCACGGTCCAGCGCGCGGAGTCGAACACCTCGACCGCGGTGCCGCCCTCCGTGTCGTGCGCGCGGTAGACGAGACGGCCGTCGCCGAAGAGACCGGTGATGCCGCTGCGGCCTGACGCGAGTGTCGTGCGCGCTTCGGTGGCGAGGTCGAGGAGCGTGAGCTCGCCGCGCCGGTCGGCGATAACGAGGGCGCGGGCGGGAGAGGCCACCTCGGCCGCGCCACCCGCGTCGATGCCGTGCGCGTCGGGAGCGGTTGCGGCGGGCGCGGGCGGGGCGGCCCGGGCACAGGCGGTGGACGCGAGCAACAGCGTGAGCGCGGCGGCGACGGATGCGGTTCGGCGGAGAGGAGGGTTCATGACGTTCTCACCCTATTGAGAACGATTCTCGTTATCAAGTCGGTGGATGTTGCGGCCTCGGCCTCCTCGCCCGAGGCGCACGGAATGGAGGAGAAAACACGGAACGAAGGAGCGGTGGGGCGGAAGCGTCCTTCGAAGCACGCGATCTCCTTCATTTCGCGTCATGCCCACGGGCAGTCAGCCCGAACGTCAGCGCCCCGGCGTAGGGTCGCAGCATGAGCAGCACAGCATCCGGAGAAAGTCATGGAGTGGTCCCCTCCTATCTGCTCGCGCGACTGGCCGAATCGGGGCGTTTCCCCAAGGCCGCAGCCGCCGCGCGGCAGACGCTCACGTCGGGTCGACCGCCCTTCCGCGCCCGCATCGACCTCTCGATCGACGAGAACGGCGACCTCGTCGCCCAGCTCTCGGATGCTCCCAACCGCACGATCAGCGATGCCGGCAACACGCAGCAGCTACCCGGAGCCGTGGTGCGCGGCGAAGACGATGCCCCGGTGGAAGACACCGCGGTCAACGAAGCGTTCGATGGGCTCGGCGCCACGTTCGAGATGCTGCTGGCCGCGTTCCAGCGCAACTCCCTCGACGACGCCGGCGCCCCGCTCGACGCGACCGTGCACTACGGCGTCGACTACGACAACGCGTTCTGGGACGGCGAGCGGATGGTGTTCGGAGACGGCGACGGCGAGGTGTTCCAGGGGTTCACGGGATCGCTCACCGTCATCGGCCACGAGCTCGCGCACGGCGTCGTGCAGCACACCGCGAACCTCGAATACCAGGGGCAGCCCGGGGCGCTGAACGAGTCCATCGCCGACGTGTTCGGCGCGCTGACCGAGCAGTACGCCCTCGGCCAGACCGCCGACCAGGCGACCTGGCTCATCGGCGCCGAGATCTTCACCGACGCGGTCGAGGGTGCGGCGCTGCGCTCGATGATCGCGCCCGGCACCGCCTACGACGACGACGAGCTCGGCAAAGACCCCCAGCCCGACCACATGAGCGGCTTCGTGCGCACGACCGAAGACAACGGCGGGGTGCACATCAACTCCGGCATCCCCAACCGCGCCTTCGCCCTGTTCGCGACCGACCTCGGTGGCAACGCCTGGGAGCGGGCGGGCACGGTCTGGTACCGGGCTCTCACCGGCGGCCTGTCGAGCACGGCGACCTTCACGGAGTTCGCCGACGCCACGGTCGCCGCCGCCACCGCGCTCGACGATGCCTCGGCCGAAGCGGCTCGACGCGCCTGGAGTGCCGTGGGAGTCTATGAGGATGAGCGAGTCCCCTCCACCGACTGACACGCACGTCGTGATCGCGGTGGTGCGCACCGGCGGCATCGCGGGCATCCGTCGTCAGTGGCGGGTGGAAGCACAGCCCGACGACGCCGGGGAGTGGATCGACCTCATCGACGGCTGCCCGTGGGACGAGGAGTTTGATGCCGGCACCGGCGCTGACCGGTACGTCTGGAGCATCCGAGCCCGCACACCCTCGGAGCGCCGGGAACGCGACCTGCCCGACTCCGCCCTCGACGGCCCCTGGCGCACGCTCGTCGAAGCGGTGCGTACGGCTGCGCGACGCTGAACCCGCGAAACCGGGTTAGCACGACACGACACCACTCGACAGGAGAACCATGCTGACGGCGGAGGAAGCCGAAAGACTGCTCGGCGCGGCGCGTGAGGCCCACGCCCGCGGCGACCTGCTGCTGCACCTGCACGTCGAGGTCAGCCGCCTCACCGGAGTCCCGTCATCGTGGGGTTCCGCGGCGAACGAGTACCTGCAGAACGAGAGCGTCGGCTACTTCCTCGGCGAGGTGGAGCGCGTCGGCTGGCGACTCGAGCACACGGGATACGCGTTCGTCGGGTCCGGGGCGACGACATCGGAACGCGTGCTGAGCACGGGGACCGGTGTCGTGAATCACGGCGGCGTCTCGGGGTACTTCACCTTCCGTCGCGCGTCATCCTGAGGCGACGCCTCGATCCCGCCGCTCCCGATCAATCCGGTGTGAATCCGACCCCGTCGCCGCCGGGCAGGTTCACAATGGAGACCATGGGACTGTTCCAGCAGAAGCCGGAAGAACAAGAGAACCAGTGGGTGCTGCCCTCTGAGCCGATCGAGCGCACGGAGGCGGATGTGCTCGACACGGCGCCCGTCGTCGATCCGCTGTCGATCGGCCTCGGCGCGGAGACCAGCGGTGACCTGAGCTCGGTGCTGTTCCCGGTCGCACCTCCCGCCCCCGAGGCCGAAGAGGACTGACCTGCACCACGTCGCAGTTTCGCCACCGCGACGCAGCGCAACCATCGATTCCCTGCGACCCGCGTGCGAATCGACGAAGGGCCGCGCGGCTACGGTTGAGGAATGACGATCACCGCCGCCGCAGACGGCTCCGCCCTGGGCAACCCCGGCCCCAACGGCTGGGCCTGGTACATCGACGACGCGAACTGGGCAGCCGGCGGTTCCCCGCACGGCACCAACAACCAGGGCGAGCTGCGCGCCGTGCTCGAACTGCTGCTCGCGACGGCCGGCACCGACGAGAAGCTGATGATCGAGTGCGACAGCCGCTACGTGATCGACTCCGTGACCAAGTGGATGCCGGGCTGGAAGCGCAAGGGCTGGCGCAAGTCCGACGGCGGGCCCGTGCTCAACCGCGACCTGCTCGAGGGCATCGACGAGGCGATCCGCGGCCGCGACGTCGAGTTCTCCTGGGTCAAGGGGCACGCCGGACACCCGCTCAACGAGGCGGCCGACGAACGCGCGAACGCCGCCGCCAAGGCCTACCAGGCGAAGCAGGAACCGCGACGAGGACCGGGCTTCACGATGGGAACGGATGCCGGGGCCGCCGTATCCGGATCCGCGTCCGTCGCCGCATCCGCGTCGTCCGCATCGGCCGGTTCCGTGGCCGCCGGGGCGAGTTCCGCGGGCGCGAGTGCGGTCACGACCGAGGACCGCGCCCGCTCGACCGCGGCAGCATCCGCCCCTTCTCCGGCCGCGGCCGCCTCGGTCGCCGAGCCGCTCTGGGCCGAGGCATCCGATCTGCTCGACGGCCTGAACGCCCCCGACGACGACCCGATCGAGCTGCGGATCCCCCTTTCCTCCGACGAGCACGCCCGCCTGCGCGACCGCGCCGAGGCCCAGGGCGTCTCGCTCGAAGAAGCGCTCCGCCGCCTGATCTGAGCGTGGTGGCCGAGGCGTAAACTCGCCCCATGTCGACTCCTGCCCGCACTATCGGCCGCATCTTCCTCGGCGCCTCCCTCGTCTTCGCGGGCGTCTCGCACCTCACGGTGGCTCGTGAGGAGTTCCAGGCCCAGGTTCCGGAGTCGCTCCCGCTCGACCCTGATACGACCGTGCTCGCCTCTGGCGTGGCCGAGGTCGCGCTCGGCTCTGCCCTGCTGCTGGCGCGACGCCGTCGGCGCACGGTCGGCACGATCGCCGCGCTGTTCTTCGTCGCCGTGTTCCCCGGCAACGTGGCGCAGTGGATGCACCACCGTGACGGCTTCGGCCTCGACACGGACATGAAGCGTTTCGTCCGGCTGTTCTTCCAGCCACTGCTCGTCGCACTGGCACTGTGGTCGACCCGCGAACCCCGACGCTGACACGCCGACACAGGGTCACCAGCACGGATCCACAACTGACAGGACGGGCCTCCGCGCGACGGAACCTCGGAGGTCCGATCCGTAGACTCGGCGGATGAGGAAAAGGCGGGTGACGCAGCGGTGAAGGCGCGTACCGTCTTCGGCCTGCTCCGCCTCGGCGCTGCCGCCATCTGCCTCGTGGCGCTCATCCATCGACTGAGCTGGGGGCTCGCGTCGCACACGATCGCGAGCCAGAACTTCTTCGCCTATCTGACCAACCAGTCCAACATCGCGTTCGTCGTGCTGCTGACGATCGCGGGGGTGATCGCTCTGCGCACGGCGCGGGATCCGCGGTGGCTCACGGTGGCACTGGCACTCGTGCTGACCTGGACGATCACCGCCGGACTGGTCTTCGCGATCCTCGTCTGGCAGGCCGGACTCCGCGGCATCCGCATCGATGTGCCGTGGTCGGATCAGGTGCTGCACTTCTGGCTGCCAGCGCTGACGGTGGCGGCGTGGGCCCTGGCGCCCGGCCACCGATCGGTGCCGTGGCGGGTGGTCCCGGTGACGCTCGCCTACCCGGTGCTGTGGGGGATTGCGACGATGATCCGCGGGCCGATGATCGGCTGGTACCCCTATTACTTCCTCGACCCGCGACAGGTGAGCGGGCCGCTGGAGTTCCTCGCCTCGGCGGCGATCGCGCTCGGCAGCTTCGCCGTGGTCTCGACCGTGCTCGTGCTCATCAGCCGGATGCCGCTGCCGAGACGGCTGCGGACGGATGCGGACGACGACCCCGACGAACCGGACGGCTCGCCCGCCGTCGATGGCGAGCAGGTGCCGGAGGAATCCGCTCGGGAGACGGCGACCGCGCGGAGCTAGGCGCGTCGGACGGCGCGGCGCCGGACGGCGCGGCGACCGTGGAACCGGCGCCGACGACGACGGCGGTCAGATCCAGAGCGTGAGCGAGGCGAGGGCGGCTTCGAGAGCCGCCTTCTCGTCGAGGGCGGCGAAGTCCGCGGCAGCGGTTCCTCCGACGAGGCCCACGAGCACGTTCTCTCCTGTGGATGGCTGCAGGTTGATCCAGGTCGGGATCAGCACATCGGCACCCACGGCGTGCCAGATCGACTCCTCGCTCTGCCAGAACGGCTCGTCCCACCGCAGCCAGACGGTCTCGATCGCGCCCATGCCGAGGGCGGCGATCGCGCCGCGCTGCGAGAACGGGAGCGCAGGGTCGAACTCGATGCTGCGCTTCTGGAGCACGCCCAGCGGCACCGTCACGACGACCCGGTCGAACGACAGGGCCTCACCGGTGCCGAGGCGCACGCTGACGCCGGAGTCGTCGTACGCGATGCGAGCGACCGGGGAGCTCAGTCCGACCTGCACACCGTCGAGCGCGTGTTCCACGAACGGAGTGAGATCGTCGCGGGCTGCCTTCGGCTCACCGGTCGGCAGCGGCGGGGCCAGCCAGCTGGAGAGTGCGTCGGCATCGGCTCCCGTGCGGGTGGCGAGGATCGCGAGCAGGGCGGCGGTCGCGGGGTCGGCGGGATCGACGCCCGCCGCGGTCAGGGCGTCGGCGACCGAGGAATCCTCGGGGGCCGCCTGCGCGGTCGTCATCGCCGCGGTGAACGGCTGCGGGTCGACCGGGTCGATGTCGGCATCCGGTGTGCGCCAGACCTCGCCGGTCAGCTCGTCGATGCCGACATCGCCGCTGGTCAACTGATCGAGGACCTCGGAATCGTCTTCGCCGAAGAGCCAGGCGCCGAGCTGCACTGGCACCGGCCACGAGTCGTCGACCTGCGAGTGGACGCGTCCGCCCACGCGGTCGCGCGCCTCGAACACGGTCACCTGCACGCCGCGTTCGGCGAGCAGTGCCGCAGCCGTGGCGCCCGCGAGGCCGGCGCCGACGACGGCGACCCGCTCGCCGGAGCTGCCCGGGATCATGAGCTCTTCCGCGGCGCGCGCACCCGAGGCGATCGCCCCGCGCACCGTGCCGGGAGCATCCTCATCGGTCGCTTCACCGGCGAAGAACACGCGGTCATCGATGGGCAGACCCAGCGCGGTGCGGGTGCCGGCGACGACCCCGACGGGGGTGAAGCTGGCGGCGCCGAGGGCGAACGGGTCGGTGCTCCAGGTGCTGCGGACGCTGCCGGCCGGCGCGGGAACTCCGGGCGGAGGCTCGGGTTCGCGGGTGCGCGTGGGCGTCGGCGTGGGCGCGGGTTCGGGGGTGCAGGAGGCGAGAAGCACCGAAGCGACGCCGGCTCCGGCGCCGAGGAGCAGAGTGCGGCGCGTGATCCTCATCGTGTCGCCACTTTATCCCGAGCCGGGCGGTTCTCGATCCCGCCGAGCGGTCTGGACCCTCCGCCGATGCGACACAGAACGACGGCGCGGGTAACCCGGCGTAACCGCCGGTAACCCCTCGACTCCCCCGCCGACCGGTTCTCGCACCTCACATAGCGTTTCACCACCAAGACCCCCACACAGCAAGGAGAGGCCATGAAGGCATCCCGAAATCGGTTGCTCGGAGCGATCGCGGCGACCGTGCTCACCATCACGCTCGCCGCCTGCTCGACGAGCACCGGTGGCTCCCCCGGCCCCACCAACAGTGACGAGCCCGAAGCGGGAGGAACACTCAAGGTCGCTCTCAACGCCTGGGCGCCGACCAACCTCGACCCCCACCAGCAGGGGAACTCGAATGACCCGCTCATCTTCCGTGCGATCTTCGACACTCTGTTCTGGCAGAAGGAGGACGGCACCTTCGAGGGCTTGCTGGCCGAGTCGTACGACCTCTCCGACGACGGCCGCGTGTACACGATCCACCTGCGACCCGACATCACGTTCCAGGACGACTCGCCGCTCACCGCCGAGGTCGTGCAGCAGAACATCGAGCACATCTTCGATCCTGCGACGGCGGCGCCGCTGCAGGCGTCGTACCTCGGGCCCTACGAGAGCTCGAAGCCCATCGACGACCTGACCCTGGAGATCACCCTCTCCGAGCCGTACTCCGCACTCATCAACGTGCTCTCGCAGGCTTACCTGAGCATCATCTCGGGGAAGCAGCTCACCGAGGCGCCCGAGACGATCGTCGATCACCCGATCGGCACAGGACCGTTCGAGGTCGTCGACTGGCGGGCGGACGAGTCCCTCACTCTCGAGCGCAACGACGACTACGCCTGGGCGCCGGAGTCGGATGCCGGGAGGACGGGCGCCGCCTACCTCGACGGCATCGAGATCAGCTTCGTCGCCGAAGACAGCGTGCGCTACAACGGCCTGGTGGCCGGCGACTTCGATGTCATCGACTGGACTCCGCCGCAGAGCGTGGAATCGGTGCTGAGCAACGACAGCCTCGAGTTCACCAAGTTCGACCGTCCCGGCCACCCGTATTCGCTGTGGCTCAACGAGAACAATGCTCCTCTCGACGACCAGGCGGTGCGGCAGGCGATCTTCGCCGGCCTCGACCGCAAGGCGATCATCGACGCGGTCTCGTTCGGGCAGTGGACGGTGGCGGACGGCTTCCTCGTTCCTTCGACGCCGAACTACGCCGAGAACAGCACCGCCACGTTCACCTACGACGTCGATCAGGCCAACGAGATCCTCGACGACGCCGGCTGGTCCGAGGTCGACTCCGACGGATTCCGCACGAAGGACGGCGAGCGCCTGTCGCTCTACTTCCCCACGACGGGCGACGTGACGCAGGCCAACCAGATCCTCGAGATCGTCCAGGACCAGCTCAAGGAAATCGGTGTCGAGGTGCAGATCGATCTGCTCTCGTCCGAAGATCAGCAGGCCCGCGTCGCAGCAGGCGAGCAGGACATCAGCGCCGGCATCTGGACCACGAACACCGCCGACGTGCTGTTCATCAAGTACAGCTCGACCGAGGTCACGACGCCTGAGCGCCGTGGGACCAACCAGACCAACACCGCCGATGCGGAACTCGATGAACTCGTCGCGGCGGCACGGGCATCGACCGACGCCGACGAGATCGCGGATCTGTACGCACAGGCACAGGAGCGCCTGACCGAGATCGTCCCCTCGATCCCGCTGTACTACCGCCCCTCGCTGGTCTCGTCGCAGGACAGCATGCACGGTCTCGCATTCGACCGCGCCTACGGCAACCTCTGGTTCTACAACACCTGGAAGGAGGGCGCAGGTTCCTGACCGGAACCCGTCAGCCCCCCGCCGGGATGCTGCCGCCGGATCACACGACGATCCTCCGGCAGCATCCCGTGCCCATCACCCCTGACCTTCCGCCGGCGACCATCCCCCGGAGCCCCATGACCTCGACACGAACCGCCCACCACGTGGCCGGGTATCTGCGCCATGCGGCGCTGCGCGCCCTCGCCGGCATCGGAGTGCTCTTCGGCGCCATCAGCCTCGCCTTCGTGGCCCTCTACGTGCTCCCTGGAGACCGGGTCTATGCCGTCGTCGGCGGCGCGGAGGTCAGCCTCACCGTCGATCAAGAAGCGGCGATCCGCGAGCAATACGGTTTCGATCAGCCGCTCTGGGTGCAGTACGGCACTTACCTCGGACGGCTTCTCACCGGAGACCTCGGCACCTCGTATCAGCGCGACCTTCCGGTCGTCGACATCATCGGGGAGCAGCTCGGCCCGACGCTGCAGCTCTCCGGAGCAGCAGCGGTCGTCACGATCGTCCTCACCGTCGCCGTCGCGCTGCTCACCGCGAAGCGTCCGATCCCGCACCGTGTCTCGTCGGTCGTCGAGATCTTCTTCCTGTCGGCACCGGGATTCTGGATCGGCATCGTGCTGCTGACGATCTTCTCCTACTCCCTGCACCTGCTGCCGTCCGTCGGCAGCGACGGCCCCGCGACCCTGGTGCTCCCGGCGCTGATGATCGGTCTGAGCACTGCTCCCGCTCTCATCCAGGTCTTCCGCGGGGCATTGGAGGACGCCCTCGACGAGCCGTTCATCATCACCGCGCGCACACGCGGAGTGAGCGAGGTGACCGTGCGGCTCCGTCACGCGCTGCGCCATGCGCTGATCCCCCTCAGCACGCTCTCCGGCTTCCTGATCGGGGGCCTGCTCGGGGGTGCGGTGATCGCGGAGACGCTCTTCAGCCGGCAGGGCATCGGCCGCGTCCTGGTGACGGCCGCGAATGCGAGCGATGTCCCGCTCGTTCTCGGACTCGTGCTCCTGGCCGCGACCGCCTACGTCGGCGTCAACTTCATCGTCGACCTGCTCTACCCGCTCATCGACCCGCGCATCCGAACGGAGGCACACGCATGAGCGTGACAGAACTCGCCCGACCCAGTCTCGTCCTCGAGCAGATGCCGACCACCCCCGTGGACGAACAGCGCCCCCGGCGGCGCGCCCTTCGCGGATACCCGGTCGGTTTCTGGATCTCCGTCGCCTTCTTCGCCGTCGTCGTGGTCGCGGCCATCGCACCCGCCACCCTCGCCCCCTTCGATCCGCTGTCGACCGACACCTCGAACGTCCTCGCGCCGCCGAGCATCGCTCATCTGCTCGGTACCGACGAAGCCGGACGCGATGTGCTCAGCCGCATCATCTACGGCGCCCAGCCGGCGCTGTTCCTCGGCATCGGCGCGACGATCATCGCGCTGGGGATCGGAAGCCTGATCGGGCTCGCCGCCGGACTCGGCAATCGGTTCCTGGATGCTCTGCTGATGCGCGTGACCGATGTGTCGCTCGCGTTCCCCGAGCTGCTGCTCGCTCTGCTCATCATCTCGATCTTCGGCGGAGGGCTGCTCAACACTCTGCTCGCGATCGGCATCGCGGGAATCCCCAGCTACGCCCGACTCGTCCGCGGCCAGACCCTCGCCATCCGCAATGCGGGCTATGTCGAGGCTGCGCGCGGCATCGGTCTCAGCCCCACGCGGATCGCTCTGCACCATGTGCTGCCCAATGCGATCCGCCCGGTGCTCGTGCTCGCGACGATCGGCGTCGGTACGGCGACCCTCGCCGGAGCGGCGCTCACGTTCCTCGGTCTCGGCGTCGCACCCCCCACCCCGGAGTGGGGATCGATGCTGTCGATCTCACGCAACTTCCTCGAGCGAGCCTGGTGGTACGGCATCTTCCCCGGGCTGACGATCACCGCTCTGGTCGTCTCCACGACCACGATCGGCCGAACACTGCAGCGACGTCTGGAGGGAAAGCGATGAGCCGACCCCTTCTCGAAGTCGCCGGCCTGCGTATCGCGTTCGGTGGCCACGCGGATCGCCTCGACGTCGTCCACGGGATCTCGTTCTCGATCGACGCCGGCGAGACCCTCGCGATCGTCGGCGAATCCGGCTCCGGCAAGAGCGTCACGGCACGCACGCTCGTCGGGCTCACCGGCCCGGACAGCGGCGTGAGCGCGAGTACGCTGCGCTTCGGCGACCACGATCTCCGGACGGCCTCGAAGCGGACCTGGCGCGGCATCCGCGGAGGCGAGATCGGGTTCGTCCTCCAGGACGCGCTCGTCTCGCTGGACCCCCTCCGGACGATCGGCCGGGAGATCGAGGAGCCGCTGCGCGAGCACTTCGCATGGGACGCCTCGCGTCGGCGCGAGGAAGTGCACGCGCTGCTGCGAGACGTGGGAGTGCCCGAGCCGGAGCTGAGACGCCACCAGCGCCCCCACGAGCTCTCCGGAGGCCTGCGCCAGCGTGCCCTGATCGCCAGTGCCATCGCGGCACGGCCGCCGTTCCTCATCCTCGACGAAGCGACGACCGCGCTCGATGTGACCGTGCAGGCGCAGATCCTCCGCCTGCTCGAACAGTTCAAGGAACAGGGGCGCACGCTCCTGCTGATCACCCACGATCTCGCCGTCGTCTCGCAGATCGCCGACCGCGTGATCGTGATGAAGGACGGAACGATCGTCGAGACCGGCACGACCGCCGACGTGTTCGCCGCAGCCGAACACCCCTACACCCGCCGGCTCATCGCCTCGATCCCCTCACACCGCCCCCGGCGGGCCGCGACCGTCGTGGATCGTGCCGCACCCGAAACCGGGCCGGGCCCCTCGGCCTCCGTCGCCGTGGCGCAAGTGGACCACATCAGCCGCACGTTCCGCCTTCCGGGCGGATCCGAGCTGCGGGCGCTCGACGATGTCTCCTTCGCCCTGCACCCGGGTCGCACGCTGGGGCTTGTCGGAGAGTCCGGATCGGGCAAGACCACGGCGGGCCGCATCCTGTTGGGCCAGGAGAGAGCGGATACCGGAGAGGTCCGAGTCGTCGGCACCCGCTGGGCGGATGTCGAGCGACGCGAGCGATCCGCTCTCCGTCAGCGCATCCAGGCCGTGTATCAGGACCCGCTGAGCTCATTCGATCCCCGGCATTCGATCGATCGGATCCTGACCGAGGCGGTCGGGGTGCTCGGCCGCCACGATCGCACCGGCCGTCGGCTGCGCGTCCGTGAGCTTCTCGACCACGTCGAGCTGAGCGCGCAGCTGCTCGATCGGCGACCGCTGCAGCTGTCGGGTGGACAGCGCCAGCGCGTCGCGATCGCCCGCGCTCTCGCCCTGGAACCGACGATCATCGTCGGCGACGAGCCGGTGTCGGCTCTGGACGTGTCGATCCAGGCGCAGATCCTCGATCTCCTCGTCCGCATCCAGCAGGAGACGCAGGTCGCCCTCTTGCTGATCTCGCATGATCTCGGCGTCGTGAACGCGATCAGCGATGAAGTGCTCGTGTTGAAGAACGGCAAGGTCGTCGAGCACGACTCGGTGTCGAACGTCTTCGACCGCCCGCAGGCCGATTACACGAAAGAGCTCCTCGCAGCTATCCCGCGTATCCACGGCGCTCCCCCGCCCATCTCCCCCACGATTGGAAGCACCATATGACCGCCCCCACATCGACCGCACCGGTCAGCACCTACCAGCGCCTCGCCGAACGGTTCCGTCCGGTGTTCGCCGAGATCGCCTCCGGCGCGACGGACCGGGAGATCAACCGCACGCTCCCCTTCGAACAGATCCGGCTGCTGCGGGATGCCGGATTCGGGGCCGTCCGCGTGCCCGAGGAGTACGGCGGCGACGGGGCATCCGCGGTGGACCTCTTCCGTCTGCTCATCGAACTCGCCAGAGCCGACTCCAACGTCGCCCACATCTGGCGCGGACACTTCGCCTTCCTCGAGGTGCGACTCACGCATGAGGATCCGGAGTACCGCCGGCATTGGGGGGAGCAGGCCGTCGCCGGCGTGGTCGTCGGCAATGCACAGAGTGAGCCGGGCAGCGGGGCGCCGACCGAGAGCAACACCGTCATCACCGAGAAGGATGACGGCACCCTGGTGCTCAACGGGGAGAAGTACTATAGCACAGGCACGATCTTCTCGGACTGGGCGAACGTCACCGCGCGATACCAGGACCATCACGCCACCATCGCGGTTCCGCTGACTGCCCCCGGCGTCACGATCCACGACGACTGGGTCGGGTTCGGCCAGCGCCTGACCGGAACCGGGACGACCGCCTTCTCGGAGGTCGTGGTCGATTCCGCACACCTCACGGTGTACTCGCCCGGAGCGCGCGACCGGAGCTACATCTCCGGCTTCTACCAGCTCTTCCTTCTCGCCGTGGTGGCCGGCATCGGGCATGCGGCCGTCGACGATGCCGCGGACTACGTGCGCTCTCGCACGAGACCACTGCTCAGCGGGGCGGCGGCGCAGGACGACCCGTTGTCGCAGGCCGTACTCGGCAGAGCTGCGGGATCCGCCTTCGCGGCCGAGGCTGCCGTGCTGCACGCCGCACAGCGGATCGACGATGCGTACCGCGCTGCGCTGGACGGCGTCTCGGAGAGGGAGCCCTTCGAGGCGGCCGACGTTGCCGCCTACTCGGCGCAGATCGCCGTGATCCCCCTGGTGCTGTCGGTGACCACGGATGTCTTCGACGTCGGCGGATCGTCATCCGTCGCGCAGAGCCGAGCGCTCGACAGGCACTGGCGCAACGCCCGGACGATCGGCGTGCACAACCCGATCGCCGCGCGACAGCGCGCGGTCGGGCACCGGGTGCTCTTCGATGCACTGCCCGATCCGTTCGCCGAGCGTGAGGCGCGGGAGAGCGGAGCGGATGCCGTGCAGGATGCTGCGTCCGATGATGCCGCGGCCGCTGCCGCGGACGAAAGTGCGACCGTCTCGGAGAGCGAGGGCACCGCGTGAGCGAGCGTGATCGGCCTCTCGTCCTGAGCCTGTTCGAGATGGCATCTCCCGTGCACCTGTCGCACGGGCTGTGGGCGCACCCGCTGGATCAGCGTCACCGCGTCGCCGACATCGGGTTCTGGCGAGAGCTCGGCTCCCTGCTCGAGTACGGAACGTTCGACGAGCTGTTCCTCGCCGATGTGCTCGGCGCGTACGACGTGTTCGACGACGGACTCGGCACCGCCGTGCGGGAAGGTTTCCAGATCCCGGCGCTCGATCCCCTCATCGTGCTGGGCGCGCTCGCGGACGCTACCGACCACCTCGGGCTGGTCGCGACGTTCTCGACGACCTACGAGCCTCCTTTCACGTTCGCGCGACGGCTCGCCACGCTCGATCACCTGTCGAATGGGCGCATCGGCTGGAACATCGTCACCTCGTACCTCACGAACGCGGCGAGGAACTTCGGTCTCGCAGATCAGATCGAGCACGACGCCCGGTATGAGATCGCCGACGAGTTCCTCGAAGTCGTGTATCGCCTGCTGCTGCAGTCGTGGGATGACGACGCGATCACCGCCGACCGCGACCGGCGCGTCTACGCCGAGCCGGACGCCGTGCGCTACATCGACCATGTCGGCTCTCGGTTCCGTGTGGCCGGCCCCAGCCTGACCGCGCCCAGCTCCCAGCGCGTGCCCGTGCTCTTCCAGGCTGGCAGCTCGCTTCGGGGGCTTTCCTTCGCGGCGAAGCACGCGGAGGTCGTGTTCGTCGGCGGATCGACCCTCGACGACATCCGTGCGAACGTCGACGCGATCCGCGCGCAGGCGGCGGAGTTCGGCCGCGATCCCGACACGATCTCCTTCCTCGCGGGCGCGCACGTCGTCGTCGCGGAAACCGAGCAGGCGGCGCGCGAGAAGGCAGCGGACTACGCCCGATATCGCACACCCCGGGAGGCTCTCACGCAACCTGCCCGCACCCCCGACCTGAGTCGTTACGAGCCGACGGAGCTCGTCGAAGACATCATCCGACGCGAGGATCACGGGTACCGGCTGCTGATCCGGGAGTGGCGTCCGGGGCAGACGGTCGGCGAGCTCGTCGCGAAGGCGGCGAGCTCACGGAAGGGCATCGCAGGTGACTGGTCGATCGTCGGCGACCCGGTGCAGGTCGCCACCCGGCTCGAGCAGATCGCCGACTACGCCCACCTCGACGGTTTCAACCTGAGCCAGGATGTGAGCTTCGAGTCGGCGCGCGACTTCATCGAGCTCGCCGTGCCGGAGCTGCGGCGACGCGGCCTCGCCCGATCGAGCTATCGCGACGGGGAGACGCTACGGGAGCGTCTGTCGCGCGACCGGTCCGGAGCCCGTCCGCACCCGACCCACCCCGCATGGCAGGTGTCCTCACCCGTGCGGTGAGCAACTCAGGAAGACTTTCAGTCTTAACTCGCAAACCGGCCGATCCCTGGGCGGACCGGCCGGTTTTCCTGAGTTGTGAACGCGGTGCTGGGGTCAGACGGCGAGCAGCTCCCGCTCCAGGCGAGCGAACGACGACTCCATGCCGTCGGCCATGCCGGTGGCGAGGATCATGTCGCGCGTCTCCTTGTCGGGATACTCGATGAGCACCGTGACGAGGGTCGCGCCGTCCTCCTCATACAGGTTCAGATCGTTGAGGGTCTCAGTCGGCAGGCCCTGCATCCGCTCGGTGGTGACCGCGCGGCGCGGGGCGTCGATCAG
This sequence comes from Microbacterium sp. ISL-59, assembly GCF_018613945.1. Taxonomy (NCBI): domain Bacteria; kingdom Bacillati; phylum Actinomycetota; class Actinomycetes; order Micrococcales; family Microbacteriaceae; genus Microbacterium; species Microbacterium sp. ISL-59. The sequence goes on from NZ_JAGGPG010000002.1 coordinate 878,151, forward strand.
GAGCGCCTCCCCCTCGAAGCCGAACGGCTCCCCCTCCGTGTCGCCGACCGGCGCCCAGGAGTTCCGGTACGACTGGCCGACCTCGGTGGCGGCGACGCACTCCGTCATCTCCCAGCCGTCGGGGCCGAGCATCCACTTGCGGATGAGCTCCGGCTCGAAGTGCGCGCGCCAGACCAGCTCACGCGGCCCTTCGACCAGACGGGTGATGCGCACGTGGGTGTCGTCGAGCAGCTCGACCCTGGTGCCCTTGCCCTGCGCGTATTCGCGGAGGTCTTGCAGCACGGCATCCAGCTGCGCCATCGCCATCTTGATGCCCTCGACCTGGCCCATCTCGACGACCTGCTCCAGTGCATCGACCGAGTCGAAGTGGCTCGTCGTGACCATGCGGGTGCCCTCGGCGGTGGGCTCGAACGAGAACGACATCCGCTGCGCGGGGAAGCCCTCGAGCGGCTTGCCGGACTCGTCGACGAAGGAGTCGATCACCTCGAAGCCGTTCGGCGCATCGATGGAGAGGAACTCCCACGATCCGGATGACTTCTCGCCGCGCGGGCCGTTCATCGAGTAGACCGCGCGTCCGCCGACGGTGTGGTCCCAGGCGGTGAAGGTGGCCGGCCATCCGGGAGGACCCCAGAAGCGCTCGAGCTGGCGCGGATCGCTGTAGGCGCTCCAGACCCGCTCGATGGGGGCTGCGAAGTCGGCGACCACGGTCATCGTGAGGTTGTCGGCATCGGTGGTGACGTCGGTGACAGGCATTTCAGTCTCCTTGCTCGTTCTTCGGGGTGTCGCTGTTGTCGGATGCGCCGGACCGAGGCGTCTCGGCCAGCAGGTCGTCGAGTCGGGCGATGCGCGACCGCCACAGCTCTTCGTATCGGGCGAGGAGCGCCCTGGCGCGGGCGATCATCTCGGGGTTTGCGCGGACGAGCCGCTCGCGTCCCTCGGCGCGCTTGACGATGAGGTTCGCGGCCTCGAGCACGGCGACGTGCTTCTGCACCGCGGCGAACGACATCTCGTATTCGGAGGCGAGGGTCGAGACCGACTGCTCACGCTCGATCGTCCGGCGCAGGATGTCGCGCCGGGTCGACGTCGCCAGTGCGTGGAAGACACGGTCGACCTCCGCTTCGCTCAGTTCTCTTTGTGCAACCATTTGGTTGTACGTTATGCCTGAGTGGAGGGGATGTCAAGAGGGAACTGTCGGACTCGCGAACGCCTCACACAACCTCAAGACGCCTTGACCGACATCGAAGAGATCGCTCACGCTGCGTCCCCGATATGGCACCTCGATCTCATCTCATAGCCGATATCGGGAGGCGCGCACATCCAGTCGTCGACCTCCAGCTTCTCGAGTGAGCTCCGGGCTTCTCTTAAGAACGGTTGGAGAAGGGCGCGAAGCTCGGCGACCGCGCGCTCTTCGTCATCATCCTCGGGCCACGGCGCCAAGTGGATGATCTTGAGGAGTAGCCGTCCGTCCTTCCACTGAAAATCGATCGGTTCGATGGGACCGTCCTCGTCAAAATACTCCTGTGGAACCGCCGACACAGTTGCCTACGCGTCCTCTGCCTCGAAGTGCTGCGCGTTCCTGTCTAGTGCTCGGCGGAGTTCCGTCGCAGGCAGTCGCGCGAGTTCGTCTCTCGCCAGCACGAGCTCTCCGTTGGGTCCCCCACGACGAGGATCTCCGAGAACAGTCCAGTCGCCGCGAGCGCGTGAGAAGGAAACCGAAGGCGTAGTCCGACGATAGCGACCCCCGGTCTACATGGCTGTTCGCGAACGCGCTTCTGGGGTCAGAACACATTCCTCCAACGAGATGCAGAGATCAATGATCTTCCTGGGGTTCCGATTGCGCCACTTAGAATTGCGTGACGACATGCGGTCCGGCTGCGGTGTGCGCCGAGATCGATCCCAAAAGATCGTTGCGATCGTCTCGCGTGCACGATCATTCCGAGATGCGCTTCGCGTCCGAACTCACCGACTGAATAAGACGGCTTTCGTTGCTGCGAATTTGCGCGCTCGCTGCGGCCTCCTCCAGACTCCAAAGCCGGGCGATAGCCGGAACAGCGGACTGAATGTCCCAAGGGAAAAGTGGCTTCTTGTTCACGGTCGCGAACGGGCCGTCGCTTTCGAGTACAACTCGGTCGCGCGGCATTGCGGCAAGCAGGGCCTGTCCTTTCTCGCCCAAGAGCATCGCTGGATTGACACTGAACCAACACCCCACCGCGCTCGCGCGGTCGAGTTGAGTCCGCGTCCCGGAGAACCAGTGCAGAAGAGGCGTACCCGACCCAGGGTGGGCGCCAAGCATCCTCAAGGTGGGGTCTACGGCGCGCCGGCTATGGATCGAGATGAGCTTTCCGCCCGCCGCGGTGCAAGCCTGCAAGATGTGCTGAAAGACCTGAAGTTGATCGTCCCAGAACGGCTTGTTCTCGGCCCCGCCGTCCAGTCCGACCTCCCCAACGAAGTTCGTTTCAGGAAGCCGTTCGTCGAACATCGCGAGCTCGGATTTACGCTGGCGGGCGAGTTGCGGGTGTAGCCCTAGTGCCGTCTTCACGACGGACAGACCATCTCCAAGCGCCGCGGTCCCCCTCCATGCAGAGGGAGTAGTGGTAACAGACAACAAACCGATCGACCGTTTCTGAGCTTCGTCCGCAACCCTATGCGGTTCTGGGTAGAGGTCGAGATGGGTATGGAAGTCGATCACAGTAGACCGTATCTGGTTTGAAGAGCACGTAGCTCGGCCATCCCGCGTTCGATCATTGCTCGCAGAGCTTGCCGGTCGCGGATCATCGGAGAGCTCAGCGCTGTGCCGAGCCAGTAGTCGAGCCCGTCTTCCTCGATAGCAAGTTGAGCCAGAGTCACGGAACGAACATCATCGAAGGCGGCGTGGTCTGGATCCTGTTTCCCGAGGTCATCGAAGACATAGTCGGTCGTATCTGTCGTTCCCCAGTGCAGCATCGATGCACGACGGATCTGGCACGGGACGCAGCGTCCGCAGTGCCTGTAATTGAACCTCTGGAACCGCCCGCAACTCGTCGACGCGGGCGCGAGTTGCGCGAGCAGAGACTGATCCGAGCACTCCACAAGCATTTCGCCCTTGGTTTTTTCCTCGTACGGATTCTGGATGAGAACGCGAAGGCCAACAGCGTCCAGCACGCTCTGGATGCGTGCGAGGAATTCAGGATGAGCTGTTCGCGTGCTGAGGCTCCCGATGCGCGCAAGTGTGAGCGGCGGGTTGACCGCGATGAACCCGTTCTCGCAAATGAAGAGCGGGATCGTTTGTTGGTACTGGTAAGCAAGCGTGCTCGTGGCCCCCAAAACCGCGAAGGCGAGAAATATCAGCGACCTTGACCGTTGCGATGTCTCCTTGCTGTCGCGCGGTGTACTTGCGTTGTGGTTGAGCTGGAGGTGCTGGAGTCCGCCGCCAATGGTCTTCGCGAAGAGATCCTGCTTTTCGGCATCGCCGCGAACAGTCTGGCTAATCGCGAAGATCGATCTCCCTTGGTCAGCGAGATCGATTGCGCCGATCAACGAGTCCAAACCACCGGAAAGTAGCGCGACTGAATCTGCACCAGGGAAGCGAGGCTTAGACGGCACTTCGGGCACCCGCCCGCCGTCACGGAATATGAGCCGCCAACGGTCCGTTGTGAGGAAGCTGAGCGCCTGCGCGATAGTGTCCGCGTGCGGAGCCCAGCGAGCGGGATCTTGCAGCGCGATGTCTAGTTCAAACTCCCGCGTCCATCCATCGGGACTTGTTGCCCTTGGGTGGTCGCCGTCCGCCGCTACCACGGTCAGTGCGATGGTGAGCAGGTCCCATGCCGCGTCGTCAGGCTGGAGCCGCTGTCGACGAATGGTCTCAGCGGCGGCCCATCCGGCAGTCAGGTGCGTCGTGGACGTGATCTGTTCGTAGAGAGAGATTGGCGTGGCGGATGAATCTATGCTCCCCAGTGAGGCTCCTGGACCGCTGACGTATTTCACTCGGTGTACTCCTCAAAAACGGTCAGAGTCTCGCGGAGGGCATCGCGGGTGATCTGCGCTACTCGTGCGGAGTTGGCGCGGTCCCCGTTAGCTTCTAGTCTGCGGAATGCGGCTGAGACCTGCTCGGTTATGAACTCGCGGATGTATCTGAGCCTGCGAAGGCCGATTGTGGCGTCGGGCGATTTGTTCATCACCGTCTTCTGGAGGTCGAGGCATAGCCGCCCGAAGACGTCAAGGGCGGCGTATCGCTCGATGACAAAGACTCGTTGCGCGTCCTCAAGTGCAAGCAGGTCGGCATTTGGGTAACGCTCGAGCAAGGCAGAGAGCGCGTTTCGTACGGCGATACGGCCGGCTTCTCGGTCCTGGGTGCCGTCTGCGGGGCTCGTTGCGTCGACAATTGCGTCGAGGACTGCATTCGCGTCGCTACCGTTCGCAAGGATTCGATCACGCAGATCGGTGCCGTCAACCGTTCCAGCAGACTGAAGGACAGTGCTGAGCCGACCAGCGGTGGCGGCCGTTCCACCGAGCCGCCGAGTCATCGTGCCGCTGCCGCCGTAGCCGCTCTGCACGTAATGACGTAGCGCTCGACGCAGATCCTGGCTGTTCCCGCTTCGCGCGAACCTACCTAGAGCCGTCCTGCTGTCGCGAAATCGCCCAGCGGGAGCAACCGGAACTGGTTTGGTCTCCGCTGCTTCCTCCGGCGCGACCTCGTCGCGTTCGGCTTCGTCGCTGGTCTCGTCGACGTCGTCCGCCCACGGTGGGACAAGCGCCACGCCCGGCCCAGGCCCCTCACTGCTTTGCGACGTGCCCACTACTTGGCTTTCCTTCCCTGAATAGCCTTTTTCGTAGGACTGTCCACTTCAGATGATTGGAGCCAATGCTCTAGCACTTCGGGAGCCCACGACAGATCCGCAATCCTGGGGACGATCGTTGCGCGGACCTGTTGACCTGGTCGTTCGAGCAGGAATCCCGCGAAGGTCTGCGCCTGGGTCGCGTTGACTTCCGCCAAGGCGAGGCACGCTTCGAGGATTGGAGGTGCTCCCCATTCTTGCTCCTGGCGTGCGCGTGCGAGAACTCGATCCATCATGATCTCGACCTCGTTCGGTGGAAGTGCCGCAAGGTCGTTGAGGACAGCCCGAGACTCCGCGGGACTATCCAACAGCGCATTGAGCAGATCTGCCGCGACGGACGACAGGCGATCCGCGGCAGTGATGAGGGGGGCTTGCTCACGCCCGACGTACAGCGCACCTCGAAGGTCGATATCCGCTAGGGCAGGCGGAAGTGCCAGCCACTCGCGGAGGAACGGCGAGTCCCACGCCTCGGTTGGATTGAACGCTTCGTTCTTGGCGGCTGCGCGTTCCCACTCGTCGAGGAAGGATGGCTTCCCGTCGGGGTCGCTGTTCACAGCAGCCGTCAGGGATGCGTAGGCGTTGGGAGTAACCATGCGTTCGAAGAGTAGGAGCTTCGCGAGGACAGCTTCGTCAACCCCAACACCTTGAGCCGCCGATATCGACATGCGGATCGACAGGGCATTCAGGAAGCGCTTGATCAGCCGAGGGTTCCCCGCAATCTTCTCAGCAGTTGTCATGAGCGGGGCGAGTCGCTCCGCGGTCTCCAACCGCCCTGTCAAAGCCGGACCTAAGTCGATGTCTTGGCTACCGACGAACGACCGGTCAACTCGCTTGCCTTTCCATGATTCTCGGAGTTGTCGAGCAATGGCCGCGCGCAGAGTGTCCTGCTCCTCAGGTTTCAGCTCGCTATTCTCGATAAACAGCATCATGAGATAAGCACGGACCTCTTGCGTCCCAAGCGCCGGCACGCGGATCGGGATCTGCACGAGCTTGTCGAAGTAGTTTGTGATCAGCTCGTCGTTCTCGAGCCCTCCAAAGTGCTTCTTCACGGCATGCTTGATCATCGCGTCGTCGGCAGCAATTACGAACGCTGTCTGCTTGAGGAAGAGAAAGAGGCGTATGGCCTCGAGTGTCGAGATCGTGGTTCCTGGCATGCACCGGTCTAGGTCGTCGATGAGCACAACGAGCGTGACACCAACCTCCTTCAAGGTGTCTTCGAACGCGTCGCGCAGAGCTTGGATCTCTTTCGGCGGTGACCACTGTTCCTTCGCTTTGAGAAGCGCACTACCGGCGGCAGCCGAGGCTTCCCCAACGCGCATGGCCTCGTCGACATCAGCCCCGTCAAATCGCCCCGACGCGCCTGCATCGATGAGGTTCGCGATGTCGCCAGGTATACCGCCAGGGGGAAGACCCAAGGCCATCGCCGCTGCAGGAACCGCGATGAGCTTCGCCAGACGAACCCATCGGACGCGAGCGAGGAACTCCTTCGCCTTGTCCACTCCCGATTTACGGGACTCGGCTTCTTCTTGCAACCGATTCGCGACCACTTCAAGCAATGCCGCCCTCGCGTCGTCATACCCTTGATATAGCCAGGCGTTGAACTCGACGAATACGTACTTCTTTGGCCCATGTTCAGGCTGCTTTTTCTCCAGTGACGTGCGCGTGAGCTTGATCATCGAAGACTTGCCCACACCCCAGGCGCCAGAAACTCCAATGGACACCGGGCGACCGTCCGCGCGCACGATGACCTCAGCTATCGTGTCCGCAACGCCCTCGAAGTTCAGGAAGTCGCGATCCGTCTCGTTGTCAGTCCACACCGTCGATACCCCTCGCTACGACACCGGCCTGGCGGAGTGCCACCCCGCACACCTCGCTATCATGCCATGCGCGTTCAGCGAAGGGCGTTCGCTACCGTCGCATTCTGATCGCAGTCGAGGCGCTCGTCCTAGATTCTTTTAACCCCCGTCTTCGATGACTTGAGGCGACTTGCCCCTGAGGGAGGCATCGACCCGAGCAATTCATCTCTTTGCGGGCCACCCGAACTTAGTTTTGTTGACCACTCCGAGCGCGTCGGATGACCCATGCCCGGTAGCCGAGCCCGCGCGAGATCCCTAGGTCACTATCCCGAAATCTGCTTAGACGCTCTCGAGCTATCGTCGCTCCAACGGAATGCGCGAAGCGCTCGTTGAGTGCTCGGGCAGCATCATTGTCATCCTGCGTGGCCAGCGCAACATCACGCTCAGGGTAGTTAGATGCGGCAGCAGCGAGTAGCGCCAGTCCGACACCACGACGCTGAGCTTCGGGTGCCACCGCAACGACCTGAAGGTAGAGCGGATCAGCGTCGATAGTGCCGACGCTCGAGGTGCAATATCCCACATGAAGCCCGTCTATTTCCGCCAGGAGCACATGATGCATGGCGATTGTCTCAATGTTCCGCCGAACCTGGAGGACAGAGATTGGCGAACAGACCACCTGCAGGTCCCTAATGGCACGAGCGTCGCGGGCAGTCAACGTGGCCTCTCGAATCGAGACTCTCGATGATCCAAGGTCATTCAATCGGGCGCGCCATTTCAAGAAGTCCGGGTCGCTGGACAGCGGGAAGTCGGGCTCCCATGCCTCGATGTCATCGTCACTCACGCCGTGATGCATGCTGAATGAGCCACCTCGTCCTGAACCTGTGTCGGCACTCTCGAGCCAGAGTCGGGGAGAGTCCGACTGGCGCAGAAGCAGGCCGGCCCAACTCTCCGTGCCACGAGCAGATACCTTGCTCAATCGTTTCCGTAGTCGTACTCGTCCGGCTCGTAGTTCCGCTCGATCATGAACGTTGTGGTCACACCTGCCTCTTCTAGGAACTCTAAGCGGTCAAGTACGAGATGGCAGTTTGGGCATCCGAAGTAGACGGCGTATATCTGAAGCCGCTCGGTGGGCGACGTCCACATGTCATCGAACTGCTCTGGGTAGTCGACGGAAACGTCTCCATAGTCTTCGCCCTCCAGCGAACCCTCTTCGCCGCAGACGGGACAGTCGCTAACAGACTGGTATGAGAGCTGCGCAGATGCCTCGAAAGTCTTGTTGAGCTCGTCGCGAAGGGCGGCCGGCGTGGCCGCATGCTGACGCTGATCGAGTCGCTGCTGGGCGCGACCGAGTAGCGCGGCCACGTGCTCTTTCACATGATCATTATGTTGCGCCAAATAGTCCTCGACACGACTCAGGAGCGAGCTACCGACCAAGCCATGAAGGTCCTGATCTGCAGCTACCACCAGGATGCTTGCCTGGTTCCACAGTTTCCCCCACCACACCGCTTCGGGGTGCGGCGGCGTTCCTGTCCCGCCCCCGTGCATGTACTCGTTGCGGACGGCACTGAACTGCGCAGCTTCCTTCCCAGAAAACGATCGGAATGTCTTTTCAGCTCTCGACCACAGCGCTTTCGCTTGGATGGTCTGTATGTCAGCTCCGTCGTAGGCGACCACTCCGAGAGTAGCCAACACGTGCTTACCATCGGCGTCAGGCGGAATGATCAAGAGCGGCGAGATGTGGGCGAGTGCGGCCTTCGCGAGGAATTCCAGTGCTGTCGTTGCCCAGAACGCTCGCTCGTCGAAATCGCGAACTTCCTCATCGCTAAGCGAGCGCCGGGCGAACACTTGCGCCTTCGCCCAGAGATCGTTGAACGACGGGATCGCCATCAGCCGTCCAGCCCACTGATCAGCGCAGCCCGGTGCACTCGTCGAGTTGATGCATCCGAGGCGGCCGCGCGAGCGTGCAGCGCGCGACGGTTCGCGATCACGAGCACGTTGCCTGGTTCCGTCCAGTAGTGCGCGAAAGCTGACTCCGTCAATGCGGCGAACTCCGCAGCGGCATGCCGCGCGTCGTCGTCCATGGGAGTCATACACCCCGGGTCATAGCGCCATCGGCCGGCCGTGTCGATTGCGCTGGAGTAGAAGGCATCACGGCCGCCACCCACCTTGAATACCCCCGCACGCTGCGATTCCGTGGGGACGCCTAGCGCGCGCAGCAAAGTAGGCGTCGGCGAAGGTGCGACCGCCGCGAGTAGAACGATATCGGGCATCACACGGTGATGCGCGCCATCTGTGTGCAACGGCTGGCGGTCCCGGCCGACCATAGCGCTCAAGGATTGGACGTGCGCATCTTCGGCATCTACAACTCGCAACGTGCTCAGCGCTGGCTCCCCTCGCCGAATCGGGACCGGCCTCCATCCAAGTCCAGTCGCCTCGAGGAGCAGCGTCCGTATGTCGGTGCGCAGCACTGCCCAGCCGTCCTGAATCGCCTCCGCTGCAGTCTGTTCGAGGGATGTCATCGTCCCGAGTTTCCCACAGCTGGCACGAGTTCTACCGCACAGACGGTCCTCATATTGAACTGGTGACACACGGTGTCATCGCGCTGCGTTTCCGACATGATCGGTCAGGGTGCGATCGGAACGCCCCCGGCTCACTCCCTGATCGAGGCGAGGAGGATCCGCACGAGAGCCTCGTGCGCGTCACCCTCGTCGATGCGCGAGGCGAGCACCGCGCTCGCGAGCACATCCGCCGAGGCGAACGCGGCCTCCAGGGTGATCGGATCGATGCTCTCGGCACCGACCACGCGGGCGAGGGCGACGCGACAGCGTTCGACGTACGCCCCCACCGACTCCTGCCGTATCCGCGCGAGCACCGGCGTGCCGTGGAGGGCCGCGACCACTCCCGCCATCTCGATGCCTTCGGCGCGGGCGCAGGCGACATAGCTCGTGGCGATGACGTCCACGACCCCTTCGACGTCGGGTCGGGCCCTCGCCAGCGCGGTCTCGAGCGAGGCATCCTGGCGCTCGTCGAACTGTCGGTACAGCGCGGCGAAGAGCCCCGAGCGGTCGCCGAAGTGCTCGTAGACGACGGGCTTCGTGATGCCCGCGCGGTCTGCGAGCGTGCCGAGGGTCAGCGCGTCGGCGCCCTCGGAACGGATCATCTCCCGCGCGACGCTCAGCAGCTGCGCGCGACGGTCGGCCTTCGACAGTCGCGGTCGCGCACCCTCTTTCGCCTTCGTCATCTCGCCCCTTGCGACCCATACTTACGATGAGTAAGTTACGGTTGGTAGGTACCAATCCTACCCCGTGCCATCGGCACCATCCACGATCCGAGGAGAGACATGACCGCCGACCTCCGGCCCACCACCCACTGGGTCTACGCGCACCCGCAGTCGGGATCCCTGAACCGGCAACTGTTCCAGGCAGGAGTCGAGGCACTCACGCCGCGCTACGACGTGCAGACCTCGGATCTGTACGCCCAGGGCTTCGATCCGCTGCTGGCACAGCGCGACATCGGCGGGCGCGAGGGGAACGTCGTCGACCTGATGGGCGAGATCCACGAGAGCGGGCTCATTCCCGACGACGTGCGCGTCGAACAGCGGAAGCTGGAGGCCGCCGAGCTGCTCGTGTTCCAGTTCCCGCTCTGGTGGTACGGCGCACCGGCGATCCTCAAAGGCTGGTTCGATCGCGTGTTCACCAACGGCTTCGCCTACGGCGGCGTCGACGCGGAAACGGGACTGCCGCTCCGCTACGGCGAGGGCGGCCTGAAGGGCAAGCGCGCGCTCATCATCGTGACGGCGGGCGAGGATGCGCGAAGCATCGGTACCCGAGGCATCAGCGGCGACATCGATGCTCTGCTGTTCCCCATCACGCACGGCACGCTCTGGTACACGGGGATTGAATCGCTCGATCTGCACGTCATCCACGACGCCGACGCCCTCGATGCCGCGGCCGTCGCTTCGGAGCGGGATCGGCTGACAACGAGGCTGGCGGGCATTCACGACGAGGTGCCGTCTCAGCCGTACCGCGCCCTGCGCGACGGCGAGTATCGGGGGACGCGAGCGTTGCGCGCCGACATCCTTCCCGGACGAACCGACCTCGACATCCACCGCGTCGACCGCGCGGGCGTCGCGAACAGCACCCGCTAGGACCGCACGACGTTCGGCGCGGGCGGGGTCGGACCCCTCGGGCGATACGCTCGCGGGTATGGGCTTCTCGGTGCTGGGTCTCGCACTCAGCCTCGCCATCTTCGCTCCGAGCCTGTTACTCATCTGGTTCCCGCCCCGCCCTGCGTTGCCGACCGGGGTCGTCCCTCGTCCGGTGACGCTGCTGGAACGCGCGGGGCAGGCGCTCTGCGTGACGGTTCCCTCCATCACGGTGGGCGCATCCGTCGGGTGGTGGTGGTTCCCGCTCGTCGCCGTGCTCGTGCTCGCGTACTGGGCGTTGTGGGTGAGGTTCCTCGTCACCGGGCGTCGCCTTGAGGCGCTCTTCGGTCCCGTCTGGGGCGTGCCGGTGCCCATGGCGCTGCTCCCCGTCGCCGCTTTCCTCGCCGGCGCCGCATGGCTGGAGAACCCCTGGGTGGCGATTGCCGCGGCGGTGCTTGCCGCCGGGCACATCCCCAGCTCGCTGATCACGGCCAGAGCTCGATAGCCTGGCCGGCAGCCGGAGAGCCCGGAGAACTCAGGTTCTACGACCGGGGCGCCGCCACACGAAGCGCGTCGGCGGCGGCATCCATCGTGTCGGCGTTGAGCGAGAAGTACGCCCACTTGCCGCGCTGCTCGCGGGTGACGAGGCCGGCATCCGCGAGGAGCTTCATGTGGTGCGAGACGGTGCCCTGCGAGAGGCCGACCGGCTCGGTCAGGTCGCAGATGCAGGCCTCGCCGCCGTCCCCGGCGGCGATGAGGGACAGCAGCCGGACTCGCGTGGGATCACCGAGCGCCTTGAACACCCGCGCGACGCGCTCCGCATCCTCGACCGTCGGCGCGGCCGTGACCCGCGGCACGCAGCAGGCGGTCGCTTCGATGGTCGTCGGCAGGCTCATGCATCCATCCTGACACGTATTGACAAACTTCGATAGATCGGCGACAGTCATCGTATTGAAGATCATCGATTTGAGGAGATGTGATGTCCGAGCTTCCCGTCGTCGTCATCGGAGCGGGCCCGCAGGGTCTGGCAGCCGCGGCACACCTCGTCGAACGCGGCGAGCACGTGGTCGTCGTCGAGCGCGGGAACACGCCGGCCGCGGCCGTCTCGGAGTGGGGGCATGTGCGCCTGTTCTCGGCATGGCCGGAACTCACCGACGCCGCCGCCCGCCGCCTGCTCGAGCCGACGGGGTGGACGGCACGCACAGCGGGCTATCCGACCGGCACGGAGTGGGTTCGCGGCTACCTGGCACCACTCGCGGATGCTCTGGGCGAGCGAATCCGCTACGCGACCACCGTCACCGGCATCGCCCGCCAGGGTCGGGACAAGGTCGTCGACGGGGGACGCAAGAGCCAGCCCTTCGTCGTGCACACCGTCGATGGGGACGGGCGCGAAGCCCGACTCCTCGCCCGCGCGGTCGTCGATGCGAGCGGCACCTGGAATCTTCCGAACCCGGCGGGGGCGGACGGATTCCCGGCACTCGGCGAGGCCGCGGCGTCGGGCCGGATCTCGTACCGCATCCCGACCGACGTGTCCGAGCTCGCGGGCCGGCATGTGGTCGTCGTGGGAGCCGGGCACTCCGCCACGCACGCCGTCCTGCGCCTGAGCGAGCTGGCACGGCGCGCTCCGGGAACGCGCGTGACCTGGCTGCTGCGTCGAGGAAGCGCCGCCAACGTCTTCGGTGGCGGGATCGGGGACGAGCTTCCCGAGCGCGCCGCACTCGGTTCCCGCGCCCGGAAGGTCATCGACGAGGGGGTCGTGGAGCTGGTGACGGGGTTCCGCGTCGCCGAATTCCGGCAGGGCGGCGACGGGCTGACGATCGTCGCGGAAGACGGCCGGGAGGTGACCGACGTCGGGCACGTGTTCGCCCTCACCGGCTTCCGCCCCGACACCGGGATGCTGAGGGAACTGCGGATCGACCTCGATCCCGCACTCGAAGCGGTCGCGGGCATCGCCTCCGAGATCGACCCGAACATCCACTCCTGCGGCTCGGTGGGCGCGACAGGGGCGAGGGAGCTCGCCCAGCCCGAACCCGAATTCTTCATCGTCGGCGCGAAGTCGTACGGCCGCGCCCCGACCTTCCTCGCCCTGACCGGATACGAGCAGGTCCGCAGCGTCGCCGCGCACCTCGTGGGCGATCACGAGGCCGCGGCCCGCAACGAGCTGAGCCTCCCCGACACCGGCGTGTGCGGCGGAGCCGGGGGGTTCGACAACTCGGCCGGCAGCTGCTGCGCTGCCCCGGCGACGATCCAGATCGGCGCGCGCCCGGCCGCCGTCGGCTGATCGCGGCCCGCCCACCGCGGGTATCCGACTGTCAAGATAGATGCAGGTCACCCACCCCCTCCCAGGAGCACCCATGACCGACACGACCACCAAGCCCTCCGTGCTCTTCGTCTGCGTGCACAACGCCGGACGCTCGCAGATGGCGGCCGGATTCCTCCGCGACATCGCCGGTGACCGCATCGAAGTCCGCTCCGCCGGTTCGATGCCCGCTGATCAGATCAACCCGACCGCCGTCGCGGCCATGAGTGAGCTCGGCATCGACATCACTGCCGAGCAGCCCAAGGTTCTGACCACCGAGGCCGTGCAGGCCTCCGATGTCGTGATCACGATGGGCTGCGGCGACGCGTGCCCGTTCTTCCCCGGCAAGCGCTACGAGGACTGGGCCCTCGACGACCCGGCCGGCCAGGGCATCGATGCCGTACGCCCGATCCGCGACGAGATCCGGGCACGCATCGAGCAGCTGGTGAGCGAACTGGTCTGAGGGACCGACCGCCTGCATCGGCCGGCCAGCCTGCCTCCTCGCGGGCTGTCGAGGGTCATGCTGCCGCGCCTGGACGCGTCACCGGCGCCCGGGTGACGAACCGTTGACATCCGATGTTTGTCGCGCCATGATCAGAAAGGTCCGGTGGCCCTACCACTGGCTCCTGATCGACAGCGAAGACTGGAGAAGGTCATGACGAAGAAGTCACTGCAACCCCTCAGTTCCACCACACTCTCGCGCCGAACGTTGTTCAAGGCGGGCCTGATCGGTGGCGCCGCCATCGCGATGGGTACGAGTCTCACCGCGTGCGCGCCGGAGGTATCCACGAAGGGAGCCAAGACGCTGCGCATGGTCATGCCAGATGCCTACCCTTTCGAGGATGTCCTCACGACGACGACCGAACCGGCGGCGGACGGCACCGCCGACAGAGGGCTCTGGCGCCTTCTGCAGTCATGGAAGGAGACCCATCCCGACGTGACCCTCGAGATCGAGACCGTGCCCTGGGACACCATCACTCAGCGGGTCATCCTGATGGGCCAGGCCGGCACTCCCGCTGACCTGGTGCTGGTCAACGATCTCAACATCCCCAAGCTCGCGAAGGGAGGGTTCCTCGCGCCGCTCGATTCCCTGCCCGGCGAATGGGACGACTACAACCAGAACCTGCTCCGCGGCATCGCCTCCGATGCCGGGAAGATCTACGCACTCCCGTGGATGACCGACTGCCGTCACGAGATGTACTGGAAGGAGGACTGGGCGAAGGCCGGCATCACCGAGCCCCCCGAGACGTGGGCGGAGTTCACCGAAGCGATGGCCGCACTCAAGGATGCCGGTATCGCTGACCCCTACTCGTTCTGGGCAGGGAACACCGTGCACACTCCCACCCAGTCCCTCTTCTCCCAGACGTGGATGCTCGGTGGAGACGTGATCGACGCCGATGGTCGCGCGACCCTCAAGACCGACGAGATGCTCGAGGTCTTCGAGTTCTACAACTCGCTCATGAACGAGCAGGGCGTCTCGTCGACCGGGTTGCTGTCCGTCTCCAAGGACGACGAGTACGACGACATGCTGCTGTCGCACAAGACCGCGACGATGAAGGGCGGCTCGTGGGTGGGGCTCAAGCTCGACGACGGCGGCCTGGCGGACGAGATCGGCTACTTCCGCACGCCGCGTCCGACGAAAGAGGCGAAGGACGCCACCCTCTCGGGCTTCTGGGCATTCGAGCTTCCTGCGCAGAAGACGCCGGACGAGGCGAAGCAGGAGCTCGCGTTCGAGTTCGCGATGCACATCACCGGTTCGAAAGGACAGGCCGAGTACCTCGTCGATGCGCCGGGCAAGCTGCCCACACGCCCGTCGGCATCCGCAAGCCCTCAGGCGCAGGCTCAGAACGACGCGTGGAAGTTCCAGGCGGACTACGCATCCGACGCCGGCCGAGGTATGCCTGCCGCCGCTGATGCGGGACTGCTGTTCGACCAGCTGCGCATCGCATTCCAGTCGTACCTCACGGGCACCTCTCCCGCGAACGAGGCACTCGCGTCCGCCGAGAAGGCGTACAACGAGCAGGTCGCGTCGTAGGGTCCGGACCGATGCCCCCGGAAACGATGACCGTCTCGCCGGTTCCCTCCGCTCCTGATCCCGGCCCTGCTCGTTCTCGCGTCGCGGCATCCCCACGAAAGGTCCGCCGTGACTTCCTGCCCTATGCGCTGATCGCCCCCGGCGCTCTGCTCGTCGTCGGGTTCACCGTCATCGCGCTGGGATTCACGCTCATCAGCAGCTTCACCGACTGGGATGTGGGGCGACTCAACACCACTTTCATCGGAATCGACAACTATCTTCGCGCCTTCCGCGATCCGGAGATGGTCGCCAGTCTCTGGCGATCCGGGATCTTCGTGCTCAGCGTCGTCGCGCTGTCGACTGTGGCGGGCTTCCTCCTCGCGGTGGCACTGAACCGGCGCTTTCCGGGGCGGGGCGCGGTTCGCGCGCTCGTCGTCCTGCCGTGGGTCATCAGCGAGATGGCGTCAGGCGTGTTCTGGGCGCTGATCCTGAAGAACGACGGAATCCTCTCCGCCTTCGGCTTGGAGCAGAGCCCGCTGGAGTCGCCTGCCGGCGCGATGACCGCGCTGATCCTGGTCGAGTCCTGGCGGAGCATCGGCTTCGTGACGGTGATGGTTCTCGCGGGTCTGCAATCCATCGATCCCGGCCTCTACGAGGCCGCGAAGATCGACGGAGCGACCGCTGGACGGATCACCTGGAGCATCACGCTTCCGCTCGTGAGCCCGACGGTGCTGATCGCTGCGATCCTCCTGATGATCGGAAACTTCAACCTGGTGACGATGATCATCGCGCTCACGGCGGGTGGCCCGATCACCGCGACCACGACGACGGCCCTCTACATGTACAACCAGTCGTTCACTTATTTCCACCTCGGATACGGCGCGGCGATCGCGATGATCATGTCCGTGTTCAACGTGATCGCGATGTTCGCCTTCATCCTGCTCCAGCGCGGACGGGGGGCTCGCTCATGAGCGTCCTCGCCGCCCCACCGCACGCGCGGACGCGCGCTCCCCGCGTTGCTCTGCCACTCATCACGACGGTGATGGTGGTCATCGTGTTCGCGCTGCCGATGCTGTGGATCCTGCTGAAGTCGTTCGGACCGGAGGATGAGATCTTCTCGGCGGCTCTCCTCCCGTCTTCCTTCCACCCGGAGAACTACGCTCGCGCCGTCCAGACCGGCATGCTCGTCTCCTACACGCTCAGCACGATCGCGATCAGCTTCTTCACCTGCCTCATCGTGCTGCCGCTCGGATTCATGGCCGGCTACGGGCTGGCACGGTTCTCCTTCCGCGGTCGGGGTCTGGTCCTCTTCCTCTTCATGTTCTCGCTGACGATCCCGGGGCTCGTGAACCTCCTCGCGATCTACCAGGTGTTCAGCCTGGCCCAGCTGATCAATAATCCGGCAGGCCTGGTGATCGTCTACGCGGCGTCGAATCTGCCCCTGGCGACCTGGCTGATGAGAGCATTCATCCAGTCGCTGCCGTCAGAGCTGGAGCAGGCCGCCCTCGTCGACGGCTGCACCCGCGGCGGAGCGATCCTCCGCATCGTGGTCCCCTTGACCTCCCCGGGACTCGCCGCCGTCGCCGTCCTGGTCGTCGTGAACGTGTTCCAGGAGTTCATCGTCGCCCAGACGCTCATCTCCACGCGGGGCATCGGTGTCGTCAGCCAGGGCCTGCGGGCGATGCAGGGGCAGTTCGATCTCGACTACACCTCGCTCGCGGCGGGATCGGTTCTCGTGAGCGTGATTCCCGTTCTGCTCTTCCTTCTGCTGCAGAAGCAGTTCATCGCGGGCATGACGACGGGGGCGACGACAGGGTGAAGACGAACGGAGCCAGGTGCGGGATGCTGGGAACAGAATGCCACGAAGGGGAGGCAACATGATCGACACGGTCGCCGACGGACTCGACCACCCCGAGTGCGTCACGGTGGGACCTGACGGCACGATCTTCGCCGGAGGCGAAGCCGGTCAGCTCTATCGCCTGGATGGGGAGAGCTTCGAGGTGACGGAAGTCGGGAGCTCGGGAGGCTGGCTGCTCGGCCTGGCCGTCGACGGACACGGCGATGTCGTGGCGTGCGATCCTCGACGCCGGCAACTCGTCCGGTTCGACGGCGACGGTGCGATGACGGTGCTCTCCTCGGGCACGCCCGAACGACCGATGATCACCCCGAACTTCCCGGTGTACGGTGCGAGCGGAGTCCTCTACGTCTCCGATTCAGGCACCTGGCCGGCCGGCGGTGGCTGCATCTACCGTGTGCTCCCCGGCGGATCCACAGAACTCTGGTCGTCCGACGTGCCCCATTTCACGAACGGGCTGGCGCTCGACCAGGACGAGAAGCACCTGTACGTGGTGGAGTCGACGCTGCCCGGCATCACACGGATCCCGATCCTCGAAGATGGATCGGCCGGCCGGCCGGAACTCGTCGTCTCGATGCCGGGAACCGTACCGGACGGCATCGCCTTCGACAGCGAAGGGCGACTCTACATCGGCTGCTACCGCCCTGACCGGCTCTACACCCTCGAGCCGGACGGCACGCTCCTCATCCTTCGGGACGATTTCCAGGGCACCGATCTGGCTGCCCCGACCAACATCGTGTTCTCCGGCGCCGACCGTCGAGATCTGCTCGTCGCGAGCCTCGGACGCTGGCACATCGCGCGCATCCGCACCGAGGTTCCGGGTGCTCCACTCCACCACCCCACGGAGGTATGACCGTGCCGCAGGCAACGAACGAGAACAGCATGTACGCGTCGGTGGCGCGTCACAGGACGATCGACTCCGTCGTGGACGCGCTCCAAGCACTCATCCTTCAACGCAAGCTGAACCCCGGCGATGCGCTGCCCGCCGAGCGCGAACTGGCCGTGATGCTCTCCGTGAGCCGCAACGTCGTCCGCGAAGCGTTGGGAATCCTGGGCCAGCGCGGCCTCACCACCTCGCGTCACGGATACGGGACCTTCGTCGCCTTGCCGTCCGGCGAACAGGCGCGCGCCGCCTTGCAGCTCCTGCTCGAACTGGAGCGGGTCGGTCTGGTCGAACTGTGTGACGCCCGTCTCCTGATAGAACCGGAACTCGCCGCACTCGCCGCCGCGCGCGTGACGCCCGCCGGCGCCTCGAAACTGCGAGATGCGTTCGCCGCACTCGCCGCGGCGAGCGCAGATGGCGAGGCCCACGTCCAGGCCGACCTCGCGTTCCACGGAGCGATCGCGGAGATGGCCGACCACACGGTCCTCCGCGCCCTGGTCGATGCCGTCCGGGAGCCGGTGACCCGCGGCATGGTCTTCGGGACGAAGGTTCCCCGCGCGATCGATCACAGCGACGTCCAGCACGAGGAGATCATGCTCGCGATCCTCGCCGGAGAGCCGGAACTCGCGCGCGAGAGAATGCGCGAGCACCTCAGCTATGTGCGCGGCTACCTCATCGAACACGATGTCCGGATCACGCACTGGAGCGCGAATGACTAGCAGTCGCGTCACCCTGCGCGAGAACGCGTCGTGGGTGCTGTCCGATGGCGTGCTGGAGGTCACTGTGGACCCGCTGCGCGGCGCCGACATCCGCAGCATCCGCTATCTGCCGCGCGCGGTCGAGATGCTGTGGTCGCCGGAGGGGATGCCGAATCCCGTCGCAGGCGCCGGGCTCCGGTCGGGGAGCGAGGCGTTCTACGACGACTACCGGGGCGGGATCCAGGAACTCTTCCCGAACGCGGGGCCCGACTGCGTGGTGGAGGGGGCGCCGCTGGTGTTCCACGGTGAGAGCTGCCGCATCCCGTGGGTGGTCGATGCTCAGGAAGACGCTGACGGCGCGTTCCTCCGATGCCGTGCGGCGCTGCGGCGTTACCCGTTCATCGCCGAGCGGCGGATCTCACTGCGCGATGGCGCGATCGTCGTCATCGAGTCGACCGTCACCAATGCGTCTCCCCACGACCTGCCTGTGCACTGGGGCTTCCATCCGGTCTTCTCGGAAGCGCTCACCGAAGAGCCCGCCGTTCTGCTCGGCGACTTCTCCGGTCTCGTCGCCGACCCGTCGCCTTTCGGCCGCGTCCAGTCCTGGGACGTCGGGACCGCCGTCCCCACAGAGGAGCGCCACGGCGCGACGGCGCTCCTACTGGAACCCGGCAACCGTGGCTCTGCGGACCTCGGCTATGCGACGGCACACGGCGGGTGGTACGTCGTCGCATCCGAATCCTCCGGATTGGCCGTGGGAGTCACCTGGCCCATCGACATCTTCCCGCGCCTGTGGGTCTGGCAGGAATGCCGTGATCCCGCCGGGTATCCCTGGTGGGGTCGCCACCACATCGTCGGGGTCGAACCGCACACGGCGGCACCCTCACGCGCCCTCACCGAGGATGTCGCGGCAGGTCAGGCTCTGATGATCGGGCCGGGCGAATCCCGACGGGCCGAGTTCCGGATTCAGATCGCCGACCTGGCCGAGAGGGCGATCGATGACTTCGTCCGCTCGACGGCCGATTCGAGCGGGAGCAGGAAGAAGGAGATCGCATGAGATTCGCTGAGCAGGTCGCCGTCGTCACCGGAGGCGCTTCGGGCATCGGGAGGGCGACGGCCGAGAGGCTGGCGAGCGAGGGAGCCCGCGTCGCGATCCTCGACATCGATGAGGCCGGCGCCGTCGCGACGGCCGATGCCATCACATCCACCGGGGCGATCGCCTTCCCCGTCGTCGTCGACATCGGCGACGAGTCGGCGGTCGAGGACGCACTCGATCGGGTGGAGGGTCTGATCGGGCTTCCGACGATCCTCGTCAACTGCGCGGGCGTACTCCATGTCGCTCCGGCGCTGGAGACGAGCCCCGAAGCCTTCGATCGCATCGTCCGGGTGAATCTGCGCAGCGTGTTCGTCCTCTCGGTCTCCGTCGCACGGCGGCTCAGAGACGCGGAAAGAGGAGGCGCGATCGTCAACGTGTCCTCCATCCACGCCGTGCTGTCGGAGCCGAACGCGTCTGCCTACACGGCGACGAAAGGCGGCATCGAAGCCATGTCGCGGACGTTCGCCTCGGAGTGGGCACCCCTCGGCATCCGAGTGAACTGCGTCCGCCCGGGGGCGACCGTGACCGCGCTCACCGCGACCCTCTACACGCCCGAGATCCTCGACGCACTCGCCAGCCGGGTTCCGCTCCGGGTGCCCGCGCAACCCGAGCAGGTGGCGGCCGGAATCTGCTTCCTCGCATCAGCCGATGCGGACTACTGCACAGGCACGACTCTCGATGTCGACGGCGGCTACATCATGGACGGCAGTCTCCCCCGGACGGAGTATCGATGACTCGCCGGCTGGCCGTCTCCGACACCGCGCGGTGGGCGACGGCTGTGCTGCAGCGCGCAGGCCTCACCGATGAGGACGCGGACGTCGTTGCGCAGAACCTCGCCTACGCGGAGTCGCGCGGCACCGCGAGCCATGGGTTCATCCGTCTCCCCATCTACCTCGAACGGGTGGAGAAGGGCGGGATCAATGCGGCGCACGCACCGTCGACGCTCTGGGATCTGGGTTCGGTCGTCGCCCTCGATGGCGACGCGGGCCCGGGTGCGGCCACCGCCGTGCATGCGGTCCGTCTGGCCATCACACGTGCGCGCGAGTCGGGGATCGGCTGCGTTCTCGTCAGCAATGCGAACCACTTCGGCGCGGCCGCCTTCTACTCGGAGATGATCGCGGACGAAGGGATGATCGGGATCGTGTGCTGCAACACCGATCGTGCGATGTGCGCGCCGGGCGGAGGCGAGGCGGTGCTCGGAACGAATCCGCTCACCATCGCGCTCCCGCTGAGCGCAGAAGATCGACCGATCCTGGACATGGCGACCTCGGAAGTCAGCTACGGGCGGGTGCTCGTCGCCGCCGCCGCGGGTCAGAGCATCCCCACGGGGTGGGCGGTGGACGACGCGGGCCGAGCGACGGAGTCGTCGTCGGATGCACTGCGCGGCGCACTGCTCCCTGCCGCAGGCCCGAAGGGGTTCGGACTCGCGTTCATGATCGACGCCCTCGTCGCACTGGGGGGCGCGAAGACGAGCCCCTTCGTGTCGCCGCTGCACGGCGATGCCTCCCTCCCCCAGGAACTCGGGCACTTCTTCCTCGCGTTGCGCGGTCCGGGCGACGCCGCCGCCGAATCCGACAGGGTCATCCGTTCACTGGTCGAGGAGCTGCGTCGCAGCCGACTCCCCTCGAGCCCCGCGGTCCTGTTCCCGGGGGAACCGGAGCTCATGAGACGACGCGACAACGACGGAACCTTCCCTGCCTCCATCGAGCTGATCGAGTCGATCCAGAGCATCGCCGAGCGATATGCCGTACCTGCTCCGATGCTCCCGTAGCCCCTCCGAACCTCAAGAAAGCGCACCTGATGAGAATCACGCACGTCGAAACGCATCGCGTCCCCATTCCCGCTGCCGCGCCGGCCTTCTCGTGGCGCTCCGGACTCGATGGCAGTCCGGGTGACGACCACGGAGCGATCCTGCATCTGCGCACCGATGAGGGCATCGAAGGGGTCGCGTTGCTGAAGCGCCCGGGAAGTGCGCCGCAGCTCGAGCAGGCCGTGGAAGCGCTGTTCCGTCGAGAGCTGGTCGGCCAGGACCCGCTCGATCGGGAGCACCTCTGGCATCGACTCTGGGAGCTCGATCGCATCCACGAACTGCCCCTGCCCTTGCTCGGAGTCGTCGACGTCGCACTGTGGGACCTCGCGGCACGGGCTGCGGGTCTGCCGCTCTGGCAGCTGCTCGGAGGTGCACGCCACGCGATCCCGGCCTACGCGTCGACGACCACCTTCGACAGCGTGGAGGAGTACCTCGACGTCGCCGATCAGTGCCTCGAGCTCGGGTACACCGCGGTGAAGCTGCACGCGTGGGGAGATGCCCGACGCGACGCGAAGTTGTGCGAAGCCCTGAGGTCGCACGTCGGCGACGACGTGCCGCTGATGTACGACGGGTCCGCCGGATTCGACCTTCCGGACGCCATCCATGTCGGGCGCGCCATGTCCGCGAACGGCTACCTCTGGTACGAGGAGCCGATGCGCGAGTTCAGCGTGCATGCCTATCGTCGACTGGCCGCATCGGTGGATGTGCCCCTGCTCGTCGCAGAGACCTCAGACGGGGCCCATATGAACACGGCTGATTTCATCGCGGCCGGAACCGCCACGTTCGGCGTGCGAGCGGACACGGTCCTCAAGGGCGGCATCACCGGAGCGATGCGCATCGCGCATCTCGCCGACGCCTTCCGGATCCGCGTCGAGATCCACGGGTCGGACGCCCCGAACCGACACCTGTGCATGGCGATCCCGAACACCACGTACTACGAGTCGCTCGTCACCAGCACTCGGGTGACCAGAGAGTCGTACGTCGACGCGAGCGGACTCGTGCATGCCCCCAAGGGTCTCGGGATCGGGCTTCCGGCAGGTCTGGACTATCCACTCGAACTCGAGCAGTTCATCGAGTCATGAGGGGCACCGGGTCTCCGCGCATCGACGCGCACCATCACCTCTGGGATCTCGATCGGCGCGCTCAACCGTGGATCGACCATGACGTGCTGTCCCGCTCCTTCCGCCCGCAGGAGTACGAAGTTCAGCTGGCCGCCGCACGCTTCGACGGGTCGGTGCTCGTGCAGAACCTCTGCGAGGAAGACGAGACGGCGGAGCTGCTGATGCTCGCGGCGGAGAACCCATGGATCCGTGGCGTCGTCGGATGGGTGGATCTCACGGGGGACGTCGACGACAGCGTCGCGCGGCTCCGCGAACTTCCCGGCGGTCACCGCCTCGTGGGGATCCGTCACCAGGTGCAGATGGAAGACGATCCCGACTGGCTGTGCCGTGTCGCTGTCCGACGCGGACTCGAACGCCTCGCGGCGAACGGGATCCCGTTCGATGCGGTGGTGCGACCGGACCAGCTCGACTCCGTCGTCAGGTCGGCGCAGGGCGTCCCTGCGCTGCGCTGGATCCTCGACCACCTGGGCAACCCGCTCGATGGCAGGGGAAGCGATGAGTGGCGCACGTCCATCAGCGCTCTCGGCGATCTCCCGAATGTCGCGGTCAAGCTCTCCGGTCTCGGCAACCTCGCCGGGACCGGCTGGACAGCGGACATGGTGAGCCCCCTCGTCCAACACACGATCGCGGCCTTCGGAGTCGACCGCACCATGTTCGGCTCCGATTGGCCCGTGTGCCTGATCACCGGCGACTTCGCGCAGGTACTCGCCGCTGCCGAACAATGGTGCGGATCTCTGGAAGAACACGAGCGGGCCGCGGTCTTCGGGGGCACAGCCGAAAGATGGTACGCGCTGTGATCGGTGGTTCAGGCCCCGCGTCCCTGGGGTTCGGCGCGGCGCCACTGGGAAACCTCTTCCGTCCGATCTCGGACGACGACGCCCGAGCAGCGGTGGACGCCGCCTGGTCGGCGGGCGTCAGATACTTCGACACGGCTCCCTTCTACGGCCTGGGGTTGTCGGAGTCTCGTCTGGGTGCGGCGCTCGCCGATCGTCCGCGGGACTCCTTCGTCCTCTCCACCAAGGTGGGGCGCAGGCTGCTCGAAGACAGCCGCCCGTCCGTCGACGGGCTCATCGACGGACAATGGGCGTTGCCGAGTGGCCGGAACTGGGTGCGGGACTACTCCCGCGACGGGGTCCTGAAGACTCTCGAGGAGAGCCTTCAGCGGCTCGGCTGCGATCGGATCGACGTCGTCTACCTCCACGACCCCGACGAGCATCTGGATCAGGTCGAACGCGAAGCGGCACCGATGCTCGCGGAGCTGCGCGATCAGGGCGTCATCTCCGCCTTCGGCGTGGGCACCTCCGACTGGCGCACGGCCGCTCGGCTCGTAGGATCGACCGACATCGACGGGGTGATGATCGCCGGCAGATGGACGCTCTTGGATCGTTCGGCCGCCCCGCTGCTCGATTGCGCGCGCGAGGCAGGGGTCTGGGTGGTCGCGGCGGGGCCCTTCAATTCCGGTCTGCTCTCACGGCCGTGGCCGGAGGACGGAGCACGCTTCGAATACTCGCCTGCCGGCACCGCCCTCGTCGGTCTCGCTCGGGATCTGGCGTCGGCATGCCGTCGACATGGCGTCGAACTGCCCGACGCGGCGATCCAGTTCGCCACTCGCACCGAGGGGATCGTCGCTGTCGTGGCCGGCATCGCCTCTGCGGCGGAGGCGGTGGCCGACGAAGCGGCCTTCCGTCGCGAGATCCCGTCAGGGCTCTGGGACGAGCTGGACCGGATCGTCCGAGACCGACGCGGAGAGGGCGGGTGAGCCCCGCCTCGCCCTAGCGGAACGTTCCTTGGGACACCGAACCCTGGAGCTTGCGCTGGAAGATGATGTACACGACGAGGACCGGCAGGATGGTCATCACCGCCGCAGCGAACAGCGCCCCGAAGTCGATGGAGTACCCCGCGCTCGCTGCAAAGGTCGCCATGCCCTGCGAGATCACGTAGTTGTCCCGGTTCGTGTTGAGGACGACCGGCAGCAGGAACTGGTTCCACAGGCCGAGGAAGTTCAGGATCGCCACGGACGCGATCCCCGGGGTCGCCATCGGCAGCATGATCGCGAAGAACGTCCGCCAGTCACCGGCACCGTCGATGAGCGCCGCCTCGTAGACATCATGTGGGAGCTGCTTGAAGAACGAGTAGAGGAAGAACATCGTGAAGGGCAGCGCGAACGCCACGTAGGTGAGGATCAGTCCCGGCCAGGTGTTGAGCAGGCCCATGTTCTGCAGGATGAAGAACAGGGGGACGATCGCCAGGAACACCGGGAACGCCATCGCGGCCAGCATGACGTTGTAGATGAGCCTGTTGCCGCGGAAGCGGAATCGGGCGAGCACGTAGGCGAGCATCGACCCCAGCAGCATGACGAGGATCAGTGAACTGCCGACGACGAGCACGGTGTTGAAGAAGTACCGACCGATACCCGCGTCGCTCCACGCCTTCACATAGTTGTCGAAGGAGAGCTGCGCGGGCAGGGTGAATGGCGATCCGAGGATCTCCTTCGTGGTCTTGAAGCTCGACATGACCGTCCACAGGAACGGCACGATGACGATGATCGTCCAGATGCCAAGCAGGAGATGCGAGGTGCTCGAGACGCCGAGGTCTCCCCTCCGCGCGCGCGACGTCCGCTCGGTCCGTCTTTCCACGACCGTGCTGCTCATGCGTGGTCACCTCCATCTTTCCCACGGATCAGGCGGAACACACCGAAGACGAACGCTGCATACACGAGGGTGACCAGCGCGAGGACGATGCCGATCGCTGTCGCATAGCCGAACTTCCCCTGGAAGAACGCGACGTTGTAGAGGTACTGCGTCATGGTGAGCGTCGCGTAGTTCGGACCACCCTGCGCGTTCAGCGCCGCCATGTAGACGAAGGAGTCGACTGCGACGAGACCGAGGTAGATGTACGCAGTCTGGAAGCTCGAGGCGATCTGAGGCAGGGTCACGGACACCGCGATGCGGAACCGTCCGGCGCCGTCGAGGCGAGCGGCCTCATACGTCTCCGCGGGGATCCCCTTGATCGCCGCGATGAAGAGGATCGTGTAGAAGCCGACCAGGCTCCAGACGATGACGAAGACGGATGCCGCCATCGCCGTCGACTCATCTCCGAGCCAGGGGAAGCTCGTGAACTGGTCGAGGCCGATCGCGGTGAGGAACCCGTTGAGGAGTCCCCTGGACGGGTCGTACACCTGCGCCCAGATGATGCCGATGACGATGGCCGGGACGCAGTAGGGGAAGAACGAGGCCACGCGGTAGAAAGCCGAGCCGCGAAGTCCCTGGATGTTGCCGATGCTCGGGCCGCCCGTCGTCACGACGCAGGCGATCGCGAAAGCGACGGTCAGCGTCAGCGTCGGCACGACGAGAGCGAGAACGACGGAGTTGCGCACCGCCTTCAGGAGCACCTCGTCGCCGAGCATCTGCGTGAAGTTCTGCAGTCCGACCCACTCGAGCTGATCCGAGTACCCGCCCCAACTCGTGAGCGCGTAATAGGTGGACTGGGCGAACGGCAGGAGCACGAAGATGGCGAACAGGATGAGAGGGGCGACCAGGAACACCAGCATGAAGCTGATCCGGTCGAGGTTGGGCCGCCGACGCGGCCGGGGAGGCGCTGTGCGCTCCCCCGGCCCCGCCGCAGTCAGGAGAGCAGTCATTTGCCGTAGTCGTATTCTTTCTTGGGCTTCGACGTGTCGGCGGCGGCCGCCGCGCTGAGCTTCTCCTGCGCGTCGATGAGGTCCTGCGCAGTGATGTCACCGGCCAAGAACGACACCCAGTACGGCGCATCCTGGATCCCGTAGTACCCGGAGTAGCTGTTCGACACCCAGCTGAACAGGTCGTCACCGGCGTCCTCCATGACGCCCATGGTCGACGCCAGGGCCGTCGAGCCGAAGCCGTCAGCGGGGACCGTGCCCTCGACGACGGTCGGAGCGAGCGTCAGCTCGGAGAACTTCGACGCGGCTTCCTTCGAGAAGAGAGCACGAAGGAACTCCTTGCCGCCTGCCGTGCTCGCGGCCGCCTTCGGCACGGCCCACGGGATCGCCGGTCCTGCCTGTACGGCCTCGAAGGGGAGGGCCGCGTCTGCGGCGTCGAGCAGCGGCGCCGGCCACGCGGTCATCTCGAAGCCGTCGGCCGTCGCATCCTTCATCTCCGACTCGATCCAGGAGCCCGAGTAGTAGAAGAGCGCCTCCTGGTCGTTGGACCACTGCGCCTGAGCTTGCGTGAACTGCGTTCCCGCGCCTCCGGGGACGAAGCAGTCGTCATCGATGAGGCTCTCCATCTGGTCGAGCACGTCCTTCACGGCCGGGTTCGACCATGCCCCCGGCTCGAGGTTCGAGATGTCGTTGATGACGTCGACGCCGCCCTGCTTGATCGCCGAGTCGAGCACCAGCCACTGGTAGTAGACGGCCGCCTCTTTGCCGAAGGCGAAGAGGTACTTGTCCTTCGCTCTCGCCTCGGTGCAGAGGTCAGCCATCTCCGACCAGGTCGTGGGTGGTTCCCAGCCGTTCTCCTCGAACAGGGAGTGGGAGTACCACAGGGAGAAGAGCGTCATGACGTAGTTCGCGTTGAGGTAGCCGTCGTCGTATTCGCCGACCTCCTTCACCCCGGGGAAGACCGCATCGGAGACCTTCACGCCGTCGTAGTTCTTCGTGTCCCAGAAGTCGCCGAGATCCTCGAGCTGATCCTGGATGCTGGTGATGGGGATCGCATCCGCCCCATCGTTGGTGAACGAGTCCGGCGGCGTGCCGCCGACGAAGCGCGGTTGCAGCGACTGCGAGAGGTTGTTGGACGGCGTGATCTGGACACTGATCCCGTCGCCGAGCTGCTTCTCGACGAGGCCCGCGGCGAACTCCGCATACTCGGTACCGTATCCGCCGTCGAACACCACGATGTCGATCTTGGTGTTCGCCGCGACACCGAAAGGGTTGTCCGGGGAGGCGGTGCCGCCCTCCGTTTCGGACGAGGAGCCGGGACCGGCGCAACCTGCGAGAACGAGGCAGAGTGCGGCAGCGGCGGCGCTGGCGTTCAACGCCATTCGGCGTGAGGAGCGGGGCATGAGTGACCTTCCTTCATTGGGGGTAACTTGCGGGTGTGTAGCTAGCGCGTCGAGCGCTCATCGAGGTGCGCGTACGGGAGGATGCGAGCACCGAAGCGGCCCTGAAGCCCGATGTTGTGCTGGTCGCCGCCGGGGATGTTCGCGGAGATGTACATCGGCGGCAGCTCCGCATCGAGCCGCAGCCGGTCTGCAGTGCCGAGCGTGAGGAGCTGCGCGATGTACGCCGCCGTGATCGACGACACGGCGCCGGCCCGCAGGCCGTCCGCCACTTCGATCGTGGCGTCGCCGAACGGGGCGAGGTTGTCGATCACGACATCGGCCGCCTCGAAAAGCCGTTTGCCGCTCGGGTGCTTCGTCTCCACAGCGCGGGAGTGCTCGAGGCTGGTGACGGCGATGACCGGAAGTCCCTCCGCCTTGGCGCGCAGCGCGAGCCCCACGGTGGAGCCGTTCGCCCCGGAGTTCGAGGCGATGATGAACGCGTCCTCCTGGCGGATGTCGTAGAGATCGAACAGCTCGTCGGCGACCGTGTGGTCGCGCTCGAACTCGGGCCTGCCCATCTCGGCCAGTTCCCGGGATCCGAGGAGCACCAGGTCGCGCAGAGCGATCTGATGGGTCGGGATGAAGCCGCCGGCGCGGCCGGCGATCTCCATGGCGAAGGCCTCGGAGTGCCCCGTGCCGAAGGCGTGTATGACACCGCCGCGCTGCAGCGACGAGCTCAGGATCTCGATCGCGGCGTCGAGCCCGCCGGACGCGGCCGAGCGGTCGAGAGCCTCGATGCGGTGCCGTACCTCATCGGCGAATGCGGGGAAGAGCTGGGACATCGGTGGTACTCCTTCAGGACTTCGGCGGCGACGGTTCTGCCGCGCGAGGGGAGGGGCGGGCAGACCGCGAGTTCAGTCGGCGACCGGAGATCGCGTTCATGGCCGCCGCCGCGTTGCGTTCCTTCTTCTCCTCGCGGTTCCAGGAGGCGAGCAGGTAGAGCAGGTCGGCGGCGAACGTCTGCACGTGCGAGGAGGTGAGGCTCCCGAGGTCGAGGTAGTCGTTCGGCGGCGCGGTCTGGATCACGACCTCGACGTCTTCGGCGATGGTCGTGTGCGGGTTGCTGGTGATCGCGACCGTCCACGCTCCGCTCGCGCGGGCCTCGGCGAGCATCTCGATCGTGTCGCTCGTCTCTCCGGAGCTCGAGATGCCGATCGCGACCGCACCCTCGGGGAGGATGGCTCCGCTCATCAGACCCAGGTGGGCGTCGGTCCATGCGCGCGCGTTGACGCCGACGAGGTACAGACGGTCCACCAGCGAGTGGGCGACGGTGCCGGAGCCGCCGACGCCGTAGACGTCGACCTGCGGAGCGTCGGAGATCATCCGCGCGACCCGGCGCATGTCGCCGAGATTCACGAGATCGGCCGATGCGCGCAGCGCCTGCACGTGGCTGGCGAGGAAGGTGCGCAGCACATCCTCGTCGCTCATCTCGGGGTGCGCGGATGCGCCCGGCTCACCGACGATGCTGTCCTCTCCCACAGAGCGGCCGAGCTCGGCCGCCGCGCCGACGCGCAGTCCGGTGTAACCGCTGTACCCGATGAACTTGCAGAAGCGGGTGACCGTCGGCGCCGAAACCCCTGCGCGCTCGGCGAACTCGAAGATCGACAGGGAGATCGGGAGGTCCGGGTTCTCCAGCAGGAGACGTGCCGTCCTCGCCATGGATGCCGACATCGTCGGAACGGTGCCCTGCAGCCGGGCGCGAAGCCCGAACTCTGCGGTGACCGGAGTGGAGCCTGTTGCCACTATGAGATTTCCGTTCTCTAAATGCTGTTGATTGTGAAAGATAGTTTTATGCTTCCGGAATGTCAACCGCGAATCACCCACCGGAGACAATGCGTCCTGCGGGTGCCAAGATGAATCCCGTGCTGCTCGCGATCGACGCCGGAGGAACGAGTACCCGCTGCGCGGCGATCACAGAAGACGCCCGATGCCTGGGCGTCGCGCGCCACGGTGCCGGCAACCCGATCTCTGCAGGAGCCCCGATCGCCATCGCCTCCCTCGCGTCCGCGGCCGCCGACGCCCTTTCAGCGGCGCAGACCGCGCCGCAGGACGTGCACGCCGTCACCATCGCGATGGCGGGGATCAGTTCGGGCACCTCTTTCGAGCAGTCCCTGCAGACAGCCTTCGCATCGTTCGGCATGCACGCCATCGTCCGATTCGACTCGGACGCCATGGCCGGCTTCTGCTCCGGAACCGCCGCCGAGAACGGGAGCGTGCTCATCAGCGGCACCGGAGCGGCCGCCGTACGGATGCACGCCGGGCAGGCGGTGGCGACAGCCGACGGCCTGGGGTGGCTCCTCGGCGATGTCGGCTCCGGATTCTGGATCGGCCACCGGGTCGCGCGCGCAGCCCTCGCGAACCTGGACCGTCGCGGACCGGAGACGACGCTGAGCGCGCTCCTGATCGCCGGCATGCCGGCATCGGCGGCAGCAGCATCCCGCGCGGATGACGGCCGCCCGCCCGAGATCATGCAGATCCTGACATCGACATACGCCGCGCGTCCGGTGGAGCTCGCCCGACTGGCACCACTCGCCTTCGACGCCGCAGCCGACGGCGACGGCGTCGCGCTGTCCATCATCGACGAGGCCGCGGAGGGGCTCCACGCCACGCTGCGCGCCGTGCAGGGGTGGGCGACGGATCCCGTCGTGGCGACGGGCGGGATCCTCGCGCAGCAGCCGACGCTCCGACGGCGCATCGAAGAGCGCCTGCGTGCGGACGGATATCCCGCGGAGCTGATCCCCGTCGACGACGGGCTCACGGGAGCTGCGGTGCTCGCCCTGCGGGGCGCCGGCGTCAGAGTCGACGAACGAGTGCGAATGGCGCTGAGCAGGAGCATCGACGAGGCGCGCCGCACCGTCACCTCCTGAACCGCGTCGAGAATCGAGCAGGGCATCGCAGTCGGACCCCGATGCCGATCCCGATGCGGACCCCGATCCCGACGAATCCTTGACACCGCCCAGGATGATCGTTACTTTCACTCCTGAAGCGGCTTCGTGAAATTGTATTCCACCGTGAGTCGCCCCGACAAAGGGAGCCATCCATGGAACGTGTACGCGCGCTGGACGCTGAATCGACAGTCCCTCTGCGACGCCCGCATCGACGGCGGCTACTCGCCGGCATCGTTGCGGCCGTCGTCACGGCGACGGCTCTCGCCGTCCCCCTCGTCGCCGAACCGGCGTCGGCCGCCGGCACCCCGGAGTTCACCGACAGCTTCAACGATGCGAGGGACGCCGATCCCACGTACGGACTGAACGACTCGATCTCGACGCGCCAGAGCGGGCCCGGCAAGGGCGTGACCTACACGAGGGTCCACGGCAACTGGTCGACTCCTGCGGCGACCCCGCCCAGCTATGCCAGCCAGGTGAACCACCCCGACTTCGCGGGCAAGCTCTCGTTCTGGGCGCAGCACTCGGCCGTGCGCCTCGATGCGCCGGCGATGACCGACGCGGCCGATTCCTACACGCTGACGGCCAAGGTCAACCCGAACGCGAACGCACGGGGCAACGACGCGGACTGGGTCTCGCTGATGCTCGCGAAGACGGGCGGATCGACCGGCTACGTGACGGCGACGACCGTGGACGCCGGGCTCACCGTGAGCCGCAACGGCAAGGTCATGCTCTATCAGCGCGGCACAGCCCTGTGGTCATCCGAGCTTCTGGCGACGAGAACGGCCACGGGTTTCGACGTCACCATCACGGTGTCCAACGCGTCCACGGCGAGTCCCAGCCTCGCCGTGGCCGTGAACGGCGCCACTCGAACGGCGACGCTCACCGGGGCGCTCGTGCAGCCGTACGTCCTCCTCGGCGCCTACCTCAGCAACGGTTCCGCGACGACGACAGCGGAGGTCAGCACAGTCGACGACCTCACCGTCAGCCGAGTCGCGCAGTTCGCGGACAACTTCGATGGGGCCAACGTCTACGCGTCCGACTACGGGTTGAACCAGAACCTCGGAGCGCGTGAGCCCGGTCTGGCGATGCCGCTGACGTACTCGCGTGTGCCCGGCCATTGGAGCAACACGGCGACGCCGCCCGCCACGCATTCGCAGGTGAACAACCCGAGCTTCCCGAATCAGCTTTCGTTCTGGGTCGCCCCCTCAGCAGTGAAGTTGGACATGCCCGTCTCGGCCGACAGCGCCGGCGCCTTCGAGATCCGCGCGACGGTCAAGCCTGACCCCGGATCGTTCGGAAGCGCCACGGACTGGGTCTCGATCATGCTCTCGTCGTCGAGCACCGGAAAGGGCTACGTCACAGACTCCCAGAACCAGTTCAGCATGACGGTCGCTCGCGACGGCACCGTCGCGCTCTATCGCGGCGGAGTCCTGGTGGGACCGACCTTCAGCGCCCCCATCCGCCCGAGCGGCTTCGCCGTGTCCATTCGCGCGACCGACGCCGGCGCGACTCCGGATCTCGAGGTGACCGTCAACGGCGCCACCCGGACGACGTCGCTGACCGCCGCCCTGAAGAAGCCCTACCTCTATCTGGGCGCCTACATCAGTAACGGAAGTGCGACTCAGCTGCGCGAAGTGAGCGCGATCGACGATCTGACGATCAGTCGTGTCGATCCGTTCCCCACGCTGAAGTACTTCGGCACATACGGAACGCGGAACGACGACCTCGCGGGGAATCACGTTCCCGACATGAAGGGGATCTCGAACCTGCACTGGATCAACGTTTCTCCGACTCTCGACGCCAGCCCGCTCTCCTACGACACCGGAGAGTTCGCCGCGTGCCCGCCGAAGGGATGCATCGTCTACGTCGGGAGCGAGTTCTTCACACCGCAATCCCACCAGCAGCAGCCGAACCTCAACCGCTGGAACGGATTCGTGCAGATGCTGCAGCCGTACAAGGACAAGATCGCGGCGTACTACCTGGAGGACGAGGCCTATCTCAAGGGCGTGACCTACCAGCAGCTCGACTGGTCGGCCAAGGCGGTGCAGGCGAGCATCAACGCGGGCGACATCCCCGATCTTCCGATCATGTTCACGATGACCTACATCGACATCGCGAACTCCGTCGCCGTGCCGCCCGACGTCGATTGGTACGGCATGGATGCCTACAACATGACGGAGACCGAGCTGGAGTGGTCGGCGAACCGCCTCGAGCAGATGGCCAGCGAT
This sequence comes from Microbacterium sp. ISL-59, assembly GCF_018613945.1. Lineage (NCBI taxonomy): Bacteria > Bacillati > Actinomycetota > Actinomycetes > Micrococcales > Microbacteriaceae > Microbacterium > Microbacterium sp. ISL-59. The sequence goes on from NZ_JAGGPG010000002.1 coordinate 910,876, forward strand.
CAGAACGACAAGATCTATCTGTTCCCGCCGAACGTGCCCGACACCTGGAACACGTGGACGACCGAGGCGCAGATCCTCGACCGGCAGTACGAGTATCTGCGGGTCGCGAACCGTCATCCACGCGTGATCGCGCTGCTCAACTTCGGGCTGTGGGTCGACACGGGTGCGGGGGGCAGCTCTCCTCGACCGCAGACCTACGTCCCGCGCGTGTTCGCACTGCAGGAGCGCGTCGGCGCCGCCATCATGTCTCGACCCTGAGGAGGTTCCGTGAATGGATGCGCCCTGCGGGGCGCATCCATTCCGGCGTGTCTGCGGGTTTCACGGCCGTTGCCGCACCGGCACGACTCGCGGGACGAGGCGCACGAAGATCACCATGGCGATCAGCTCGACGAGCGTCTGCGTCACGACGGCGAGCGGTGCGAGCGCGAAGGTCGCCGGCAGCGCGAGGGCGAGCGGGAGCACGACCAGCGAGTTGCGGGTGGCGCCCGAGAACACGACAGCGCGCGTGCGGGCGACGTCGAGGCGCGCTGCTCTGCCGGCGACGACGCCGACGGGGATCATGATCACGGCGAAGGCGGCATAGAGCGGAATCGTCGCGAACAGTGCGGGGAGCTGTCGGCCGACGCCGGCGATCTGCGAGGCGACGACGACCGCGAGCGTGAGCATCATCAGCGGCACCATCGCGTTCTGGACCGCATCGCGCAGAGCTCGGCCCGCGCGCGTGCGCGAGGCTGCGTACTGGGTGAGGCCTGCAGCCGCGAGGGGCAGCACGATCAGCAGGAGGAACGCGTCGAGGAACGGGGCGAGGTCGACGGCGTCGATCAACTCGGGACCGACGAAGAGCCACAGATACAGGGGCAGGAGTAGCATCTGACCCAGCATCAGGAGGGGCGCGGCCGCGAGCAGTCGCTCCTTCGCCCCGCCGGCGAGCCCGGTGAACACGATCACGTAGTCGACGCACGGCGTCAGCAGGACGAGCAGCACGCCGACCAGCAGCGCCTGATCGTGAGCGACGAAGCGCGACAGGCCGAACACGATCACGGGCACGATCACGAAGTTCACGACCAGCAGCACGGCGAGGAAGCGGATGTCGCGGAATGCGCGTCCGATCTCCGAGAACGGGACGCCGAGGAACGTCGCGTACAGCAGCAGCCCGAGGACGGGAGTGATGGCGAGCTCCAGCGGATGCGCGACGGCGGGCGCCCAGAGGCCCACCACGGCACCGATCACGATCGCCGCGAGATAGAGGGCGACCTGGTGTCGCTCCCCCCAGGCGACGATCAGGTCGTCTCCCCGCGCACCAGCTCGAGCACACGGTCGAGGTCGAACTCGTATCGCTCCGGATCCGCGTCTGCGCGGCGCGCTGCCAGGGAGGCCAGGTCCTGCACGAACGCGTCCATGAGGAGAGGCTGGTCGATGGCCACCGTGCTGAGCCGCGGGCTGACGAGTTGGCCGACGGCTGTCTTGTCGACGCCGATGACGGCGACATCCTCGGGGATCCGCAGGCCGAGCGCGCGACCGGCCGCGACGACCGCGATCGCGACGTCATCGTTGTAGGCGCAGATGCCGAGAGGAGCAGGACCCGCCTCGTCGCGTGCCTTCTTCAGCGCTCTCACGGCGCCCTCGACGTCGAGCGGGATGCGCGGGGTGAGCGGCGCGTCGAGACCGCGTCCCCGCGCCTCTCGCCGGATCCCCTCGAGGCGCGGTGGCCCGAACGGGTCCAGGCGCTTGTCCGCGAGCGCCGCATAGACGAGCCGCCGGGGGCCGCTGCGCAGCAGTTCGCGCACCTGGATCCGCCCGATCTCGATGTCGATCGGGTCGGGATCGGCGCCGTCGGCGACGTACGCCCGCCGGGGAACGATGAACGTCCCCGATGCCTGGATCCGCTCGCGCTGCGCCGAGGTGAAGACTCCGAAGTCGACGACGGCAGCCGGCCGCAGATCGAGCACGGAGGTGAGCGTCGTCTCGTCCTGCATCCTCGCGAACCGCACGACGACACTCATTCCGGCGGTCGCGCTGGCTCCCGTGATCCGGTCGACCGAGTCCTGCAGGTGAGGGCCGAAGGTCGCGTGGGGGACGACGACCACGACGATGTCGCTGAGACCGGTGACCAGCGCTCGCCCTGCCCGCGACGGGCGGTAGTTCAGAGCGTCGGCGGCAGCCCGCACGCGCGCGCGGGTCTCTTCGGGAAACCGCTCGTCGCCGTTGAGGATCTGGCTCACGGTCGATCGGGACACTCCCGCGCTCGCGGCCACGTCTTTGCTCGTGGCTCGTCGAGCAGGCTGCACATCCACCGTCATGGCCCCAGTCTCGCACATCGCTATTGACACGTGACACCTCCGCCATCTACCGTGGTGTCGCGTGTCACTGACACGTGACACCAGCGGTCACTGTGACCGGTCCCATTCATGACGAAGGAGTCAGCCATGGCGAAGGATTCGACCCGGACCTCGGCGGAACAGCAACGCGCCGCCGTAGCCGTGAGCGCAGAGGAATCGGTGACGGCATCGCTGGCCGCCGTCGCGGTCGGCGAGACGATCGGAGACCCGAGCGGTCAGAAACTGAAGGTCCGCGAACGGCTCGCCTACGGCGTCGGAGACATCGGCGGCAACCTGATCTTCGCGCCGATCTCCGCGTTCCTGCTCTTCTACTTCACCGACACCGTCGGCATCGGCGCAGCGATCGCCGGAACCCTCCTGCTCTTCGGCCGCGTGCTCGACGGCACCATGGACCTCATCCTCGGCACGTTCATCGACCGCACCTCCACCCGCTGGGGGAAGGCGCGACCCTGGATCCTGTTCTCGACCCCGGTCGTGGTCATCTCGTTCATCCTGCTCTTCAACGTGCCGGCGGGGCTCGGCGCCGGGGCCAAGGAGTTCTACGCCTTCGCCATGTACTTCCTGTGCCTCGGCGTCGGCTTCGTCGGGTCGAACCTGGCGTACCACACGCTGCTCTCGGTGATCACGAGCAACTCGAAGATGCGCGTCTCCCTCACCGTCATCCGCACGTTCTTCGCCCTGGTCACCACGCTGGTCGTGAACTTCGTCACGATCCCGGTCGTCACCGCGAACGGCGGAGGTCAGGCCGGCTGGACGATGATCTCGGTCGTCTACGGCATCATCGCCGCCGTCACGTTCCTCATCGTGTTCTTCGGCACGAAGGAGCGCGTCAAGTCGACGATCAAGCAGGACGACGGGGTCAAGCTCCCGCTCGGCAAGTCCCTCCGCATCCTCGTCGGCAACCCGTACTTCTTCCTCGCGTTCGGCTTCTTCCTGCTCAACTACCTGCTCTCGGGCACGGCCGGCGTGGGCATCTACTTCGCCAAGGACGTGCTCGGCGACCCGAACATCTACAGCTTCCTCGGCCTCGTCCAGCTCCTCCCCCTGATCATCGGTCTCTGGTTCATGCCCGCGCTCATCGCCCGCTTCGGCAAGCGCAAGCTGATCCTCGTCGGCGTCATCGTCACGGTCATCGGCATCCTCATCTCGCTCATCGACCCGAGCAACATCACCCTCGTGATCGCCGGCGGACTCGTCCGCTCCATCGGAGGCATCCCCGCCGCGGCCGGACTCTTCGCGCTCGTCGCCGACGTGGTCGACTACGGCGAGTGGAAGAGCGGCTACCGACTCGACGGCATGACGTATGCCGCCGCGACCGCGGGCCAGAACTTCGGTGCCGGCCTCGGCGTCGCCCTCGTCGGCTGGCTGCTGGCCGCGGGCAACTACGACGGCCAGGCGGCCTCGCAGCCGGCGAGCGCGGTCAGCATGGAGATCTTCCTCTACCTGTGGCTTCCGCTCATCGTCGCCGTGCTCATGGGCATCATCATCTGGTTCCTGAACATCGACAAGCACCTCTCCCAGATCCAGCGCGACCTCGCCGCCCGACGGGCCGCGGTGGATTCCGCCTCGAACTCCTGAGCGCTGACATGAGCACGCACGGCGCCGAGGTGAACTGGGCGGTCATCGGCACCGGCTTCATCTCCCAGTCCATCTCGCACGACCTCCGCCTCACCCCGGGAGCACGCCGCCACGCGGTGTGCTCCCGGGATCCGGAACGGGCCCGCAGGTTCGCGGCGGACCAGGGGTTCGCCGTCGCCCACGGGAGCGTGTCCGCCCTGCTCGACGACCCGACGGTCGATGCGGTCTACATCGCCACCCCACATGCCACCCATGCAGCGATCGCGATCGCCGCTCTCGAGTCCGGCAAGCACGTCCTCATCGAGAAGCCGATGGCCGTGAACGCCGACCAGGGCCGGCAGATCGCGAGCGCCGCAGCGGCGAGCGGGCGATTCGCGATGGAGGCGATGTGGATGCGGTTCAACCCCGCGTACCGTGATCTGGTCGCGGCGGCGCAGGCCGGGGCGATCGGCGAGGTCCGGAGCGTGCGCGCCTCGTTCGGGCTGCCGTTCGGGCCGGCCGACTCCCCCCGTTGGACCGCTGAGCGCGCCAGCAGCACGCTGCTCGACCAGGCGATCTATCCGATCACCCTCGCCCTCGATGTGCTCGGACGGCCCTCGCGGATCCACGCGACGGGTCGCCTCCGGGACGACGGCGTCGACCTCACCGTCCACACCACCTTCGAGTACGACGACGGACGATTCGCGCAGCTGAACGCGTCGATGGTCGAGTACATCGAGCCGACGGCATCCGTCAGCGGCACCGACGGGTGGATGACGGCCCCCGCACCGTTCTGGGCCGCGGATGAGTTCACGACCCACGCGGGTCCGATCCCCCGCGCCCTGAGCGAGCCGCACCGCACGCAGCACGAACGCCGAGGCAACGGGTACGTCCCGATGCTCGAGGCGGTCACCCTCGCGATCGCCGAGCACCGGACCGAGCACCCCACCCACCCCCTCGCGGACAGCATCGCCACCCTCGAGGTGCTCGACGCCGTCCGCGATTCCCTGAGCAGCCCCACCGCACGACCGAAGGAGACCCGATGAAGCGCACGGCATTCAACGATGGCTGGCAGTTCCGACCGAAGCAGAACCCGTTCGCCGAACTCGGCGGAGTCAGCACGCCGTACACCGACGTCACTCTCCCGCACGATGCGCTGATCCACGAGCAGCGCGATCCCGACGGGGAGGGCGCCGTCGCCTACTTCCCCGCCGGCGCGTACCAGTACCGCACGACGTTCACCCCCGCGGCCGACCTCGCCGGCCAGCGGATCGTCCTCGAGTTCGAGGGCGTCTACCGCGACGCGACCGTGCACATCAACGGCGCTTTCGCGGGGCAGCGTCCGTACGGCTACTCCGGGTTCACGATCGACGCCGACCGGTTCCTGCGCCCCGGCGAGGAGAACCTTATCGAAGTCGAGTCTCGGCACGGCGGAGACTCCCGGTGGTACACCGGGGCGGGTATCTACCGCGATGTCTGGCTCCACGTCGGACCGGCCGTCCACATCCCGGTCGACGGAGTCCGGGTCAGCGCATCCGACATCGAACCGGATGGCGCCGTCGTGGAAGTCGACGTGGTCGTGGCGAGCACGAGCACCCGTCGCGAGACGGTCGACGTCGCCGTCACCCTCGCCGATCCGGCAGGGACCACCGTCGCACGGGGAACCGTCCCGGTGACCGTCGAGGCGAACGGACGGTCCCGCAGCCGGCAGCGCCTCTACGTGCGCGCACCGCAGCTGTGGAGCGCCGAGAGTCCCGCCCTGTACTCCGCCGCCGTGGATCTGGTCGTCGACGGCGCGGGCATCGACGACACCTCGGCGGCCTTCGGCATCCGCACACTCCAGGTCGACCCCGTGCACGGACTGCGCGTCAACGGCGAGGTCGTGAAGCTCCGCGGGGCCTGCGTCCACCACGACAACGGGATCCTCGGGGCGGCGACGTTCGCGGATGCCGAGGAGCGCCGCGTGCGCCTGCTCAAGGAGGCCGGCTTCAACGCGATCCGCTCCTCGCACAACCCGATGAGCGTCGCCATGATCGAGGCGTGCGACCGGTTGGGCGTCTACGTCATGGACGAGACCTTCGACATGTGGACCTCGAACAAGATGCCCCACGACTACTCGCTCCACTTCACCGAGTGGTGGGAGCGCGACGTCGAATCGATGGTGACGAAGGACTTCAACCACCCGTCCGTGATCATGTACTCCATCGGCAACGAGATCCCCGAGACCGGCTCGCCGGCCGGAGGTCTCACGGGTCGCGCACTCGCCGAGAAGGTGCGCGAACTCGACCCGACGCGGTATGTCACGAACGCGGTCAACGGGATGCTCGCCGTCATGGACGACATCAAGAAGCTCGCCGCGCAGCGCGGACAGGGCGACGGCGACGCCGCGGGGATCAACACCCTCATGGCCGGGCCCGGAGAGTTCATGAACCAGATCGGCACCTCCCCGATGGTCACGGAGAAGACCGCCGAGTCCTTCGGCGTGCTCGACATCGCCGGCATGAACTACCTTGACGGCCGCTACGAGATGGACAAGGAGCTGTTCCCGAACCGCGTGATCGTCGGCACCGAGACGTTCCCCACGCGCATCGACCACAACTGGGCGCTCGTCAGCGAGAACGCGCACGTCATCGGCGACTTCACCTGGACCGGCTTCGACTACCTGGGCGAGGCGGGAATCGGACGCGCCCATCACCTCGCCGAAGGAGAGACACCCAGTCTCAGCGGCCCGTATCCCTGGATCGCCGCCTGGTGCGGCGACCTGGATCTGATCGGCTCCCGCCGCCCCGCCTCGTTCTATCGGGAGATCGTCTTCGGGCTCCGCACGACCCCCTACATCGCCGTGTCGCGCCCCGGCAACGAGGCCAAGACCTTCTATGCGGGGCCCTGGACCTGGAGCGACAGCATCGGCAGCTGGACCTGGACGGGCCACGAGGGCGCACCGCTCGCGGTGGAGGTCTACAGCGACGCGGAGGAGGTCGAGCTCGCCCTCGATGGAGAGGTGATCGGCACGGCCGCCGCGGGTACCGACAACCGCTACAAAGCCGAGTTCACCGTCGCGTACCGCCCGGGCGAGCTGACCGCCACGGCGATTCGACAGGGCGTCCGCGCCGAGTCGTTCTCCCTCTCCAGCGCCGGCGACGCCACCCAGCTCGTCACGAGAGTGGAGAGCGGCCCGTCGGGAGAGCTGGTCTTCATCGAGATCGCGGTCACCGACGCGGACGGTCGGGTCCACACCGGCGCGGACCGGATCATCGACGTGCGCGTGGACGGCGACGGCGTGCTCGCGGCCGTGGGCGGCGGGGATCCCGCTCCGACGGACACCTACGAGGGACCTGCGCACCAGACGTTCGACGGGCTGGCCCTGGCCGTCGTCCGCCGCACGGGCCCCGGCGCGGTGACGGTCACGGTCTCTGCCGGCGACGAAATCGCCCCGGCGACCGTGGCGCTCGAAGCGGATTCCCTCGGAGCCGCAGCCACCGTTTCCTGAGAGCGGGTCAGACCTCGGCGGTGGCGGTCTCGGGGTCGCGGGCGTACGCGCGCGGCCCCGCCTCCACCACGACGACCTCGGCCTCGCGGCGGAAGATGATCTTGAAGATCGGGAAGAACACGGCGCACGAGATGAGCGCGTTGATGAGCATCGTGACGACGTCGGCGACCGTCTCCCCGGCGGCGCCCATCCCCCACGTGACCATCAGCAGCTCGTAGATCGGCGTCTTGTAGAGCGTCTGCAGAGCCGCGGCACCGAAGGTGAGCACGACGTAGGCCACGGTGTACCAGGCGGCCGCCCGCCACACGTTGGTGTTGGACTTGAAGGTGACGTTGCGCTGCAGGAAGAAGTTGATCACGGTCGCGATGAGCAGCGTGATCTGCACGGCGAGGAAGTACGCGAGCCCGCCCCCGCCCTCGGGCAGGGCGCCGGCCGTGTAGTCGAAGACGAAGCCGCCGCCCACCGGCACGGCCTGGAAATCGACGTCGACGAGCGAGGTGCCGCTGAACATCAGCTTGAACACCGGCATGATCACGAGCTGCAGCACCGTGAGTGCCACGTTGAGCGCACTGAACACGAGGAGCTCGGCGAGCGTCGGCTTCGCCTCGGCGAAGGCCGCCCAGGCGGCGGACAGCGGGTTGCGGGTTCTGACGGCGTCACTCACGCCATTCAGTACACCAATCGGATGCCGCGCGCCGGTCGCCGCGGACACGATCGGTCGGTTCCGGCGCATGAACGGTAGCCGTGCGGGCGGGGCAGCCCTGTCAGACGGCGTCGCCCTCGCCGTCATCCGCGCCGTCGGTGCCGCCGTGCGCCGGGAACAGGACCCGCAGCGAGAACCACCGGTCGTCGGCCGTGATGGCGACCGCGCCGCCGTACGCCGCCGCGGCGGTCTCGATGTTGCGCAGCCCGTAGCCGTGGCCCCTGCCGCGCTGGCGGGTCACGATGCGATCCCCGTCGCGCAGGACCACCCCGTCGAAGGTGTTCTCGATGCGCACCATCGCGAAGTCGTCCTGGGCGAAGACCGCGAACCGGATCACCCGCAGATCCTCCGCCGACACCCGTGCCGCACCCTCGATGGCGTTGTCGAGCGCGTTGCCGACGAGAGAGGTGAGCTCGAGCGGACGCATGAACGAGAGGAGGGCGCCGTCGGCCACGACCGATACCTCGATGCCCCGCTCACCGGCGCGCGCGAGCTTCGCCGTCACGATCGCGTCGAGCACGTGGTTGCCGGTGCGCACCACGGCGCCGTAGCGGCGGATCGACTCCTCGAGGCCGTCGAGCATCCGCGCACGGGTCGTGGCATCCTGCTCCGACCGGATCGCATCGAGATGGTGCTTCATGTCGTGATGCTTGCGGTTCACCTCGTCGATCGACCGTCGGGTGATCTCGTACTGGTCGTGCTGACTGCGCAGCAGCTGCGCCATCGCCTCGGCATCCCGCCGCGCCGCGGATTCGCGATGGATGCGCAGCTGGACGTGCAGCGCGATGAAGCCACTGAGGTCGACGAGGGTGCGAATGTAGAGGATCTCGGTGCCGAAGCGGCCGCTGAATGGCGTGTCCGTGGTCACGAAGCTGAGGTTGGAGATCGCGAAAGTCGCGACGGCGATCGCCATCGCGCCGACCAGCTGCGTGCCCCCGACGTCGAAGCGCTCCGCCCGACTGAACTGGCGGCGCTCCGCGTACCCGACGACCCCGAGGCCTGCGGTGTAGACGACCGCCGCCGCGGCCAGCTGCGAATATGGATCGCCGAGTCCGTCGTAGAACCGGTTGAGCTGCCAGAAGCCGGAAGCCACGAGCTCCGCGAGCACGAAGGTGCGCGCGAGCACGAAGCCCGCTCCCCGCGCCGAGGTGTCCAGCCCGAGATAAACGAAGCCGAACATGGTCGCCGCGGCGAGCAGCATCCCCGGGATCCACCATGCGATCGGCAGCGTGCCCGCCCACAGCTGCACCGCCAGCAGCATCCCCAGCGCGAGGATGCAGAGGCCGATCGTCGCCAGCCACCCGAACCGTCGTCGGGCGACGAAGATGTACACGAGGCAGGCGCCCCATTCCGCGATCGCCGTGAGGTACCGCGGGATCTCGGCGAGGACCGGCCCCTCGACGCCGTTCACGCCGAGATTCCGCGCGAACCGACGTACTCGGCGAGGGCGGCGTAGAACTCCCGTTTCCGAGGTCGGCTGATGGGGAGGCTGCCGCCCCCGCGGATGCGGCAGTCGTTGCCGTCGATGCCGGTCACGTGTCGCAGGTTCACGAGCAGGCCGCTGTGGCAGCGCAGGAACCCCTTGTCGGCCAGCTGCGCCTCCATCGCCTTCAACGTCGTCGCGATGCTGAACGTGCCGTCGAGCGTGTACAGCTCGACGCGGTGACGGATCGATTCGATGTAGCGGATGTCGTCCACGGCGACGCGGTGGTGCACGCCGTCGGTCGCGGTGAAGAGCAGCTCCCGCCGCGACCGCCGTTGCAGCCGCGTGAGGATCCGCGACATCTCCTGCTCGAACGACGCATAGGCCACCGGCTTCAGGAGATAGCTGAGGGCGTCGACCTCGTACCCGCCCACCGCATAGTGCGGCGAGCTCGTGATGAAGACGATGATGACCTCGGAGTCGACCTCGCGGATGCGGCGGGCGGCCGCCATGCCGTCGACCCGGGGCATCTGCACGTCGAGGAACAGCACGTCCCAGTCGGGACGGTAGTCGGCGAGGACGTCAGCCCCGTCGTGGAAGGCGGCGATATGGAACCGCTCGCCCTGGTCGCGCTGGAAGCGGTCCAGGTGCGAGAGCAGTCGCTCGATGGCGGCACCGTCGTCCTCGACGATTCCGATGCGGATCATTCCGCCTCCGTTCTCCGATCAGCTGAAGCCGACGACTCGCCGTGCCACATGGTAGGCGAGGTTCGTCGCCCGTCGTCCCGCCTGCCCCGGCAGATTACTGGTCGCCCCGAGCAGGCTCCGGCGCATGCGCGTGTACAGCCAAGGGTTCTCCGCCCTGACCTCATGCCAGAACAGATCCCGCTGCTGCAGGTGCGCGGCCGTGCCACCGCGGGCGAGGGTGGCGCTGGTCACCGCGCAGACGCCCTCGAGGTGATGGAGCATCGCCCGATGCAGCTGCCGCGGCACCCCGCCAGCGGCGAGGTCGGCGTGGGACGGGAGGGTGGCGAGAGCGAGCCGGTTCACGCGCAGCTGCTGATCGACGCGGCGCACCATGACCTCGGGCGCGACCGACTGCCCCTCGCGCCCGATGAAGTAGCGGTACAGCGGCACCGGCAGGTAGCTCATGCGCCGGAGCCGGGCGAACGGCTGCAGCACGAAGAGGTTGTCGACGTAGAAGGTGTGCTCCGGGAGGGCGAGCCCGACGTCGCGCAGCAGCTGCGTGCGGTAGACGATGGCGTGCATCATCAGCACCTGGCGTCGACCGAAACGCTCGGTGTCGGACCACTCGAACACGCGCCCCTCGGGAAAGACTGAGTCGAAGCGGGCGGCCTTCGGCGACTTGCCCAGGCGCTCGTGGACGAAGTCCGTGAAGACGGCGTCGACCTCGGTGCCCGTCTCGCGCAGCACGTCGAGGTGGGCGACGAGCAGTCGCAGCGACCGGATGTCGAGCCAGTCATCAGCGTCGAGCACCTTGAAGTAGTCGCCGCGGGCAGAGGCCAGCCCGGTGTTGATGGCCCCGCCGTGGCCACGGTTCTCCTGGCTCACCACGCGGATGCTCTCGGGGCTGCGTGCCGCCCACGCCTCGGCGACCTCGCGCGTGCCGTCGGTGGAGCCGTCGTCCACGACGACGACCTCGATGCCGCGCACGGCACCCAGTCCGTCGAGCGCGCGCCCGAGGTAGGCCGCCGCGTTGTAGGCAGGGACGATCACGGACAGCGCGGGCACACGGTCCATTCTCCCGGATGCGGTGATCACTTCACGGCACCGTCCGCCGTCGCTTCGGCGGCCGCGGCTTCCGTCTCGGCCTCGACCGGCACCTGACGGAAGATCACGCGGAAGATCGGGTAGAAGACCCAGAAGCTGATCGCCGAGTTGATGATCATCGTGAGCACGTCGGCGACGACCGAGCCGGTGGAGCCCCAGCCGAGCGTGACCATGAAGAAGTCGTAGATCGGCGCCTTGTAGAACCCCTGCGCGGCGGCCGCGACGAAGGTGATGACGATGTACGCGAGCGTGTACCAGCCGGCCGCGATCCACACCGAGGTGTTCGACTTGAACGTGATGTTGCGCTGCAGGAAGAAGTTGATCACCTGGGCGATGAGCAGGGTGATCTGCACGGCGAGGAAGTAGGCGAGCCCGCCGCCTCCGCCCGGCAGGGCACCCGCCGCGTAGTCGAACATGTAGTACTGGCTGCCGTCGACGTTGGAACCGACGGGCAGAGCCTGGAAGCCCACATCCGTGAGACCCGTGAAGGTCGCGAAGCCCCAGCGGAAGATCGGCATCAGCGCGAGCTGCAGGACGGTGACGCCGTTGGAGAGCACGAGGAACATCAGGAACTTCGACAGCTCGGGGCGGCCATCCTGAAAACCGGTCCACCAGTTCTTGATCGCGGTGAACATCAGATACTCCTCTTCGTGGCTGCGGCGTCGAACGCCTTCTTCGTCGCCTTCTCGTCGCGGCGTCCGCCGAAGTACGCGGCGATCACCCGCCCCAGCCCTCGGATCGTCTTCCCGTTCACCAGCGTGAGGACGGCGGCGGTGAGACGGCGCGTCGCCAGTCCCCCGCTCATCTTCGAGATGACCCGGAACGGCCCGTTCAGCAGGAACAGGATGTTCAGGTCGGGTTTGCCCGCCGCCTCCGCCTTGCGGCGGCGACTGTCGAGGAGGCGGAAGCCGGCGCGGGCCAGAGGGCTCCTCGCCGTCGCGAGTCGGTCCATCGGGTCGTTCTCGGCGAGCGGCCCCGCGCCCCAGGCGGAATCCGGGAGCGCACGGCCGAGCATCGCGGCGAACGTGTTGTCGTCGACGCGCGCGGTCGGCAGCGCAGCGGGCAGCGTGGCCGACTCAGAGGCGGTCACACCTTCGCGCGTGATCGTCGCACGCACCGGGAGGTCGCGCACGTGGGAGCCCACGGCCACCTCGTACTCGCCCGCCTCGACCTGCCACGCGTTCGCGGCGGCATCGAAGTACCGGAAGGTGCGCGGGCCGAAGGGGATGCGGAGGCGCCGCGACTCCCCGGCCGCGAGACGCACCTTCGCGTAGCCCTTGAGCTCGCGCACGGGCCGGCTCACCCCGGAGGCGCCGAGCCGCGCCACGTAGAGCTGGGCGACGTCGCTGCCGTCGCGGTCGCCGGTGTTGGTGACCGTGACCTCGACGCCCTCGGCATCCGCCACGAGCTCGGAGTACGAGAAGGTCGTGTACCCCAGGCCGAAGCCGAACGGGAAGGCCACGGGGACCTCGGCGGTCTCGTAGTAGCGGTAGCCGACGAACGGTCCCTCGCGGTACTCGGCCGTGCGCCCCGCGCTCGGGAACATCCCGGCGGTCGGGGTGTCGGCGAGGCGGAGCGGCATCGTCTCGGCGAGGCGTCCGCCGGGTTCCACGGCGCCGGTGAGCACGTCGGCGATGGCCTCGGCGCCCGCCTGTCCGCCGAGGTAGGCGTGCAGCAGCGCGGCCGCATCCTCGGCCCACGGCGTCTCCACGACGCCACCGGCGCTGAGCACCACGACCGTGCGCGGGTTCGCCGCCCGCACCTCGCGGAGGAGGCGCACCTGCTCGGCCGGCAGCTGCAGGGTGGAGCGGTCGAGCCCCTCGGACTCGGCGATCTCGGGCAGGCCGAGCGCGAGGACCACGACCTCGACGCGGCAGGCGAGCGCGACGGCCTCGCGGTGGAGATCGTCGTCGCGGATGCCGTCGCGGCGGAAGCCCTCGGCGACGCCCTCCAGCTTCAGCGTCGATGCGCCGACCGCGTCGACGAGTGTGGGGACCCGCGTCGCGTTGACGAGCGAGGAGCCGGCGCCCTGGTAGCGGGGCGCGGTCGCGAAGGCGCCGATCAGCCCGACCGAGGTGCCACCCGCGAGGGGCAGCAGCGCGTCGTCGTTGCGCAGGAGCACGGCCGACTCGGCGGCGGCCCGGCGGGCGAGCGCGTGGTGGGCGTCGAGGTCGACCGAGGCGCGCGGCTGCGCGGTGACCCGGCGCACGAGGTCGATGACCTCGGCCGCACGGGCATCCACATCGGCCTCCGACAGCTCACCGGACTCGACGGCCGCGACGATCTGCCGCACCGAGTCGAATCCGGGCGCCGGCATCTCGATGGTGCCGCCGGCCGCGGCAGCCGCCACGGCGTCGTTGCTGCCACCCCAGTCGGAGACGACCGCACCGGAGAAGCCCCACTCCTGGCGGAGGATGTCGATCAGCAGGTGCGCGTTCTCGTGCGCGTACGCCCCGTTGACCAGGTTGTACGACGACATGATGCCCCACGGGGAGGCCTCGCGCACGACGATCTCGAACGCGGTCAGGTAGATCTCGCGGAGCGTGCGCTCGTCGATGACGGAGTCGCTGACCATGCGGCGCAGCTCCTGGCTGTTCACCGCGAAGTGCTTGGGCGTGGCCGCCACACCCTCGGACTGGATGCCGCGGACGTAGGCCGCCGCGAGGCGACCCGACAGCTCGGGATCCTCGGAGAAGTACTCGAAGCTGCGGCCACCGAGGGGGCTGCGCTTGATGTTGAGCCCGGGGCCGAGCAGCACTCCGACGCCCTGCGACGAGGCCTCGCGGCCCAGAGCCGTGCCGATCTCCTCGGCGAGCTCGTCGTCCCAGCTGCCGGCCACGGTCGCGGCGGTGGGGAAGCAGGTCGCGGGCTCGGAGCCGTTGATGCCGAGGTGGTCGGCCGAGCCGACCTGCCGCCGCACGCCGTGGGGGCCGTCGGCCATCCAGACCGCGGGGATGCCGGCGCGTTCGATGGCACGCGTCTGCCAGGTGTTCGCCCCGCTGAGCAGCGCGGCCTTCTCGAGAAGGCTCAGGCTCGCGACGAGTGCGGTGGTTTCTTTCACGATGGGTCTTTCTGTGTCGATCAGGGCATCGCCGGGGCGGGCGAGCACACGCCCGCCCCGGCGATCACGGTCTAGCGAACGGTGACCGTGGTGCGCGCGTTGTGCCGCCGCACGCGGAGGATCACCATCACCACACCGGCGAGGATCAGCAGTCCGAGCACCGACGAGATGACGATCTGCCACACCACCCAGGCGGGCGGGGTGTACGCGACCGTCGCACCCGGCGCCAGTCCGTCCATCGCGTTGGAGTTCGCGACGGTGAACAGGATGTTGTGCGTCGAGTCACGGATGTCGGCGACCGCCTTGGCGGAGCTCGCGTCGTTGAACGACTTCGACGGCTGGAAGGTCAGCATCAGGTCGGACCCGGCATGGATGCCCTCGTTGGGGTTCATGTACGGGTACAGGTTGAAGTCCGTGATGGCGAAGCCCTCGAACCCCCACTCGCCACGCAGCACCGTGTCCATGAGCGCGACCGAGCCGCCGGCCCACGTGGCGCCGATGCGGTTGAACGAGCTCATGATGCCGGCTGCACCGATCGTGGTCTCCGACACCGTGCCCTCGTGATCCGAGAGGTACTTCACGTCCATCGAGATGTTCTTGATCCCGATCTCGAACGGCTTGAGGTAGACCTCGCGGATCGCCTGCTCGGTGGCCCAGGTCGCGATGCCGTTGTTGACGCGGTTCGTCTCCTGCTCGTTCATCGCGTAGTGCTTGATCGTCGTGTAGACGCCCTTGGTGCCGACACCGTTCGCGACGGCGGTGAGCATCTGACCGGACAGCAGCGGGTCCTCCGAGTAGTACTCGAAGTTGCGGCCCGCGAACGGCGAGCGGTGCAGGTTGACCGCGGGTGCGTACCAGCCGTTGATGTCCTTGAACAGCGCCTCGTTGCCGAGCATGACGCCCATGGCCGTGCCGAGGTCGACATCCCACGTCTGCGCGATGAGCACCTCCGACGGGTAGGCGGTGCCGTTGATGGCCGAGTTGATGAACGACGAGAACCCGGCGGGTCCGTCCGGCTCCAGCGTCTGCGGCTTGCCGATCGAGCCGATCGCGGCCGTCTGGTAGGCGCCGTTGAGGAGCATCGCCGTCATGTCGTTCACGCTCAGCGAGTCGAGCAGCTCGTCCCACTTCGGGTCGTCCTTGGCGAGGCCGCGCATGTCGATCAGCGAGAGGTCGCTGCCCGCGCCGGTCGTGGGCATGTCGCCCTCGAAGGCTTCGGCCGCACCCTCGTGATCCCAGACGGCGAAGCCGTCGGCGACCGCGTCGTCGGCGACCAGCATGTCGCCGGTCGGAGCCGTCGGGAAGGTGCCGGCGAAGTCCGCGCGGGACATCACCGGGATCTTGCCGGCCTCACCGGTGGTCGTGAACTGCGCCGACACGTCGTCGAACTGGTTCGTGACGGCCTCGAGGTCGGATGCGCGGTGGTCGTCACCGGTGTAGATGACGTCTTCGCTCACGGTGTACGCGATCGGCTGGGTGCCGGCGGCGACCGTGTGCGAGTCCTCGCGGACGCTGAGGACGTAGTCGCCCGCATCCAGGACGTAGGCCTTCTCGTCGAGGTAGTCGTACGACGCCATGTCCTCGACGGCGAGCTCGATCGTCACCGACTCGGTCGCGCCGGGCGCGATGTCACCGGTCTTGGCGAAGCCGCCGAGCACGACGGCCGACTTCTCGACGCCACCGGGCGTGTACGGGGCCGAGTAGTACAGCTGCACCACATCGCGTCCCGCGACCGCGCCAGTGTTGGTCACGTCGACCGTCACCGCGATGGTGCCGTCGACCTCGCCGAGCTCGGTGTTCGACACCGCCCAGGAGAAGTCCGTGTAGCTGAGGCCGTGTCCGAAGGGGTAGACGACGGCGGCGTCGTAGTCGATGAAGCCCTCGACCGCCGCGGTCTCGTAGTAGCGGTAGCCGACGTAGATGCCCTCGGCGTAGTTCACGAACGGCGCCTCGTCGGTGACGGTCGCGTTCGACGTCGCGCTCTCGGTGACGGGCACCGGGTAGTTCGGGGCGACGTTGTCGTAGAGGAAGTTGCCGAAGTTGACGAAGGTCGGGTCGGCCGTGAAGTCGGCAGCCCACAGGTCGACCGTGCGACCGGAGGGGTTGACCTCGCCGTTCAGGATGCGCCCGAGCGCGTTGAACGCGGTCGATCCGGGCGAGCCGGCGAGGAGGATCGCGTCGACACCCTGGTCGTTCTGCAGGTCGCCGAGCTCGAGCGTGGTCGAGGCGTTGATGACGACGACGACCTTGTCGAAGCTCTGCTTGGCGAGGTCGAGCAGGTCGCGCTCGTCCTTGTTGAGCTCGAGCTGGTGCTGGCCGGGCTGGGCGTTGTCGTCCCAGTCGGTCATGTCCTGCGTGAGGTCGCCGCCCTCGCCGCCGGGGCGTCCGATGAAGACGACGGCCGCGTCGCCGAACTGGGCGAACGTCGAGGCCTGCTCCTGGTAACCCGCGATCGGCATCTCGCCGATGTTGTAGGTCGAGATGTCGGGGCGATCCATCTCGATGTAGCCGCGCGGGTTCTCGGCCGCGTAGGCCTCGATGGCCGCGTAGGCGGGGTCGTTGACGGCGAAGCCGGCGTTCTCGAGACCCATGCGCGCCGTGACGGCGGAGTTGGTGTCGACCGAGCCGGAACCGGAGCCGCCGTACACGGGGTCGGCCGCGGCGCGGCCCAGCATGGTGAGCTGCGCGCCGGAGGCGAGCGGGAGGGCTGCGCCGTCGTTCTTCGCGAGGACGATGCCGCCGGCACCGATCTCTTCGACGAGCCCGAGGGCTGCGGCATCCACCGCCTCGAGGTCGGGGTAGTCGGCCTCGTAGTACTCGGTGTCCCAGTCTTCGGACTCTTCGGAGTTCGTGAACGTGTAGGTGCCCGAACCGAGCTGCGAGGCGATCCATCCGGTCGCCACGTTCATGGCGACGTTGGCGACCACGACCACGACGGTCACGAGCGCGAGCAGGGGTACCCAGATCCACAGGTACTTCTTGTTGGACATCGGCATCGCGCTCGCCTTGTCCTTGGCCGTTCGGGCGTTCACTTCGGTTCTCCTTCGGTACTGCGATTACGGGTTGCGGAGGGAGGGCCGCCGACGCCGGTGACGCCCGCAGGCGTAAGGGTCGGCGGCCGCTCCGTCACTCCGAGGCCTGAGTGATGTTGCCGTCCTGGTCGATCTGCCAAGTCTCACCGGTCTCGGCGGACTCCGCCTCGATGACGTACTTGCCGTCGGCGATGTCGACCGTGCCGGTCACGCGCTTCGCCGCCTCGCTCTTGACGAACGGCATCACCAGGAGGCCGTACTTCTGCGTCGGCTGCTTGACGTCACCGGCGAGCATGACCTGCTTCCAGTCCGGGTTCTCGGCGAGCGCGTCGACGATCGCCTGACGGGCGGTCTCGAGGTCGGTCGCGACATCGGCGGTCTCGGACTTCGAGCCGCTCTCGCTGCTCTCGCTGTTCGAGCTGTTCGAGCCACCCGTCGTGGTGCCCGCGTCGCCCGCGCACCCGGCCAGGCCGAAGGTGCCGGTGGCGAGGATGACCGCCGCGAGGACTCCCGCGCGCAGTTTGGTGCTGTTCATTTCTGCTCCTTTTCCTGTCCGACGGGGCGCCCCGTCGGTTTCTGCATCGACGGCATGGCCGGCGTGATCAGGCGCCGGCCATGCCTGTGGCGATCTCCGCCTACTTCTTGATCACGCCCGAGTAGTTCAAGCCGAAGCCGAACTTCCAGTCGTTGCCCTCGGCGTCGACATAGGTGTCCATGTCTTCCGGCACGTCTTCGAGCTGTCCTTCGACCGCGTCCATGTCGAGCGGGAAGCCGATCGGCAGACGGCCCTGGGGCTCGTGCTCACCGGCCGCGACCGTCAGGGTCGCCTCGTCGCTCACGCCGAATCCGACGAGGACGACGTTCGACTTCTCCTCGAACTCCGCCGGGACGACGGGGTTGTTGGCCTTGACGACGGTGACGACGGGGATGTCGGCACCGCTCGCCTCGACCGCGGCGACCGCACGGTTGAACGCGTCGATGTCGGCGGCGTTCGAGATGCGCGAGGTGTTGCCGAAGTACGAACGGTTCTCCTTCGATCCGTCGGCGAGCACGTCGCCGCTGATCGAGGTCTTGCGCACGTTGTCGCCGTCGGCCGTGTACGGCGCCCACTGCAGCGAGAACGGGTACCACTCGCCCGACTCGGCGTCGTGACCAGCGGCCGAGAAGTTGTTGCCGTTGTTCGGCGAGCGCAGGCCCACGAACACGGCATCCACGTCGCTCAGGTCGGGCGCGGTCATGGAGATGACCTTGCCGTCGGCGTCGAGCTCGACGGTGTCGGTGACGACCTTGCCGAAGATGCCCTCGGCCGCTTCGATGCTCAGCGTCGCGCCCTCAGAGTACTCCGGCGGGCCGAAGAGACCGGGGTTGCCCACGTCGAACGTGTGCGGGATGTACACGGTCTTGTCCGACCAGTCGGCGTCCTCCGCCACGGTGCCGTCGTTCTTCAGCATCACGACCGAGTCGAGCTGGGCGTCGAAGCCGGCCTCGACGTTGGCCTTGCTGCCGACCGTCTTCTCGGACTTCTCGAGGTCGACGAACGGGCTGTCGAACAGTCCTGGCGCGAAGTAGGCGGTGAGGATGCGGGCACCGGACTCCGCCCAGCGGGCGTCGGCGTCCTGGTCGACCTCGCCGGCTTCGAACCGCTCGTTCCAGAGGTCGTACGCCTGGAGGAGGAAGGTGGCGTCGTTGACGCCGCCGAACATGTCGACGCCGTTCTGGAGCACCGTGAAGTAGCGCTCGACCGGGTCCATGTCCTCGGCACCCCACGCGGTGGCGATGAACGCGTCGGGGTCGTTCGCGCCGGTCATGACGCCCCAGTCGGTGACGATCGCACCGGTGAAGCCGACCTCGTCGCGGATCATCTTCAGCGCCTCGGCGTTGTACGCCGTGCCGACGGCCTCGTCGCCGAGCAGCGGGTTGCCCTCGCCGTCGAGCATGATCGAGTAGTTCGTCATCATGCCGAGCGAGTCCGACGCCGCGGCGAACACGGAGGCGTGCTCTTCGAGGTTGTCGCCGGGGAAGACCTCGTACTTGCCCACCGCGGTGTGCGACTCACGGCCGCCCTCGCCCGCGCCGTCACCCGGTGCGTGCTTGATGGTGGTCGGCACGGAGTCGGTGCCCCATCCGATGTTCTCGCCGTCTTCGTCGTAGGTGCTCTGGAAGCCCGTGACGTAGGCCGCGGCCAGCTCCTTCGCGAGCTCCGAGTCCTCGCCGAGGGTTCCGGAGACGCGCAGCCAGCGCGGCTCGGTGGCGAGGTCGATCTGCGGGCTGAGGGCGTTCGAGATGCCCAGCGCGCGGTACTCCGAGGAGACCACGCGGCCGAACTCCTCCATGGTCTCGGCCGAGAAGGTCGACGCGAGGCCCAGGACCGACGGCCAGAGCGAGACGCCGGATCCGGTCTCGGTGTAGGTCGAGTTCGACTGTGCCTCCGAGCGGGGGTCGGACGAGAAGTTCGCCGGGATGTAGGGCAGCTCGGGGGTGGCGAGGCTCTCGACGTGGGCCTGGATCGCGTTGACCCAGGTCACGTTCTCCTCGACATCCGAGCCACCGGCGTTGAGCACGTTGCGCAGGTTGTCCTCGGACAGGTAGGTCTTCTGCGCGTCGGTCAGACCGTCGCCCGGCGACCGCTCGTGCGAGCTGAAGAGCATGAGGCCCGAGATCTGCTCGGCGGTGAGCGTCTCGGCGTAGGCGGCGGCGCGCTCGGCCGGCTTGACGCGCCAGTCCTCGAACGTGTCCAGCTTGTCATTGCCGTTCAGATCTTTGAACGCGTAGGTCGAGCCGTTCTCCTCCACCTCGAGGATCTCGATCGAGCTGTCTGCGGAGTACGACAGCGTGGCGCCGCCGTGGGGGTTCTCGATGACCACGAAGTCCGTGGTGCCGTCCGTCGCATCGCGCGACGTGTACGCTGCTGGTTCTTCGGATCCGGACGTGCATCCGGCGAGGGTGAGCGCGAGGCCGAAGCCCGTGACCAGCGCGATCCCCTTCTTTGGCATGGCCTTCATTGGCCGTTCCTTTCGTCATCGACAGACATCCGCACGCGCCGTGCGCGAGGATGCTGGCCCCGCCTCTGGGGCCGTAGCCGTGACCGTCGCACTGCGAAGCCGCCGGGCATGCCGGTGATCGCACAGTCGGGACGGTTGTGCTGAATCGATCGTTCTACGGGCGGCTCATCGGGCGAGAGCGGAACGCACGATCGGTCGTTTCCGTCACATGTTCTGTCATCCGAGCCCGGAAAACCGCGGATTTCGTGACGGTTCCGTGACCTGATCCGCACTCTGACCCGCGCCCTCGCGGCCCGCTCCCCGATTTATTCACGTGAATCCATCACCGATATTCAGGCGTAGGCTGGAGAGAAGGACGGACCGTCCGAGAAGATCTCCCGGCACCGTGCCCGCCCGGAAGTGGAGTCACTCGTGGCTCAGTACGACGTCTCGAACCGCTCGGCGATCGTGACGGGAGCAGGCAGCGGAATCGGCCGCTCGACCGCTCTCCTGCTGGCGAAGAACGGCGCATCGGTCGTGGTCAACGACCTGAACGCCGAGCACGCGAACGCTGTCGTCGAAGAGATCCGCGCGGCCGGCGGCATCGCCGAGGCCTCGATCGGTGACGCGACGGATGCGGCGTGGATCGCCTCTTCGGTCGAACTCGCGAACACCCTCGCCCCGCTGCGCATCGGCGTCAACAACGCCGGCATCGGTGGCGCATCCGCTCCCACCGCGGAGTACGAGGACGAGGCCTGGGACAAGGTCATCGCCATCAACCTCAACGCGGTGTTCCGCAACATGAAGGCGCAGATCCCGTCGATCCTCGCGAACGGCGGCGGATCGGTCGTGAACATCGCGTCGATCCTGGGCAGCGTCGGCTTCGCCGGATCCCCCGCGTACGTCGCCGCGAAGCACGCGGTCGTCGGCATGACCAAGTCCGCCGCGCTCGAGTACTCCGCGCAGGGTGTGCGCGTGAACTCGGTGGGCCCCGGCTTCATCGACACCCCGCTGCTGGCGAACATGGGCGACGAGGCGAAGGACTTCCTCGTGTCGAAGCACCCGATCGGACGCCTGGGCCAGGCCGACGAGGTCGCGAACCTCATCGTGTTCCTCGCCAGCGACGCCGCCAGCTTCGTCACCGGCAGCTACCACCTGGTCGACGGCGGATACACCGCCCTCTGAGGCGTACCTCCGCGCACCCCGCGGGGCCTACAGTCCTTCCGCGATCTCCTTGATCGCGGCGAGGCGGCGGTCCCACTCGCGGCCGATCACGTCGAGCTTCGCGGCGGTGGCGGAGAGCTCGGCGCCGACGACGCGGAAGCGCACTTCCCGGCCGACGCGCACGGGTTCGACCAGGCCGACCTCCTGCAGCACGGCGAGGTGCTTCGCGATCGCCTGTCGAGACACCGGAAGGCTCTCGGCGAGGGCGGATGCCGAGGCATCCCCCTCGCCGAGAGCCGTCAGGATGCTCCAGCGCGTCTCGTCCGCGAGCGCCGCGAACATGGGCAGCAGGGTCTCTGTGGTCACGCTTCGCCTTCCACCAGGGCGACCATCTTGTCGAGCTCCAGGTCCCAGCCCGTGCGGTGCGACTCGAGGTTGCCGCGCGGGTCGGACGTGCGCTCGAAGCCGCTCTCGACGACCGTCAGGCGGGTACCACCGTCAGCCTCCTCGAGCGTGAAGGTGAAGACGGTCGAGGTCGCCTCGTCGATGCTGTCGGGGAGCTTCCCGAGGGCGTCGTCGTTGTTCCAGCGGTACGTGATGCGCCGCGGCTCGTCGTACTCCTCGACCCGCAGCGGGATCACGTCGTAGTCGGGGAACGTCATCGTGCCGGTCGCGCCGACGCCGGCGCCGTCGAGCACGGTGCGCCCGAACCAGCGGGAGACGTGCTCGGGTTCGGCCACGGCTCGCCACACCTTCTCGACGGGGGCCGCGATCTGGATGCTGCGCCGAACGGAGAAGGTCTCCTCGTCGACGACGGATGCCTCGTTGTGGGTCATGTTCACCATGATGGATCCTTTCGGAGTCTCGCGCTGGCCGGTCGACCAACTGCAACTCCAGAGTTGCACACGGGTTCCGGCTGCGCAACCCCCGAGTTGCAGTAAGCACGGTGGCGCTACCCCCGCGGGCGGCGCTTCTCCAGGAACCCGGCGAGCAGCACGGCGACGAGGGCGGCGACCGGGGCGACGAGCAGCCCGGCGCGCAGGCTCTCGGTCTCGGCGATGTACCCCACGAACGGGGGCGACAGCAGGAACCCGAGGCGCAGCAGCCACGACACGACCGTGAGTCCGACGCCCGGCCGCAGCCCCGGCAGCTCGTCGGCGGCGTGCATCGCGGCGGGGATGAGCGTCGCGATGCCGAAGCCGACGGCCGCGAAGCCGAGGATCGTGCCCGGCACGGTCGGGAAGGCGAGCGCGAGCGTCATGCCCACCGCCGCGATGATGCCGCCGACCCGTGCGACCCAGCGCTGCCCGAACCGGTCGGTGAGCGGGTCGCCGAGCATCCGCCCGATGAACTGCGCGCCGACCAGGGCGATGAAGCCGAGCGGAGCGATCGCCGCCGCAGCCCCGAGCGAGTCGGCGAGGTACAGGGTCGCCCAGGAGTTCCCGGCATCCTCGGCGACGGCGCCTGCCATCGCGATGAGGGTGAGCGCGATGATCGCGATCACGGTGCGCGGGGTCACGTGGCGACGCAGCGCCCCCGTCACCTCGGCCGGGGCGGCGGCGGCATCCGTCTCGGTCTCGTCGTCACGGCCGGGGAGGCAGAACCGCAGGGCCACGAGGGCCACGGTAGCGAACACGGCGGTCGAGATGCCGAGGTGCACACCCAGGGGCAGCTGCAGGGCGATCGCGACGGCGGCCATCGCCCCACCGATCACGGCGCCGATCGACCAGATCGCGTGGAAGCCGTTGATGATCGAGCGCCCGTAGCGCCGCTGCACGCGGAGGCCGTGGGCGTTCTGCGCCACATCCGTGATGGCGTCGGATGCTCCGCCGAGGAACAGCGCGACGGCGAACAGCACGCCCGAGGGGGCGAGGGCGGCGGAGAGCAGGCCGAGGCTGGTGAGCACGGTGCCGATCACGGCGATGCGCGCCGAGCCGAACCTGCGGATCAGCACGGCGGCCAGGAGCCCGGCGGCGATGGCCCCCGCGGGGAAAGCGGCGATCGCGAAGCCGTAGCCGAGGTTGTCGAGTCCGAGTCCCGCCTTGATCTCCGGGTAGCGCGGCAGGATGTTCGCGAACAGCGCCCCGTTGGTCAGGAACAGGGCGGAGACGGCGATGCGGGCGCGCCGGGACGCCCGGTCCGGAGCCGTTCGTCGAATCGATTCGATTGAAGCCATGCCTACGATCGTAACGGTCTGGCGCGCGCTCCTTATCCGCACCGGCTCATCGCCACAACCCCGTACCCGCCACCCGCTGCCGGACATACGCTCGACCCATGACCGCACTCACCCAGCCCACCGGCGACGAAGAGGCGCTGCGCGCCCTCCCCCGAGACGATGGATCGGCGCCGCGGGCGCTTGTGCTGGGCGCGACGGGATACGTCGGCGGGCGACTGACCCCGCGGCTGCTGAACGCCGGCTACCGGGTGCGGGTGCTGGCGCGCGACGCCGCCCGCGCGGCATCCTTCCCCTGGGGCCCCGACTGCGAGATCGTCGAGGGCTCGGCCGACGATGCGGATGCCGTCGCCGCGGCCATGGACGACGTCGACGTCGTGTACTACCTGATCCACTCGATGACCGCCGGCAAGGGGTTCGAGGAGAGCGACGAGAGCGCAGCGACGACCGTGGCCGAGGCCGCGGCCCGCGCGGGTGTGCGGCGCCTCGTCTACCTGGGCGGGCTGCATCCGGATGACGTGAAGCTGTCGCCCCATCTGCGCTCCCGGGTGCGCGTGGGCGAGATCTTCCTGCAGTCGGGCGCGCCGACGCTCGTGCTGCAGGCGGGGGTCGTGATCGGGTCGGGGTCGGCGTCGTTCGAGATGATCCGGCACCTCACCGACGTGCTGCCGTACATGCCGGCGCCGAAGTGGGTGCGCAACCGCATCCAGCCGATCGCCGTGCGCGACGTGCTGCACTATCTCCTCGGCGCCGCCCGGGTCGACGCCGACGTGAACCGCGCGGTCGACATCGGCGGACCCGACGTGCTGCGCTACGGACAGATGATGAACGGTTACGCGGTCGAGGCCGGTCTGCCCCAGCGGGCGATCGCCGCGCTGCCGGTGCTGACTCCCGGTCTCGCTTCACACTGGGTCAACCTCGTGACGCCCGTTCCCCGCTCGATCGCCCGCCCGCTCGTGGCGTCGCTGCAGAACGAGTGCATCATGAAGGACCACGCGGTCGACGAGCTGATCCCGCAGCCGGAGGGCGGCCTGACGCCGTGCCGACGAGCCGTCGACCTCGCTCTCGGCCGGGTCGACGCCGACGCGATCGAGACGAGCTGGCAGGATTCCGAGGTCTCGGGCGCTCCCAGCGATCCGCTGCCGAGCGACCCGGACTGGGCGGGCCGTACCGTCTTCACCGACGCGCGCACGCTCGTCACCTCGGCATCCGTCGACCGGCTGTGGTCGGTGGTGCTGGGCATCGGCGGGACGAACGGCTGGTACTCGTCACGGTTCCTCTGGGCGGTGCGCGGGTTGATGGATCGCGTGGTCGGCGGGGTGGGCCTGCGCCGGGGTCGCCGCAGCCAGACGATCGCCCGCGTGGGCGACGCGATCGACTTCTGGCGCGTCGAAGCCGTCGAGGAACCAGGCGCGGCGACCGAATCATCGGCGGCGAGCGGTGGGCTGCTGCGGCTCCGTGCCGAGATGAAGGTGCCCGGCGAGGCCTGGCTCGAGCTGCGTGCGCTCCCCGACGCCGCCGGCGCCCGCTACGAGCAGCGGGCGATCTTCTTCCCGCGCGGGCTCAGCGGTCGGCTGTACTGGCTCGCGGTGCTGCCCTTCCACGGGCTGATCTTCGCCAGCATGGCCTCGCGGATCACCGCTGCGGCCGAGAGCGCCTGACGCCGGGAATCACGCCTCCCGCGGTCGCTCCGCATCCGGCGCTGCATCCGCCACCCCATCCGGCGCCGCATCCGGCGCTGCCGAACCGTCGAGCGCCGCGTCGACCACGGCATCCACCTCGGCCGGCGGGATGATGTCGATCGCCTCGGTGGCCGCCTCGTAGACCTCGGCCAGCGTCTCGTCGACGGTCGACTCATCGATCCAGGCGAGGTCGTCTTCGGAGTGGTCGTACTCGACGGGCACGAGCGCGAAGTCGTCGCCGTACTCCTCGAGCCCCGCCATCACGCTGTGGCGCACGGCGGC
The DNA here is from genome assembly GCF_018613945.1 of Microbacterium sp. ISL-59. Classification (NCBI taxonomy): domain Bacteria; kingdom Bacillati; phylum Actinomycetota; class Actinomycetes; order Micrococcales; family Microbacteriaceae; genus Microbacterium; species Microbacterium sp. ISL-59. The sequence continues at coordinate 936,553 of NZ_JAGGPG010000002.1, forward strand.
GCGGGCGTAGCGGTCGCGCAGGATCAGCGGATCGCGCCGCAGATCCTTCATGAACGCGATCATCATGAAGCCCATGATGATCGCGAACGGCAGCGCCGCGATGATCGTCACATTCTGCAGCGACTTCAGCCCGCTCCCCTCCTCGCCGGTGACGAGCAGCACGGCCGCGATCACGCCGACCAGGACACCCCAGACGACCGCGACCCAGCGCGCCGGCTCGGGGCGGCCCTGCTGCGAGAGGGTGCCCATCACGAGCGAGGCGGAATCCGCGCCGGTGACGAAGAAGATGGCGATCAGCAGGATGAGCACGATGCTCGTGATCAGCGGGAACGGCAGGTTCTCGAGCACGCCGAACAGCACTTCCTCCGGCGGGTCGACGGCGAGGTTCGCGCCGTCCATCTGCTGCTGGATCGCCGTGGTGCCGAAGATCGCGAACCAGATGAGCGAGATGACCGAGGGCACCACGATGACGACCGACACGAACTGGCGCAGGCTCCGACCGCGCGAGATCTTCGCGATGAACATGCCGACGAACGGCGACCACGAGATCCACCATGCCCAGTAGAAGATGGTCCAGCTCGACAGGAACGTCTGCGCCGCCTCGCCCTGCGACGCCGACCGGCCGATCATCTGCGGCAGGTCGCCGATGAACTGCACGGCGACCGAGGGGATCACGTTGAGGATGAGCAGCGTCGGTCCGACGAAGAACACGAAGAACGCCAGCAGCAGCGCGACGACGGCGTTGATGTTCGACAGTGCCCGGATGCCCTTGGAGACGCCCGACACCGCCGAGGCGATGAAGCACGCGGTGAGCACGGCGATGACCGCGATGAGGATGCCGTTGCCGACCGGCCCGATGCCGGTGACGATCTCGACGCCGTGCCCGATCTGCAGGGCGCCGAGGCCGAGGGATGCTGCGGTTCCGAAGAGCGTGACGATGATCGAGAAGATGTCGATCGTGCGGCCGAGGGGTCCGGCCGTGCGGCCCTCGCCCAGCAGCGGGGCGAAGATCGACGAGATCAGCGGGGTGCGGCCGCGGCGGTAGGCGCCGTACGCGATGGCGCCGCCGACGAGCGCGTAGAACGCCCAGGCCTGGGGACCCCAGTGGTACAGCACCTGCGTCTGCGCCGTGTGCATGGCGTCGAGGGTGCTCGCCTCGACCGTGCCGGGCGGCGGGCTCTCGAAGAAGGTGAGCGGCTCGGCCGCGCCCCAGAACACCAGGCCGATGCCCATGCCGGCGGCGAACAGCATCGAGATCCACGAGAACATCGAGTACTCGGGCTCTTCGTCGTCGCGGCCGAGGGGGATGCGACCGTAGCGGCTGAAGCCGACGAACAGCATGAACACCAGGATGATCGTGGCGATGGTCGTGAAGAAGAACCCGAAGTACTCCACCACCCAGGCGAGCACGGCCGATGTCGTGCCCGAGAGGTTGTCACCGGCGAAGACGCCCCACGCGATGAAGGCGACCGTGAGCGCCACCGCGACGCCGAACACGAGTGCGTCGGTGCGGTAGGTGCGGCCGGTCTCCTCGACCGAGACGCCGGGCACGAGAGCCGGATGCACGCTGCGCGGAGGGACGGCCGCGATGTCGCGGACGATCTTCTTCGCGGCCTCGGTGGCCTTGGCCGGGAGGCGGTTCACGCCCGTGCCGACGGCATCCGTGCGGGGGCGCGGCGGGGTGCTTCCTGCGGAGCGTGCGGGCGGCTTCTCGTCAGGGGTCTCCATGGCACACCATCCTGTCACGCGATATACCGACTCGTGGATTCGAAAACCCAGGCCAGCCGTGCGATCCGCGGCGCGTCGGGGGCTCGACGCCGCGCGGATGCCGGATGGTCCGGGTTTCCCGGGCGTGCCGCGGCTACCTCGTGCCGCGGCAGGCCGTCAGGCCGGATCAGGCAGTTTCTGTCGCAAAGTGCCTGACCCCGCTCGAACGCCTGATCTCCCGAGCGATCTCGTTCACGTTCGCATGTCCCACCTGTTGCCTATCCTCGGCGCATGGCATTCAAAACTCGTGCGGGACGCACGGTCTCCATCGGCACTGGTTCGATGAGTACGAGCATCGTGTTGATGATGTTCTCCTTCGTCGGCCTGGTGGCGCCCGCTGCCGTCTCACTGGGTTTCGGCGCATGGCTGGTCTGGCCGGACGCGCGCGCATTCGCAGAGGACACGCTCCCCGCAGCTCTCGCTCTTGCCATCGCCGTCATCGGCATCCAGCTCCTGCTCCGGGCGGGTGCCGCGTGCTGCTATCTCGTCGCCTTCATCGGGCCGAGGAACAACGTTCGGAACCACGCGGCTGCTCTGGTGCGATCTCGAACCGGCAGATACGCGATACTGGCGACCGCCGTGAGCCTTGCACTGCTTCCCGTCATGAAGTATCCGTTCGGCGATCCTCGTGCCTTCGTCATCATCTTCCTGACATGCGCGCTCATCGTCTTCGACGTGCTGACTTTTCGCGGTCTCACGCGCATCTCTCGCACCAGCCGAGCAGAGGCGTTCTATGACGGCATGGAAGAGGACGAGAAGCGCATCGCGGATCGCCCATGGCCGACCAGCCGCCGATCGAGCTTCCCCGAGCCTTCGCAGGTCGCCTCGGCGGAGGATGCCCGCCGATATCTTCGTCGGGCGAAGGACGCAGCCGAACTGCACGTCTGGATAGGAGCGGGGATCATCGTCATCTTCACCGCTTTCATCGGCACGTCGTTCTCGGCGATCTGGGAGCACCCGGGCCCCGGCCCGATGATCGCCGTCTATGTCGTCCTCGGGTTCACCGCACTGGGATTCTGGCTGCAACGGCGGGCTCGGAGCTATCGGGCCCTGGCCGATGACTTCGCGGCACGAGCGTCGGAGCTGGAGGATCACAGCTCTCACATGCAAAGCCGTCGAGCACGGCTTCTGCATGACTGGGTCAACCGGCTTCTCTGCCGCGGGAGGGGGACTTCTTCTACGGCGCAAGAGCATCCGTCCGTCCGGCCCATGGGCGGTAAGTCGTCCGCGTCGAACGCGGCCCCGCCTACCGCGGGCCGCGGCGACCGACGCCGGCGAACACGGAGTGCAGCAACGGCAGAGCCGAGACGCAGATCAGCGTGATGCCCAGCGGAGGCAGCGTGGGGACGAGCAGCGCCCCGCCGACGAGCAGTGCCGCGAACAGCACCCCCGAGGCGATGCGGCGCGCGATGCCCTCGAGCCGATCGAGGCGGCGTTCGAGCCGCGAGGTGTCGAACGACACGTTGCCGTCGTCGATGCGGGTGATGATCCGGTCGATGCGGCCGGGCAGACGCCAGGTCGTCGCCATCGTGTCCATCGCCTGGCCCGCGAAGGCCTGCACGATGTTGCCGCTCTCGTCGCGCAGCAGGCGTCCGGCGTAGGGCTCGGCGGCATCCCACACGTTGAACGCCGGATCGAGTCCGCTGCACATGCCCGACGTCAGCGAGACCGCGCGGATGAGCAGCAGCATGTTCTCGGGCAGCTGCAGTGGGAGCGAGCGCACCATGTCGCCGAACTCCTCGGCGAAGTCGCGGAACTCCCGCGGATCGACCTTGCTGAGCTCGGCGAAGCCCATGCCGCCGAAGCGGGCGAACAGCGCGCTCAGAGCACGTTCGAGCTCGTTGGTGTCGGCCGACGGCAACAGCACGCCGATCTCCTGCGCGGCCGCGACGAGACCGCGGCTGTCGCGCCCGGCGACCGCGATCAGGAGTGTGCGCAGCCCGTCGCGGAGGCTGTCGGGGACCTCGGCCATCATCCCGAAGTCGATGAACGTGAGCTGGAAGTTCCGACCCGGCTCGCCTGCGCCCGCGGGGACCGGCGTCACGAAGATGTTGCCGGGGTGCGGGTCGGCGTGTACGAAGCTGTGCGTGAACACCTGGTCGAACATGACCTCGGCGAACACCGCGGCGACCTCGGAGGGGTCGATGCCGGCAGCGCGCAGCGCATCCGTGTCGTTGATCTTGATCGCGGTGACGTCGGAGAGGGTGAGCACCCGACGGGTCGACCGCTCCCACACGATCTCGGGCGCGGCCACGCGCGGGTCGTCGGCGAAGTTCTCGCGGAACCGCTCGGCGCTCGCTGCCTCGTGCAGGTAGTCGATCTCCTCGAGGCTGGTCGCGGCGAACTCCTCGACGAGTGCGGGCGCATCGACCCGGTCGGCGACGAGGCGCACGCGGGTCAGCCAGCGGGCGACCCGGCGGAGCGCGGCGAGGTCGACCGCGACGATGCCGTCGATGCCCGGCCGCTGCACCTTGACGACGACGTGGCCGAGTCCGGTGTCGGCGGCGTCGAGTGCAGAGAGCCGGGCCCGGTGCACCTGACCGAGGGAGGCCGCCGCGACCGGAGTGTCGTCGAACCACGCGTAGGCGCGCTCGAGCGGGATGCCGAGTTCGGCCTCGGCGAGCGCGCGGATGGCCGCGGTGGGCACCGCCGGAACCTCGTCCTGCAGCCCCTCGAGCTCTTTCGTGATCTCGGGCGGCAGCACGTCGAGGCGCGACGACATGAACTGTCCGACCTTGATCATGAGACCGCCGAGTTCGACCGCGAGCACATGGAAGCGACGCGCGAACGTCTGCATCCGCTGCCCTCGTGTGCGCTCGGCGACCCGGCTCATGCCGAGCCGCGGGAGCACCAGCTCGAACCACCAGATCTTCAGGAACTCCCGGCCCGCGAACGACACGATGCGGCGGTACCTGGCGCGGTGGGCGCCCTGTGCCGCGGCATCCGTCATCGCGTGGTCCTCTCGCAGGCCCTCACCCGATGCCGCACTGCGCGGTCAGTCCTGCGCGAGGATCGAGTACAGCCTACGGCGGGCTTCGTCGAGGATCTCGATGGTCTGCTGCACCTGCTCGGGCGAACCGCTGCGACCGACCTGCGCTGCGGCGGCGGCGAGGTCGACGCCCGCCTTGGGCAGCGCGCTGAAGCGGGCGCTGTCGCGGTGGCCGTCCTTGCCGGACGACTCCCACGGAGCCGGAGTCTCGGAGCTCTCGTCGGCGACGGCGCGGCCGGCCTCGGTGAGCGAGTAGGTCTTGCGGCCGTTCTGCTCCTCGGCCTCGATGAGCCCTTCATCGGCGAGCAGCTGCAGCGTCGGGTACACGGAGCCGGCACTCGGCTTCCAGGTGCCGCCGCTGCGCTCGGCGATCTCGTTGATGATCTGGTAGCCGTGCATCGGCTTCTCGGCGAGCAGGGAGAGCACGGCGGTGCGCACATCGCCGCGTGCCATGCGCGAGCCGCCGGACGGGCGGGGCTCGAACGACTTGCGGAGCTGGTCCATCGCCTCGAAGATCGCGGATGCCGGACCGCCGGGGCCCGTGCCGAAGCCGGCGCCGCCGAAGAGGCCGCCGGGGCCGCCGTTGTTCCCGGAGCCGCTGTTGCCGCCGAACGGGTTGGAGGGGAATGCGTTGTTCATGATGACCTCCTGATGGGGTGAACGATACTCAACGATATGTCGTTCACCCTGAGGATGGGGTGGGAGTTTCAGAGGCGTTGGAGCCGTGGATGACGCCCCAGGTGCGCTTCCGCACGTCGATCAGCACCGGCAGCACGGAGTCGGGCGCCGCACGAGCGGCCTCGACGCAGCGGTGGTAGCCGCAGGCATGCACCACGAATTCACGCCCGTCCACATGCCCGTCCGCGGGTTCCGGCAGGCGCAGCTGCAGCTGGTAGCGGACGGCCTCGTCGGTCGTCTCGAACGCCGATACCACCGGTAGCTCTGCACGGGCGCCCGACTCCTTCAGGGTGACGGTCTCGCCGGCGCTCATGCCCGCGTTGATCCAGAGGCCGGTACCCAGCAGCACGATGAGCAGGCAGCCGAAGCCGAGCAGAGCCAGCTCCCACCACCACTGCGACAGCGCGGGGAAGCTCAGGGCGAAGCCGATCACGCCCGAAGCGACCAGCAGCCCTGCCGTGACGCGCTGCCCCCACGAGCCGCGACGGCTCGTGAGGTCGATCTGAGTCCATTCCGGGGCTGCGGTACGCGACATGGCACCCACTGTAGAGGGGGACCGACCTCCCGCACAGGGAGGGAGGGCGGCGCTCCTGATTCAGTCCGAGCCCTCGACCAGGCGCACCCCGAGGAGCGCGGCACCGGTGAGAGCCGCATCGACTCCGAGCTCCGCCGGGACCACACGAGCCGCCGCTGGCCCAGCCATCGCCGTCGCGCGATAGGCCCGCCGCACCTCGGCCAGATAGGTCTCGCCGATCTCGGCGACCCCGCCGCCGACGACGATCACCTCGACATCGAGCGCCGCATTGGCGCTCGCGAGAGCGCGCCCGAGATGGTGCGCGCCGTCGCGGATCACCCGTTCCGCCCGGGCGTCTCCGCCCAGTGCCGCCGCATGTACCTCGCGCAGCGGGAGGTGCGCCCCGGTCTCCTCGAAGAACGTCTGCTCCAGAGCGGGTCCGGAGGCCACGGCCTCCACGTGGCCGAAGCCACCGCAGGGGCAACGCCGCTCGGCGAGGTTCGGGGGCAGCGAGATCTCCATGTGCCCGATCGAGCCCGCGGTGCCGGTGACGCCGCGGCGCAGTCCGTCCGCGAGAACGACGGCTCCCCCGATCCCGGTGCCGACCGCCACCATGAGCATCGCCTGGACGCCCGCTCCGGCGCCCCGCTCGGCCTCGGCAACCGCGGCCGCGTGCACATCGTTGACCACCGCGACCGGGGCGCCGACCGCATCCGCGAGGGCACTCCGCAGGGGGAATCCGACCCATCCGGCGATCGCATCCGTGGCCGAGGTGATCGTGCCGTCGGGCCCGACCACACCCGCGGTGCCGACTCCGACCGCCTCCACCGGGTCGCCACCGCGCACGTCGCGCACGGCATCCGCCACCGCCTGCACGATGGCCGGACCACCCGCGCGGGACGGGGTCGCGAGGGTGCGCACCTCGGTGGCCCTCTCGAGCCGGTCGCCGTCGCGCGCGAACCCGGCGACCGCGATCTTCGTGCCGCCGATGTCGATGCCGATGATCATGCCGGGCTCCGCACCGCCGGCGTCACCGCGACGAAGCGCCGGGTGATCGCGATCGGGTCGGTGATCGCTCCGCCGACCACCACGGCGAGCGCGCCGGCATCGAACGCCTGACGCACCTGCTCGGGTGTCTGGTACCGCCCCTCGGCGATGGTGGGGATGCCGGCGGCGACGAGGTCCGCGACCAGCTGCAGATCCGGCCCCTCCCCGCGCACCGAGTGCGGCGTGTATCCCGACAGGGTCGTACCGACCACGGCCGCTCCGGCCTCCCGGGCGCGCAGCCCCTCGTCGAGGGTCGAGACGTCGGCCATCACCGGACGCCCGGTCGCCGCCGCGATCTCGCGCAGCAGGTCGAACCTGTCGCCGAGCTGCTCGACGGTGGCGTCCACCGCGATGATGTCGGCTCCCGCCTCCGCGAGGCCGAGCGCCAGCGCGACGTCGGGGGTGATCACGTTGCGGACCCCGTTGTGCACCTTGTGCAGGCCGATGATCGGCGCATCCGTCGCCGACCGCAGCCGGCGGATGTCGTCGGGACCGTTCAGGCGCAGGCCGCTGGCGCCTCCGAGCAGCGCGGATTCGGCGAGCGCGGCGATCACCTCCGTGTCGCGCACCGGGCTTCCCGACTGCGCCTGCACCGAGGCGATCAGACGGCCGGTGATGAGTTCGAGGGGGTCGTGGATCATTTGAGAGCTCCTGCGCTGGCGCCGCCGATGAAGAACTTCTGACCGATGAGGAAGATCACCACGGCCGGAAGGGTGAACATGACGCAGGCGGCCATCAGCGGCCCCCAGGCCACGTCGTTCTCACCGAAGAAGGCGTACAGACCGATCGAAAGCGTATAGGTGGACTCGTCGTTCAGATAGATGAGCGGGTTGAGGAAGTCGGTCCACGCCCACACGAACTGGAAGATCGCCGCCGTCACGATGGCGGGCCGCGCCAACGGCAGCACGATCGTCGCGTAGGTGCGGAACTCGGAGGCGCCGTCCAGGCGGGCGGCCTCGATCAGCTCGTCCGGCACCGCGAGCAGGAACTGCCGGATCATGAAGATGAAGAACGGCGTGCCGAGGAACGCGGGGACGATCAGCGGCAGATACGTGTTGGTCGCCTCGAGCCCGTTCCACACCAGGAACAGGGGGATGAGGGTGACCTGCGGCGGGAGCATCATGGTGGCCAGCACCAGGATGAGCAGCGGGCGGGAACCACGCCAGCGCACCTTGGCCAGCGCATACGCCACGAGCGGGCACGAGATGACCGTGCCGAGGATGCTCATCCCCGACACGAACAGGGTGTTCCCGAGGTAGCGCCACACCGGGATCTGGTCGAACGCCTCGGCGAAGTTGTCCAGCGTCCAGTCGGTCGGCAGCAGCGAGGGCGGCGAGGAGAACACGTCGCCCGGGGTCTTGAACGCGGTCGACAGCATCACGAGCAGCGGGAACAGGAACAGCAGCGCGAGCAGCGCGACCGACACCTGCTGCCGGACACGGCGCATCGTCCGGCGTACCCGCCGGGGACGCTTGCGGATGACGGCGACGTCAGCGTGTGCCATCGTGCACCCACTTCCTCGAGGTCGCGAGCACGATCAGGCTCACGGCCAGCGTGATGATGAACAGGGTCCAGGCCATGGCCGACGCGTAGCCCATCTTCAGGAACACGAACGCGTTCTGATACAGGTACATCGCGTACGAAAGCATCGACTGCCCCGGCCCGGAGCCGGCCTGGTTCAATCGCTCCTGGGAGAGGATGTACGGCTGCGTGAAGATCTGCAGGAATCCGATGATGCTCACGATCACCTGGAACAGGGTGACCGGAGAGACGGTCGGCCAGGTCACGCTGGTGAAGCGGCGCCACATGCCCGCGCCATCCAGTTCGGCCGCCTCGTACAGTTCCTTCGGCACCTCCTGGAGGGCGGCGAGGTAGATGATCATGGTGCCGCCGACGGTCCACAGCGACATCAGGATGATGGCGGGCTTGGTCCATTCGGGCTCCTGCAGCCAGGCCGGTCCCTCGATGCCGAACCAGGACAGGAAGTAGTTCACGAAGCCGTACTGGGCGTTGAGCAGCCAGCGCCACAGGTAGCCGCCGACGACGACGGGCACGATCGAGGGCAGGTAGACAAGCGCGCGGTAGAGCGGCTGGCCCCGCACCGGGGTGTTCAGCAGGTGCGCGCCCGCCAGGGCGATGCCGATCGCGAGCGGAACGCCGAAGACCGTGAGGACGGCGGTGTTCGCGAGCGACTTCCAGAAGACGCCGTCGTTGAACATCTGCACGTAGTTCGCCAGCCCCACCCACTCCGGGGACTGGAACAGGTTGAAGTCGGTGAAGCTGTAGTACGCGGACGCGGCGATCGGGTAGGCGAAGAGGAACAGGAACCCGACGATGAACGGCGACGCGAACGCGAGGCCGATCAGGGTCGACCGGCGGGTGCGACGCCGCCGCGGGGCGCGCCCGCCGGGCCCGGCAGGAGCATTCTCCTGCCGGACCCGGCGCGCTGTTGCAGTGGTCACGGAGCCTCGATCACTTCGTGGAGTAGTTGGCCATGCGCTCCTCGACCGTCGCGATCGCCTCTTCGGGGGTCGCCGTGAGACGGACGACCTCATCGAAGGCGGTGGCGAGGTCGGTGGCGTACTCGGCGCTGTATGGCAGGCTCGCGAGCGCCTTCGCGTTCGGGGAGGATGCCGCGTCGGCCCACACGCCGAAGTCCTGCAGGCTGTCGAAGGCGGCGCTGCCGGCGAGCGACGTGCGTCCGGGCAGGTTGCCGAGCGCGACGGCGAACTTCTCCATCGGCTCCTCGCTGACGAGGTAGGCGAGGAACGTGGCCGCCTCCTCCTTGTGCTTCGAGTTCGCGGGGATGAAGAGCGTGCTGGCGGTGACCTGCGTGCTGTTCTCGAGCTCGGGCGAGGCGGCCGGGATCGCCGTGACACCCCACTCGAAGTCCGGGGCGATCTTGGCGGCCGAGGCCGAACGCCATTCACCGTCGATGATCATCGCGACCTTGCCGCTGAAGAACGGGTCCTGCGCCGAGAGGTACTCTCCCTGACCGGAGACGAAGGTCGCCATGGCCTGGGCGCCGACCGGCTCGATCACGTTGTCCTGGTACCACTGCAGGGCTTCGAGGTTGCCGTCTTCGGCGGGGGTCGGGCCGTCTTCGCCGTCCCAGCTGCCGCCGAACGCGTAGCCGAGGGTGGTCAGGGTCGTGCTGTCGTTGGCCGAGCCGAGGCCGAGCTGCGTGATCTTGCCGGATCCGTCGACCACGGTGAGCTTCTCGATCGCGGCCGCGAGCTCGTCCATGGTGGTCGGCGGGGTGACGCCGGCTTCCTCCAGCAGCTGCGTGTTGTAGAGCAGCTGGAAGCTGTGGGTGGCGATCGGCAGCGAGTAGATCTTGCCGTCGTAGGTCATCTGCTCCATGGCACTGGGGATGAAGTCGTCGACCTCGATGCCCTCGGCCGCGATCGCGTCGTCCAGAGGGGCGAGGATGCCCTTCGAGGCCCAGGCGCCGACCGTGTTGCCGAAGTTGTCGGAGATGTCGAACGATCCGTTCGATGACGACATCGAGGTCAGCTGCTTCTGGGTGTCGGGGCTGGAGACGCCCTTGACCACGATCTCGTCCTGGCTGCCGTTGAAGTCGGCGATGATCTCTTCGAGCGCCTTCGCCTCTTCACCGCCCCAGAGGTACGAGAACGTGATCTCGGTCGGGCCGTCGGCGTCGCCGCCGCCTGCACCGCATCCGGTGAGGGCGACGACCGTGGCTGTGGTCAGGGCACCGGCGATCAGGGCGCGCCGGCGCATGTGCTGCTTCGTGTGCATGGGAGTTCTCCGCTCATCATTGACCTTGCAAAAGGATTGGAATAGACCAATTCGGAACCGCTGAGAACAGACATTGACACATCCGCGGGTGATCGTCAAGATTGGGTTAGTCCAAATGGGCAGACCGGAGGGGTGGGCATGTCGTCGATCGAAGGCGTGACGAAGCACGAGCGGGTGCGACGGCATCTGGAAGACGTCATCCAGCAGGGGCTCGCCCCGCACGAGAAGCTGCCGACCGAGCGCGACCTCGCCGAGTCGCTCGAGGTGAACCGGCAGACCGTGCGGCGCGCCCTCGACGAACTGGAACGCGACGGGCTGGTCTACCGCCTGCAGGGGGCCGGCACGTTCGTGAGCGCCTCGCGCATCAGCAAGACCTTCGAGCTCACCTCGTTCTCGGAAGACATGCACACGCGCAACATGCGGCCCGGTTCGCTGTCGGTCGACGTCGGCACGGCATCCGCAGGGCAGACCGCCGGGTACGCGCTGAACCTCAGCCCACAGTCACCCGTTGTCCGCATCCGCCGGGTGCGCACCGCCGACGACATCCCGATCTGCCTCGAGGTCTGCTCGATCGCCGCCGACGCAGTGCCGGGCCTCGAAGACGGCATCGTCGGAGACTCGCTGTACGAGGATCTGCGTTCGCGCTTCGGTATCTCCGCTGTCCGCGCCGACCAGGAGATCCACGCGGTGGTGCTCGACGAGGAGCAGGCCGACGCACTGCAGACACCGCCGTTCTCGCCCGCCTTCCTCGTCAAGCGCACCACCTACGACGCGCGCAGCCGCCCGATCGAGTACGCCGAGTCGGTGTACCGGGGCGACCGCTACTCGTACCTGGTCTCGATCTCGCGCCCCTGAACCCGTTCCCGAATCGCCACCCGAACTCCCCGAAGCCCCCCCCGACGAAAGGCACTCCCCCGTGTCCGACACGACTCTGCGTCCGCGCATCGCTCTGCTCCCGCTCGACGACCGACCGGTGAACGTGCGGCTTCCCGGCGACGTCGCCGCGGTCGCCGGAGTGATCCTCGACGTGCCGCCGGCCGAGATCCTGCCCTCGTACCGCGTCGCCGGAGACGCGACCGCGCTCGGCGCCTGGCTGCTCGACCGCGTCGCCGACCCGGCCACGGTGCATGTGGTGGTGTCGGTCGACATGCTGCTCTACGGCGGGCTGATCGCCAGCCGCACGAGCGCCGACACGACGCGCGAGGTGCTGGAGCGTCTCGACGTGCTGCGCGAGGTGCGCCGCCGTCGGCCGGAGCTGCCGATCTCGGCCGTCTCGCTCGTGACGCGGGCGAGCAACTCATACTCGGCGGCCGAGGAGCCGGAGTACTGGCGGGAGCACGGCAAGGAGATCCATGCGCTCGGCGGCGACGCGCACCGGCTGCTCGACGAGGCCGACGTGCTGCCGCTGTCGGAGCTGACGCCGGTGCCGGCCGAGATCGTGTCCGACTACTCGGCACGGCGGCTGCGCAATCACATCGTGAACCTGTCGACGCTCGCGCTCGTCGAGGATGCGACGCTCGACTTCCTGGCGATCACCGCCGACGACACCGCGCCGTTCGCCGCGGGCAGCGCCGAGCAGGTGTGGCTGCGGCACTGGATGCGGATGCTGCCGTCGGGCCGCGACGTGCTGATGTACCCGGGTGCCGACGAGGTGGGTGCGGCGCTGGTTGCCAGGGCGCTGGCCGCGAATGCCGGCGTGACCGCCTCGTTCTCGGTCGCGTGCGCGGACGCCGAGGGCATGACCCGCATCCCGCCGTACGAGAACATGTCGCTCGCGGCATCCGCGAGCCGGCAGATCCGCGCGGCGGGTGCCGTGGAGGTCGCCGACGGCGGCGACGTGACGCTGGTGCTGCACGCCCCCGACCCCGACCGGCACGACATGTTCCGCGGCCGGCCGGATCGGGTGGATGCGGATGCCGTGGCCGGCACGGTCGCGTTGATCCGGGAGCGGCTGGACGCGGGCGAGCACGTGGCCCTCGCCGACGTCCGCTACCCCAACGGCGCCGACGAGGCACTCGTGCGGGCGCTCGCCGAGGCGGGGCTGCTCGGGCGACTCGAGGCTTTCGGCGGGTGGAACACGGCCGGCAACACACTCGGCAGCGTGGTCGCCGTCGCGGCGGCCGGAGTGGTCGGCCGGGCGACGGGCACGTTCGATGACCGCGCCGCCCGCATCGCCCTGCTCACGCGACTGCTCGACGACTTCGCGTACCAGGCGGTCGTGCGCACCGACTCCGGGCCAGCCCTGTTCCCGGATGTCTACCCGATGGCCGACGACGCCCGGGTCGCGACAGCGGAGCGGGTCATCCGCGAGGAGTTGACGGCGCTACTGGAGTCGACGCTCCCCGCGGCGGACGTGCGCATCCAGGACCTGACCCTGCCGTGGCGGCGATCGTTCGAGATCGGGCTCGTGCTGAGCTAGCCCGGCGCGTCATGCGGCGCGATCCGTCGGCAGGGTCAGGATCTCGGCAGCGTCAGGATCTCGGCCCCATCCGCGGTGATCGCGATCGTGTGCTCGGTGTGCGCCGTGCGGCATCCGGTCGCGCTCCGCAGGGTCCACCCGTCGTCGTCGGTGCGCAGCACGTCGGTGTCGGCCATGACCCAGGGCTCGAGCGCGAGCAGGAGCCCGGGGCGCAGCGTGTAGCCGCGGCCGGGCCGACCGTCGTTCGCGATATGAGGATCCTGGTGCATGGTCGAGCCGATGCCGTGGCCACCGAACTCGAGGTTGATCGGGTAGCCGGCGTCGTGCAGCACCGTGCCGATCGCGTGCGAAAGGTCGCCGATGCGGGCACCGGGTCGAGCGGCGGCGATGCCCGCGGCGAGCGCCCGCTCGGTCGCCTCGATCATGGCGAGGTCTTCCGCCGCCGGGGTGCCACCGACCACGAAGCTGATGGCCGCATCGGCCGAGATGCCGCGCAGTGCGACGGCCAGGTCGAGCGTGAGCAGGTCTCCCGGCCGCAGCGCATAGTCGTGGGGCATGCCGTGCAGCACGGCGTCGTTCACGGCCGTGCAGACGTAGTGGCCGAACGGGCCGCGGCCGAACGAGGGGGCGTAGTCGACGTAGCAGGACTCGGCCCCGGCATCCTCGATCAGCTGCTTCGCCCACCGGTCGAGGTCGAGCAGGTTCACGCCGACCCTGGCACGCGCTTTCAACGCCTGCAGGATGTCGCCGACGAGCGCGCCGGTGGCCCGCGCCCGCGTGAGCTCGTCGGCATTCAGGATCTCGATCATGGGTTCTCTTCCGTCGTGACCAATAACTATCCCGGTAATACTATCCCGGTATTAGTATGGGCATCATGATGGTCCGGATGCCGCTCACCCCTGCCGAGGTCGAACGCGGCGAGCGCCTCGGTGCCCTGCTGCGTCGCGCGCGCGGGGAACGGTCGATGCTGAGCGTCGCACTGGATGCCGGCATCTCCCCCGAGACCCTGCGCAAGATCGAGTCGGGACGCGTCGCCACCCCCGCGTTCTCGACGATCGCGGCGATCGCCGGCGTGCTCGAGCTCTCGCTGGATGCGGTGTGGGCCGAGGTCGACCCGCGCACGGCCGAGACCACGGCTCGACGCATCGCCTCCTGAATTCGAGGAGCGTCTCGCGCCACTCTGCCTGCGCGCCGTGCCAACTTCTGCACACGCCCGGCCGAAACGCAAGCCTGGTGACCCCCACAGGAAGGCGTGTTTAGCTCGAGGAACAGTCGACGTGGGGGAGACGTTTTGTCGCAGAGCATTCAGCCGGAGAACAACAGCAGCGGGAACAGCATCCGCGTGAGCGTGGTGGTGCCGGTGTTCCGGCCGGGGCCCTCGTTCGATGACCTCATCGCATCGCTCGATCGTCAGACCCTCGACCCCGCCGCGTTCGAGGTTCTCCTGTGCGACGACGGCTCGGGCGAGCCGACCGGTGAGCGCCTGGCCGCCGTCGCCCGCGACCGCCCGAACGTGCGGGTGCTGTCGCTGGAGCACTCCGGGTGGCCGGGCATGCCGCGCAACCACGGCGTCGATGCCGCCCGCGGAAAGTACGTGCAGTTCGTCGATCAAGACGACTACCTGTTCGACGGCGCCCTCGAGAAGCTGTGCGACTACGCGGATGCGAACGCGTCCGACGTCGTCGTCGGCAAGGAGGTGGGGATCGGCCGCCCGCTTCCAAGCAAGATCTTCCGCCACGACATCCCCCGGGCGGTCCTAGGTACCGACCCGCTGCTCGAGATGCTCACGCCGCACAAGATGTTCCGCACGGCGTTCCTGCGGGCGAACGGCATCCGCTTCCCGGAGGGGCGCGTGCGGCTCGAGGATCACCTGTTCGTGATGCAGGCCTACTTCGCCGCGTCGACGATCTCGATCCTCGCGAGCGAGCCCTGCTACGCCTGGGTGAAGCAGCCGGGCAGCGCCAGCTCTGCGCGGATCGAGCCGGAGACGTACTTCCCGCACCTGGAGACCGTGCTCGACATCGTCGAGGCGCACACCGAGCCGGGGCGACTGCGCGACCGACTCCTGCGGCACTGGTTCCGCGGCAAGATCCTCAAGCGCATCGCGGGGCCGCGCATGGTCAAGTACCCCGACGAGTATCGCGACCGCCTGCTGGACGTGGTCGTCCCGCTGACGCAGAGACGGTTCGGTCCTGGCGTGGATGCCGGCCTCGGCTTCGCTCACCGCATCCGCGCGGCGCTGCTGCGCGCCGATCGGCGTGACGACCTGGTGCGCCTGGCCGCGTTCGAGTCAGGGCTTGAGTGCCGCGCCACCGTGACAGCCGCGCACTGGTCGCGGGGCGGGGGCCTGCATCTCACCGTTCGCGTCGACATCACGCGTGACGGGAAGGATGCGCTGGTGTTCGAGACTTTCGCCGCGGAGCCGTCGGGCCCCGCCGCGATGGATGCCGGTGGGCCTATGGCCGGCGCGAAGCCCTCCGGGGCCAAGAAGTCGATTCGGCTGACGTCACTGCCGCTCTCTTCGCTCGAGGGGCTGCCGGCGAATCTCCTGGCGGTGGATCGCGAGCTGCGCAACGATCGCATCGAGCTGATCCTCCGCGACGGGTCGGACACCGAGCGCATCCTCTCCGGCGGTCGCCCCCGTGACCTCTCCGCCGTCGCCCTGTCGATCGACCCCGTTCGCTCGTTCGGCCGCACGGACGATTCCCGAGGCGGGCCACTCTCCGTCAAGGTCCGCCGGGCGGGCTGGACGTTCGAGGTTCCTCTCGAAGCCGATCCCGCGGTGCTCGCTCGCGCCGGTCGCTCGCCGATCCTGGCCGGACGCACGTGCACACTCACGGTGGACGAGGGCAGCACGGTGGGCGAGGGCGGCACGGTGGAGTTGCGGCGGGAGTGGCCGGGCGGCGGACTCAAGGATGCCGCGGGCCGCACGGTGCGCAGCATCCGCCGTCTCCTCCGGAGGCACTGACCGCTCCGGCGCAGGCGTCGGGCGCCCGACCGCGCTTGCCCAATCGAACGAATAACGATAGATTCCTGTTGTTCTTCGATGAAGGAGTGGGCAATGGGGAAGACGACGATCGTCGTTCTGCGCATCGTGATCGCGGTGGCGCTACTGGGTTCGCTGGCAGTGCAGGCACTCATCGTGCCGCTGCTGTGGCTCGACCTCGCCGAGGACGAGCTGTGGGGCCGGATCGTGCTGGTGTCGCTTGTGGTGCTGGGCGTGGGAACGCTGCAGGTGTTCGGGGTGTGCGTGTGGATGCTGCTCACGCGAGTGCGGCGCGGGTCGATCTTCGCGGAGTCGTCGTTCCGGTACGTGAACGTCATCATCGGGGCGATCCTGGTGGCGGCTGCGCTCACCTGGATCCTGGCCGCGCTGCTCACGCCGGGGTCGACGGCGCCGGGTGTCGTGGCGCTGATCGGCGGCGCCGGGGTCGTGCTCGCCGGGATGGCGCTGCTCGTGGTCGTCATGAAGGCGCTGCTGCGGCAGGCGATCGACAGTGAGGCCGAAGCGCGAGCGCTGCGCTCCGAGCTCGACGACGAGGTGATCTGATGCCGGTGGTGGTCGACATCGATGTGATGATGGCGCGGCGGAAGATGAGTGTCGGCGAGCTGGCCGAGCGCATCGGCATCACGCCGACCAACCTCGCCGTCTTGAAGAACGGTCGCGCGAAGGCGGTGCGCTTCACGACGCTGGATGCCCTCTGCGCGGTGCTGGAGTGCCAGCCCGGCGATCTGCTGCGCTGGGAGCCCGACGCCGGCTGACGCACGAAGCCCCGCGGTACGCCCGCGGGGCTTCGCGGCGCTCGATCAGCGCAGCACGAACTCGACCGTCGTGACGTTGCCGGCGACGTCGTGGACGAGGAGCGTGTTCTCGCCCGTGACTCCGCCGAACACTCCCGGCTTCACGAAGTTGAGGTCGGACCAGACGTTGTTCGAGAGGTCCTTGCCGACGCCGTTCAGCTCGAGCCGGTCGATCTTGCCGGCATCGTGGAGCTTGAAGCTGACCTTGTCGTAGCCCGCCGCGTCGCCGACGGTGAACGAGTCACCGGTCTTGACGGTCACGGTGGGGGCGGTGGCGTCGACCGTGAGACCGAACGTCGAGGTCTTCGAGATGTTGCCCGCGGCATCCTGCGCGTTGTACTTGATCGTGTACGCCCCGTCGGGGAGCGTCACGGTCGCGACGTGCGAGCCAGCCGTGCCGGCGGCCTTCGACTGCGTGCTCTTGACGAGCGTGCTGCCCTGGTAGACGTTGGCGACGATGCGGGAGAGACCCACCTCGTCGGTCGCGTCGACGCGGATGTCGATGGCCTTCGACGGACCGGCCGTGGTCGGGCTGACGAGCGTCACCTGCGGGCGCGTCGTGTCGGGCACCTGCCCGGCGACGAACGAGACCGTGGTCTTCTCGGAGCGGTTGCCGTACATGTCGACGGCGGTGACCTCGGCGATGTAGCTCGTCCCCTTGGTGAGGGTGATCAGCGGAGCGTTCGCCTGGCGTCCGTTGCGGATCGCGAGCGGGATCTCGAGGATGCTCGGACGCGGCGCGATCTGGAAGTCGGCGAGCACCTTAGCGCCGGCGCGGATCGGCAGCGCCTCGACGCCGGTGGCCGCGTCGCGGACCCGCACGTCGTAGCCGTAGACGGATTCGTCGTCGGTCGCCGCGGGCACCCGGAGGACGTCGGCGCCGGTCGCCGTCACGGTGTGCACGGGCGCGCCCTGCTGCACCGGTGCGACGTTGTCACGCGCGGCCGATGTGTAGTCGAAGTTGGCGCGCACCTCTTCGGGCGTCGTGCCGTCGAGGCGGACCGTCCAGGTGGGACCCGCGAGCGTGCCGGCGCTGGCGAAGGGGTAGCCGGACTGGTAGCCCCAGGCGCCGTTGTCGTAGGTGCGCTCGTCGTCGGCGGCGAAGTTGATGCGGTCGATCTCGGTGCGGTCGGCGTAGACCTCGACGTACAGGGCCTGCGCCGTCGGGATCGTGAACTCGTCCCAGAGCGCATTGCCGTAGATCTGGTACGCATCGTGCGGGGTCTCGGTGTACGACATCGATCCGTCGTTCACGGCCGTGAAGCCGCCCTGCCAGATCGAACGCTCGTCGTTCAGGTGCAGGTGCGAGTGGCCCGAGAAGTAGACGGCCTGCGGGTATCCCGAGAGGTCGGCGGTGAGGGTGGCGTTGGAGGCCTGGGCTCCGTCGTAGACCGTGTTGGCGGTCGGGCGATGGCCGACGACGAAGATCGGGGTGTTGAGGGCATCCGGCTCGGCGGAGAGCGCGGCGAGGCGTCCCTGCAGCCAGGTGCGCTGCGCGCCGGAGTACCGCTCGGTGTCGATCACGAGGAACGTCTGGTCGTCGATCGTCTTCTCGTAGTAGCCGCCGGATGCGTTCGGGAACCAGTCGCCGTAGTACTTCGCCATGTCGGCGTTGCCCACGTCGTGGTTGCCGTGCGACATCAGGATCGGGGTGTCGTCGAGGCCGAGGCGGTCGATGTTCTCGTCGAAGATCGTCTTCACGACCTGGTGGTCGGGCGCGGTGTTGTTGTTGTTGTCGTTGATCTGGTCCCCGTTGGAGATGATCAGATCGGGGTCGGGGTTGATCGACGCGAGGGTGTCGAAGTGGCTCTTCCAGATGCCCCGGTTCTTCTCGGTGAGGGCTGACGTGTGCACGTCGCTCATCACGAAGAACGACGTGAGCGGCTCTTCGTCGGTCTTGATGATGTAGCCCTCGATCTCGGCGGGCGAGGTCGCCCCGGCCTTGATCGAGACCGCGGCGAGGTTGGTCGTCTCGTCGATGACCAGTGGCTTCGTGTAGAGCGGGCTCTTCGCGGTCGGCATCGATCCGTCGAGCGTGTACCTGATCTGGGCGCCCTGCGGCGCGGTGAGCGTGACGGTGGTCGACTCCGTGAATCGGCCGCCGTCCTGGCTGAATGTCGGTGCCGCGAGCTCCTCGGCAGCGTTCGCCGCCGTGAGGGGGAATGCGACGGCGGCGGCCACGGCCGCGAGCGCGCACACTCCTGCGATCTGTCTCTTCACTTCATCCTCTTCCACGTGTGTATCTACGACGCACCGGACCGGCGCTGAGAGCGACGTTAGGGAGCCGTTCGAGACGGGGAACGGCGAAAGCAGGAACGTTAGGTAAACAACTTTGCGGGCGGTGGCCCGGACGCTCGGAAAAGAAGTGAATACAAGATCACGGTGCTGTGGAGAGGGTGTTGTCGGCCTTCAGCGCCCCGCGAGCAACTCCCCGAGCCGCGCCGCCTCACCCTCCGGCATCGCATACCCGTGCTCGGGTGCGGGGTACACGCCACCGCGCACCTCCGCCGCATACGCGCCCACGCCGGCCACCGCAGCCGCGCGTAGCTCCGCGTACCGTTTGACGAACTTGGCCGTGCCGCCGTCGTACAGCCCGAGCAGGTCGTGGAACACGAGCACCTGCCCGTCGGCATCCGCTCCGGCTCCGATGCCGATCACGGGAATGTCGAGCAGCGGAACCAGCGCGGCGGTGACCTCGGACGGCACCGCCTCGACCACGAGCATCGAGCACCCGGCGGCCTGCAGGGCGAGGGCATCGTCGATCACGGCGAGCGCCGCCTCGGCGGTGCGGCCCTGGGCACGGTAGCCGCCGAGCGCCGTGGCCGTCTGCGGGGTGAGCCCGACGTGTCCGACCACGGGGATGCCGGCCTGCACGAGCGCCTGCGCGCGGTCGACGGTCGTGCCACCGCGCTCGATCTTCACCAGGTCGCAGCCGGCTTCCTTGACGAAGCGCTGTGCGGTGGCGATGGCGAGCTCATCCGAGGCCTCGTACGACCCGAACGGCAGGTCGCCGACCAGCAGCGGCACGGTCAGCCCGCGGCGCACGGCCTTGGTGAGCATCAGCATCTCGTCGACCGTGACCGGCACGGTGCTGTCGTATCCGAGCACGGTCATCGCGGCCGAGTCGCCCACGAGCACGATGTCGACGCCGGCAGCCTCGACGATCTGCGCGCTCGGATGGTCGTAGGCGGTGACCATGACGATCGGCTCGCCGGCGTCCTTCTTCGCGGCGAGAGCGGCGAGCGTCACACGTTTGCGCGGGGCGGCGTGGGCGCTCATGCACGGGCCTCCGTCAGCAGGCGGTCGACGGCGTCATCGACCTGGATCATCGCGTTGTCCCGGTCGACATGCACCACCACCGGCTCGTAGCTCTCGAGGTCTTCGCGCGAATAGTCGGCGTACGAGATGACGATGATCGTGTCGCCGGTATGCACGAGGCGGGCCGCGGCGCCGTTGACCTGGATGACGCCGGATCCGCGCACGCCGGTCAGCGTGTAGGTCTCGAAGCGGGCGCCGTTGTCGACGTCGACGACGTGCACCTGCTCGTGGGGGAGGATGTCGGCGGCCTCGAGCAGGATGGGGTCGATCGTGATCGAGCCGACGTAGTGCAGATCGCTGGCGGTGACGGTCGCGCGGTGGATCTTCGACTTCAGCATCGTGCGTCGCATCAGGCGTCGCCCCTCGGGTCGGTGGTCTGCAGGTCGGCGGTATATGGGCCGGCGGCGTCCGGTTCAGCGACGTCGGCGACAGACAGCACATGGTTGTCGATCAGCCGGGCGGCGCCGACGCGGGCGGCGACCGCGAGCAGCGCGTCCCGCTCGACGCGGACGACCGGCTTCAGCGTCTCGGCATCGCGGAGCTCCAGGTACTCCACCGAGATCCGGGCGTCTTCGAGCACGCGCCGTGCCGCCGACAGGATGCTCGCCCCCTCGCGCTCCCCCGCCGCGAACACCTCGGCCGCCGCATCCAGCGCCCGGTTCAGCGCGGTCGCCTGCAGCCGCGCGGCATCGTCGAGGTAGACGTTGCGCGAACTCATGGCGAGTCCGTCGGCCTCTCGCACGATCGGGCACGCGACGATGCGCACATCGAGGTCGAGATCGCGCACGACGCGGCGGACGACGAGCACCTGCTGCGCATCCTTCTGTCCGAAGTACGCGGAATCCGGCCGGACGATCCCGAACAGCTTCATGACGACCGTGGCGACGCCATCGAAGTGGTGCGCGCCGCGGCTCGCGCCGTCGAGCACGTCGGTGAGGCCGGCGACGTGGATGTTCGTCGCGAACCCGTCGGGGTAGATCTCGGATGCCGCGGGCGCGAAGAGGATGTCGACGCCCTCGGCCTCGGCGAGCTCCGCGTCGCGGGCTTCATCGCGCGGGTAGGAGCTGAGGTCTTCGTTCGCGCCGAACTGGGTCGGGTTGACGAAGAGCGAGACGACGACGAGATCGGATGCCGCGCGCGCGGCCCGCATGAGAGAGAGGTGTCCGTCGTGGAAGGCGCCCATCGTGGGGACGAGGCCGACCGTGTGGTTCGCGAGCCGAGCCTCGCGGACGGCTGCGCGCACCTCGGGGATGGTGCGGAGGATTCTCATGCGGAAGGCTCCTTCGGGGCGGCGGTCACTTCGGCGGTCACTTCGCCGGTCACTTCGCCGGTCACCTGTCGGGAGGAGGGACGGCTGTCGGGCGGAACGGCGGTGTTTCTCCCTGCATCCGTGCGTTCTCCCGACATCCGTACCGGGGCTTCGACGCGAGACGCGATCGCCCGCGTGGCGGCGGCGAGGGCGTCGAACAGGTCCTGAAGGTCGACCTCTGCGGCAGCCGACCTCTGACGGGCGACCGTCTCCGTGTCGCCGCGGGCGATCGGTCCGGTGAGGGCGTTCTGCGCTCCCGCATCCGCCCAGTTCTCGACCGTCTGCCGGACGAGCGGGGCGAGGAGTTCGCGAGCCTCAGCCTCCGGGATGCCCGCGGCCGAAGCGAGCTGCTCGGCCGCATCGAGCACCGTCAGCACGAAGTTCGAGGTGAAGGATGCCGCCGCGTGATAGCTCGCGCGGTGCTCGTCCTCGACCATGAACGGGCGGGCACCGAGTGCGCGGGCCAGCTGCTCGGCCACGGCGCGGGCGTCGTCGGTGCGCCCGGCGACCGCGGCACCGATGCCGTGGAACACGTCGGGAGTCTCCCCACCCGTGAACGTCTGCATCGGGTGGAGGCTGAAGTCGACGTCGTCGAGCAACGTGGCGCCCGAGACGTGTCCGACGAGCCGCGCGTGCGGTCGAGCGACGAACGCGACGGCCGGGATGGCGGAGTCCGGAACGCAGAGCAGCGCGATGTCGACCGTCGGCATCGACTGATCGCGGCGGAGGGGGCCGAGGACGTCGAACCCCGCCGTGCGGAGCGACCGCGCGAGCACGCGTCCGAGCCGACCGGCGCCGACGATGGCGATGGTCGTTCCTGGCGCGGGTGAGGAGGAGGTCTGCATGTCGATTCCCCGGCCGAGTTGGGGGCGGTCCGGATGCGAGAAGTATCCGCCCCTCACGGCGCCCTCTCCAAATCTGGGAGCAGAATGACAACCCGTGGCCGTCAGTCATTTGTCATTAGCTTGATAATCAGCAGTAAGCAGATGGCATATCGCTCTCACTCCAAAACGGACGGGCCCGCGGAGCGCAGCACGACGCACTCCACGGACCCGCACATCAGGGACCTCAGTCGCGACGCCAGACCGCGACGATCCCGGCCCCGACGACCGCCAGTCCCGCCGCCCCGAGGAAGAGCCAGGAGAATCCGCCGGTGAGCGCCTCGGCAGACGACGCCCCCTCTGCCGACAGCGCGGCCGTGCGCAGGCCGGCGACCGTGCCGAGCACCGCCAGTCCGATCGCGCCGCCGATCTGCTGGCTGGTGTTGACGAGCCCGCCGGCGAGTCCGGCCTCTGCACCTTCGACGCCGTCGACCGCGAGCTGGGTGGTCGCCACGACAGCGCCGCCGAGTCCGACCCCGATCAGGATGGTCGGGCCGAGCAGGTGCGTGAGGAACGCGGCATCCGCCGGGGATGCGGCGAGCCAGAGGAGCCCCGCGGCCAGGATGAGCAGCGCCCCGATCAGCACCGGCCGCGTGCCGACGCGGGCGATCACGGCGGGCACACTGCCGGCGACGATCACGAGCACACCGGCGAGGGGCAGCTGCGTGAGGCCCGCGGTGAGGGCGTCGTAGCCGAGCACGGCCTGCATGTAGACCGAGAGGGCGAAGAAGAGGGCGACCATGGTGGCGCCGCCGAGCAGCATGACGATGTTGCCGAGGGCGAGGTTGCGGTTGCGGAACACGCGGAGCGGGACGAGCGGCTCGGCAGCCCGGCGCTCGATCGCCACGAAGGCGACGCCGAGGATCAGCGCGAGGGCGAGCAGGCTCAGCGGGAGCGGGTGCACGAAGCCGACCCGCTCGACCGCGCTGAGGGCACCGACGAGCGCGACCAGTGATGCGGTGACGGTCACGGCACCGGCGGCATCCAGGCGGCCGGGAGTTCGCATGCCGTCACGGGTGATGAGCAGCGGAATCGCGATGAGCACGAGCGCGCCGACGGGCACGTTCACGAAGAACACCGACTGCCAGCCGAGGGTCGCCGTGAGCACTCCGCCGAGCAGTACCCCCGCGGCCGATCCGATGCCGGCGACGGCTCCCCACACACCCAGCGCCTTGGTGCGCTCGGCGTCGTTCGGGAACAGCTGGGTCAGCAGCGCGAGGGCGGCGGGAGCGAGGAGCGCAGCCGAGACGCCCTGCAGGGCGCGGGCGGCGAGGAGCATCTCGCTCGACACCGAGAGCCCGGCGAGGGCGGATGCCGCCACGAATCCGGCCGTTCCGATCAGGAACACCCGACGGTGTCCGTAGCGGTCGGCGAGGCGTCCGCCGAGGAGGAGCAGGCCGCCGAACGCGAGCACGTAGGCGGTGATGACCCAGGCGAGGGCGGCGGTGTCCATGTCGAGCTGCCGGCCGAGGACGGGGAGGGCGATGTTCACGATCGAGGCGTCGAGCACCACGAGGAACTGCGCGAGCGCGAGGAGGCTGAGGGCGAGCCACCGGCGCGTACTGCGCGGTGCGGCGAGCGCCGGGAGGGAGGTGAGGGTGGTCATGACGTGCTCCTTTTCTGGGTTCTTGTCCGTGATGTTTCGAGGCCGGTTGGATGAGTGACTACTCACTCACTCCTGCGGGCATGGAGAAGTGCCGACACCCCGGGAGGGTGGATCAGTCGGGGTGCGTGATCCCCTTGGTCAACAGGGCGACCCAGTCCCCCTGGCGTCCGTCGAGCTGCGTGGTGACGATCAGGTGACAGAGCTGCCCGTAGGCGATGAAGCGCTGCACGTCGTCGTCGCCCGCCCGTGAACGGGTCTTCGCGAACGTCGTGACGCGTTCGAGCCCTGCGCGCAGCGCCTCCCCGATCGCGGGGATCTCGGCGACCGACTGCGCGTGCACCTGCAGCATCAGCAGCTTCCGGTCGGAGATGAGGTGCGCGTAGGCGTCGCCCATCGCGTCGAGCACGCCTTCGGGCGAGGTGTCGGCGGCAGCATCCGCCCCTTCTTCGAGGGCGGAGACGATCGCGTCGAAGCATGCCTCGAGCGCCACGACGAACAGCGCCTCCTTGCCGGAGTACAGCTTGAAGACGTAGGCCGGGGAGATCTTGGCCTCGCGCGCCACGTCGGCGACGGTCGTGCCGTGATAGCCGCTGCGCGCGAACGCCGCCAGCGCCGCCGCGGCCACGACAGGCCGGCGGGCATCGGCCGTCGAAAGGATGGAGCTGCGGGTCGTGGACATATGAGTGACTGTACACTCACTCTTCCGAGAGTCGCAAGGGCGAGCAGAAAGTTCGGCGTGAACGGCTCCGGGGAAGTCGAGCGCGGAACACACGGGGGCGGATGCCGCCAGGAGGGCGGTCGCCGCCGAGCCGCCCTCCCGCGCACACCTGTCGGACCGATGCACATCTGTCGGACCGATGCACACCTGTCGGACCGATGCACGGCGCGTCACCCGACATCCGCGCATCCTCCCGACATCCGCACCAGATCCGACATCCGCACCAGGCGCCACCCCGACGTCACGGCACGACCATGACCTTGCCGGCGATCGGTCCAGCGGCCGCCTCGGCATCCGCGCCGAGTCCCGCAGCCCACTCCCCGCTAGGCCGATGCCGGGACCGGTCGAGTCCTGATCGCAGAGTTCAGGGAGAAGGCCGACAGCGTCAGCGCCACGACAGCACCGACGAGCGCGAGTGGCGGGTTCGACAGGGTGAAGACGCCGACGGATGTGGTGACGCCCTGAATGAAGAACAGCGCGGCGAGGAGGATTCCGCTTCCTCGCGTGCTCGTCATCTTCCACCAGGGTCGGGGAGCGTCGGATTCTCCTGCGCCGCGGAAGGTTCGAGCTGCCACGACGACAGCTGCCACGAGGGCCAGGACTCCCCACGCGAACCCGAGGTCAAGGTTGACGGCCGCGAGCGGAACGGTCGTGAGCGTGAGTCCGATGGCGACGGCGACGACATAACCGAGCTTGGCGGCCGGTTCCTTGATACGCATCATGCCCCTCCTGTCTACCTGACTGCCGTGTACGTCGTGTAGCTGCAGTAGTTGAACCCGCAGTTGAAGTAGGTCACCTTGATCCGCAGCTTTTGCCAGTATGCCTTCTCGATCTGCGCTCCTGGGGCGAGCCCAGCGCACGCGATGCTGGCCGGCCACGGAATCGGAAAAGCGCTACATACCCCATTGAGTCCCTTGAGACCGTTGTACATACTGACGACCTGGGCACGGCTGAGGTAGATCACCGATGTCGTGTACGTCGGATCAGCGACCACCGGATAGGCGAAGCTGCTGTCATGCTCGACGATCTGCGTCAGCGTTTCCCCATTCAGCTCATAGCGAGTGGGGACGCCCTTGCCAGTTGCGTCTTTCGCCCAGGGGGCTGCGAAGCTACCCAGTACTTCACCTGTTGCATCGTCGATCACAGCCGCGCCCCCGTCCCGCAAGACGATGCTCGATGCCTCCGGAAGATCGAGGGGATAGTCGTAACGTATCGGCGCATCCGCGCTGTCGATCACTGCCGCAATCTGCACCGAACCGCTTTCGTGCAGGAGAACGACGCTGCTCGTCGCGTTCCCGTTGTCGTACGTCACCGTACCGGGCTCTGTCGAAACTCCGGCGTTGGCCTCGCCCGCGAAGGGGAGCCCGATGGTCGCCGTGCCTTCACCCGCCGAGATGGAAACGCCATGCGCCGCTTCGGAAGACACTTCGACCTCAAGCCGATCAATAGCTATCGCACTCTCACCAGCTCCGAGCAAGGGCACGTCGACCGCCGCCGCAACGTCCGCCGGAGTGGCGTTCGCGACCACGTCGACGGTTGTCTCCTCATCTGCCACGGCCCCCGGCGCAACCCACACGATCGAAAGCAACACCGCGGCTCCCACGGTTACAGACGCGCTGAATTTTCTCATCGAAACCCCCATTGGTTCTGGCCCGCCCAATCGCTAACCTACTAACGTTTTACCGTTTTGTATGTCAACCGTTTGGGGGACAGAACAGTCTCGAGCGCGTGCTCACACAGGTCAGTGCGCACCTGCGGGCGAACCCGCCGCGGTCAGCGGTGAGCCGGAAGACGAGCTGAGGACCCGGCGCCATCCTCGCGTCACGAGCAGAAGTCGTCGGCGAACCGCTCGAACTCCTCGGGGCTCACGATGGGGTCATCGGAGGACTCCCACTTGTCGGAGGCGAACATCCCGATGGGCGTGAACACCTCGCCCGGTTGGACATCCGCCAGTTCACTTGCGGCGAAATGACCCGAGACGGCGTTCTCCCCTTTGTCGCCGAAGGCCGTCAGGTGGAAGAGCACGTCCGAGCCGAGCGCCTGCTCGCGAAACGGCAGGGCGATCTCGGCGTCGCCCACGATCGGCGTCGGTAGCGAGAACTCCTTGTCGTCGACGTTCCGCCATCCGCCGTCGTCGCCGGATGCGGAGTCCACATTCGGAGGGTACGAGTTGATCGCCCGCAGGGTGAGGAGATCGACCGACCCGTGGCAGAGGCGCACGAGCACGTCGAGGGAACCGTCGTCCTGCCGGAGCAGCCCGAGGGTTCCGGTGGCACCCGGTGTGCATGCCGCGAGCGCGAGCATCGGAAGGAGGAGCAGCGCCGCCGCGACGTGCCGAGGTTTCATGAGGGCACGTTATCCATGCCTGTGGGCGACGATCGCGAACGTATCGCAATCGTGATCGTCGTCGCGTCTCAGCGCAGCACCGAGTCCAGCAGCCCGGGGAAGAGCGCGTCGAGGTCGTCGCGGCGCAGCGTCAGCATCCGTCGGCGGCCGTTGGGCTCGTTGCGGATGATGCCGGCTTCGCGCAGCACCTTCATGAAGTGCGACTTGGTCGACTTCGGGAGGTTCGGGTCGGTGGAGTGGCAGGCGGCCATGTCGAGGGGGCCGTCGGCGAGCTGGCGCGTGATGGCGAGGCGCTCGGGGTCGCTGAGCGCGAAGAGCACGTCGGTGAGTTGGATCTCGGAGCGCTCCGGGTGCGGAAGATCGCCAGGCATGGTTCGAGAATAGTTGAACAATCGATGGATGGCGAGTACGCTCCGATAGTTCGATGATTCTCGAACCATATGAGGAGTCGCCATGACCAGCACCGAGCCGATCGTCCGCCCGTCGGCGCCCCTTCGACGGGCCCAGGAACTCGGCGGGAGCACCGCCGTTCCTCGCGCACGGTTCGGGTTCGGGCTCGCGATCTTGGCGCAGATCCTGATGATGGTCGGGGCGAGTGCGCCGTCGCCGTTCTACCCGGTGCTCGCGCAGAGCATCGGGTTCGAGGCGATCGTGATCAGCGCCGTGTTCGCGGTGTACGCGGTGGCGCTGCTGCTCACACTCCTCACCGCCGGGTCGCTCTCGGACCACGTCGGGCGACGTCCGGTCGTGATCGCGGGGTTCCTGCTGCTGGCGGGGAGCATGTTCCTGTTCTGGCACGCGGATGCCGTCGCGATGCTGTTCTTCGCGCGCATCCTGCAGGGTGTTGCGAGCGGTCTGCTGATCTCGGCGCTGTCGGCGACGGTGCTCGACTTCGCGCCGGGCGGGCGCGCGGGGGTCGCCGCGCTGTGGAACGCGCTGAGCCCGGGGATCGGACTCGCGCTCGGAGCACTCGTGTCGGCCGTGGTGCTCGACCTCAGCGGCGAGGCGCTGCTCGACGTGTTCGCACCGTTGAGCTCGGCGTACATCCTGCTCGCGGCGCTGTTCTTCCTCGTGCCCGAGACGGCGCCGCGCAAGCCCGGGGTGTGGGCGTCGCTGAGCTTCCGGCTGTCGATCCCGCCCGCCATCCGCGCGGACTTCTGGCGTGGGGCTCCGGCCGTGATCGCCGGATGGGCGACCGGTGGGTTGTTCCTGTCGCTGGGCGCGAACATCGTGCGGGGCGAGCTCGGTGGCGAGGCGCATGTGTGGCAGGGGCTCGGGGTCGTGCTGCTCGCCGGGGTCGGCGCCGTCACGGCGTTCGTACTGCGGAAGATCGCAGCGCGGTCGATGGTGCTGTTCGGCACGTCGGCGCTCGCGGTCGGGACTCTGCTGTCACTGATCGCGCTGGGCGTCGGGTCGCTGCCGTTCTACCTCGTCGCGGCCGCCGTCACCGGAATGGGCTTCGGCACCGCGTTCTCGGGAGTGGTCGCTTCGCTCGCCCCGCGGATCCCGGCGACGCAGCGTGCCGACACCTTCGCCGTGATCTACCTGCTGGCTTACCTGGCGTTCGGGGTGCCGGCAGTGATCGCCGGAGCGTTGGTCGGGGTGGTCGGGCTCGAGGCCGTGTGCGTCGGGTACGGGGTCGTGGTGATCGCGCTGGCGGGGGTTGCCTTCGGGCTGCGGGTGCGGGCGGGGCAGTAGGCGGACGAGATGCGCTCATCCTGGCTGTCAACCAGGACAGAAAATTAGGTTTTCGCGCAAAGGAACGCTGCCGCGGTCGCTGTCATCGCCAGGTGAAGGCTTCCCTCGCCAATCGGGCCGTCAGCGTTGCGGGAGGCGCGTATCCCGTCCGTTGCATCATAAATTCCCGCGCCGTCGCCTCTCGTTCTTTCGCCGTGCGCGACTTACGCCAAGCTTCTGTCTCACGTAAGTCGTCAGCCACCGCCTCCATCATCTCTTCGAGCGCGAGGTAGGCAGAGGCCGCGTTCTCTCGCACCGACCGGCTGGCACGCTCGAGAGCCCATTTCACCGTGGTGGCGTCATCGTCCGCACTCGTTAGCTCATCCGCAACCACGCGGCCCACGACTGTGCGCTGATTCTGGCTCGCAGCACGGTATCGCGGATCGAGTTCGATCTGATCCGCGAGATAGGCCACGCGGATCGCACGGCTGTCACGTTGGTCGACCCAGGCCATTCGACGCTCGGCCGCCCATTCGTCCCGGGAACCGCTTAGTTCATCAGACCAATCCGTGCCGGCGAGGAAGAGCGCCGTGGCGCCAAGGCCGAACCAGCGCATCGCAAGGCCTTGCGGTTCACCATGATGTTCCCTCGCGAGCTGGACCATCGCGGCGGGAGCTTCCCCGTCGAACTCAGCCAGGAACTCGTCAGCGTCGAAACGGTCAATCGTCAAGCTGACGAAAGGAGCGAGCATGGACTGCGCAAGGTTGAGAGCAGTTTCGACGGAGGTGGCGTCGATATGCAGCACAAATGTCGGGTCCCCCGGAAATACCGCTTCAAGAATCGTCAACCCTCGCCCTTCGGCGACGTCGCGTATCTCGTTGACCAACTGCGTCAGATCATTCACGGGTACCCCTATCCGCTGGCCTCTCCCAGGAAGCCGGCCCTCTCTTCTCGAACAGGAAGTCGGTGCTCGCCCCAATCGCGAGCGATCCACTTGCTATCGCGTGAGCCGACAGCCCATCAGGACCCCGTCATCGGGTTGGTCGAGATGTCGATGACCCCGAGCGGGAACGGACTGAAGTAAGACCACGAGCCGGAGGAGAAGTGCTCGAGCGGGGTCAGCTGGAACCACACGTGCGACACGACGAGGGCGATGGCGACGAGCAGGCCGGCTCCTTGGATCGCGCGTTCCATCGTCCGCAGGGCCGCGCGCGCGTCGACTGCCTTGGTGACGCGGCCGAGGGCGATCAGGACGATCAGTGCGATGCCGACGTAGACGAACACGCTGGGGTGGAGCGACAACGAGACGCAGAGCGGAGCCTGGTCGACCGACCGGCCCTCGGCATCGATGAACCCGCCGTTGGCGTCGATGCCGCCCGGGCAGATGCCCTTGCTGCCGCTCATGAAGACCGAGTACACGACTCCGGCGACGACGGTCCAGATGAGCATCTTGCGGATGCCCGCGATCACCACGGCGCCGGGGAGCCCGGAGACGGCGGTGTCGGCCTGCGGGGCCGGGGGCGGTGTGAGTGACACGGAGGACTCCTTCGAGGTCGGTCCCCTTCATCATGTCGGAGGAGCTCGCGGGAAGGAAGGGCGGAGCAGCGCCGCATCCGCAGCATCCGCTCTACGCCCTACGCCCTGGCGATGAATGGAAAGCCGGTCCGCAGCACAGGCGGATCGCCGCTCAGGAGAGCAGCGATCCGCCGGTCGTGGCTAACGCTGGCTACAGTGCCCGCAAAGAGGATGGCCGCCAGTCCCAGCCAGCCGATTGTGGGCCGGGATCTGCCGGCCGCTCACGCAGTCGTCATAGGTGTGGTGGACATCCGGATCGCTCTGGTTAGACGAGTGATAAGCGGATACACGCATGTTGTTGCTCCTTTGCATCGTCGGTGCCGAAACGCCTCCGGCGCCTGTACTACAGGAGCTTCGAGCGACGCTTCTGATACATCCATGAAGAGACGCAAACTCGGTGCGCGCAGCCTCCGGAATATCGGTAGGGTTCGGCGAGAGAGCCCGAAGAGAAAGACGGCGACGATGCCCGAAACACCTCAAGGTTGGTACCCCGACCCGCATCAACCTGCGCAGCAGCGTTGGTGGGACGGAGTGCAGTGGACGACCCACACCGCCCCTCTGGGGCAGGCGCCCGCAGCGGCCGTCGCGGCGACTCCGACAGAAGCGAAGTCGTCGCGGATGAAGGTCATCATCATCGTCGGCGCCGTGATCCTGGCGGTGACGTTGCTCACTCGCAGCTTCGGTGTGATCGTGATGTTCGCGGGGCTGTTCTTGTTCTTCATCGCGATCTATGCGCTCGTTCGGGGCTCGGCCCAACTGTTTCGCGTACGCTCCCGCGGTGCCGCCTGGGCCGCACTCGGGATCGCCTTCGTGCTCATGTTCATTGGTACGGGAGCGAATGCCGCGCTAGGCGGACCGGGATCGAACACCACCGGCTCGGAGCAAGCGTCGACCGAGGCCAAGCCCTTCGTCTCAACTCCGACAGAGAAGCCGACGCCCTCTCCGAAGCCGACGACATACGAGGAAGTCGACGTGACGACGGTCGTTCCCTTCGAGCGGACCACGGTCGACGACCCACAGTTGGACGTCGGCAAGACCGCTGTCACGACCGGTGCCGACGGAACCAAAGTCACCACGTACCGAGTGACCTACGTCGACGGAGTGGAGGTCGCGCGCGAGTCGGTCAGCGAAGCAGTCACCGTCGCTCCGGTGAACGAGGTCACCTCGAACGGCACGCGGCCGCCCGCTCCCGCACCGGTGCCCCTCGTCCAACCGGCCAACGACTGCCACTCGAGCTACGCCGGCGTGTGCGTTCCGATCGCGTCAGACGTGGACTGCGAGGGTGGCAGCGGCAATGGTCCGGCGTACGCTCGCGGTCCGCTGCAGGTTGTCGGACCGGATGTGTACGACCTCGACCGCGACGGGGACGGGATCGCCTGCGACTGACGCGGACGGGGCAGCCCACCGCGACGACTGGCTCCGGCGACTGGTGACGCTGCCCTGAGCAGCCCCCACCCCGCGGCATGCGGGTGCGGTCAGGGGCGCTGAGCGGCCGTCAGGTGAAGGTGAGTGTGAGGGTCGGCACGGACGACGCGCCGGGCGTCAGCGAAGCGACGAGCACCTCGGTCGCGGGCGGCGTGCGCGTGAAGTAGCCGAGGAACGGGGTGGTCAGCGATCCCTGTGCGGGGATGGTCGCCGTGCACACGACGGTGGTCGACGTGAGCGAGACCGCCCAGGAGCCGAACCCGTATCCGTAGAGTTCAACGGCCCCTTGCTTCCTGGGGGCGACGAAGACGACATCGATGGGGTCGTCGCTGGAGTTCGTCGCGGTGAAGTAGGTCTCCGCCTGTCGGGTCGTGGCCATCTGGGCCGTCCATGTCCACGAAAGGGCCTGCGTGCTCGCTGCGGCCAGCGGGGTCGCGGCGGCGACGGCGATGACGGGCGCGGCCCATACGGCCGCTCGCAACACGCTGCGTCGATCCGGTGCGTTCGTCTCTTCCACGGTTCTCCCCTTGCCGCGTCGCCGAGCCCCGCGCCCGATCGATTCTGAGACTAGTGGAGGTGACGCGCCGCTCCATGACGGCTCTACGCTGGAACGTCTGCCTCATCTCGAGGCGCCTTCCCCTGGAGCATCCATGTCTACAACGACGATCGACGATCGTGCCCGGTATCGGGCGAATCCCACGGTGCTTCAGGCGCTGAAGAATCCGCGGATGCTGACCCGCGAGGTGCTGGCCGGACTCGTCGTGGGACTCGCGCTGATTCCCGAGGCGATCGCATTCTCGGTGATCGCGGGGGTCGACCCGAAGGTGGGGCTGTTCTCGTCGTTCATCATGGCGGTGTCGATCGCGTTCCTCGGCGGGCGTCCGGCGATGGTCACCGCGGCGACCGGAGCCGTGGCACTCGTGATCGCGCCCGTCGCCCCGACATACGGGCTCGACTACTTCATCGCGACGGTCATCCTCGCCGGCATCTTCCAGGTGATCCTCGGGGTGATCGGCGTCGCGAAGCTCATGCGCTTCATCCCCCGCAGCGTCATGGTCGGGTTCGTGAACGCGCTGGCGATCTTCGTATTCAGCTCGCAGTATCCGCAACTGGTCGACGTGCCGTGGTTGGTGTATCCGCTGGTCGCGCTCGGGATCGTCGTGATGATCCTGATGCCGAAGATCACCAAGATCGTGCCGGCGCCGCTCGTGTCGGTGGTCATCGTGACGGGTGTCGTGCTCGCGTTCGGCATCACCGTGCCCACCGTCGGCGACCAGGGCGAGCTGCCGAAGAGCCTGCCGGAGCTGTTCATCCCGAACGTTCCGCTCACGTGGGAGACGTTCACGATCATCGCCCCGTTCGCCCTCGGAGTCGCGCTGGTCGGGCTGATGGAGTCGCTGCTCACCGCGAAGCTCGTCGACGAGATCACCGACACCCACTCGCGCAAGAGTCGTGAGGCGTGGGGGCAGGGCGTCTCGAACGTGCTGTCGGGGATCTTCGGTGGCATGGGCGGCTGCGCCGTGATCGGTCAGACCATGATCAACGTGAAAGCCTCGGGTGCGCGGACCCGCATCTCGACGTTCTGCGCCGGGATCTTCCTGTTCCTACTGGTGGTCGTGTTCGGCGACTTCGTCGGGACGATCCCGATGGCAGCCCTGGTGGCCGTGATGATCATGGTCGCGATCGGAGCGTTCGACTGGCACAGCGTGCGACCGACGACGCTGAAGCGGATGCCGAAGAGCGAGACCTTCGTGATGGTCGCGACTGTGGTGCTCGTGCTGATCACGCACAACCTCGCCGTCGGAGTGGTCGGCGGGGTGCTGGTCGCGTCGGTGCTGTTCGTGCGGCGGGTGGCGCATTTCGTGACCGTGACGCGCGTGCTGTCTGAGGCGCGGGATGTTGTGACGTACGTCGTGGAGGGGGAGCTGTTCTTCGCATCGAGCAATGACCTGACGACGTTGTTCTCGTACTCATCGGATCCATCTCGGGTCGTGATTGACCTGTCGGGGTCGCATGTGTGGGATGCGTCGACCGTTGCCGCGTTGGATGCGATTGAGACGAAGTATGTGGCGTTGGGGAAGACGGTGAAGATCGTCGGGATGAATGAGAGTAGTTCGCGGATGCGCGGGCGGTTGACGGGTGGGTTCGAGTAGGGGCACCCACGGGAGCAGTCCGGCAGCGCTCAATGCGTCTCGGAAGCCATCAATACGGGTGGAGCGATGGGTCGGCCGGCCGCGGTCCTATGCCTCCCCCGGCGCGAGCCGGTCCACGGCTACGGGGCGGGCAAGGCCTAATGAGTGTGCAGTCGCTGGCACGCATCGCCGAAGCGCTCGATGTTGATGCCGGCGAGCTGCTGGAGTGCTTGATCAGCGCAAAGTACCTGCACGCAAGAGCTAGCTGAGCGACACGGCACGCGGGCTGATTGAGCTCTCCGACGTCAGTGGAATATCGGGACGCCGGTAGGCCGATACCGTAGGGATCGGGTGACGCGGTGAGATGCCGCGCGCTCGTGAGAAGGAGACCCGATGACGCTCGCGCCCGCGAACCCTGACCACCTCACGCAGCGAGAGCTCGAGCACGCCCTCTGGGGTGCGGCCAACGCACTCCGTGGCCCGGTCGATCCCGGCGACTTCAAGGCGTACGTGTTCCCGGTGCTCTTCTACAAGTGGATCAGCGACGTCTACGACTTCTACCACGAGCAGGCGCTCGACGACCTGGGTGACGAATGGTCGCAGGAGTTCGAGGACGAGGACTACCAGGCCTTCGTCATCCCCGAAGGCTCTCACTGGGACGACACGTTCGAGGTCACGAAGAACAGTGGTAAGGCGCTGAACAAGGCCCTCGTCGCCATCCAGGAGGCGAATCCGGGCAAGCTCGCCGGCGTCTTCGGCGACGTGAACTGGTCCAACCAGGAGCGCATCCCGCAATCGGCGCTCCGTGCGCTCATGCAGGTCTTCGACAAGCTGACACTCGACCCCAACCACGTCTCCGGCGACATGCTGGGATCGGCGTACGAATACTTGCTGCGCGAGTTCGCTGAGGCATCCGGGAAGAAGGCCGGCGAGTTCTTCACCCCGCGGCACGTCGTGCACCTGCTCGTAAAGATCCTGGACCCGCAGGAAGGTGACTCCGTGTGTGACCCCGCCTGCGGCTCTGCGGGCATGCTCGTGGAGACGACCGAAGCCGTGAAGCTCGCCGGCGGCAACCCCAGGTCGCTGTTCCTGTACGGCCAGGAGCAGAACCTCACCACCGCGGGCATCGCGCGGATGAATCTCTACCTGCACGGCGTGGAGGACTTCGAGGTCAAGCGGGGCGACACGTTCCGTGACCCGAAGCTCAAGGACGACGCCGGGCGCCTGCGGCAGTTCGACGTCGTGATCGCCAACCCGCCGTTCTCTCTGGACAACTGGCCGGCATCGACCTGGGCGAAGGATCGCTACAAGCGAGCCCTGGGCGGCATCGTCCCGCCGGCGAAGAACGGCGACTGGGCGTGGATCCAGCACATGCTCTCGACTATGAAGGAGGGCACCGGACGCGTGGGCGTCGTGATGCCTCACGGCGTGCTGTTCCGCGGCGGCCGCGAAGCCGAGATGCGCCAGTGGGTGGTCGAGCAAGACAAGCTCGAGGCGGTCATCGGGCTGCCCAACAACCTGTTCTACTCGACCACGATCCCGGTGTGCTTGCTGATCTTCCGGGCTCAGAAGAGCGCCGAACGTGAGAAGCACGTGCTGTTCATCGACGCACGCTCCCGGTTCAAGCCCGGCAAGAACCAGAACACCCTCAGCGACGACGACGTCGACGCCATCGACGCTGCCTACAAGCGCGGCGAGGACATCGACGGTGATGGTGACCTCGCGCTGCAGCTCGTGCCCCGCGAGAAGATCCACGAGTTCCACTACGACCTCAACATCGGCCGGTACATCCAGACGGAGACGAAAGCAGAGGCGGACGTGGATGCGGCGTTGGCCGCGCTGCGTGATGCTCAGGCGGCGATGGATGCTGCGCGCGAGGCGTTGGACCTGCGGCTGAAGGAGGCGGGCGTCGGTGCGTGAGGGATGGCGAGTAGTCCGGCTGGGGTCTCTGGCTCTCCGCCGGACTGACTTCACGCCTGTTTTCGCCGACCAGCTTTATCGTGTAGTCGGTGTCCAGCGAAGTGGTTGGGGTCTCGTCGATCGCGATCCCATTCGCGGAGACTCGATGAAGTTTGACAAGCTCATGGAGCTGCACGCTGATGATCTGGTTTACCGGACGATCACGGCATTCGAGGCGCCCAGCACGGTGGTCACCTCAGAGTTCGAGGGCGCTTTTGTCACTCCTCAGACGTTCCCTGTGTACTCACTCGACCGGTCCACGCTGCTGCCGGGCTACATGGCACTGCTCACGACCTCGCCGACGTTCCACGAGGACATGTCATCCCGCTGTGTAGGTACAGTTCTGCGCCGGAAGACGCTCAGCAAGGGCGCCTTCGAGTCCATCCCGATCGCACTCCCGCCCCTCGCCGAGCAGCGCCGGATCGTGGACCTGATCGCGGCCGTCGACGATGCGATCGAGGCGGTGGATGGCGAGGTTGCGAGCATCGTCACGATCGTTCGGTCCCTACTTGACAGCCTCTTCCCGCAGGATAACGGGTTGGAGACTGTGCCTCTTGGGGCCATCGCGGCTCTAACTGACTGCGAGCACAAGACCGCACCTGCGACCGCAGGAAGTCCGTTTGCCTACTCAGTAGGTACACCAGCTGTTCGTGACGGTTCCTTGGTCATGAGCGCCGCAAAGCCCGTTAGCGAAACGACTTATCGCGAGTGGTCTGCGCGAACGACACCCGCGCCCGGCGACATTATCTTCACTCGGGAAGCCCCGGCCGGAGAGGTCGCCTTGCTAACCGCAGATGACCCTCTCGTCTGCCTAGGGCAGCGAACGGTTCTCCTCCGCGGCAATGAGCAATTCATGCCCAGCTATCTTTGGCTGGCGCTCCAGGCGCCACGTACCGGGGCCTGGATCGAATCTCGATCCATGGGGCAGACCGTGAAACGGATCAACATATCCGCGATCAAGGAATTACCGATCGTCACCCGAACGCTCGATGAGCAGGCCCTCGTCGTTACGACCGTCCGGTCAGCGATTGAACACAGAATTGCCGCCCGAGCCACCGCCGACGCCCTCCGCACCCTGCGCTCGAACCTGCTCACGGTGCTACTGTCCGGCGAGCACGAGATCCCCTCGAGCTATGACCAGTTCCTGAACCTCGACGAGGAGGTTGCCGCATGAGCGGGTACACCGAGAAGGACACGGTGCAGGCCGCGCTCATCGACCTGCTGGTGGATGCCGGCTGGACGCACGTGGAGGGTAAGAAGCTCCCACGCACGACGCAGCAAGTCTTCATTGAGGCGGACCTGCGGGACGCGATCGAGAGGCTGAACCCGGAGCTCGCCGGACGCACGGATGCCGTGCTGGCGAAGGTGCGCCAGGTGGCGCTGTCGGCCGAGGCTGAGGGGCTGATGGTCGTGAACGAGGAGTTCACGCACCTCCTTCGCGGCGGCGGCACCGTGCTCATGCCCGACACCAACCACGACGAGCCGTTCCAACTGCTGGACTTCGAGCACCCGGAGAAGAACACGCTGCTGGTCTCGGACGAGGTGACCTACCGCGGCGCCCGGTTCGATGTGGTGCTGTGGATCAACGGCATCCCCGTGGTCGTCGGCGAGACGAAGACGCCGGTGTCGGTGGTGAAGAGCTGGAAGGACGGCGCCAAGGACATCTACACCTCCTACGAGGAGCACCAGCCGGAGTTCTTCGTCCCGAACCTGCTCTCCTTCGCCACCGAGGGCAAGGACTTCCGCTACGCCGGTGTGCGCACCCCGCTCGATCACTGGCAGCGATGGGGCTCGAGCTCCATGCCTGCGACGGTCGAGGGTTGGGAGCGGGTCGTGATGAGCGTCACCGGCCTCCTGGCACCGCGTGTCGTCCTGAACCTCATCGAGCACTACGCGATGTACGACCGGCAGGACGGCGGCTCAGGCCAGACCATCAAGCTGCTGCCACGCTATTTCCAGTACGAGTCGGTGGAAAAGATCGTCGCCCGCGCGACCAGCGCTGCAGGTTCCCGGGGCCTGATCCATCACACGCAGGGGTCGGGGAAGACGCTCACGATGTCGTGGGTAGCGACCCGCCTCTACTTCGACCCGCGGATGCACAACCCGACCATCGTCGCCGTGGCAGACCGCACGCAGCTCGTCTCCCAGACCTTCGCCCAGTTCGCCTCCGCGGGCGTGCCGGAGCCGGTGAAGGCCCAGAGCACCGCAGTGTTGCAGCAGGCACTGCGCACGGGCGAGCGGGGCATTATCGCTACGACGGTCCACAAGTTCGCCGGCGCCGGGATCCTCACTGATCGTACGAACGTCATCCTGCTGGTGGATGAAGCGCACCGCACCCAGGAAGGGTCCCTGGGCTCCGACATGCGGGCTGCCCTGCCGAACGCGCACCGGTTCGGCTTCACGGGCACCCCGATCGCGGACCTGGACCGGAACACCTATCAGCTGTTCGGTGACGAGCGGGATCCCGGCTGGGCGCTGGACACCTACGACTCTGATCGTTCGATCGCCGACGGCACGACCGTGCCGATGAGGGTGATCCCCAGGCCCGTCCGGTTCGACGTCGCCAAGGAGGAGCTGGACGCGGCATTCGACGCGCTGGCGGATGAAGAAGACCTCAGCGACTCGCAGAAGGAGTCCTTCGCGCGCCGGGTCGCCAACGCCCGGGCCATCTTCCATAACCCCGAGCGCATCCAGCAGGTCGCGGCCGACATCGTCGCGCACTTCTACGCCTCAATCGATCCGCACGGGATGAAGGCGCAGGTCGTCGTCGCCGACCAGGAGCTGTGCATCCTGTATGAGCAGGCGCTGCGCGAAGAGCTCGCCAAGGCCGGCCGCGCAGCCCAAGTAGTTGTAGTGATCTCCGCCACAGGCAAGACCGAGTTCGAGTCGTACAAGCTCTCCGAGGGCGAGGAGGAGGCGCTGCTGGACAGGTTCCGGGACGTCGAAGACGACCTGAAGTTCCTGGTCGTGACCGCCAAGCTCGGCACCGGCTTCAACGCGCCCATCGAGGGTGTGCTGTATCTGGACAAGCCGATGAAGCTGCACACGCTGTTCCAGACGATCACCCGCACCAACAGGCCCTGGCGGCACCCGGGGACCGGGTTCACGAAGCGGTACGGCACGATCGTCGACTACGTCGGCCTCGGTGGTGCTTTCGCGCGCGCGATCGCCCCCAGCGATCCCGAGCATGCGCAGCGGCAGATCGAGACTGACGCGCTGCTGCAGAGCCTGGATGCGGCGCTGAAGGAGATGCGGCGACGCTTCGTGGGCACCACTCGCGATGGGTCGATGGACTCGCTGCAGCAAGCCCTCGAGCGCCTCCCGCAGGAGAGCGAAGACCGTGCCGAGTACCGCGCCGAGTATCTCTACGCACAGGGACTCTGGGAAACCATCGCTCCCGACGAGCATCTCTCGGACTGGGAGAGCGACTACCGCTGGTACGCACAGGTGTATGCCGCGATCCCGAGCGAAGGCGACGAGGATGACATCCTCTGGGAGCGGCTGGGACCGAAAACCCGCGAGCTCGTGCACGCCCACATGCGTAACGTCCGGGTCGATGACCGCAACATCGCCGTGGTGATCGCCGATGCGGAGACCATCAAGAAGATGACCGACTCCGGACAACTGCCAC
The DNA here is from genome assembly GCF_018613945.1 of Microbacterium sp. ISL-59. Taxonomy (NCBI): domain Bacteria; kingdom Bacillati; phylum Actinomycetota; class Actinomycetes; order Micrococcales; family Microbacteriaceae; genus Microbacterium; species Microbacterium sp. ISL-59. The sequence continues at coordinate 976,107 of NZ_JAGGPG010000002.1, forward strand.
CCGTGCCGACCGAGTACGAGGGCAAGTCCGCGCAGGAGATCGTCGATTCCCTCACCGCGCGGATCCGCAAGAAGCTCGAAGGCGGCGGCGCCAACGTCGGCGCCTACAGTTCGATCGCCGAACGGCTGGACCAGCTACGACAGAGAGTGATATCCGACGCGGACGACTCAGTTGCTTGGCTCGTGAAGCTGTTCAGCGTCGCCACAGACCTGAAGACCGTAGAGGACTCAGACGACAAGGGCGTGCTCGCCGACCTTCCGGACCCGAACGTGGGTGTGCTCACCCGCATATTCGAGGAGCACAAGCCGGCCGGGATGACCGTGATGGTCAGCCAGGTCGCCAAGGAGGTCGACCAGCTGGTCAGCCACGCGGCGCACCCGCAGTGGACGACCAAGGAGTCATCCATGAAGGCCGTCAAGCGCGAACTCAACGCCCTGTTCAAGAAATACGCGCTGCCTCGCACGGGCGAGCCCATGGAATCTGCGTGGAAGTACATCCTGAAGCACTACTGAGGGGTTGGAGCCAATGCGGTGAACGCGATTCTGGAGGTGGGTCGTGGCGTTGCTTGACAAGCTGCTTATCGGCGGAGCCGTGGCTGTGGTCGGTGCACTCGCTGTGAAGGGCACCCGGGAGACCACTTGTGGCTGCCAAGGAAGAGCAGCGCAGCAATAACCCACCGGGTCCGCTTCGGACCGAGACCGATTCCGCTCGGTGCTCAGTGCTCAGTGCCCTAGGCGTACACGCAGCTGTGTGTGAAGCGTGGCGACTGAAGAGCGTACCTGCCCCGCCACGCTCGAGAAGCTCTCGTTGAATGCGTGCTCGGCCAGCGCCTGCCTGGGCCGCGCTCCGTCGAGAGCAGAGATCGGGTACGCATGGTTAGGCGAATAGTGGACGAGATCGTTTCGAAGCTGCCTAGGCCCATCCCCGTCCGTCAGCAGGTTCGGTGGTGCGACACTTGCGTCCAAGCGTCGAATGGCGCGCGTCGCATGGTAAAGGCCAACGAACTGGAGTTTGAACAGCACCCCCTCGTCGCGGGGACTAGCCGGCGTAAGCAGCTCCAAGAATGCCAAGGCCGTGCGCAGCAAGTGAAGGTATCCGCTCTCAGCGATATCATCCATGCCAGCAACCGAGTAATAGTCGTCGCTTCGTACATCCCGCCGGCCGAAGGGCTGCAAGGCGTCCATGAATGACGGGAGATCCTCACGTTCGCTCGTCAGCGCAGCCGCTTGTCCCGACACCGTCGCCGACATATCGCGAACGACTGCGCCTTTTTCCCACGCGTCGGCTCCCAGAATCGTCCCGATTAGGTGCGTGTCGAGGACATCGACCCCGCGATGCGTGTAGAGGCCGAGGTCGGTTTCCCACTTTCGTGCCCACAAGAACGGAGTGTTGCCCATGAACTGCGCCTTGTGATCCACGGTGAGAGCGCGAAAGCGCTCGATCAAGACATCTTGCCCATCCTTGCTCGCATCGAACCACTTGGACGCGTTGCGGATGGATTCGACAAGCTCCAGCTCCGCATTAGGCAAGGTTTGCGCAAGGTCCGGTCGATGTTGGGTCAGCCACTTTCGAGTTTCGTATGTGATCAAACCGAATGCAGGCAGCATGGCCATCCCGAGAACGGATAGCTGCTCAGGCGAGTGCCTTCGGAACGCAAGGGCAGATCGCACAACGAACTCGGAGTCTTCTAGAATGGCGGAGACCGCCACATCCTCGTGGCTCGTTCCCAATCCGGAAGTCATACTCGACCCCGGCCTTCCGATTCGCGGATGTGCGCGTTGAGGTCCAGATTCACAACCACAGTCTACGGAGACGCATGACGGCTGCGGAGGGATCGCAGTCGGCAATAAGCCTCACTCAGTCGCGTCGCATGAAGGAACTACGACATAGGACCAAGGCACTGCTGGCACAGGGGCCGGCCGTCGAGATCGAAGATCCATCGACACAGCGATCAGTGCGTGGCAAGCCAACGAGGATCGACCGCCGAGTCGCGCGAGGTCACTGCGACCCCAATTCCGGTGCACGCTGCTGTCTGGGGCTTTCTCTCGCCTACCAGTCCCCCCCCCCCCCCCCCCCCCCCCCCCCCCCCCCCCCCCCCCCCCCCCCCCCCCCCCCCCCCCCCCCCCCCCCCCCCCCCCCCCCCCCCCCCCCCCCCCCCCCCCCCCCTCCCCCCCCCCCCCCCCCCCCCCCCCCCCCCCCCCCCCCCCCCCACCCCCCGCACCACCCCACCTCCCGACCTCCCCCCCCCCCCCCCCCCCCCCCCCCCCCCCCCCCGCATCGACCCCATCCTCCGATCCCACAGCCTCGGCCACCGGCACAGCATCCGCCAACCGCATCCGCTCGTCCTGACTCGATGCGATCTCCGCCGCCCCGCGTTCTCCTCCAACCGGTCCCGCCTCCGCGTCCTCGGAATCGACGCCACGCCGTCCGATAGCACCCACGCGAGCGCCACCTGCGCGACCGTCGCCCCACGCTCCTTCGCGACCTCCTCGACCCGCTCGACCAGCCGACGGTTCGCCGCGAAGGCCTCCGGCTGGAAGCGCGGCAGTCCGCGCCGCGCATCCTCTGGCGCCAGCTCGTCCATCGAACGAACGCCCGAGGTCAGCGTCCCGCGCCCGAGCGGAGAGAATGCCGCCACCCCGGCGCCGGGCTCGTCGGCCGTCGCCTTCTCATCGATGTGCCGCATATCGCGGGCGAAGAGCGAGAGCTCCGACTGCACGGCCGCGATCGGATGCACCGCGTGCGCCCTCCGCAGCGTGGGAACCGACGCTTCGGACAGCCCGCTGTGCCGCAACGACTGTTAGGCGGGAACGGATCCAAACCGCTCCCCCGAACTCACCTGCTGCGCCACCCGCCGCAACGCCAACAGCAACGGCTCCACCAGCACCGACCCCAACACCACGTACCGCACCGCAGCTTCCGCAGACTCCCCCGGCACCCCCGCGATCTCCGCTTCCGCAATCCGCCGCATGCTCGCGAGGTACTCCGCCATCGCCGCATCCGGAACGGTGAACCCGACGCGCTCCAACCCCTGCAGCGCCCGCGCGACCGCGTGCAGCACGGCCTCGTCGCACATCCCCGGCTTCCACCCGAGTCCCGCGACAAGAGCCTCGGCATCCGTCAGATCCAAAGACTCATCCACCGGCGGAGTGATCGCCGCATGCGCCATCCCGAGCAGGTTGTGCGCACTCTCCGGCGGCTCGTCCAGAGCAGCCAGCACCCGCCGCGTCTCGGCGATGCTCACCCCGGCGTCGAGCAGCGCCCGGATCACCCGCAGCCGCTCCACGTGCTTCTCGCCGTACGCGGCCTGAGTCGGCGCACTGCGCTCACCCTCGGGCAGCAGCCCCTCGCGCAAGTAGTACTTGATCGTCGGCACGGTCACGCCGGTCTGGGCTGACAGTTCGGATATTCTCATGGCCACCTCTTGACTTCGATAGTAGCGCTATCCATTATGGATAGTGTCGCTATCCAATCAAGGAGTCATCATGTCGAAAGTCATCACAGGCCGCATGACCCACCGCCACGAGGGCGAGCTCGTCGTGTTCCACATCGGGATGCAGATCAACCGCTGGTGGCGCCCCGACCTCTGGATGCCGGCCTTCTTCGCCATGCCGGGGATGCTGCGCGAACTCAGCACCGCCCCCGACTCGGGCATGCTCGGCTACCACCTGCTCTTCGGCTCGGGCGGACCCTACGTCGTGCAGTACTGGTCGTCCGTCGACAAGCTCTACGCCTACGCCTCCAGCCCGAACCAGGAGCACCGCCCCGCCTGGACCGCCTTCAACCGCGCAGCCCGCAAGGCCCCGGGTGCTGTCGGCGTGTGGCACGAGACCTTCCGCGTCGACACCGCCGAGAGCGTCTACGTGTCGACGAAGCCGATGGGCCTGCCGAAGGCGACGGAGCTCGTCGAGGTGCCGCGTCGTCAGGACAGGGCGCAGGCGCGGTTCGCGGAGGGGCGGACGGAGGCACAGCCACATCCGACCACCGCGGGCTGACGGGGAGCGAACGTGCCCGGAAAAGGTCTACCCGGGCACCCCGCGCTCTGCCACCATGAGGGCCATGGCCCCCAACGATGCTCCGCCCGCAGTGGCACCCAAAGGCGAACGGACGATGCTCGAGAAGCTCCACGACGGGCTGACGAGTCCCGGCGGACGACTCATCCGGTACATCCTCGTCCTGGTCATCGTCGGGGCCGCCGTGTACTTCTCCCTCGCGGGATGGTTCCAGGTCTGCGAGGTCGTCGAATCGGAGAAGGAAGGACTCACCCGCACCTGTTCGGGACCAGACCTCACGAGCGCCGGCGTGCTCGCAGCCGTCATCTTCGTGTTGCTGCTCCTCTGGCCCGACCTCTCGGAGTTCAGCGCCTTCGGAGTCACGCTGAAGAAGCTGGTTCAGAAGGTCGACGAGAAGATCACGGATACGCGCGACAAGGCGACCCATATCGACGGGACGACGACCGAGACGAAGTCGCGCCTTGAGAGTCTGAGTTCCACCATCGACAGTCAGGGCGGCGACGTCCGCGCACGCCTCTCCCTCATCCAATCGAACCTGACCCGCATGAGTGAAAGCGGATGGGGCCGCGAGACCGCACCCCCACGGACCAGCGCGTCACCGTTGACACCTGCCCCGCGCTGGGACCAGTTCGACCGCAGCAACTTCCTGAACGCGTGCCGCGGACTATCCGGCCCCGACGAGCTCGACGCGGCCATCAGCGAACTGCACGACATGATCGGCGAACCGTGGTGGCCTGACGCTCTCGAGTTCGGCGTCAGCGGCGACACCGCGAGTTTCGAGGGCCTCATCCTCGGACTCCTCCGACGATTCCGGGCACGGTGGGACACCCGCGCCGTGGAAGACCCCCACCGCGCCGCCGAGATCGACGCCATCCTGCGGGCCATCGAGAGGATGCTTCTCGCACTCATCAGCGGCAAGAAGGTCGACGACGATTCGATCCACACCGCCGCAGGAGTTCTGGTCCTCCTTCACCGAGTCGCCTGAGCCGCATCGAGCGCGAGGGTTCGTCTCGCTCTGCCCGCTCGACGAACGGAATGCTCAACCACCGTCTCCCCAGACCGCCGCCTGCTCATTCCGGAGAGGAACTGGGCGGCCCCGGCCGCTCCGGCCGCCGTCGCAGGAAGAACCGAACGATCCCGCGCACGACGAAGAACACGATCGCCAGGATCACGACGAGAACGACCACGCTGATGACGAGACCCCACCAGCTGAACATGGACCCGGTCATACTTCGTTCTCCTCAGGAAAGGCCGAATACGCAACGGCAGCTTCGTTCGAAGTTCAGGATCCCGCACATTGCGGCCGACTTCGTCAAGGGGCACGCCGCGCCGCACATTGAGCACCGCGATTACGCGGTTCCAGAAGGTCTCGTTTGCGAACGCCGACTCGTTCCTCTTCTCAGCCGCAGCCGCGAGCGTGCTGGTCAGCAGGGAAACGAGGGCGAATATCGGGCCCATCCACGGTGCGCGCGCCCCGAGAGCGAAGCCCACCACGACGACCACTCCCATGATCAGAAGACCTGGGATGAAGCCCGTCCTCCTATAGGTCGTCGACGGCGCCCCTCCGAGCACAAGGCCCGCGCTCACGGCCAGAGCAGCCGTCAACACGTACGTCAGAATCTCGCCTTCGATGCTCATCGTCACGATCGTGTTCCCCAATCCATCAGCAGGTCACTGCTCCATGCGGGCGCTCCGCGAAGCTCCGGCCCCGCTAGCGAGGTTCGATCCGATAAAGAAAGCAAGCAGCCCGATCACAAGGTACGCGGGAAGCGCATCTGCGGCTGGGGTATCAAGGCCTCCTGTCCACCCGAACCACGCCAGGAAGCCGAACCACACCGCAATAGGGATGAGTGCGAGAACAGTGCCTACCTTCCGCCCCGCTCGTCCAGCCAAGGCTCCCCAAAGGAGAAGAGCCGCTCCTACGGCGACGTAACCCATGGTTTCGGGCTCAGCAGTTCCGCACCCGGACGGCCCACCGACGCCGACCGCGCAATGGATCGAAATGCATCCGCGGACCCCGAAGCCGCCTACTAACCTTCATGCGAGCCATCAAAGCATACATATGAGGACATGCCGATATTCCTCGTCTGCGACTGATCCAGGGGCAAATTAAGGGCCATCACCCTCGCGTCGCAGAGCGCTCGGGACAGCGATAACGTCTTAACGGTCAGGGCGGGGTCGATCAACGAAGGAGCAGCAATGACGATCTTCGAACCTTCCATTGCAGGGGAATGCGTGGCGAAGGCGATGATCTCGTGACGACTCAACGCGTCCGCGGCACTGCGCTCGAGCGTGCGATCGTCGTGGCAATGATCCTCGTCGGCGGCGCGCTACCGGTCGCCGCCAACGCGCCCGTGTTCCACGACGTCGTGTGGGTGTTCTGGCTCGCAGCCCTCGCCCTCATCGTCGGCGCGTTGGCTCTGGTGCTGCGCATCAACTGGCGCGACCGACGCTCCGGAGATTCCTGAGCCCCTCACCGATCCGCCTCGCTACTCACTCAGTAGTGGGCCGGATTCTGCCGTTCACCTACTCCGCAATCCCCCGCAGCAACCGCACCACCGTCTCCTCGACCCGCTCCGCACTCAACGGCTGCCCGATCAGCGCGGAGTACGAGGCCATCGCGATGAACTGATCCGCGATAGCGGCAGCATCCACGTCCGCCCGCACATCCCCGTCGGTACGCCCGCGCGACACTCTTTCCGCCACCCACTCGCGGATCGGCGCGGCCAGCCGCTCGTTCAACACCAACCCGAGCTCGGGGTCAGCCGCCGTCACCTCGATGAGCGCCCGAGCCAGCGCGACACCTTCGGGCCGAGCTAACCCGGCGGACATCGCCGAGAACCACGCGCGCAGATCCGCGCCGAGGTCGGCCGTCATCGGCACCGATACGTCTGCTCCCGGCAGCGTCCCCTCGAGCAGCGCCTCACCGAGGATCGCAGCCTTCGACGGCCACCACCGGTAGATCGTCTGCTTCGAGACCTCCGCCGACTCAGCGAGACCCTCGATCGTCACGGCCTCGTACCCGTCTGCGGCGAGCGCGCGCCGCATCGCCTCCAGCACGGATTGACGGGCTTTTTCACTACGAGGACGGGGCACCTTTCGAGCGTACTCAGGCGTACACTGGAATATAAGTAGACGCACCGTTGCGAAACTCGAACAAGGAGAAAGAGCATGGCCCTCACCGCACACTCCACCATCGGCGACTGGATGAACGACCCGACCGGCGGGCCCCTCATCCGCGCACTCTTCGAGCAGACCGGCGCCGACCCCGAACTCCTCACCCCCGTGCTGGGCCTGCCCCTGCAGCAGCTCGTCGCGATGAGCCAGGGCCAGCTCCCCCAGTCGGTCGTCGACGACCTGGTGCGCGCGGCCAACGGCGGCGAGATCCCCGAAGACGACGAGTCCGAGGGCTGGAACGAGAAGGTCACCTCCGGCCGCTTCGCCGGCAAGACCGTGATCGTCACGGGCGCCGCCTCCGGCATCGGCAAGGCCACCGCCTCGCGCATCGCCCGTGAAGGCGGACGCGTGATCGCCAGCGACATCGCCGCCGAGAAGCTCGACGCCCTCAAGGCCGAGCTGCCGGATGCCGACATCGTCACGGTCGCCGGAGACCTCACGAAGCAGGACGCGATCGACGCCGTCATCGCCGCCGCGGGCGACCGCATCGACGGCCTCGCGAACGTCGCCGGCATCAACGACGACTTCTCCCCCGCGGGCGAGACCCCGGATGCCGTCTGGGACCGCGTCATCGCGATCAACCTCACCGCTCCGTTCAAGCTCATGCGCGCGGTCATCCCCGTCATGGAAGCCGCCGGTCGCGGCGCCATCCTTAACGTCTCGAGCGAGGCCGGCCTGCGCGGCAATGCCTCGGGCAACGCCTACACGGCCAGCAAGCACGGCATCATCGGCGTCACCAAGTCGGCCGCCTTCATGTACGGACCGAAGGGCATCCGCGTGAACTCGGTGGCTCCGGGCGGCGTCGCCACCGGCATCCCGATGCCCCCGAACATGTCCGAGTACGGCTCCGGCCGCCTCGCCCCGTTCCAGCAGGCGATCCCGACCGTCGCGACGGCCGAGCACCTGGCGGCATCCATCACGTTCCTGCTTTCGGACGACGCCGTGAACATCAACGGCGCCATCCTCGCCTCCGACGGCGGATGGTCGGTGCAGTAACCCGCACCCGCGAAACCAACGCCCCCGCCGACCCGAACGGCGGGGGCGTTTCGTGTCTGTCGGCGAGCGCAACCCCGTACTCACCGTTCCCGCCCCGCCCTACACTCGACCGCATGCTGAAGCTCGCATCGATCGTGATCCGCGTGAACGATCTCCCCGCGCAGGCACGTTTCTGGAAAGCGGCCCTCGAGTACGTCGAACGCGACCCGGCGGAAGACGACTGGGTCGTGCTGAAACCCCGCGACGCCGACGCCCCCTGCATCTCCCTCGACGCGCACCACTCCGAACGCGTGCTGCCGCCGCGCATCCACCTCGACATCTACGCCGAAGATCAAGCCGCAGAAGTGCGCCGACTCGCCGAGCTGGGCGCCCGCGAGGTGCACTGGGACGGCCGGCCGGCCGACGCCGACTACGTGATCATGGAAGACCCCGAGGGCAATCGGTTCTGCATCGTCGACCGCCCCGACTGGTCGGGATGGGAACGCGACTGACGACCACTCAAACGGCAGGGTCGGGCGCGGTTTCCGGCGCGACCGCCGGCGTCCGATCCCGCTCCACGACCATCCGCACCACCGTGCCGACGACGCCGATCACGAGCGCCACGATCACCGGCTGCCACACCTCGGCGAGCACCATCGGGAACACCCCCACCGACGCCCTCATCATCTCGGGAACGTCGCCGTCGAGCACCCGCATGCCGAGTCCGTACTGGATCGCGGTGAACAGCGCCGGTACGACCCACACCGCAAGGAGACCTGCGACCCAGACCACGATCCGCCACGCCGGCCGCACCCCGCACCACACCAGCGCCCCGCCGACGATGACCGCGGGCAGCCAGCGCGACAGATAGGGCAGGAACACCAGCGGGAAAGCCTCTCCCGCGACGGCCACGAAGCACCGGCTCACCCAGTCGCCGAACGGCACCGCCGCGAGCACGACACCGAGGGCGACCACGCCGACCGAGCGCCGCGACGTCATCCAGAAGCCCAGCTGCGCGAGGAGAATCGCCGCGACCACACCGCCGAGGAGCCCGGCGAAGTAGACCATCACTCGGCTGTCACCCCCGCGACCGAGCCCGAGCCCTCCGGCCAGCACGGCGAAGCTCTGCACCACCGCGATCACGTGCACGAGCAGCACCCCGAGCGCCGCGGGCCACACGGCGACCGCACGACGGCGCGCCACGAAATGCACCGCGAACCCGGCGAAGACCCCGCCGAGCAGCAACACCGAGAAGAGCAGCGTCGCGAAGTACTGACTCAGCGGCAGCAGCACGAACGGCATGTCCTCCGGCATCGTCGCCGACGCCCACAGGTTCTGCAGCGGAAGGATGCCGCCGCCGATCAACCAGGGCAGAATCCCCAGCACACCCCCGCCGACGCCGATCGCGAAGGGCAGGGCGCGAGCGCGCACGGGCGAATCGGCGGGTGGCGATATTTCGGTCATGGGGAGACGTTGGCACACGGATGCCGACACCACGGGAAGGCGCGACCGTATTCACCGGCAGACGACGGCACCCGTCGCTCGTCGCTCCGGCCGGCGATCAGACCTGGCCGGGTCGCCCGTCTCGCGCCATCGCCTGCCGGTGCGAGGTGAGCGCCGCACGCACGGCCGAGTAGATCACCAGCCACGCGATCAGGATGCCGATGAGGATGAACGCGAGGTTCATGAGGAGCCAGGGGAGGAGCGAGTCGCCGAACATGGCCTCAGGATGCCGCAGTCTCGCCACCCCGGGCGTCAGACTCCCCGCATCCGCTGCACAGCCGCCCGCACCAGCGCCGCATTCCCCGGCGCGCTGCTGCCGTCGGGGAGCAACAGAGTGTCTTCCAAGCCGATCCGCGAATCCAGGCCGAGCTCGACCGCGAGGTCGAACACCGGCCACGTCGAACCCTCCTCACCGTGCAGCAGGACGGGCAGGTCTGGCTCCTCGAGCGACACGTGCGCGATCATCCCCTCGGCGTGCTCGCGCACGGTCTCGGCCGGCTCATCGGGCAGCTCGATCAGAACCCGCAGGCACCGGTCGCGCACGGGCGAACGCTTCCACACCTCGAACCCCGCCGCATCCCACAGTCCCGCCTCGACAGCCACCCCGCGTCGCATCAGCAGGGCCGCCACCTCGTCGGCACCGGATTCATGCCAGTTGACGGATGCGTGGTCGGGCAGCTCCGTCCACGACTCGATCGCGGCCAGGCGACGCTCGACATCGGGCTCGGCCCACTCCCCGGTCGTCACTCCGACCAGCACACCAGGCGCAGCTTGACGGACAGCCCACACCCACCGCGCCACATCGTCGGCGGCCAGGCTGTCGCGGCCGGAAGAATCCTTCGGGTGCACATGCACCTCGCGCGCACCGGCGGCCACGGCCCGTGCAGCATCATCGGCGACCACGGCCGGGTCGAGACTCAACCACGGATGCTCCGCCGGATCCCTGGCACCGTTGACGCATGCCTGCAACAGCATGCGCCGCTCGGAGTCGGCTGCGCGTGCACGTTCAGACGGCACGCTCATCCGATCAGGTCGCGCGGGTGCCGCTCGTACGCGCTTTCGTCTTTCGAGGGACCCTCCTCGGTGCGCACCGTGTGCGCGACCTGGCGCGCCATCGCCGCACCACGAGCGGCCTTCACCGCATCGGCCTCGGTCTCGAAGCTCGCGCCCAACGTCTGCGATTCGCCCTCGATGCGGTTGAACCAGATGCCATTGCGATGGAACGTCTCGATATCACCTGCGGCCATGCGGGATCCCTTCTCTCGACTCCCTTTATACGACGGACGGCCGACAAAGGCAGAGCCCCTTGACAGCCTCCGCAGGGGTGTCCGATCCGGCCGCCTCAGCCGCCGAGGCCGGCCCGCCGCACCGCATCGCCCATCGCCGCGAACGCCTCTTCGAGGATCGGACGCGGGGTCGCGAACACGACCCGGACGAAGCCCTCGGCACCCCGCCCGAGCAGCCGACCCTCGGTGAGCACGACCCCGGCCTGTTCGCGGAAGAACTCCGCCGGCGGCCCGGAGATACCGAGCGCGCGGGTGTCGATCCAGCCGATGTAAGTCGCTTCGGGCGCCCGGTACACGGCGCCGGGCAGATGCTCCGCCACCAGCGAGGCGAGCTCACGCCGCGACCCGTCGAGATACTCGAGCACGTCGGAAAGCCAGGGCTTGCCCTCGTGATACGCGGCCGTCGACGCCACGACACCGAGGGTCGACGCCCCGTGCTGCACCGCGAATCCGAACCGCTTGTACAGCTGCTGATCCGCGTCGTTCGAGGTGATCAGCTGTGCGGTCTTCAGCCCCGGGACGTTCCACGCCTTCGACGCGCTCGTGCCTGTCACGGTATGCGCGGCCGTCGCCTCCGACACCGACGCGTACGGCACGAACGGTGCGCCGTCGTAGCGCAGCGGCGCGTGGATCTCATCCGCGAACACTCGGCCGCCATGCCGCTCGACGATCGCGGCGATGGCCTCGAGCTCTCCACGACCGACGATGGTGCCGGTCGGGTTGTGCGGGTTGCAGAGCACGAGCGTCCGCGCCCCCGCGGCGAACGCCTCGTCGATGCGTTGCAGGTCGTGCTGCCAGCGTCCATCGACCTCGACGCCGGGGACCTCGATCACCGGATGCCCGATCGCCGGCAGATATGTCAGGAACGGCATATATGCCGGAGTCGGCACGATCACCGGCGAACCGGCGGGTGCATACTCCTGCACCGCGACCCCGAGTGCGGCCATCACATCCGACACCGGATGCACGCGCTCCGGGTCGACCGCCCAGTCGTACTCGCTCCGCATCCATCCCGCGGTGGCCTCCCCCAGCTCCGCGGCCTGCGGCGGCGAGAGGTATCCGAGGTTCTCGTCGTCGACCGCCCGGTGCAGTGCCGCCGCGATCTCGGGCGCGATCCCGAAGTCCATCTCCGCCACCCATGCCCCGATACGACCGGGGTGCAGACTCCACTTGCGGCTCTGCGGCCTGTCGAGGAACAGGCGGGTGCGTTCGTCGAACGGATGCGAGGAGGAATGTGCGGTCATGGTCGTGGGTTCCCGCCGGCTCAGCCGACAGCGTCCGTACAGGACAGGTGCGGGGCACGGATCTCGGGCACGGGAAGCTCCATTCACAGCGGGGTCCGACCAATCTACGGACACCCCGTCGCGGTCGCACTTCGCGTTTCCGTCCGTGACGGTGGGCGCGGCATCCCGCAGCACCCCGCGGATCCCGGAGCCCGCTGGTAACGTTCCCTAGATCGCACGCACGACATCCGGAGGGCAATGATGAGCGAACGAGCGCGCCGCCCGACCGTGAAAGAGGTCGCGACCCGAGCGGGCGTCAGCCCCATGACCGTCTCGCGCACGCTCTCGGGCGGGCTCAACGTCAAGCCCGACGTGCAGCAGCGCGTCATGGAAGCCGTCGCCGAACTCGGCTACCACCGCAACGAGAACGCCCGCAGCATCCGCCCCGGCCACAGCAGCGGACTCATCGGCGTCGCGATCACGAACATCGCCAACCCGTACTACAGCACCTTCGCGCTCGGCGTCGAAGAGGAGGCCGCGCTCACCGGCCGCCGCATCCTGCTCGGCAACACGTCGGAGGATGCCGCGCGCGAAGCCGACCTCGTCGGCGACTTCCTCGGCCGCCGCGTCGACGGACTCATCGTCGTGCCCGCCGGCCCCACCTCGGCCCACCTCGCGCACTCGCAGAGCCAGGGCGTGCCCGTCGTCCTCGCCTCCCGTCGCATCGACGGACTCGCGGTCGACAGCGTCGTGCTCGCCGACGACGACGGCGCCTACCGCGGAACGATCGCGCTCATCGACCACGGCCACACCCGCATCGGCTACCTCGGCAATGCGCTGTCGATCTTCACCGGCGAGCGTCGGTACGCCGGGTTCGTGCGTGCACTCGAAGAACGCGGACTCGCCGTCGACCCGAGCATCGTCGCCGCCAACCAGCAGACCGTCGACCAGGCTCGCGAAGCCACCCGGGCACTGCTCGGCGCCGAGCATCCGCCCACGGCGATCTTCTGCGCCAACAACCGCAACGCCATCGGCGCGCTCAAGGAGATCAGCGCCCAGCTCAATGCCGGCTCCCGCGCCGCGGCCGACTTCCCCGAGATCATGAGCTTCGACGACTTCGAGCTCGCCGAGCTGTCGCCCGTGCCGATCAGCGTGATCGATCACGATCCGCGCGAACTGGGCCGCACGGTCACCCGCCTGCTGCTCGACCGCCTCGACGGCGGGGACCGGGACGCCGAGCCTCGCGAGGTCGAACTGCCGGTGTCGCTGCGCTCCGTGCGCTGAGTCCGACCCGGCGCCCCGCCTCTCGGGTCCGTCGATCCGACGAGACACGGACGTTTCCCGGACGTTCTCATGTCGGGAGGGCGGCGATCCGTCATCACCTCGGCGAATCGTCATCCGGAGGCCGCTCACCGCCCCATATACGGCCGGGTGTTGACACCCCCACACCTCATTGATAACGTTACCAATCATCGACGAGGCAGTCGGATGAGGCGACGAGGAGGCCGGATGGAGCTGTGCATCGATTTCGGGGGCACCGAGATCAAGCTCGCCGTGATCGACGGCAACCGTGTCGTCACCTCGGGCAGCATCCCCGTGCTCGGCAGCCCGGCCGACCTGGCCGCTGCCGCCGCCGAAGCCCGCCGACTCCTGGCCGAGACCACCGTCCCCGCGGATGCCGTCGGCATCGCCGTCCCGGGCGTCGTCGACCCGACCAGCGGACGGATGCTGCACGCCAACGCCAAGTACGACTTCCTCGAGGGCCTCGACCTGAACAGCTGGGCGCTCACCGAGTTCGGCCTCCCCGCCATGGTCGAGAACGACGCCAGGGCCGCGCTGATCGGCGAGACCTCGACGGGCAGCGCAGCCGGCGAGGGCGATGCGGTGCTCGTCACCCTCGGCACCGGCATCGGCACCGCAGCCATGATCGACGGCATGCCCCTGCGCGGACGCACCGGGCACGCCGGCATCCTCGGCGGACACCTCACGGTCGACCTCGACGGACCGATATGCCCGTGCGGGAACATCGGCTGTGGCGAGGCGCTGGCGAGCACCTGGGCGCTCCCCTCCGGCACCACCATGACCGAGGTCTTCACGACCGACGCCCACCCCGGCATCCGCGACCGCTTCCTGCACGTGTGGGGCGCGGTCGTCACCTCGCTCGTGCACTCGTACGACCCGGCCGTGGTGATCCTGTCCGGCGGGATCCTGCGCGCGGGCGATGCCGTCCGCGCCCCGATCGAGGCCCACGTGCGCGCACACCTCTGGCCCTCGATGACGCCGCCGCACTTCGTCGTCCCACCCGAACCCGAACTCTCCGTCGCCCGCGGACTCAGCGTCCTCGCCCGCGCCACGACCATTCACACCGCCACACCGCAGGAGGAAAAGTGACCACCCCGATCAGCGACATGCACGAAGGGCACACGACCCGAGGTCGCTACGACACCCAGCCCACCGTGGCGCTCCCCCCGGGCGAGCGCATCCTCCGCGGCGCCGAGGGCTGGACCGCCGCCGCCGAGCTCGCCGAGGCCTGCGCCCGCGTGACCGGCACCGCCCCCGTGCTGCTCGTCGATGCCTACCCGGGAGTCGACGTCCCCGCCCTCACGACCGCGGTGCGCGACGCCCTGCCGGACTGGACCGTCGTCGACGTCGAGACCGCCGCCCGCCCGGTCGCCGAGGTCGAGCAGCTGATCGCCCCGAACCTCACCGACGACCGCGTCTTCGGCGTGATGAGCCACTTCACCCTGACCGACTTCTACGACGCCGGAAAGCTCGACGCCCTCGCCGGCGGCATCACCCAGAGCCCCACCGTCGTGATCGGCTGGGGTTCCGCGCTCCTCGCCCCGCGCCTCGACGGCGCCTCCGCGACCGTGCTCGTCGACATGGCCCGCTGGGAGATCCAGCTGCGCCAGCGCAAGGGCGCCACGAACTGGCGCGCCGACAACGCCGCCGAAGACAACCTGCGCAAGTACAAGCGCGGCTTCTTCGTCGAGTGGCGCGTCGCCGACCGACACAAGCGCAGCCTGTTCGACACGGTCGACTTCGTGCTCGACGGCAACGCGATCGCCCCGGCCGAACAGCATCCGGACTCCCCCGAAGCCGGCATGATCACCGGCACCGCGTTCCGCCAGGCACTGAAGGATGCCGCGCACCGGCCGTTCCGCGTCGTACCGTTCTTCGACCCCGGAGTCTGGGGCGGCCAGTGGATGAAGAACCTCATCGGCCTCGACCCCTCGAAGGACAACTACGCGTGGTGCTTCGACTGCGTGCCCGAGGAGAACTCGCTGCTGCTGGAGGGAGAGGGCGGCGTGATCGAGATCCCCGCCCTCGACCTGGTCTTCCGCCGCCCGGTCGACTTGCTCGGCGCGAAGACGTTCTCGCGCTTCGGCGCCGAGTTCCCGATCCGCTTCGACTTCCTCGACACGATGGACGGCGGCAACCTCAGCCTGCAGGTGCACCCGCTGACCGACTACATCCAGAACACCTTCGGCATGCACTACACGCAGGACGAGAGCTACTACATGCTCGACGTCGGCGACGATGCGGTGGTGTACCTGGGCACCAAGGAGGGCATCGACCGCACCGAGATGCTGCAGGATCTGGCGACGGCGCAGGACGGCGAGCATCCGTTCCCCGCCGACAAGTACGTCAACTCGTTCCCTGCCCGCAAGCACGACCACTTCGCCATCCCCGCCGGGACCGTGCACTGCTCGGGCGCGAACTCGATGGTGCTGGAGATCTCGGCGACGCCGTTCATCTTCACCTTCAAGCTCTGGGACTGGGGCCGCGTCGGCCTCGACGGCATCCCCCGCCCCGTGCACCTCGACCACGGCGCCCGCAACATCCAGTGGGACCGCGACACCACGTGGGTCGGCGACAACCTCCTCGGCCAGGTGAAGACCATCCGCACCGAGGGCGACGTAACCGAGGAGAGCACGGGCCTGCACGAGCTCGAGTTCATCGAGGTGCGCCGGCACTGGTTCACCGAGGGTGCCGACCACGACACCGAGGGCACGGTCAACGTGCTCAACCTCGTCGAGGGGGATGAGGTGCAGGTCGTCAGCCCGACCGGTGCCTTCGAGCCCTTCGTCATCCACTACGCCGAGACGTTCATCGTCCCGGCCGCAGTGGGGGCGTACCGGATCGAGCGCACGGAGAACTCGCGCAGCGCCCGCTTCGCGACCGTCAAGGCGTACGTGCGCGGCTCGCGCACGAGCGACAACTGAACACGGAAACCGCACACAGCAACCCGAATGCAGCACCCATCGCGACGGATTCCCGCGGGAATCCCTTGCACCGCACTCATCACCTTGGTACCGTGAAACCAGATTTCTGGTAACGATACCAAACGAACAAGGGAGTTCTGAATGATTTCGCGACGCACGATCGCCGCTGCCGCGGCCGGTCTCCTCCTCGGCACCCTGGCCCTCGCCGGGTGCTCCGGCGACTCCGGATCCGGAGACGCCGGAGAGGTGACCGGCACGCTCAACTTCTACACCGACAAGGCGGCGTGGAAGCCCGACTTCGAGTCGCTCAACGAGGTCAGCGGCGAGGCCGTCGACATCACCCTCAAGACCACCGGCTACTCGGACGCGAACCAGTACGACGCCTTCATCAAACAGTCGTTCCGCACCGACAAGTCGCCCGGCCTGTTCACCTGGCACACCGGCGACTCGCTCAAGCAGCTGGTCGACGAGGGCCTGGTCGCCGAGACCACCGACATCTGGACCAAGGCGGTCGACGAGGGCTGGGTGAGCGAAGACCTGCGCGACAGCTACACCTACGACGACAAGCAGTACTGCGTGCCGATGAACATCGCCTACTGGATCATGTTCTACAACAAGGCCGCCTTCGCCGACAACGGCATCGAAGTGCCCACCAGCTGGGACGAGCTGAACGACGCCGCCGAGACGCTGAAGGATGCCGGGGTCACCCCGTACTACCAGACCAGCGTGCTCTTCACCTTCCAGTGGTTCCAGCACCTGGTCGCCTCGACCGACCCCGACCTGTACGCCGGGCTCACCACGGGCGACGTCAAGTACACCGACCCCGAGATCGTCGACGTCATGAACGTGTGGCTCGAAGAGCAGGAGGCCGGCTGGTTCAGCGACGCGGGCAGCACCACCGATCCCGCGGTCGGCCTCAAGCAGGGCGACTACGCCATGATCAACTTCGGCACGTTCTTCGCGGGCAACCTCGAGGGCGCGGGCATGACCACCGACGACTACGGGATGTTCGCGATCCCGGCCGTCAACGATGACCTCGACGCCACCCCGGTCGCCGTCGAATCGGGCCCGATCTGCACCGCCGAGAACTCCAAGCAGCGCGACCTCGGTCTCGCCTATGCCGAGTGGTGGATGTCGCCCGACGCGCAGACCGCCTGGAACGACGCCCACGGCGACGTAGCGTTCAACCCGAACGCGAAGGTCGCAGACCCCGCTCTCGCCGAACTCGGCACCACGATCGCCGGCGACGACTACATGCTGTACGACCGGTTCTTCGAGGCCATGCCGACCGAGATCGTGACCACCGCGATCGAGCAGTTCGGCGCCTTCAACGCCAACCCCGGCGACCCGATGCCGTTCCTGGAGAAGATCCAGGCCACGGCTGACAAGCACTGGGCAGAGCAGGAGTAAGCGTCGGATGGCGCATCAGAAGTCGCCGTACCAGTGGTCCGCCCGGGGCTTCATCGCCCCGGGCGTGATCCTGGTCGCGATCCTGCTCTACCTCCCCCTGCTGTGGACGGTGTTCCTCAGCTTCACGAAGTACAACGGTCTCGGCAGCCCCGACTGGATCGGGCTCGACAACTACGTCGAGATGTTCACCGACGGCGACTTCGTGGGCTCGGCGATGAACACCGTGCTCTGGGTGATCGGCACCCTGATCATCCCGGTCGGCATCGGCCTGGCGATCGCCCTGCTCACCTGGAACCTCGGCGGCGGCATCTGGCTGCGCCTCCCCTTCCTCATCCCCTACGCCCTGTCCGGCATCGGCGTCGGCGTGGTGTGGTCGTTCATCCTCTCCTCCGGCGGAGCACTCGACCAGGCCCTGGCCGCCTTCGGCGTGACCGAGCCGCCGCGGTGGCTGCTGGATGCTCCGCTCAACACGATCGTCATGATCATCGCCTCGTCGTGGCAGGGCGTCGGCGTGAACGCGCTGCTGTTCACCATCGGCCTGCAGGCCATCCCGAAGGAGCCGCTCGAGGCCGCCCGCATCGACGGCGCCGGCGGCGTGCGCCTGTTCACCAGCATCCTCTGGCCGATGCTCCGCCCGCTCACGGCGGTGGTCGTCGGGCTCTCGATCGTCGCGAGCCTGAAGACCTTCGACATCGTCTGGGGCATGACCAAGGGTGGTCCGGGCACCGTCTCGGAGACCCTCGCGCTGACGATGTACAAGGAGACGTTCGTGAACAGCGACTACGGACTCGGCTCGGCGATCGCGGTGTTCCTCACCGTCATCACCCTGGTCGCCTCGGTGCTGTACCTGCGTCAGCAGCTCTCCCCGAAGAAGGAGATGTGATGTCGAAGATCATCAGAACGGCCGTCCTCGTCATCCTCGGGATCGTGTGGCTGCTGCCCGCGTACCTCCTCGTCGTGAACGCGATGAAGGACCCGATGACCTTCACCTCGAAGGAGTCGTGGATCCCCACCGAGTTCCACCTGTTCGAGAACTTCGCCGACGCGTTCGAGCTCTCGGGCCTCGGCGACAGCATCCTCAGCACCCTCATCTACTCGATCGTCTCGCCGACCATCGCCGTGCTCGTGGGCGCCGCGGCCGGGTACGCGATCGTGGCACTGCGGCTCAAGCGCGGCTTCCTGTGGTTCGTCGTGATCTTCGGCGGCACGGTGTTCCCGCTGCAGATGGTGCTGCTGCCGCTGTTCGACGCCTACTCGCGCATCGGACTCTTCGACACCCGCGTGGGCATGGTGATCATCTACACGGTGATCTCGATCCCGTTCTCGGCCTTCGTGATGCGCAACTTCTTCACCGGCGTCGCGCACAACGTGTTCGAGGCCGCGGTGCTCGACGGCGCCACCACCTGGCGCATCTTCGTGCGGCTGTACCTGCCGATGGCGTCGAGCGCGCTGGTCGCGATCTTCATCCTGCAGGCGACCTTCGTGTGGAACGACCTGCTGCTCGGCCTCACGCTCAGCCAGTCCGACGATATCCGCCCGATCATCACGACCCTGTCCGGCATGCAGAGCACCTATGGCGGCGCGCAGATGTCGGTCGTGCTCGCCGCGGCCGTGCTCGTCTCGCTCCCCACCGTGATCCTGTTCCTCTGCACGCAGCGGTTCTTCGCCAAGGGCCTCGCGCTCGGCCAGTACTGACCCCCTCTCCCGCCCCTCGCCCCGCCCCTCGAAAGGCATCATGCATCCGCTCATCCCCACCGTCGAGGACCTCGCCGCCGATGCGGTCACCCACCACTACGACGACATGATCGCGCCGACCGGCCTCACGAACATGTTCGGCACCGTGCGCGTCGACCACGACCTGACCGCGATCAGCGCCGTGCAGTTCCCGCCCGTGTCGCAGGGGCTCACCCAGACCGCGGTGCTGTTCGTCGACGGCCGGCTGTTCGCGTCGTACGGCGTGCCCGTCACGCACGAGTGGCGGGCGGATCGGGTGGTGCGGCGGGCGACCGTCGGTGAACTCGAGATCGAGACGACGACGGTGTGCGTGCCGGGGAAGACGGCGGTGGCGATCGACATCGCGGTGCGCAACACCGGATCGCAGGATCGGGAGGTGCGGATCGGGCTCTCGGCAGCCGCCCGGGTCACCCGCTCGCAGGAGGCGTGGCTCGACGCCGAGTCGCCCTCGGAGCGCGACACCGCGACCGTCGACGGCGAGCGCCTGCTGTTCTCATCGGCCGATGCCGCGGCCTGGAGTGCGCAGGGCCTGGCGGGCGGATCATCGGCGCTGAGCGGAGTGGCCTCACTCCCCGAGGCGTTCGACGCCGGCATCGGCGGGAACGGTCGTGGCGGCGAGCTGTCGGTGGTGCTCGCCGTGCCGGCCGGCGGCACCGCGCGCACCGCCTATGTGCAGGCGGTCGGGATCTCCGCGGCGGATGCGGCGCGGACGTACGACGCCGTGATGGCCGACGTGCCCGGTGCCGTCGCCGCGGCCGAGGAGTTCTGGAACCGACAGCTGCACGCCGCCTTCGACCCCGACGACGGAGAGTTCTCCGGGGCGCTGCCCGTGCTCGAGACGGCATCCGCGCCGCTCCGCCGCCTGTACTGGTGGGCGGTGCTCGGCGTGATCTGGTTCCGCCGCGACTTCGCGGGCAACGTGCTCGGCCGCTCGTACGACACCCTCATGCCCAACTACTGGGGCACCACCACGTTCATCTGGGACTACAGTCTGAGCTCGGTCAGCCACGCACTGCTCGACCCCGCGGAGATGCGCAACCAGGTGCGGCACTGGATCTCGCTCGACATCCACTCGCACTTCGGCACCTCGTCGCTCACCGGCGGGCCGGTCGGCCGCTGGTACTCCGTGAACGACTACGCCATGACCCGGCTCGTGCACGACTACGTGCGCTTCACGGGCGACACCGCGTTCCTCGACGAGATCGTCGGCGATCAGACAGTCGCCGAGTCGGTACGGCAGTGGGCGATGGCGTGGAAGAAGTTACGCGCAGGCACGGCCCTCGCCGATTACGGCGAGATCGACAACCTGCTGGAGTGCGTCAGCTCGTACACGCACGAGGTCGCGAGCCTCAACGCCGCGAACGTCTGGAGCATGCGGACGGCTGCCGCGCTCGCCGAGCTGCAGGGTGATTCCGCCGGCGGCGGCGAGCTGCGCGCGGAGGCCGACGCCCTGCTTCCCGCCGTGATCGAGCGCTACCTTCCCGGTCAGGGCATCTTCGCCGCAGGACAGCCCGACCGCACGCTGCTGCCGGTGCGGCACTGCTACGACTTCAGCGTGGTCGGCACGACGATCGCCGACGACCTCGCCCCCGGCATCCGCGACGAGATGGTCTCGTTCTTCCAGCGCGAGCTGCAGACCGACAACTGGATGCGCGCGCTCTCACCGTGGGACCCCGACGCCAGCTACAGCCCCCGACCCGACCACCAGTGGAACGGCGCCTACCCCGCCTGGCCCGCGGATGCCGGACGCGCCCTGGCCGCCCTCGGCGCTCCCGAGGTGCTCACGTCGTGGGTCGAGGGGCTGTCGCGCACGGCGAACCAGGGACCGATGGGACAGGCGCATTTCGTGGAGGAGGCCGTGCCCGGGATCAACGGCGGCGCCCGCAAGGCTCCGCCGCAGCTGCCGTACATCATCGACTGGTCGTGCTCGTCGTCGGGCGCCTGGGTCGAGCTCGTGATCGAGGCCCTGTTCGGCGTCTCGGTCGCGGCCGACGGCACGGTGCGCGCGTCCGGCTGTGTCGCCGCACTCGACCCGCATGCGGTGCTGCGCGGCCTGCGTGTCGGCGAGAAGACCTACGACATCGACGCCTCGGGAGGGATCACCGAAACCCCCGGGCGCTGAGCCGTCCTCGCAGTACCCCCACACGAACACGAAGGAGTGATCGAGATGAGAAGACGCATGATCGCGGCGGGTCTCGCCGCCGCATCCCTGTGCGCGGGCGCGCTGTTCGCGGCCCCGGCGAGCGCGGCGGTTCCGGCCGGCGGCGGGCACGGCGGCGGGCACGGACACGGGCAGTGCTCGCTGGTCGACAAGACGCTCACGGCGACATCGAGCGTGAACCAGGATCTGACCGAGACGTTCACGACCTACGGGAACACCGGCGGCGAGTGGACCGGCGGCGACAGCACCTATTCGATGCCGCTCGGCAAGGGGAAGACCGGCTGGTTCTTCTCGGATACGTTCCTCGGCACCGTGAACCCCGACGGCTCGCGTCCGACCGACTCTCCGTTCGTGAACAACTCCGTCGTGGTGCGGGACCGCCGTGGCGACCTCACGACCATCACCGGCGGCACCCCCGACGACCCGGCCGGCATCATCCCGCCCGAGCCCGACGGCAAGTGGTACTGGATCGGCGACCCGACGCCCGGCCGTCACGGCACGGTGCAGGTGCCGCTGCTGCAGTTCGCCCGAACCGGCACGGGGCAGTGGGACTTCGCGTGGACCGCGAACCGGCTCGCCACGCTCGACGGTCAGACGCTGCAGCTCGAGGGCATCGTGGACCTCCCCTCGGCGACCGGCATCAACTGGGGCTCGTGGACCCTCGAAGAACGCGGCACGACCTACATCTACGGCATCGCCGACCCCGGCGGAGTGCGCTCGGCCTACGTCGCCAAGGTGCAGGGCAAGGACGGCCTGAAGGGCACGTGGACGTACTGGAACGGCTCGACCTGGGCCGCGAACGAGGCGGATGCCGTGCCCGTGGTGCCCTACGTGGCCAACGAGTTCAGCGTCGCCCCCTTCCGCGACGGCTACCTGCTCGTGACGCAGGACACGTCCGAGCTGTTCAGCACCCGCATCGTCGCGCGCACCTCGTGCTCGCCGACGGGTCCGTTCACCGACCCGGTCGAGCTGTACCGCACACCCGAGACCGGGGCGCTCGGCAGCTACGGAGACCCCGACGTGTTCACCTACAACGCGCACGAGCATCCGAATCTGCGTCAGGGCAACGGCATCCTCGTCTCCTACAACGTGAACACCTTCGACAACGTGGGTGACGTGTACGACGACGCCTCGATCTACCGTCCGCGGTTCATCGACGTGCAGCTTCAGGTGAGCCGTTGACGGATGACCGCGCGGCGCTCCGGGGGCTCCTCGCCTCCGGGGCGCCGGCCACCTGGGTGTTCACGGGCGACTCGATCACGCACGGCCTGATCCACACCCGCGGTGCCCGCAGCTACGGCGACCACCTGCACGAGCTGATCCGCGGCGATGCCGGGCGGGTGCAGGATGCCGTGATCAACACGGCGATCACGGGGTGGCGTGCCGACCTGATCCTCGGGGACTTCGACCGTCGCGTGGCGCACTGGCGGCCCGACGTGGTGACGCTCATGATCGGCACGAACGACTGCACCACCGAGTGGCTCGACCCCGTGATCGAGGTGTCGGCGTTCGCGGAGTCGATCGCGGAGTTCGTGCGGCGGGTGCGGGCGGGCGGGGGAATCCCCGTGCTGCAGACGCCGCCGACCGTCGGCCTGCTGCACGCGCCCGACCGCGCACGCATCGGCGAGTTCGCGCAGGCGATCCGCGATGTGGCCGCGCGGGACGGTGTGGTTCTGGTGGATCAGTACGCTGCGTTCGCGGAGTTCTCGGTCGGAACCGGTCCGGGCAACGAGGGCATGCCGTGGGGGCTGCTCGACGACGCGTTCCACCCGAGCGCCGCGGGGCATGCCCTGCTCGCACTCGGGTGGGCCGAGGTGGTCGGGGTCGGCGGTGCCGGCTCGCTCGTGCTCGCGGATCTCGCGGCGCGGGTCGCTGTCGCGCGGCATCCGCAGTGGCCTCCCGTGTGACCGGCGGCGGGCGGGGCGGCGTGCTCGCTCGGGGCGGTACACCTGTCGGGAGTGTGGCCGGATGCAGGGGCGAAAGCGCGCGAATCTCCCTACATCCGTCCGTACTCCCTGCATCCGTGTCGGCTCTCTGCATGGGTCGACTCGCCCTCCTGATTCCGGGAGTTTCGCGACCTTTCCTCATTCACTGCAACTGAGCGGCCACGGGGCAGAGCCGGTGCCGGCGATGACGTTCACTAGTGCGATGACAAACTTTGCCATCGGTATTAGCGTGGAGGCATGGCCACGATGAACATCTCTCTTCCGGACGCGCTGAAGGACTTCGTCGAAACGCAGGTGGCCGAGCGCGGCTACAGCAACAGCAGCGAGTTCATGCGTGAGTTGATCCGCCATGAGCAGGCCCGCGAGCAGTTGCGATCCCTGGTTGTCGACGGGATGACGTCGGGGCCGGGTTCCGAAGTGGACCAGGCGTACTTCGATCGCCTCCGAGACCGCGTCCACGCAGACGCCGCCGACGCGTGACTGCGGGGCGAGTCGTCACCACCAGGCGGGCGGATGAGGACATCGACGGCGCGGTCACGCGCTACCTCGGCGAAGCAGGGCCGCCGGTCGCGATCGCGTTCATCGACGACCTCCAGCATGCGATGAGCCGGCTCGCTGCGTATCCCTCGCTGGGATCGGTGCGCTTCGAGCTGGTGACCGAGATTCCCGACATCCGCGCCTTCCCTCTTCGAAACCATCCGTACCTCGTCATCTACACCGATGATCCGGACGCCGTGCGAGTCCATCGCGTGCTTCACACGAGGAGAGACATCGCTGCCGCCCTCACCGAGAGCGATCGTGACACCGCGTGGTCGCGACTCGTGCGCACCGGAAGGGTCACCCTCCCCACGAAGAAGGGCGCCCTGTCGCACCCACCGCAGCAACAGGACGAGACATCCGCACAGATCCTCGACGCCATCCGCGCCGACCGCATCTGACCTCCCGCACTCGCGGGAGAGCCGCCTCACCCGCGCCGGTAGACTGAGCTTGCCCCGCCGGCCCCTTCCTTTGGAGTGCGCGTGACCACCGCCCCTGCACCTTCCCCCCAGCACGTCCCCGACTCCGTCGAGAACGCGATCGCGACGCCCGAGAAGGAGCAGCCGTACGCGGCACTCGGACTCAAGCCCGACGAGTACGCGCGCATCAAGGAGATCCTCGGCCGTCGCCCCACGTCGGGCGAGCTGGCGATGTACTCCGTGATGTGGTCGGAGCACTGCTCCTACAAGTCGTCGAAGAACTACCTGCGCCGCTTCGGCCAGAAGGTCTCCGACGAGATGAAGGAACGCCTCATGGTGGGCATGGGCCAGAACGCGGGCGTCGTCGACGTCGGCGAGGGCTGGGCCGTCACCTTCAAGGCCGAGTCGCACAACCACCCCTCGTTCATCGAGCCCTTCCAGGGTGCGGCGACCGGCGTCGGCGGCATCGTCCGCGACATCATCTCGATGGGCGCTCGCCCGGTCGCGATCATGGACGCCCTGCGCTTCGGCGCGGTCGACCACCCCGACACCGCCCGCGTCGTGCACGGCGTGACCAGCGGCATCAGCTTCTACGGCAACTGCCTGGGCCTGCCGAACATCGGCGGCGAGACGGTCTTCGACTCCGTCTACCAAGCGAACCCGCTCGTGAATGCGCTCGCGGTGGGCGTGCTGCGCCACGAAGACCTCAAGCTCGCCAACGCGACCGGCGTCGGCAACAAGGTCGTGCTCTTCGGCGCCCGCACGGGTGGCGACGGTATCGGCGGCGCGAGCATCCTGGCCTCCGACTCCTTCGACTCCACCGGTCCGACCAAGCGCCCCGCCGTGCAGGTGGGCGACCCGTTCGCCGAGAAGGTGCTCATCGAGTGCTGCCTCGAGCTGTACCGGGCCGAGCTCGTCGAGGCGATCCAGGACCTGGGCGCCGCCGGCATCTCCTGCGCGACCAGCGAGCTCGCGGCCAACGGCAACAGCGGCATGAAGGTCTCGCTCGACAACGTGCTGCTGCGCGACCCCACGCTCACGGCCGAGGAGATCCTCATGTCGGAGTCGCAGGAGCGCATGATGGCGATCGTCGCTCCCGAGAAGCTCGACGCTTTCCTCGAGGTCGTGAACAAGTGGGAGGTCGAGACCTCCGTGCTCGGCGAGGTCACCGGCGACGGACGCCTCATCATCGACTGGCAGGGCGAGCGCATCGTCGACGTCGACCCCTCGACCGTCGCGGTCGACGGCCCCGTCTACGACCGTCCGGTCGCCTACCCGACGTGGATCGACGCCCTGCAGGCGGATGCCGCCGAGAACCTGCCCCGTGCGAACGATCCCGAGACGCTGCGCGAGCAGTTCCTCGCCCTCGTCGCCTCGCCGAACCTGGCCGACACGAGCTGGATCACCAACCAGTACGACTACTACGTGCTCGGCAACACGGCACTGAGCTTCCCCGACGACGCCGGCATGATCCGCGTCGACGAGGAGTCGGGCCTCGGCTTCGCCATCTCGACTGACGCCAACGGCCGCTACTGCCAGCTCGACCCGTACGCGGGCGCACAGCTGGCCCTCGCCGAGGCGTACCGCAACGTCGCCGTCACCGGCGCCGTGCCCACGGCCATCACCGACTGCCTCAACTTCGGCTCTCCCGAGAACCCCGAGGTCATGTGGCAGTTCGGTCAGACGGTCGACGGCCTGGCCGACGGATGCTACGAGCTGGGCACCCCGGTCACCGGCGGCAACGTCTCGTTCTACAACCAGACCGGCGACGTGCCGATCCACCCGACCCCGCTCGTGGGCGTGCTCGGCATCATCGACGACGTCTCGCGCCGCATCCCCTCCGGATGGCAGGACGAGGGTCAGAACATCTACCTCCTCGGCACCACCTCGACCGAGCTCTCGGGTTCGGCCTGGGCCGACGTCGTGCACGACCACCTCGGCGGACTCCCGCCCAATGTCGACCTCGCCGGCGAGAAGCGCCTCGCGGGTCTGCTCTCCGCCGCCCGCGACGAGTGGCTGATCTCCTCGGCGCACGATCTCTCCGAAGGCGGCCTCGCGCAGTCTCTCGCCGAGGGCGTCATGCGCTTCGGTGTCGGCGCCCGCGTCTGGCTGAACGAGATCATCGAGAGCAACGGCGTGGATGCCGCATCCGCCCTGTTCTCGGAGTCGACCGGTCGCGTGCTCGTGACCGTGCCGCGTGAAGACGACGTGAAGTTCCGCGGACTCTGCGAGGGACGCGACTACCCGGTGATGCGCATCGGCGTGACCGACACCGAGGGCGCGAAGCTCGAGGTGCAGGACGTCTTCACCGTGTCGATCGCCGAGTTGCGCGAGCGCTCGCAGGCCACGCTCCCCTCGTACTTCGGCCCAACGGTCACCGAGGTCAGCGCATGAGCGACGTGAGCCGGCAGAACCCGAACGAAGAGGACTACGGCGACCTCGGCGAGAAGCGCAACCGTCGCATCCGCATCGTCGCGTGGACCGTGATCATCGCGCTCATCCTCGGCGGTGGCGGCGCGACCGTGATCACGCTCATCCTCGGCTGAGAGCGGCCGGCTCCTCCGCCCCCAGGTCGCAGTTCCGCACCCGCGTCGCACGGATTCCAGGATTGCGTGCGACCTCGATGAGAGAGTGCGACGCGGCCTCGCCAGGCGTACCCTCGGGCGGGAACGGAGGAACCATGACCATCCACCTCAGAGACCTCACCACTGACGAAGACATCGAGGGGTACCTGCTCGGCTCACCCGTGAGCATCATGCGTGAGTTCATCACGACACCCGGTCGAGGACCACGTCTGCACCGGCATCCGTACGCCGAGACGTTCGTGATCCGTCGCGGCCGCGCGCTGTTCACCGTCGGCGACGATCAGGTGGTCGGCGCCGGAGGGCAGATCCTCGTCGTCCCCGCGCTCGTCTCCCACCGTTTCGAGGTGCTCGACGGCGGCACCTACGAGGCCACGCACATCCATGCGAACGACCGCTTCGTCACGGAGTGGCTCGAGTAGCCACGGCTTCATGCCCCACCCCGCGCACAGCATCCCTCCCCAGGACGCCGCGAAACAGGTTTCTCCCCAGGCACCGTGATCGACCCTCTGAATGCGGGTGACCCCGCGGAGGATACGAGGCATCACACACCACCAAGGGGGATGCCATGACCGAGGCGAAGCTCGACCTGATCGCGAAGCTGCTGGCGAAGGCCGAGAGCACGACACCGGAAGAGGCAGAGGCTCTGACCGAGCACGCCGAGCGGCTGATCGTGAAGTACGGCATAGATCAGGCCCGCATCGACGAACGCCGTGGCCGGCTGGGCCAGACACAGGAGCAGATCGTTCAGGAGCGGATGCTGTTCAGCGGCGTGTACGCCCGGGATCTGCAGGAGATCGGCTCGGGTGTCGCGCAGGCGCTGGGCACCGTGCGGCCGCTCGGCATGGAGGTTCCCGTCGGCGCGGGCCTGCTTCTGGTCGGGTATGCGTCCGACGTCACGCAGGTGCGCACCCTCACCGCGAGCCTCGAGGTGCAGGCCATGGTCGCGATGCGGAAGTGGTGGTCCGTGCAGCGCGAGATCTACCACTGGCACACGGAGTCCGAGAAGCGGCGTGCACGCAGCGGCTTCCTGCGGGGCTTCGCCCGAGGTGTCATGAGTCGCATCCAGGACAGCCGCCGAACGATCGTCGAGGATGCGGGCACCGGCACCGCCCTGGTCCTGACCTCGCGCCGCGATCGGGTGGACGAGGCGGTCGACGCGATGGCGACCAAGCGCGCCCGACCTCGCCACCAAGCCGATGCCGGAGCCTTCGCATTCGGGCACCGATCGGGGCGAGAAGCGCGAACCGGCGAGCGAGGCCGCCTGACATGACCGAGTCCCTGTACCCCCGGCGCGACGGAAGCTCAGCGGGCGAAGAGGTACCGGACCAGGTCGACGACCCCACCGGGATCGCGAGCCTCACGACCGAGCGACTCCACGATGATCGCCCCCAGGATGGCCCTGCCGATCTGGGCGATCGGTGCATCGGCCGGCAGCTGCCCGTCTCGGATGCCGCCGCGCAGGCGCTCCGACAGGTATTTCTCGACCCCGAGGCTCTCGCTCAAGTGCACACCGACCTCGGCATCATCGGCGGCCGCGGCGACGAGCGACCGCAGCAGGGCCTGCCCCTGAGGGGCCTCGAGGATCGACAGCACCGAACGCAGCCACGCCTCGACATCGCCCTGGAGGTCGCCGGTGTCCGCCACGACGAAGTCCACGGGGATGAGGCGCCCGTCGACCAGGCAGTCCGCGATGAGCGCACCCCGCGAGGGCCACCAGCGGTAGATGGTCTGCTTGCCGACCCCCGCTTCCTTCGCGATGCCCTCGATCGTGAGCCGGTCGTACCCCTGCGCGTGGAAGAGTCGCGAGGTCGCATCGAGGATCGCTTCGCGCGCCGCGGTGCTGCGCACGGGCCCGCTCCGATGCTCGTTGACCATGCTCTCAGGATAGCCAAAGATGTCTAGACGAGACGTGCCGTATGATCTTTCGAGTCTGAAGGAGACCACTGTGGCTTCACTGCTTTACCGTCTGGGTTCGTTCGCTGCACGCAAGGCGTGGACGGTGATCGTGTCGTGGGTGTTGATCCTCGGCCTCGGCGTCGGCGCCTTCCTCACACTGGGGGGCACGCTGAGCAACAGCTTCGACATCCCCGGCACCGCATCGGGCGCCGTGACCGACGAGCTCGCCGACAAGCTCCCGGATTCCGCGGGCGGCACCGGAACGGTCGTCTATCGCACCACCGAAGGTTCAGCGTTCACCGACGAGCAGAAGCAGGACATCTCCGATCTCGCTGCCAGCGCCGAGGATCTCGATGGCGTCGCCTCCGTGATCGATCCGTTCGACGCGCAGAAGCAGCAGGCCGATCGCGCGAAGGAGCTCGCCGACGGCGAGAAGCAGATCACCGACGGTCGTGCCCAGCTCGACGCTGGGCAGACGAAGCTCGACGAGGGCAGGGCCCAGATCGAAGCCGGCCTCACCCAGCTCACGCCGGCCCGCACCCAGGCGGAGCAGGCCGGCGCCGGCCCCGAGCAGCTCGCCGCCCTCGACGCCCAGGTGGCGGCGTTGAACGCGCAGGCAGCCGAGCTCGAGGCCCAGAACGCGAAGCTCGATCAGTCCCGCATCACCCTGCAGGAGAACGCCGACCAGGCGGAGTTGGGCTCGACCCTCCTCGACCTGGCCGACGGCATCGGCGTGGTGTCGGAAGACGGGTCCACCGCGATCGTCAACATCTCGTTCGTCGACCCGCGCCTCGAACTCTCCGAAGAGGTCAAGCAGGGCACGATCGACCATTTCGCATCCGCTCCGATCGACGGCACCGAGGTCGACTTCGGCACCGACATCGCGCAGGGCGTGCCCGAGATCTTCGGCGTCGGCGAGGCGGTCGGTCTCGTGTTCGCCGCGATCGTCCTCATCGTGATGCTCGGCTCGCTCATCGCCGCAGCCCTCCCCATCGTCACCGCCATCGTCGGCGTCGGTGTCGGAGTCACGGCATCCCTCGCGTTCTCCGGCGTGGTGGACATGGCGTCCGTGACACCGGTGCTCGGCGTGATGCTCGGCCTCGCGGTCGGCATCGACTACTCGCTCTTCATCGTCAACCGGCACCGCAAGCAGCTGCTCGCCGGCGTTCCGGTGCGCGAATCCATCGGCCTGGCCACCGGCACGTCCGGCACCGCCGTGGTGTTCGCCGGCACGACCGTGATCGTCGCGCTCCTCGCGCTCAACGTGACCGGCGTCCCGTTCCTCGGCCTCATGGGCACGGTCGGCGCAGTGTGCGTCGCGGTCGCCGTGCTCGTCGCGATCACCCTCGCGCCCGCCATCCTCGGGCTCGTCGGCGACCGTCTGCTCAGCCGCCGCGCTCGCGCGACGGTCGGGCAGGAGCACGCCGCGGGCAAGCCCGTGAAGCGGATGTCGACCCTGCGCGCGGTGGTCACCACGCTCGTGAGCGTGGTCGCGCTGCTCATCATCGCGATCCCCGCGATGTCGATGCGACTCGGTCTGCCCGACGGGTCGAGCGAACCGAGCGACTCGACCAGCTACCGCGCGTTCCAGACCGTCGACGAGCAGTTCGGCGAAGGTGCGAACGGTCCCCTGCTGGTCACCGCGACCCTCGACGACGCGGTCACCGACGACGATCTGCTCTCCACGCAGGTCACGATCGCGCAGGCCATCGCCGACCAGGACGACGTCGCGGCGGTCGCTCCGATCGCCACGTCCGACGACAACACGCTCCTCGCGTTCCAGGTCGTCCCCGAGGAGGGTCCGAACAGCGCCTCCACCGAGAAGCTCGTACAGGACCTCCGCGCCATGCCGGCGATCGGCGACGGCATCATCCTGGGCGTCGCGGGTCAGGCCGCGATCAACATCGACATCTCCGAGGCTCTGGCCGGGGTCTTGCCGCTGTACCTCGTGGTCGTGGTCGGCCTCTCGCTGCTCATCATGATCGTGGTGTTCCGCTCGCTGTTGGTGCCGCTCATCGCGACCGGCGGCTTCGTACTCTCGCTGTTCGCGACATACGGTCTGATCGTGGCGGTGTTCCAGTTCGGCTGGGGCGCCGAGATCATCGGGCTGCACAGCACCGGGCCGATCCTGAGCTTCCTGCCGGTGATCCTCGTCGGCATCCTGTTCGGGCTCGCGATGGACTATCAGCTGTTCCTCGCCTCCGGCATGCGCGAGGCGTATGTGCACGGAGCCTCGGCGCGCGATGCCGTGGCCCAGGGCTTCCGTGCCGGCCGCTCGGTCGTGACCGCCGCCGCCCTCATCATGGTGTCGGTGTTCGGCGGGTTCATCTTCTCGGAGTCGACGATCATCCGCTCGATCGGGTTCGGCCTCGCGTTCGGCGTGCTGCTCGATGCGTTCGTGGTGCGGATGCTGCTGATGCCCGCGCTCATGCATCTGCTCGGCCGTTCGGCGTGGTGGCTGCCGCGCTGGCTCGACCGCATCCTGCCGAACGTCGACATGGAGGGGGCGGCCCTCGAGCGCGATCACCCCGGCATGAAGGCCGTGGCCGTTCCGACGACGACCGACTCGGTGCCGACGAGCGGCCACTCCGCCTGAGGCGCGCGCGTCGCAGATTCGCGTCGAGGTCGCAGAGTTCCGCCTGGATCCTGCGACCTCGACGCGAAAGCGCGACGGTTGGGGCCGGGGTGTCGGCGGGGATGCCTAGAGTGGGCGCATGAGTTCTGACCCCCGCGCGCTGCTGCAGGAGTTGCGCGTCCAGGCCGAGGCCCGGGTGCAGGCGGGGGCCGCAAGCCTCGACGAGCTCACCCACGACCGCGAGAGCTCGAACGACGACGACGAACACGACCCTGAGGGCGTCACGCTCTCGTCGGAGTGGTCACGGCTGACCGGGCTCGCCGAGGCGGCAGCATCCGAACTCCGACAGGTCGACGACGCGCTGGCGCGAGTGGATGCCGGCACCTACGGCGTCTGCGCGAACTGCGGCCGGCCGATCCCCGCGGCACGACTGCAGGCCCGACCGTTCGCCGAGTACTGCGTCGCCTGCGCCGAGAAGCTCGGGCACTAGCGCTGACACGGGTGGGCGAGCGCGAGTAGCATCCCACCCATGCCCATCACACTCGAGAATGTCGGGATCGCCGTGCGCGACCTGGAAGCCACCATCTCCTTCTTCACCGACCTCGGCCTCACGGTGCTCGGTCGCGACGAGGTCAGCGGGGAGTGGGCGGCGACCGCGGTCGGACTCGACGGCAACCACGCGAAGATCGCGGTGCTGCAGACCCCCGATGGACGCGGCCAGATCGAGCTGTTCGAATACATCCACCCGGATGCGATCGAGACCGAGCCGACCCTGCCGAACGAGATCGGCATGCACCGCATCGCCTTCTCGGTCGACGACATCGACGAGTCGCTCGCGATCGCGGCCCGCCACGGCTACCAGCCACTGCGCGGCGTCGCGAACTACCAGGACGTCTACAAGCTCACTTATCTCCGCGGCCCCAGCGGCATCCTCGTGATGTTCGCGCAGGACCTCACGAAGAGCTGACCGCAGGCAGAATCATAAGTCGCCGTACACGTCCCGACGGCGCGCAACCCGGAACACGGTCACCAGCACGACGTCGTCGACGACCTCGTAGAGCACGCGGTGATCGCCGACCCGGATGCGCCAGGCGTCGTCGAAACCGGTCAGCTTGCGGACGCCGCTCGGGCGCGGCTCCTTCTCCAGCGCGGCGATGCCGGCGAGGATGCGACGCCTGACCTGGGGGTCGAGCTTGCGGATCTCCTTCGCGGCCGGTGCGGTGAACTCGACGCGATAGGCCGTCACGAGAGTTCGGCGCGAAGCTCGTCGAGCGAGACGCGCTCGCCGTCATCCGCGGCCTTCGCCGCACGGAACTCCGCCGCATCACGCGCGGCCTCCAGTTCCTCCAACAGCTCGAGGTCGTCGACGCTGATCACGACGGCGGTGAGCTTGCCATGGCGCGTCACCCCGACGCGCTCCGACCCGTACGCGACTCCGCCCAGCACATCGGCGAGACTGTCGCGAAGATCCTTGGAGGGGATGCTGCGGGTGAGAGTGGTCATGCCTCCATTATAGGCATAAGCGGCTTTAGAAGCATTATGTACATAACTCGCTCTCACGCCACCATCCCGCGCCAGATCACCTCGATCGCAGCCCGCATCCGCTCGACGACGGCGGGGTCGTTGACCCGGTCGCCGCGCACGACGAGCTGGTAGTAGGCCACCCCGGCGATCGCATCGAAGCAGGCTTCGACGTCGAGGTCACTCCGCAGCTCGCTCCGCGCCATCCCCACCCGGAGTGCGTTCTGCAGCGGCACCCGGCGTCGCGACACGTGCGACTCCCAGTACGTCCGCTGCAGGGCACGGTCGGCCATGACCAGGCGGATGCGCTGCCGGAATCGTTCCTCCGAGTATCCGGGCGCCGAGGGAGCGACACCGTCGGCACCGAGCCCGAGCCCCGCGAGCAGGATCTCGTGCAGGTCGGCATCCGCGGGATACTCGGGCGGCACCTCGCGGCCGACGTCGAGCGCCGCCGCGATCAGCAGCGTGAGCGAGGGCCAGCGCCGGTACAGCGCCGCCCGGCTCACCCCGCTGCGGGCGACCACGCGCGACACCGTGACCTCGTCACCGGCGTCGATGATCTCCAGCGTCGCCGCGACGATCTGCCCGTCGAGGTCTTCGTCACGCGGACGACCGGGGCGGCGGCGAACCGCGGCCCCGGCATCCGCCGTCAGGACCGTCACGCGGCGAGCGCCCGCTCGCGCAGCCGGGCGATCGTGGCATCCGAGAGCCCCGCGGCGCGCAGCGGGGTCAGCGGGTCACCGTGCTGCGCGCGGAGGGTGTCGAGCAGGCTGCGCATCGACACGTCCATCGATCCCTCCAGCAGCGACGAGGTCTTCCCGAGCGCGTCGGCGTCGAAGCCCAGCGCCTTCCACATCGCCCCCATCACAGGTGCGGTGCGCGCCATGATCGCCACCATGTTGTCGCCCGTGCGGGCGTAGTCGGTGACGATGTCGTCGTCGGCGGCGCCGAGGGCGAGCAGCAGCATCGCCGCCAGCACACCCGTACGATCGCGACCAGCCGCACAGTGGAAGGCCGCAGCCCCCGGCGTGTACGCGATGACGTTGAGCGCGATCACGAGCTGCGGCGCTGCTCCATCGACCATGCGCTGGTACATCAGGCCCATCGCCTCATGGGTGAGCGCGGGCTTGTCGCGGTCCATCGACTCCCCGACATCCGCGATCAGGGGCAGGTGGTGGTACGCGACCGGGTGCTCGGCGAGCGGTCCGCGTCCCGTCACCGAGACCTCGAGCGGCGAGCGCAGGTCGATGATGGCGGTGAGTCCGCCCGCGACGAGGTCGTCGGCCACCTGTTCGGTCACGTAGGCGAGGTCGTCGGTGCGGATGGCGAGCCCCTCGCGGAGCACGCCCCCATCGATCGCGATGCCGCCGAGGTCGCGCAGGTTGACCGGTGCGCTGAGGACGAGGTCGGTGTCGATGATGGTCATGTGATTCTCCTTCGGATGAGGGCGCTGCCCTGGTCGATCACCGTGACGAGCACGATGATGCAGATGATGATGGCGCTGAGGTGGCCGTAGTCGTACATGCGCATGGCCGTGGTCAACTCCAGACCGATGCCGCCGGCGCCGACGAGGCCGAGGATGGTCGCCCCACGCACGTTCCCCTCGAACAGCAGCAGCGTGTACGAGGTGAGGAGCGGCGCGGCCTGGGGCAGGATGCCGTACTGGATGACCTGTCGCTTCGAGGCGCCGACGGCCTCCATCGCGACGACGGGCCCGCGGTCGACCTGCTCCATCGCCTCGGCGAAGATCTTGCCGATCGAGCCGATGGACCCGAGCGTCATGGCCAGGATGCCGGCGAACGGGCCGAGCCCGACAGCCGAGACGAACATGAGCGCGAACACCAGGTCGGGCACCGAGCGGATGATGTTCATCATCCAGCGCGTCGGGTAATACAGCCACTTCGGCGCGAGGGTGGACGTGGCCCCGAATGCGACGATGAGCGACAGCACCGCGCCGAGCACCGTGCCGACGACCGCCATCTGGAACGTCTCGAGCAGCAGGGCCAGGATGGTGCCGATCTTCGAGAAGTCGGGCGGGAACAGGCGCGAGAGGAACTCACCCATGTTGATCGCGCCCTCGCCGAGCTTCACGAAGTTGAACTCGGCGCCGTTGAACGACCAGAGCAGCAGCAGGAACGCGACCGGCAGGCCGATCAGGAAGCGGGCGCGCGGCACCCGGAAGGCGCTCTCGAGCCGGGCACGTTCGGCCGGATCGAGCGCGGGGCGTGCGGTGCGGTCGGTGCGGTCTGCGCGCGGTTCAGTGCTCGTGCTCATCGCCGTCCTCCTCGTCGTCGTACAGCGGGCTGAGGGCGGCGGCATCCAGCTGCGAGGTCGCGCCCGAGACGAGCATCTCGCCGTGCCGCAGCCCCACGATCCGGTCGCTGTGCGCGAGAGCGAGGGGCAGCACGTGCAGGCTCACGAGCACCGGGATGCCGTCGTGTGTGGCGATCTCGCGCAGCAGTTCGAGCACCGAGCCCGCGAGCTTCGGGTCGAGCGAGGCGACCGGCTCGTCGGCCAGGATCACCTTCGGCTGCTGCATCAGGGCCCGGGCGATCGCGACGCGCTGCTGCTGTCCGCCCGAGAGCGAGCGCGCGGGGGCGGATGCCTTGTGCGCGATGCCGACTCGATCGAGCAGTTCGAGCGCCCGGCGGCGGTGCGCGGTCGAGAAGCCCCCGGCCAGGTTGATCGGCCCCGCACCATGCAGCGCGCCCGTGAGCACGTTGGTCATGACGCTGAGCCGCGGGATCAGGTTGAACTGCTGGAACACCTGTCCGACCTCGGAACGCAGCGTGCGCAGCTCGCCGCGGGCGAGATTCGTGACGTCGTGCCCGGCGACCCGCACCGTGCCGGCGGAGATCGGCGCGAACCCGGTCAGGCTCCGCATCAGGGTCGACTTGCCCGAACCGGAGGCCCCGAGCAGAGCCACCATCTCGCCCGGGAAGAGGTCGAGGTCGACGCCGTCGAGCACCGTGTTCTCGTCGTACGCCACCTGAAGGCCGCGCACGGTCACGAGCGGAAGCGCCTGCCGCAGCTCGGCGGTGGGCGTGCGGGCCTCGGGAGCGGATGCCGGGGGCGCGAGGCGCGGGCTGGACAGGGTCACTTGAGGTCCTTGAGCTCGACACCGGCGACGGCCGCGATCTCGGCGAAGGACTCGAAGTCCGCTCCCTTGGGGTCGACCGTCTGCGGGGCCGCAGCGAACGCACCGTAGGCGCCGAGACGCTCGGCGTTCTCGGGCGAGAACACCTCGGCGATTCCGTCCTGGATCACCTTGCGGGTCTCGGCATCCAGCGACGGGCGGCCGAGCACGGCGCCCTGGATGTCCATCGCCGGACTCTCGCCCACCGCACGCCACTCGCCGTCCGCGAACGGGAACATCGGGGCTCCGAGCTCGGTGAGCATGACCGCGGTGCACGCGGCATCCACCTGGCCCTGCTCCAGTGCGGCGAAGCTGCCCTCGTGCCCGCCCGCGAAGATGGCCTCGTAGTCGGTGCCCTGTTCGAGCCCGGCCTCGTGCAGCATGTACACGGGCATGAAGTAGCCCGAGCTGGAGGCCTGATCGGCGAACGCCACGGTCTTGCCCTCGAGGTCTTCGACGGTCTGGATGGGCGAGTCCTCGAGGACGACACAGGTCGACACCGGCTTGCCGTCGCCCTGGAACGCGACCAGCGCATCGACCTCTCCGGTGTTCACGGCGAGCGCGGAGGGGAACCCGCTCATGATGCCGATGTCGACGTGGTCGGCGCGGATCGCCTCGACGACGCTCAGGTAGTCGGGCACATCCGTGATCTCGACGTCGCGGCCGGTCGCGGCTTCGAGCAGCTCGGCGAACACCTCGACGGGGTTCTCGGCGGTGGGGTCTTCGCCGACGGGGATCGTGGCGATCGTGATGGGGGCGTCGGGATCGGCCGGAGCCGCCTCGGCGGTCGGGCTCTGGCATCCGGTGAGGGCGAGGGCGGCCACGCCCAGGAGGCCGACGACGGGCAGGGTGAAGCGGCGCATGATGACCTTTCGGGAGGAGAGTCCTCGGAATTCCGAGAACATCGGTATTCCAACTCCCGAAGGTGACGGGCAATTACGAGACCGCCGTACTCCGAATGGAACGTCGGATGAACGGACGGTGTCGCCGGACAGCCGAAGCGGGGCAGCCCCCGAAGGAACTGCCCCGCAACGACAGGAACCTACGGCAGCGCCGGACCCCCTGGTCCCGCACCCGGCACGGGGTAGTACACGGGCGGAGTGTCGTCCCACGCCGACGGCAGCATCAGCAGGTCGTCGTAGTGGTGCATGGCGATGCCGCCGAACGAGGCGTCGTCCTGGAACGCGGTGTACGTCTTGTCGAGCTCGCCCTCGAGGTAGGTGCGTCCCTCCTCCCAGAACGTCACGGTCTCGGGGTCACCCGTACCGGAGAGGTCCTTGGTCTCGATGCCGACCACGACCGAATGCGGCTTGCCGATCTGGTTCGCGTAGTCGATCTCGTGCTGCGCCTGGGCGATGATGCCCGCGCTGCCGTCGGCCGTGTCGCGGTAGTCCATGATCGCGATGTAGTCGGTCATGTCCTGGATGTGGTCGCTGAGCGGCTTGGTCTGGCCGTTCCACGTGATCGAGGTGCAGCAGGCCGAGGAGTCCAGCCAGCGCGGGATCGCGGGCCCGACCAGCACCGGCAGCCCGGAGGCGTCGCGGCGCTCGATGAGCGTGTCCAGGATCTCGAGCCACCGGTTCGGGAGGCCGCCGCTGTCGGGCAGCTTCCAGTCGGTGAGGATGTAGGGCTCGATGTCGACGTTGATGCCGTCGAAGCGCGCGGACTCCGGCACGGCGAGGTTGTAGTCGAGGACCTTCTCGAACTCGTCGACCGCGAAGTGCTCGAACTGCTCCAGGGCGCCCAGATACGGCGGACGCGTCCCGCCGGCAACGGTGGCCTGCACGTGGTAGCCGCGGGCGCGCGCCCACTCCACGAACGCCACGACCTCGTCACGCGAGTCGCGCAGCATGTCGGTCGTGCCGTACTTGTCGACACCGAGGTAGATCGTGCGGATGGGGTCGGACCCGAACGTCGTGGTGTCGTCCATCACGGCGCCGAGGCGGTCGCGGGCATCCTCATCGAACACGGCCTCGTACGAGGCGCGCTCCCAGATCCACATCGCGCGGTCCTGGTCGTAGATCACGGGGGTCTCGGCGGTGGCTCCGCCGAGCGCGACGTAGGTGGTCGGCGCGTCAGTCGTGTGCCCCGACACGTCGGTCGCCCGGGCCTCGATGCTCGCGAACTCGGAACCTGCGACGGGGAAGGATGCCGTGTACTCGCATCCGCCCTGCGCCGCAGCGGCCTGCCAGGCACCGCCGTTCACCCGCACCTCGACGGCGGACAGCGCGCGGTCGGATGCCACGTCGACGACCACGTCGAGGGAGGAGCCCGCATACGCGCCCTCGGTCGGCGAGACGACCGTGACGACCGGGCGGGATGCGGCGGGGTTGTCGACCTCGACGGCGAGGAACTCCGACCAGGTCGTGTAGAGGGTGGTGAGGTCGAGGGCGCGCACGGCGAGGTCGAGTCGCCCGTCGCGGTCGGCGATGTCGATGTCGATGCTCCACGTGCCGGCCGTGCCGGTCACCGGGATCGGGATCACCTCCTGGGCCCCCACGACGAGTACGAGCTCGGAGGTGTTCGCGAACGTCCCCTCCACCGTGAGCGTCGATCCGCTGACGGTGCCGCCGTCGACGGGCGAAGTGATCGCGAGCTCGGTCGTGACGGTCTCCGCAGAGGCGGCGCCGCCTGTGGCGACCACCCCTCCGGTGAGAAGGCTCGCGGCGACCAGCGCCGACAGCCAGCGTGTGCGTCTCATCGGTGTCTCCTTCCGCTCCGCCAGGCGCGGAGTCGTCGTGACTGCCACCGTGACGCGCGGGCATCCGGTGGTCAACGAAACGTCCGAGAAAGGGAATGACTGGAGGAAGGAATCGGGACTGCGCCGGCGTCGGCCCTGCACTTCGCTCGGCCGATCGCACGTGCGTCGGCCCTTTCGCACAGATGCGGCCGAGGGAAGCGCGATTCCCCGCAGCACGCGCCGCGAGTGCCCGACACCTTGCCGAACCGAGTCCGAATGAATACGGTTGCATAGCAAAGACTCACGGGCATCCACGGGCCGAGGAGGGCGACATGGGAGCTTTTCCGAACACCCAGCCGCTGTTCGTGAGCCTGGCGCAGCAGCTCCGCGACCGCATCACCGCCGGCGAGTGGTCACGGGGCGAGCGCCTGCCACCGGAGGCGACTCTGGCGGCGACGCACGCGGTCGGCATCAACACCGTGCGTCGGGCGGTGGGGATGCTCGTCGACGACGGAGTGGTGGTCCGCCGCCAAGGATCCGGCACCTACGTGTCGGCGCGCTGGACCGGGAAGACGCCCCTGATCGGCGTGATCGTCCCGTCGCGCAGCTACTACTTCCCCACGGTCGTCGACGGGATCACGGAAGTGGCCCGGGCCGCGGGCGCGACCCTGCGCATCGTGTCGAGTGAGTATGACGACGCCCTGGAGATCCGCCGCATCCGCGAGCTCCTGGCCGCCGGATGCGACGGCCTGCTGATCACCCCGACACTGCATCGCACCGACCCGACGGCCCGCCTCGACCTGCTGCGCGCACTGCCGATCCCGGTGCTGCTGATGGAGCGGATGCCAACGGATTCGCCGCCGGACGACGGGCTCTCGGCGGTGTGCACCGATGTCGTCGCGGGCGGATACGCGGCCGTGCGGCACCTGGCGCGGCAGGGCCGTCGGCGCATCGGGTTCCTCGGACGCCGCGACACCGCGACGGCCGACGCTGCGTTGCGCGGCTACCGTCGCGCGATC
Organism: Microbacterium sp. ISL-59; assembly: GCF_018613945.1. Classification (NCBI taxonomy): domain Bacteria; kingdom Bacillati; phylum Actinomycetota; class Actinomycetes; order Micrococcales; family Microbacteriaceae; genus Microbacterium; species Microbacterium sp. ISL-59. The sequence goes on from NZ_JAGGPG010000002.1 coordinate 1,016,129, forward strand.
GACGACCTGACCCTCGTCGACCTCCCGGGCGCGGTGACGCGTCGGGACTCGTGGGACGACGCCGCACTCGCCGACTACGCGCACCGAGCGCTCTCGGGGGGACTCGACGGCGTCGTCTGCCTCGGCGACCGCGAAGCGACGGCGCTCCTCCCTCACCTGAGGCGCGTGGGGCTCTCGCTTCCCGACGACCTCGCGCTGGTCGCTTTCGACGACGAAGAGGCGGCGGATGCGTCGCTCCCCCTCACGGCCGTGTCCCCGCCGAAGCGCGAGATCGGACGCCTCGCGGCGGCCACACTGTTGCGGCAGCTGGGGCGCGGGGGCGACCGAACCCCGGTGCGGATGCTGCTGCAGCCGGTCGTGCGGGAGCGGGCCTCCACTGCCGTCGTATCGACCCGCATGGCTGCAACCGCTTGCATGATCGCGCCGCGCGTCATAGGTTGAAGTCAGGCCCGACCCAGGGTTCGACGATCGACCCGAGGATTCCCGTGCCCGACAGCCCGCGCCGCACCCTACCGCGCGCCCCCGTGCGCATCGTGCACCTCGGACTCGGTGCCTTCCACCGTGCACACCAGGCCTGGTACACCGCCCACGCCGATCCCGACCACGAGTGGGGCATCGCGGCGTTCACGGGCCGCTCGCCCGATGCCGCCGAGACGCTCACGCGACAGGACGACGTCTACACCCTCCTCACGCGCGGCGCGGAGGGCGACCATCTCGAGACCGTCGAGAGCATCGTGGCCGCGCACGACGGCGGCGACACCGACGTGCTGCGCGACTACCTCACCCGCCCCGAAGTCACGGTCGTCACGCTCACGGTGACCGAGAAGGGCTATCGACGCGGATCGGACGGCCGCCTCGACGTCGCCGACCCTGACATCACCGCCGACATCTGTGCGCTGGGCGAAGCCTTCGCCGATCGGGAGAACCCGCCGGACACCATCGCGAACGGCGTCCTGCGCACGATGCCCGCCCGCCTGCTCTGGGCGCTCGACGCTCGACGCCGCGCCCTGCCCGACGGCACGATCACGCTGATCCCGTGTGACAACCTCGATGACAACGGTTCCGTGCTCCGGGCCGTGCTCGGCGACCTCGCCGCGCTCACCTCCCCTCCCCTCGGCACCTGGATCGACGCGCAGGTCGACGTGGTCAGCACCTCCGTCGACCGCATCACCCCGCGCGCCACGGCAGACGACATCGACGCCGTCGCCGCGCGCGAGGGCGTCCGCGACGAAGCCCTGGTGGTGACCGAGCCGTTCCACAGCTGGATCCTGAGCGGACGCGTCCGCGCCGACCGTCCGCGATGGGAGGATGCCGGCGCCTCGTTCGTGTCCGACATCGAACCGTTCGAGCGGCGCAAGCTGTGGATGCTCAACGGCGCGCACTCCCTTCTCGCCTCCGACGGCATCCTGCGCGGACACGAGACCGTCGCCGAGGCCATCGCCGACCCGGAATGCGCGGCTCTCGTGCACGACCTGTGGGACCTCGCTCAGCAGCGCCTCGACGCCTCCGCTGACGGAGCCGGCGTCGACCTCGACCTTCCCGCCTACCGGACGGCGCTGCTCGAGCGATTCGCGAACCCCGCGATCGTGCACCGGCTGCGCCAGATCGCCGCGGACGGCAGTCTCAAGCTGCGTGCCCGCATCGTCGAGCCGGTGCGCCGCGCCCGCGCCGACGGCGAGACGGGCGCGGCCGGCATCGCCGCGATCGCCGCCTGGGCCCGGTTCGTCATCGCCGAGGTGCACGCAGGACGTCCGCTCGACGACGTCGCCGCGGAGGAGCTGGCCGCACGCGCGACAGATGCCGATCCGCATCGCGCCCTGCTCGACCTGCTCGCGCCCGATCTCGCCGCGGACCCCGCCGTGCTCGGGATGCTCACCGACCACGCCCGCTGATCCACCCCCGCTGGCCCCCGACGCATGAAGAGCGCCGATCCCGAAGGACCGGCGCTCTTCGACGCCTGCGGCATCAGCCCTTCACGGCACCGGCCATCATGCCCGCGCCCAGGCGACCCTGGACGAAGAGGAACAGGATGACCACGGGCACCGAGATCAGCGTGGCGCCCGCCATGATGCCGGCCCAGTCGGTGGCCGACAGCTCACTGCTGAACGTCTGCAGCCACAGCGGCAGGGTGGCGTTGCCCGGCTTCGTCATCACGACGAGGGCCAGGGTGTACTCGTTCCACGCCTGCAGGAACGCGAAGACGGATGCCGTGACGATGCCCGGTCCGAGCAGCGGCAGCGTGACCCGCATGAACGCCCCGAACCGGCTGCAGCCATCGACCATCGCCGCCTCTTCGAGCTCGGCCGGGATGCCGTGGATGAACCCGCGCAGCAGCCACACCGTGAACGGGACGACCGTGCCGATGTAGAGCAGCGACAGGCCGCCGACCGTGTTCAGCAGGTGCCAGCCGTCGAGCATGCGGAACTGCGAGATGAACAGCGCCTCGGTCGGGATCATCTGCACGATGAGCACGAGCAGGATGATGAGGCCGCCGCCCTTGAAGCGGAAACGGCTCACCGCGATGGCCGCGAAGAATCCGAACAGCACGGCGACCACGACCACGATGGCCGTCACGCCGGCACTCATGCCGAGCGCCGACCAGAAGCCGCCGTCGGCGAGGATGCTCCCGAAGCTGTCGAAGCTCAGCGGGAACGGGAAGAACCGCGGCGTGCGCGAGAACAGCTCTTCGTTCTCGGAGAGCGCGGTGTTGACCATCCAGTAGATCGGGAAGACGAGGAGCAGCGCGGCGGCCACCGCGACGCCGTTCCAGGTGCGTCGGCGGGCGTCGTTGCGATTGCCGATGGTCCGACGCGAGCGCGGCGGCACGACGGCGGCGATGTCGGTGGTCCTGGTCAGGGTCGGGGCACTCATTCCGAGACCTCCTTCTGCTGGGCGAACATCTTCGCGATGTACTTCCAGGTGAGCAGCAGCGTGAGGATGAGCACGATCGTCGCGAGAGCCGACGCGTCGCCGTACTCGCCCTGGCCGATGCCGATCCGGTAGATGTAGGTGCCGAGGAGGTTGGTCTCCTCGATCGAGACGCCCGCCTGCTGCAGCACGTAGATCTGCGTGAACACGCGCAGGTCCCACACGATCTGCAGGAGTCCGACGATCATGACCGCCGGGGTGATGAGGGGCATCGTGACGTGCCGGAAGCGTGTCCAGGGACCGGCCCCGTCGAGCTCCGCCGCCTCGAGCACCTCGGTGGGCACCTGGGTGAGGGCGGAGTAGATCATGAACACGATCAGGGGCAGGCTGCCCCAGATCACGGTGATCGCGGCGATCGTGAACACACCCATCGGGGTCGAGGTCCACGGGAAACCGGCCATGTCGGGGAATCCGATGCGCGCGAGCACCCAGTTCACCAGGCCGTAGCGGGCGTCGAACAGCCACTGCCAGATGACCATGGTCACCAGCGCCGGGGTGGCCCACACGAGCAGCAGTGTCACCTGCAGGGCGATGCGGGCCCAGTTGCTCACCTTTGTCAGCAGCAGCGCGATCAGCATGCCGATCACCATCGACAGCGACGCGCACACGGCGCAGAAGAGCACGGAGCGGAAGAACACGACCCACATGTTGGGGTCGGTCAGGATCCTGCCGTAGTTCGCCAGGCCCACCCATTCGGGCTCCTGTCCGAACTGCTGCGCCAGCCCGAACTTCTGCAGCGACATCACGAACTGCTGCAGCAGCGGCCAGCCGAGGGCGATCAGCACCGCCGCGAGGAGCGGCGCGATCAGGAGGTACGGGAGCAGCGCTCCCCGCACGCGACGCGGGCGCGTGCGGGGAGCGGGCTGCTGCGGGGCCGCCTCAGGGGCGACCTCGACATCGATCACGGGAGTGGTCATCATCAGTCGGCGTTGAGGGTCGCTTCGATCTTCGCGCCGATGCGCGTGACCACCTCGTCGATGTCCTCACCCTTGGCGATCGCCGAGTAAAGGTCGACCGGGATGTTGTTGCCCTCCACGATCGCCCAGTTCGGGGCCGCCGGGGTGAGCGCGCTCGTCTCGGCGATCTGCTGCTGCAGCTCGGCGTCGACGATGCCGTCGGGGATCGCCGACGCGAAGGTGGTGTTGCCGGGGACCCAGCCGGAGTCCTCGGCGAGCTGGGTCATGAAGTCCTCGCTGAGGATCAGCTTCATGGCCTTCTTCGCCAGCTCCTGCTGCGACGACTTCGCGGCGATGCCGACGTTGGATCCGCCGAGGAACTGGTGGCTCTCGCCGCCGGCCTCGACCGGGGGAAGCGCCATCACACCGGTGACGTCGGCGAGCTCGGGGGAGATGCTGTCCTGCGCGAAGACGCGGTAGGAGAACATCGCGACCTCGCCGTTGTTGTACGGCACCCACGGGTTGCCCGCGGTCTCCTTGGCGTCGAGCGCGCCGAGGGCCGAACCCTGCCAGATGGTCTGCATCTGCTCGAGAGCGGCCTTGGCCTCGGGGGTGTCGAGTCCGCTGACCCACGCGCCGTCCTTCTCCTCGGCGTAGTTCGCGCCGTGGGAGAACAGCCAGCCCTCGAGCCCGTGCACGTCGACGACGGGGAAGTAGATGCCCTTGAAGCCCTCGACGCCGTCGGGGTTCGCCTGCTGCACCGTGGCGGCTGCGGCGACCAGGTCGTCGAGCGTCTCGGGAGCCGGGATGCCGGCCTTCTCGAGCAGGTCGGTGCGGTAGAACACGACGCTGGTGCCCGCGTAGAGCGGGTAGGCGTAGGTCTTGCCGTCGAGCGTCGCCTGGTCGACGAAGCTGGGGATCAGGTCGTCGCCGTCGACCTCGTCATACAGGTCGGAGATGTCGGCGAGCGCCCCGACGTTCGCGAACGTCGCGGTCTTGGTGTTGCCGATCTCGACGATGTCGGGGGTCTCGGACTCGCTCGCGAGCGAGGTCTGGAGCCGGGAGACGATGTCATCCCAGGGCTGCATCTCCACCGTCAGCGTGGAGCCGGGGTTCTGGGCGGCGAACTCGTCTTCGAGCCACGCGACCGCATCCTCGGACACGGAGTCCTGCATGAGCCACACGCGGAGGTCTCCGCTGTCGGCGTCGCCTCCGTCGTTCCCGGTGCCTGAGCTGCAGCCGGTGACGGCCAGCACGGCGGCCAGTGAAGCGGCCGCTGCGATCACAGTGCGTCTTGCCATTCTCGTTCCTCCATGGTCTTCCTCGACGGGCCCGAAAGGCGCCCGATGAACGGGTGTTTCAACCATTTCTCACGCTAACGTGCAAACGGTTGCATTACAATAGCTTCTTCGTTGAAGAGGGTGTAACGGTTGTGTTTCTGTTTGATTACCAGGGATAAGTCAGCGCGTGCGGGTAGCGCGGTACAGCGATCACGACCTTCGGGGGCGTGATCCCTGCACCGCGTTGCACAAGATCAGACGGCGATGGCCGCCGTGGTGCGGGCGACGGTCTCCAGCACCGCGATCGGTGCGAGCAGCTGCGCCGTGGGGATCGGGGCTTCCCCCGTCGCGAGCATCCGGGCGAACGCGTCCACGCCGGGCTGCACGTAGTCGGCGCCGAGCACGATGTCGCGACTGATGACCCCGTGGCCGCCGACAGCCGTCGCGCGGAACGGCACCTGACCGTCGCCGTCGGGGCGGATGAACTCGAGCGTGACGAGCACGCCGCCAACGCGGTAGCGCGCGACGACCCCTCCCGGGAGGCGCTGCACGTCGATGTCCTCGGGTTCCCCCGGCACGAGGCGCTGCGCCACGTCGGCGATGTGGATGCCGTAGAAGAAGATGCCGCTGTACGGGCTGGCCGCATCCGCGGGCCCCGTCACGGTGACCGCCTGCAGCTCGCCGATCGACCCGAGGCCCTCGGTGATCGCGTCGGTGTCGGCCACCCAGCGCAGCGCCGACGACGAGGTGAGCACCGTGCCACCGCGCTCGGCCGCGGCGACGATCTCGTGCGCATCGGCGACGCTCGCCGCCAGCGGCTTGTCGACCCAGACCGGCGTTCCCGTCTCGAGGAACGGCACGGCGTGCGCCCGGTGGAGCGCCCCGTCGCGCGAGGTGACGATGAGCGCGTCGATGCTGCCGAGCAGGTCGCCCGACTCGGCGACGATCTGCTCGATGCCGCCGAGCTCCGCGAGCTCGCGCGTGCGGTCGTCCTCGCCCGCGACGAGCGCCACCACACGCACCGGCACGTCATCCGGCCGCTCGACGTTGAGGTAGCGGATGATCTCCTCGGCGTGGCTGTTCTCGATGCCGACGATCGCGACGTTCTTCGTTTCCATGTCTCTCATCCTCTTTCACTCGTGCAGGTCGACGGGACGACCGGTGCGGGCCGACTCGTACACGGCGAGCACCACCTGCAGCGCTCGGCGGCCGTCGTCGGTGGTGATGGCGGGGCGACCGCCGCTGCGGATCGCGCTCACGACGTCGAGGTACTGCCGGCGATGCGCCATGTCGACGTCGCTCCACCCCTCGGGCACATCGTGCTCGACGAGCGAGTCGGCGTCGGGCTGCGGCGCAGAGGCCGAGGCGAAGAAGGACAGCCCGTCGTTCTCCATCACCGCGGTGCCCTGCGAGCCGTGCACGGCGAGGCGCACCGGCAGCCCCGGGTAGGCCGCGGTGCTGGCGAGCAGCAGGCCGATGGCGCCGCTCTCGAACTCGATCGTGGCGCCCGCGACATCCTCCACCTCGATGCCCTCGTGCGCGAGGCGGCCGGTCTTCGCACTCACCGACACCGGAGTGCCGAGCATCCACAGCAGCAGGTCGAGCGCGTGGATGCCCTGGTTCATGAGTGCACCGCCGCCGTCGATGGCCGCGGTGCCGCGCCAGTCGCCGGACTCGTAGTACTCCTGCGGGCGGAAGAACGCCGACTCCACGACGCCCGACGTCACGCGCCCGAGCGCGCCCTCGTCGATCGAGCGGCGGATGAACGAGGCCACCGGCTGGAAGCGGCGCTGACTGATGACGGAGACCGTGCGCCCGGAGGCGCGCTCGGCCGCCCGCACCCGATCGGCGGATTCGAGTGTGACGTCGATCGGCTTCTCGACGATCACGTCCACCCCCGCGTCGAGGGCGGCGACCACCGCGTCGGCGTGGAAGGCGCTGGGCAGGCAGATCGCGGCGAGGTCGACGCTCTCGGCGCGATAGGCCTCGGCGGCCGACGCGTGGAACGGCACGCCGTACTGCTCGGCGAGCGCACGCCCGCGCGCCTCGTCGACGTCGACGATCGCGGCGAGCACGCCGGCATCGCCGAGAGCCGCGACGAGGCGCGCGTGGACGGCGCCGATCACCCCGGCGCCGACGATCGCGATGCGCAGCGGTTCGGTCATGATGTCTCCTGTCGTGGGGGTGGATGCCGGAGGTGTCGGCGCAGTCGGCGGGGGTCTCAGTCGGCCGGGCGCGACCAGGCCAGCGCGGTGCCGCCCTGGTCGGCGGAGGCCTGGGCGAGGAGGGCGAGTCGGGTCGCGGCGAGCGAGTCCCGGGTTCCGACCTCGGGGGTGCGCCCGTCGGCGAAGGCGTCGAGCGCCTCTTCGGCCGGACGCCGCCCCGACGGCAGATCGAGCACGCGGGTCGGCTGATCGTCGGTCGTTACCTCGACACGGCCGCGGGCCCAGAAGATCTCCGCGGTCCCGCGGGTGCCGACCAGGCGCAGCCGGTAGTCGCCGTGCACGTCGGAGGCCTGCGGGGTGAGCCAGCTCACCTCGGCGGAGACGACGGTGTTCGGTGTCGTGAGGGTGGCCGAGCCGTAGCGCGCGAATCCCTCGGCGCCGTCGAGCGGGGCCGAGACGGCTCCCCGGATCACGCCCTCGTCGGCCGGCGCGAACAGGAGCGCGGCGTCGAGGTCGTGCACCGACAGGTCGGTCAGGATGCCGCCGTACTGCGCCGGGTCGAAGAACCAGTCCGGCCGCTGGGTGCGGTTGAGCTTGTGGGGGCCCGACGAGGTGACGCCGACGATGTCGCCCAGCTCTCCGGCGCGCACGACATCGAGTGCGGCGAGGGTCTCGGGGTAACCGCGCTTCTCGAGCAGCAGGTTCACGGTGCGGTCGACCTCGGCAGCCACGGCCTCGATCTCGTCGAGCTCGGCGAGCGAGGTGCACAGCGGCTTGTCGGCCAGCACGTGGGCACCGGCGCGGAGGGCGGCGATGACATCTGCTCCGCGCGCTCCGTAGACACCGGCGATCACGGCGACGTCGACGCCCTCGGCGAGCAGATCCTCGGCGCGGTCAAAGGCGGGCACGCCGAAGCGGGCGGCGTGATGCGCGGCGACAGAAGGGTCGGAGTCCTGTACACCGACGAGCTCGAACGCGGCGCGGTCGGCGCGGGTCAGCTCGTCGAGCACGTAGTCCACGTGCGGATGGGCGGCACCGATGATCGCGATCCGAGGCATGGGCGACAGTAAATCATGCGACCGGTTGCATGGTCAACCGCCGATCGTGTGCGCAGCCTCCGTGGTGGCCCGGACGACGAGGTGCGTGGCGATCGTCACGCGGGCATCCGAGCGCTCCCCGCTGGCGAGCACGCCGAGCAGAAGCTCGGCTGCCGCATCGCCCGCCGCCGCCGAGGCGGCCGAGATCGTGGTGAGGGCCGGATGCGTGCCGGAGGCGAGGGTGTCGTCGCATCCGATCACGCTGATGTCGCGGGGAACGTCGATGCCGCGCAGCGCGAGCCCCGCCATCACGCCCTGGGCGACCACGTCGTCGAAGGCGATCACGGCCGTCGCCTCGGAGGCGAGGATGCCGCCGACCGCGTCGCGTCCGCTGGCCGAGCTCGGGCGCCCCAGCTCCTGCACGATGACCTCGAGTCCCGCGCGCTCGGCGGCCCGGGCGAGGGCGGCCCGGCGCTGCTGGTCCGACCACGACTCGCGCGGCCCCGACAGGTAGACCACGCGGGTGTGGCCGAGGCGGTGCAGGTGCGCGACAGCCTCGTCGAGGCCTCCGCTCGGATCGATCAGCACCCGCGCCAGGCCCTCGATGTCGCGGTTCACGAGCACCACGGGGCGCGAGGCGTCGAGCTCGCGGATGCGGTCCTCGTCGAGGCGCGGCGAGGCCAGGACGAAGCCCTCGACCTGGGCGCTGAGGCGCGAGGTGAGGTTGGCCTCGCGGTCGGCGATCTCGTCGGAGTCGCCGAGGAACACCGCGTAGCCGGCGGCGTCGGCCAGCGTCTGCACGCGGCGCACGAGCGGCGGGAAGAACGGGTTGGCGATGTCGGGCACGACCACGGCGACGTTGCCGAAGCGACCGGTGGAGAGCGCGCGCGCGGCGTGGTTCATGACGTAACCGAGCTCGTCGGCCGCGGCCTTGACGCGTCGCACCGTCTCGGGGTTCAGCAGCTCGGGGCGGCTGAACGCACGGGAAACCGTCGACCGCGAGACGCCGGCCACACGGGCGATGTCGCCGATCGTCACCGACGTCGATGCCGTCTTCCTCTTGCCTGTCACGTCACACACACTAAGCCCGTGCACCGTGGCTGCGCGCGTGCGAACCCCCGGGAATCTCCTCGTGGGGGCGGCGAGAACGCGAAACGGATCCCATTCGGGGGCTTGACTTTGCAAGCGGTTGCATTAATCTTGCGAATCATGAGCACGACGACGTTCGCCCTGCATGCCCACCCCGACCGCGCCGCGATGGGCGCTGCCGCCGCGCGATCGGCGGCGCGCACCCTGCGCGAAGCCGTGGCCGCTCGCGGCACCGCTCGGATGATCGCCGCCGCCGCCCCCAGCCAGCTCGACGTGTACCGAGCCCTCACCGCCGAGCCCGACGTCCCGTGGGACCGCATCACGATCCTGCACATGGACGAATACCTCGATCTCGACCCCGCGGCACCCCAGCGCTTCGGCAACTGGCTGCGCACCCACCTCGTCGATGCGGTGCAGCCCGCCGCGTTCCACCCCATGCGCACCGAGCTCGGCGCCCAGGCGGCGACCGACGAGTACGCGGCCCTGCTCGCCGAAGGACCCATCGACCTGGTGTGCCTCGGCATCGGCGTGAACGGCCACATCGCGTTCAACGATCCGCCCGACGCCGACCTCGGCGACCCGTGCCCGGTGCGCGTGGTGCAACTCGACCTCGCCAGCCGCGTGCAGCAGGTCGACGACGACTGCTTCGATACGCTCGAGGCCGTGCCCACCCACGCACTGACGCTGACCATCCCGGCGCTGATGAACGGCGCCCACCTCGTGTGCGCCGTGCCCGATGCGCGCAAGGCCGAGGCCGTGCGCGCCCTGGTCGAAGAGCCGATCAGCTCGCACTGGCCGTGCACGGTGCTGCGGCGGCATTCGCGCTGCGAGGTGCACGTCGACCGTGACGCGGCATCGCTGCTGCATCCCGCACCGGCCGTGGCGGCCCAGGCGGCGCGATGACCGCGCGCACGCTGCACGGTCGCGACGCCCTCGGCGCGGGCGGGCTGGAGGTCGTCGTCGAGCACGGCCGGATCAGTGCCCTCACCCCGACCGCCGACCCCGGTGACGGCGCCCCCTGGATCGGCCCCGGACTGATCGACCTGCAGGTCAACGGCCACCTCGACGGTGACGCGAATGCGGCAGAGCCCTCGCCGGCCCACATCACGGCGATGGCACAGTCTCTCGCCGCACACGGCGTCACGCGATTCCTGCCGACCGTCATCACCGCCTCGCCCGCCGAGATGCTCGCCCGCATCCGTGCGATCGACGAGGCCGTGCGCACCTCGACCGCGACCTCGCGCGCGGTCGGCGGCATCCACGTCGAAGGACCGAGCCTGTCGGAGCAGGACGGCCCCCGCGGCGTGCATCCGCTCGCGCACATCCGTCCCCCGGCCATCGCCGAGCTGCAGACCTGGCTCGACGCCGCTCCCGGCCTGCTCCGGGTCGTGACCCTGTCTCCGCACCATCCGGGGTCCGTCGAGGCCACACGCTTCCTCGTCGCGCACGGCGTGCGGGTCGCGGTCGGGCACACCCACGCGACGGATGCCGAGATCGCCGCGGTCGTCGACGCCGGCGCCACGCTCTCCACGCACCTCGGCAACGGCGCGCATGCGGTGCTCCCCCGGCATCCGAACTACCTGTGGACTCAGCTCGCCGAACGCCGGCTCACCGCCGGTGTCATCGCCGACGGCCACCACCTGCCAGATGCCACGCTCGCGACCATGATCGCCGCCAAGCGCGACCACGGCATCTTCCTCGTGAGCGACGCCGTCGCCACGCCCACGGCCCTGCGGGAGAACGGCGTCTCGACGGTCGGCGGTGGCGTGCACCTCGCCGACGACGGAGCACTGCGGCACGTGTCGACCGGGTTCCTCGCGGGCTCGGTGCAGACCCTCGACGTCGGTGTCGCGACCGTCGCCCGCCTCACCGGTTCGCTGTCGGCGGCGCTGCGGCTCGCGACATCGGCCCCCGCAGCCGTCCTCGGCGACGGCCCGCACTGGACGGTCGGAGCCCGCGCCGACGTGCTGCTGTTCGACTGGGCACCCGGCGAGCGCTCGATCACGCCGCGTGAGGTGCTGATCGCGGGAGAACCCGCCACCGAGTCCGCCGACGCCCGCACGACCGCAGGAGGAACCCGATGACCATCGACAGGGCCGACGTGATCGTCACGAGTCCCGACCGCAACTTCGTGACGCTGAAGATCACGACCGCCGACGGGGTGACGGGGCTGGGCGATGCGACGTTGAACGGGCGGGAGCTCGCGGTCGTCGCATATCTGACCGAGCACGTCGTGCCGTTGCTGATCGGGGCGGACGAGTCGCGCATCGAAGACACGTGGCAGTTCCTGTACCGCAGCGCGTATTGGCGGCGGGGCCCGGTGACGATGGCCGCGATCGCCGCGGTGGACATGGCGCTGTGGGACATCAAGGGCAAGGTCGCCGGCCTCCCCGTCTACCAGCTGCTCGGCGGCGCCTCCCGGAACGGCCTGATGGCGTACGGGCACGCGTCGGGCAAAGAACTCCCGGAGCTGTTCGACTCGATCCGCGCGCACCAGGAACAGGGATACAAGGCCATCCGGGTGCAGACCGGGGTGCCCACGTTGAAGGCGATCTACGGGATCGCGTCGCAATCGGCCGACGCCGGGGGCGGCGAAGCCCGGTACGACCACGAACCCGCCCGCCGCGGCGCGAAGCCGGTGGAGGAGGACTGGGACACCCGCGCCTACCTCAACCACCTCCCCGGGGTGTTCGAGGCGGTGCGGAACGAGTTCGGTCCCGACATCCCCCTCCTGCACGACGGCCACCACCGGATGACCCCCATCCAGGCCGCCCGGCTCGGCAAAGACCTCGAACCGTACGACCTGTTCTGGCTCGAGGACTGCACGCCGGCCGAGAACCAGGAAGCACTGCGCCTGGTGCGCCAGCACACCACGACGCCGTTGGCGATCGGCGAGATCTTCAACACGGTGTGGGACTTCAAGGACATCATCCGCGACCAGCTCATCGACTACGTCCGCGGAGCCGTCACCCACATGGGCGGCATCACCGCCCTGAAGAAGACGCTCGACTACGCGGCGATGTACCAGATCAAGTCGGGCATGCACGGGCCGACCGACATCTCTCCGGTCGGCATGGCCGCCGCGATGCACCTGGGACTGTCGATCCACAACTTCGGCATCCAGGAGTACATGCAGCACGGCGCCCGCACCGACCAGGTCTTCCAGCAGTCGTTCACCTGGACCGACGGATACCTGCACCCCGGGAACCAGCCCGGCCTCGGCGTCGAGCTCGACACCGACGAAGCGGGCAAGTACCCCTACGAGCAGGCCTACCTCCCCTACAACCGCCTGCTCGACGGCACCGTCCACGACTGGTGAACGCGGGGTGGTCGCGCCCGTGAGAGACCTCGGGCGCGACCACCCCGCGCAGTAGGCTGAACGCATCATGGACGAGTTCATCCAGGGCTTCTGGAACTTCGCGCAGCACTACTGGTGGCTCATCTTCCCCATCATGGCGATGGGGGGCGGTGCCGCGAAGGCGTGGGAGCAGGGTTCCAAGCGTCGTCACGAGCGCCGACTGGAGACGCTTCGCATGAAGGCGCAGTTGAAGACGGCCGAGATCGAGGCGCGCGCGCTCACCCAGCAGGCCAAGCGCCGCGGCCCTTCGCTGGTCGACACCACGGCATCCGTCGTCCCGAACGACCTGGTCGCGCGACTGTTCGCCGAGCACGACGAGATCACCGCGCGCTGGCTCGACTACGAGCTCGACGTCGCGAAGCTCATCGCCTTCCCCGCCATGAGCGATGGCCGTCAGCCGCTGACCGCCGCGTTCCTGCGCGCGAAGAAGACGGCGGATGCGCTGCGTCCGGCATCCGCCGAGGTGAAGGTGTCGGAGCAGCAGATCACCGAGTACCTGCAGGCCGTGGGCGACTACGCGGTCGCATTCGAGATCGCCGAGAAGGATGCCCGGCGGCTGCGCGACTCGACGTTCACCGCGCCGGAGCGCAAGCGTCTGGAACGTGCTCAGCAGCTGCTCAAGGTCGCGGTCGACGAGTCGGCCACGCAGGCCGAGCGCAACGTCGCCTACAAGCGCGTGCGCGAAGAGCTCGACGGCCTCATCCTGCTCTCCGACGACGCCGTCACGGTGCTCGAGAAGCAGGTGGCGAAGGAGATCTCCGCCCCGGAGACGACCGCCCCGGAGCCCGAGCGGATGAGACTACCCCTCCGCGACGAGAAACCCCGAGACGCGAACACACCCGCGGGCCCCGCCCGCATCCCGCCCCTGCCGGGCGACGACGACGGAGGCATGCCGCGGTGATCACTCGGTTCGAAGAGCTCGACTGGCAGACGACGCCGATCGGCGACCTCATGCTGCGCCGGCGCACGGAGCCGGCGGTCGGGCAGGAGATCTACGAGGTCAAGCTCGGCGACGAGTACCTGATGTCGAGCCTGTTCACGGTGGCAGAGGAAGAGCTCGCGAATCTAGGCCTCGCCGCGGTGGTCGGCGACGACCTCTCGGTCCTGGTCGGCGGGCTCGGGCTCGGCTACACCGCCGTCGCGGCGCTGCGCGATGCGCGGGTGGCATCGCTCACGGTGATCGATCGACTGGGCGCCGTGATCGGCTGGCACGAGCGCAAGCTCCTGCCCGCGTCGGCGGAACTCGTCGAGGATGCGCGCACGAGTCTGGTCGAAGACGACTTCTTCGCCGTCATGCGGTCGGCACCCGCTGAGGGGCACCGCGGGTATTCGGCGATCCTTCTGGACGTCGACCACTCTCCCCGCCACCAGCTCGACCCGACGCACGCCGACCTGTACGACGCCGCCGGCCTGCGCGCCCTCGATCGTCACCTCGCCGCGGGAGGGGTCTTCGCCCTGTGGTCGGATGATCCGCCCGACGACGATTTCATGGCCGAGCTGAACGTCGTGTTCGATGATGCCGTCGCCCACATCGTCGACTTCGACAATCCTGTGACCGACGGGGTGTCGTCGAACACCGTGTACGTCGCGCGCAGTCGTGGAGCGGACTCCGTGTCGCTCGACGCCGCCGCGCGCACCCAGCCGAGAGAAGAAGCATGACCCCGGAGAACGTCACCGGTCCCGTCGCCCGTCACGCCGAAGGTCCCGTGTGGTGGCCGGGCTGGGGTGGACTGCGGTGGGTCGACGGGGAGGCTGGCGATCTGCTGACGCTGGGAACCGACGGTGTGACCCGCCAGCACATCGACGACGAGTACCTGGCGTTCGCCCGGCCGCGCACGAACGGCGGCCTGGTGGCGGTCGGCGCCCGCACGCTCTACCTCGCGGATGACGTCGACGGCGAGACGCGCGCCGTGGCGACCCTGCACGAGGATCCGCACGTGCGCATGAACGACGGATGCTGCGACCCGCGCGGCCGCCTGCTCGCAGGTTCCATGGCCTACGACGCCGCACCGGACGGCGGATTCGTGCTGCGGCTCGACGCGGAGCTCGCGGTCTCGACTGTGCTGCCTCGGGCGACGATCTCGAACGGCATCGGCTTCTCACCCGACGGCCGCCGCGCCTACTACGTCGACACCGCCACCCACCGCATCGACGTGTTCGACGTGGCCGAGGGCGAGCTGCGCGGACGGCGGGCGTTCGTCGTGATCCCCGAGGAGCAGGGTTCCCCGGACGGGCTGACCGTCGCCGCAGACGGCAGCGTGTGGGTCGCCCTCTGGGGCGGCAGCGCCGTGCACGGCTACGACGCGACCGGAGTGCTCGTGCAGACGATCGAGCTCCCCGTGCCGCAGGTGTCGGCGTGCACGTTCGGCGGCGACGACCTCGGCACGCTCTACATCACGACGTCAGCGCAGGGCCTCCCCGACGACCACGGCACCGAGGCGGGCTCGGTGTTCGCCGTGCAGACCGGTGTGCGCGGGCTGCCGGTCACGCTGTTCGCCGGCTGAGACGGGTTCTGCCGAGAGCCCGACGGCCTCTGCCCGAGGCACGGTGCACTCAGCAAAAGGAACCGTGCCCCGGACACAGGCCGCCGGGCGCGAGCGGCGGTCAGCCCAGGTGCACCCGTTCGGTGCGCTGGTGCTGTCGGCCGAGACCCTCGATCTCGATCGTCATCTCGTCGCCGTCCTGCAGGTACGGGAACCGTCCGGAGAGCGCGACACCCTGCGGCGTGCCGGTGTTGATCACGTCGCCCGGCTCGAGCACCAGATACTGGCTCAACTCGTGCACGATCTGCAGCACCGGGAAGATCATGTCCGCGGTCGAGGAGTCCTGACGCGCCTCGCCGTTCACGAACGAGCGCAGCCGCAGCGCCTGCGGGTCGACCTCGTCCGCGGGCACGAGCGCGGGTCCGAGCGGGTTGAACGTCTCGGAGCACTTGCCCTTCGACCACTGCCCACCCGAGACGTCGAGCTGGTACGCGCGCTCGGAGACGTCGTTCGAGATCGTGTAGCCGGCGATGACTTCGCGCGCGGCATCCGGCGACGACAGGTACCGGGCCGTCTTGCCGATCACGATCGCCAGCTCGACCTCCCAGTCGACCTTCTCGGCGCCCGGCGGCAGCAGCACGACGTCGTCCGGGCCGACGACGGTGTTCGGATGCTTGAAGAAGATCACCGGATGCTCGGGCGGCAGCGACCCCGACTCGGCCGCGTGCGCTGCGTAGTTCTGACCGATGCAGACCACCGCGGTCGGACGCGTGACGGGCGAGCCGATGCGCAGGCCCTCGACGTCGGCCGTGGGCAGCTCGCCGCGGCTCAGTGCCGCGCGCACGCGAGCGATACCGTCCGACGCGAGGAACGCGCCGTCGATGTCGGCGGTGAGCGGCGAGAGGTCGTAGACGATGCCGGCCTCGCGGACGTACGGACGTTCGTGGCCGACCGGGCCCAGTCGCAGCAGTTCCATGATGATCCTTCGGTCAGCGCGCGGCGGCGTAGGTCGGGTTGACGATCGGCACGGGCTCACCGGCGAGGTACCGGATGATGTTCTCGGCCGCGTGCACGGGCAGATCCGCCAGCGCCTCGGGCGAGAACCAGGCGGCGTGCGGGGTCAGCAGCACCTGCTCGAGGTCGCGCAGCGGCGAGTCCGCGGCGAGGGGTTCCCCTGCGAACACATCGAGGGCGGCGGCACCCAGGTGCCCGGCGCGCAGCGCGGCGGCGAGTGCCTCCTCGTCGATGAGCGGGCCGCGGCACGTGTTCACCACGACAGCGCCGGGCTTCATCGTCGCGATGGCCGCAGCATCGACCAGGTGCCGGGTCTCGTCGGTGAGCGGCACGTGCAGCGTGAGGATGTCGGCCTGCGCCACGGCATCCGGAATCTCGACGGGCTCGCACCCGGCATCGCGCACGGAGTCGGCGGGGGCGTAGGGGTCGGCGACGAGGACGCGGAAGCCCAGCGCCCGACATCCGCGGGCGACCATCGACCCGATGCGGCCGAAGCCGAGCACCGAGACGGTGGTGGCCGAGGGGCGCACGGCGAGGGGGCGGGCGTCGACGGCCTTCCAGGTGCCGGCGCGCACGGCGCGGTCGTAGGCGGGGAGGCCGCGGGCCTGCGTCATGATCATCGCGATGGTGTGCGCGGCGACCTCTTCGATGCAGTAGCTGGGGGTGTTCGCGACGGCGATGCCGCGGGCGGTGGCGGCCTCGACGTCGACCATGTCGTAGCCGATGCCGACGCGGCTGATGATGCGCAGGTTCGGCATTTGGTCCATCACCTCGCCGGTGATCTGCGCCCACTGCACGACGAGCCCTTCGGCGTCGGAACCGGCGGCGGCGATGTCGTCGAAGCTGCCCGATACGGCGCGCTCGGCGCGCAGCCCGGCCTGCCGGAGGGTGTCCTCGATGACGGTTCCCGGCAGGTCGCAGTCACTGACGAGGATGAAGGGCGCAGTCATGACAGCGATGCTATAGCATCTAGCAGATGTCTGCACAGCACTACGGTTGTCCATCATTTGCTATAGCATCGGACGCATGACTACGCGCCGCGCTCTGATCACGGGGGCCAGTTCCGGTATCGGAACCGCCGCCGCCCTCGACCTCGCCCGCGAGGGCACTGCCCTCTGGATCACGTACGCCGGACGGGAAGCCGAAGCTCTCCGCGTCGCCGAGGAGTGCCGGGCGGCCGGCGCCCCCGAGGTGCACGTCTCGCGCCTCGACCTGCGCGAGCGCGAGTCGATCGACGCGCTGGTCGGCGAGATCACGGATGCCTGGGGCTCGCTGCACGTGCTCATCAACAACGGCGGCGTGTGCCCGTACACCGCCTACGACGACATCGACTTCGACGAGTGGGACATGGTCCTCGAGACCAACGCCCGCGGCACGTTCTTCCTCACCCGCGGCGCTCTTCCGCTGCTCCGGGCCGCCGAGGGAGATCGCTCCGTGATCAACATCGCGTCGATCGCCGGGCAGGTCGGCGCGCTGCAGACCGGCATCCACTACGCCGCCAGCAAGGGGGCGATCCTCGCGATCACGCGCAGCTTCGCCCGTCACCTCGCTTCGGAGGGCATCCGAGTGAATGCGGTCACCCCCGGTCCGGTCAAGAGCGCGATCACCGACCAGTTGCAGGGCGCGGGCCGCGAGAAGCTCGAATCCGGCATCCCGCTCGGCGCGTTCGGCCAGCCGGAGGACGTCGCCTGGATCATCACATCACTCGCGTCTGAGCGCGCCCGCTTCATCACCGGCGCCACCTACGACGTCAACGGAGGCGTTCGCATTGACTGACCTCTCTGCCCGCTCCGCCATCGACACCGTCCAGGCGCAGCTCGACGCGTTCAACGCGCACGACCTCGACGCCTTCGTCGCGACCTACGCCGCGGATGCCGTGATCACCGGCGTCGCTCCCGAACCGGTGGTGGGCTCGGCCGCGATCCGCGCGTTCTACGGGCCGCGGCTGCAGAACCCCGAGCTGTCGTGCGTGATCGAGACGAGCGTGCTCTTCGGCACCCGCTGGGTCGTCGCGCAGGAGCAGGTCATCAACGCGGGCGTCGCGACCGAGACCATCGCGACCTTCGACGTGGTCGACGGGGTGATCTCCCGCGCCTCGATGCTCAAGGCCTGAAGCCGCGGCGACCTCGCCGGCCGGCCCTCCCGACATCCTGTGTCAGCGGGCCTCTCCACCTGAAGGAGATCTCGCGACATGAAGGAGCCGTAGGCGAAAAGGCTCCTTCATGTCGTGCTTTCTCCTTTAGAACGCGCGACTCTCGGGACACTGGCACGCCGCAGAACTGCGATCCGTGAGCCCCTACCCCGCGTGCGCGGCCGCACCGGCGCGGTTCGCCTGAAGGAGTGAGACGACAGACGTGGCGACGAAGATGGCCGCGACCGCAACGACAGCGACGAGGGACGCAGTGCCTTCGGTGACGAGCGCGATGAGGGCTGCAGCGAGACTCACGACGAAGCCGATCCAGACGGTCTTGGCCGCCGCGCGGTGGGATGCTGCCCACGATGCGTCACCTTCGCATCGTCGCGTTCGTGCGGATGCCGGCGAGCCGGTTGCGGTGCAGTCGACCGCGGCCTGCGAGTTCCGTCAACACGGCGGTGAGCAGCAGCAGCGCGGGGAAGATCACGGCGATGACAGGCATGCCGGCAGTCTAGAACGCCCTGGCTCGGCCACGCGAGGCGAAGGAGATCTCGCGGAATGAAGGAGCCATCCGCGAAAGGGTTCCTTCATACCGTGCGATCTCCTTCAGAACGTGCGGGCGCAGCCGCAGAACGCGCGGTCGCAGCGGCACAACGGTCCCGGGTCACTCGTGCTCGGGAAGGATCGGCGACGACCACCCAGGATCGCGCCCCAGCTGCGCCGCCCGCGACACCGAGGTCGAGCCGTAGCGATCGCGCAGGGTGTCGAGCACGGAGTCGAGTCGCGCGTCATCACCCCAGTCGATCGGCAGTTCTGGCTGCACGTTGCCGGCGCGGTCGAGCTGCGACAGGGAGATGCCGATCAGGGTGATGCCGCGCGCCGTGATGTCGGCCTGCGCCGCGGCGAGCAGGGCGCGGGCCAGGGTGAGCACGATGGCGGTGCGGTCGGTGGGCGCACGGAGCGAGCGCGAGCGGGTGGCCTTCGTGAAGTCGCCGAAGCGCAGCCGCAGCACCACGGTGCGACAGACGCGGTCGCCGTCACGGAGGCGGCGAGCGAGCCGGTCGACAATCTGGGTGAGGATCAGGTCGAGCTCCTCCGCGGACCGCGGGCGGCTGCCGAGCGCGCGCTGTGAGCCGACGGACCCGCGCCGCCGGGTGGTGTCGACCGGTCGCGGATCCCGCAGCCGGGCCAGCGCGTGCACGTGGGCGCCCGTCGCCTTGCCCAGCATCCGCTCCGCCGTCGCAGCCTCGAGCTCGGCGAGCTCGCCGACGGTGCGGATGCCGTAGCGGTGCAGTTTCTCGGCCGTCACCGCTCCCACGCCCCACAGCCGTTCGACCGGGAGCGGGAGCAGGAACTCCTCCTCGCGCTCGGGCTCGACGACCAGCAGGCCGTCGGGTTTGCTCACGGCGCTGGCGACCTTGGCGAGGAACTTGGTGCGCGCGACCCCCACCGAAATGGCAAGTCCTGCCTCCGCCCGCACGCGTTCCCGCAACCGGGCCGCGATCTGCTCCGGCGTGCCGGCGATGCGTCGCAACCCCCCGACCTCGAGGAACGCCTCGTCGATCGAGAGCCCCTCGACGAGCGGGGTGGTGTCGCGGAAGATCGCGAACACGTCTTTGCTCGCGGCGGAGTATGCCTCCATCCGCGGCGGGACGACGACGGCATCCGGGCAGAGTTCGCGCGCCTGCCGTCCGCCCATCGCCGTGCGGACCCCGCGCGCCTTCGCCTCATAGCTCGCGGCCAGCACGACCCCGCCGCCCACGATGACGGGTCGACCGCGTAGTTCCGGCGCGTCGCGCTGCTCGACCGACGCGTAGAACGCATCGAGATCGGCGTGCAGCACCGTGGCTTCCCCACGCATCCGTTCTCCCGTCGACGTGCGGATCGTCGCACGGACCGGGGACATCGAGGTCGGGATCGAGCAAGGACGACGGGATGTCCGTGCTCGCGGATATCGTCGGCGCGTGCCGGAACCGGTGAAGCAATGGTGGGCGCGACGGCAGTTCTCCCGCGGTCGCGCCGTTCCGTATGAGGTGGGCACGTACCGCGCCGGGTGGGCGGCGTACCCGGAGCTGATTCGTCAGTACCACCCCGAGCTCAATCACGGCATCGCGCTGTCGCAGGTCCCGCTCGCGGCCGATGTGCTGCTCTGTTGGGAGTGCCCGGTCGGGCACCGGTTCGCCGCCACCCCGACCGAGCAGCGCGAGCGGCCGGGACAGGTGCGGCGCCGCTCCGCGTGGTGTCCCGAGTGCTCGGCCCTCGCCCGTCCGCAACCGGTCGTGCTGGGCGAAGCCCGTGCTCTCCCACGCAAACCCCGTCGTCCCGCGCCCGCGCTCTGCGCCAAGACGCCCGACCTGCCGGCAGGAACCGCGTTCGTGAGCGCGTGCGCCCCGCGCCCGGCATCCGCGGTGGAGGGACGCCTACGGACAGAGCTCGGAGCACTGATCGAATTCGACGCGGCGGTGAACGCGGTGAAAGTGTCGCGCCCGTTCTTCCGCCACACCGAGGTCTGGCCCGACATCGTGTTCCCGGAACTGCGAGTCGCGCTCGAGTACGACACGGTCGGCCGTCATGGCCTGGAGCACGTCGGCAAGCGACAGGATGCCGATCTGCGCAAAGACCGCGCCCTCCGCGCTGCGGGGTGGGAGGTCATCCGCATCCGCACCGGGAAGCTCGAACCCCTCGGTGCGCACGACCTCGCGCTGTCGTCGGTGAGTGCGAAGAGCGTGGTGCGCATCATCGACGAGCTGCGGGTCATCCGCGGCGCTCTGCTCGTGGACGCGTACCTGCGGTGAGGCCTTGAGCGCTCCCGGCCACCCGTCGCGAAGGAGAACTCTCGAAACGAAGGAGCCGACAGCGCAGAACGTCCTTCATTCCGCGACTTCTCCTTCAGAACGCGCGGAGCGACTCCCAGAACGCGCGACGCGACTGCCGGCGCCGCCCCGTCAGCCCTTCCCGAACCGGAACACTCCAGGATCGAGCGTGAACCCGAGCCCCACGGCATCCGTCGGCCGGATCCGCCCCTCGAACGACGGACCGCCGAGCACGAACGACGGCGCCGGGTCGTACGGGTTGATACCCCGCGCGAAGGTCTCCACGCCGATGCCCAGGTGGGCGGTGACCTCGGGGTAGACATGCCCCGAGACGGGCACGCCGCGCTCGGCCGCCCAGGCGATCAGCTCCCGCGCCGGGGTCACGCCACCGATCGCGACGACGTCGAGGCGCAGCGCTTCGACCCCGCCGACCTCGACCAGCGCCTTCAGCACGGCGGGGTCGGTGACCTCATCGCCGACCGAGACGGCAAGTCCCGACTCCCGACGGATGCGGGCGACACCCGCGGCGTCTTCGGGGAGCAGCGGGTCTTCGAGCCAGGCCAGCTGCGGGTCGCCCCACTGCGCGATCTCGGCCAGGGCGGCATCGGCATCCGGCCAGCCGAAGCCGACGTCGACGATCAGACCGGTCGCGGAGGGCAGCTCGGCGTTCAGCAGGGCGAACAGCTCGCGCATATATGCCGGATCGGGAATGCGCGAGATCTTCACGTACGTCCAGCCGTCGGCCTGAGCGAGGACCTCGTCGGCGACCTCGCGCGGAGCCCGGTCAGGCGACGGATATGCGGCGACGAGAATCGAGTCCCGCGGCGCGTCTCCGGTGCCGAGCAGCGTCCACAGCGGCACGTCAGCGCGTCGTGCCGCGATGTCCCACAGTGCGATGTCCACGAGGCCGATGGCCCGCCGCACGAGACCCACCCGCCCGACGATCGCACTGCCGCGCAGCATCCGCTCCCAGGTCGCGATCGGGTCATCGGCATCCGCACCGACCGCATGTGCCGCGACGAGCCGGTCGACGATCTCGGCCATCGGCGCCTCGCGCGACAGGCAGTAGGCGACGCCGGTCGTGCCGTCGTCGGCGGTCGCCTGCACCGCGCTGTACTCGCGGCGGGTCACCGTCATCGCCCCCAACTGCAAGGGCGCGGGGAGGGGCAGAGCAGCCGTGGCCGTCTCGATGCGCGCGATCGTGCTCATTCGGGCTTCTTCGCCAGGGGGATGCCGTAGTCGACCATGAAGCCGCCGTCGACATACAGGGTCTGGCCGTTCATGTAGCGGGACTGGTCGGAGACGAGGAAGCTGACCGCCGCGGCGATCTCGCTCGCGTCGCCCAGGCGCTTCGCGGGGATGCGCGACAGGATCGTGTCGAGGCTGAGCGTGCCGGCCTCGACGCCCTGGCGGAAGACTCCCGTGTCGATGTAGCCGGGCGCGACCGCATTGACCCGCACGCCACGCGAGGCCCACTCGGCACCGGCAGTCGAGGTCAGGCCGATCACGGCGGCCTTGGTCGTGGCGTAGGGAGCGCGTCCCGCCGACCCGCGCGACGAGATCGACGAGATGTTCACGATGCGGCCGTCGCCGCGCTCCAGCATCCGCTTGCCGGCGGCCTGCAGCGCCGAGAAGACGCCGTGCAGGTTGACGTCGACGACCGCCGACCATTCGTCCCAGCTGAGGTCTTCGATGCCGCGGTGGCGCTGGATGCCGGCGTTGTTGACGAGCACCTCGATGGGTCCGAGCTCGGCCTCGATCTCGCCGAACACCCGGTCGACGCCGGCGTGGTCGGTCACGTCGAGCTCGCGCCACAGGATGCCGGCGGGGTTGTCTCCCGCGGTGAGTCCGGGCACGCGATCCGCGGCGACGACCGTGTAGCCGTCGGCGGCGAGGCGCTGGCCGATCTCCCAGCCGATGCCGGCGGATCCTCCGGTGACGATGGCGACGGGCGCGGTCATTGCTCTCCTCAGGGTGTGCGAGATTTGCTATAGCAAGTGTAGCGGGCGCGCGACTCAGCGGTCGAGGAGATCGGCGACGACCGCCGCGACATGCTCCTCGAGCAGGTCGAGGGCGCCCGGAGCGAGCGGCGTCTGCCACGCCTGGTACGCGCCGCGGTCATACGCATCGCGCGTGGGCAGGTACACGAAGCCGGGGCCGTTCGTGAGGTTCATCACGACGATCGGCGTCTCGGGGAACCGTGCCCGCAACGCGGTCTGCAGACGCGAGTACGCCTCGCCCGGATGCCCGACGATCACCGCATCCCCGAGCCGCCAGGCCCAGACCGGATGCTGCACCGTCGGCCCGTCGATGTACCCGTCACGCAGGTTGCGCGCGCGGCCGAGACGCTCCTCACGCGAGCGGGGGTCGATGTCCTTCCACTCCTCAGCGAGCTCTTCCAACGTCGGCAGGTCGCGCAGCGGCAGCTCGACGCTCGTCACCGAACCGGCCGCGCCGTCCCCGCCCGAGACACCCCGCCCGGCCCAGATCGCCAGCGGAGCGCCGGACTCCACGACGCCCTCGAGGGTCAGTTCCTCCCCCGGCGCAGGCAGCGAATCGAGGGCCGCGAGCACCGCATGCCCGAGCGAGCGTCCGTGGCGGTCGGCGACCGTGACGTCGCCGGTGTACTGCTCGCGGGGTGCCAGCTCGCCCGATGCGCCCTGCACGAACAGGCACGGCGCACCCGTGGCGGCCTCGACGATCTCGCGCATCGCGCCGACGTAGTCCGGCGAGACCTCACGGCTCTGCCAGGCGAGCGTGGTCGGGTGGCACGCATAGTTCACGAGCGTGCCGCGCACGACACCGTCGACGCTGAGGCGGCCGATCATGACGGTGTCGTCGGCGATGCCTGCGGGGTTGAAGCCCACCAGCGCACGACCGTCGACATCGAGCTCGCGGTCGGCCGCGAGCGTGCAGCGCCCGGTCGTCCACTCGATGAGTCCGGGAACCGCCCCGTCGAGTGCCTCGCGTCCGGCGGCGATGCCCGCGGCGGCGAGCGCCTCGAGGTACCCGGGGATCAGCTCTCCACCCGGGAGGTGCGCATCGGCCGCGCAGAGCACCGCGCCGGCATGCGTGTGCGAGAGCGACAGCATCAGCTGATCGGGGTCGAGTCCGAGGCCATCGAGGATCGCCCCGCGGACACCCTGCTCGTCGGCCACGCGACGCCACCACGTGCCGTCGACCGCGAGCAACAGTCTCGGTCGGTGGTCTCCCGCGATCACGGCGAGCGCGGTCAACTCGAACGGGCGGTGCGCCCCCTCGGAGCGCTCCCAGTCGGCGGGACCCCAGTTCTTCGCTCGGATGCCGACGGGCGGCGTGACGTCGCGCCGGGCGACGCCGATGCGCGCGCGTGTACGGGGGATGCGGATGCGATCGCCGAGCTGGGTGGGCGATGCCGTGTCGTTCACGAGAGGTCCTCCATGCTGTCCATGATGCCGTCGGTCACGCGCTCGTCAGCACGTCGGCGATCAGCACCCGGTCTCCGGCCTCGGGAGCATCCTTCTCGACACCGCGCTCGACGTTGTCGCTGTAGAGCAGCGTGGAAGGCTCCGAGAAGCCGTCGGCCAACCGCAGCCGCCCTCCGACGAACTGGCTGCCGGTGACGCGCGCGTGATTGACGCCCGCGCCGATGTCGACATGCGCCACGCCCTTCGGCGCCGTCGAGGTCAGGCCGCTCAGACGCCAGGTGATGACCCCCGAGCCGGCAGCCCTCGAGATCAGGGCGCCCTCGCCGCGCTCGGTGCCGAGCTCGACGCCCTCCAGCGCGATGACCTGGTCGCGCACGGCGGTCGCGGAGAGCACGACATCACGCACCGAGCCGCCCCGAATGGTCACCCTCGACGCACCGATCTCGGCGGGCGCGCCTTTCACCGGTCCGCTCAACCGGCAGTCGACGAACTCGACGCGTCCGGAACCACGCGCCTTCATCCCGTCGATTCCCGTGATCGTGCAGCGCACGAAGCTCACGGAAACCGTGACCGGGGTCTGGATGAGCACCTGGTCTTTCGGGAGCGCGAAGGTGCAGTCCTCGATCGTCGTCGGCCGCGACGATCGGGCCGACCGCTGCCCGATGGCCAACAGCCCGGCTGTGCATCCGCGCACCTGGGCGCCGTCGGCGTTGATCGTCATGGTCGCCTGCGGGTCGAAGGTCGACCGTCCGATCACGCGGACGTTCTCCAGCGTCAGATCACTGATCTTCGTGCCGGCGACGAACCACGAGCAGACGTGGTCGCGCACCGTGATGCGCTTGGCCGAGGTGCCCCACTGCGCGCCGGAATTGGCGATGTCCATCAGCCCCGAGCATCCGATGAAGGTGAGGTCGTGCTCGTACTGACCGTGGGTGGTGAACGGGTTGCCGCCCTGATCGTCGCCGTCACCGTGGCAGTTCTCGACGATGCAGTACGCACTGGCGGTCAGGTCGTTGAGGTGCCGCGCGTTCGACGACGTGCAGTCGCTCACCCGCCCGTAGAGGCAGTAGATCTGTTGAGTGAGGTACCCCGCGCCGCCGTAGAACACCGTGGGCGGGTTCTCGACCGAGCAGCGTTCGGTCGTGAAGTGGGTGTTCCACCGCCGCATCACGACGGGCCACCACGTGCGGCTGGCGTGCACATCGGCGACATCGCATCCGATGGCGTACTCGAACGCGATCGGATGCGACCCTGTCAGCTCGCGCGCGTCGGGGAACGAGCCGTCGGTGGGCCCGTCGAAGGGACCGGCGCCGAGGAACCGCATGTTCGAGATGCGCACGCCTTCGACCGGGGCCATCTGCCGCCAGGTGAGCTTGCGGCCCTTGTCCAGCGGCCAGCCATTGAGGTAATTGATCCGGATGTGCTGCCCATCGATCTGCTGCGTCACCTGGACGAACCGCTGGATCTCGCGCTCATCGGCGCCGCCTCCGGCGACCGTGTCGCACTGCACCGCCCACCACGTGTCGACGGGGAACTTCGCCGCATCGGGGACGGCGACCGCATCCGTCAGCTCAGGCCAGGCCTCGGCCAGCTGATGCTCGACGACGACGTCTCGGGATACCCCGGTGAAGAACATCACCGCGCCGAACGGGTTGTCGTGGGTGTTCGGCTCGATGCCCTCCGTCGCGATGACGTGCCCGCCGAAGTCGATCTCGAGGTGGGAGCGCGTGAAGCGATGCCGCTTCTGGAACAGCAGATCCGTGTGCGCTTCGATCCGCCGGATGCGGGGATCGTTTACCATCGCGGCGAGCGCATCATCGGCCGCCGTCTCGGGCCCCGTGATGCCGAAGACCCGGAAGTCGAGCGTGCCGTCATGCTGCAGCAGCCAGGTGGTACCGCGCTTGCCGGCGATCACCGTGCCGCCGTTGGGCGTGATCTTCGCCGCGTCGGACCCCACGTACACGAGCAGCCCCGCGTCGCCCGGTGTCCGGTAGCCGGCGACGATGGCCACCTCGCCGTCCCGTGCACGGAGGCGGGCCAGCTCGGCGACGGTCTCCGCCCTGGTGATGTCTTTCGCACCCATGGCGACGGGGGCCGCCTGCGCGGGTGTCACGACAGCGAGGGAGCCGGCAGCGCCGAGCGCGACCGCACCGAGTCCGGCCATGAGGGCGCGGCGACCGGTGGACCGCACCGTCCCCTCCGCGTCAGCGCTCGCCGGTGTCGTGGCACCTGCGTGCGAATCCGCCGCAACGGTCGATCCATCGGTCATGACAACCCCTTCGTCATCTCTTTGAAGCCTTTGCTATAGCATCTAGCAAATACGCGACGGTGTCCACCGATCCGAGAAATGCCATAGCATCGAGCGAACGAATGCGCACCACTCGACGAGGCTGCGCCGCGGATCGAGAGGGCACCCGAATGCGCAGCGTCTCGGATCAGAACATCGCCGAACAGGTCACGGACGAGCTGCGCGCCGCTATCCACTCCGGAGAGCTCGCGCCCGGCGAGCGCCTCGTCGAACGCAAGCTCGCCGACCGCCTCGGCGTGAGTCACATCCCGGTGCGCGAAGCCCTGACCCGTCTGGCCGAAGAGCGTCTGATCACCCGCGAGCCCCGCCGCGGCGCCCGCGTCGCACAGCTGAGCGCGCAGGATCTGGAGGAGATCTCGAGCCTGCGGATCGTGCTCGAGCAGTTCATGGCCATCCGGGTGCAGGAGCGGTGGAACGAGGAATCCGCTGCCCGTCTCGGTGCCATCGTCCAGGCGATGTCGGATGCCGCTCCCGGCGACATCGACGAGGTGCTGCGCCAAGACCGCCTGTTCCACGAGACACTCGCCGACCTCGCCGAACACCGCTTCCTCGACGAGGTGAGCGGGCAGCTGCGTGGACGCATCACCGGGTTCCTGCACGCCGCCAACGCGGCGCTCGACCCCGCCGAGCTCGAAGAGCACGTGCGCAGCCACCAGCAGATCGTCGACGCCATCGCGAGCGGAGACCCCGACCGGGCACAGGCGGTCATCGCCGAGCACGTCACCCGCGCGGTCCGGCGCATCACCCCCTCGGCCGAAGCCGAGTGACACGGCCCGTGCCTCAGAAGACGATCGTCCTCACCGGAGCATCCGACGGGATCGGGGCAGCCGCCGCCCGCCAGCTCGCCTCGCCGTCGAACCGGCTCATCCTGGTCGGCCGATCGGTCGAGAAGACCCGCGCGGTCGCGGAGGAGACCGGATCGGACTGGTTCACGGCCGATTTCGCCCGCCTCGACGACGTGCGGGCGCTGGCGGAGAAGATCACGGATGCCGTCGGCGATGGCGGCATCCACGTCTTGGCGAACAACGCCGGCGGCATCTTCGGGGATCAGACCCCGACCGTCGACGGCTTCGAGAAGACGATGCAGGTCAATCACCTGGCGCCGTTCCTGCTCACGAACCTGCTCCTACCGCAGCTGCTCGCGTCCGGCGGCGCGGTCATCAACACCTCGAGCATCGGCCACCGCCTCTTCGGGCACATCGACGTCGACGACCTCGACAACACCCGCCGCTTCAGCCCGAACAAGGCCTATGGCGACGCGAAGCTCGCCAACGTGCTGTTCGCGAAGAGCCTGCACACGAAGTTCCATGCCGACGGACTCAGCGCGGTGGCGTTCCATCCGGGCACCGTGCAGACGAACTTCGCGTCCGACTCGTCGAGCATCATGCGGCTGCTCTACCGCACGCCCCTCAAGCACCTCCTGCTGATCGGGGCCGACAAGGGCGGCGACACTCTGCGCTGGTTCATCGAGGGCACCCCCGGCGACACCTGGTTCTCCGGCGCGTACTACGACGAGCGCACCCTCACCACGAAGGTCAATCCGCAAGTGAACGACCCGGATCTCGCCGAGGCCCTCTGGCAACGCAGCGCCGAACTCGTCGGCATCCCGTCGCCGTAGCCCGTCACGCCCCTCGCCCTCCCCCGCCCCTCTCCCGCCCCACCCCTCTCCCCCCTTCGCCGAGTGCACGGCTTCCTGCCGAGTGCACGGCTTTCCCGCGCGAACACCCCGTGCACTCGCGAGCAACCCGTGCACTCGGCAGCGGTGGCGGTCGCCGAAAGGTGGTCGCACGCTCGGCGCCGAACCCTGGCCATAAGTCCGATTGAGGAGCGACCGCCGCGAGCGTAACGTGTTACCGCTCAACCAGCTCAGCCATTCGCACGCCGCCCCCACCCGGGGCGCGCGGAACCTCAAGGAGGCAAGGATGCCCCGCACGAATCCGAAGAATCCGGCGTACTCCGTCTGGCGGCGCAAGCCGGTCGGCGACCTGACGGAGGAGGCGGAGAGCAGCGGTCTCTTCAAATCCCTCGGACTGTGGCAGCTCACCGCGATCGGCGTCGGTGGCATCGTCGGCGTCGGGATCTTCTCGCTCGCCGGTCTCGTCGCACACGGCGACGCCACGAACCCCGGCGTCGGCCCCGCGGTCGTCATCTCATTCCTCATCGCCGGGCTGGCATCTGCGGCGGCCGCACTCTCCTACGCCGAGTTCGCGGGGATGATCCCCCGTGCCGGATCGGCGTACAGCTACGGCTACGTCGCGCTCGGGGAGATCACCGGTTGGTTCATCGGCTGGGATCTGCTCCTCGAATACGTCGCCATCGTGGCCGTCGTCGCGATCGGGATCTCCGGCTACCTCGACGCGTTCCTCTCCGGCTTCGGCGTGCACCTGCCGACCGCGGTCACCGAGACGTTCGACCAGCCCGGCGGCGTCGTCAACATCCCGGCGATCCTGATCTGCCTGCTCGTGACATTCCTCCTCAGCCGCGGTACCAAGACCTTCGGCCGGTTCGAGCTGGTGGCGGTCGGGATCAAGATCCTGCTGATCCTGTTCATCGTGGGACTCGGCATCTTCTACATCAACACCGACAACTACACCCCGTTCATGCCGTCCGGCTTCGGCCCGGTCTTCACCGGGGCCGCGACGGTGTTCTTCGCGGTGTTCGGCTACGACGCGATGAGCACCGCCGCAGAAGAGGCGAAGGACGGGCGCAAGCACATGCCGAAGGCGATCATCCTGTCGCTGATCATCGCCATGCTGCTCTACGTCGCCGCGACGCTGGTGCTGACCGGGATGCAGAACTACCAGGACATCGACCCCAAGGCCGGCTTCGCCTCGGCATTCTCGAGCGTGGGACTGCCCGTCATCGCCTCGATCATCTCCGTGTTCGCGGTGCTCTCGATCCTCACGGTCATGCTCACGTTCCTGCTCGGCGCCACCCGCGTGTGGTTCTCGATGAGCCGCGACGGACTCCTCCCCGGATGGTTCTCGAAGGTCGACCGCCGCGGCGTGC
Organism: Microbacterium sp. ISL-59; assembly: GCF_018613945.1. Taxonomy (NCBI): domain Bacteria; kingdom Bacillati; phylum Actinomycetota; class Actinomycetes; order Micrococcales; family Microbacteriaceae; genus Microbacterium; species Microbacterium sp. ISL-59. The sequence goes on from NZ_JAGGPG010000002.1 coordinate 1,046,050, forward strand.
CCCAGCGGGTGACCTGGATCGCGGGCATCGGCTCCGCGTTCTTCGCCGGCATCTTCCCCATCCGCGCCGTGGCCGACCTGACGAACATCGGCATCCTGGCGGCGTTCGTCGTCGTGTGCATCGCCGTCGTCGTGTTCCGATACACGAAGCCGGAGGCTCCGCGCACCTTCCGGTTGCCGTTCATGCCGGTGGTGCCGATCGTCGGCGTCGCCTTCTCGCTGTTCCTCATCTCGCAGCTGCACTGGGAGACCTGGCTGCGCTTCGGGGTCTGGCTCGTGATCGGACTCGTCGTCTACTTCGCCTACGGCCGCCGCCACTCGCTGATGAACCCCGACAGCCCCCGCCGCCCGCGCTGACGCCCCCTCGCCCCCGGCCCCTCGCTCAGCCCGCGGCCCGCGGCCCGCTATGAAGGAGAACTCTCGTCATGAAGGACCAGGATCAGCGGATCCTCCTTCATAACGGGAGTTCTCCTTCATGAGATGCGGCCGTGGTGTGCGGGCGCGAATTATGGGCGCTGCGCGGCCTCCGAGTGCACGACCTCCCGCCGAGTGCACGGCTTCTTCACGTCGAGAAGCCGTGCACTCGCGAGTAGCCCGTGCACTCGGCGACAGGGACGGGTGCGCGCGCGGGAGCGGGGACGGGACCGGGACGGGGACCGGGTGTCAGACCACGAGGTTGGCGGTGTCGACGACGCGGTCGCCCCCGGCGGGGAAGGCCGTGCGGGTCACGCCCGACTCCACGTTGCCGGTGTGCAGCAGGGTCGACGAGCCACCGAATGCGGCATCCGCCAGCTCCAGCGCGCCGCCCTCGAAGCGGTTGCCGACCGCGCGGTAGTGCGTCGCCCCCTTCGTGACCGCGACGTGGGTGGATGATCCCTCGGCGCGGAAGCTGCTGTCGGACAGTGTCAGGTGCAGCTCGCCGTCGCCGGTCCGGGAGACACCGGTGCCGCCCTTGATCGACACATCCGAACCGGCGACCTCGACGACCTGGCGCTCACTCCGCGCCGCCTCGATGCGGGCGTTGCGCAGCGTCGACCCCTCGAACCGCAGCTGCGCCGACGACGACACGATCGGCGCCGCATCATCCGCCGCGTTCAGGGTCGAGCCGCGGAACGTGACCGCACCCGAGCCCGCGATCTTCATGCCGCCCACGCGGTCGAGCACCGTGTCGACGAACGTGACCGGGGTCTTCACGGTGGCGTTGGTGAGCTCGCCCGGCGCCACGAACGTGAAGTGCGAGTCGGCGATCACCGTCGGGCGCCCGGAGTTGTCGGACGCCTGCGTGATCACGAGCGTGTCGGATGCCGTGCACCCCCGCAGCTGGGCGCCGTCGGCATTGATCCACAGCATCCCGGAGCCGGCGAGCGAGGGCTTGCCGATCACCTGCACGTCTTCCAGCGTGAGGTCGGTGATGCGCACGCGGGCGACGAACCACGAGCACACGTGCTTGCGCACCGTGATGCGCTTGGCCGCCGATCCCCAGGCCGCCCCCGAGTTCGCGAACGTCATGAGCCCCGAGTTGCCGGTGTAGGTGAGGTCGTGCTCGTACTGGCCGTGCGTGACGAACGGCCCCTGGTCGTCGCCGTCGCCGTGGCAGTTCTCGACGAGGCAGTAGGCGCTCGCGGTGAAGTCGTTCAGGTGCCGCGAGTTGGCAGTGTGGCAGTTGGCGACGTATCCGTACAGGCAGTAGATCTGCTGCGTCAGGTAGCCGGCGCCGCCCCAGGTGACCGAGGTGGGGTTCTTGAGCGTGCAGCTCACGGTCGAGTAGTACGTGTTCCAGCGGCGCTGGATGAGCGGCCAGAAGGTGCCCGTGCCGTCGATGTGGTCGACGTCGCAGCGCACCGCGTATTCGAAGGCGAGCGGGTGCGAGCCCGTGTACTCGTCCTTGCCGGTACCGAGGAACTTCAGGTTCGACACGGTGACGTCCTGCACCGGCACCACCCGGCGCCAGGTCATCGTGCGGTCCTTGCCGAGCGGCCAGCCGTTCTTGTAGTTGATGCGGATGTGCGTGCCATCGACGATCTGCGTGACCTGCACGAGCCGCTGCAGCTCTCGCTCCCAGCGGCCCGAGAGCGCGTTCACCTCGGCGGCGTACCAGTCGCCGACCGCGAAGAAGGAGGAGTCGGCGACGGGGAAGACGTCGCCGAGGTCGGGGACCACCTCGTTCAGCCGCGCCTCGTGCACGGCATCGGTCACCTCGCCTCGGAAGAACATGACCGCGGCGAAGGGGTCGTCCTTGCCGGCGTTCTCGATGCCGACCGTCGTCATGAGGTGTCCACCGAAGTCGAACGCGATGCGCGACCGCGAGAACTTGTGACGGCGCACGAAGTTCAGGTCGCTGTGGGCCTCGATGCGGTGGATGCTCGCATCGTTCACCATCGTGTCGAGCGCGTCGTCGGCATTCACCTTCGCGTTCATCACACCGAACATGCGGAAGTCGACGACGCCGTCGTGCAGGAGCAGCCAGGCACCGCCCTTCGGACCGGCGAGCACGGTACCGCCGTTCGCCGCCGGAGCATCCTTCTTCACGAACCGGTACAGCCCGTCGCCGCCGTCCCCGGCCGCCGCGTACCCGGTCGTGCGCACGAGGTCGCCGTCCTTGCCCTTGCGCTTCGCGAGCTCAGTCGCGGTGCCGCCGTTGGCGACGTTCGCCGAGCCCGACGAGCTCTGCGGCGCCACGGGTCCGGCGGCCTGCGCGGCCGCGGGCATGCCGACGGCGGCCACTCCACCGATCGCGGCAGCGCCGAATCCGGCGAGCAGCATGCGCCGACTGCGCAGCGCAGCCGTCTCGGTCTGGGTCATCTCCTGCGGGGTCATGCTCATCCTTCCGTGCGGCGTCATCGCCGCGGTCAGGCGTCCGGCCGTCCGGCCGAGCCGCATCATCCGATCGATCCCCAGTCCCCAGTGCCGTTGTCCGAGCCGGTGCTCAGAAGTAGTCGCCCGCCGTGAAGTGGCGGATGCCGTGCAGTCGCGCCGCACGCCGCAGCGGGCGGATCATCCCGGTGCGGTCGTCCTGCCGCACGGCCTCGGGCGCGAACGCACGCAGCGCGCGGTCCTCTTCCGGGAGGGCGGGCACGGCGAGCTCGCACGACGTCACCCCGGCGGATGCCCAATCCACCGCGACCGTGGCGAGCAGGTCATCCCGCACACCGTCGGCATCCGGAAGCACGGCGCTCTCCAGGAGCATGCCGACCTGGCCGTGACGCTCGGCGACCGCGTAGCCGACCACGGTCGATCCCTCGATCCGGCGGTACAGAATGGCGCCTCGCAGCCGTACCTCCGCCATCGCCCAGTCCCGATCACCGCGCTCCGGCGCCAGGACCAGATCGGACCGTGAACGTTCGTAGACCTCGCGCACTGCGCGGAGACTCCCGAGCCCGACGGATTCGCGCACGACGCGCCCCTCGGTCCCGACGGCGGCGGGCGTCGCAGCGCGCCAGGGCCCGGCCACGGTCCGCGCCATCGAGAACGTCTCGAACCCGCTGGAGCGGTACACCTCGGGGGTGCCGGTGAACAGCAGTGCCCAGTCGGCGTCGCCCGCTGCCTGCAGAGTCGCGGCGACCAGCCGGCGTGCGAGCCCCTGCCCCCTCGCCCGCTCGGCGACCGCAACGCTGCCGATGGCGTGCACCGCGGCGATCCCGCCGTCGGATTCCCGGAGCCGCTTGGGCAGTCCGTAGATCGACCCGCAGAGGCCCTCGTCATCTTCGGCCACCCGCGTGTGCGCGAGCCGTTCGTCGTCGACGAGCCACTGGTCGGGAGCGAGCGGGGGCGTGAACGCCGTCGCCCACAGCGCGGCGAGCGCCTGCTGGTCCGTGGCGCGGGCGGCACGGATCGTCGCCGCGCTCACGATGCCCGCGCGGCGGCCGCGCATCCCGCCGGCCCGGTCATGCCATCGAAGACAGCTGGTCGCGGGAGATGGTGTGAGTGAGGGTGCGCCCCTCCGCGAAGGCTTCGACCTCGTCGACGACGATCCGCCCCTGACGCCGGCGTCCCTGACTCGTGCCGGCCGCCCGGTGCGGGGTGACCAGCACGCCGGGCAGCGAGCGGAACGGACTGTCCGCGGCGAACGGCTCCTCGTCGAAGACGTCTATCGCCGCACTCAGTCGACCGCGCTCCAGCTCTTCGATCAGCGCGGCCTCGTCGACCAGCCACGACCGGGCCGTATTCACGAGCCCCGCGCCGTCGCGCAGGAGTGCGAGCTCGCGGCGGCCGATCAGGTGATGCGTCTCGGGCAGGGTCGGCGCGTGCACGGCGACGATCTGCGCACGCCGCAGCGCCTCGTCGAGGGTGACCAGCTCGGCCCCGAGCTCCGCCGCGGCGGCCGCATCGAGAGTCGGGTCGACCAGCAGCGGCTCGGCCCCGAGCGCACGGATCAGTTCGAGATACGCCCGTCCGGTGCGCGAGGCACCGATCACGGCGATGGGCGTGCCGAGGATCTCGCGCTGCACGCCCACGGCATCCGCGTCGTACCAGCCATCGTCGGCGCGCAGGGCGTTGTGCATCTCGGGCACCCGGTGCAGCAGCGCGAGCGTGAAGGTCAGCGACACCTCGGCGACGGGCCGCGCCATGCCCGCACCCGCCTGGGTCACGACGACGCCGCGGTCGAAGAGCACATCCGTCGCGAAGGGTTTGATCGTGGCGCCGGTGTGCGCGATGAGCTCGAGCTTCGGCAGCGAGGCGAGCACCGCCGCGTCGAAGGGGCCGACGCCCCAGCTCGTGATCACGATGCGCGCCTCGGCGAGCTCCGCATCGGACAGCCGATCCACCCGTACGAACGACCCGCCCAGACCGGCGGCGACCGCCTGCAGCCGCTCCGCATCCTCACCCAAGAAGAACTCCGCGAAGAGCTCCTCGGAGACGACCGCGACCACGGTCGACACCACCGTTCCCACGCTCGCCGCCGCGCTCATCGCAACCAGGCCTCGAGGTTCTCGGCGATGAAGGCGTCGTCGTTCAGGTCGGGGTACGCGTGGCGCACCCGCTCGATCTCCTCCGCCTGGCCGGGCGACAGCCCCTCTGCGGGGTCGAGGCACCAGGTGCCGTCGAGCAGCCCCTGCTGGCGGAGCATCTCGTGCACGCCCGCGATCACTCCGTGGAAGTCGTTGCCCGGGTCGAACACGGCCTGGTTGACGTCGACCATGTCGGAGGCGACGAGCCCCAGGTCGCGGTACGCCTTCTCATCTCCGGCCATCGCGCGCTGCGCGCGTTCGAGCAGCGCGACCGCGGCCCGCGTGCCGACCGCCCATTGGCCGAGCAGTCCGCCGACGAAGCGCAGCGTGCGTGCACCGGAGGGCGACTCCACATGGAACTCGGAGAGCAGGTCGGCGACGATCGCGTCGTCGTTGCCGGTGTAGAGCGCGATCTCATCGGCGCGCCCCGAGGCAGCCACCCCGCGCACCAGCTCCAGCGTGCGGTACCGGTCGAAGGGCGCAGCCTTGACGGCGACGACGGCCGGGATCGACGCGAACTCGCGCCAGAAGTCCCGGTCGAGCACAGGGCCGCCGATCGCGGTCTGCAGGTAGAAGCCGACCACCGGCAGCACCTCGCCCACGGCGCGGGCGCGTTCGAGCAGGGCCCGCTCGTCGGCGCCGGCCACGCGCGGGCTCACCAGCACGGCGTCGTAGCCCAGCCCGCGGGCGAGCTCGGCCTCGGCGACCGCCTGGGCGGTGCCACCAGCGACGCCGGCGATGCGCACCACGTCGGCACTCGCCCGCGCATCCAACTCCTCCGCGGCGAGCGCGAGCACGGGTTCGAACAGGGCGTGTTCGGGATCGCGGATCTCGAACTGGGTCGTGTGCACCCCGACCGCCACGCCGCCGGCGCCCGCGTCGAGGTAGTAACGGGTGAGCGCGCGCTGGCGGCGCTCGTCGATGCGGCGCTCGGCGGTGAGGGCGAGCGGATGCGCCGGGATCACGGCACCGCGGGCGAGGGTGGCCGCGGCTTCCGGTCGCAGGGTGGGAACGGTCATCAGAACTTCCCGTCGCGGACTGCCCACTTGGTCGGCTTGGCGATCATCGGGAGGCCCTTCTCGATCCAGTCGGCCTGCAGGCCGATCAGGGTCTCGGCCGAGACGGACGGGTAGCCGAACAGCGCCATGCACCGGCGAGCGTCGCTGAGCAGCGCGGTGGGCTGCGGCTCGTCGACGATCTCGACCTCACGGTCGAAGAGGGTGCCGAAACGCCGGGCGATCGAGTCGACGCTCAGCAGCTCGGGCCCGGTGAGGTTGATCGTGAACGGGGCGGTCGAGGCGTGCACGAAGCTGCGCAGCACGACCTCATTCGCGTAGCCCTGCCAGATGACGTTGACGTTGGCGGTGGCGACCGAGACGGGCTGCCCCGCGTGCACGGCGCTGCCGATGTCGGCGAGCACGCCGTAGCGCAGGTCGACCGCGTAGTTGAGGCGGATGATCGCGACCTTGGTCCCGCGCTCCTGCGCCCCGAACTCGAACACGCGCTCGCGACCGAGGCACGACTGCGCGTACTCGCCGATGGGTGCCGGCTGCACTTCTTCGGCTGCTCCGCCCGAGGAGGCGGGCAGGAACGGGTAGACGTTGCCGGTCGAGAGCACCGAGATGGCGCTGTCGCGGTAACGGCGGGCGACGCGGTCGGGCAGGGCGGCGTTGACCTCCCATGCCCAGGAGGCGTTGGTCGCGGCGCCGAACTTCGCCCCGACCATGAACACCACGTTGGGAGCATCCGGCAGCGCGGAGAAGTCGTCGTTCTCGATCAGGTCGAACGGGACGACCTTCACGCCCGCGGCCTCGAGGCGCTCGCGGATCGCGGCATCACCGAAGCGCGAGACCGCGTACACGGCGTCGTCCTGGCGGCCGGCGGCATCCATCCCGCGGCGCGCGAGCATCGCCAGGGTCGGGCCCATCTTGCCGCCCGCACCGAGGATCACGAGGTCGCCCGCCCCGCGCGCGAGGTCGTCGATCAGGCCGGCGCTCGGTGTGGCGAGCGCCTCCTCGAGATCGGCCTCTGAAGTGAAACTGTGCTGAGTCATGTGGTGCTTTCCCTTCTTCTCAGCCCTTGATGCCCGTACCGGCCACGCCCTCCTGCACGTACCGCTGAGCGATGAGGTACGCGAGGAAGATGGGCAGCAGCGCCACGACGGACCCGGCGAGCATGGTGCTCAGCGGGACGTTCTGCTGCTGCAGCGACGAGATGCCGACGGTGAGTGTGAACATCGCGTTGGACTTCGCGATGATGAGCGGCCACAGGAAGTCGTTCCAGTGCCACAGGAAGACGAAGATGCCGAGGGTCGCCAGGATCGGCTTGCACAGCGGCAGCACGATCCGCAGGAAGATGCGGAACTCACCCGCACCGTCGATGCGGGCGGCCTCGAACAGCTCGTCAGGGAGGCCCGAGATGAACTGCCGCATCAGGAACACGGCCTGCGCGTTCGCGAGCGAGGGCAGGATCAGGCCCCAGTACGTGTCGACGCCGCCGAGGTTCGCCATGAGGATGAACGTCGGGATGAGGGTGACGTGGAACGGGACCATCACCATCGCGAGGAACGACCAGAACATCACCTCCTTGCCGCGGAAGCGCTTCTTGGCGAAGGCGTAGCCGGCGAGCGCCGAGAGGAACAGGACGGCGACGACCGAGACGAGCGAGTAGATGAGCGTGTTGCCGAGCCAGCCGAGGATGTTCTGCCCGGCGAGCACCTGCTCGTAGGCCTCGAACGAGATGTCCTGGAAGGGCAGCAGCGAGCCGGGGAGCTCGACGACCATGCTCGGCTTCAGGCTCAGCACGACCATCGCATAGAAGGGGAAGAAGCTGAGGATGCCGGCCAGGCTCAGCCAGATCCATCGCCCGACGATCCCCCAGCCGGTGGGCTGGAGCGCGCGGTAGGCGCGGCGCTGCTTGGTCGACATCTTCGGCGGCATCACCGGCGACTGCGTCGGCGGCTGTGTCGGAGGCTGCAACAGAGCGGTCATTTCTGCTTTCCGATCACCAGGCGCTGGATGAGCGCGACGACGAGGGTCATGATGAACAGGGCCACACCGATGGCGGCCGCGTAGCCGTAATCGAAGTAGCGGAAGCCCTGGTCGTAGAGCATGTAGACGAGCGAGTAGCTGGCGTTGGCCGGCCCGCCCTGGGTCATCACGTAGATGACGTCGAAGACCTGGAACGCGGCGGTCGTCTCGATCACCGCGAGGAAGAAGAAGGTCGGGCGCAGCACCGGCATGATGATGTACCGGAACCGCTGCCAGGCGTTGGCGCCGTCTACCAGAGCTGCCTCCTCGAGCTCGCGCGGCACGTCCTGCAGCGCGGCGATGAGGATCATCATTCCGTAGCCGAATCGCGACCAGACGCCGACGACGACGATGGCCGGGATGACGAGCACGGTGCTGCCCAGCCACGAGCCGCCGAGACCCAGCGGGGTCATCAGCGCCGACCAGGGGCCGTTGGCGGAGAAGATCCAGACGAAGATCGAGCCGGCCAGCACCAGCGAGGTGATGACGGGGAGGAAGAAGATCGAGCGGAAGAAGCGTGCGCCCCGGAAGGCGCGGCGCACGCCGAGCGCCATCACGGTGGAGAGCACGAGGGCGATCGGCACCGCGAACACGGTGTAGATCAGTGTGGTGCCCATCGCCCGCCAGAACAGCGGGTCGGCGATCATGCGCTGGAAGTGGTCGAGCCCGCGCCACGAGATCTCGCCGGTGATGTCGTAGTCGAAGAAGCTCAGGGCGACGCCGACGATGCTGGGGCCGAAGCGGAAGGCGATGAAGAGGAGGAACGCGGGGAGCACGAACAGGAACGCGATGCGTGCCTCTCGCCGTGCGAGCACCCGTGCGACCCGCCCTGCGGGCCTCTTGGCCGTGGTTGCCGTCGTCATCAGTGATTCCTCACGTGGGGGAGTGAAGGGAACGGGGGCGTGCGGAGTTCGGGCTCCGCACGCCCCCGGTGCTGCTTACTTCTTGATGAGCGGTGCCGCGGCGGTCGCGGCATCCTTCAGAGCATCCTCCGGGGACTTGTCCCCGAGCAATGCCGCCTGGATCTCGGGAGCGAGCACACCCATCAGCGCACGCGACGAGGCGTTGAGCTCGCCGACCGTGGTGTCGGGCACGTACTTCTCGACCTCGCCGAGCAGCGGGTCATCCGCGTACAGCGGCTCGGTGGTGCTGAGCGCCGAGAAGAAGCCGGCGGCCTTCAGGTACGGCTCGATGACGTCGGCGCCGGTCGCGTACTCCGCGAACTTCGCCGCGGCGTCCTGCGCCTTGGAGCCCTTGAGCACCGAGAGCGAGCCGACCGTGCCGTAGGCGACGGTCTCCTTCTCGGTCAGCGGTGCGAGGACCTTGACGTTCTCCTCGCCCCAGAAGGGCAGGACCTCGGGGACCGCGTTGTTCCACGTGCAGGCGACCTTGCCCTGAGCGACGGCCGTCTGCTCGAGCGGGACGTTGGTGGTGAGTGCCTCGGGGTCGAGTGCTCCGGCATCGGCCAGGTCGGTGAGGAACGTGAGCGCCTTCTCGCCTTCCTTGCTGTCGAACCCGATGTCGCCATCCTTCGTGTAGACCTCGCCACCGGCCTGCCACAGCAGCGGGTAGTAGGTGAGGTTCAGGGTGTTCTCGGCGGATGCCGGGTAATTGAGGGCGTACATGCCCTTCTCCGTGAACTTCGGGGCCATCTCGGCGATGTCGTCCCACGTCTCGGGGTATTCGGTGACGCCGGCGGCCTCGAACGCAGCCGCGTTGCACAGGAGGGGCTGGGCGCTGGTGAGCAGCGGAGCCCCGAGGATGTCGCCGTCGAGCGTGACCGACTTCTTCACGTTCGGCAGCAGGTCGCCCTGACGCTCTTCGCTCAGCAGGTCGTTGAGCGGCGCGATCGACTTCTGGTACGCCGCGAGCTGGTCGGGGATGAGGTAGACGACGTCGGGACCCTTGCCGGCGGCGATCGCCGTCTGGAGTGCCTCGTCGCGGTTGGCCCACGGGAAGATCTCGTACTTGACGTTGATGTTCTCGTTCTTCTTCTCGAAGTCGGCGATCGTCGAGTCCCAGAAGTCCTTGTGCACCGCCTCGTCGGCGATGACCGGGTAGAGCCAGACCGTGATGTCCTGCTCACCCTCTGCGGTGTTGCCTCCGCCGGCCGAACATCCGGCCAACAGGGTGGCGGCCGCGACTCCCGCGGCGACGCCGATGAACTTGCTGACGCGCATGGTGCTCCTTTGCTTGAACCGTGCTGAGTACGGTTCATTATGACACTGGGATGGGATAATTCGTCAAGTACAAGTTCCCAGACGGTTGTTTCAGCCGTGTTTCCCGCTCGAGAACAACAAAGCTTGATCTGAGAATTCGGTGTGCTAATTTGATCGCACCCGACGACGGAGAAGAAGAGGGGGCAGCACATGGCCGTGAACAGTCCGCGTTCGATCGTCGCGCGATCGGCTCTGCAGCTGCGTGACGCAGGCCCCGCGACCGTCAACGACCTCTCCCGTTCGCTCGAGATCTCGCGCACGTCGGTCGAGAACGCCGTGACCGTCCTTGCCGACTCCGGACTGATCGTCGACGCCCCGGCGCAGAACGGCGGCGGGGCCGGTCGACCCGCCCGCCGCTACTCCTTCCACGCGGCCGCCGGCACCGTGGTCGGCGTCGACATCGGCGTCGCCAGCGTGCGCGTCGTGCTGGCCGACCTCGCCGGGGCCGTGATCGTGCAGCGCAGCTACCCCGGCGTCGCCGAGCAGCCCGACGGCGCCTCCAAACTCACCGCCGTCATCGACGACGTGCGCCGCACCCTGTCCGACGCCGGGATCCCCGCGTCGAAGCTGCGTGCGGTCGGCGTCTCCCTCCCCGGCATCGTCGATGACACGGGGCGCGTGACCACCTCGGTCGTCATCCCCGAATGGTCGGGCATCGACATCGGCTCGCAGCTGCGGCAGGCGTTCGGCTGCCCCGTCGCGGTCGACAACGGCGTGCGCCTGGCGGCCGTGGCGGAACACCACCTGGGTGTCGCACAGCTCGTCGACGACGTCATCTACCTCTCGGTCGGCAACCGCATCGCGATGGGCCTCATCCTCGGCGGTCGCCCACGGCGCGGCATCCACAACGCCGCCGGCGACATCGGCCGCCTCGCCTTCCGCGGGCTGAACACCGAGACCGGGCAGATCTCGTGGCGCACCGCGCCGACCGCCGCCGAGGTCTTCGCGAAGGCACGCGGCGGAGACGCCGCAGCGCAGCAGGAGCTCGACGGCTTCATCGACGAACTCGCCCACGGGATCGCGACCCTGACGATGACGGTCGACCCCGCGATGATCGTGATCGGCGGCGGACTCTCCGCCGCACACGAGCAGCTGCTCGACCCGCTGCGGGCAGCGCTCCCCGGACACCTCGGCCTGCCGTTCCAGGTGCCGCTCGCCGAGGCCCGCCTGGGCGCCGAGGCCGCGGCGCACGGTGCGGTCGTGCACGCGTTCCAGCGGCACGCCGCCGAGATCTACGGCATCGACGACATGCCGGCCCCGCCCATCACCCCCCTGCCGGTCGAGCCGGTCGGGGCGGACGACACGACCCCCGAAGACCCCGAGGAGAAGCAGTGAGCACGTTGAAGGTCGGACTCATCGGAGCCGGCGGCATCTCGCGCGTGCACGCCGACGCCTGGCGGGCGCTGGGCGCCGAGGGGTACGTCACCTCTCTGGCCGGTGCCGAGGAGATCGCCGAGGAGTACGGCTTCGAGCTCGTCTCCGACGTCGACACACTCATCGGGCTGGTCGACATCGTCGACATCGTGACCCCCAGCAGCACCCACGCCGACTTCGCCCTGCGGGCCATCGCGCACAGGCGCGACGTCATCTGCGAGAAGCCGCTGGCCGCGACCGCCGAGGCCGCCACCACCGTCGCCCGCGCGGCCGAGGAGGCGGGCGTGCGACTCTTCCCCGCCCACGTCGTCCGGTACATGGGCGAGTACGCGCAGATCAAGGCCGGCATCGACGCCGGGCGCATCGGCACCCTCGCCGTGCAGCGGTTCAGCCGCGCCGGCTCCGCGCCGCAGACGCCCTGGTTCTTCTCGGAGAGCACCGGCGGCGGCGTCATCCGCGACCTGATGATCCACGACATCGACCAGGCGGTCTGGTTCGCCGGCCCCGTCGCCACGGTCTTCGCGGTGCAGAACCCGCCGACCGTCGACGACCGGGTTGCGGCACCCGTCACCGCGCACGTCGTGCTGACGCACCGCAGCGGCGTGATCAGCCACCTGCACGCCAGCTGGGTCGCCCCGGGCATGCCGTTCCGCACGAGCGTCGAGGTCGCGGGCTCCGAGGGCCGGCTGCGCTACGACAGCGCCGAAGACGCGTCGCTGCGGACGGATGCCGTGCTCGACGCCGGCGCCACCGATTACCTGCCGCCGATGTCGCCCGAAGAGAGCCCGTACTACGCCGAGATCGTCGACTTCGTGGCCGCGTTGCGCGAAGGCCGCGACGCCAGGGTGAGCCCGGCGGATGGCATCGAAGCCGTCGCGGTCGCCGAGGCCGCCTACGCCTCGATCGCCGCCGGCGCCCCCGTCGCGCTCCCCACCCCCGACCGCACCGAGGCCGAGGAGGCCGTCCGATGACCGCCCCCACCCCGCTGCGGATCGCCGTGCTGTCGTTCGCGCACACGCACGCCCTGAGCTACGTGCACGCGCTGAAGGACATGCCGGGCGTCGAGCTGATCGCCGCCGACCCCGACGGCGCCACGGCTCCGGACGACGCCCCCCGCGGTGCCGCACTGGCCGCCGAGCTCGGTGTCGCGTACGTCGAGACCTACGACGAGGCCTTCGCCTGGAAGCCGGATGCCGTCGTGATCGCCGCCGAGAACTCCCGGCACCGCGCGCTCGTCGAGCGCGCGGCCGCCGCCGGGGTGCACGTGCTGTGCGAGAAGCCGCTGGCCACGACCGTCGACGACGCGATCGCGATGCGCGAGGCGTGCGAGCAGGCCGGAGTGATCCTGATGGTCGCGTACCCGGTGCGTTTCGCGCCGAGCGTGCGCGACGCGATCGCCGAGCTGCAGAGCGGCCGCCTCGGCAAGGTCCTCGGCGTCACTGGCATCAACAACGGCAAGCTCCCGCAGGATCGCGCCTGGTTCACCGATCCCGAGCTGGCGGGCGGCGGCGCCCTCGTCGACCACGTCGTGCACTGCGCCGACCTGCTCGACGAGCTGCTGGGCGAGCGGGCGCAGTCGGTTCGCGCGGTGTCGAACGGCATCCTGCACGCGCAGCGCGAGCTCGCGGTCGAGACCGGCGGACTCGTCACCATCCAGTACCCGAGCGGGGTGATCGCCACGATCGACTGCTCGTGGAGCTGGCCGATGAGCTCAGCCACCTGGGGCGGGCTCACGCTGCAGGTGGTGGCCGAGCGCGGCACCGTGACGGTCAGCCCCTTCGCGAAGGGCGTGGCCGGGCACGATGGACGCGGCGAGACGTGGAGCCCCGTCGGCGCCGACCTCGACGCCCTGCTGCTCGAGGAGTTCGTCCGCGCCGTGCGCGAGGGCCGGCAGCCGCAGCCCGATGCCGGCGTCGGCATCCGCACGGTCGAGATCGCCAAGGCCGCCCAGCTCTCCGCAGCCCGCGCCGGCGAGGTCATCACCCTCGGCTAGACACCGCACCGCAGGATCCGCACGGCAGAGAGGCCAGCATGCACACCGCGCACAGCACCACCGGATGGCGACAGCGCGCGCTGGCCGTGATGCCGGTCGGGTCGAGCACCAACTCCAAGGCGCCGACGCTGCTGCCGGAGGAGCCCGAGGTCATCGTCCGCGGGCACGGATGCCGGGTGTGGGACGACCGGGGCCGTGAGTTCATCGACTACCGCTGCGCGCTCGGACCCGTGACCCTGGGCTATGCGGATCCGACCGTCGACGCCGCGATCCGCGCCCAGCTCGACGAGGGCATCCTGTTCGGCCACCCGCATCCGCTCGAGACGACCACCGCTGAGCTGTTTTGCTCCCTCGTGCCCGGTGCCGAGGCCGCGCGCTTCCTGAAGACCGGCGGCGAGGCGCTGGCAGCCGTGATCCGCATCGCCCGCGCACACACCGGTCGCGACCGGGTCGTGCAGATCGGCTACAACGGCTGGCTCAACTCGCTCGCGGCGGGCGCGCGGGTGCTGCCCGGGGCGACGACGGATGCCGTGCCCGGCGTTCCGGCCGCCCTCGCCGCGCTGCACCACGCGGTCGACTGGGAAGACCGCGCGACCCTCGACCGGCTGTTCCTGACCCGCGGTTCGGAGATCGCGGTCATCGTCGTCGCCGCCGACTACCCGGCCATTCCCGAGGCGGCCGGCTTCTACCGCTACCTGCGCGACCTCGCCGACCGACACGGCGCGCTGCTGGCCTACGACGAGATGGTCACCGGCTTCCGGGTGGCGATCGGCGGCATGGCCGAGGCGACCGGAGTCCTCCCCGACCTGTCGGTCTTCGGCAAGGGCATCGCGAACGGGATGCCCCTCGCCGTCTACTGCGGACGCCGGGAGGTGCTCGGCGTGCTCGACCGCGGCAAGGTGGTCGTCACGTCGACCTACGGCGGCGAGACGCTGTCGCTCGCGGCAGCCACCGCGACCATGACCGCCATCCGCGACCGAGACGTGATCGCGCGGCTGCTCGCCTCCGGCACGCGACTACAGAACGGCCTGAACGCGGTGTTCGCCGAGACCGGCTCCGGCATCCGGCTCGTGGGACACCCGGCGTGCCCGCAATTCGTCGGCGCCGATGCCGAGATCCAGGCCTTCCTGCGGGCGGCGTTCCGCCACGGACTCTCCTTCTATCGGGTTGTCTACGTCAACGCCGCGCACACCGACGCAGACATCGACGAGACGCTGCAACGCGCCGCGGTCGCCGTGCATGAGGCGACGACATGACCGGCATCGACGCACACACACACCTCGACGAGGGGCGGTTCGACCCCGCGGTCTTCGAGGCCGGTGACCGCCTGGGCATCGAGCTGTTCCTGTGCAGCAACCTCGGAAGCTTCCAGGCCCACCCGAGCCTCGATGAAGTGCGGGAGATGAACGACGTGCTGGCCGGCGAGCTGCGCCGATACCCCGACCGCCTGCGCGGCTACTGCTACGTCAATCCGCGCTTCGGCCGCGACAGTCTCGACGATCTGCGCCGCAACGTCGAGGACCGCGGGATGATCGGCATCAAGCTCTGGATCGCGACTCTTGCCGACGATCCACTGAGCGATCCGATCCTCGAGTACGCCGCCGAGCACCGGTTGATCGTGCTCGCGCATGCGTGGCGCAAGACCGTCGGGCAGTTCCCCTACGAGTCGACGGCCGACCACATCGCCGCCGCAGCCCGCCGTCATCCCGACGTGCGCTTCCTGATGGCGCACCTCGGCGGCCAGCCTGAGTCGGCCGTGAACGCGGTCGGCTCCGTGCCGAACGTGGCCGTCGACACCTCGGGCACGATCATCGGCGCCGGAGAAGTGGCACTCGCCGTGGAGCGCCTCGGCCGCGACCGGGTGGTGTTCGGATCCGACCTGCCCCACATCGACCTCGCGGCCAACGTCGGCAAGGTGCTCGGCGCAGGGCTCGACCCCGATGCCGAGGAGCGGGTGTTCGGCGGCACGGTCGCCCGCTGGCTTGCGGAGGTGGCGGCATGACCGCCCAGGGGCACGCGATGCTCCGCGCATTCGCCGACCTCGGTGCGACCGACACCACGTGCTTCTTCGGACAGTGGCCGTACCGGCTCTCCGCCGCCGCGGATGCCGATGCTTTGCGCGCTCACGCCGAACGCCTCGGCCTGCGCTCGGTCTGGGTCTCGCACCTGGCGTCCCTGTTCGGCTTCGACACCCGCACCGGCAACGAGGCCGTGCTCGCCGCGTGTGCCGATGACCCGCTCTTCCGCGTGTTCGCGACGATCGATCCGCGCGACCCGACCTGGCGCGAGGAGCTCGACGATGCCGTGACCGCCGGCGCCCGCGGCGTGCGCGTCGCCCCGGGCTTCCACCGGTACGAGGTCTCTGCCGTACGCCCCGTGCTCGACGCGTGCGCCGACCGCGGGCTCCCCGTACAGCTGATCGCCCGGCTCGACGACGCCAGGGTTCGGCATCCGCTCTCCCCCGCCGTCGACCTCGAAATGCACCGGATCGCCGACCTCGTGCGCGAGAGTCCGGCTGCTCCGCTGCTGCTGAGCGGCCTCAACCGCGCGGATGGGATCGAGCTGAAGCGGCATCTCGGCGACGCCGCGCCCGAGTGGCTGCGGCTCGACCTCTGGCATGTGAACGGCCCCACCGCTGTCGCCGACGGTCTCGGCGTCGACCCGGAGCGCTGGGTGTTCGGCAGCGGTTTCCCCGTGCAGACCCCGGAGGCCACGGCGCTGCAGCTCGCAGCCTCCACGCTCCCCGACCACGCCCTGCGGGCGATCACGTCCGGCAACGCCGCCGCCCTGCTCGCCTGACGCCGCGCGCCACCCGGTGCGCGGTGGTCAGCCGATGGGGAAGCTCTTGATGTCGGGACGACTGTCGTCGCGCGACCCGGAGAACAGGCCGGGTGCGTCGATGACGAAGTCCGCCTGCGCGGCGATCAGGTCGAGTCGTGTCGTGAGGGAAGCGTGCAGGCTGCTCCATCCGGTCACGACGGCCGCGAAGCCGCCCGCTGCGACCGTCATCATCTCGGGCGACCGAACGATGGCGCCGTACGCGAACCACCCGGCGATCAGCATGATCGCGACCGCGGAGCATCCGGCGAGCCATCGCAGTCGGACCCGCAGCTGCTCTGTCCGATCCGCATCGTCGTCCATGAAGCCCCCGCAATCCGTTACCGCACCCATCCCCGTCCTGTGAAATGTTACACGTTGCTCCCTCGACGCTCAACGAAGCGAGGCGAACGCGGGGGGCGGTGCCCCCGCGTTCGCACGTCCCCCCGGCGTGGACCCTCACAGGCCCACGTCGGGGGGCGCAGCCCGGTGCGGGAGGGGGAGGCGCACCGAGAACAGGCGGCTTTCGCCGCGGCCAGTCGCGGTGGTCTCGAGTGGATCGAGATCCGCGTCTCGTCCGAGCCGGCCACTCCCCAGTGCCGTTCTCGAACAACGATGAGTCCACTCTATATGACATTCGACCAGCTAACGTTTTACCTTCGTCCACAATCTCGCCGGATCACTCCGACCCCACGGGCATGGAATCGACGCGACTACCGTTGCATCAGCAGGCAGCATCCGTCACGGAGGGAACCACCATGCGCATCGATCTCGCGGGCAGGACCGCACTCGTCACCGGCTCCACGCAGGGCATCGGGCGGGCGATCGCCGCGGCGCTGGCCGACGCGGGCGCCCGCGTGGCGGTCAACGGCCGCAAGCCCGACACGGTCGCCTCCGTCATCGCCGAGATGCAGGCCGAGAACCCAGATCGCGATCTCGTCGCCGCCGCGGGCGATGTCACCGATCAGGCCGGAGCGGATGCGGTGCTGGACGCGACCGGCGACGTCGACATCCTCGTCAACAACCTGGGGATCTTCGGCGCGACGCCCGCACTCGACATCACCGACGACGAGTGGCGCCGCTACTTCGACGTGAACGTGCTGGCAGCCGTGCGCCTCATCCGCGCCACGCTCCCCGGCATGACCTCGCGCGGCTGGGGCCGGGTGCTCGACATCGCCAGCGACTCGGCCGTGGTGATCCCCGCCGAGATGATCCACTACGGCATGTCGAAGACGGCCCTTCTCGCGGTGTCCCGCGGATTCGCGAAGGAGGCCGCGGGCACGGGGGTGACCGTCAACTCGGTTCTCGCGGGTCCGACCCACACCGGCGGCGTCGAGGACTTCGTGTACGAGCTCGTCGACCCGAAGCTGCCGTGGGACGAGGCGCAGCGCGAGTTCATGCGGCTGCATCGCCCGCAGTCGCTGCTGCAGCGACTCATCGAGCCCGAGGAGATCGCCAACATGGTCGTCTACCTGGCCTCCCCATTCGCCTCGGCGACGACCGGCGCGGCTGTTCGGGTCGACGGCGGCTACATCGACTCGATCGTCCCCTGAGACGGCGGGTGCTTGCCCGCCCGGCCGTCACCCGAGCACGGCGAGGAAGCTGTCGTACCAGGACGCCATGACCTTCGTGGCCGTGTGGGCGAGGGGCACGCGCACCGGCGTGCTGAAGGTGCCGGTGGTGGTACCCGCCCCCGCCCCGCCGGTGTCGTTCAGCCCGGCGAAGTAGACCTCGCCCGACTCGAGCAGGAACACCGTCGAGTCGTTGCCCATCGCGACATCGGTGACGACCGTGCCCGCCGGCATCGCGACCGCGGTGAGGGTGGCACCCGGGGCGGCTGAGCTGCCGGTGCCCTGGGCGCTGCTGGTGTTGGCGCCGAGGGCGTAGACCGACCCATCGGTCATGATCACCAGCATCCGGTACTGTCCGACGACGACCTTCGCGGCGGTCTTCCCGGCAGGGAGCGCCTTCTGCGTGAGATAGAAGGTGCCACTGCCGCCGTAAGCCGACGTGCCCGCCGTGAACAGTCGACCGTCGTCGGTGACCACGGCCGACGACTGCCAGCCGATGCCTCCGGAGGCGACGCCCGTGATGGGCGCACCCGGACCGGTGAGCATGAGCAGCCCCGCCGATCCAGCCGCTGCACCGACGGCGGCGCCCTGCGCGGAGTACCCGTAGCTGTCGGCGCCCGCGACCATCGCCTGCCCGTTGTCGAGCACCATGAAGACGGCGCCGAAGGGATTGACCTCGGCGGTGAGTGCGCCCGCGGGCATCGTGTAGTTGTTGCTCACGCGCTGCCAGTAGCGGGTGTTCGTGTAGGCCGTGCCGAAACCGCTCAGCTCGTTGTCACCGGTCGCCCACACACCTCCCGCGGAGTCGACCGCGACAGAGGAGAGCTGCTCGGTGCCGGTGCCGATGTGCGTGATGTTCCCGAGCTGCACACCGGGGGCGGTGAGCGCGGCGACGACGCTCGTGCGATTCGTGGCGGTGCCGTCGCCGATGATGCCGGACGCGTTGTAGCCCCGCCCCCACAGGTCGCCGTTCTGATCGGCGTAGAGCAGCGTGGAATAGCTGGAGCCGACGGCCGTGGCACCCGTGATGGTGAGGTTGTCCCAGAGCGGAACGGCGCTGGTCCGGGCACCGGTGAGGTTGTCGGAGCCGGTCTGCCCCTGTCCCGAATATCCCCAGGACACCAGCGGCACCGAGGTGACGGGCTGACCGGAGAGGATCGTGAAGGCGCGAGGGGACTCGACGCGCACCGGCCCCTGCGCGGGCTCCGAGCGGTTGGCCACGACGCGGAAGTCGACGGTTCCGGTCGCGCTGGTGGTGAATGTGCCTTCCCCGAGGTCGGCGAACGTGCCCGATTCGAACGCCAGGCCATCCGGGAGCACGATCGTCACCTCGGCGTTCGGGACGACCGCGTTGGTGGTGATGTCGCGGACGGTGACCGTGTACACCGGCGTGCGTCGGCGGTCCTGCAGCGCCGGCGGCAGCGACGACGTCGCGGAGGTGCCGACGGGGACCACGCGGGAGATCGGCAGCGTCGCCGCGGTCAACCCGGTCAGTGTGAGGGTGTGACCCAGGTCGCAGGTCGCCGAGCCGAGCCCTCCGCTGAGTGTCCCGACCGAGACGGTTCGCGTCGCGACATCCGATCGCCATTCCGTCCCGGCACGCGTGGACACCGCCGCCCCCACGCTCGCGCCCGCGAGCGGCCCCAGCGCGGCTTCGAGTTCCGACGCCGTCGCGGTGAAGGTGAACGTGTAGAGGCCGGCTGCCGGCCCGGTCACCACGATGCGATCGGTCGGCGCTTCGAAGACGGTTCCCGCGGTCACCGAGAAGGCGAGCAGCATCCGCGCTGGGTCGTCGAGCACCGAGGTCCACGTCAGCGTGACGCCGCTCATCGCGCCGTTCGTTCCCTCGTTCAGCGTCGTGCAGGCGGTGATGGTGGGGACGTCCAAGGTTCCCGCCGCGACGGGACCGCGCGCGTACTGCGCGTCGACCCACGCCGCTTCCGTGATGCCGAGCAGCGCATCGCCACGCACACCGGCCGGTGACGCGGTGAGGGTCATCGCGGCGAGGCAGGCGGCCGTCAGCAACAGGAGGAGCCTGCGGAGCGCCCTCATCGCCGCCCCCTCGGGCTCGGGCGCCGGCGGGCGAGGAGCGCGATGCCGATGCCGACCAGCACCGCGGCGGGTGCGGCGAGCAGCGCCAGACCGGAGCCACCGGTCGGGGGCAGCTCCGATTCGCCATCGATCCCGGTGTCGACGGTGTCACCCGCCGCAGTGGCCCGCACCGTGACCGAGGCCCCCGCCGCGCCCGCCTCGGGAGACTGCGGCTGCGCCGTGAGAGCCACCTGCACATACGCGACGGCGGGCGTCGCGGCGGAGAGCAGGTCCTGCCAGACGCCGTCCACCGGCAGCGGACCCTCCGGACGCAGCAGCCGTTCACCCGACGAGCAGGTACCGTCGGCGAGCCACGGCTGCCCACAGGCGCGGACCTCGGCCCGCAGTCCGAACGCCGGGTCGCCCACCGACGAGATGGCGATGGCGAGGTCGCCGTCAGCCGGGGCCGCCGACGCATCCACCTCGAGGTGCCAGCGCAGCGGGACCAGCGGATCGAGCGCCTGCACGCCGGCACCGGCGAGGTCGGAGCGCACGCTGAGGTAGTCCGAACCGGTCGCCGCGGATGCCGGGGCCGGAGCGAGAGTCGCGCTCGACGCGCAGACCGCGAGCACGAAGAGCGCCGCCAGCACACGGGCTCCCGACGCCGTGCGGCCCGCGCTCTCCCCGTCGCCGGGCGGGTCCACCGCGTCGGCAGGCTCCGGGGGCGGGGCTTCTGCGTCGTCAGTCCGCGGCCGCCTCGGCCAGAAGGCCCAGCCGACGAGGAACGCGGTGGCGAGGGTGAGCGATCCGAGCACCCAGGGGTTGCCGAACTGGGCGATCACCGGTGCGAGATACGGCACCGAACCGCGCACGATCCGTGCCTCGGCGAGCGTGTACGGCATCGGATCATCGACGACGTTGGCATCTCCGCGCATCGTGATCACGCGTTCTGCGGCGACGCTCCCCTCGCCGACGCTCGTGACCCGGTGCGTGATCGGCAGCGTCCCTGCCCGGTCGACCGTGACGACGTCGCCGACGACGATCTCGGACGCGGGAATCCGCTGGACCAGTGCGACCGAACCCGCCGGGATCGTGGGAGACATCGACCCGGTCTTGAACATCATCAGCGAGTACCCGCCCGTGAAGGCGAGCAGGGCGAACACGAGGCAGACCGCTCCGCCGACGGCCGCCGCGGCCAGCAGGATGTCACGGACGAGGCGGCCCGTCCGTGCAGCACCGCGCGAGAAGGCCGTCATCCCGTGCTCCCCGTGACGACCCAGGTGGGCGTGAGCTGTGCGCCCTGCGCGGCCGCCGGCGCATCGGCCGGGAGCGTCAGGACGATGCAGTACGTCACGGTGGAGGCGCCGGCCGGTTCGATCTGCTGCGCGGGGAGCACCGGGACCTGCGTGAGCCCCGTCACCTCGACCCCCGGCGTGCTCGCGGTGCATTCGGGCGGAGTGGGATCGGTCGACGACGTGACCGATGCCCGCACCAGGAGCGCATCCCGGAGCGCCTCCTCCGGACTGCCAGCCGCGGGCTCGACCGAGAGCGACACCCCGCTGAGGAGCACGTCCCCCTCCACCGATCCGGTCGCCTGGACCTGCACCCATGCGGCCGCGCTCTCCCCGGGGAAGAGCGGGGAGAGCGTCCAGCTGAGGGCGGCGGCGGCGTCTTCGGGGTGCGCGGCGAAGGCCCCGGCATCCGTCCGCGATGCGAGGGCGAAACTTCCCGCCGTGAACGGCGAGCCCGCCAGCTCGCTGTCCGACCAGGAGGCGAGGCTCCCGGCTGCGCCCACTCCGAGCAGGAGGGCGCACGCGAGCAGCGCCTGAACACGCGTGAACGTCTTCAGGCCGCGAACCCGCGCCTGTCGAACCACGATGGCCGTGCCGAGGTGACTACTGCGAGACGGCGTCCCACTGCCAGACCGCGGTGCCGGTGTCGCCCTGGGCGATCGTCGCACCGGCGGTGACCTGCAGGCACAGGTAGACGATGTCGCCCGGATCCATGGTGGCGGGCACGGCGGTCCCCCCGGCGAACGCGGTCGCGTCGCATCCGAAGGTCGTCGTGGACACCGCGCCGAACGTCAGCTGACCGGCGAGGTCTCCCGTCACGACGGGCGCGACGGCGGTGAGTCCCGCGGGAGACGTGCTGGCCGCGGTCAGTTGCAGCGCGAAGGGCGCGTACACGACGTCGTCCGGCGCGAGATTGTCGAAGCCGGTGCTGAACGTCAGCACCGCCGCGTCGCCCTCGACGGCGTGGTCGGCCCAGGCCGCCCCATCGGTCGATCCCTGGAACTCGAACGTCCCTGCGGCGAAGTCGCTCGTCGCGAACTCCGAGTCATTCCACGCGGCGAGTGTCAGCGCGGATCCCACGCCGACGACGAGCCCACCGGCGAGGACGGCGTAGATCTTTCTCCGGGTCAGAGCAGCGCGCTCGGGCCCCTCCAGAACAGTTCGTACCATGATTCCTCCTGGTCATCCTGCTCCCCCGCGTGCAGCATATACATAGGATTCATCCAGCAAAAGCCTATGTTCGCCGCTCTCGAGACCCGCCGCGGGCGGCTCTTCCCAGGCGACGGGGGTATGCTGACCCGTTGGGTCGTTCGACCCGCAGAGTCCCGAAAGGCGGTGATGGCGATGTCCGGTGATAGTTACGACGCCGCCCTCGCTGCGTCGCGACTCCCTGCGTTCATGCGTTGACCTTCGGGTCCGCTCTCGCACGTCCTTCCCGCAGCCGTCGGCGGCGTCATCCGCCCCCTGACGAATCCGCGCACGGAGCTCTCTGCTGCCGTGCACCTGCGAGAACGGAGCCGCATCATGGCGCTCATCGACAACGGCGTGTACGTCCACGGACGTCGCGTGGAGACCCCGAAGAACCTGGACGAGACCTACCGGATGCTGGATGCCGCCGGCGGCATCGCCTGGATCGGCCTCTATCGACCCAGCCCGGAAGAGGTCGCATCCGTCGCTCGCGAATTCGACCTGCATCCGCTCGCCGTCGAGGATGCACTCTCGGGGCACCAGCGCTCGAAGGTGGAGCGCTACGGCGACACCCTGTTCGCGGTGCTGCGGCCTGCCCGCTACCGCGACAAGGAGGAGTCGATCGAGTTCGGCGAGCTGCACCTGTTCGTCGGCCCCGACTTCGTGGTGACGATCCGCCATGCCGAGTCCCCGAACCTCGCTGCCGTGCGTATGCGCATGGAGGCCAACCCCGAGCTGCTCGCGATGGGCCCCGAGGCGGTGCTGTACGCGATCCTCGATGAGGTCGTCGACGGGTACGAGCCGATCGTGGCAGGGCTCCTGAACGACATCGACGAGATCGAGGACGAGCTCTTCGGCGACGGCGACGACGACAGCGCGCTCTCCCGGCGCATCTACGAGCTCTCCCGCGAGGTCATCAACTTCCAGCGGGCCGTGCATCCCCTGAGCGGGATGCTGGAGTGGCTGCGTCGCGGGTCGGAGAAGTACCGCATCGACGAAGAGTTGCAGCGGTCGCTGCGCGATGTGCTCGACCACACGATCCGCGTCAACGAGCGCGTCGACTCGTTCCGGGCGATCCTCGAGAACGCGCTGACCGTGCACTCCGCGCTCGTCGCCCGCCGCCAGACCGAGGCCGGGCTGGCGCAGAACGACGAGATCAAGAAGATCTCCTCCTGGGCGGCGATCATCTTCGCGCCGACGCTGGTCGGCACGGTGTACGGCATGAACTTCGACGTGATGCCCGAGCTGCACTGGGCCTTCGGGTATCCGATGGCGATCGGTGCGATGGCCGCGTTCGCCGTCGCGCTCTACGGGGTCTTCCGCTACAAGAAGTGGCTGTAGCGCCACCGCGATGGGCGGAGAACTCGCCGTCGGGCGGAGGATCCAGGCGCATTCTTCCGCCCGACGGCGCGCTGCACGAGGTCGTGCTCAACCGGTAGGCCCGCCCGACTGCGGGTCGACCGACGCTCGGGGAAAGAGGAAGACAGCCAGCGCGGCCGGGATGACCCCCAAGAATATGGTCGCGCTCCCCCAGCCGACGACGAGGGCGAGTGCGCCTGCTCCGACCTGAGGGATGAAGGCTCCGAGTGAAGTGGCGGTGTTGTTGAGGCCCAGCGCTGTCCCGGCTTGCCCCGGGCCGGCGATGGTGGCAATCTGCGCGAAGTGTGCGCCCTGCCAGGCACAGCTGGCGACGCCGGCAAGGATCATCGCGCTCAGCGATACGTAAAGCGGGACACTCTGGCCGCACGCAACGACGACAAGGCAGCCTGCCTGCACCACCGCCATGGTGCGAACCACTGTCGTTCGACTCATCCACTGGACGAAGTCGGTACCGATCCCCGCGACGACTCGTAGCGCGCCGCCGACGAGCTGCATCGCGGCGACAGCTGCCACTCCGGCGATCGGGGGATACCCGTGTTGATCGGCGAGGATCGCCGCAGCGAACGTCAGCACAAAGAACTGCGAGACGTCGAGAAGCAATCCACTAGCAGCCACGCGCCACACACCGATCCTCCGCAGCGCCGGTCGAGCCGATCTCGACACGGAGGCGCCGCCCGTCAGTGCAACCGTCGGGGGGTCGAACACGAACACCCAGACGAGAACAGCGCACAGAGCACATGCGCCGGCGAATGCAGCGAACGTGAGCCCAACGCCGCTCTGGCCCAGTAGCCACGAGTAGGCGAGGGTTCCCACTGCGCCGCCGGCCGGCACAGCGGCGACCCGCAGCGAGAGAAGCGTGCCGTGCCGGTGCGCCGGGAACCACCCGAGTAGCGCACTACCGCTCGGCCCGGTGACGGCCCCGCCCATCCCTGCAGCCAAGAACAGCAGCCCTGCCAGCCCCCACGCAGAAGGTCGCGTCAAAGAAGCAATCACAGCAATGACCGCCAGCACGGTCGCGGAACCGACCACCCCGATCAAAAGGACGCGGCGCTCGCCGAACCTGTCGGCGGCCACGCCCCAGGGGAATTCGGAGAGAACCACGGCGATGCTCGCACCGCCGAGCACAAGCGCCAATCCGGCCGTTGAGAGGTCAAGGGAATCCTGTACGAGAACAGATGCGGCGGGTAGCCCCAGAAAAGTCGCACTGAAGACGACCTGCGAGACGATGCCCACCGTGAACACTGCCCACCGATTCGCCGGGCGCCTGTTTCGCGTCCTCGTCGTCATTCGAAAAGTGAAGGCATAGAGCGTATTCCACGTGCGTCGCAGATCGGCATGTGCGCGCTATCCGCCCCCATGACCCACTATGCGCAGTGGGTAACATAATACTAATGTCTCAGGGCGATCTGCGCGCGCTCAGCAGCGCGGCGACTTCTTCTACCAATCGAATCCGGCAGTCGGCAACTACGCTATCCACGACTCGTACGCGCAGAATGCAACTCGGTCGCGGGCTGGATTCAGTACACGCTGACCTCGCAAGCCGAGGCACAGGAGCAAAATGAACGACCAGCGCAGCGCGCAACCGCAGATCGGTGACAACCTGGCGTGGGTGAGTCTCTTCGTGGCGGTCGTGTCTGCGCTGGTCGTTCTGGCGCGGACCCTCGAGATCGCGGGCTGCTCCGGTCGCTGCGACTACCCGACGCTCGAGGCCGTAACCCGCGGATTCTGGATGACCGACCTGATCGTCTTCATCGTCACCACAGGCGTGTACTTCTTCACGAGATCTCGACTCCGTTTGGCCTGGCTTCTCCCGGCAGCGGGCATCACGATCACACTGATCGCCCTCCTCATCACGAATCTCGTGATGAACGGCGCGCTGAACCTCGGATAGTCGCCCGCCATCAAGAGCGTGGACGGTCGGGGCCCGACCTCGCACGCATCGTTCGGACCACGGCCGGAAGCATGACCATCCCGAGCACCCAGAACACCGCGCCCCAGATCAACGCATCACCGATGAACGGCAGCCACTCGTAGGTGGTCGGATAGGGGATGCCGGTGCGACCGGTGAGCCGCAGGGCGACGTCGGCCGGATACGCCGTGAAGGGGTTCGACGAGTGGTCCTGCGTGATCCAGGGCAGAGGAAAGCCGAACGGCACGGACGAGAGGTCGGCATCGGACTGCACGGGCACCCGCTGCGCCACCGTGATCCACCAGGTCACCACGACACCCGACGCCGTCGCGCCGATCGCGGACAGCAGGATGCTCCCGCGTCCCGGCCCGCGAGATACGGCCGGTGAGGCCGAGCGAGAAGCGGCGATGTCTTCCATGCGATCGAGCGGTCAGTCGTCGGCGCGGCTGATCTCGTCGAGCAGGTCGTCGAGGGTATCGAGATCGACGGTGGCGGTGCCGTCGATCTCGCGCACCTCGACGCCCTCGACCTCGAGCTCCTCGTCGAGCTGCACGAGGATCCGCGACTCCGGGAACTGCTTCGGCGCGACGAACGCGAGCAGGGCGGCATCGGCGAAGACGACGACCGACGTCGCCTCGAGATCGTCGCGCAGGTCGATCTGCTCGATGACGGGCTCGTCGTCGACGGCGTCATCGATGTCGGTGGCGACCTCGTCGACCACAGCACGCCACCGGGTCTCCCCGACCGAGAGGATGCGCGACACCGCCGCGATCAGCGCGTCGTGATCGACGTCTTCGCCATGCTCGTCCAGTTCCGGGTCGACGTTCACGTTCACCACGGTGCCGGCCGCGTCGATGCTCGCACGCCCGTAGACGAGACCGTTCTCGGCGATCGGGTCTTCGAGCAGCCCGCTCTCGACGATGCGGGCGAGGAGTGAGTCGAGCACAGGCGAAGTCATGCCTCCAGTCTTTCGCATCCATCGCGTCACGGGGCGATCATCGTCGCAGCAGCGGCGTCAGCACCACGCTGACGGCGGTGATCCCCGCCGCGACGAACAGCACGCCCGGCGCACCCACGCTCGAGTACCCGATCCCGGCGAGCACGGGCCCGCCGGCGGCGCCGAGGTTCAACGCCGCCGTGGCATACGCGCCGCCCAGAACCGGAGCACCCTCGGCCTGGCCGACGATGCGCGCTATCAGCGCCGAGCCGACAGCGAACGACAGCAGTCCGCCGATCAGCCCCCCGAGGAACACGGCCGGCACCGACGCGGAGGCGAGGCCGAAGACCACCCAGACGACGGTCGTGGCCGCGGCACCGACCACGATCCATGTGCGCGCCCAGCGGGCACCCCATCGACCGGTGGCCGCCACCCCGAGGAAGGCCCCGACCCCGAACACGGCGAGGAGCAGGGGGATCCAGGATGCCCCGACCCCGGCATCCGCGCCGATGACGGCGAGGAACGTGAACACCCCGAAGGTCGCGGCGTTCACGAGCACCGCGAGCACCACGGCGACGAGCACCGGACGACGGCGCAGCTCGGCGACCTCCGCGCGCACGTTGATCCGCGGCGAGCGCGGAACGGCGCCGAGCGTGCGGTCGAGGAGCAGCGCGACGACGGCAGGGAGACAGAGCAGCACCACCGCCCAGAAGGTCGAGCGCCATCCGAAGGCGTTCGCGAGCATCGCGCCGGCAGGGACGCCCACGATCGTCGCGAGCGTCGTGCCCGCGAGCAGGACGGCGACAGCCCTGGTCGTCTGCGCCGGCGCGACGATGCCACGCACGGTGGCCAGCGCGATCGCCAGGAATCCGGCGTTCGCCAGCGCGGCGAGCACCCGCGCGACGAGCAGCAGGGAGAACGACGGCGCGAGCGCACCGACCACGTGCGCAGCGATGAAGATCACGAGGAGCAGCACGAGGGTCTGCCGCGGACGCCAGCGGCTGGCGAACACCGCCATCAGCGGCGCACCCACCACCATGCCCACCGCGAACGCGGAGGTCAGCAGGGCGGCGGTCGAGGGGTCGACACCGAGATCGGCAGACAGGGGGAGCAGAAGACCGGCGAGCATGAACTCGCTGGTGCCCTGGGCGAAGATCGCCAGAGCGAGGACGGGGATGAGGAACGGCATGGAGCATCCAGACGCGCAGAGCCCCGCGCGCTCCGAGGCGCGCCGAGCGGCGGGTGAGTGAGGTCGACGAGGATGCGGGGAGCACACGACGTGCGCTCACACCCGCGATCTAGCGTCTATCCGACTCAGGGCTCACCCGCCCAGCGTATCCGACGAGGATCAGCCGGTCGGCGTCCGCCTCCGGCCGAACAGGGGCAGGTCGGCGATCACGATCACGAAGACCAGGTAGGCGGCGCTGAACCCGAGGACGCTCAGCACGGACCCGCCCAGACGCAGGGCGACCTCGTAACCCTCCGAGGATCCCGCCGTCACCGCTCCCCACCCGATGGCGCCGAGCCGCACCTGATTCGTCACCAGGATCAGCACCGTGGAGAGGACCACCGACATGCACACCCGCAGCCCGCTGACGCGTGTCGCAGCCAGGATCACACCCCCCAGCCCCCACAGCGGCGCAGCGAGGAAAGCCACCGGGGACTCGACCGCCGCGGTGAATGCGCCAGGGGTGATCGTGGGCAGCCAGAGGCGAGCGACTTCCGTTTCCAGAAAGACGACCTGCGGCGCCAGGAAGACGAGCACGACAGCGGTGGCGATCAACCCCACCCCCGCGAACAGCCGCACCTTCATCGAGAGCGAAGAGCGGCGAGCAGTCCTGACGCGAACGGTGAGAGGCGGGGAAGCCGTGGGCTGCATCAGGCGTCCTTCGCGATCGGACCGGCCACATCGATCTCCCCGTTGCGGCGGGTCTTCGCCCACCCGTTCCGCCCTCGGACGATCCGGTAGAGCGCGCGGGCACCCGTCAGATAGACGTAGTAGTCGTATACCCACATCCCGAATCCCCAGAGGATGCCCGTCCAGAATCCGGCATCGGGCTCGCTGTACCGACGGTAGAGCGGCCCCCAGATGAAGAAGGGGCCGATGCCGAAGAGAAGGAAGAGGATGGCGAGGACGGGCAGGAGGCCCCAGGGGAGGGCGAATGCCCCGGAGGCCACCCCCACGATCGCTCCGACGACCAGGGTCACAGCGGCGAGGCTGGCCACCACCTGGAAGACCGGGAGGAGCAGGTAGTAGCAGATCTCGAGAATGCCGGCGTTCGTGAGCATCGGAGATCGCACGATCTCGGGGATGTAGCGGATGCACTGCATGTTTCCCTGCGCCCAGCGTGTGCGTTGGACCGTGAACCGTCGGAAATCGTGCAGCGCCTCCTGGGCGACGTAGGTGTCGTGCAGGTGTCGGTTCTTATGCCCGGCCAGCAGCACGTGGATGCCCAGCTCGTAGTCCTCCAGAAGCGAACCGTGCCACGGCCTGTCGGACCTCGCGGCGATGTCATCCAGAACCGAGAGGCGCGTGAACTGGCCGTTGCCGCCGAGGCCCACGGTCTCGGTCCATCCGCGGAGGGACTGGATCGCGGCGATCGGCCCGCGGAACTCGAGGTCCTGCATCCGGATGAGGAATCGCCCGAACGTGTTCCGGGCCCATCCCGCTCCCGGGACGGGTTGCCGGTCGTCGCGGTTCTTCATGTAGACCGTGACCTGCGCCGCCCCGACTTCGGGATCTCCGAACGCGTGGGGGGAGGCCGCCTTGCGGAGGATGTTCTCGGCCACTTCGCCATCGGCATCGACGACGCACACGACGACGCGCGAGCGGTCGGTGTCGATGGGGAGGAACGCGTTCAGTTCGAAGTACGCCGCATTGAGCGCATCCCCTTTGCCGGTCCTCGCCTCGGGGCGCCGGCGCTGGACGAGATGCACGAAGGCGTCTGCTTCGGCGGCCGACTGGACGATCGACGCGGTGCGGTCGTCGCTGTCGTCGTCGATCACCCAGACGTGTGCCTCCGGCACGGTGGAGCGGAGCATCCGAATGGTTCGTGAGATGACGACCTCCTCATCTCGGCAGGGCACGAAGATGTGCCATGCGAAGGCATCCACGCGACCATCGGGGTCCGGCGTGCGGCGCACGAAGGGAACGATGATCATGAAGACGTAGACGAGGAACGTCAGCGTGACGATGAACGAAATGGCGCTAGCGGCGACGAGCATCGCGACCTCGAACAGCGGCGGACAGCCGAGGACGCATCATGCGCTCTCGTCGCGGGCGGCGGCGACGGCGGATCGGATGTGCTCCGCGATGCGCTCGGTGGCATGGCCGTCGCCGAACGGCGACGGCAGGGTATCGAGGTCGGCGAGGGTGCGGGTCACCGTCGAGAGCAGGGCGGCCGTCTCTCGCGCCAGCATCTGCGGGGAGACCAACTGGGTGAAGGAGCCGAGCGCCTCGGGCCGTTCGGTCGAGTCGCGGACGACGAGGACCGGTCGCCCGAGCACCGTCGCCTCCTCCTGGATGCCGCCCGAGTCGGAGACCAGCACCGCGGCGTGCGACGCGAGAGCGAGGAACCGTTCGTAGGTGTACGGATCCTCGGCGATCAGCGCATCCAGCAGGTGGTCGGCATCCAGCGCGGACAGCATCGCCCGGGTCCGCGGGTGCACGGGGAACACGACCGGCCACCCCGACGCGGCGATCTCGTTGAAGGCGTGCAGCGTGGCGAGGAGGTTGTCCGGGGAATCGACGTTCTCCTGCCGATGCAGCGTGGCGAGCACATACACGTCGGGCTCGAGGCCGAGACGCTCCAGCTCATCGACGTCGGATCCGGCGGCGGCGCGCTGCGTCCGGACGGCTTCGACCACCGGGTTCCCGGTGACGAGAATGCGCTCCTCGTCGATGCCTTCCGCCAGCAGATTGGCGCGGTTCGCCGGGGTCGCCGCGAACAGGTCGTCGGCGATGTGGTCGACCATGATCCGGTTGTGCTCTTCGGGCATCCGGCGATCATTGGCGCGGAGCCCTGCTTCGACATGACCGAGCCGCACACCCGAGGCGTTGGCGGCGAGTGCGGCCGCGATCGTCGCGTTCGTGTCTCCCTGCACGACGACGTAGCTCGGCTCGACCTCGGCGATCGTTTGCGCGATCTGCTCGGCCCCCCGCCCGATCTGCGCGGCCCGCGGGAGTCCGCCGACACGGAGCTGGCGGTGCACCCGCGTGATTCCGCAGGACTTCAGGAACACCGCCGACATGTCACGGTCGTAGTGCTGGCCGGTGTGGACGACATAGGCGGCCTCGCCCAGGCTGCGCACCAGCGGCGCGAGCTTGACGATCTCGGGGCGGGTGCCGAAGACGATCATCACCGACGAGCGCGGTAGTTCGACTCGAGCGGACGGTGCGGAGCACTTGTTCATGGGTACCTCGATCGGCCCCCGGGTGGGTTACCCGTGGCCGATGTGATGAGTGGTGAGCGGTGGTCCGGACGACGGTACCTTTCCTCCACGGCATCCCTCGATCGAATCCGTTTTCACATATCGACGTTCCGGCATACATCGGCCGAATCGCCCGGCCGATAAGCTCGGAGCCGTGTCGAACGCCGCATCCTCCGCTCCCGCATCCGCCGCCTCCGACCTCGGCCGCCTCGCCGCCGCACTGGCCGATCCGGCTCCGCTGAACTGGATCATCACGGGCGACTCGATCACTCACGGCCTGGTGCACACGCACGGTGGGCGCAGCTACCCGGAGCACCTGCACGAGCTGATCCGCGGCGAGCTGGGGCGTGTGCGGGACATCGTGCTGAACACGGCGATCAGCGGCAACCGCATCGTCGACCTCCTCGACGACTGGGACCGCCGCGTCGCATCCTGGAAGCCGGATGTGGTCACCCTCATGATCGGCACGAACGATGCTTCCGACGGCGGCCCGCGCGAGGTGATCTCGGCGGCGGACTACGCCGCATCACTGCGGGACTTCGTGACGCGGGTGCGCGCGCTCGGGGCGATCCCCGTGCTGCAGACCCCGCCGGCGATCGACACCCGCAACGCCCCGGAGCGCGCGCGGATCGGCGAGTTCGCCCAGGCGGTGCGCGAAGTCGCCGCGAGCGAAGACGTGATCCTCGTCGATCAGTTCGCCCGCTTCGCCGAGCTCGGCGCGGGCGGAGTCCCCTGGGGGCTCATGGACGATCCGTTCCACCCGAGCGCCACCGGCCACGCCGCCCTGGCTCTCGAGCTCGCGAACGTGCTCGGCATCCGCCCCGAAGGCCCTCGGGCACGCACGCACGCTCTGCTCGAAGGCCTCGTCGCCAACGCGCGCGTCAACGTCTGAGCAAGCCCCGCCGACGGGTCGCCCTGCCGGGGTGAAAGCACTCTGGACGCTGACCTCGGCGCACCACTATGTTGAGCGCATTCGCACTCGACAGTGAGGTGGGGCATGTCGCACGTCGTCGCAACAGGGGCCGGGAAGGCCATGATGGAGCGTCGGAACGATCCGACGCACGAGTACATCCTCGAGCTGACCGGCAAGGAGCGACCCCGGGTCCTCTTCGTCGGGACGGCGACCGGCGATGACGCCGCGTACATCCTGAGCTTCTACTCCACCTACGACTCGGACCGGTGCGCACCGCACCATCTACCGCTGTTCCATCGGGCGGTGGACGACCTCGCCGGCTTCGTGAAGGGCTTCGACGTGATCCACGTCGGCGGCGGCAACACCGCGAACATGCTCGACGTGTGGAAGCGACAGGGCCTGGACGAGATCATGCGCGAGATGTGGGAGGACCCCGACTCGAACGTCGTGTTCACCGGGGGCAGTGCCGGCGGCATCTGCTGGTTCGAGGGCGGCACCAC
Organism: Microbacterium sp. ISL-59; assembly: GCF_018613945.1. Lineage (NCBI taxonomy): Bacteria > Bacillati > Actinomycetota > Actinomycetes > Micrococcales > Microbacteriaceae > Microbacterium > Microbacterium sp. ISL-59. The sequence continues at coordinate 1,078,582 of NZ_JAGGPG010000002.1, forward strand.
CGACAGCTACGGCCCGACCCTGCAGGTTCTGCCCGAGGGGCTCGGCTTCCTGCACGGGAGCTTCTGCCCGCACTACGACGCCGAGGATCAGCGGCGTCCCCTCTTCCACGCCTCGCTGCTGAGCGGAGAGCTCTCGACCGGGTACGCGGTGGGCAACCTGCAGTCGCTGCACTTCGAGAACTCCGAGTTCGCCACCGCGATCAGCCCCGTCGAGGACGCCCTGGCGCTGCGGGTCGAGGCGATCGACGGGAAGATCGTCGAGACGCAACTGTCGACGAAGGTACTCACCGGGAACGCCCCGATCGTGAAGGGACCGTCGTCATGAACGACAACGTGTGGATCCTCATCGCGCAGCTGATCGTCGTCATCGGCGCGATCTACATGGGCACCCGCACGAGCGGGATCGGCCTCGGCGTCTGGGGCCTGGTCGGCGTGGCCGTGCTCATCTTCGTGTTCGGCGAAGCGCCGGGCAACGCCCCGGTCGACGCGGTCTTCATCGTCATCACGGTCATCACCGCGGCGTCGACCATGCAGGCGGCCGGCGGCATCGACTGGATGGTGTCGGTCGCGGCGAAGGTGATCCGGCGCAAGCCGAAATCCGTCGTGTTCCTGGCCCCGGCGATGTCGTTCCTCTTCACGGTCGGTGCGGGTACGGGAAACATCTTCTACCCGCTGCTGCCCGTGATCTATGACGTCTCGTACCAGCAGAAGATCCGCCCCGAGCGCGCCCTGTCTGTCTCGGCCGTCGCCTCGCAGGTCGGCATCCTCTGCTCGCCCGTCTCGGCCGCGACCGCCTCGATGGTCGTGCTGCTCGCGCCGCAGGGCGTCGACCTCGGCCAGCTGCTGCTGATCATGTGGCCGGCATCGATCGCCGGACTCTTCGTCGCGGCGCTCGTCATGATGCGGCACGGCAAGGACCTGGAGGACGACCCGGAGTTCCAGCGCCGTCTGAAGGAGGGGCAGATCAAGCCGCCGCAGACCGACGCGCACGAGAACAAGCTTCCGAAGACCGCGGTGCTCTCGGCCACGCTCTTCCTCATCGGCGTCGGGGTGATCGTGTTCTTCGGCCTGTTCGAAGGACTGCGCCCCGTCATCGGCACCGACGACGCCGGCGACCCGGTGCGCCTCAGCGTCACGGTCATCATCGAGGTCACGATGGGCATCATCGCCGCCCTGATCTTCGTGTTCTGCAAGGTCAAGGCCGCCGACGTCCCGAAGCAGCCCACGTTCCCCGCCGGTATCGTCGGTGCGATCGCCCTCTTCGGTATCGCGTGGCTCGCCAACACCTTCGTCGCGGCGAACCAGACGCTCATCGTCGACGGGCTCGGATCGGTCGTCTCCGGATCGTCGGCATTCCTGGGGGCGCTGCTCTTCGCGATGGCGCTGTTCGCGGTCGCGATGCTCACCACCAGCCAGTCGAGCGCGACCAATGCGATCGTCCCGATCGGCATCACGATCGGACTCCCGGCGCCGCTGCTGGTGGGACTGTGGCCGTCGACGATGGGCATCTACACCCTGCCCGCCAACGGCAGCCAGGTCGCCACCGTCGCCTTCGACCAGACCGGCACGACGAAGATGGGCAAGTACGTCTTCGACCACTCGTTCCAGCTGCCGAACCTCATCTACGTGGGCGTCGCCATCGTCGTCGGGGTGGGCCTGTCGTTCCTGATCAGCTGACATGACCGACACCGTCGACCGTTCGGCGCTTCGCCAGTTCCTGCTCGGGCTCGCGCAGGGGATGAACGCGTCGGCGGAATCCGTCGACCGCATCCGCGACACGCTCACCGCCGTGGCGCGAGCCTACGGCGGCGACGACACTGACTTCGTGGTGCTGCCGACGATCATCCTCGTCGAGACCGGGGAGTCGGATGAGTCCCGGGTCGCCATCCGCTCGGCGACCAACGCCTCGTTCCGGTTCGATCAGATCGCCGCGCTGTACGACCTGATCGGCGAGGCACGGACCGGCGGCGTCCCGCCGCTCGACGGCATCCGCCGGCTGAACGAGATCGGGGCGATGCGGCCTCGACTCGGCTGGTTCACGCGCACGCTCGGACACGGCGTGCTCACCGCCGGTCTGGCGCTGCTCCTGGCCCCGACCTGGCAGGGCGTGATCGTCGCGTTCATCCTCGGCTTCGGGATCGGACTGCTGAAGCTCGTGCGGTCGCCGACACTGCAGCTGATCCTGCCGATCGCGGCGGCCTTCGTGTGCGCGGGCGCGGTCTTCCTCCTCGCCGAGGTGATCGAGATCGGCGACCCCATCCGGCTGCTGATCGCGCCGCTGGTGACCTTCCTGCCCGGAGGCGTGCTCACCACGGCGACCGTCGAACTGGCCGCGGGGCAGATGATCTCGGGGGCCGCTCGTCTCGTCTACGGGTTCGTGCAGCTCGCGCTGCTGGCCTTCGGCATCCTCGCCGCCGGCGCCGTCGTCGGGGTGGAGTCCCGGTCATACGAGCCGCTCCCCGCATCCGCTTTCCTTCCGTGGTGGGTCGGCTTCCTCGGCGTCCTCGTGTTCGCCATCGGCAACTACCTGCACTTCTCCGCGCCCGCCTCGACCTTCGGATGGGTGCTCCTGGCACTCGTGGTCGCGTATGTCGGGCAGTGGGCGGGGACCGAGTTCATCGACCCCACGATCGGCGGCTTCGTGGGAGCCGTCGCCGTCACCCCCGTGGTGTTCTGGATCGCCGGACTGCGCCACGGAGCTCCGTCGCAACTCACCTTCCTCCCCGCGTTCTGGCTGCTCGTGCCGGGGGCTGCAGGGCTCGTGGGCCTCACCGAAGCGTTCGCGACCGACAACGGGCTCGCCGACTTCACGGCGGCACTCACCTCGATCATGTCGATCGCCCTCGGCGTGCTGATCGGCACCGCGCTGTACCGGGTGGTTCATCACGGGGCCGAGGAGTTCGTGCAGTTCGCCGTGGCGCTGCCCGCTGCTCCGGAAGCGGAGAGGGAGCCGACCGTCTGGTCGCGGCTCACCGAACCCTGGCGGCGGCTGGGCCTGAACCGTGCGGATCGCCGGAGGTAGGCGACGCGAACACCCTGTCGTACTTTCACCGCAGGAGACATACGATTCGACTGTGCCCGCCCAGAATCAGCTCGAGCCCGTGGAGCCCGCCACAGCAGTTCCGAAGGGGACGACCATGGACACCCGGGACTGGGTCCTGTTGGCGGTACAGATCTTTCTCACCGGTCTGATCACGTATATCGCGATTGCGTTCTGGGCGATCACCGCGTCCGGGTACACGGAAGGACTGCAGGTCGTCGGGTTCGCCGTCGGATCGGCCCTGATCACGATCACGGCTTTCGTGATCGGCCTTCCTCTGCGCATCGTGCGCCCGGCCCGTCGGTGGTGGTTCCGCCACGGGATGTGGTTCCTCGCGCTCCTCGTCCTGGGAGTCGGCGGAATGGTCGTGTCGTACTTCGTAGGCGACGCCGGACCCGTTCACTACGCCGACTCCGAGTGGCCTTCCACGGATGGCTATGCGCCGGACGATCGCCTCTTCGTGCCTTCACTCTTCGCGCTGGCGTTGGCCACGATGCATCTGCGTCCACCGACGCGTCGGGAGCACAAGACGGTGAACGCGTGATCGCGATCGAGACCTAGAGAAGAGCCCCCAAGGTCGCTTCGACGTCGTCCATTTCGTACCGGTCACGGAGCTCCGCAAGCAGGACGGCCGGGGTCGTCCTGCGACGCTCGGCGATCACTTCAAGCGCGCGCAACCCGGCTTCCGGGTGGGCGGCAACCGTATTGGCGGCGAACTCAGCCGGGGAAAGCGTCTCGATGGCGGCCGCGAGAAGAGTGCTCGACGTCCGAAAGCCCGCTCGGCCATCGTCGGTGACGATCGCGTCCGCCTTCCCCATGATCGCAGCGTGAGCGACATGACCATCATCTGGGTCCGTCAGCTCGTAGTCGTAGGCACGATCCTTGGCCGCTTCGATCGTGGACCCGGGGAAGGCGGTGCTCATCCGATCGAACAGGCGGATGAGCCTGCGTTCGCTCTCTTCGGTGTCGATGCCGCGACTCTCATAGATCCGGGCCAGCACGTAGTCGAGCTCGAAGAGAATGCCCGTCCCCCACACGGCCGCGTAGGCATTCTCGACCGCGAGCTGCAACAGGAAGTCGCGCTGCAAGCCAGGGACGAGTACGCAGGTATCGAGGACGGCCTTGTACACCCGGAGAGTGTGACATACACCTCAGACGCACACCGGCTAGCGCGCTTTCTTCGCCTTGTGAAGCAGGCCCTTCACCTCGTCTTGGTCGAGATCGCCGAACTCCTTCGCGCTCTCAGCGATGAACGCCGTACGGCGAGCGCGGATCTTGTCCCGGTAGGCCAAGACGTCCGAAAGAAGGAGCTTCCGCCTCACAGCACCCGGCACGTGCGCCGGCAGGTCCCCGGTCTCGATCAGTTGCACGACAGTCGGTCGACTGATACCGAGTATCTCGCCGGCCTGCTGTGTCGTGATCTGCTGGTCGCTAGCGGCGATGCTGACGGACTGCCCTCGATTCAGAGCCTCGACCGCCTGCTTCAGTACGCCGTAGAGCTGTTCGTTGATCTCTACACGATCGTGTTCGCCGTTGCCGCTGAGAAAGAACTGAGGTCGCGCTGCTTCTCCGTGCTGCGGACCATACGAAGCTTCGTGCTCTTCCATGAAGCGCAGGAGCGAAGTGATACTCGCAGCGTGACCCGGCTCGGGGGAGACAGTGGTGTTCTGCACTCGCGCGGTCATTGCGATCCTCCTCCAGAATCATCGGCACCCGGCGATGCGATGAACCACTCACTCTATCTCGAAAACGAAAGTTGCGAAAGTTACGAAAGTTGCGACTTGGCCCCGAGCGTGACGCGCGGCCCACGCGACGGCGGCGGGGAGCGTGCCGAATGGCATGTTCCCCGCCGTCTGCGTTCTGCCGCGCGTTGCTACTGCCGCGATCCGATCTCGTCGATCGGACGGGTGCGCATGGCGGCGGTGGTTCCCGCCCACAGCGCCACGAGCGCCAGGGCGCCCATCGCACCGATGATCGTCAGCGACCCGATCACGGGCAGCGCGGGAATCGGCTGACCCGAGATGCCCATGCTCACGCCGATGAGCGGAGGGATCGCGACCACGACACCGAACACCATGCCGATCACAGCCACCAGCACGGCTTCGATCCGCATCATCGAGCGCACCTGCCGGCGGGACGAGCCGATCAGCTGCATCAGGGCGAACTCCCGCGAGCGCTCCCCGGTCGCCATCACGAGCGTGTTGACCACGGCGATCGCGATGTAGCCGAGGATCACGAGCAGCGCGATGAGGTTCACCCAGCCCTGCTGCGACTGCGCACCCGCGCCCGCTGCCTCCTGGCCCGACCCGTCGCTCACGACGAAACCGCGCTCGGTCAGGGCGGCGCGCACCTCGTCGGCCGCCCCCGCATCGACCGTCGCGAGCGCGAACGCATCGAGACCGGCCGTGGTGTGCGCCCTCACGTCATCCGCGGCCATGGTGAGGTCGCCGAATCCGAGACCGCGCTCGTACACCGCGACGACCGTGGCCTCCCACGGCGAACCGTCGCCGAGGTGGCCGGTGACCGTGCTGCCGATGTCGAGCCCGAGGCTCTGGGCGGCATCCGTGCTCACGGCCACCGTCGTGGCGCCGGCGAGGTCGGTGAGCGCCCCCTCACGCACGCGCAGGTCGAGGCTCTGCGCCGCTCGCTCCGGATCGATGCCCTGCAGCACGTGCTCGTCGCGCTCGAGCTTCCCCTCGAAATCGTAGGAATCGACCACCGCGGCGCTGATCGCGACGCCCGAGGCCTCGGTCACACCCGGGGTCTCGCGGATCGCCTCGACGGCCTCCGGGGAGAGCCCGTTCGGCGCCGTCACCCGCAGGTCGGCGATGACTCCGGCCGTGGCCTGCGTCGCGGCCTCGGCGGCGATGATCGACGGAGCTCCGATCTGCACAAGCCCCAGCCCGATGCCGAGGGCGATCGGGAGGATGGCCGAGGCCAGACGCCGGCTGTTCGCCGTGGCGTTCGCCGAGGCCAGGAAGCCTGCGGACGACAACCGCCGCAGCACAGCGCCGATCAGACGCACGCTCAGCGACACGAGCCACGGCCCGAGCACGGCGAGCGCGATGATGAGGAGCATCGCCGCCCCGGCCGCGGCGCCCGCCGCGATCTGCCCGCGCACCACGAGAGGCACAGTCGACACCGAGATGCCGGCCGCGGCGAGCACGATGCCGATGATGATGCGCGTCAGGCCGATCGCGGGAGCGCCGGTCGCCGACTCCCGGAGCGCTTCGACGGGGTCGAGCTTCGCGACCCTCGAGGCGGCGATGCGCGCCGCACCCCAGGCGGAGGCGAGCACGAGCAGCACCGCGCCGACCGCGGGAAGCGGGCTGAAGGCGAGGGCGAAGTCGCCGGGGATGACGCCTCCCGTGACGAACGCCGACTGCAGCACGGTCGACAGCAGGTACCCGGGCGCGATACCGAGCAGCGCGGCGACCGCCGACACCCACAGCACCTCGCGGGCCACGAGCGAATGCACCTGCGACGGGCTCGCGCCCACCGCGCGCAGCAGCGCGTAGTCACGGCGGCGCGACTGCACCGACAGCGACAGCGTGCCCGCCACGATGAACATCGCCACGAGGATGCACGTGCCGACGAAGGCGCTGCCGATGGCGACGAGCATCGAACGCGCCGCTCCCGAGTCGAGGAACTCGACGTCCCCGCGGGCGTCTCCCGTGCGGGCGACCAGGCCGGGAAAGGCCTCGCGGATCGCGGTGGCCGTCTGCTCGGGGTCATCCCCCGCGACGAAGATACCCAGTGCCTGCGCGGCACCGTCGTGCGGGTCGAGTTGGCCGATGCGCCGCTCCGTGAGGAACACGTGCGCGCTCCGCTCGGGTGCCGCCGGAGCTGCGACCTCCCCGACGACGCGGTACTCCGACGGGATGCCGCCGTGGGCCAGGACGACCGTGTCGCCCACGGCCCGGCCGCTGCCCGCAGTGACGACGACCTCATCGGCCGCCGCAGGCTCCCGCCCCTCGCGCAGTTCGAAACCGGTCAGCACCGTGGCCTCCCAGGGGTGCGCCTCGACGACGGCGGATGCGGCGGCACCGGCATCCGCATCCGTGCCTGCGCCCTGCAGCACGAGCGGAACGGTCACGTCGGCCACGACGCGGTCGACCCCCGGCAGCGCGGCGATGTCACGCGCCGCGTCGGCGGGCAGCGGCGCGCGCTCCCGCAGCGGGACGGGGAGGTCCTCCGGCACATCCACCTGCTGTGGCGCACCCACGACGACGTCGACGGCGGCATAGCGTTCGGGGGCGAGCCCGCCGCGCATGCCGGACTCGACGAGCACGCCGAGCCCCGTCACCAGAGCGCTCGCGACGAACACGGCGACCGCGACTCCGACGAAGCTCCGGCGGTGGTGGCGGAGATCCGCCCGGACGAGCCGGCCCAAACCCAGCGGAGCCGACATCACCATTCCCCCAATGCGCTCATGCGGTCGTTGATCTGCGCAGGGTCGGCGCCGTCGAGGTAGCCCGCGAAGGCTCCGTCGGCGAGGAAGATCACGCGATCGGCGTGCGATGCCACCACGGGGTCATGCGTCACGACCACGACGGTCTGGTTCAGTTCCCGCGCCGTGTGCGCGAGCAGGTCGAGCACCTGCTTGCCCGACCGGGAGTCGAGCGCGCCCGTGGGCTCGTCGCCGAACACCACGTGCGGCCGGGTGATGAGGGCGCGCGCGATCGCCACCCGCTGCTGCTGGCCACCGGAGAGCTCGGAGGGGCGGCGGTGACGGAACTCCGCGAGTCCCACCGCGTCGAGCAGGAAGTCGAGCCACCGCGCCTCGAGGCTCCGACCGCCGAGCCGCAGCGGGAGGGTGATGTTGTCCTCGACGTTCAGGGCCGGCAGCAGGTTGTACGCCTGGAACACGAAGCCCACGTGGTCGCGCCGGAAGGCGGTGAGCTGACGCGCCTTGAGGCTCGAGATCTCGGTTCCCCCGAGGTGGACGGTGCCGCTGCTCGGCCGGTCGAGTCCCGCGGCACTGTGCAACAACGTGCTCTTGCCCGAGCCGGACGGGCCCATGATCGCGGTGAAGGTCCCCTTCGCGATGGCGAGGTTCACGCCGCGGAGGGCGGTGACGCGGCTGGCGCCGGAACCGTAGGTCTTCACGACGGACTGCAGGCGCAGCGCTTCGGCGGGGCCCGCATCGACGACGGGGGCGAGTGGTGTGGAGGTCATGATTCGACGCTAGGGACGGCCGATCCGGCATCCCATCCCGCCCGCTGCCGCATCGATGGTGGTGCTGGCTATACCGTGCGCGGCAGGCCGCTCCGGCAGACTGTGAGAGTGAAGGACGGACGGATGCGACGCTGGTTGCGTGCCTGGGGATACCTGGCCGTCGAGGCCGGTGTCTCGATCGCCTCCGTGGTGTTCCTCAGCATCGGGCTCGCGCTGCTCCCCCTCATGATCATCACCGGCGGCGTGCTGCTGATGCCCGAAGCGGTCCGGGGACTGCACGGGTGGACGGATGTGAACCGCCGCCGCGTCGGCGCCTACCGGGGCGAGGAGCTGCCGCCGATCGGCCACGTGCTCCCGCCCGCCTCGACCATCGACGATCGTCTGCGCTTCGCGTTCTCGCGCGCCACCGGCCGCGACCTGCTGTGGCTGGCGGTGCAGGGGATCCCCGTGCTGTTCCTCTCGCTGCTGACGATCTCCCTTCCGGTCGCAGCGGTCAACTCGCTCGCGATCACCTACTACTGGCAGTTCGCGCCCGCCGACGACCCCGTCAGCTCCGTGTATCCGGTCACGTCGTGGGAGCTCGCGGCGACGATGCCGCTGGTCGCGCTGGCGTACGCACTCCTCGCGGTCTTCCTGATCCCGGCCGTCGCGCGGCTGGTGTCGTTCGTCTCCGCGAAGTTGCTCGCGACTCCCGAGAAGTCGCGCCTCGCCGCCCGGGTCGACGCCCTCACCCTCAGCCGTGCCGCCGCTCTCGACGCGCATGCCGCCGAGCTGCGCCGCATCGAGCGCGACCTGCACGACGGGGCCCAGAACCGCCTGGTGAACGTCGTGATGATGCTCGGGATCGCCGAGCGGGCGCAGGAGACCGGGGGCGACGTGCTCGAACCGCTGCGGCGAGCGCAGGATGCCGCGACCGATGCGCTCGCCGGACTCCGCCGCACCGTGCACGACATCTACCCGCCGATCCTCGACGAGCTCGGGCTCGAAGGCGCGCTCGCGTCACTTGCCGGGCGGAGCGTCGTGCCCTGCACGATCGAGGCGGCCGACGTCGGGAGGGTGCCGGCGGCCGTCGAGTCAGCCAGCTACTTCGTCGTGGCCGAGGCGCTCACCAACGTCAGCAAGTACAGCGAGGCGACGCGGGCATCCGTCGAGGTCGCCCGCGAAGGCGAGGTGCTGCTCATCACGGTCGAGGACGACGGTGGGGGCGGAGCCGTGGAGCGTCCGGGCGGCGGCATCGCCGGCATCCGTCGTCGCCTCGAAGCCTTCGAGGGCACGCTGGAGCTGTCGAGCCCCGTCGGCGGACCCACCATCCTGAGAGCGGAGCTGCCATGCGGATCGTGATCGCCGAAGACGACACCCTTCTTCGAGAGGGCCTGGCACTGCTGCTGCGCAGCGAGGGCTTCGACGTGGTGGCCGCGGTCGACAACGCCGAAGGGTTCCTGGAGCGACTCGACGAGGCGGATGCCGCGGTGGTCGACGTGCGGATGCCGCCCACCTTCACAAGCGAGGGGTTGAAGGCCGCCGCCGAGGCTCGTGCCCGCCGCCCCGGCTTCCCCGTGCTGGTGCTGTCGGCCTACGTCGAGGACCGCTACGCCGGTGAGCTCCTCGCGGCCGGAGCCGACGGCCTCGGCTACCTGCTCAAGGAGCGCGTGGGCAAGGTCGCCTCGTTCATCGACGCTCTGAACCGCGTGGCTGCCGGGGGCACGGTGATGGACCCCGAGGTGATCTCGCAGCTGATGAGCCGCCGTCGCGCCGACGATCCGGTGCAGACGCTCACCCCGCGCGAGCGCGAGGTGCTCGGGCTCATGGCCGAGGGGCTCGACAACGGCACCATCGCCGGGCGGCTCTTCGTAACCGAGACCGCGGTGAGCAAACACATCGGCAACATCTTCGGCAAGCTCGGGCTCGCGCCCAGCGACAGCGGGCACCGGCGCGTGCTCGCCGTGCTCGCATATCTCCGCACCTGACGGCATCCGCTCTGGCGCTCAGGCGCGCTTCGATGCCATGCTGACGGGGATGAAACGCTCCACCAAGATCACCACCGCCGTCGTCGTCGTGGCCGTCGCCGGGCTGTTCGCCGCCGCGGCCCCTGCCGTGGTCAGCGCCGCCCCCGCGGTGTTCGGTGTCGCCTCCTGGGCGTCGGAGCGCTTCGCCGCCGAACCATCGACGGCCCCCACGAGTCGCGCCGTGATCGCCGAGGATCCGGCCCAAGAGAGCCTCGTCTCTCTCGGCGACGGCATCAGCGTTCCCGCCGGCGGCCCCGGTGACTGCACCACCAACGCGTTCATCAACGTCGGGAGCGACGACGGCGAAACGATGCATGCCAAGCTCCTGGGCGAACTCGTCGACATGGGTGAGTCGGAGCTGGCGAGCGGCCCGGTCACCCTCGATGCCGATGGCGAGATCTTCTCGTACGACGTGGAGGCCGGCGACAGCCTCATCGCGATCGGCGAGCGCTTCTGCGTCGACTACGTCACCGTCGGCAGCTTCAACCATGTGCGCGGCTTTGAGCCGATCGCACCCGGGGACGTCCTCTACCTGCGCCCGGATCCGACGCTTCCGTTCGTCGACATCTACTCGCCGTACAACGCCGAACCCGGGTCGTCGACCATCCCGTACTACGACGGTGTGGCGGCGTTCTCCACCGCCGTTGCCACCGCCGACCTGGGTGCCGCGCGGTTCCTGTGGCAGCGCCTGGAGAAGGACATGCCCCCGGAGACGGCGGCCGTGATCACGCGGGCGCTGAGCGACGAGGATCTGTCACTGCTCCGCCGCATGTTCCCGTAGCAGCAGGCACTCTTCGCCGCCGGTCCGTCGGCGGTCGTTCCCGCGCGCCCGGAAACCCCTCGCGGATCTCTTTCGAAAAAGTTCGGTATTCGGTGTTGCTAAGTACCGGTACTCAGTGTTACTTTGTACCGGTACCCAGCAACACTGAGTACCAACCGAAACGAAAGGAGGACCTGATGGGCAAGCAGATGACCGAGATGCTCAAGGGCACTCTGGAGGGCATCGTTCTGGCTCTCCTCGCCGAGCAGCCGGCATACGGGTACGAGATCACCACACGCATCCGCGACCACGGATTCACCGACATCGCCGAGGGCACGATCTACGCACTCCTCGTGCGCATCGAGCAGAAGAACCTCGTCGACGTCGAGAAGGTCCCGAGCGAGAAGGGTCCGCCCCGCAAGGTGTACACCCTGAACGCCCAGGGCCGGCAGGAGCTCGAGGAGTTCTGGACCACCTGGAGCTTCCTCAAGACGCACATCGAACAGCTGGAAAAGCGCAACACCGACAACAAGGAGAACTGACCATGGCTGCGAAGTGGATCGAAGCGATCACCGGATCCCTCGAAGAGAAGAAGCTCTACAAGCAGGCGCAGGCCCGCATCAACTCCCTCCCCGAGCCGTACCGCGAGGTCGCGAAGGCGCAGCAGCGCTACAACATGTACTACGGCGGAGTCACCGACGGCGACACCATCGTGAAGATGTTCCTCGACATCGCCGATCTGTGGGAGCGCGCCGCACTCGACGGCACCCCCGTCAGCGCCATCGTCGGCGACGACCCGGTCGAGTTCGCCGAGAACTACGCCGCCGCGTACGGCGGACGCCAGTGGATCGACAAGGAGCGCGCCCGCCTCATCAAGGCGTTCGACGACGCGAAGAACAAGGAGGAGTCATGACGAATGCAGCCATCTCGGTGCGCGGCATCGAGAAGTCCTACAAAGATCTGCACGTGCTGCGCGGCGTCGACTTCGAGGTCGAGAAGGGCAGCATCTTCGCCCTCCTCGGCTCGAACGGCGCCGGCAAGACCACGGTGGTGCGCATCCTCTCCACCCTGCTGAAGGCGGATGCCGGCACGGCTACCGTGCAGGGCATCGATGTCGCCGCGAACCCGGTCGGCGTCCGCGAAGTGATCAGCCTCACCGGGCAGTTCGCCGCGGTCGACGAGATCCTCACCGGACGCGAGAACCTGGTGCTGGTCGCGAAGCTGCGGCACCTGCCCGACGCCGGGAACATCGCCGACGACCTGCTGGCGAAGTTCCGCCTGACGGATGCCGGAGCCCGCAAGGCCGGCACCTACTCCGGCGGCATGCGTCGCCGCCTCGACATCGCGATGAGCCTGGTCGGCCACCCCGAGGTCATCTACCTCGACGAGCCGACCACCGGCCTCGACCCCGAAGCCCGCATCGAGGTGTGGGACGTGGTCAAGGAACTCGCGAACACCGGCACCACGGTGCTGCTCACCACGCAGTACCTCGACGAGGCGGAGCAGCTGGCCGACCGCATCGCGATCCTGCACGAGGGCCGCATCATCGCCAACGACACGCTGGCCGGCCTCAAGCGCCTGCTGCCGGCCGCCAAGGTCGAGTACGTCGAGAAGCAGCCCACCCTCGAGGAGATCTTCCTCACCCTCATCGGCCCCCGGGCCTCGGAAAAGAAGGAGGACGCAGCATGAGCACGCACTTCGCCGCCGATACGGCGACACTCACCGGCCGCTCCATGCGGCACATCTTCCGCAGCCCCGACACGATCATCACCACGGCGGTCACCCCGATCGCGCTGATGCTCCTGTTCGTCTACGTCTTCGGCGGAGCCCTGCAGCAGAGCACGGGCGCCGAGAACTACGTGAACTACCTGCTCCCCGGCATCCTGCTGATCGCGGTCGCATCCGGCATCGCGTACACGGCGTTCCGACTCTTCAACGACCTGCAGAGCGGAATCTTCGAGCGGTTCCACTCGATGCCGATCGCCCGATCGAGCGTGCTGTGGGCGCATGTGCTCACATCCCTCACGGCGAACGCCATCACCCTGGCGATCATCTTCGGCGTCGGATTCCTGATGGGCTTCCGCACCGGGGCGAGCCCGCTCGCCTGGCTCGGAGTCATCGGCATCCTGCTGCTGTTCACCCTGGCCCTCACGTGGCTCGCGATCATCGCGGGGCTCAGCGCGAAGACGATCGACGGGGCGACCGCGTTCTCGTACCCGCTGATCTTCCTGCCGTTCATCAGCTCGGCCTTCGTGCCGACCGAGACGATGCCGGGACCGGTGCAGTGGTTCGCCGAGAATCAGCCCGTCACCTCGATCGTCAACACCATCCAGGCGCTGTTCGCCGAACAGCCCGTCGGCAGCGACATCTGGGTCGCCCTCGCCTGGTGCGTCGGCATCCTCGTGGTCGCCTACGTGTTCGCGATCATCGCCTACCGGAAGAAGGTCAGCTGATCTTCGCCCAGCGAGACGGGACGCTCCGACCGGGTCACTCGACCCGGCCGGGGCGTTTCGCCGCGCTCGGCGGCGGTTCGGCGTTGCGCGTCGCGCGTTGTGAAGGAGATCTCACGCTCTGAAGGAGCTGTCTGCGGAAAGGCTCCTTCGAAGCGTGAGATCTCCTTCGCGTCACGCGGGAACCGGGGACGCGGCAACGATGAGCACATAAGCGACGGTGATGGCCACGAGGCTCAGACCGATCGCCACACCACCGATCACGTGCGGCGATCTCCTCTTGACGAGTGCGATGACAAGCAGGGCGAGGTGTGCGACGAGGATGACGATGAGCGCCACTCTCAGACCGTCGATCGCCAGGTTGGCGACATCGTCCCTGCAGGAAGATGCGCATCCATCCATTCGCATCGCAGTGAGATAGACGAGAAGGATGCCACCGCAGGCAACTGTGATCTGAGCCAACGCCCAGAGCCCCGCGGCGACGTAACGTCGCCGCGGCATGCGCTGGATCGCCCCCCACTGGCTCGTCTCGGTCATGAGAAGTCAGTCATCATGTGTCGGACAAACGCTCGCGGTTCGGACATGTAGCCCTTATAGGAGCTATGGATCTGGTTGTCAAACGGCGCCCCGGCCTGGCTTTCGCGGGTGGCGCGCAGCGCGTTGTGAAGGAGATCTCACGCTCTGAAGGAGCTAACTGCGGAAAGGCTCCTTCGAAGCGTGAGATCTCCTTCACGTCACGCGGGGCGACGCGGGTCGCACCCTGCTACGCCGACAGAGCTCAGGCCTGGGGCAGCGCCGCGACGACGTCGATCTCGACGAGGATGTTCGCGAGCTGCGAGCCCACGGTCGTGCGCACGGGGTACGGCGCGGTGAAGAACTCCTCGTACGCCTCGTTGAACTCGGCGAAGTCGGCGAGGTCCTGCAGGTGCACGGTCGACTTCACGACGTCATCCGTGGTCAGCCCGTGCACGGCGAGCACCTTCTGGATGTTCCGGAGCACCTGGCGGGTCTGCTCGCCGACGCTCTCGGGAACGGCGTGATCGTTCGCCGCGTCCTGCGGGCCGAAACCCGCGGTGTACAGGAATCCGTTCGCGACCACTCCGTGGCTGTAGGGTCCGGCGGGCGTGGGCGCCCCGTCTGCGTAGAATCCGGTCTTCGGCATCTTTCTTTCCTTTCGTTGACGATTCAGGTCTGTGGTGAGCGGCGGAGGCCCCGACCCGGCAGGGCGCCGGTCAGGTCACCGTCGGCGAGAACGCGGATGCCGGCGACGAACACGTCGTCGATGCCCACTCCGCGTCCGCGCGGGCTCTCATACGTGGCGGTGTCGGCGACCGTCGCCGGGTCCACGAGCACGAGGTCGGCCACCGCGCCCGCCTCGACGGCGCCGCGTCGTCCGAGGCCGAAGCGCCGGGCCGGCAGCGTCGACAGGTGGTGCACCGCACCCGACCAGGTCCAGGTCGCCCGCTCGCGCACGTATTCGCGGAGGAACAGCGAGAACGAGCCGGCGGCACGCGGATGGGGGTGGGCGCCGATGAAGATGCCGTCGGAGCCGCCCATGTGCGCGGGGTGACCGAAGATGCGGGCGAGCTCCGCGCCCGACCGGGGGCTCCGAACGGCCATCACGGCACTGCACTCCAGGCGGGAGTCGGCGAGCGCGTCGAGGGCGAAGTCGATCGGGTCGACGCCCGCGCGCGCGGATGCTTCGCGCAGCGTGAGCCCGTGCGCCCAGGCCAGGTCGGGGGCGGCGAGGTGAGCGAGCGTGATCATGTCCGCCCACTCCGGGCCGAGGCTGGCGCTGCGCACAGCCCGCAGCGTGCAGAGCTCGCGAAGCTCGGCGCGGCGCGACGGGTCCGCGATCACGGCGACCGCCTCCGCCACGGGCAGCGCCGATACCTCGGGCGGGAGCAGCGGCATGCCCAGCAGCGTGCATCCGCGGGTATAGGGGTACGCGTCGAAGGTCGCATCCACCCCGGCGGCATCCAGCGCGGCGAGCTGATCGAGCACGATGTCGGCGTCGGCGTGGAAGTGCGAGATGTGCACGGGCAGCGGCGATCCCGCCTGCTCGGCGGCCAGACGGGCGATCTCGGCGATCTCCCCCGTGCCGGCGGCGGTGTTCGACTCGTACCCTCCGCGCATGTGCGTCACGTACACGCCTCCGGCCCGCGCGACCGGCTCGCAGAGGGCAGCGATCTCGGCGGCGTCCTGGAAGATGCCGGGCGTGTAGTCCAGCCCGGTCGACAGGCCGAGGGCACCGTCGGCCATCCCCTGCGCGACCAGCTCCCGCATGCGCCGGCGCTCCTCGTCGGATGCTGAGCCACCCCTGCGACCGCACACCTCGAAGCGCACGGTGCCCGCCGGCACGAGATAGCCGCCGTTCACCGGCGACGTTCCATCCACGGAGGCCAGGTACGCGTCCACACCCCCACCCCGATAAGTGGGGTGGGTCCCGTTGATCGCGGCGAAGTACTCAGTGGCGTACTCGCCACTGCCCGGCGCGTACGACACACCGTCCTGTCCGGCGATCACGGTGGTGATGCCCTGGCGCAGTAGTGACAGCGTCACCTCGGGGTCACTCAGCAGGCCGTCGGCGTGGGAGTGCGCGTCGATGAAACCGGGAACCACCAGGCGGTCGGAGGCGTCGACGACCTCGTCACCGGGGCGGGCGTCGATGTCGCCGACTTCTGCGACGAGCCCCTCCTCGATCGCGACGTCGGCGCGCACGAGTCCCGTCGCGTCGACGACGGAGCCGCCGCGGAGCACTACCCGGTTCATCGCTGCTCTCCTCAGAAGTAGGTGCGGACGAGGCCCGTGACCACGTCGGAGTCGGCGGATTCGACGACCGGCAGCACACGCCACTTGTCGAAGGCGGTGCAGGGGTGCGACAGCCCGAGACGCACGACCGAGCCGATCTCGAGCGCCTGCTCCGACCGCACGTACGAGTGCTGATCGTTCATCGCCGAGACCTCGCCGTGCAGCGGCTGCCAGGGGCCGTCGACACCGGCGGACGAGGAGCGGGGGATCGGCAGCCCCTCGTCGTAGGGCAGATCCCGCTTGCCGGCGTCGACGAGAGCCAGACCGGGCTCCGGCGCCGACACGACCCGCGCGAGTCCGTGCATCGCGTTCACGAACCGCGGGGAGCCCGCGGGCTGCGCGGCCCCCTCATCGAACGGCGAGATGCTGCGATAGAACCCGTCGTCGTGCACGATGTAGGCGCCCGATCGCAGGGTGAAGTGCGTGCGGTCATCTCGCGCGGCCGCGCCCCAGACATCGGCGACGACGTCGAAGTACGCGCTGCCCCCGGCAGTCACATAGAGCTCGCCGTCGTCGTAGAGCGGTGCGATCGCGGCGTGCAGCTCGAGCTGCGACTCCAGGTACGCGCGGACGGCCACGAGCGCCGCGGCGGAGCGATCGTGCGCGAGACTTCCCTCGTATCCGCCCACCCCGGCGAGGCGCAGCACGGAGGATGCAGCGATGCGCTCAGCCACGCGCATCGCTTCGTCGATCGACCGCGCACCGGTGCGACCACCCGCGCCGCCGAGCTCGACGCAGACGTCGACCGGACGCGGTGTGCCGGTGGAGAGCAGAGCCGCCTCCATCGCCTCGACCGTCGCGATCGAGTCGGCCCAGCTCACGAACCGGAAGTCCGGATCCGCCAGCTCCTGCGCCAACCACGCCAGCGCGGGCCGATCGACGGCGGCGTTCGCGAGCATCACCGAGTCGACGCCCAGATCGCGGGCGGTGCGCACCTGCCCCATGGTCGCGAACGTGATGCCGAGCGCACCGGCATCCGTCTGCCGCTTCCACAGCGCGGGCGCCATGGTGGTCTTGCCGTGGGGCATGAGGGCGAGCCCCCGCTCCGCACACCACTGCGCCATGGTGGCGACGTTCGCCGTCATCGCGGCGTCGTCGAGCACGATCAGCGGTGTCCAGAACTCGTCGAGCCGTGGTTCCGAGGCGAGGAATTGCTCCGCGGTCAGACCCACTGCGCGCACGGGCAGGCCCTTGTCGCGAACCGTGAGGAGCTCGGCATCCATTTGCGTCATCGCGAGGCTCCCGTCTTGATCGACGCCGTCGGCGCGAGTTCATGCAGACGCCCTGCACCTTCGACGTCCGGCTGGATCGATGCCACCAGCGTGGCGATGACACCGATCACGGCGATCACCGCCGAGTAGACGACCACCGGCCAGAAGGCGCCGCCTGCAGCAGCGACCAGCGCGGTGCAGATGAGCGGAGCGAGGCCGCCACCGAGCGTGTTGGAGATCTGGTAGCCGATGTTGACACCGGTGGTGCGCGCCTCCGGGTCGAACATCTCGACCAGCATCGTCGAGAGCGTCGCCTGCATCGCCACGCCGAACACCACGAATCCGAGGATCTGTCCGAGCCAGATCAGCCACATGTTCCCCGTGCTGAAGAGCATGAACGTGGGATAGACCATGGCCGCGAAGCCGAGGCAGCCGATGATGTAGACGGTACGGCGACCGATGCGGTCAGAGATCGCTCCCCACAGCGGGGCGACGACGATCTGCAGCAGACCCACGATCATGGTTCCAGCGAACCCCATCCATGCGGGCAGGCCGTTGTCGGAGACCATGAACGCCAGGCCATACGTGAGGATGACATAGCCGGCGATCGATTGCGGCAGGCCGATCAGGATGCCCATGATCGCGTTCTTCGGGTGCCGGAACGCCTCGACGAGCGGGTTGGGCTTCTTGCCCGTCGTGGCCAGGAGCAGCGTCTGCGTCTCGGTGAAGGCCTCGGATTCTTCGAGCTGACGACGAAGCAGCACGGCGGCGATCGCGAGCACGATCGAGAAGACGAACGGGATGCGCCATCCCCACTGCAGGAACCACGATTCGGGAGTGAGGCCGAGGCCCGCCATCAGACCACCCGACACCACGTTCGCGACGCCCGCACCGCTGATGAGGAACGCGCCGTAGAGTCCTCGCCTGCCGGTCGGCGCGGCTTCGACGACCATCGTGGCCGCGCCGCCCATCTCGCCGCCGACAAAGAAGCCCTGGAAGAGCCGGCACAGGAGCAGAAGCAGCGGTGCGGCGATCCCGATCACCTGGTCGGACGGGATGAGCCCGATGCCGGTGGTCGCGATGCCCATGCCGATGACCGTGCTCATCAGAACGACCTTGCGGCCCTTGCGGTCACCGACGATGCCCCAGATGATCCCTCCCACCGGGCGGAGGAAGAACCCGACGGCGAAGGTCGCGAACGACGACAGCTGTGCGACGACAGGGTCGTTCGTCGAGAAGAACACCGCGGGGAAGACGGCTGCAGCGGCGAGGCCATACAGGTAGTAGTCGTAGTACTCGATGAGCGTTCCGATCGCCCCACCGGCGATCGTCTTGCGCTGCTTCGGGGTCAGGCCAGATGAGGCGGCGGTGGCCATCCGGGGCTCCTTCTCGGGGGGATGCGCGACCGCATCCGTTGCGGTCGGCCTCGACGGATCGTCTGGGGCGTGGATAAACTAACAGCGAAATAGACAATCTGTCTATCTCTCGTATTTTTTGTACGCCTGTATCCTTGCTCCGGATTGGAGTCACAGAATGCCGACATCGACGACAGCAGAGAACGCGGTCGCGGCCCTCGCCGACGACCTCGCACGCGAGACGTACGAGAGCGCCGAGGAGGTCCTCCGCCTCTATCGGCCGGTGCTGCGCGCCCTCGCCACCGCGGCCGGACCGACCGTCGAGGTCGTGCTCCACAACCTCGACGGCACCGACGTCGACCTCGGCCACACGATCATGGCCATCGAGAACGGGCACGTGACCGGACGCGCCGTCGGCGGCCCGTCGACCTCGCTCGGCCTGGACGTGCTGAAGGATCGGCGAGGGAACCACGACGCCTTCGGCTACACCGGCTACACGAGTAACGGGCGGGAACTCCGCTGCTCCTCGGTCTACTTCCACAATCGCGCGGGTGACATCATCGCGTCGCTGTGCGTGAACGTCGACCTCAGCCCGCTGCTGCTCGCCCGCCAGACGCTCGACGCACTGCTGCCCTCATCGGAGCCCGCGGACGCCCCGAAAGAGTACTTCGGCGCCGACCTCGTGTCGGTGATGGACTCGATGATCACCGAGGCCATCCGCGAGATCGGCCGACCGCTCGAGAGCATGACCCGCGACGACAAGATCACGGTGCTGGAGCGGCTGGACCAGCGCGGCGCCACGCAGATGCGCAAGTCCGTGGAGGCGATCGCGAAGCGGCTCGGCATCTCGCGCGTGACCGCGTACTCCTACCTCGACGAGGCCAGAACACGATGACCCACACAGGGATGACGGGAACAGGGATGACGATGGACAACTCCGGATTCGACGAGCTCTTCGGCGGCACGCGCCTGATGGCGATCCTCCGCGGCATGGGAGCGGAGCGGAGCCTCGCCGTGTCGACCACCGCGTGGGACCTCGGGATCGATGTCGTCGAACTCCCCATCCAGACCGCTGATGACGTCGAGGCGCTGCGCGTGGTCGCCGCCGCCGGACGCAAGCGTGGCAAGGTCGTCGGCGCCGGCACCGTGGTGTCGGCCGAGCATGTCGCCCAGGCGGTCTCTGCCGGCGCCTCGTTCACGGTCAGTCCTGGTCTCGACCTCGACGTCGTGCGTGCTTCCCACGAGGCAGGGCTGATCAGCCTTCCCGGCGTCGCCACGGCGAGCGAGGTGCAGTCCGCCCTCGCCGCAGGACTCACCTGGCTCAAGGCGTTCCCCGCCTCGGTGCTCGGTCCGCAGTGGCTCACGGCGATGAACGGCCCGTTCCCCCAGGCACGCTTCGTGACGACGGGCGGCATGAACGCGAGCAACGCGGGTGAGTACCTCGACGCGGGCGCCCACGTCGTCGCCGTCGGCTCGGCACTGGAAGACCCGGCGCAGCTGCCGCAGCTCGCCGCCCTGCTCGGCTCCGCCCCTCGCGCATGACCGATCTCGGTGCGCGGCTCGCCTATGTCGACGCGCGTCTGGAGTATGAGATCGACGCGGTCGCCGCGCACGATGCCGTGGCCGCCGGTGAGGTGCTGCTGGTCGACACGCGACGGCTGGAGTCCTGGCAACACGGCCACATCGCCGGTGCGGTGCATCTTCCCCAGTCGGAGATCGCGTCGGGGATCGAGTCGCTTCCCCGCGATCGCACGCTCGTCGTCTACGGCTGGGGCCCCGGATGCAACGGGGCCACGGCCACCGCGCGCGTGCTGCTCGCCGCCGGCCTCGATGTGCGCGAGCTGCTCGGCGGGTTCGAGTACTGGGTTCGCAACGGGTTCGAGGTCGAAGGGGCGCTCTCGCGCCAGGAGCCCGATCCGCTGGTGACCGCCGAGAGCTGAGACTGGCATCCGCCTCCTCCGCGCGAGCGACTCCTGAGACGACGGCCGCGTGTTCTGAAGGAGAACTCCCGCTTTGAAGGAGCCCTGCGCTGCATGGCTCCTTCAGAACGCGAGATCTCCTTCGTGTTGGGTGGGGCGGGACGGATGCGGGACGGATGCGGGACGGATGCTGCACGAAGCGGGTAGGGGTGGCACCGCCTCACCGCAGCCCGAACGGTCCGAGCACCACGCGGCGACGGGTCCGCACCCACACCACGCCATCGGCGCGCTTCTCGGCACGGGTGGCGAAGCGGTAGCGATACGACACGGCCCGGACCCACCGCGGCGGCTCGCCGTCGAACGGGTCGACGCGGATCAGAGCGAGTGTCGGAGCATCCGCTTCGAGCAGCCGCACCATGAACGCGGTGAACCAGTCGTCGAATGAGTGCCCGAGGGGCAGGAACCACATCAGCCAGTCGAGGCGCAGATGGTACGGAGCGAACTGCCGCGGCATCCGTCGCACGTCTCCGGGCTTGCCCCGGAACTCGTACTCCCGCCACTCGACGCCCTCTTCATCGGCTGACCCCTCGACGACGATCTCGATGCGTTCCTTCGTGACCGTGCCGAAGGCGCCGTAGGCGTTGGCGAGTTGCCAGCGGTTGAAGCTCGCGTTCATGAGTTGCCGCCGCGCGAACAGGTTGCGCATCGCCGGCACGCTCACCACGACGTAGAGCAGCCCGACGGCCGAGGTGATCACGACCCAGTACAGGGGGATGCCGGAGAGGATCCACGGTGCGTCGCTGGGTGGCGTGACGTCCGCCGCCCCCACCCCCGGCAACCCGATCGCCGAGACCGCGATGACCATCGTCGCCCAATTCAGCCACGCGAAGTTGCCCGTCAGCACCAGCCAGGCCTGCGTCAGGATCACGATGGATGCCGCGACTGCGCCGACGATCTGCGGCACCGGACCCTCCACCCACAGCGACAGCAGTGGCGCGAACAGGAAGAACGGCACCACGAGCTGCGCGAAGTGGTTGCCCACCACCTCGCCACGGTGGAACCAGCGCGGCAGCAGATGCGCCTGGCGACTGAGCGGACCCGGCATCGGCTGCGTCTCGTGGTGGTACGTCATCGCCGTCAGATCACGCCACTCGCGGCCACCGCGGATCTTGATTGGCGGAGATGCAGTATTCAGGTTTGCGATATTCCGCTTAGCGTGCCGACCCGTGGCATTGCTGCACCGCGCCCCTCCCCTCGAACTTGCCCGCAGGAGGCTTGCTCGCACTCATTTGGGCCGCGATCGGCGCCCGCATCACCTTCGCACCTGCGAGCATGTCATCGCTCGCGCCCGGCTGCTCTGGGGACACCTTCTCCTGAAGGCGAGTGCGTGACCCGGACGGGTTCGACGAAAGAGGAGGGTGGAGGCGGACGGCGGCCGGCGCCGGACGCGCCACAGCGGTATGGACTGCTTCGACACCTAGCAACGCATGCCGTGTCTCGTCGCGTCTACGCCAAAGCGAGGACATCGTCAGTCCTCGCGCCGACAGGGAACGCGGCCGGTTCAGTGGGTTGCTCACTGCCGAGATCGGTCAGGGAGGCGAGCTGGCGTGCCGTGAGGTATCGGAAGCTCTGCGCAGGCTCCAGGCGAAGAACACGGCGAAGCTGCGTTAACGGCACTGGGCTCCCCCACATTCGGGGTTGCCTCAGTTGCAGGACCGAACATTCCGAAGCACCATCGAGGTACGCCGTCAGCTCTGAGCGCGCTAGACCGATCACGTCGGAATAGTCGCGCCAGATCGCGGCAGGGTCACTACGGATGAGACCGGCGGACTCCATGGTTCCCAAAATCGACTTCTCGGGCGACGACGAGTAAATCACCACCGTCATTCCGACTGGGACATTAGGGAAACGCCGCCGAATCTCCGCGGTCTTCGTCCCCGCGAGCAGCGCCCGCGCAAACCGCGGGCGCACCGAAAGCAGAAGTGACCGGCTCATACGACGCGCGACTCGCCCGTCTGGAGCCGGAGCACCGCGTCGAAAAACTCGGGGTCGACGGATCGCATGCTTTGCACCTCGCCTTTCACGTGCTTACGGAAGAGATCGTCGTGTCGTGACACTGATTGAGAGAGACGTTCAGTGTCCTGGAAGCGTATGACACTGACAATCCCATCCTTGCCTGATGCAGCCTGGATGTCCGAGGTCCGCAAGACCCCAAGATTCGCGAATCGCTCCACCGCGTCTTTGACCGGCACCCGGACAGCATCGACCATCACCGACCGCGCGACAATTCGACTCACGCTTTTTCCCTTGTCGCTGCTGGCGTACCAGAGAACGCGGGCCGGTAACGCCCGAGGCCGCAGCTTCGACCCCGAGAAATAGACCAGCTCACGGGACAGGCCCAGTCCCCTCCGACGAACGGAAAAGAGCCCGTCGTCGAACGCCAGCAGCCGCGAAGCCCATTTGGGTTGGATAGGGATCAGATACGTCGGTAGCGCCGCATCCGTGACGACAAGAGGCCAACGCGTCCTCTCCCAGATCGTGACGTCGGTGGCCGTCCTGATCCCGAGCTCCCCCCGACTCGCTGTCGCCGGCCCCATCGTCGCGGTGCGCGGGGATCCTGTCGTGAAGCCGTCCGTGTCGAGTGCAGCGTCGATGGTGGCCGAGATCGCCGGATCCGTGACTTCCACGCTTGTGGCGCCGTGTTCCCACGCCACTCGGCGGAAGTGACGCACGAGTTGAAACGCGACCGTGCCTCCCCTCTCACCCCGCATCGCACGCAACAACGGCAACCGCAACACTCCGCGGTCGATCGACACCGCTGCAAGCGCCCACAGCCTCCCGTCCCCATCGGTGAGCTTCTGCACTGTGACCTGTTTTGGCCGGGCCAGCAGTTCACGGATTCGCCGGTCGAAGTCAGCGGGCCGGGCCTCGACATCAAAGACACGAAACACCCCCTCCAGGGCCGGATCCACGGACGACAAGACCGTCCATTCCAAGTCGCTGTCGTCGATAAGGCGAGAACGAAAGTCGGAGACGAAGGACTCTGGAGTGAGCGCGCCAATGAGCTCATGCGGACGCACGACCCGTAAGCCTCGCGCGAGCACCTCCCATCCAGCAGACGCGCGGTGCACGTTGCCGTCGTTGGTCACGAAGTAGTCGGCGCCCGCATGAATCGCATCCGCGACATGCAGAACATCCGAGAGCAGGCTTGCGTCCTTCTCCCGCAGCTCCGGCGCGATCGCAGCGAGCAGCTCATCCTCGAGGCGGCGATCAGTGGGGCGGCGCGTGCTCAGACGGGTGAGGTGTGAGGTCGCGTCCCTCAGGTGTTGACGTTCGGCAGGGTCCGTGATCCGACTCATCTCGTTATCGGCCTCTCCGGACACTGCAAAGCTCACGAGCGGCTGAAGCCAGTCCGAGTCAAGAGCCGAGGACTCTTCGCGATGATCACGCCGCACCCCCGGCGGCGAAAACAGGTCGCCGATGATGTTGGTATCGAGGATCGCGACAGGCAGCCCCGACTGGAGCGAGGCCGCTTCTAGGAGATCAAGCCCGCTATCGACATTGACCCGCTTGACCCAGTTAGTGAGGATCGATCCATTCAGCGCCCGCCCCGGCCGTTCGGAAGCCGCATGCATCCCTAGGGAACGCCAGAAATCGTCGATCTCGTAGTCAGTTCGACACGTCGCCGCGATCAGGGATCTGCCAGGGTGAAGCCCCACAGCGGCGTCGACGAGGGTCCGGGCCCAGCCCGCCCCGCGCGCATCAGCACGAACGCAAAGGTGAACGAGCTTGATCAGGTTGTGCCGAGGGATGTCGTATAGCACGTACGCGACAACCTGATCATCGCGCCGACCTATCAGGAGACCCTTATGCTTCGCACGATCACGAAACGCCGCATCAGGCATCGGCCCGAGCGTGGCGCGATTCGCCTTGTGCAGGGCCAGCACACCCTGAAGAGCCGCGTCAGCAGAGTCCACACTCGGACCCCAAACAATAACGTCACCACCCACCGCGGTCTCCCCTCAACCTGCCATACCCCGGTCTAGCACAGCCACACGCCGCCACGACCTTGCCGAGCCGCACGCTCCCGAGCAACACTGCCCCTCCCGCTCCCACGTCGCACCCAGCGGACACGTCCCGACGCGCTTTCCGAGCCATCGATGTCACACCCGTTCGACATGATCTGACTATGCCAAGACCCGACCGCCGCGACCCAGCGCCAAGCCACGACACCCCCGAAACCTTCTCCGAAAGCAGCATCCTAGGACGAGTCTGCGATACATGCTCATTCGACGAATCAGTGATCGGCTTCGAGCCGATACCCGACAGTTCCGGATACACGTCCGACGGACAGCCCATCTTAGTTTTCCCCGACCACACCTGGGCGGGCTGGATGTCCTGCACCGGCTGCCAGAGCGTGACGCGAAACCGGGGAACCACGGCGTCGCCCGAGAACGGTCGCGAGTACTGCGCCTTGCACGCGCTTATGTCGACAGTGACGTGTGGAGAGACCACGCCGGCCCGCTGGTCGTGACCGTCCCTCTCACCATTACGAGCCACGGCGACAACGGATAACACCGTCGTCGCCGGAACCACCAGGTCCGCGCAATTCGCCGCAGGCCGATGAACGAGAGGCTCTGGCACCGGATTGATTCACCCGCGGGACGACGAGCGTGACGTGGCGCATACCGCGCAGCACGGACTCGTTGCTCCCCTGCGATCTCGGGGCGTGCCCAGGAAAGCCCGCTCGCGGTCTGACTGGCGAGCGCGAGACGCAAATGGCTCCGGCCATTCGTGCGCGAAGGTCGCGATTGACACGTGTGGCGTTTCACGGGTCCCTCGAGTGCGAGAGTTTCGACTCGGATGTGGCGGCCCAGATATCCGCCCGAAGCGTTCTATTGGGGCGAGTACGTCATGTCGAGTTCGAGGACGTTGCCGTACTTCGTTCCGA
This sequence comes from Microbacterium sp. ISL-59, assembly GCF_018613945.1. NCBI lineage: Bacteria > Bacillati > Actinomycetota > Actinomycetes > Micrococcales > Microbacteriaceae > Microbacterium > Microbacterium sp. ISL-59. The sequence goes on from NZ_JAGGPG010000002.1 coordinate 1,104,263, forward strand.
AAGAGATCCCGAGTGAGCGGATGGCGTCAACCTTTGCTCCGACGAAGGGAGACTTGCTCATGTCGACGCGGGTCGGGGAGGAGATGCTGCCGCTTCCGGGTCCCAGGTTTCCCCAGTTGTTCTTTCCCCACACTCGGAGTTCGCCGTTGGTGAGGACGACAGCGTGGGAGGGCGAGTGTTGGGTGGTGAACAGCTCGACCCCGGTGATGGTGCGGTGCGGTGCAAGGACATGCCGTGTCGTGCCGTTTCCGGCCTGCCCCTCAAGATTGTTGCCCCACGCGTAAACGGAGCGGTCGACCGACAGCGCTGTGAACGCAGCGTCCCCGCCACCGTAGACGCCCTCGAAGTTCTCGCCGACCATGGTGGGTCGCGCATGCACCTGCACACCGGGCTTCCCGTTCCCGAGTGTCCCATAGTCGGCACGGGACACACCCCACGTGTACAGTTCACCGTTGTCGAGGACAGCGGCGTTTGCGGGGAATAGCGGGTCAGAACCCCATCTGCCCATTGTTGAGGCGGTGTTCGCGATTCGGTGCTCGCCGAACTCGGGAAATGACACCGGGGTGGGGACCGCGTATCCGCTGCCGTCGTCGACGACGACTCCTCCGCTGTATCGGAACGAACCTGTGGTGGCGCGAACGTCCCCGGTTGCGAGCAAGCTTCCGTCCTCGAGTTCGAAGAGCGTTGCCTGATACAGGGGCAGGATGCGGGTCACGGGGGCGGGGAACGGCACGTTGGTCGGCGCGTGGATGGCCCCTGGTGCGCCGTCGATTCCGAGGACGCCTCGAACATTGCTTCCCCATGCGACGACGGATCCGGCCTCGGTCAGTAGCCATGCTGCATGCTCGCTGACTGCGAGGTCTACGACTCGCTCGCTCTCGGCGGCGGTGCCGGCAAGGGGCAGTTCTGTGGGTTCGCGAAAGCTGGAGAGGGGTTGTCCGTTACCTCCCAACCCGTTTTCTGGTGCCCCCCACCGAAACACCTTCCCGGATTCGGTGACCACCGCGTGAAGGTATTCGGTGTCTTCTCGGTCCACGATGATCTCGTCATCGAGCGCATTCGTGGTGCGATCCACGACACTGAACCGATTCGGGGAGTTGAAGCTGTGCGTGTCGACGCCCAGCATGTTGCCGCCGATATCGGTGCCGGCCGCGACGCGGTAGACGCCGCCGCTGGTTGTGACGTGGTTACCTTCGACCACAATTTGCTCGGTGAAGGCGTCCGGCGAGTCCGACTGGGCAGGAGCAAGCGCTACTCCGGTGATCGCAAGTGCGGCGAATGTCCGCTTGAGTCGGGAGGTGCGGGGAATCGAGATCATGATGGCTGTCGTCCTACTCGAAGGTTGCACGGAAGTTGAGGTTGAATGTGAGTCCGGTGTCGCGCGGGATTCCTGCTGCTTGGAACTCCGCGGCGTCCTCTACGAATACTTCGACGCGAATCTGCTTGCTTTCCCCCGGTGCGAATGCGATCCGGCTCGCCGATGGGATCTGCATCGCATCGAGCCGTCCGGTCTTGATGGTGACCTCGCCGGAGATGACTTGGGTGCTGAGCAGGCGAGCGAACTTCAGTTCGAGTTCGGGGTCTGGGCCGTATTGTCGCGCGGCGCGGATGTCGAGGACCGCGTTGGTTTGGGACTGGTTGGTGACGGTGAAGACTTCGAAGGTCTTCTCGCCGTTGATGGCTCCGATGTAGTCGTAACGAATCGGTGACCCTTCGACCGCGAGAGGCGGCGGTGGCGGCGGCGGAACATGCGTGAACTCGTTGTTGACGATGGTCGAGTCGCGCGTGACGAGCGCGCCCGCGGCGGGAGCCTGCACGGACAGGGCTGCGAGGACAGCTACCGCAGCGATCGCGCCGAATGAGCGGTAGCGTTCCATCTGGACTCCTAGGTGCGTGGGTGGATGCGTTTTCATGGTTCGGGGTTTCGCTCTGGTAGGACATCATCAACGCGATGGGCGTCGTGAAGTATCGGTGCGTGACATGGTCGGGGGCGGAGTCCGCTCGGGTCGGAGTGGCTGCTGTGCGCGTCGAGCCCGACGCGCACAGCAGGAGGTGGTGGCACCCGAGATCCACCACCGTTTCTGCGAGGCCCGTCCTCACAGAAGTCGTGAAACCGTGCGGATGCGGTTCAGCCGGACATGCCGGTTGACCCGGCTGTGTGCTCTGGCGAAGCTGCTGGACGACGGAGTAGCACTGAGGCGGTGAGAAGCAGCCCGCCGGCGATGCCAAGGAGCAGTGCTGGCGTATTCGCGCCTGTTGCCGCGAGCGAGTCCGGTGACGCGATGGCGTCGAACGTCAAGTTCGCTGTGACGGATCCGGGAGGAGCGGGTGCGGCGTCGACGTCCAAGCCAACGGCGATGCAGACCGTTGCTGTCTCTCCTGGCTCGAGCACCCCCTGGGAGATCTTGTTTCCGCCGGTGAGGGCGACGTTCGACTCGGCTACGCAGCCACCTCGGCTCGCTGACAGCGTGAGCTGGTCTGTGGAGCCGCGGTCTCCGGCGTGATCGGTGACGGCGGCGGCGAGGGTGATTCTCATCGTGTGCGGCCCGGTGTTTGTCAGGTGAGCGGTGCGCGTCTCCTGTTGGCCCCGCGTCAGGGTGACATCAAACAATGCGGAACGCGGGGAAACGACGAGGCCACCTTCGGCGCTGGTTGAGTCTGAGTGAACGGCAGCGCTGTCGGCGTGCACCGTCGAGCCCAGAGGCGGGTTGAGTGCGGACGCGTTCGCGTCGGCTGCATTCAACGCGAGCGCACCGCTGATGCACAGTGCGCCAAGCAGTCCCCCGATGAGCCTGATGGTGGTGGTCATGCCAGCTGAGCCTTTCGCTCGAGAGGTGTGTCGATGTGATCAACGTCGTCCGTCTTTCGGCGACGCCAAGTGACGAGGAACGCGGGCACGGCGAACAACCCCGTCAGGATTCGTCCGCCCCAGCTTTCAACGAAGCGGAAGGCGTCGCTCAGCCCTCCTTGGAGTGCGAAGCGGGGGGTCCCCATGACGAGATCTTGCGTGACCGGGGCTGGGTCGGCTGACTTGTTTCCGTCGCCTTTGAGAGTGGCGCCGGTTGCGTCGTGGCTGAGGACTCGGTGGACGTACTGTTCGTCTTTGTTGCCGGGGGTCATGCTCACGACGACAATGAGTCCGTCGCGTGTGAGTTCGTCTCCGGTTGGCTTCTGAACGGCGAGCACATCGCCGATTTCGTATGTCGGGGTCATGGATTCGCCGGAGACGACCATGAAGTAGTCGCCCGTGATTTTCTCCCATGCAAACGGGAGGATCATCAAGATGAGGGCGATGACGGCGAGCGAGCGCCAGATGAGAACGAGGAGCTTCATGACGGGCTTTCAGATTTTGGGGCGGGGCGGTCTCGGGTGACCGCGGCAGGGGCTGAGCGTTCGGGTCGCTCAGCCCCTGATTCCTCAGCCGAGGAAGATGCTGTCGAACAGGTAGTCGACGGTGACGCGGGTGTCGGGGGCGATGTTGGCAGCCTTGAACGCAGCGGAGTCAGCGACGTACACCTCGACGCGGATGGACGTCTCGGTGCCGGCTTCGATGAGCGGCTGCGACGCGGCAGGAATGGCCATCTTGTCGAGCTTGCCGGTCTCGATGGTCGTTCCGTCGATGACGATGCGAGTGTCGAGGTTGGCCATGAGCTTCTTGATCTCGTCGTTCGATGCGTGGGGCTTAGCCGACACGTTGAACTTGAGGTCGTTCGCCTCCGAGAGGTTCTTCACGGCGTAGTACTCGTACACGAGCTCACCGTCGACCGCACCAGAGAAGTCATACTTCATCGGGTCACCCTTGACGGTGAAGTCGGCGGGCGACTCCGGCGTGGTGACGGCGCCGAAGACGTTGTCGAGGATGGTGCTGTCTCGCGTGACGAGGGCCCCACCGGCGGTGACGCCTGCGACGAGAACGGCGGCGATGCCACCGGCAATGAGGGAACGCTTGCGGGTGTTCTTGTTCATTAGGTTCTTTCTGTCCTAGGGGCGCTGATGCGCGCCCAACCGCAGACAAATATTCCCCGTCGCCTTACGACGCGCTTATATTTCACTAGCTGGTTATCTCGGCTGCGATGCCGAACTCGGCCGCGGGTGCTGCCTGTCGCGCTACGAAATATGCCCTTGTGTGCGCGACGGCCCGACTATGCAACCGACGACGATTCCGCCCTACGATCTGAGGGAACCGGGCGGGCGCCCTGTTCCGTTCCTGACGGCCGCGGCTGATGTTGCGCCCGCAGATGGGGTATTGCGTTAGGGCGCGTCCGAACGCCCGGGTGACAGCGCTGGATCAGATGCTCGTCCGTGCAGTTCGGCGCGTCGCGCGCTTTGCCTTGCCAACCAGATTTGAAGAAGCGCCAATGCGACCAGCGACAGGGCAATCACAACGACGTATACCGCGACGCCGAGATGTTCACCCGGCACACTGGCGGGGTTGAGGAATGGGTAGGGGTACCACGGGGTCGTGCCTGTTGCCGTGGACTTCACGAATGGGGCACGCAGCAGCGTGTAGACCACCCACAGGAGCGGAAATACCGCGGCAATCCACGCGTCTCGCCACTGCAAGCGACGCTTTCGAGGAGCGATGACCGCGTCGATCACGAAGAAGAGCGGCCCGACGACATGGAGCAGTTCATTTGACCATGGCACCGTAGCGCCCTGATCCAAGGGCAGCCCGCGCAACATCGCGTTGTATACGAGGCCCGTTACGATCATGTAGCTGCCGGCACAGACGAGGGAGAGGGCGAGCCACCTGGGCTCGGGCTTCGCGTGCTGACGTGTGCGCCATCCCCACACCGCCGCGACAATGAGAACTACGGCGGCCGCTGCGTTGGACAGGATGGTGAAGAAGCTGAAGAAATTCGTGATGGCCGTCGGCATATGGCGCCCCCACGCATCCGTCGCGTTGAGCGCCGAGACAACGGTCAGCTGAAATTGCGCACCAACGGCCGCCAGCAGTCCGACCGCCACGACAATGCGAAGCACGGGCCAGAGTCTGTTCATGAGGTCTCCGCAATGAGGCGATGAATGGGCATATTCCGAGGGAACCCTACAGCTCATAGAGGAGGGCCGCACGCAACAGCGATGTAGCCACGCCGAGCCAACGCATCCCAACCGCATCCACATTCGCGTGACATGTCCCGCGCTGCGTCGTCATCCTGCCTCCTACCGAAGTGAAGCCGCGGCCGCACGCATGGGTACCACGGAAGCAGTCATGAAGAGCTCCACGATGAGGTCGCGCAGTCGAGCGCCGTCGCGACTTTCGATCGCCTCACGCATCCCCCGGAGAGTGTTCTCGTGAAACGCAGCGAGTTCCGGCGCGATGGGATGAGTGAGCACCAATCGGCTGAGATGAAGAGCGAGACGCCCGTTCAGGTCGTCGAGCATAATGCGGTTCTCGGCTGCGTCGACGACGGACACCCAGTACGCCCACCACAAGCGAAGTCCGTCCCGCATTCCCGAGCGCGTTAGGTCGAACGCGAGAAGGTCGTCGATGCAGTCCCGCAAGACGTCGATCTGCTCATCGGTGTAGACCGGGCAGGCCACCCACGCGCAATAGGAGATGAGAGCGGCGGCGGCCTCGGCGCGCTCGGCCTGCGCTGACAGGTCAACGGGTGCGACGTGTGGGACGCGATCATCGCCGATCTCGACGAGGCCGACGTCCACGAGGCGCAACAACGCTTCCCGCAGCGGGGTGCGCGAGATCCCGTACGCCACCTGCAGGTCCTGGTCTTTGATCTCTGCAAAGGGCGGAAGATGACCGGAGATAATTGCTTCGGCGAGATCATCGAACACTTGGTCGCGGATCAGGCTGCGCGGTCGGGTATGCGGCCGTGCGTCAAGCGAAGCTTCCATTAGGCCCACGGTATTGAAGGGTGGTCCGCGAACGCGTCATATCTCGCACTCATACATCACCCCTCAGGTCCCGGGTTCTGGGGTCGTCGATGATCAGGCAGCGACGACCCGCTCACGGTACATTCGCACGATCGCAGCGGGGCGCGGCGTTGCGAGGACCGAAAGTAGCCGTGGGGTGTCGTGCGGGTGATGTGAACTCGGAGGTCGAACGATTTTGGGGAATCGCCAAGCTTCTTCGACAGGAGAGAGCGTGCAGTCGGTTCGATCTGCGCCATCGTCGTCGCTCGTGCGCGCTGATCTGTGTCCGCGATCTCCACGGTCCACCATCCGTGGTCAAGGAAGGCATGGACATCGAACGGCAATGCCCTCCCGGAACCGGTGGAGACGGGTTCTCCCATCATCCTGGTCCTTCCCTCAGCGCGACCATTATGAGCGGGGGTAGAGCGCATGCCGACCTACCCCCGCTCTTGAGCGAAACTACTCGGTGCTCGCCGCGCGGCGGCGGAGGGCCACGATGACGCCGGTGCTACCGCCGGCAAGAACTAGCAGCCCCGCCAAAAGGAGCAGCGGCAGCGGGACGTCGGTCCCGGTCGCAGCCAGCGCGCCATCCGCGCCTTCAGCAGAGCTGTTTCCGGAACCGCCGGGTGTGCCCGTGCCCGGGTTGCCAGGGCCGGGGCCTCCGGGGCCGGGGCCTCCGGGGCCGGGGTTGCCCGTCTCAGCGTCGATCTCGATTGCTGCCGTTGCCTGGTCGGATGTGAAGGTGGTGCTCTCGCCCGCAGGCAGCGACGTGACGGCGCTGGTGAGGGTAACCGATCCCGCTTCGGCGTCCGCAACCGTTGTCGTGTACCGGGCGTGGCACGTCATGCTCGCGCCGGGCGAGAGGTTTGAGGTGTCGCATGTCTCCGCGGGCGCCTCCCCGGTGCCCGTAAAGTCGATCGTGTCGATCGTGAGCTCTTCCAGCGTTGCCGTTCCGATGTTCGTCATTGTGTAGGTGAAGTCGATCGTCTCGCCGGCGCCACGGACGTTGACGCGGTCCGCGGTGACATCGTACTTGAGGCCCACGGTCTGAACTGTCGTCGATGCAACGACGGTGTTGGTGGTCGTGTCAACGTCAGCTGTCGCGCTGGCGGCGGTAGCGGTGTGCTCGACGGCCTCGCCGCGGCCCGCGGTGACGGTGCCGCGAATAACGATCGGGGCGGCGGACGCGCCGCTCGTCAGCACCGGCGCAATCGCCGCCGATGCACAGGTGAGGTCTGCGTAGGTGGCCGACGTCGCGTTCGGGGCGATGGTGCAGTCCTCCGGCGCGACAGCGCAGGTGAGGGTGTTCCCGCTGATGCTGCAGCCGTCACCGGAGACGAGTTCCGGGTTGCTGACGCTCGAGGGGATGACTTCAGTGACGATGTACCCGTAGGAGGCGTTGGTGCCGGCGTTGGTGAGATCGTACGTCCACTCCGCGGTTCCGCCCATCGGCAGCAGCGACGGCCCCGCAGCCGTCAGCTGCAGATCGTTGGTGGCCACTGCGACGTTCATGGTCATTCCGACCGGGCGGGGGAAGGCGATCGCCCCGTTCGTGGCAACCACCGTGGCACCGTAGATCGTGTCCAACGTGAAGCTAGTGATGAGCCCCTTGAGCTGGATCTCGACTGGTCCGCCCCCGTCCGGGACGGTGCAGTTTCCGGGTTGAGTCTGCGTGCGCAGTTCGGTGCCCACCAGGGCCCAGTTCGAAGCAGAAGTGATCTCGGACAGCTGTTCGGCAGCCGCCGGAGCACCGTTGATCGCGGAGAACCGCGCGTCCATGAAGCTCTCGACACACGCGCCCGGCTCAGTGCGGGCGCCGCCGCGCATGGACAGCTGCACGACAGGGTCGACAACCGGTGCGGGGAGGGTGACGGTCATGGCTTCAGTGAAGCACTCGACGGGTGTGCCGATCGGCGCCGCGTTGACACACGGGCGGCCCTGCAACTCGTCCGCCTGGAACTTACTCGTGACGTTCAAGTCGGTTCGCCCGCCCGGCCCCTCGACGAGGCTGATGGTCTGGTGATTGGGGTCGCTGCTCACAGCCGTCATCTGGCCGGCATCCCCCAGGCCTCCGGGGAGCGTTGCGAAGCTGGTGCGCTGCTGAGCGATCCAGTTGGAAGCGGATGCGTAGCCCGGCTCCACAGCGATTGCGGAACCGCCGGGGACAGCGACGGCGGTGAGTATCGCCATGCTCGCGATGAGGACGCTGAGAGCCGCCCGCGACCTGCTGTGGCCGCGTGAGTGTGCCGTGCCGGTAGAAAACTGCTGGATTGTCTTCATGGGATCGATACTCCTATCGTGCACCTAGGATGCGCAAGGAAATGTTGGCTGAACTGGGCGGATGCTTGAGGGTTCGGCCGCCGGAACCTTCGGGTGAGGTCGACTCTTCGATGGTGGCGGATCGCCTATTAGTGCACTGGAATATCACTGCAAAGGATTCACGACGTGCCGCATCGGCGCTTAACGACGTTCGCCCAGGCGGGGGGCGCCTGGGCGAACGGTGCGCGGGATGCGCGCAGCGGGCTGTGAAACCGTGTTGGTACCCACTGCTTCCTACTGACCTGGTGCCAGAAGGAGTCTATGGCGACGGTTTTGGGGGCGCCACAGGGAAGGTGCGAGCGCGCGTCGCTGTTCGTTTTCACAACCTACTGACGCGGACGCTGTGTTCTGGATATATCAGCCAGCGATGCATAAGCATGCTGGCGCGCTGCACATTAGCGTCCGGGATATGAAGCCAGAAGCTGCGATGTCGACGCTGATTCGCCCGCGCGATCTGATCCGCGATCAAGTGTTCGACCATCTCGCTGCACGGATCGTCGCGGGCGAGCTGCAACCGCTCGAGGAGATTCGCGATCACGAACTGCAAGCCCAGTTCGGGGTGTCCCGAACCCCCATCCGGGAGGCTCTTATCCGCCTCACAGAAGTAGGTCTCATCGAGATGAGCGCGAACCGGTACACCCGCGTCGCCCCTGTTGACTTCACCGACCAAGCAGACCGCGCGGAAGCGGCATCCGCGCTTGTGGCGTTCTGTGCATACAGTGCCGCGTCCTCGTTCACCGACGCGCAGGTCCAGCATCTTGATGAGCGCATCGATGCCTTGTTGCGTTTTCACCTGAACCAGTCTGAGTCGCGAGAGGGACTGATGCTCTGGTTCGAACTTTGGTCCGCAGTGGCCGATGCCGGCGCCAATCGCATCATCAGCGATGTCATCGATACACGGTTGCGGCTACACCTCACGCGTGTGGTGTACGACATCCCGTTGACCCGCAAGCGCGCGAGTCGACTGAGCGCGCTGCTGGAGAGGCTCCGTCGTGCGGTGCGCGAACGCGATCGCGATCGCGTTCGCGGAGCGGTCGTGGCGTTGTTTAAGACCGCTTTCATTCAGCCGCTACGCGAAGCCGCAGATCTCCCCAGATAGTCGCTTGCTCGCGACGCTCTGGGGGAAGCCCCGTCGCATGCCGCCCTTCTCGCGGTCGGCGGGGCGTGCTCCCGTCCACTCAACGCGGCCGGGAGCACGCGTGGCGTCCGTGCTGGGGAGCACGGACGCCACGCGATACACGACGCCTCGACGTCCGACGCTTGGGGTGCGCCTATGGGGATCGACGTTCGAGATGGGGCCGCCGTGTGCCGCCGGGGAGGCGACACCTTCACGCTAGGAGTTTGGGCTGACGCACACTGAAGTATCGGTGCTTGATCATCCTGCGCTGAGGTCGTCCAGAACGTACACATACAGGTCGCTGATGATGTCGGCTCCTTCATGCCGGTCGTTGTTCTCGACCGCATCGAGGAGCGCCTCGATCGCGTTGCATACCATCGTCGCATTACGGTCCCGTCCGAGATACTTGAATCCGAACACCAAAGCTGGCTTCTTCTCCGCGTGCATCGCGGCCAAGTACTGGTTACGCGAGTACGTTGCCAACAGTTGGAACAGATTCCACGTCATTCCGGACGCGCGACGACTGTCTACAACGGGAGCTTTCCACGCAAGCATCGCTTCCTCAGCGGCTGCCCGAAACTCTTTGCGCTGATCGGGCGTCGTGCGGGGAATCGCGAGGCTCGCCGCCAAGGACGACAAGCCCGCGGATTCTGCCAGCACGGCCGCGAGCCACGCCGTGGTCGGCGTCGCGACTACGGACGATTTATGGGGGCGAGCCTCCACGAGGTGCCAGGCGGTGAGGATCGAGATCGCCTCCCGCACCGTGTTTGATGCCACACGCAGCTCTTCCGTTAGCTTCGATAGCGGCAACGGATCGCCCGGGGCGAGGTCACCCGACTCGAGCTGGTTAATGAGCGCTTCCAAGACGGATTGCAGCCGTGTGGGTGAGGATGCTGGCGCCGGTAGCGACTGCTGTTCGACCAGATCGAGCATCCCGATTGACATCAACTCCGGGCCACCGGGCCGGCCCAGTGCATCACTCACCCTGCACCCGCCAATCGCCACTCACAGCTGCACGGAAGAGATCCGCAGAAGCGACTCGGAACATCTCCAGCACCCCGTCATGAGCGCTCAATGCATCCCGGGCTTGGAGCGCCGCCCGGAACGCGTTCAACCGCTCACGAACCTGGCGAGCTAACCACTCCGGGGTCGGACGGACCTGCACTGATCGGCTGAGATGCAGCACAAGATTCTGGTCGAGGATTCTGGTGATCGTGGGGTTGTTGGCGAGAGTGATGATGTCCACCCACAACGCGAACCACAGTCGCAGCCCATCGGGCATGCCACCCCGGGTGAGGTCAGAGTCCAAGATGGCTTGAATGCGGGCATCTAGCGACGCCAACTCATCGTCCGACATTTCCGGAACCACTTTCGCGGTTGCGAAGGCGATGAGCGCGCCCGCCGCTTCCGCCCGGTCCGCTTGTGCCGCCAGATCGATCGGAGCCACACGCGTAAACCGGTTCGAGCTCATCTCGATCAACCCAACATCAGCCAGGCGAATCATCGCCTCCCGAATCGGGGTGCGCGACACCCCATACTCTGCCTGCAAATCTTGATCACGAATCTCCTCAAGCGGCGCAAGCCTGCCGGTAACGATCTCTTGCGCGAGACGCGCATAGACCTGATCCCTGATGAGCGTCCGCGGACGCACCCCCGAGGCGAACTGCGAATTTGATTCCTCCGACATACCGGTCAGAGTAGCGAGCAGAGTATTGATGCGTAACCCGATTGCGGAGTCATATTTCACCCAGCGCCTTGCCAAAGCACGAGTCCCGCGCTCTGCGCGCATCCCGACATCCCATCCCCGAGCATCCCCGAAACGGGGTCGCCGGTTGAGCGCTGGAGCCGATAGGAGCCCTCAGCCTCAGTTACTGTCGTTCACCAGTGCCTGCCGCGCATCGACCCACACAGCCATGCTCCAGTCATGCGGCCAGAGGCAGCCGCTGCGTCTGGAGCAAAATCTCGGCGCTGGGGCGCGTCAGGCCGGCCGCGTTCGTCTCGCTCAAACAGCGAGCGCTCACCACTGATTCCCTTTGGAAACCGATCCAACCGGTGCAACCGCCGGATCGAGGCAAGCGAGGTGACGCCAGCACGCGGCGTCCGCATCACAGATGCATGGATCCGAACCAGGACCTCATGAGTCAGACAGCCGCAGGTCTAGATCGCGTTCGACCGCGTCACCCCTCGCCTCGGACGCGTGACGTTGACAGAGTGTCGAGACCCACATTCTGATCACGCACCGCTTCGCCGCCGCCCCACAGAGTTCACACGTCTCCACGCTTTCCCACTCAGCTGCACGAACAGCGTCTGCGAATGCCTCGTCGAAGTTCGTCGGGCGATCGGATGGGTCGGCAAAGAAGCTCAGAGCGCCAAACTTCGTCTTCACCTGCTGCACCACGTACTCCGGAGCGATGACGGACAGCTTCGCATCGAGTCGCGCCAGCAGCGGGTACCAGCCGACTCCGACCTCCAGCACCTCCGGCCACCCTGGAGTGATCCGCTTGAGAAGGTCGTGAAGTTCCGGCGGATAGTCCTCGGTCACGTCAACTCTCCCGGTGAGTGATGGCATCAGCGTCCACGATCTCAGCGATCCGCTCGCGATGCGTTCCGCGCGGGTGGCGTGCGGCTTCGCGAGCCTGCTGACGACTCCTCGACCGCTCGCGAAACTCCCGTCCAACACGCAGGCTACGCAAGACGCCGTTGTCAAAGCTGATCATTCCTCGCCGACGCCATTCGATCGCTGCATGTCCACGGAAGCCCGCAACGGCGCGACGCCGCTGCACAAAGTCGAGATTTCGTGGCAGCGGCCCAGGAAGCCCGCCGGTGTCTGGCAGAAGATGTGTAAAGAGCTCAGCGAAGGTAGGGCCGGCTGCTGTGCGACGGCGCGTTTGCGCGATGAAGATCGCGGCAGCCAGCGCCCATTGCTCTGCCGTGTCGTCGCCGGTGAAGTCTTCGAACATGAATACCCACTCAGCTGGTGGCGGCGAGTCAATTTCCTGCCACCAGATCGGGTACGAATCTGGCATCTCAACCATCACAATCGCGGTCGCTTGCACGGGCCTTCCCGCGACGCGACCGCCTGTCGTCGGGATGGGCAGCACACGTGCAGGGAAGAGCGGAGCGATCCGACGAGGACGAGATTGTTTCGTATGGCCTTCCGAATTATGCCATACGGATTAGGCCATACGGCGAGCGGCCCGCCGGGACGCTTGGTAGGTGCCCCGACGGAACGATGAGATTGAAGCGGAGTGGAGCGCGTACTCCCAGCGCTTCGCGACCTCACTTCGTTCTGCACGGGAGCGTGCCGGGCTCAGCCAGGAAGATGTGGCATACAGGTCGGGCCTCACCCGGTACACCTATCAGAAGTACGAGAAGGGCGAGTCGCGCCCGGGCCGTCCGGCCAATCCCACGTTGCGCACTGTGCTCGCGCTCTCTCAGGTGCTGGAGACGTCGTTGGCCGATCTGGTGCCCGAGGACGCTCCCGATCTTCGGAGCCGGTAGGACGCATCAGGCTCGTCAAGGGTGGTTTTCGAAACCTTGGTCGTCGCGGACCGCGAGGCCGGATTCGCAGGTCCCGCTCCTGCATGAGCCACCCACCTGCCTCACTCAAACGCTAACCTCCGACTCAACGCCCGAATGGGGCTCATCGCAGTCCGCGGCGTAGGTGGAGCCTGAATCCGGGCGGCCGGGCGGTTCAATCACTGCGCAGTGTCGTCGCTGGGCCGTGGAACCTCGACACGTGCCACGAGGTACTCAATGCTGTCTCGTCGAGCGTGCGCGGCCCAGCGTGTGGCTGATTCAGGGGTGAGACCGAACTGGGTTGAAATGACAGCCGCAGGGAGGTCGGACGCGAGGGCCACCATCGCCGTGTTTCGTGTGGTCTGTGGCAGCACCCCGATGCGGGCGAGCTTTCTTCCGAGCGTGCCTGGATGCAGCGGGGCGTGTGGGCGACGGGTCGATGGGAACAGATAGTTGGCATCGCCGGTGAACGTGCGGGCGCGAGGCGCGGTTGCGGCGTCGGCGGCGAGACGCTCGATGAAAACGGCAAGTTCGGTGGGAACTTCAGTGGGATGATCCGACAAAGCGACGTGGAGACGGTCGTTGTGTCGGGTGAGCTCTGCGGTGGTGAGGCGGTGGATCCGCTCGAGGCGGGCGCCGTAGAGGAGGACAAGCAGGCCGGCGACTCGCTCCGGTAGTGCGACCTCCTGGTCGCGCGCCACCAGCAGCTCGCGAATCTGCGCCTGCTGCTGCTCGTCTGAGTTCACACGCGTCGGCTTCGTTCGCTTCGGGACGGCGACGAAGAGGTCGTCCGTGATGCCCCTGCCGTTGAGCCACTTGATGAAGGGGGCGGTATTGCCTGTGCGCGCCCGGTTTCCCGCAAGCCAGTCATCTAGCGTCGCTTGGCTCAAGTCTGTGATCGCTTCCTGACGATTGTCGAGGTGGCGCAGGAGGCGTACTGCACAGCGAACGCGCTCGCGTGCCGCAGTGGCGATGCCGAAGGAAGTTCGCCGACGCCGTGCGCGGCGCCGAACGAGTCGAAGCACCATCCAATGCGCATAAGGCTTGACCAGCGCGACGTGATGCCGCGGAAGGCCCGCGAGGAACTCGTCGGTCCAGGTCGCGAGCCGGTCAGCATTCTCATCGCGGCGCGGGAGGATCATGGCCGCAACGAGGAGCGATCGGAGGTGCTCCCGAGCTTGCCCCGAAGGGCAGCGGTCCAAACTCGAATGAGTGATCGTCTGCCCGGATGCCAGCGAAGCGAGTAACGCTTTGGGGATCGGGCGGTCGAGCCATCGCATGGTCGAGTCCGGCCTGCCGTGCCTGGCGAGAGCCGCAGGGAGTCCCGCAAGCCCCTCGGGGATGGTGCCGCTCGCCGAGGCGAGGATCTGTTCCGCCGAGACAATGACGGAACACCGCTTGCACAAGTTCACGAAGTGTTGCTCCCCAGGCGCCCCGCATTTCACACACAGGTAGTCGCGTGGGCTGCCCGCGCACGGTCCGCAAATCTGCGCGTCTGCGTCCGAGCGCGCGATCAGGGCCCTGACTTGCCCGCATCGATGGCAGGGTCGCGGGTTACGCAGAACGCTGCGGTAGCACGGCAGACAGACCGATCCGAGCGGCCAAGTCGTATGTACCGCACGGACAAGTCGGCACACCCCGCATTCCACGTCTGGCGTTCGATAGCAGCGGTGGCAAAGGTCTGAGACGCCGGTCTGGGCGCGCGCAGCGACCTCGCGCAATTCTCCGCATCCTCCACACCTCCTCATAGGAGCCTCATAGCAGCCCCGACAGATTGAATTTCCGTTGATGACACATGCGGTTTGGGCGATCCGACCGCAGGTGAAGCACTCCCGTTTCGGCCGACCGCAATGACTGCATAGCGGAAGACCGTTGGCGGTGCGCTTAGTGGGCGTCCGGGAACGTCCGCATCGCGAACACGGTTCCTTGCGTCCGTCGTTGTAGCACGGGCGGCAGAGACCGCCTCCTTCAGGGAGGCGTTTGATCCGCTGAGCAAGTCGTCCGCAGTTCGAGCACGGGTGCTCAGGCGGCGGCCTCACCTGGCGGTGCCCGGGCGATTGATCTTTGTGCGAAGGCTTGTGACGGGGCGGGACGCCTCGGGAACACCATCCTCCACAGCGAGAGCTTCGCCCGCGACCCTCCGGTGAGAGACTTCAACGATCTGAGGCTCGATGAGATCGTTCGGCGTGCAGCCGAGGATGTCGCACAGCGCGACGAGTGTCATGACACTCAGCCGCTGGGGGTGACCCGTCACAAGTCGATACGTCTGCTCACGTGACAGCACGACCCCTCTCTCGCCCAGGAGCGGCTGCAGGTCGGTCGTTGCGAACATGCCCTGTTCGGCCATCTTCGCGCGAAGGTGCCACACGTACGCCATCTCTCTCATCGAGTGTCCTCCTCAAAAGTCAACCCATAGCGGGTGTGCAGGGATTGTGACAGCAACCGGTTTCGGTACTCATTGGAGACTCCCACATAGATCGCAGTAGTCGAAGAAAACGAATGACCCACCTGCTCCTGCACGAAGCGCTCCGGATAGTCGAACTCGATGAGGTGTGTCACATATGAATGCCGGAGTGAATGCAAATCAAGTGTCGGGTCGAGTTCGGCGAGGTCGCGTGCCCTGCAAAATGCTTCATTCGCTGCCCGCCTACTCAACCGCGTCCCCCTCTCCGTCACCCACAGCGCGTCCATCGACTTCGGAGAGAGCGCAGGACGTACTTCATGGAGGTAGTGCCCGAGCACGTCGGCGATCCATCCCATCTCCGGCACTGTCAAAACCGTTCGCCGTTGAGCGGGGCCGCCACGGCCAGCCTTCCCGTACCGCACGGACAACGAGCCAAACCGGTCGAACTGCGGGAGACGAGCGTTGCGCCGGAAGTCGACCAGATCGAGCATGACCGATTCCTGACGCCTCAGACCGAAGGCATAGACGCACTTGAGCAGCGCGGCATCGCGAAGTGCCGGGAGAGCCCCCTTCCGCTTCCGCAATCGCGCCTGCGCGCTGACCGAGTCGGCGGCATCGAACAACGCCTGGACTTCGTCATACGTGAGCGGCCGCCGCGACGGATCACCCTCGAACTCACTGACATGCGCGATGGAGTTGTCCTCATGGAAGATCTGCGTCGGTCCGCTTCCAAAACGCTCGCTGCATTCCTGCGCCCACGGATACCGCGGGTCTGCCACGTACTGACAGAACATCTTCAAGTCGATCTCATAACCACGCAAAGTCGACAAACGCAGAGGGCGCGACCCAGACCTCAACTCGGCAATCCACGCGTCCGCCTCAGCCGCGGTCCACTGCCACGGGTACTGGCCAGTGAAGCTCATGAACCGGCGTACAAGACGCTCTCGCGCCCTCATCGTCGACAGCTTCAGAAACCGGGCCGACTGCTGGGCCCGCCACCCCTCGAGCATCGCCTCGAACACCGTGCTCTCCGGATCAAGGTGTGCAATATTGCGGGCTGCGAGCAAACGGGAGTGCGAAGCGATGGGGTGAGGCACGCCTCAATGATGCATCAGGCACAACAATGATGCAACTGCACGAAGATGAAGGAGTTGTGTGATCAAGACGAACACGCATCCAAAGCGCCTGCCCCCGTGCCGAGTCGCGCACAAACACCCGTCAGCGAGGTTGCATCTGATGGCAATACTGCTCGTTTGATCATCCCGGCGCCGAACTCCAGCCGGAACACCAGCCACCAGAACAGCACGATCACAACCGTGGGCGGCGGCTGATCGTTCGAACCGAGGAACGCCGCGAGGAACCCGGCCTCCAGCAGCAGCATCTCCCACCCGAACGAGTAGAAGGTCTGCCCGATGCTGACGATCGACATGTAGCCGAGCCACAGCGCGAGGAAGCACAGCATCGGCACCCACGGCGGACCCCACTGCGGGATGCCGATGACGAGGAGAGTCGCGACCACGATCCCCGCCGTGCACAGGAGCACCAGCCGGCGATCGGAATAGCGGATGCGCGAGAATATGGTCGGATGCAGCATCCGCCGCCGCTCCGCCTTCTGGCCGACCCATTCGAGGAGGGCCGGCGCCGGGAGCAGCCCGTGCTCGCCGAGCAGCGGCCGGAACTGGTTGAGGCTCGACAGGAACGCGACCAGGTACAGCGCCGCGATGCCGCGCTGCAGCACCTCGCGCGCGAACCCGAAGTCGACCGCCGCGAACCCGTCCACGGCCACAGGCTACGCCGCCGGCATCCGCGGGGAAGGGGGCTTGCGCACGGGTCCCCCTCACGCAATGAAGGAGATCTCACCCGATGAAGGAGCCCCTGCGCGAACAGGGCCTTCGAAGGGTGAGATCTCCTTCGTATCGCGTGCCGACTCCGAGCGGATGCTGCGCCTCAGAGCCGGTGTGACTCAGGTCAGCTGGTGGCGACCCAGTCGAACTGGTCGCCGTACTGCTTCAGCCACTCGTCGACGGCATCCGCTTCCTTGCCCTCGCCGTACTCGTTGACCACGAGGTCTTCGAGCGCACCGTACTGCTCGTCGTCGAGCTTGATCTGCTCGATCAGCTCAGCCGCCTCGGGGAACTCCTCGGCGAAGCCCTTGGTGCCCAGGAAGTGCAGGCCCTCGGCCTTGCCCATCGCGCCCTTGGGGTCTTCGAGGTCCTTCACGGGGAAGGCGTCGTTGGCCCAGAACGGACGCCACAGCGTGACGACGATGTCTTCCTGCTTGTCGGTCGCGGTCTTCAGCTCGGTGAGCATGGCCGCGGTCGACGAGGTGACGAGCTCGTACTCGCTGTCGAGTCCGTACTCGGGCATCATCTTCTGGGTCTGGGCGGTGAGGCCGGCGCCCGGCTCGATGCCGTAGATCTTGCCGTCGAAGTCGGCCGCCTTGCCCTTGAGGTCCTCGATCGAGGTGAGCTCGGAGTACTCCGGCACCGCGAGGGTGAGCTTGGCGTTCTCGTAGTACTTGCCCAGGTCTTCGATGTCGTCGCCGTACTTCTCCATGTACTCGGCGTGCGTGAGCTCGGGCCAGGCCGACGGGTACATGTCGACGTCGCCCTGCGCGAGACCGGTGTACAGCGGGCCCGCCTCGGTGAGCGTCTTCATCTCGACCGTGTAGCCGATCTTCTCGAGCTGGTCCTGCAGCAGGTACGCGGTGCTCAGGCCGTCGGTCCACGAGGGCAGGAAGCCCAGCGTGATCGTGCCCTTGTCGTCGGCGTTGCTGTCGCCGCCGCCCGTGCCGCCGGCGCCGTCGCTGCTGCAGCCGGCGAGGGTGAGCGCCGCTGCGGCGCCGAGGGCGGTGATCGCGAGGATCTTCTTCTTCATGTGATTTCTCTCTCTCAGTTCCGTATGGGTGTTGTTCCGTAGGGGTGAAACTCAGTGCACGAGCGCCGGGTCCGTTGCGGCCTTCGTCGCGGGTGCCTCGGCTGCGGGGGCGGATGCTGCTCCACCACCGCCGCCGTGCGGCTTGCGGCGCCGCTCGATCATGCCGAGCAGCGACGAGCGGTTCTCGCCGGGGGCGCCCAGTGCGGCGGTGACCCGATCGAGGAAGACGGCGATCAGCACGACACCGAGACCGGCCTCGACGCCCTTGGGGATGTTGATCGTCGAGATCGCCTCGACGACCATCTTCCCGAGGCCGTCGGCACCCGCCATTCCGGCGATGACCGCCATCGACAGGGCGAGCATGATGACCTGGTTGACGCCGGCCATGATGGTCGGCATCGCGAGCGGGAGCTGGATGCCGCGCAGGATCTGACCGGGCTTGGCGCCGAACGCGTGTCCGGCCTCGACGGTCTCGGAGTCGACGCCGCGGATGCCGAGCTCGGTCAGTCGCACGCCCGGAGGCAGCGCGAAGATCACGGTGGCGACGAGTCCGGGGACCACGCCGATGCCGAAGAACACGATCGCCGGGATCAGGTACACGAACGCCGGCATGGTCTGCATGAAGTCGAGCACCGGCTTGAGCACGGCCCGCACTGTCGAGTTGCGCGCCGACCAGATGCCGAGCGGCACGGCGATCAGCACGGCGATGATCGCGGCGACGAGCACCAGTGCGAGGGTCTGCATCGCGGGAACCCAGAGGTCCATCCCCACGATCAGACCGAACGAGACGATGGTCCCGATCGCGAGCTGCCACGAGCGCACGATCCAGGCGATGAGCGCGGCGATCACGATGATGACCGCGAAGCTCGGGGTGAGCAGGATGCTCGTGAGTCCGTCGACGAGGAAGCTCATCACGAACGAGATCACGTCGAGCAGACCGTCGAGGTTGTCCTTGATCCAGTCGACGCCGGATTCGATCCAGGTCCCCACGGGGATGCGGAAGCCATCCATCAGCGCACCTCCTCCGTGGTCGGGGCATCGGCCGGGTCGGCGGTCCACCCGTCATCGAGCACCGCATCGATCTCGGCCTGCGGCATCGGCATCATCGGCAGGGTGATCTCCTCGGTCGCACCGGGGCCGGGGCCCAGGGCGGCGAGCAGCGTCACACGCGGGATCACACCGGCCAGACGTCCCTCGGCATCCGTCACGGCCAGCGGCAGCGGAGACTCGACGGCGGGCACGAACAGGTTCATCAGCACCTCGTCCTCACGCACGCTCTGCGGCACGGGCTTGATGATGGAGTCGAGGGTGGTGGCGCCGTTGCGCACGAGCTTGACCGCGTCGCGGTCGGTCACGACGCCCACGAGCTGCCGGTCACGGCCGACCACATAGGTCGCCGACATGTACGCGTCGCGCATCTGGCGGAGCGCCGTACGCGGGCCGGCGGTGTGCGGCACGACGGGGCGCGGGCGCTCCATCACGTTCGCGGCGGTGAGCACGCGGGCGCGGTCGACGTCCTGCACGAACTGCTCGACGTAGTCGTTGGCCGGGTCCATCAGGATGTCTTCCGGCGTGCCGATCTGCACGATGCGGCCGTCGCGCATCACGGCGATCCGGTCGCCGAGGAACATGGCCTCGTTGAGGTCGTGCGTGATGAACACGATCGTCTTCTGGAGCTTCTGCTGCAGCTCGAGCAGCTGCTCCTGCATCTCGCGACGGATGAGCGGGTCGAGCGCGCTGAACGCCTCGTCCATCAGCAGGATGTCGCTGTCGGCGGCGAGCGCACGGGCGATGCCGACGCGCTGCTGCATTCCACCGGAGAGCTCGGAGGGGAGCTTCTCGCCCTGACCTTCGAGTCCGACCAGCGAGAGGATCTCTTCCGCCTTGGCCAGGCGTTCGGCCTTCGGGGTGCCCTTGAGCTCGAGCGGGTAGGCGACGTTCGCGGCGACCGTGCGGTGCGGCAGCAGAGCGAAGTGCTGGAAGACCATCGAGATGCGGTCGCGACGGATCTCGCGGAGCCTCGAGGCGGGGATGCCGGTGATCGGGTCGCCGTTCACGGTCACGGTGCCGGAGGTGACGTCGTGCAGCCCGTTGAGCATGCGGATGATGGTGGACTTGCCCGATCCGGACAGGCCCATGATGACGAAGATCTCACCGCGGTTCACGGCGAAGCTGGCGTCGATGACCGCCGCGGTACCCGCATCGGCGACGGCCGTGCGACTCTCTCCGGCCTTCAGGCGGCGGACGGCGGTGCTCGGATTCTTACCGAAAACCTTGTATAGATTGCGCGCTTCGAGAGCGATTTCGGACACGTTTCCCCCGCGGCTCGCCTTCGGGTGGCTGAGCCTGCTTCGGTTACGCCCGGGTGAGGCTCTCGAGGCCGTTCGACATGATCGCTGTGGCGGCACAGACGGCGGATTTCGGATCCGCCGCGATAGAGCATCGACCGTACGCCCACGCCTCTTCGCAGCACAGCTCATCGAAAGAAGGACGTGACCGCGGACTGGTCTTCGGACCGTCAGGCCCGCATTCCAACGTAACGAAATGGCCGATCAGGGGCAAATCCTGGGTCGGTGAACGGTACGAATTTCGGCGGCTGACCGGGGAATTGCACGGGTGTTCAATATTCCGGTCCGAGACCGATTCGGGGTCAGGATCGGCGCTCTTCGGGGGTGCGGATGCTGCGCGTCACGGTGAACTTCGGGGTGCGCGACAGCTGTTCCGTGTGACCGATCAGACGGGTGAGTTCGGCCCGATAGCCGAGCGATGAGTTGTACACCGTGAAGAGTTCTCCGCCGGGTCGGAGCACACGCGCGGCGGCCTCGAACAGACGGGTCGCGGCCCCCGTGTGCACACTCGTTCCGAGGTGGAACGGCGGGTTCAGGAGCACGACGTCGACGCTCGCGTCCGCGATCTCCGAGGCCGCATCGTCGTGCATGACCGTCACGCGCTCGGCGACCCCGTTCGCCGCCGCTGTCGCGCGGGCGGAGGCCACTGCCGCAGCCGACCGATCGGTTGCGATGACCTGCGCCTCGGGGCGGGCGAGTGCATACAAGACGGCGAGCGCACCGGTGCCGCAGCCGAGGTCGAGCACGCGGCTCGGGCGGTCGCCGTTCACAACTCCGGAAGAACCACCGTTCTCCGACCCGTTCGCGCCGTTTTCGACCCGAATCAGCCCATTCTTGAGGAGTTGTGAACCGCCGAGGCCGAGCACCTCGAGCAGCGCCCGGGTGCCGATGTCGAGGCGGGCACCGGCGAACGCCCCGCCGTGCGCGACCAGGGTCAGTCCGTCGTGCTGCGCGGTCACCGGGAACGGCGGCCCGGCGGGCACCGGACGCGGGTCGGATGCCACGACCAGCCGCGACTTCCGCTCGGCGCGCTGGGGCTGCATGTGCGCGAAACTGCGCCCGAGCACCTCGTTCTGCGCGAGCGTCATGTGCTTCACGCGGCCGCCGGCGACGAGCACCACATCGGATGCCGCCCAGCGGGCCACGGCATCCGCGATCTCCTCGAGCTCCGCCAGCGACTTCGGCAACTGCAGCAGCACGAGCCGAGCGCCGGAGAGCAGCTCCGCATCGAGCTCGTGCGCCACGAAGCCGGCGAGCCCGAGCTCCTCGGCGTTGCGCTCCAGGGCACGGCGGCCGGTCGCGAGGTCCTGATGCACCCGGATGCCGTGCCGCCCGGCATCCGTCAGAGCCAGCGTGATCGCGCCGTATTCGTCACCGATCACGACGGTCTCGGAGCCCGGGATGTCGAGGGAGAGCGCCCGCTCGACGAGCAGCCGATCGGTGGCGTCATACGCCTGGAGGTTGTCCGCCTCGACGTCGGGCCACCGGCGCAGGCGACTGTAGGGGAACTCCGGCACCAGCCCACTGTACGCGGGCGTCGTAAGGATTTCGCATGCGTTGTTTTCGCTCGATTCACAAGTTTGTGAATCGGGCGTACGCTCCCGCGCATGACCACCGTCATCGACACCCGGAACCTCACCAAGCACTACGGCCACGTGCACGCGCTCGACGGCCTCGACCTCACCGTCGAGCACGGCCAGGTGCACGGCTTCCTCGGACCGAACGGCGCGGGCAAGTCGACCACGATCCGCATCCTCCTCGGCCTCGCGCGACGCACCGGGGGCGAGGCCACCGTGTTCGGCGAAGACCCCTGGAACCGCGCGGTCGACCTGCATCGGCGCATCGCGTACGTGCCCGGTGACGTCAGTGTGTGGCCGAACCTGTCGGGGGGAGAGGCCGTCGACCTCCTCGCCCGCCTGCGTGGCGCACAGACGAAGGATGCCGCGTATCAGCACGAGAAGAAGCGGCTCATGGAGGCGTTCCAGTTCGACCCGCGCAAGAAGGGCCGTGCGTACTCCAAGGGCAACCGGCAGAAGGTCGCCCTGATCGCGGCCTTCGCGGTGCCGGCCGACCTCTACATCCTCGACGAGCCGACGAGCGGGCTCGATCCGCTGATGGCGGTGATCTTCCAGCGCGAGGTCGCCCGCGCCCACGCGAACGGGGCGACCGTGCTGCTGTCGAGCCACATCATGAGCGAGGTGGAGCAGCTGTGCGACCGGGTGTCGATCATCCGCGCCGGACGCATCGTCGAGACCGGAACGCTGGCCGAGCTGCGCCACCTCACCCGCAGCGACGTGTCGTTCACCCCCTCCGGAGCCACCCTGGAACAGGTCGCCCGCATCCCCGATGTGCACGACCCCGAGCAGCAGGGAGACCGCATCCGTCTCGCGGTGGACAGCGACCGTACGGCCACCGTGCTCCCGGCTCTCGCCGCTCTCGGCATCAGCGATCTGCGCGTCGCACCGCCCTCCTTGGAGGAGCTGTTCCTCCGCCACTACGGCGATGACCTGGCGACGCTCGAGGCGGCGGAAGACGGCGGTCCGAGCGACCAGCCCACCGGCAGCCGCCGCGAACGCCGGATGCAGAAGGAGCGTGCGTGATGAGCCGCTTCGCCGTGCTGCTCCAACAGCGACTGCGGCGCGACCGCGTGCAGCTGCCGCTGTGGATCCTCGGCACCGCCCTGATGGCGTTCGCCGGATACGCCGGGGTCAGTCAGTCGTATGCAACGCTCGCCGACCGGCAGAACATCCTCGCCGCGGCACTCGCCAACCCGGTGATCCTGATGTTCCGCGGACTGCCGTCCGGCACCTCCGAGGGCGCCTTCCTGGCGTTCGAGATCCTGCCGTGGCTCGCGTTCCTCGCCGCACTCATGAGTACGTTCCTCGCCGTTCGTCACACCCGCGGCGACGAGGAGGCCGGTCGCGCCGAGCTCGTGTGGGCGACCCCGGCCGGGCGCCGGCTGCCGACCCTCGCCACCATCGTGCACGGGCTGTTGGCCAACGTCGTCCTCGCGCTGCTCACCTCTCTCGCCCTGATCGCGACCGGTCTCCCGGCGGCCGGATCGTGGCTCGCGGGGGCGGCCGCCGCGAGCTGCGGGGTCGCGTTCCTGGGCATCGGACTCCTCGCGGCACAGCTCATGCGCACCTCGCGCGGCGCGAACTCCCTGACGGTCTGGGTGCTCGTCGCGACCTTCCTGGTGCGTGGCATCGGCAACGCCGCCGGAACCCCGAGCAACGACCTGTCGAGCATGACCAGCGCGTGGCCGGTGTGGCTGTCGCCGTTCGGCTGGGCGGAGCAGACCCGCCCGTACGACGCCGACCTCGCCTGGCCGATGCTCCTGGGCTTGGCCTTCGGGCTCGTGCTCGCCGGCGCATCCGTGGCGCTGCAGTCGGTACGCGACATCGATGCGAGCTTCGTGGCGGAGCGCCGCGGTCGGATCTCGGCCCGCCCCGCCCTGGCATCCCCACACGCGCTCGTCTGGCGGCTCACCGCGGGCTCGATCATCGGATGGGCGGTCGGCGGCGCGATCACCGGCATCCTGGCCACGACGCTGAGCGGCCTGGTCGATCAGATCTCGGGCGAGAACCCCGCCGTCGCCGAGATCCTCGAGAAGATCGGCGGCGCGACCGGCGGCCTCGACGAGGTCGTGGTGACCGTCTTCTTCACGCTGCTCGGCATCCTCGCCGCCTGCTGCGCCGTGCAGACCGTGGTGCGCGCCCGGCAGGAGGAGGCCCGCGGCACCGCCGAGGCCGTGCTCGCCACACCGATCGGCCGCGTGCGCTGGCTCGCCGACTACGTGATCGTCGGCGTCGTCGCGGTGCTGATCGTGATCGCGGCGGCCGTGCTCGCGGCCTGGATCGGCGTCTGGGCGAACGGGGGCGACGACTCGCTCTACCGCATCGTCGCGGTGGCCGGTCTCGGCCAGGCGGTCGCGGCGGCGGTGTTCGCCGTGCTCGCCGCCCTCGTGTTCGTGCTGGTTCCGCGGGCGACGACCGCGCTCGCGTGGAGCCTCGTGCTGCTGGCGGCGATGCTCGGGATGTTCGGGCCGCTGTTCGGACTGCCGGAATGGACGGCGAACCTCTCGCCGTTCGCGGTGACCCCCGTGGTGGACGGCAACGGTGTGGATGTGCGCGGACTCTGGTGGCTGGTGCTCGCCCTGGCCGCGGGCGGCGCGGCCACCCTGACGCTGATGCGACGACGCGAGCTGGCCCCCGGCGCCTAGGAGGAACCCGATGCCCGACGACAGCACCGAGAACGCGCCGGACGTGGATGCCGCGAGCGCAGGCGACGCCGTCGGCGAAGCATCCGCCTCCGACTCCCACCGCGGGGTCGAGCCCGCCGAGCAGGCGGCGGCGATGATGACCGCTGCCGGGATGCCACGGATGCCGGCCCGCGTGATGATGGCGCTGGTCGCGGCTCCCGACGGCGGGTACACGGCTGCGCAGCTGGGGGAACGCCTGGGCGTCTCGGCCGCCGCGGTGTCGGGTGCGGTGCGGTACCTGCAGCAGCTGCACTTCATCCAGCGGCGTTCCCGCCCCGGCGACCGGCGCGACCGCTACGAGTTCGTGCATGACCCGTTCTACCGCTCGATCGTCGGGAACATGCCCGTGTACGCCCGCCTCTCGGAGTACATCGACGACATCGCCGCCGAGCACGACGAGGATCAGGGTGCCCATGACCGGGCCGTCGAGCTCGCCGAGTTCTTCCGCTTCCTCTCCGTGCGGATGCTGCAGATCGTCGAGGACTGGCGCGACCACCGCCGCGACTGACCCGCGCGCGCCGCCCCACCCCGCGGAGGGGGTTGACACCGGATAGGTTCCATGGTTACTTAGTCGAGTAAGTAACCCACTAACCCACCGGAGGACTCGTGATCGAAGAAGGCAAGCCGCTCTTCCTCCAGATCGCCGAGCAGATCGAGGACTCGATCGTCGACGGCTCACTCGCTGAGGAGGCACAGGCTCCTTCGACGAACGAGCTCGCCGCGTTCTACCGGATCAACCCCGCAACCGCAGCGAAGGGAGTCGCGATGCTCACCGACAAGGGAGTGCTCTACAAGCGCCGAGGCATCGGCATGTTCGTCGCCGACGGCGCCAGGGAAGTCCTTCTCGGCGAGCGCCGCGCGCTGTTCGCCGACCGCTACATCGATCCCCTCCTCGCCGAGGCCCGCACGCTGGGGCTCGGCGCCGAAGACCTCGCGGCACTGCTCCGGCAGCGCGCCGCACTCACCACCGACGCAGAAGGGAAGACCCCCGCATGACCGCTGTCATCGAGGTGCAGAACCTCATCAAGCGCTACAAGGAGAAGCGAGCGCTCGACAACGTGTCGCTCGCCATCGAGGGAGGCGCGATCTACGGCCTCCTCGGCCGCAACGGCGCCGGCAAGACCACACTCATGTCGATCCTCACGGCGCAGAACTTCGAGTCCTCCGGCACCGTCAAGGTGTTCGGCGAGCACCCGTACGAGAACGCGCACGTCCTGAGCCGGATCTGCTTCGTCCGGGAGAGCCAGAAGTACCCGGACGACGCCTACCCGAAGCACGCCTTCAAGGCCGCGAGCCTGTTCTTCCCGCACTGGGACCAGGCGTTCGCCGACGAACTCATCGAAGAGTTCCAGCTGCCGATGAAGCAGACGATCAAGAAGCTCTCCCGCGGTCAGCTCTCCGCAGTGGGAGTGATCATCGGACTCGCCTCGCGCGCCGAGATCACCTTCTTCGACGAGCCCTATCTGGGACTCGACGCGGTCGCCCGGCAGATCTTCTACGACCGCCTGGTCGAGGACTACGCCGAGCACCCGCGCACGGTCATCCTGTCGTCGCACCTGATCGACGAGGTCTCGAACCTCATCGAGAAGGTCATCGTGATCGACAACGGCCAGATCCTCCTGAACGAAGACACGGATGCCGTCCGCGATCGTGCCGTGACCATCGTGGGCGACGCCGCGAAGGTCGACGCCTGGGTCCAGGGCCGCGAGGTGCTGCACCGCGAGGCACTCGGGCGCGTGTCGTCCGTCACCGTGCTCGGCACGCTCTCGGCCGATGAGCGGGCCGAGGTCACGGCATCCGGTCTCGATCTCGCACCGGTGTCGCTCCAGCAGCTGATCGTCCGTCTCACCCAGAAGACCGACACCCACTCCGCCAGAGACTCCGTGACGAAAGAGGAGGCCCGCTGATGCGACGCACAGTCAACGTCATCCGGCTGCAGCTGATCAACAAGGGCACCTTCGTCTGGTACCCGCTGATCATCCTCGCCGCAGCGGTGGTGATCTCGGTCCTCATCTACGCGATGATCCCGGTCGACACCCCGAAGTACGGCGGCGGCGGTCAGGCTCCGCTCTGGTACTTCTTCGCCATCGGGATGTCGGCGATGACGCTCACCTTCCCGTTCTCGCAGGCGATGAGCATCACCCGCAGGGAGTTCTTCTTCGGCACGCTGCTCACCGCGATACTCGGCAGCGCGATCATGGGCGTGCTGTTCCTCATCGGAGGCGGCATCGAGGTGGCCACCAACGGCTACGGCGTCAACGGCTACGTGTTCTACCTGCCGTGGCTGTGGGATGCGGGTCCGGGCGGCGCCTTCGTCGTCTACTTCACCCTCGCGCTCTTCTTCTTCGTGCTCGGCTTCACCGGCGCGACGATCTACAAGAGCTGGGGACAGCTGGTGCTCATCATCGTCGGCATCGCGCTCTCCCTGGTGCTGCTGGGCCTGGTGTTCCTGGTGACGCGGCTCGACCTCTGGCCGCACGTCGGCGCGGGGATCATGGACCTCGGCGCGCTCGGTCTCGCGCTCTGGGGCCTCCTCGTCACCGCGGTGCTCACGGGCGTCTCGTTCCTCGCCTTCCGGCGGACGATCCCTTAAGCACACGTCCGCACGCGGCACCTCTCCACGACGCCGGCCACCCTCCCCGGGTGGCCGGCGTCGTCGCGTCCGCGCGCTACCGGTACCCGGCCGAGGAAGCAACCCGCTCGCCGGCCGCGCACCGCGCGCATACGCTCGCAGAATCGGGCATCGCGCCCGCCCGCCCGCACCCGCCGCACCCGCCGCACCCGCCGAAAGAGAGGATGCCGTGACGCAGAGCCAGCCCCGATTCCGCGCACGCCGCGCAGGCATCGCCCGCGCGCTCCACGAGGCCGTCCTCCCCGCCCGCCTGCTGCTCGTCGCGAAGACGATGCTCGCGGTCGGACTCGCCTGGATGATCGCCCCGCACATGCCGGGCGTCACCGACGAGTACCCCTACTACGCCCCGCTCGGAGCGCTGGTGAGCATGTACCCCACACTGATGGGGTCGGCGAAGTCGAGCTTCCAGACACTGCTCGGGCTCGCCACCGGCATCGGCCTCGCCACCGTGGTGGTGCTCACGGTGGGGCCGACGTGGTGGACCATCCCGCTCGTCGTGGGTGTGGGCGTGCTGGTCTCCGGAACGGGGTGGTTCGGCGTCGGGCGCGAGTACGTCCCGATGGCCGCGCTGTTCGTGCTGATCATCGGCGGGCAGAACGCCGACGACTACTCCCTCGGCTACCTCACGCAGACCGCGGTCGGGGTCGTCATCGGGCTCGTGGTCAACGTCCTGATCGCGCCGGCGCCGCTCACAGTCGCCGCGGTGGGACGAGTGGCCGCCTTCCGCGAACAGCTGGCCCGACATCTCGACGACATCGGATCGGCGGTCTCCGAGTCGTGGCCGCCGGAGCACGAGCAGTGGGCCGACGACGCGGCCTCGCTCGCCGACACGACCGGCGAGCTGCGGTTGGCACTCGTGGAGGCCGACGAGAGCCGACGCGGAAATCCGCGAGCGAAGGGGCACCGGTCGCGCATGGAGCAGAGCCACGAGGAGCTCGCCACTCTCGACCGGATCGCGCACCTCATCCGCGACATCTCCGACGCGATCGCCGACACCATCTGGGACCGACCGGCCGGCATCGCGCTCGACCCCGCACTTCCCGAGCCGCTGTCCGCCGCGTGTCACGCCGTGGCCGAGGTGATCGCGCGCGGCGACGCCTCGACGCCGGAAGACCATCGCATCCGCGGTGAAGCTGCGCGGGCCACGCGACTGCTGCTCGAGACGGTCGACAGCCGCACCGTCGATGTGCGCCGTTCGATGGGGCCCGGGGTGCTCACCGCGATGCACCTCCGCCGCATCCTGATCCTCAGCGGAACGGGCTCGTCGCCCGAGGACTGACTCCGGTCCGCGTCAGATGGTGTCGTCGGCGGCGATCACGTCGACCTGCCAGTAGCGGCCGTCGGGGTCGGCGCTGTCGTGCGCATCGTCGGCGGCACTCAGCACATCGTTGATCTTCACCATCGCGTCGTCGAACTCGGACTCGGTCAACCGGATCGTGCGCTGGGTGAACGCGGCGTGCACCTCGGTCGTGCGTCCGGCGACATACTCGGGGGTCCAGGCGGTCACTCGGCGCATCAGATCCTGATGATCTTCCACCAGCGCGGCGATCACCGCAGTGCCGAGCTCCTCGTCGGCGACGGGGCTTTCCGGGCCGCCCAGGTTGAGGGGACCCTTGTGCCCGGTCCAGACACGGTCGCGTCGATCGCGGGCCTGCTCGGGCGCCTCTTCGATGAGACCGGCATC
Organism: Microbacterium sp. ISL-59; assembly: GCF_018613945.1. Taxonomy (NCBI): domain Bacteria; kingdom Bacillati; phylum Actinomycetota; class Actinomycetes; order Micrococcales; family Microbacteriaceae; genus Microbacterium; species Microbacterium sp. ISL-59. The sequence goes on from NZ_JAGGPG010000002.1 coordinate 1,133,295, forward strand.
GGCGAGCGCACGCAAGTGGAAGCTCGCACTGTTGGCCGGCACCCCGAGCTCGGCGGCGATGTCGGCGGCTCGCAGGAAATCGCGGCGTGAGAACAGGCGGATCATCTGCCGCCGCAGCGGGTGGGAGTAGGCCTTGAGCATGGCCGAGGTCATCCAGACGGGATCGTCGCCCTTGCTCTCGCTGGTGTCGGCTGCCATGTGCCGATCCTACCCGCACTCAAAATTGCGCAATAGAAGTTGCGCAACTGTTCTTGCGCAATTATCCTTGACGCATGAGCACCCTCACCGAGCCCCATCGCCTGTGGCGCAACCCCCGCTACCTCACCTGGCTGCTGAGCGACACGAGCAAGGGCCTCGCGGCCGCGCTCTTCGGGTTCGCGATCCCGCTGCTCGCGCTCATCGTGACGAATGACCCGGCCCAGGCCGGCATCATCGGCGCGGCTGGAATGATCGCCCGCCTGCTTATGACCCTCGCCGGCGGAGTCCTCGCCGACCGCCACCGCCGCATCGCCCTGATGCTGCTCGGATCGCTCATCGGCATCGTGCTGGCCGGGGCCTTCACCCTGCTCGCCCTCGGTGACGCGATGACCTTCGGTTCGCTGCTGGTGATCGACATCCTCCTCGCCGCCCGCAGCGGACTCTTCGACGTCGCCGGCGAGAGCGCGATCAAGGAGATCGTCCCCGACGACGCGATGGGTCGCGCGCAGGCCGCGAACCAGGGCCGGGATGCCGCGCTCCAGCTCGCGGGAGGACCGCTCGGCGGTCTGCTGCTGGGCATCGGCGGCTGGGCGGTCGGGGTCGTCATGACCCTCTGCCACGCGATCGCCGCACTGACCGCGTGGATGCTGGGGCGCCAGGCGCGGCGCGCCGGGGTGGTCGACGCTGGAGCGGTCGACGAAAACGGAGACGACCCGGACGACCCGCGGCGTGTCGTGGCTGAACACGCCGTCGCGGCGACGGATGACCTGGGTTTCGGCACCTCTGTGTCGGCCGCCCCCGCCAAGCCGAACGCCTGGGCCGAGCTGCGGGAGGCATTCGGCTGGCTGCTCTCCCGCCCCGACCTCGGCGGAGTCCTGCTCATCACCACGGTCGTGAACCTGGGGTTCAACGCCGCGATCACCACCGTCATCTACTCGCTCCAGCAGGACGGCCACTCCGAACTCCTCATCGGCACGCTGAGCGCAGGGATCGGTGCGGTGATGCTCGTCGGCGCCGTGTGCGCCCCCCTGCTCGTCCCCCGCATCAAGGCCGGGATCCTGACGATCGCCGGGCTCTCGGTCGCGGCCGTCGGGGTCATCGCGCTCACGATGGTCACGACGCCCTGGGCGATCGCCGTCGTCCTCGGCGCCTCCGTGCTCCTGGTGCCCGCGCTCAACGCCGGGATGATGGGCTACTTCATGGTCGCGACGCCGACGCACCTGCTCGGCCGCGCCAACAGCGCCGCCGGTGTGCTCGGCATGGGGGCGATGCCCCTCGCGCCGCTGATCGCCGGATTCGGTCTCGCGTGGGTCGGGCGGGAATGGACGCTGCTGCTCTGCGCCGCGCTGTGCCTGGCATCCGTGGCTCTGGCCGTCACCAACCGGGCGCTGCGCGCACTCCCCGTCGAGTCGCGGTGGGCCGCGCACGCGAAGGAGTTCGAGTCGGCCTGACCCGCCTCCGGAAGAGGTGCGGCGCTAGAGCGCGCCGGTCAGCGCCGCGACGCCGGCGAGCACCGAGACCAGTGCGAGCACCAGGGCGATCGCGATGAGGACGGCGTGCACCTTGAGGAACGCGGTGGCCTTGCCGTTCTCGTCGCGCGCACGCGGATCGTGGGCGACGCGCTTGTAGAACTGGGGCCAGACGACGGCGTTGAAGGCGGCGTTGAGGAAGAGCACGACGGAGAGGGCGATCACCCCTCAACGCTATCGAGATCCACCGCCGCATCCGACCGCGCAGCACGCGCGGAATTCTTGGATGAAGTCATGTATCAGAATCCTCTTGCCGTGCTCCTGGTAGATGTGATCACAATGGGCTTCATGATCGACGGCGCACCCGGCGCCGCTCTCGATCCTGCTTCGGATGACGGGCGCGCACGCTGGGAGCGCGCCGCGGATCTGTTCGGCGCATGGCGCGAGGGCGATGGCCGCGCGATGGACGAGCTCGTACGACTGATGACCCCCGTGCTCTGGCATGTGGTGCGCGCGTACGGGCTCGAACGCACGCTCGCGGAAGATGTGGTGCAGACCACCTGGCTGCAGCTCGTGCGCGGGCACGGCTCGATCAGCGACCCCCGCGCCGTGTCGGCCTGGCTCACCACGACCGCCCGTCGCGAGGCCTGGAAGGTCGCCAAGGCCCACGGCAAGGTCGACACGACCGACACCGACGACCTCGATACGCTCCTTCCCGAGCAGGCCTCGGCCGAAGAGCACGCGACGATCGGCGACGAGAACCGTCGACTGTGGACGGCCGTACGCCGCCTCAACGAGCGCTGCCAGAAGCTGCTGCGCGTGATCGCCTTCGAGGACCGGCCCGACTACGCGCGCATCGCGACCGACCTCGCGATGCCCATCGGAAGCATCGGGCCGACACGCAATAGGTGTCTGGCCAAGCTGCGCGCGCTGCTGGACGCACCGCCGACCGCCCAGGGGGGACTCGCATGAGCGCTCAGGAAGATGCCGAGATGTTCGCCCGGCTCCGCACGCTCTGGAGCGACGTCGACCCCGTGCCCGCAGGACTGATCGATCGCATGGTCGCCGCCGTCGCCGCCGACGGGCTGAACCGGGAGTACGCGCTGCTCACCCTCGTCGAGGGGCAGCTCGGCGCCGTGCGAGGGGAGGCGGATGCTCTCACCCTGCAGTTCAGCGACGGCAGCACCAGCATCCTGCTGCACGTGACGCGCACCGCATCCGGCCGCCGCCGCGTCGACGGCTGGGTCGACACCGGTGCCGCAGAGGTCTTCCTGACACAGGGCGAGAAGACGATCTCGGCCTCGCCGGAGGAGACCGGACGCTTCGCGTTCGACGAGGTGCCGCCCGGTCTCACGCGCGTGCGCCTGACGACCGCGATCGGGGACGAGACGCGCACGCTGGCGACCCCGCAGTTCGAGCTGTGATCGCGGGCACCGCCCGTCGATGAAGCCGCGGGGCGACCCGCACCGAGAGGATGACGATGGAGCAGCCCAAGGGATGGACCTGGCAGGACCGCGCGGAAGGATCGATCCGCCGGGGAACTGCGCTCGACCCGAGCACGGAGCCCGTTGACGGCATCCGCGCCTTTCCGACGGCGTACCTGCCGGAGCGACTGCTGGTCACCCGAGCCCTCGGCGACGAGGAAGCCTATGACCAGGAGGTGCGGACGCTGCGCGATGCGGCGGACATCTTCGGATGGCAGCTCGAGGAGGAACGCGGAGCGCGCGAGATCGGCGACGGCGAGCTGGTTCCCGGCGTCGCCAGATTCCAGCGCCTGCTGTTGACGACCCCCGACGACCCGGTGGGCGGCGAGGCCCCGTTCTCGCCCGACGCCTGGCGGGTGCTCCAGCGCGCGCGCCGCATGTCGCACTCGCCGATGCCGCGGACGAGCCTCGACCACGTGCTGTCCATCGACCCGGTCGGGCTCAACCCGTTCACCCGCACGAACCCGTTCACCCGCACCAACCCGTTCACGCGGACCAACCCGGTGCGCGGCGAGGGCGCCGCGGGCAGCGACGACTACCTCGAGCCCGGGAGGGGCGCGCGGCAGCCGGTGACCTGGCTCGGCCCTGCTCCCGTGCGCGGACCGGCGCCGAAACGCGGGCGGCGACCCGTCATCGCGGTGCTCGACACGGGATGCGGCGAGCACGCCTGGCTTCCCGACGACATCGTCACCCGGCATGTCGACCTCGACGGCGTGCCCGTGGGCCTGACGGACGACGCCGACCCGGAACGCTACCCCGACCTGTACGGACAGCTCGACGGCGCGATCGACGCGGTCGCCGGCCACGGCACCTTCATCGCGGGGCTCGTCCGGCAGGCGGCACCGGATGCCGACATCCTCTCGATCCGCGTGGCGGGCGCACTGGGCGTAGTCGACGAGAGCACCTTGCTCGACACGGTCGCACAGGTCGTCACGCTGCTGATCCGGCACCGCGAGGACCCGACGACGGGCTTCCCGATCGACGTGCTGAACCTGTCGCTCAGCTACTACCACGAGACGCCGGTCGACAAGATGTTCAGCCTCACGCTGCATCAGCTGCTGGCGAAGGCGCGGGAGCTCGGCTGCGTCGTCGTGTGCTCGGCGGGCAACGACGCCATCGATCGGCCCTCGTTCCCGGCATCGCTGTGGCCGTGGCCCGACTCGCACAACGGCATCCCCGCCGACAAGGGCGCACCTCTCGTGTCGGTCGGGGCGCTCAACCCCTCGGCGCAGTCCGTCGCCCTCTTCTCGAACGTCGGTCCGTGGGTGCAGACCTACGCCCCGGGCGCTGCCGTGGTGAGCACCTCGCCCGCCTTCGTCGGCGGCTCGCAGGCGGCCACACGCGCAGACGTCGACGGCCTCCGCCGCGAGACGATCGACCCCGACGACTATCGAGGCGGGTTCGCGATCTGGAGCGGCACGTCGTTCGCGGCACCGTATGTCGCCGGACGCATCGCTGCGCAGCTCGGCACCGTGCCGGTCGGCGGTGCGGCCCCGAATGCCGCCAGGAAGGCCGTCGCCGCTGTGCTGAAGTCCCTGCCGACACCGGTCGACCCGACCTGACCCACCCCCGAGCCGGACCGCCCGCACCGATACGGGCGGTCCGTCTTGGGTGTTCGGCCCGAGTTCGGTCCCGGTCCGGTCCCGGTCCGGTCCCCCGCCGTCCACTTGTCGGACCGATGCACACCTGTCGGACGGATCCGCGGCGTGTCGCCCGGCATCCGTGATTCCTCCCGACATCCGTACGCCGCGCACCCGACATCCGTACGCCGTCGCCGACCCGACGGACCCGCCGGCGGATGCCGCAGCCGAACGGCCTGCACCCCCGCTCTTCCGCCCAGGCGCGGGGCAGGGCATTCTGGACGGATGCCCCTGTCCGCCAACGAGCTGCACCGGCGCGGAGTCGAGGCGGCGAACGCGAGACGGTTCACGCAGGCGCGGCGCGCGCTCGACACGGCATCCGCCCGCACCGACGATCCCGATCTGCGCGCCCGCATCGACGGCACGACCGCCTACGTCCTCGCGCAGACCGGGCAGCCGACGGCGGCCGAGCAGCTGTGCCGCGACGCCCTCCGCCGCTCCGGACTGCGCGCCGAGACGATCGCCGTGCTCAGCGGTCAGCTCGGCGTGCTCCTCATGCACGCCGGCACGCTGGCGGCGGCCGAGGTCGAGCTCAGCCGCGCCATCGACACGTTCACCGCGATCGGCGACGAGACCACCGAGCTCGCGAACTGTCTGATGAACCGCTCGGTCGTGCGCATGCAGCAGCGCGAGCTCGACACGTGCATGGAAGACCTGCGGCGCGCGGTGGCCGTGTACGAGGCGAACGACGACCAGGAGCCGCTCGCCGAGGCGCGGCACAACCTCGGCTACGCGGCGCTGCTGGGCGGCGACCTCGTCAGCGCACTCACCCTGATGACCCGCTCCCGCCCGACGCTCGCCGCGATCAGCGATCTGGCCGCCGCGATCAGCGACCTCGACCGCGCCGAGGTTCTTCGCGACGCCGGCCTCACCACCGAGGCCGAGACCCTGCTGGGCCGGGTCGCCGCGGAGTTCGGCGCGCAGCGGATGCCGCAGGCCAGGGGTGAAGCCGAGTTCCACCTCGCGCGCTCGCTGCTGCGCCATGATCCGGCTGCCGCCGAGCGCACCGCCCGCACGGCGGCACGGCGCTTCACCGCGCTCACGAACCACGGATGGGCGGCTCGAGCCGAAGCGGTGCGGCTCGAAGCACGGCAGCGGGCGAAGCCGGAGCGCCCCATCGACGCAGCCGCCTTCACCCGTACCGCCAGAGCCCTCGACCATGCCGGATTCCGCACCGAGGCGACCGGCCTGCGCCTGAGCGCACGACGCGACGGCGCCGGACGCCTGCCGCGGCTCGACGACAGCGCCCCGACGCCGCTCCGGCTCCGCGCCCACGAGGTCAGGGTCGCGCGCGCTGCCGCACGAGGTCGCGACCGCGATGCGCTGCGGGCCGCCGCCGACGGCCTCGAACTGCTCACCGCCTGGCAGCAGTCGTTCGGCGCCCTCGACCTGCAGGCCTCGGTCGCCATGCACGGCGCCGACCTGATGTACGCCGGCCTCGCCGCCGCCGCGCGCCTGCACGATCCCGCGACGATGTTCGAGTGGTCGGAGCGCGCCCGCCACCTCAGCCAGCAGGTTGCTCCGGTGCGGCCTCCGCGCGACGATTCGCTGGCCGTCGATCTGGCGGAACTGCGGATGCTGCGCGCCGAGCTCGCGGGCGCCGACTGGACGACGGACGCTCGCGTGCGCGTGCTGCGCGACCGGGTGCGCGAGCGGCAGTGGGCCGCGACGGGGTCGGGCGGCACCCGTGAGCGGCTCGGGCTCGCCGAGGCGACGACGTTGCTCGATCCCGACACCGCCGTCCTGTCGTACGTCTTCACCGGCTCCGCGCTGCACGGGATCGTGGTGACACGCTCGGGGGCGACAGTCGTCGACCTGTCGTGGCCCCGCGTGCGATCCGCGCTCGACGGTCTGCGCGCCGACCTCGACATGGCCGCGATGACCCGCGGCGGTCTGATGGGCGCCGTGACCGCGCGCGCACTCTCGTCGCGGTTGTCGCTGCTGGATGCCGAACTGGTCGCGCCGCTGCTCCTGGCCGCACCGTCAGCGCACCGTCTGGCGATCACCGTGCCGGGAGCTCTCGGCGGAGTGCCGTGGGCGATGCTGCCCGGTATGACCGGCGTCCCGTTCACGCTCGCGACGTCGGTGTCGCGGCTGCTGGGCGGCACGGCCTCCGTCGGCGGACGCCCGTCGACGATCGGATTCGCCGCGGGACCGCGCGTCCCCCGTGCCGGCGAGGAGGTGCGGCGGGCGGCGGCCACCTGGAACGGCGGGGGTGTGGCGACACGGATCCTCGAGAGCGGCGAGGCCACGGTGGCGGCAGCCACCGAACTCGCGTCGGACAGCGACGTGCTGCACATCGCCGCGCACGGCAGACATGCGGTGGACAACCCCCTGTTCTCGGGCTTCGAGCTCGCCGACGGCATCCTCTTCGGCTACGACGTCGACCTGATTCCGCGCGTCCCCGCGACCGTGATCCTCTCTGCCTGCGAGCTCGGGCGTTCCTCGGTGCGCTGGGGCGAGGAGGCACTCGGGATGACGCGGGTGTGGCTGCACGCGGGCGCGGACTGCGTGATCGCCGCCCCGGTCGCCGTCCCCGACGAGGTGGCGGCCGAGCTGCTGAGCGCTGTGCACGTCGGCCTGTCCGAGGGCGCGACGCCCTCAGCCGCCCTCGCACGAGCCACCGTCGACACCGGTCTGAGCGCCCCGTTCCAGTGTCACGGAGACGGATTCTGATCTTTTTCTCCATTCGGTGTATCAGAACCGGTGCCGCACGCTCCTGTTCTTCGGAAGGTGCCATGCGAAGGGCCTCGAAGGGTTGAGGCGCGAGGGAGGCGCAGTCGGATCTGGGGATATCAAGCGCGCTGGGGAGCGTGAGTACGACACGGACACCATCTGCTCGGGGGTGTCGCGGCATGCAGCCGCGGCGCCCTCATAGGGCCTCGACGATCTGGGGACGTCGGGGCCCTTGGGGTGTCCGGGCTCAGGGGCGTCCGGGGTCAGGCAACGAGCGCCGCAGGTCGCCGGCGGGCGGGACCCGTTTCGAAGGAGATCTCGCGGAATGAAGGACCGGATGCGCGAATCGGTCCTTCAGAACGGGAGAACTCCTTCAGGCTGTGCGCTGAGGGCCCGCCCCCAGTACGTCCGTCTTCTCAGCTAGCACCGAGCGAGGGACCACGACCCTCAGGCGACGAGCACCGCATAGCCGGCGGCGCGCAGCGCGGCGAGCGCCTCGGCATCCGCTCCCGCATCCGTGATCACGGTCGGGAAGAGCTCGACACCGCCGACCGTCGAGAAGGCCTCGACGCCGAGTTTGCTGCCGTCGGTGACCACGACCGCGCGCCGGGCGCGCTCCGCCATCATGCGGTTGACGGCAGCCTCACGTTCGTCCTGCGTGGTGGCACCCGCGGCGGCATCCATCCCGTTCACGCCGATGAAGGCGATGTCAAGCCGCACCCCGCGCAGCAGCTGTTCGACGAACGGACCGACGAGCTCGTAGCTGCGCGAGTGGATGACGCCCCCGGTGACGACGACCTTGATGTCGGGCCGCGTGGCGAGCTGGGCGGCGATGTTCACGGCATTCGTGACGACGGTGATGCCGCCGTTGCCGGACAGGTCGTCTCGGGCGGCGAGCGCAGCCGCGATCGCCGTGGTCGTGGTGCCGCCGGACAGCCCGACCACCATGCCGGGGGCGACGAGGCCCGCCGCGGTCTGCGCGATGCTGTCCTTCTCCTGCGTGCGCAGGTGGCTCTTGTAGCGGATCGGCAGCTCGTAGGCGACGGCCTGTGCCACCGCACCACCGTGCGTACGGGTGAGCAGCCGCTGCTCGGCGAGCGTGTCGAGGTCGCGGCGGGTCGTGGCCGACGAGGCTCCGAACTGCTCCACGAGATCCTCGACGGTGACCTCGCCGCTCGCGGCCAGCAGGTCGAGGATCGCGTTCAGCCGCGCTGCCCGCTTCATCGCCGAGCGCCCTGCACGGTGTCGTCGATTCCCGTCGAGGTCGCAGAGTTCCCCGGATTCTCTGCGATCTGAGTGCGAATCTGCGACGGCGACGCGAACAGGCGGAGCAGGCGGGCAGCCTCGACGGCGAGCGCGTCGCGCGCAGGTGCGAGGTACTTGCGCGAGTCGACCAGCCGTTCATCCGCGTCGAGCTTCTCCCGCACCGCACGGGTGAAGAAGCCGTTGAGGTGCGTGGAGACGTTGATCTTGGTCATCCCGGCGCGCACGGCATCCGCGATCACGGCATCCGCCACCCCCGAGGATCCGTGCAGCACGAGCGGAACCGGCAGCGCCGCATGCAGCCTGGCGATCAGGTCGAGGTCGAGCGACGCCGTGCGGTCGGTCATCGCGTGGGAGGAACCCACCGCGACCGCGAGCGCATCGACTCCGGTCGCCGCGACGAAAGCCCGCGCCTCATCGGGGTCGGTGCGCACACCCGGCGCGTGAGCGCCGTCCTTGCCCCCCACCTCGCCCAGCTCGCCCTCGACGTAGACCCCGGCCGCGTGCGCCCGAGCGGCGACGGATGCCGTGAGCGCCACGTTGTCGTCATAGGGCAGCGCGCCGCCGTCGAACATGACCGACCCGAAGCCCAGTGCGATGGCCTCGTCGACCAGCTCGGGTCGTTCGGCGTGATCGAGGTGCACGGCGACCGGCATCTGCGCGCGTCGGGCAACCGCGAGTGTGGCCAGTGCGATCGGCTCGAGCCCGCCGTGATAGTCGGCGCAGTTCTGCGAGATCTGCAGGATCACGGGCAGCTCGGCGAGGGCGGCGGCACGCACGAGTCCTTCGGCGGTCTCGAGGTGGATCACGTTGAACGCGCCGATCCCCGTGCCGGCAGCGGATGCGGCGGAGACGAGGTCGCGGGCGGAGACGAGGGTCACGAAGGGTCCTTCCGGAACGATTCAGGGTCGGGACGCGAGACGCGCAGCTGCTGTTCGAGTGCGCGCCAGCGCGGGGAGATGTCGCCGGCGAGCGGGGCGAGCACCGCGGCGGCGGACCAGGCCGTGGCCCGTCGGAGGATCTGCTCGGGATCGCGCTCGCCCTCCGCGTACAGCACGGCGCACGCGGCCACACCGGCATCTCCGGCACCGGTGGGGTTGCCCGCAAGCGGCTCATCGAGGCGCGCGTGCACCAGGTCGGAGGCGGTGACGGCGAGCATGCCGTCGGCGCCCAGCGAGAGCAGCACGAGCTCGGCGCCGCGCGCGATCAGCGAACGGGCAGCCTCGACCGGATCGGTGATGCCGGTGGCTTCGATGAGTTCGGCCGCATTGGGCTTCAGCACGTCGGCTCCGGCATCCGCCGCGCGCAGGAGAGCGGGGCCCGAGGTGTCGGCGATGACCGGGATCCCCGCGTCCTTCCCCACCGCGATGAACATGGGGATCAGCGAGTCCGGGGCGCCCGGCGGCACACTGCCGGAGACGACGAGAACGCTCGCGGTCGGCAGCCGTTCGACGACCTCGGCGAGGAGGTCGGCCCACTCGCTGTCGGCCGAGTTGACTCCGCGCTCGTTGATGATCGTGGTGTCGCCGGCGGACTCGTCGACCACGGCGATGCTGCGACGGGTCTCGGCGGCCACCGACACGAGGGCATGCGGCACTGCGCTGGCAGCGAGTTCGGCGGCGAACTCCTCGCCGACGCGACCGCCTGCCGTGGTGACCGCGAGCACCTCCGCGCCTTCGGCGTATGCCACGCGGGCGACGTTGAGCCCCTTGCCGCCGGCGCGCGCGACTCCGGCATCCGCCCGGTGCGTGCCGCCCTCGACGAGCCGATCGATGTGCCAGGTGAGGTCGAGTGCGGGGTTGGGGGTGACGGTGAGGATCACGTGAGCTCCCTTGCACGCAGGGCGGCACCGAGCAGACCGGCGTTGCCGGAGAGTTCGGCGGGGACGAGCGCGGGGATGCGGTGGAAGCTGAGCCGGTCCGCGAGGCGCCTTCGCAGTTCGTCGAAGAGCGCCCCGCCGGCACGAGACAGACCGCCGCCGATGACCACGGCCTGCGGCGCGACGACCGCGGTGAGCTGCGCGAGCGACATCGTGAGGGCGTCGAGCGCCGAGTTCCAGATCTCTGCGGCGACCTCGTCACCGGCGGCCGCGCGGGCGATCACGTCTTTGGCCCCGTCGGGCGCGATGCCGGTCGCCTCTCGGTAGCGCCGCGCGATGGCCCCCGCCGAGGCGACGGCTTCGAGGCAGCCGCGCGCCCCGCAGGGACAGATCGGCCCGTCGGCGATGGGCGAGTGCCCGATCTCGCCCGCGTAGCCGCCCGCGGTGTACGGCACACCGCCCACGAGCAGTGCGCCCGCGATGCCCGTGCCGATCACCAGCACGACGGCATCGGCGTAGTCGCGGGCGCCACCGAGGCGACGCTCCGCCCAGCTCGCCGCGCGGACATCGTGATCGAACGCCACGGGCAGGCCCAGCCGGTCGGAGGCGAGGTCGCGCAGCGGTGAGTCGTGCCAACCGAGATTGCTCGCGAAGACGCCGACCCCGGCGTCGGCATCCACGATCCCCGGCACCACGAGTCCGGCCGCCTGCGGAACGACGTCGGGATGCGCCGCGCGGAGCTCGGCCGCCAGTACTTCGAGACGCTCGAGCAGCACCTGCGTGCGGTCGCCGTCGGCGATCGGCGTGGGCGTGCGACGGAGCCCGAGCGCGGTCCCATCGGCGTCGAACAGCGCCGACTTGATGTCGGTTCCGCCCACGTCGAACGCCAGCACCGGCGCGCCGACGCCGAGCGCGCGCACGTCGGAGAGCTTCTCTCCCGCCGCGTCACGCTCGACGTCGGGAACGGCCGCCGCCGCGTCAGGGTCGATCATCATCGGCTCCGGCCGTGAGTGGGGTCATGCATCCAGGATGACGGATCGCGTGAGGTTGCGCGGCTGATCCGGGTCCAGTCCGCGCTTCACCGCGCGGTCGAGGGCCGTGCGATGCAGCCGGACGAGGTCGGCGAGCGGGTCGATCGCCCGCTGCTCGAAACGGGCACCGGTCGCCGCCACCTCGCCAGCGAGTCCCTCCGGCGCTTCGCCGAACTGCCACGTGACCCTTCCGGGAGCCGCGATGGCGATCGGGCCGTGGCGGTAGTCCATCGACGGATACGCCTCGGTCCACGACTGCGAAGACTCCCGCAGTTTGAGGGCGGCTTCGTGGGCGAGACCGATCGTCCAACCGCGTCCGAGGAACGTGTACTGCTCGGCGTCGCGCAGCTCGTCATCGCCGGGCTCCGCCAGCACGGCCTCGGCATCGGCGATGGCCGCGGTCAGGTCTTCGCCGAGCGAGGCACGGAACAGGGCGAGGGCTGTCGTCGCGAAACGGGTCTGCACCACGGACTGCTCGTCGGCGAACGGCAGCAGCACCGCCTCGTCGACGAGCGACGCGAGCGGCGAGGTCGGGTCGCCGATGACCCCGACGGTGTGGATGCGTCCCTTGACGCGATCGACGAGCTCGAGCACCTCGCTGGTCGTGCCGGACCGGGTCAACGCGACGACGGCGTCGTATCCGCGGTCGATGAACGCCTCGGAAGCCGCGAACGCATCGGTCTCGCCGTGGCCTGCGGTCTCGCGGAGCGCGGCATACGACTGCGCCATGAACCACGACGTGCCGCAGCCGACGACCGCGACCCGCGCACCCGTGGCGGGGAGCATGCCCTGCTCGGCCGTGAGGTCGGCAGCTCGTGCCCACATCTGCGGCTGGGAATGGAGTTCTTCGCGCATGTGCGCGCCGGGAAGCGACTCAGTCATCGGGGTGCCTTTCTGGCGAGATGTTGCGTACTTGTGATCGTTTGAAGCCGAAATCAATCATAGTATGGCGTCAAAGAAGAGCAACCCCCGCTTACCCTTGATTTGTTTGTTCCCCTGACAAATAATCGGACAAGTTCCACCGCCTCGTCGTCGATTCCGATCGTCGCCGAGAACCCCCGAGCCCCGGCTTGAACGATCGTGGAGGCCACCCGGCGAAACGATCACCACGCACCGTCGCGTGAGATGTGCTTGCGACTGTGCACCACACCCCCTTCCCGAAGCGGCCTGCCGCCGAGGGATGGACACTCACAGTGAGGAATGCAATACACATGAAGAAGTCACTGCGGTTCGGCGCCGCCGCCATTGCGGCCGTCGCCACGCTCTCGCTCGCTTCGTGCGGGTTCGGCGGATCGTCCGGAGACGGCGGAGGCGAAGAGGGTTCAGCGACCCTCGACCTCCTCGTCCCCAGCTACTCCGACGCCACCAAGGCGAACTGGGAGACCGTGATCGACGGGTTCGAGAAGGCCAACCCCGACATCAAGGTCAAGCTCGAGGTGCAGTCGTGGGACAACCTCGAGAAGGTCGTCTCCACCAAGATCCAGGCGGGCGAGGCTCCCGACATCTACAACGGCGGACCCTTCGCGGGCTTCGTCGGCGACGAACTGCTCTACCCGACGGAAGACGTCGTCTCCAAGGAGACCTTCTCCGATTTCCAGGAGTCGTTCCTGAAGAACGCCGAGATCGACGGCACCGCGTACGCGCTGCCGATGATCGCGTCGGCCCGCGCCCTGTTCGTCAACAACGCGCTGCTCGACCAGGCCGGCGTCGAGGCGCCGACCGACTGGGACTCGCTGCTGGATGCCGCGACCAAGGTGTCGGCTCTCGGCGGCGGCGTCGCCGGCTACGGCATGCCGCTCGGATCCGAAGAGGCGCAGGCCGAGGCGGCCGTGTGGCTGTGGGGCGGCGGCGGATCGTTCGGCGATGAGTCCGAGATCACGATCGACACCCCGGAGAACCTCGTCGGTGCCGAGCAGATCAAGAAGATGATCGACGCCGGTGCGACCCAGGCCGACCCCGGTTCGACGCAGCGCTCGCCCCTGATGGACATCTTCATCCAGGGCAAGATCGGCATGCAGGTCGGCCTCCCGCCGACGGTCGGCCAGATCGCCGACGGCAACCCCGACCTGGACTACTCCATCGTCCCGATCCCGACCAAGGACGGCTCGCCGTTCACGCTCGGCGTCATGGACCAGCTGATGGCCTTCGAGAACGACGGCGACAAGCAGGAGGCGATCACCAAGTTCTTCGACTACTACTACTCGGCCGACGTATACGTGCCGTGGGTGCAGGCCGAAGGCTTCCTGCCCGTCACCAAGTCCGGTGCCGAGCAGCTTTCCGGCGAAGAGGCCCTCAAGCCGTTCCTCGACGTGCTGCCCGACGCCCAGTTCTACCCGTCGACGAACCCGAAGTGGTCCGCCGCCGACGGTGCGTTCAAGTCGCTGTTCGGCCAGCTGCAGTCGAAGCCCGCACAGGATGTGCTGACCGAGATCCAGGCGCAGGTCGACGCGGGCTGAGCCCGCTGACGGAGAGGTTCGGGTACCCGAATGAGCCAGAAGACAGAGTCCTCGAACCTCGCGGGGGCGGCCACCACCGGCCGCCCCCGCCCCCGGAAGACCCCGGATGCCGTGCGCGGTAGGCCGGGCGGAAAGGACCTGCTCCAGGCTCTGCCCTGGATCGCACCCGCACTCCTCCTCATCATCGGCGTGGTGTTCTTCCCCGCCGGGGTGATGTTCTTCAACTCGACACGGGACATCTCGCTGTCGGGCCTCGACAAGGGATCGGTGGGCTTCGACAACTTCGTCACGGTCTTCACGTTCACCGAGTTCTGGCCGATCTTCTTCCGCACGATCGTGTGGGTCGTGTCGGTCGTGCTGTTCACCGTCGTCATCTCGCTCGGCCTCGCGCAGATCCTCAACAAGGCGTTCCCGGGACGCCAGCTCGTGCGCATGGCCGTCATCGTGCCGTGGGCGGCATCCGTCGTCATGACGACGATGGTCTTCTACTACAGCCTCGAGCCGTACTTCGGGATCCTCAACAAGTTCCTCTACGACATCGGGCTCTCGGATGACGCGGTCGGATACGGCTGGACCAAGAACCCCGCGACGGCCTTCACCTGGTCGATCGTGATCGCGATCTTCGTGTCGCTCCCGTTCACCACGTACACGATCCTCGCCGGACTCCAAGCTGTGCCGGCCGACGCGATCGAGGCAGCCAAGATGGACGGCGCGAGCCCGGCACGCACCTACTGGTCGATCGTCCTGCCGCAGCTGCGCAGTGCGCTGGCGGTCGCGGTGCTCATCAACATCATCAACGTCTTCAACTCGCTGCCGATCCTGAAGGTGATGACCGGATCGATACCGGGCTACGACGCCGACACGATCATGACCCTCATCTTCAAGTACATCGAGCTGCAGAAGAAGGTCGATGTCGCGAGCGCCCTCTCGGTGGTCGCATTCCTCATCGTCATCGTGATCGTCGCGGCCTACGTGAAGATCGTCAAGCCCATGAAGGAGGTCTGATCGTGACCGTGACCGAGACCGCCCTCGTGACCACCGCCGGCGACGGCGCCGCCCCGCGCATCCCGGGGCGCAAGCGCCGCTACACCGAGGACCAGGTGACGCTGCCCCGCGTCATCCTGCGCATGGCCGCCGGATTCCTGGTGCTCGCGATCTTCGTGCTGCCCTACCTGATCATGTTCTTCGGCTCCGTGAAGACGAAGCCGCAGATCCGGTCGGTGGACCCCACGTACCTGCCGACGGAGTGGCACTGGGAGAACTACATCACGATGTGGTCGACCCCCGAGACGCCACTGCCCTACAACCTGATCTCGACGATCGTGATCGCCGTGTTCGCGACGCTGCTCGTCCTGCTGGTGTCACTGCCCGCGGCGTACTACACGGCCCGGTTCAAGTTCCCCGGCCGCATGGTGTTCCTGTTCCTCGTGATCATCACGCAGATGCTGCAGCCGGCGGTGCTCACCTCGGGCCTGTTCCGCCAGTTCACCGTGCTCGGGCTCGGCGACACCTGGACGGCGATGATCTTCATCAACGCCGCGTTCAACCTGTCGTTCGCCGTGTGGATCATGCACTCCTTCTTCGCCGGCATCCCCAAGGAGGTCGACGAGGCCGCGCAGATCGACGGCGCCGGGCGATTCACCGTGCTGTTCAAGATCAACCTGCCGCTCGTGTGGCCGGGCATCGTCACGGCGATCGTGTTCACGTTCGTCGCCTGCTGGAACGAGTTCGCGGCCTCGCTCGTGATCCTGTCGACAGACAAGAACCAGCCGCTGTCAGTCGCACTCACCAAGTTCGTCGGTCAGTACGAGACCAGCTGGCAGTACGTGTTCGGCGTCTCGATCGTGGCGATCCTGCCGGTCGTCATCCTGTTCATGCTGATCGAGAAGCGCCTGGTCGGCGGCCTCACCGCGGGCAGCGTCAAGTAGGCCGCGCCAGGCGAAGGGCACGCGCGTTCGGTGATAGAAATCTCTGAGACGCGACGAAGGAGTCCCATGCCCCATCCACGCCCTGCGCTCGGCGCATCCGTGTTCGCCATCCTCGTGCTGGTGCTGAGTGGCTGCACCGCAGCCCAGCCCGAGGCCGACCCCACGCCGACGGCGACGGGCGAGACGGTGGTCTCCGTGAGCGTGGACGGCCCGGAGATCTCCGGGACTGGGCCGACCGAGCCGTTCCCCGGCGTCGACTTCCCGCTTCGTGAGGGCATGCGCTCGGTGACGATCGACTTCACGTGCGACGGCGGCGGCCCGTTCCGCGTCGAGTTGGGTGACCCGATGACGCTCGGACAGGCGACACTCAACGGCACCTGCGACGGCACGACCGAGCTGGTGTGGCCGATCACCGAAGAGACGGGACCGACCCTCAACGTGTGGGTCACCAACGACGTCGCCTGGACCGCGACTCCGCACTTCTCCACCGCGGAGTTCGTCCGGGACGAGGCGATCACCTCCGAGTGCGATGCCTTCTCCGACATCTACAGCGCGTTCTCGAACGCCGACATCGGCCTCACCGAGTACCAGGCGTTCGACGAGGCGGAGTGGACGCGGCGGGTCGACTCCGCGACCGTCGACCTCGAGACGCTCACGGGCGCCTCGGAGACGACCATGTCCGACCCGTTCAGCGCCCTGCTCGCCTGGGTGCGCGGCGACGGCCACACTCCCGGCTCACTGCTGAAGGACACGAGCCTGATCGATCCGATCAGCGACACCTGCAACACGAACCACAGCCCGCTGATCCTGATCGGCGAGTTCGGCGGCTGAGTCTTGTCTGCCACCTGTTGTGAAGGAGATCTCGTGGAATGAAGGACCGGATGCTCGAATCGGTCCTTCAGAACGGGAGAACCCCTTCAGGCTGTGCGCTGACGGTCAGGGGCGGGGAGTGGATGCTGCAGAGGTGGATGCTGCGCGCAGCTGCAGCGGATTCCAGCGCACACCGAGGGCCGAGGTCAGGGCGGCCTGCGCGGCACCGGCGGCGAGCGACACCCGGGGGTCGGCGTAGCGGACCGGCACCTGCGTCGTCCCGCGGGCGGGATACTCGGTCTCGCGGCGCACCCGATCGAGGAAGCGCGGTCCGAGCTCGGTCGCCGGCCCGCCGATCACGACCTCGGTCGGGTCGAGAAGCGCGCCGATGAGCTTGACCGCCCTGGCGAGCGCACGGGCGCCCTCGTCGAGGTGCTCCTCGTCGGCCTTCGCGGCGAGCGCCCGGATCTCGGGGGCATCCATGGCGTCGGAGAAGTCGCCGCCGAGCATGGCGCCCAGAGCGGCCGCGGACTCCAGGCAGCCGCGCTGACCGCAGCGGCAGAGGCGGGCCGCGTCGCCGAACACCACCTGCACGTGGCCGATCTCTCCCGCGCGGTCGCGAGGGCCGGGCGCGAGCTCGCCGTCCAGCGTCACCGCCGCACCCACGCCGCCGCCGAGGTGGATGAAGAGCCGGTACCCGGAGGGCGACTCCTCCATCCCCGCTTCGGCGATCGCCTCGGCGTCGACGTCGTTGATGAGCAGCACGGGTGCCTCGAGGATGCGCTCGAACCGCTCGGCGAGGGGCACTCCCTCCCACTTCAACTGCACACTCTCCAGCACCGAGCGGCCGTCGGTCGTGCCCGGCAACTGCACTCCCGCGGCGAGGAGTCTCGCTCCGAACTCGCCGGCGACAGCGGTCAGCGCCTCGTCGAGCGACCGATCGCGCTCCTCCACGCTGTACGTCACCCGCCGTGTCTCGAGCTCGGTGCCGTCGAGCGCGACGAGGGCGATGTGCGCGTGGAGCGGCTGGATCACCAGGACAAGGATCAGGTGGTGGCCCGCATCGACGCTGAGGGTGGTCGCGCGTTTGCCGCCGGTGCTCGCGGCCTGCTCCCCCTCGACGATCAGCCGATCCTCGATGAGCTCGGCGACCAGGGACGACGCGGTGGCCGCGGTCAGCCCGGTCGACCTCGCGATGCCTGCCCGCGTCTGGGTGCCCGGATTCCGGAAGACGAGCTGCAGCGCCCGGCGCAGGTTCGCACGCCGCACCGACGCCTGGGTGTCGAGGCTGTCATCCGCGTTGAGCATGTGTTCCCGTTTCCGAGCTCGTCGGTCGCGAGCTGTTGACAGATCGTGGCGCGATCCGTAGTCTCTCCCTAAGTTTATTCATTGAACTTAGTTGGTCAATGAACCTCAAGCTCCGGACGGGCGAGTGCTGCACACACCGTCGCCCGTCCGGCACCTCCTTCAGCGGCTCTCGGCCGCTTCGGTATGGTGGCGGATCACCTCGGCCACGACGAAGTTGAACCACTTCTGCGCGAACTCGGGATCGAGATGGGCCTCCTCGGCCAGAGCCCGCAATCGTGCCACCTGCTGCTCCTCCCGATTCGGGTCGGACGCCGGCATCTCGTGATCGGCCTTCAGATGCCCGACCTGCTGGGTCGCGCGGAAGCGCTCGGCCAGCATGAAGATCAGTGCGGCGTCGATGTTGTCGATGGTGGCGCGAAGTCGGAGCAGTTCGGCCTTCGGGTCCTCGGCGGCGGTCATGCCCCTACTCTAGAGCCGCGGAACACCCGGATTTCGACCTGCCGCACCGCTATCGTGAGCACATGAGCAACGAAGAGTCGCCTGCCTCCGCGCCCCTCGACGGTGCCGTGCCGAGTGCCGCTGTCGACGATGACGCGGTCAAGGACGACAACACGGCTTCCGCGCCCGGCCGCCGCCGGCCCGCACCGGCATCCGAAGTCCCCTCCGCCGAGGCCGCCCCTACCCGCGCGGTCGTGATCGAGCCGATGACCCCGAGCCGCTCCTTCTGGACGCGGATCGATCGCCCCTTCGTGTTCGGTTTCCTGGTGACCCTCGGCGGTCTCGGGGCCATCGTGATCGGCCTCGCCCTCACAAGCCTGTCGACTGTGCTCATCTACGTCGCCCTGGCGCTGTTCGGCGCGCTCGGCCTCGACCCCGCCGTGCGATTCCTGGAGCGTCGGGGTGTCTCGCGGGTGCTGTCGGTCGTCGTCGTGATCCTCAGCCTCATCGTCGTGGTGGCCCTCGTACTGTGGATGATCCTCCCGGTCGTGATCGATCAGATCTCGAGCTTCGTCCGCTCCGTGCCCGACATGATCCGGGAGTTCACCCGCAGCGACCTCTACGCGACCCTCGAAGCCCAGTTCGGCGATCAGTTCCAGGACCTCGTCGCCGAGGTGCAGGCCTTCCTCTCCGACTTCGGCAACCTGGCGACGATCGGCGGCGGCGCACTCGCGGTCGGTGCCTCGATCGCGACCGGCATCTCCGGCGCCATCATCGTCCTGGTCCTGACGCTGTACTTCCTCGCCTCCCTCCCCGCGATGAAGCAGGGGCTGCTGCGTCTGGCCCCGGCCCGCGATCGTGCTCGCGCCGGAGACATCACCGACCAGATCACCGACTCGGTGGGCGGATATGTGATGGGCATGGTGGTGCTCGCGTTCTGCAACGCGACGCTGGCGTTCCTGCTCTACTTCTTCCTCGGCCTGCCGTTCCCCCCGCTGATGGCCGCGATCGCGTTCTGCGTCACCCTCATCCCGCTGGTGGGCTCGGTGCTGTTCTGGATCCTCGGCACCTGCCTGGCCCTCTTCAGCAACCCGATCGCCGCACTCGTCTTCGCCGCGATCTACCTCGTCTACATGCAGATCGAGGCCTACGTGATCACCCCGCGCGTGATGAACCGGGCCGTCTCCGTCCCGGGCTCGCTCGTCGTGATCGGCGCCCTCGCGGGTGGCACCCTGCTGGGGCTGCTCGGCGCGCTCGTGGCCGTGCCGGTCACGGCATCCATCCTCATCATCATCAAACAGGTGCTGGTGCCGAAGCAGGACGCCCGGATCTGACCCACACTCCCGAGACGACGAAGCGCCCGGCCCCCTGAGAGGCCGGGCGCTTCTGTCGAGGTGACGACTCAGAGGTCGTTGTCCGCCAGCCACTGCTTGGCGATGTCGGATGCCGACTTCTGGTCGACCGTGCTCTGCACGTTCAGGGCGACGAGCTCTTCGGCAGTCAGCTTGGCACTGATCGCGTTGAGCACGTCGGAGACCTCGTCGGCGACGTCGCTCGAGACGATCGGCACCACGTTCGACGAGATGATCAGGTTCTCCGGGTCTTCCAGAGCGACGATGTCTTCGGTCTGGAATGCCGGGTCGGCGGTGTAGATGTCGGCGACCTGGATCTTGCCGGCGAGCAGCGACTCGAGAGTGGTCGGGCCGGTCGCCGAGAACTTCAGGTCGACTCCGTAGGTCTCCTTCGCGGCTGCGGGGCCGTACGGACGCTCCTCGAACTCGGGAGCCGCACCGATCGTCACCTCCGACGTGACCTTGGCGAGGTCACCGATGGAGGTGACACCGTTCTCCTCCGCGAAGCTCTTCAGCACCGTGTAGGTGTCCTGATCGGAGGCCTCGGCGAAGTCGAGGGCGGTCAGACCTTCGGGCAGAGCCTCCTTCAGTGCCTCGTAAACCTCGTCCGGCGCGGTGACGTCGACCTCGTCGTCCGAGATGTACTCCAGCAGGCTGCCGGTGTACTCCGGGAAGACATCGATCGCCCCGGACTCGACATCGGGCATGTACGCATCGCGCTGGCCGATGCTGAACTGCTCGTCGACGTCGAAGCCTGCGGCCTCGAGCGCCTGCGAGTAGATCTCGGCGATGATCTCGTTGGAGTAGTACGCCTGCGAGCCGATGACGATGGTCTTGTCACCCGAGCCCGCGTCGTCGGTGGGCGCGTCGAGCGGGTTGCTGCTGGTGCAGCCGGCGAGGACGAGCGCCGCGACGAGCGATACGCCACCGGCGAGGGCGAGTCGTGACTTGCGTGCTGTGAACATGGGACTTCCTCTTCTCTGGGACAAACGGATGGATGCTGTGGGTCGGTGTCAGGCGGCGGCCGGGGCCGCGGCCTTCAGGGCTGCGCGCGATCGACGCTTCCCCGGCGTGGCGCGCACGCCGGCCGGGACCGCGGCGCGCTGGACGATGGCGAGGAGCAGGTCGATGACCAGGGCGAGCACGGCCACGAGGATCGCTCCGGCGAGCACCTGGTCGAACTTGCGCAGCGGGATGCCCTGGATGATCGGTTGGCCGAGGCCGCCGAGGTTGATGTAGGCGGCGATCGTGACCGTGGCGATCACCTGGAGGAGCGCCGCTCGAATGCCACCGACCAGCAGGGGCAGGCCGAGCGGAACCTCGACCTTCCAGAACACCTGCCATTCGGTCATACCCATCGCCCTCGCGGAGTCGAGCACCCGACGGTCGATGGCCTCGAGGCCCGTATACGCGCCGGCGAGGAGGGAGGGGATGGCGAGGAGCACGAAGGTGATGATGGCGGCTTCGGGAACGCGGAGCACACCGAGCAGCAGCACCAACAGCACCATGAGACCGAACGAGGGGATCGCGCGGGCGGCGCCCGAGACGGCGACGGCGACCTCGCGGCCCCGGCCCGTGTGTCCGATGAGCCAGCCGAGCGGCAGCGCGATGACGGCGGCGATCAGCACCGAGATCAGCGTGAAGTACATGTGCTGACCGAACAGGATCGGCAGCGCATACGGGCCCTCCCACCGGTCGGGGGAGAAGAGCCAGGCGAACGCATCCGCGAAGACGTTCATGCGGCGGTCCTCAGGGTGAGCGGCTGCCGGGAGGACGGTGTCTTCGCCGCGCGCGTCCACGGCATCAGCGCGCGGCCGAGCAGCAGGAGCAGCAGGTCGATGACGAGCGCGATCACCACGACCGCCACGACGCCGGAGAACACCTCGGGGAGGATACGGCGCTGCAGACCGTCGGTGAACAGGTAGCCGAGGTTCTGCACCCCGACCAGGATGCCGACCGTGGCGAGGGAGATGGTGCTGACCGCCGCCACTCGCAGACCGGCGAGCACGACGGGACCCGCCAGCGGGAAGTCGACCGTCCAGAACCGACGGAATCCGCCGTAGCCCATCGCGGTGGCAGACTGCCGGATCGCCGGGTCGACCGAGTCCAGGCCGTCTGAGACGGCGCGCACCAGGATCGCGATGGCGTAGATCGTGAGTCCGATCACCAGGTTCACCGGACTCCGGGCGGAGTACCCCGCGACGGACGGAAGGAGGATCAGCAGCGCGAGCGACGGGATCGTGTACAGCAGCCCGGTCAGGACGATCACCGGTCCCTTCACCAGCTGGTAGCGCCAGGCGAGCCAGCCCAAAGGCAGCGACAGGACGAATCCGAGCACGATCGCGATCACGCTCTGCTGCAGGTGGATCACGGCGAGCTCGAGGATGAGGCCGAGATTGTCGACGACCCAGTTCACGGGGCGCCCTTCGTCGCGCTCTCCTCGCTCAGCAGCGCGTCGGTCACGGCGTCCGGAACGTCGATGATCGAGCCCTGCGTGCGGCCGTCGGCATCGACCACCACGGTGCCGCGGGGCGTCTGCTTGAGATGCAGCGCCCGCTTGCCGCGGTCGGCGCCGATGAAGGCCGCCACGAAGTCGTCTACCGGGTTCTCGATGATCTCGCTCGGGCTGCCCACCTGCACGATGCGCGCGCCCTTGTCGAGGATGACGACCTGGTCGCCGAGAAGGAAGGCCTCGTCGATGTCGTGCGTGACGAACACGACCGTCTTGTCGAGTTCGCGCTGCAGCCGCAGGGTCTCCTGCTGCAGGTCGGCCCGCACGATGGGGTCGACCGCGCCGAAGGGCTCGTCCATGAGCAGGATGTTCGGGTCGGCGGCCAGACCGCGGGCGACACCGACGCGCTGCTGCTGACCGCCCGAGAGCTGGCTCGGGTAGCGCTCGGCCAGCGCCTGGTCGAGCCCGACCGTATCGAGCAGCTCGCGCGCCCGCTCGTGGGCAGCGGCCCTCTTCACCCCGGTGAGCCGCAGCACCGTGGCCACGTTGTCGATGACCGTGAAGTGCGGCATGAGACCGGAGTTCTGCATGACGTAGCCGATGCGTCGGCGCAGGGCCACCGGGTCGCCGCCGAGCACGCTCTCGCCGTCGATCTCGACATCGCCGGAGGTGGGCTCGACCATGCGGTTGATCATGCGCAGCAGCGTGGTCTTGCCGCAGCCGGACGAGCCCACGAACACGGTGGTCTTACGCGAGGGCAGCACCAGGCTGAAGTCGTCGACGGCGAGGGTGCCGTCGGGGAACCGCTTCGTGACGTTGCGGAACTCGATCATGGGCTGGTCTCCAGTCGGTCGATCGATGCGAGGGCGGGCGGGGCTACGGGCCGACCTCGACGCGGGGGTCGAAGGCCACGTATCCGGAGAAGTCCTTGCCCACGCGGTCGAACGCCGAGGGGTAGGGGTTCGGATACGACCAGGCGTAGTCGGTGTGGAGCTCGCCCTCGGTCTGCACCGAGAAGTACTGCGCGGCGCCCTTCCACGGACAGGTGTAGGGCGTGGGGCTCTCGACGAGCGCGCCGGGAGCGACGGATGCGGGTGGGAAGTACCAGTTCCCCTCGATGCGGACGAGTTCGCTCTCGTCGGCTTCGGCGATGACGGTTCCTGCGAGTACAGCCTTCATGGTCCTGCCTCCTCGGATGTGGGTTCGAGCGTATAAGACGGTGGCGACATCGGCCCGGCGGTTGCGCACGGGCCGTCAATGTGAGAAACAATCCGGATGCTGTTCGGTGTGCTTCCCCGAACGGATTGCCGCCGTGCGGATCAGGCGGAATCGCGTCCGTACCCCTCCAGCAGGCGCAGCCAGATCTCGCTGACGGTCGGGTACGACGGCACCGCGTGCCAGAGGCGGGCGATCGGCACCTCGCCCACGATGGCCACGGTCGCCGCATGCACGAGCTCCGCCACCTCGGGGCCGACGAACGTCGCGCCCAGCACGACGTCGCGCTCGGTGTCGATCACGAGGCGAGCCTGGCCCTCGAAGCCGTCTTCGTAGAGGCTCGCGCCGGCGACCCAGCCCAGGTCGTAGTCGACGACTTTCACCTCTTTTCCGGCCTCGCGCGCAGCGGCCTCGGTGAGTCCGACCGAGGCGACCTCGGGGATCGAGAACGTGACCTGCGGGACGGCGGCCTGATCCGCGGTGGCGACGTGGCGGCCCCACGGTGCATCGTCGACGTCGGCACCCTTCGCGCGGGCGACGATCACGTCACCGGCGGCGCGCGCCTGATACTTGCCCTGGTGCGTGAGCAGCACGCGTCCGTTCACGTCGCCGACCGCGTACAGCCAGTCGGAGCCGGGAACGCGCAGCGTGTCGTCCGTCGCGATCCAGCGACCCGGTTCGAGGCCGACGACGTCGAGCCCGATGTCTCCGCTTCGCGCTGAGCGACCGGTCGCGGCGAGCACCTCGGTGGCGGTGATCTCCTCGCCCCCGTCGAGGGTGATGGTGACGCCCGTGTCACCACGGCGGACCGACGTGGTCCCGGTTCCGGTGCGCACGTCGACGCCGAGTTCCTTCAGCCCCGCGGCCACCCGCTCGCCCGCGAAGGGCTCCATCCCGCCGAGCAGTCCGCTGCGGGCGATCACGGTCACGGTCGAGCCGAGCGCGGCGTACGCGGTCGCCATCTCGACGGCCACCACGCCTCCGCCGATCACGGCCAGGCTCTCCGGCAGCTCCTCGGCGCTGGTCGCCTCGCGGCTCGTCCACGGGGAGGCCTCGCGGAGCCCGTCGATGGGGGGGATGACGGCATCCGATCCGGTACTGATCGCGACCGCGTGCCGGGCCCGGAGCACGCGCTCGGTGCCATCGGCATCCGTCACCGTCACCTCGCGCTCGCCCGTGAGCCTGCCGTGGCCACGGGCCAGGTCGATGCCGGCCGAATCGAGCCACTTCACCTGCCCATCATCCGACCAGTTGCTGGTGAACGAGTCGCGGCGGTCGAAGACGGCCCGCACGTCGAGCTTGCCGGTCACGGCCTGAGAGGCGCCGGCCACGTGCTGCGCCGCGCGGAGGGCCTGCGCCGAACGCAGCAGCGCCTTCGACGGCATGCACGCCCAGTACGAGCACTCACCTCCGACGAGCTCGCTCTCCACGATGATCGCGGTGAGCCCACCCTGCACGGCACGGTCGGCGACGTTCTCGCCGACAGGACCTCCGCCCAGGACGATCAGGTCGTATTCGTCGGTCTTCTCCGCAGCAGTCATGCGTCGCACCTCTCGTCGTCCGGTTCCGTCGTCCGGTTCCGTCGCCCAGTCTCGCTGAAGAGCAACGCCGAGTCACGGGTGACTTGTTCCCGATCCAGAGCCTCGGGCGCGTCTCGCCGGTCGACCGCGGCCGCCGCCTCGGGGGATTCGCGGTCGTGAGGTCAGAGCTGCACTCCGTGAAGGTCGGCGAGGGCCGCGATCGTGCGCTCCGGGTGTTCAGCCATGCGGTTGAGGACGTAGAGCCACCACTCGGGCCCGTAGACCACGTACTCGCGGGTCGCGTGACCCGTGGCCTGCAGCTCGTCCCGCAGGTCGGGGCCGAGGCCCTGGAGCACCTCGAATTCGACGACGTCGCCCTGCAGTCCGTCGCCGAACCGGTGCTGGAGACGGGACACGAGGGCGGCGTCGTGCGTGGCCAGGTTGACACGGTGCTTCGACTCGAGGAGCACCCCGGCCAGGTCCAGGTAGCTGTCGGCCAGCTCCGCCGAGTCTCGGGCGAGGGCTACGTCCTCGCTCTCGAGGAAGGCCCCTTTGACCAGTCGGATGGGCCCAGGGCGATGCAGTATCCGCTCGAGATCGGAAGCGGAGCGGTGCAGCCGCGCCTGGATCGTCACGCCGGTCTCGGGGTACTCATCCGCGATCGCCTCGTAGAGGTCCAGGACCAGGTCCGTACGGTCGGAGCCTTCGGCGGAGATCATGATCGACGTGCCGGCCTCGCGCGCCGCAGCAGCGATGGTCAGAGCATTCGTCAGGCCCAGCTCTCTGTCGACCACGGATCCCACGTGGGAGAGGTCGAAAGAGATGGTGGATTCGGTCCCGGACGCGGCGAGCGCGTCGATCAGGCGCAGGAACTCCTGGGTCTCGCTGTCCGCCACTGCCTGATCGCGCACGGATTCTCCGACGCATTCGATGCTTCCTCGATGCCCGGCCTCGTGGTTCTGTCGGACCAGACGGATCGCGTCCTCCGCACGTTCGCCGGCGATGTAGCGACGGGCGATCGTGGAAGCGACGGCTGCACCTGCGGGAGAAGACAGCACCCGGCGCTTGAGCTCTTCGTCCAGGGCCCACGCACGCAGGGTGTCGGCAGCGTGCGCCCTCGTCTCGTCGTTCAGTTCCATGATCATCAACCTATGGACAAGCGTCGCTTTCCGGAAACCGACGCCTAGGCGGATGCGACAGCCGGTGCGGCAGCAGGACGACTGTCGGCGAAGGCACGCGGGTAGGCGCGACGCAGGGCGACGACGACGAGGGTGGCCGCGGTCACCTTGATCAGGTCTCCGGGGAGGAAGGCCAGGCTCGACAGCGCGGTGAGGTCGAGCGGGACGCCCGTCACGAGTGCCTGCATCGGGATGCCGAACGCGTACACCACCAACACTCCGCCGACGAGGGCGGCCAGTGCAGTCCGCCACCAGGTGAAGCGTCCGGTGCGCAGGAGGAGACCGATCACGACGACGCCGACGATCCAGCCGATCATGTAGCCCACGGTCGGTCCGACGAAGACACCGAGGCCACCGCGGCCTCCGGCCAGTACCGGGAGTCCCACCGCGGCGAGCGCCAGCACGACCGCGATCGACCAGGGAGCGACGCGCGGGCCGAGCACGAGGCCGGCGAGCATGACACCGAGCGTCTGCCCCGTGATCGGCACCCCGCCCGGCAGCGGCACGACGACCGTACCGAGCACGATGATGAGGGCGGCGAACACGGCCACCCTGCCGAGGGTCGCACTGGTGTCACGAGTTGAGGCGGTCATCGCACATCCTTCCTGAACAGTGTTCACCTGAACACCGTTCATCAGAGTACGGATGCCGCCCCTCCCGCGCAAATCACCCGGCGAGGCCCTCAGGG
Source organism: Microbacterium sp. ISL-59 (assembly GCF_018613945.1). Classification (NCBI taxonomy): domain Bacteria; kingdom Bacillati; phylum Actinomycetota; class Actinomycetes; order Micrococcales; family Microbacteriaceae; genus Microbacterium; species Microbacterium sp. ISL-59. Next base: position 1,160,220 of record NZ_JAGGPG010000002.1, read on the forward strand.
ACAGCCGCGTCCGCCACCCCTCCTTCACCGGCGACCGCGACACGGATCCGCGGCGCGAGGACCGCCGCCGCACCTGCGACGACCGCGGCCAGCACGAACACCCCGAGGAACGGATCCGTGGCCGCGAGCGCGGTGAACAGGGTTCCGGTGACGGCCAGGGCCAGGGCGGCGCCGAACGAATCGGCGACGGTCATGGCGCCGCTGTTGAAGCCCTGGTCCGCGGGTGTCGACATCGCGAGGGTCAGGGCACTGGTCCTGGGGCTCATCAAGCCCATGCCCATCCCCGCGACGACCCAGGCGACCGCGACCATCAGGGCGTCCCAGCCGAAACCGGCGGTCGCGACGATCAGCAGGATGCCGGCCAGTACGAGGATCGTCCCCAGCCGCACGGCCGTGACGCTCGAGAGCCGCACACCCATCCGCCCCTGGACGGTCGCGGCGAGAGACCAGGCGAGAGCGCCGCCGGTCAGAGAGAGTCCCGCGAGCGTCGGCGAGAGCTCGTAGCGATCGGTCAGCAGATAGGGCAGGTAGACCTGTGCGCCGAAGAACCCGGCGGCGGCCACCCCGCGGACGAGGATGACCGAGGGCAGCCCTCGCCGGGCGCGAAGGGTGCCGCGCGGGACCAGTGGGCGCACCGCGATGAGGGCGACCACCACGGCCATGAGCGCCAGCACCGGCCCGACCCCGGGGATGTCGCCGACCAGGTTCAGCGCGAGCACGGCCACCGCGGCCAGCACCGACCAGCCGAGCCTCCCGAACGCCCAGGGCGTCGACGCATCGCCGTCGTTCGCGAGCCCGCGCAGGGCGGGGATGACCATGAGCAGCGCCACGAGCACGAGGATGACGACACCGAGGAAGACCCAGTGCCAGCTCCAGAGCTCGGTCACCGCTCCCGCAACCGTCGGACCGATGAGCGAGGGGATGACCCAGGCGGCCGCGAACCCGGCGAAGATCGCCGGGTGCAGCGCCTGCGGGTAGACACGGGCGACCACGACGTAGAGCGCGACCATGAGCCCTCCGCTGCCGAGCCCCTGCGCGAACCTGCCCGCCACGAGGACCTCCATGCTCGGCGCGAGCCCCGCGACGAGCAGCCCGAACACGAACATCGCGACGGCCGTGTAGAGCGGCGCCACCGGGCCACGACGATCGGCCCAGTTCCCCGCGATCACCATGCCGATGACCCCGGTGGCGAGGGGTCCGGCGAATGCGAGCGCATACAGCCGCTCGCCGCCGAGATCGGCGCTCACCGTCGGCATGACCGTGGTCACGGCGAGCGACTCGAACGCCCCGAGGAACACGAGCGCGCACGCACCGATGGTGATCCAGACATACTCGCTGTTCAGGATGCGTGGTGCGGGTGCGGCCGGCGCGGGCGTCTGCCCGGTCTCTGTGGTCATGGAGACGACGCTAGAACCTCAAGTGAGGTCGAGGTCAAGCGCGGGTTTCGCGAGTGCGACTGCGGGGCTTCAGCGCACGGGCAGGAAGTGCGTCGGCGTCGGGACCTGTGCCTCATGACGGATGCCGAGCGGCGCGCCCGTGCGCTCGTCGAGGTCGAGCAGGGTGATCGTGTCGGAGCGCTGGCCGGCGACGAGCAGCTTGCCCTCGTGCACCAGGTGGTGGCGCGGCCAGTCGACACCCGCATCGGCGAGCGCCACCGACTCGAGGGCCTCACCTCCGCCGCGCACCCGCAGCGCCGCGATGGTGTTGCTGCCGCGCAGGGCCGTGTAGAGGAAGTGCCCGTCACGAGTGCGGGCGAGCTCGGCCGGGAAGTCGGTGCCCACCTCGGCGATCGGGCTCGCCATGGTCACCGACACGACACTCCAGGTGCCGTTCGCCGCGCGAGCGAGCGTGAACACCTCGCACGAGTACTCCGTCACGACGTGCAGGTGTCCACTGGGGTGCACGACCATATGCCGCGGTCCGGTTCCGAGGGGCAGCACGACCTCGTGATCGAGGGTAAGACCGGTGCCGCTCTGCCGCCAGAACCGCACGAGGTCGAATCCGAGGTCGGTCGTGGCGATGCGGCCGTCGGGAAGGAACACGGCGGCGTGGGCGCGCGAGACGCGGTCGCCGCCGACCGCATACGGGTCGACCGCCGCGACGCCGTCGCCGGGAGGGGTCGCGGCCGGAGCATCCGGGTCGACGTCGTCACCGAACAGGGCCGCGCGGAGAGCTGCGGCGGCATCCGGCTTCGCGGGCAGGATGCGCCCCTCCGGATCGAGGTCGAACCGCACCACGCGGCCGTCACCGTAGCAGCTGGCGACCAGCGCCGAGCCGTTCGGGGCGACCGCCACGTGGCAGACGGTGTCGCCGACCACCGCGGGCGGACCCAGCGGAGTGAGCGCCGATTCGCCGGTGCGCGAGAAGGCCTGCACGGCGGAGTCGCCCTCGAGCGACGCGTAGACGACGTCGAGGGACGGATGCTGCGCCAGCCACGACGGCGAGGGCGTCTCCACGACGGCACCGCGGTAGGCGAGCGTGCTGGCCTCACGGCCCTCATCCCCCGCGAGCAGGCCGATGCCCTCGGCCTGCCCATCCATGCCGGGGCCGTAGCCGCCGAGCCAGAATCGCGTCATGGAGCGCCGGTCAGTCGAGCAGACCGTGGCGGACGACGACCTGGTCGCGCTCGGGGCCGACCCCGATCACCGAGATGCGGGTGTTGCTCATCTTCTCGAGCGCGAGCACGTAGTCCTGCGCGTTCTTCGGCAGGTCGTCGAAGGTGCGTGCCACCGAGATGTCCTCGTTCCAGCCGGGGAAGTACTCCAGGATCGGCTTCGCGTGGTGGAAGTCGGTCTGGTTGACCGGCACCTCGTCGAACCGCTCACCGTCGACGTCGTAGGCCACGCACACCGGGATCTGCTCGAGACCCGTGAGGATGTCGAGCTTGGTGAGCACCAGGTCGGTGATGCCGTTGATGCGTGTCGCGTAGCGGGTGATGGGCGCGTCGTACCAGCCGACGCGGCGCGGACGGCCGGTGGTGGTGCCGAACTCGAAGCCCTGCTTGCGCAGCCACTCGCCCTGCTCGTCGAACAGCTCGGTCGGGAACGGGCCGGAGCCGACGCGTGTCGTGTACGCCTTGACGATGCCGACGATGCGGTCGAGCGCACCGGGGCCGACTCCTGCGCCGGTCGCCGCGCCGCCGGCCGTGGCCGAAGAGGAGGTGACGAACGGGTAGGTGCCGTGGTCGATGTCGAGCATGGTGGCCTGGCCGCCCTCGAAGACGACGACCTCGCCGCGGTCGAGCGCCTGGGCGATCAGGTAGCCGGTGTCGGCGACCATCGGCCGCAGCCGCTCGGCGTAGGAGAGCAGGTCTTCGACGACCTCGTCGGCGGTGATCGCGCGACGGTTGAAGATCTTCACCAGCAGGTGGTTCTTCTGGTCGAGTGCGCCCTCGACCTTCTGGCGCAGGATGTTCTCGTCGAACAGGTCCTGCACGCGGATGCCGACGCGGTTGATCTTGTCGGCGTATGCCGGACCGATGCCGCGACCGGTCGTGCCGATCATGCGCTTGCCGAGGAAGCGCTCGGTGACCTTGTCGAGCGTGCGGTGGTACTGCGTGATGATGTGCGCGTTGGCGCTGACCTTGAGCCGCGACACGTCGATGCCACGCGCGGAGAGCGCCTCGAGCTCGAAGAACAGCACCTCGAGGTCGACGACCACGCCGTTGCCGATCACGGGCGTCACACCCGGAGAGAGGATGCCGGAGGGCAGCAGGTGCAGGGCGTACTTCTCGTCGCCGACGACGACGGTGTGCCCGGCGTTGTTGCCGCCGTTGAACTTCACCACCCAATCGGTGCGCTCACCGAGAAGATCGGTGGCCTTGCCCTTTCCTTCGTCGCCCCACTGCACGCCGACGATAACGATTCCTGGCATGGGTATCCCCCTGGCTTTCGCCGGGTTCGCACCGGCTGATGAGCTGGCCCTCTTCGGGCGGTCCCATCCTATCGAAGGGTTCCCCGACGCCCTTCCGGACGTCTTCCCTGCAGACCGGCGGGAAAGCGACGGCGGTTGGCACTTCGGGTGGTCGACCGATGTCGGAGGCCACTGCGAGGATCGGAGGATGTCACGAGCCACATCCGGCGACCCCGGGATCCGCACCGACGCCGGGGCGTCGAAGGCGCAGGGGCCGCTCGTGCTCATCGCCGCGCTGGTCACGGTGGTGCTGTGGGCCTCCGCCTTCATCGGCATCCGCGGAGCAGGCCCGCACTACGACCCGGGTGCTCTCGCGCTGCTGCGGATGGCGGTGGGCACCGTCGTGCTGACCCTCATCGCGCTGCGGCACGGCATCCGTGTTCCCGAGCGCCGCCACTGGCTGCTCATCGCGGTGTGGGGCGTCGGCTGGTTCTGCGTCTACAACCTCGCCCTGAACAGCGCAGAGCTCACGCTCGACGCCGGCACCGCCGCGATGGTCGTGAACCTCGCACCCCTCATGGTCGTGGTCTTCAGCGGCCTGTTCCTGCGCGAGGGCTTCCCGAAGCCGCTCGTGATCGGGGCGCCCATCGCGTTCCTCGGTGTCGTCCTGATCGGCATGAACTCCTCCACCAGCGCGGGGCCAGACATCACGGGGCTGCTGCTCGCCCTCCTCGCCGCCGTCATGTACGCCGGGTGCACGCTCGTGCAGAAGCGGCTGCTCACCTCGGGCGTCGACCCGACCACCCTGACCTGGCTCGGCGCGATCGCGGGCACCGTCGCGCTGCTGCCATGGATCGGGAAGCTCATCGACGCCCTGCAGATCGCACCGCTGGATGCGACGCTGTGGGTCGTCTACCTCGGCATCTTCCCGACCGCGATCGCCTTCACGACCTGGGCGTACGTGCTGCAGCGCAGCACCGCGGGGCAGACCTCCGCGACCACCTATGTGGTCCCGGCCATCGCGATCCTGATGTCCTGGGCGATCCTCGGCGAGGTGCCCACGCCGCTCATGTTCCTCGGTGGCGCGCTGTGTTTGCTCGGCGTGCTCATCACGCGGCTGCGGTGGGGCCGGCGGGCCTGATCGCGGTCTCGCGCCGCAGAACCGCAAGGATGTCGCAGAGAACCCGGGGAACTGTGCGACATTGATGCGTTTCTGCGACCTGCGGCCTGCGCCCGCTCACCGCCCGGTGATGACTCCGCGCGCGATGCCGAGCTCGGCGAGCCGCGAGGCCGCCAGAGTCCGCTTGAGCTCGAGTGACTCCCCGATCTCTGTAGCCAGGCGCGGACGCGTGCGGATCAGCGCATCGATCGTTGTCAGCGGCAGCACGACCACGGTCAGGATCTCGCCGGCCACCGTCACGGCCTGCGTGCGCTCGCGGGTGAGGGCGGTCTGCCCGATGAGATCGCCCTTCTCCGCGGCGGCGAACTCCACCCGGCCGTCGTCGACCTCGAGGGCGAGCATCGCTCGGCCCGACAGCACCACGCGCACCTCGTCGGGCACGACCCCGCTGGGCATCACGATCTCGCCGACGCCGTAGCGCTCCAGCCGGGCATCCGAGAGGATCGCCTCGATGTCGTCGTCGCGCAGGTGCAGGGTCGGCGCGATCTCCTGCATCGCCTCGACCAGGCGCTGCGGCTCGGCGAGCGGATCGGTCGAGTCGCCGTCGAGCGCGAACCCACGGCGTCGCGCGGCGTACCAGAGCCAGGAGAGGTACATGGACAGCGCGCGGGAGGCATCGGCCGGCCCCGCGACGGGGATCGATACGGAGTACGCGCCGGCTCCCGAGTAGTCCACCGTCGCCCGCTGCCGCTGCAGCCGCATCGGCAACGAGTCCGCCACCTCGACGAGCAGCGCCATCACCTCATGTGGCGGGTCGTCGGTCGAGAAGGTCACGGCGGCCTCGGCCGAGTACGGCCCCTCCGGCTCGCTCAGGTTCGTGAACGACGCCCCCGAGAGCGAGGAGTTCGGCACGATCTGGATGCCGGAGCCCGTGTCGATGTGCACCGCGCGCCAGTTCACCTCGACGACCCGGCCCCGAACCCCCGCGGCATCCAGCCAATCGCCGATCTTGAACGGCTGCTCGAACAGCAGCAGCAGACCCGAGATCACACCGCCCACCGCGTTCTGCAGGGCGAGACCGATCACGATCGACCCGACGCCGAGGGCGGTGAACAGCCCGCCCACGTCGGCATCCCACACCCACGAGAACAGCAGCGCGAGTCCGACCCCGACCAGGACGAGTCGGCCGATCTCCACGAAGATCGACGGGATGCGCTCGCGCCACGAGCCCGGCTTCGCGTTGGCGAACAGGGCCACGTTGAACGCCGACAGCACGAGCAGGATCACGAGGAACCCGAACACCGTCGCCACCACGCGCGTCCACACCTGATCCGCCGGCGACTGGATCGCGAAGATCAGCAGGGCGAACAGCGCACCGACCGGGATGACCCAGTTGCGCAGCATCCGCAGCGGCTTCGCGACCGGGTTGCCCCGACGGGTCAGCGCGCCGATCAGCTCGGTGAGGACGACCAGCAGCACGGGCACCCCGACGGCGAGCGTGAGCACCCACCAGCCCCACCCGCCCGTGAACACGTCGCCCATGATCAGACCACCTTCCACACGGTCTCGGTCCTGCCCTGCGTCTCCACCGTCCCTGCTTCGACGTAGGTGACCAGCTCCTGGGTGCGGTCGCGCACGGTCTGGCTCACGTAGATGCCGGGTTCGCCGCTGACCGAGCGCACCCGGTAGGCGAGGTTCACGGCGTCACCCCACAGGTCGTAGGCGAGGCTGGTGCGCGCGACGAGACCGCTGGTCACGGTGCCGGTGTCGACACCGGCACGCAACGAGATCTGGGTGCCGTTCTGCGCGTTGAAGCGCTCGATCACCCCGAGCAGGTTGCGGGCGAAGTCGACGGTGCGGCGGATGTTGTCGACCCGGGGCACGATCAGCCCCGACGACGCGAGATACCCGCCGCGCAGCGTGCGCACCTTCTCGACGCCCGCCTTCTCGGCTGCCTCGTCGAACCCGCGCATCAGCGTGTTGAGGAGGCCGATCTCCTCCTCTGCGCTCATGTCGCGCGTGAGGTCATCGAACCCGACCAGCTCGGCGAACACGACCGACACGTTCTCGTGCGCCTCGGTGATCGCCTCGTCACCCTGCTTGTACTTGGTCGCAACGCTCGCCGGCATCAACGTGTGCAGCAGCTTCTCGTTCTCCTTCTGCTGCTCCTCGATCAGCTCCTGTTTGATGCGCAGGCTCGAGGCCATGTCGTTGAAGGCGTTGCCGAGGTCGCCGAACTCGTCGCGCGAGCTCTGCGGCACCTGCACGTCGAGGTCGCCCTCGGCGACACGATGCACGGCGCCGACGAGCCGGTGGATCGGCCGCGTGAACACCTGCGCGAGCAACAGCGACAACAGGGAGACGCCGAGCATGATCCCGAGCAGCGACAACAGCACGTTGCGGGTGAAGACGTTGACCGGCTCGAAGGCCTCCGCGGTGTCGATCCGCGCGATCACCACCCAGTCGAGACCTTCGATCTCGAGCGGAGCGTACGCGGTGACACTCTCACCGCCGATGAAGTCCCGCCCGACGACCGTGCCGCTGCGGCCCGCCTGTGCCTCCTGCACGGCCTTGGTGTCGACCGGCTGCAGCAGGACCGTGCCCTTGATGGCACCGATGCGGTCGACGATCGTGGGCGCCATCCCTCCGCTGATGAGGCGCTTGACGTAGTCCTCGGGGTCTTCGACGAGCCGCCGAGCGGTGCTGCGCATCAGGTCGTCGCGTCCGACGAGGTAGACCTCGCCGGTGTCGCCGAGGCCCTGCGCCTTCCACTGCTCCTTGCCCGTCATCACGTCGTTGATCGTGTCGATGGAGATCTGGAACGCCATCGCCCCGGTGATGCCACTGTCGTTGCCGACCGGGGAGACGACCCACATCGCGGGGACGTTGAGGGAGGGGATCCAGCGATCGAAGTCCGTGAGGACGACGGTGTTGACGGAGTTGGTCGCGATCGCCTCGGAGTATGCCTTCGACAGGACGGATTCGCGGTAGGGACCGGTCAGCAGGTTTGTACCGAGCTCGACCCCCTTGTAGGCGGAGTAGGTGACATCGCCGTCGAGGTTGAGCAGCAGGGCGTCCTCGTAGCCGGCCTCTTGCACCAGGCGCGTGAAGTAGTCGCCGTACCTTCCGGTCGCAGCCGAGTAGCTCGTGCCGTCCCCGCTGTCGGTGAGATCGAGCTGCGCGTCGTAGTCGGCGTCGAAGTCCTCGTTGCCCGTGACGTACTCCGACTGCACGTACTGCCCGGCACTGGTCTCCGGGATGAATGCCGTATCGCCGTACTCTTCGCCCGACCGCCCCTCGAGCTCGGGGATGAAGACGTCCTGGTAATAGGACTCCACCGCGTCGCGCCGGCTCTCGTCGAGCTCCACGTCGGCGAGGTCGGCGAAGCCCGCATTGACCGCCGTCGACATGTTCTGCGCGCTGAGGTTCCGCGAGTGCAGGGAGGCATCGCGACGAACGCTCTCCATGAACGTCGTGACCTCTGCCGCCCGCATCGAGCGGATCGTGATGAGCTGATCCACCGCCGAGTCGTGGAGGGATTGGCGCCCGTTGATGAAGCCGATGGCTCCCACGATCACGGATGACACGAGGCTCACCGCCAGCAGCATGATGAGGAGTTTCGACTGGATGCTGAGGCCGGCTCGCCGGAACCGCCCCTTCTTCACCACACCCGCATCGACCGTGCCATTACCGCTGTCGCTCATCTGCCCCTCCGCCATGCGCGCACCTGCGTGAACGATCCGACGATATCGATATATCGGTCCCACGGTCTACGGAAATCTGCCGCTACAGTTGCGTCCGGAGGCGAAATGACGACCTGGTGGCCCTATCTGCGCATCGCCGCAGCCCTGCTCGCGCTCGCGGCGGTCGCCGCGCAGCTGACCCGCTCGGTGCAGAACGGCCTCGATGCGACGACCGAGTGGGGCGGCCACCTGCCGACGGTGGCGGCGAACTTCCTCAGCTTCTTCACGATCGAGTCGAACATCCTCGCCGCGATCGTCCTGCTCATCGCCGCGATCTGGGCTCTGCGCCACCGCCGCACCACCGACGCGGAACCCCGCTGGCTCGCGGTGCTCCTGGTGTGCGTCAGCACCTACATGATCGTCACCGGCATCGTCTACAACACGCTGCTGCGGAACGTCGAACTCCCCCAGGGTGTCACCGTCCCCTGGTCGAACGAGGTGCTGCACGTCGTCATCCCGCTGGTCCTGCTGATCGACGTGCTGTTCGCCCCGCGCCGCCGCGCGCTGGGGTGGAGCACCGTCGCCATCACGGCGATCTTCCCCTTGGCCTGGGCCGTCTACACGCTGATCCGCGCGAACTTCATCATCGCTCCAGCCACCGGCGACCCCTGGTGGTACCCCTATCCGTTCCTCGACCCGCACCTGGTTCCCGGCGGCTACCTCGGGGTCTCGGGATACATCGTCGGCATCGCCGTCGCGATCGTCGGAGTGGCCGCGGGCGTGGTCTGGATCGGAAGGCGCCGCGGAACCGACTGACTTCCCCCCCACCCCCTTGCGGACGAGCCGCCCCCTTCCGTGCGCACGGAAGGGGGCGGCTCGCGCAGAAGGGGGCGAGCGGACGGTCAGACGGTGGCGAGAGCCTCGCGGTCGTCGTCGCGCGGCTGCCCCGCGATGAGGCGCGCCGGCTCGACGGCATCCGGATCCACATCGAGGTACCGCTCGAGGGAGTCGTCGAGCTCTTCGAGCCACGGCGTGTGGTGCACGACCGCGAGCGTCCCGGTCATGACCGACTCGTACACGCGGTCACGGTAGCCCATGATGTCGTCCTGCTTGTCGTGCTTCCACGCGAGGAAGATCTCGACGACCCGGTCGATGTCGAACTCCGGGTAGTCGGTGAGCTCCAGCAGGTCGCGGATGTAGTCGGCTTGGAAGCGGATCTCCGCGGCCGCCGAGTCGATCTGCCCGAATCGCGCGCGCCACTCGGCGATGGATGCGGCGCGCTCGGCCTCGTCCGGCAGCGCCATGCGGCCGAGGATCAGGTCGCGCACGAACCAGGCCTGCACGTCGAACATGTTGAACGTGAACCACTGGTCCTGCGCGCCGAGGTAGGTCAGACGCGGATTGCCCTGCCAGACCACGCCGCGGTAGAGACCGTCGGGGTAAACGTTGTTCGGCGACGACAGCGCCAGGTCATCGGGGAGGAACGGGTACTTGTGCAGGTACCCGGTGCACATGATCACTGCATCGACGTGCTTCGAGGTGCCGTCGGCGAAGAATGCGACGCTGCCCTCGAACCGCTCGACGACCGGGCGCTCCTCGATTCCGTCGGGCCAGTCGTAGCCCATCGGCGCTGAGCGGAAGCTCGCCGTCACCGAGCGCGCGCCCATCTTGAACGCCTGGCTGCCGATGTCCTCCGCCGAGTAGCTCGCACCGATCACGAGCACGTCCTTGGCGGCGAACGCCTCGGCGCCACGGAAGTCGTGGGCGTGGCTGATGTAGCCGGGGAAGGTCTCGATACCGGCGAAGTCCGGCATGTTCGGGAAGGAGAAGTGCCCGCTGGCGACGATGACGCGGTCGAACTCCTCCACGGTCGACTCACCGGTGGGCAGGTTCTCGCTGGTGAGTGTGAACACCTCGCGCTCGCTGTCGAACTCGATCCAGCGCACCACGGTCTGGAAGCGGATCAGGTCGCGCACGTCGCTCTTCTCCAGGCGGCCGGCGATGTAGTCCCACAGCACCGGACGCGGCGGATACGAGGAGATGGGACGGCCGAAGTGCTCGTCGAAGCTGTAGTCCGCGAACTCCAGCGCCTCCTTCGGGCCGTTCGACCACAGGTTGCGGTACATGCTGGAGTGCACCGGCTCGCCGAACTCGTCGAGTCCCGTGCGCCAGGTGAAGTTCCACTGCCCGCCCCAGTCGGCCTGCTTCTCGAAGCAGACCAGTTCGGGGATGTCCGCCCCCGCCCGGCCCGCGGACTCGAAGGCCCGCAGCTGCGCCATACCCGAGGGGCCGGCGCCGATGATCGCTACTCGTTCTCTGCTCGTCACGTATCGTCCTCATACTCTTCAGTCATGTATCGGTCAGCGGCCGCATCCGAGCGAGGAACAGGTCTGTCCCGGTGGGAGCGAAAAGCTCGACCTGCCCGGAAAGCGGCTGCCCTTCGACGGTATCAGTGTCGGTCGCGCGAGCCGGCGGCGAGGGGAACGCCCGGGGCGGAGATCTCGACGTGGGGCGGAGCGTTCGCGATGAGAGCTCCGCCCGACGGGGAGAATCCCGCCCCACAGGCGCAGCTATTACGCTGGTCCGCGGGGGGACGCGCCGCGCTCCTCAGGAGGAGAGAGCATGCATGACCTGAACGCCGCATCCCCGTATCCGGCCGCGCCTCCGCCCCCGCCTGCCCCCGTGCGCACACCCGACCCCGCACCCGCGTCGGCACCGGCATCAGCACCGGCGAACGGCGCTCCGACGGATGCCGAGATGGCCAGGGCCACCGAGGTCCTGCGCATCATCTCCACCTCCTACTCGGCGAAGATGGTCGGCCAGGAGCGGCTGCGCACGAGCCTGCTCGTCTCGCTCATCGCCGGCGGCCACATCCTGCTCGAGAGCGTGCCGGGCCTCGCCAAGACCACGGCGGCCAGCACCCTCGCCGACACCGTGAAGGCGCAGTTCAAGCGCATCCAGTGCACCCCCGACCTCCTGCCGAGCGACATCACCGGCAACCAGATCTACGACGCGGCGACGGGCTCTTTCCGCACCGTGCTCGGTCCGGTGCACGCGAACTTCGTGCTGCTGGACGAGATCAACCGCTCCAGCGCCAAGACGCAGAGCGCGATGCTCGAGGCGATGCAGGAGCACCAGACCACGATCGGCGGCGAGATCCACCACCTGCCGAAGCCGTTCCTCGTGATCGCGACGCAGAACCCGATCGAGCAGGAGGGCACGTATGAACTGCCCGAGGCGCAGATGGACCGCTTTCTGCTCAAGGAGATCGTCGAATACCCGAGCCCGGCCGAAGAGCTCGAGGTGCTCAGCCGCATCGACTCGGGCGTGCTCGACCCGGACCGGCATGTGACCAGCGCCGTGAGCCTCGACGACGTGCGCCTGCTGCAAGACGTCGCGAGCCGCATCTACGTCGACCCCGCGATCCGCAACTACATCGTGTCGATCGCCTACGTGACCCGGAACCCGGCGCCGTACATCGGCGAGGAGCGCGCCCGCTTCATCAAGTACGGCGCGAGCCCGCGCGCGAGCATCGCGTTCCTGCAAGCGTCCAGGGCGCTGGCGCTGCTGAAGGGCCGCTCCCACGTGCTGCCCGAAGACATCCGCGAGCTGCGCCACCTGGTGCTCCGCCACCGCGTGCTGCTGACCTTCGAGGCGGATGCCGAGGGCGTCCGCAGCGAAGAGATCATCGACCAGATCTTCGCGTCGGTCCCCACGCCCTGACCCCTCCGATGGCCAGCCTGATCACGCAGGTGAAGAGCAAGCTCTTCATCCACTCGACGCGCAAGTCGCTGCACGCGCTCGACGGCGCCTACGCGTCGCTCCTGCACGGGCGCAGCCTCGACTTCGAAGACCTGCGCAAGTACGAGTACGGCGATCAGGTACGCGACATCGACTGGCGGGCGACCGCGCGGCTGGGCACCCCGCTCGTCAAACGCTCCCGCGCGACCCGCATGCACACGGTGCTGTTCGTGGTCGACACGGGCCGCTCGATGTCGGCCCTCGCCGCCGACGAGCGATCGAAGAAGGAGCTGGCGATCCTCGCGACGGGGGCGCTCGGCGTGCTCACGCTGCGCCACGGCGACGACTTCAGTACCGTCTACGGCGACGCGGCGAAGGTGCGGCGTCTCGCGCCCGGCCGCAGTGAGGGCGCGCTCGAACACGCCCTGCGCACGATCGACCGGGCGATCGACGAGAGTTCGGCGCCCAGCGACCGCGACGCCCTGCTCTCGTTCGTGACCCGCACGATCTCGCGCCGGATGATCGTGGTCGTCATCACCGACGAGGCCCCCGTGACGAGCGAGACCGAGCGGATGCTGCGCCGCCTGCGCGTGCAGCACGACGTGCTCTGGCTCACCCTGCGCGACGCCGACCCGGTGCTGGATCACGCCACCGGACGCATCCGCAGCGATGCGGACAGCCGCTGGCAGGTGCCGGACTTCGTGCAGGGCGACCGCGCCATCGTGCAGGAGCTGACCGCGCAGCACGATGCCGACGCGGCGCGCCGGGATGAGCTCCTCACCCGCCTCGAGATCAGCCACTCCTCTCTCGACGGGCAGGACGACGCCGTCGTGCAGCTGCTGCAGCTGCTGAACCGGAGGTCGAATGCCCGGCTCTGAAGAGCTCTACCCGCCGGCGCAGTACGGCTGGGGATGGATGCTGCTCGCGATCGGCATCCTGATTCTCCTGGTGCTCGGCGCATGGCTGCTCATCGTGCTCACGCGGCCGCGGCGCACGCTCCCCGTGGATGATGCGGCCGGGCACCCGCCACTGATCATCGACGTGCTGTCGCAGCTGCGCACCGAGTACATGGGTCGCATCCAGCAGATCGAGAACGAGTACCGCGAGAGCCGACTCAGTGCCCGGCAAGCGAACCTCGAGCTGAGCCGCGTCGTCCGCACCTTCGTGAACGAGTACAGCGGCCTCGAGGCCCCGGTGCTCGCGCTCGACGACCTCGTGGCGCGGGGCGTGCATCCTGCCCTGATCGACGCCATGGGCAGGCACTACTACCCCAGCATCTTCCGTCCGGGGCCGGCCATCGATCCGATCGCGGGCGCCGAGGCGGCACGAACGGTGGTGCGGGCGTGGCACTAGCGAACGTGTGGATGCTGGTCGCCGCGGTCGCCGTCGTCCTGGTCGCCGTCACGGTCGGCCTGATCCTCGGGCTGCGGCGGAGCGGAGGCGGTCGCGGCGGCGACACGGCGCGCGTCGCTCGCGCCGAACGACTGCGCGCACTGCCGACGTTCCGTCGTGCGCTGGCGCGGCGGGCTCTCGCGCTGTCGGGCATTCTGGCCCTGGGCGCGGTGACGGCGATCGTGGCGGGCGTCGTGGCCGCTCGACCGATGTCGGCCCAGACCATCCAGCCGGTCAACACGAGCCGCGACATCATGCTGTGCCTCGACGTCTCCGGCTCGATGTCCGAGGTCGACGTCGAGGTGCTGACGGTCTTCGAAGAGCTGCTCGACGACTTCGAGGGCGAGCGGATCGGGCTGACGATCTTCAACAGCTCCCCGGTGCAGATCTTCCCGCTGACCGACGATTACGACTTCATCCGCGAGCACCTGGAGAGCATGACCCGGAGCTTCGACTACGTCGACCAGATCCCCGAACACTGGGTCGGCACCCTCAACGGCGACGGCGCCTCCCTGATCGGAGACGGCCTCGCCGCCTGCACGATGGGGTTCGACCGTCCGGGTGACGACCGTTCGCGGTCGGTGATCTTCGCGACCGACAACGAGGTCAACGGCGCCTCCATCGTCACGCTCGACGAGGCGGCGGCGTATGCGGCCTCGAAGGAGGTGCGGGTGTTCGCCCTGAACCCGGTGCAGGGCAAGGATGCCGACGTCAGCGCGGAGCTCACCGCCGCGGCTGAGGCCACCGGCGGGGCCGCGTTCGGCCTGCGCGACACGACGACGGTCTCCGACATCGTCGAGCAGGTGCAGGAGCAGGAGGCGACCGAGCTGCGCGGCGAGGCGCAGGTGGTCTGGACCGACGCACCGAATCTCTGGATCGCGGTGCTCTCGGTCTGTCTCCTCGGCTTCGTCGTGGTGCTGTGGAGGGTGCGACTGTGATCTTCCAGCCCGTGCTGAACCCGCTGCTGATCCTGCTGCTGATCGCCCCGATCGCCGCACTCGCGATCTGGGTCCTGGTGCGACCGCCGCGGTCTGCCGGAGGGACGCCCGCCGACGCGCGCACGGTCGCCGGACACCGCGCACTGTGGGCGATGCGCCTGGTGCTGGTGCTCGCGTGCGCCGCGCTGCTGCTGCGCCCCGGCATCCCGGGAGGCGCGACGCAAACGCTCGCGACCGACACCGACATCGTGCTCGTCGTCGACACGACGGCGAGCATCGTGGCCGAGGACTGGGGCGACGGCGAACCGCGACTCGACGGCATCCGCGAAGACGTGCGCGCGCTGGTCGAGGAGTACCCGGGAGCGCGCTTCGCCCTCATCACCTCGGATGCAGCGGCCGAACTGCGGATGCCACTGACCACCGACACCACGGCGCTCATGGGATCGCTGGAGGTGCTGCGTCCCGAGGTGACGAGTCAGTCGCGAGGCAGCTCGATCGGCATCGCGGCGCCACTGCTGACCGAGACCCTCACCTCGGCCGCGGAGTCGTCACCCGACCGCTCGCGGATGGTGTTCTACTTCGGCGACGGCGAGCAGACGGTCGACAGCGAGCCCGAGTCGTTCAGCTCGAGCGCGAAGTACACCGACGCAGGGGCCGTGTTCGGCTACGGCACGGCGGAGGGCGGGCCGATGCGCATCACGACGGGCGGGCTCTCCGAGGGCGGCGCCGAGTACATCCAGTACGAGGGGGCAGATGCGCTCTCGGTGATCGACGAGACGAACCTGGAGGCCATCGCCGACCAGCTCGGCGTGGAGTACGAGCATCGGACCGCAGAGGCCGCCCCCGTGCTGCCGGAGGCGCCGGCCACCACGACCAACTACGCCGAGTCGGGCGAGGTCGGCAACGTGACGGAGCTGTACTGGGTCGCGGCGCTGATCATCCTCCTCATCCTGGGCATCGAGCTCACGCGCGCGACGATGCTCATCGCGAAGCTCCGGCAGCTGCGCCCGACGCGGCAGCGGCATCCCGGCGGCTCCGGGCAGTAGCACCGATCGCCTCACGCTCGACGCGACCACCGGGGCCGTGCGCGATCCGGTATGAAGGTGCGGGATCCGTGGCGCTCCCGCCCTCCGGTCCGTATCGTTTTACCTGCCACGGGCTACCTGTCCGGGCATAGGTTCGTCGTCGCGGATCGACCGTGTCGCAGGCTCGTGGGGAAGCCGACTCGGTGGGAACGCGCGGCGATGTCATGTCGGCCTGAAGGGCCGGCATCTATCTCTGGGGAACGAATACATGGGGAACATCTTTGCGCTGAAGCGCGCCCGGAAAGCGGCCATCGGCGCCGCCGTCGGGGCCCTGGTCGCCGCCGGCCTGGTCTCATCCGGTGGCGGAGCAGCGATGGCGGCAGAGACCTCACCGCCTCCACTGCTGCAACGCGACGAGAACGTCGTCACGTCGGATCCGATTCCGACCGTCCAGATCGACGACGGCTACGTCTGGGCGCAGACGACCATCGGGTCCACGGTCTACGCCGTCGGCAAGTTCGACAACGCGCGCGAACCGAAGGCCGCACCGGGCACGGCACTCACGGCGCGTTCGAACGTGCTCGCCTACGACATCGACACCGGCGCACTGCTGCCGTTCGCACCCACGGTCAACGGCGTGATCAAGTCCGTCGCTGCATCACCCGACGGCAGCCGCATCTACATCGGCGGATCCTTCAACTCCGTCAACGGCAAAGACCGGTGGAACATCGCCGCCCTCGACGCGAAGACCGGCGAACTGGTCCCCGGCTTCGTGCCCTCCATCGGCGGAACGGGCGTCTACGCCCTCACGACCTCCGGGACGAGCGTCTATGCCGGCGGCCTGTTCACCCAGGCCAACAGCACCGCACGGAAGAACCTGACCGCATTCGACACCGCGACCGGCACCCTCCTGCCGTGGGCGCCGCAGACCGACCAGCAGGTCGACGCCATGGTGATGGACCCGGCCGGGGCGAACACGATCATCGGCGGACGCTTCTCGCAGATCAGCGGCAACACCGCACTGCGCGGCCTCGGAGCGGTCGACAAGACCACCGGCACAGTGGACACCGCCTGGCAGACGCCGTCCGCGATCAACAAGGTCCGGATCACGCGTTCCGCGGGGCAAACGGGAGTCTTCGGTCTCGCCACCGACGCGACGGGCGTCTACGGCACCACCTGGTCTTACGGAGCGGTACAGCCGACCAACCTGGAAGGGGCTTCGCCGCCGAAGCCGGCAGCGGCAAGATCCGCTGGATCGCCGACTGCCTCGGCGACCACTACGGCGTCTATTCCACCGGCGAGGTCGTCTACACGACGAGCCACACCCACGCCTGCGAGACCGTGGGCCTGCACCCCGAACAGCGGCAGACGACGCACCGCTACTCCGAAGCCTTCACTGCCGATACCCGGGGAACGCTGGGACACCAACCCAACGTGAACTACAGGGATTGGGCAGGAACCCCGGCACCATCCGCGTACGCCTGGACCCCGGACTGGGGCGTGGGCCAGACCACGGGTATGGGTCAGGCCGGTCTGTCCATCACGGGCACCGGGAACATGATCTCCATCGGAGGTGAGTTCCGCTCCGTCAACAACGGGCAGTTCGAGGGCATCGTCCGCTTCTCCACCACGCCTCCGGGAGGAGCGAAGGACAAGCCGCGTCTCTCCGGCGACGACTGGACAGGAAGTGTCGAGCGGAACGCCGACGGTTCCACCGGCGCCACCGCCACCCTCCCCTCCAACTGGGATCGTGATGACCTGACGCTGACCTACGAGCTCCACCGCTCCGACAGCGCGACGCCGGTGGCCACGACGACGGCCGACGCGACCTGGTGGAACCGACCGCTCGTCACCCTCGTGGACGAGACAGCGACCGACGATACGCCACGGGAGTACACGGTGACGGCGAAGGACGCCGACGGCAACGTCGCCACCAGCGGCGGCATCACCTGGATCGAGCCCAACTGATCGAAGGGTCTCCGGCCGCCCGCCTCCGCATCCTGAGTGGAGTGAACGAGAGCCATCGATTTCAGGTCTGCAACGGGGCTGATCTCGCCCTGCTTCGCAAACCGGCATCCGATATGCTATTATTTTACATGTCGATAGCTATCATGCTTCGACTTGGGGGTTCGTCGTTGCGAACCGACTGAGCACGGCCTCTGGGGAAGCCGTCCAGTCTGGAGCGCACGGCGACGTCATGCCGATCTGGGGTCGGCGTCAGATGACTGGGGAATCAACATCATGGGGAACAACTCTGCGCTGAAGCGCGCGCGAAAGGCGGCCTTCGGCGCCGTCGTCGGCGTCTTGGTCGTCAGCGGCCTGGTCTCGTTCGGTGGCGGAGCGGCGGTGGCGGCGGAAGTCTCGTCGTCGCCGCCGCCGCTACTGCAGCGCGACGAGAACGTCGTGACGTCGGATCCGATTCCGACGGTCCAGATCGACAACGGTTACATGTGGGCGCAGACGACGATCGGGTCGACGGTGTACGCCGTCGGCAAGTTCGACAATGCCCGCGAACCGAAGGCCGCGCCGGGAACGGCGCTGACGGCGCGGTCGAACGTGCTCGCCTACGACATCGACACCGGGGCGCTGCTGCCGTTCGCCCCCACAGTCAACGGGGTGATCAAGGCCGTCGCTGCGTCGCCGGACGGCAGCCGTATCTACATCGGCGGATCCTTCAACTCCGTCAACGGCAAAGACCGGTGGAACATCGCCGCCCTCGACGCGAAGACCGGCGAACTGGTCCCCGGCTTCGTGCCCTCGATCGGCGGAACGGGCGTCTACGCCCTGGCGACCTCGGGCACCAGCGTCTATGCCGGCGGCCTGTTCACGCAGGCCAACAGCACGGCACGGAAGAACCTCACCGCGTTCGATGCATCCGATGGCGTTCTGCTGCCCTGGGCGCCGACGACCGATCTGCAGGTCGACGCGATGGTGATGGACCCCGCGGGGGCGGACACCATCATCGGCGGACGCTTCTCGCAGGTCAGCGGCGACACCACGATGCGCGGCCTCGGCGCGGTCGACAAGACCACCGGCGCAGTGGACACCGCCTGGCTGGCATCCGACTCGATCAAGAATGGATCGAACAGCGGCACCGCCTCAGGCAAGGCCGGAATCTTCGCCCTCACAGCCGATGACACCGGCGTGTACGGCACCGGCTGGGTATATGCGGCCGCCGAAGTCGGAAACCTCGAAGGCACGTTCGCAGCCGAGGCCGGGACGGGTGAGATCCGTTGGGTCGCGGACTGCATCGGCGACCACTACGGCGTCTACTCCACGGGCAAGGTCGTCTACACGACGAGCCACACCCACTCGTGCGGCACCATGGGCCTGCACCCTGAGCAGACCGAGCGCGTGCACCGCTACTCCGAGGCCTTCACGGCGGATGCTCGCGGAACGCTCGGTCATCAGCCCGCCGCACCCAACTACAAGGACTGGGTGGGCACACCCGCTCCCTCGGCCTACAACTGGACTCCGGACTGGGCCGTCGGCGTGACCTCAGGACTGGGTCAGGCGGGCCTGTCCATCACGGGCACCGGGAACATGATCTCCATCGGCGGCGAGTTCCGCTCCGTCAACAACGGCCAGTTCGAGGGCATCGTCCGCTTCTCGACGACACCTCCGGGAGGAGCCAAGGACAAGCCGCGTCTCTCCGGCGACAGCTGGACGGGAACCGTCACGCCGGACGCCGAAGGCGCCGAGGGCGTCACCGTCACCATCCCTGCGAACTGGGATCGCGACGACCTGACGCTGACGTACGAGCTCCACCGCTCGGACAGCCCCACGCCGGTGGCCACGACGACCGCCGATGCAACCTGGTGGAACCGACCGGACATCACCCTCGTCGACCTGACAGCGCCGAGCGACACTCCGCTGGAGTACACGGTGGTGGCGAAGGATGCCGACGGCAACACCGCCACCAGCGGGGGCATCGCCATGGGGGCAATGAACTAGCCGAGGCTGATGTCGGCCGTCTTCACGGGCCGCACCCCATATGCTATTATTTTACATGTCGGTAGCTATCGTGCTCCGACTGGGGTTCGTCGTTGCGAACCGACCGGGTGCGGACTCGTGGGGAAGCCGTCTCGGTGAGGGAACGCACGGCGACGGCATGCCGGCCTGAAGGTCGACATCAAATCACTGGGGAACAACACATGGGGAACATCCTTGCGCTGAAGCGCGTCCGAAAGGCGGCCATCGGCGCCGTCGTCGGTGTCCTGGTCGTGAGCGGCCTGGTCTCGTTCGGTGGCGGAGCGGCGGTGGCGGCGGAAGTCTCGCCGTCGCTGCCGCCCCTGCTGCAACGTGACGACAACGTCGTCACGTCAGACCCGATTCCGACCGTCCAGATCGACGACGGCTACGTCTGGGCGCAGACGACCATCGGGTCCACCGTCTACGCGGTCGGCAAGTTCGACAACGCCCGCGAACCGAAGGCCGCACCAGGTACCGCGCTCACCGCGCGTTCGAACGTGCTCGCCTACGACATCGACACCGGCGCACTGCTCCCCTTCGCACCCACGGTCAACGGCGTCATCAAGGCCGTCGCCGCATCGCCCGACGGCAGCCGCATCTACATCGGCGGCGCCTTCAACTCCGTCAACGGCAAAGACCGCTGGAACATCGCCGCCCTCGACGCGAAGACCGGCGAGCTCGTCCCGGGCTTCGTGCCCTCCATCGGCGGAACGGGCGTCTACGCGCTGACGACCTCCGGAACCAGCGTCTACGCCGGCGGGCTCTTCACGCAGGGCAACGGCACCGCACGCAAGAACCTCGCCGCCTTCGAAGCCTCGAACGGCGCCCTCCTGCCCTGGGCACCCACGACCGACCAGCAGGTCGACGCCATGGTCATGGACCCGGCCGGGAAAGACACCATCATCGGCGGACGCTTCACGCAGATCAGCGGCAACACCGCGATGCGGGGTCTCGGCGCGGTCTGGAAGGGCAGCGGCGTCGTGGACACGAACTGGCAGGCCCCCCAGACGATCAAGAACGGAGCGACCGCGACTTCCGCGGGGCAAGCCGGGATCTTCGGGCTCGCCACCGACGCGACCGGTGTCTACGGCACCGCCTGGGCTTTCGAGGTGGGCGAGACGGTCAACCTGGAAGGCGCGTTCGCCGCCGAGGCCGGCACCGGCAAGATCCGCTGGGTCGCCGACTGCCTCGGGGACCACTACGGCGTCTACTCCACGGGCAAGGTGGTCTACACCACGAGCCACACCCACGCCTGCGGGACTGTCGGCCTGCACCCGGAGCAGCCGAAGACCACGCACCGCTACTCCGAAGCCTTCACGGCCGACGCGCGCGGAACACTCGGACACCAGCCTGCGGCTCCCAAGTACAAGGACTGGGCGGGCACGCCCGCTCCCTCGGCCTACGCGTGGTCGCCGGACTGGGCCGTCGGCGTGACCTCGGGACTGGGTCAGGCGGGCCTGTCGATCACCGGAACCGGGAACATGATCTCCATCGGCGGCGAGTTCCGTTCCGTCAACAACGGCCAATTCGAAGGCATCGTCCGCTTCTCGACCACGCCTCCCGGCGGAGCGAAGGACAAGCCGCGCCTCTCCGGCGACGACTGGGTCGGCTCTGCAACGCGAACCACCGACGATGCGAAGCGCGTCACCGTCACCATTCCCGCCAACTGGGATCGTGACGATCTCACGCTGACGTACGAGCTCTACCGGTCGGGCACCTCGACGCCCGTTGCGACCACGACGGCGGATGCGACCTGGTGGAAGCGTCCGGACGTCGTGCTCACCGACACGGCGGCCCCGACCGGTCCGCTGCCGCAGTACACGGTCGTCGCGAAGGACGCCGCCGGGAACACCGCCACGAGCGGCGTCGCCCGGACGACGCCGCCGACCGGCACCATCGCGCTGGTCTCGAAGTTCAGCGGCAAGGCCGTCGGAGTCTCCGGCACCGCATCCCCCACGGTGCAGCAGCCCGTCACGGGAGCGGCATCACAGCAGTGGACCACGGTTCCGAAGCCGGACGGCAAGTTCCAACTGAAGAACGTGGCCACCGGGGCCTGCCTCGCGGTGTCCTTGAGCAAGGTCTTGTCGGGAAACGCGCAGGTGCTGCAGTGGGCCTGTGCCGACACCGCCAACTTCCTCTGGAGCCTCACGGACGTCGGCAACGGCTACGGGCAGCTCGTCGCCGGCCACTCCGGCAAGTGCCTCACGCTCAGTGGCGGCGCCGCAGACGGCGCGAACTACGTCCAGACCGACTGCGGCGCGACCACCGGCGCGGACAACCTCAAGTTCCTCCTGCGCCCCGCCGGCACCGTCGCGCTGGTCGCGAAGGACAGCGGCAAGGCCCTCGGAGTCTCCGGCTCCGCCTCCCCCGCAGTCCAGCAGCCCGTCACGAAAGCCGCATCCCAGCAGTGGACCATCGTGCCGAAGCCGTACGGAAAGGTCCAGCTCAAGAACGTGGCGACAGGAGCGTGCCTCGCCGTGTCGTTGAGCGCCAAGGTCCTGTCGGGACACGCGCAGGTGCTGCAGTGGGACTGCTCCGACCAGGCGCACCTCCTGTGGAGCCTGAAGGACCTGGGCAACGGTTACAGCCAGCTCGTCGCCAGCCACTCCGGCCAGTGCCTCACGTTGCTCGGCGGCAACACCGCAGACGGTGCGAACTACATCCAGAACGACTGCACCGCCACACCGTCGACGTTCTCGCAGTTCACCCTGCCCACCGCAGGCTAGGGCGCACGGACAGGGAGCCGACCTCGGGGATACCTGAGGTCGGCTCTGTTGTTCCCTGGATAGGATGTTCAGCGCTTCCCGTGCCGATTCGAGGACCGCTCGTCTGCCGCAGCACGGGGCGCGACTGGCGAGGAGGTGGAGCGTGAGGCACGCTTCGACACGCCCCGTCACCGAAGCGCACCGCACACCCCTCCCGAACGAGGCAGCGGCCGCGCTGCTCCGCTCGAACCGTCGCCGGCGCAGCATCCGCCGGTGGGTCGCGATCGGGACCATCCCGCTCACCCTCGCAGCCCTGTTCTTCGTGGGCAAGCTGCTGAGCATGTACGCGTTCGCTCATCAGGCGATCACCGCGTACGTGGTCGACGACTTCGCAGGCTCCGAAGCCTCGGCGCGCGGACAGGACTTCCTCAACTGGTTCGAACCGTACAAGGCACCGTTCAACATCGGAACCGCCCTCGGCGCGGCCGAGCAGCTGCCCGAGGCCAGGGCTGAGCTCGAAGAGGCGCTCGATCTCGCCACCGGACTGGAGGTATGCGGGGTGCGGATCAACCTCGCGCTCGTCGTCGAGCGGATGGGCGACGCCGCGCGTGCCGACGGCGACGGTGCCGCCGCCGCCGAGTTCTACGGCGAGGCACTGACCATCACGGTCGAAACGCCGGAGGAGTGTCACAGCGAAGAGGCGCAGCAGCAGTCCTCCGACCCGCAGCGCGACATGTCCGACACCCTCGACGGCACCGAGGATCGGCTCAAGCAGAAGCAGCAGGAGCAACAGCAGGAGCCACAGGAACCCGAGCAGCAGCCCGGTGAAGACGAGCAGCCCTCCGAGGGCAAACTCGACGAACTCGAGGGCAAGCTCGAACAGGGCACGCAGGAGCGGGATCAGCAGCAGGGCGATGAGCCCGGCGGCACGGGAACGGACAAGCCGTGGTGAGCGATCACGAGCAGCAGCGGGCCCGCTACCTCGCCGGGGCCGAAGGGGCACCTCCCGTCCCTCCGCCCGGCGGTTATCACGGTGCGCGACGCCAGGCATCGGCTCCCCCTCGCGAATCCGCCGTCGCCCCGCCCGCGACCCCGACGCCCGAGGAGCCGAAGCAACCCGCGAACGCCCTCGGATGGATCGCCCTCGCCATCGCCGTCCTGTTCGCGCTGACCCTGCTCGGCACGCTGGTCGCTGGCGGCACGGACGTGCTCTACGGCGTCACGATGCTCACGGCGCAGCTCGTGGTGGTCGGCACGGTCGTCGCCGCCCTGTTCTCGCCGCGTGCGCGGAAGCTGGGGGCGATCGCGCTGATCGTGACCGTCCTGTTCAACGTCGCGACCGTCGGCGGCATGAGCGCCCTGCAGACCTCGGCCGCGGGCAGCTACGAGGGCGCCAAGACCGCAGATCAGAAGCACGCGGAGGCGTACCCCGGCATCAAGGGCACCGATCCGCAGGAGACGCTCGGGCAGCAGTCTCTGGAAGAGGTGCGCGCACAGTCCGAGGAGCTCTTCGCCGACATCCGGACGAGGCTCACCCAGGAATTCGGATACACGTGGGTTGCCGTCGGCGACGAGGATCTGCGCCCCGAACGCAACGGCTACGGCGGCGAATCGATGCTCGTCGAGTACACCTCCGCGGGGTGGGCGACCGAGCAGCCCGTGCAGGGCTACGCGCGCAAGCAAGAGGTGATGGCCGCGATCGACGACGTGGTCGTGCAGCACGGGCTGTGGAACCTCTACTCCTTCAACGACCCGACCGGGTCGGGGATCGACCCGTCGATGATCGCGAAGCTCTACGGCAGCGACGATCCCCGCACGCAGCACACGTGGGAGTACTACACCGAGAACTACCCCGATCCGATGCGGTTCTACGCCAACATCTACGACCTGTCGAACGACCAGGACGGCGGATTCCTCGCCGCGCGCGAAGCGCAGGCCGCCCGCTCCGGAGAACCGCTCGAGGGTCTGCAGCTCGTCGTGATCGCCAGCGGTGTGCTCGGCGAAGACGACCGTGCCGAGTTCGAGACGAAGCTGCAGGAGTACCCCGGCTTCGAGTGACCGTCCGGAGCATGCGTGACGTCGGCGCATGCCCCACCCCCGCAGGATGAGCCGCGTCCCGACGGCGCCGCGGCGCGTGCCACACTCAGGCATCCCCTCGAAGGAGGACGCATGGACGCGCTCGTCTCCGCGAACCTGATCTGGACGATCCTGGCCCTCGCGGCCCTCGCCATCAATGTGATCGCCCTGATCTACATCCCCCGCGACCGCAAGCCCACGGCCGCGATGGCGTGGCTGCTGCTCGTGTTCCTGTTGCCCTTCATCGGCATGGGCCTGTACCTGCTGATCGGCAACTTCCGGCTGCCCAAGAAGCGCCGCGACGAGCAGAGGCGCATCACGGAGATGATCTCCGCCGAGGCCGTCGACCATCCCGACGCACAGGCTCCCCGGTGGCTCCAACGCGTGGCTCAGCAGAACCACGCGCTCACGGGGCTGCCGGTGGTCGGCGATTCGTCGGCCGAGCTGATTGACGACTACCAGGGGTCGATCGACGCCATGGCCGCCGCGATCGACACGGCCGAGCGCTACGTGCACGTCGAGTTCTACATCGCCGCACGAGACGCCACGACCCAGGGGTTCTTCCTCGCGATCGAGAGGGCGGTCTCCCGCGGTGTCTCCGTGCGACTGCTGGCCGACTACATCGCCTCCCGCAAGATCCCGAAGTCCGAGGAGACGTTCGCCGAGCTCGACCGGATCGGTGTCACCTGGTCGTGGATGCTGCCGGTGCGGCCGTTCAAGGGCCAGTACCAGCGGCCCGACCTGCGCAACCACCGCAAACTCGTCGTCGTGGACGGGCGGGTCGGGTTCGTCGGTTCGCAGAACCTCATCTCGCGCGACTACAACGCGGAGAAGAACATCAAGCGCGGGCTGATGTGGCAGGAGCTGATTGCGCGGGTCGAGGGTCCGGTCGTCGCCCAGGTCGACGCCGTCTTCCTGTCCGACTGGCTGATCGAGACCGGAGAGGATCTGTCGGCCGTCGAACGAGTCCCGGCATCCGCCGTGCCGACGCCCGCGGGCGCCGACCTGCACTGCCAGATGGTGCCCAGCGGTCCGGCGTACGGCACCGAGAACAATCTGCGGATGT
Source organism: Microbacterium sp. ISL-59 (assembly GCF_018613945.1). Lineage (NCBI taxonomy): Bacteria > Bacillati > Actinomycetota > Actinomycetes > Micrococcales > Microbacteriaceae > Microbacterium > Microbacterium sp. ISL-59. The sequence goes on from NZ_JAGGPG010000002.1 coordinate 1,185,790, forward strand.
TCCTCTCCCTGATCCACGGCGCCACCGAGAAAGTCATCCTCACCAGCCCGTACTTCGTGCCCGACGAGGCCATGATCTACGCGATCACCACGGCCTGCCAGCGCGGGCTCGACGTGCAGCTGTTCGTGTCGGAACTCGGCGACCAGGGGATGGTCTATCACGCGCAGCGTTCCTACTACGAGACCCTGCTGCGCGCGGGAGTGCGCATCTTCCTGTATCCGGCGCCGTACATCTTGCACGCGAAGCACTTCTCGATCGACGACGACGTCGCCGTGATCGGCTCGAGCAACATGGACATCCGCTCGTTCAGTCTGAACTCGGAGATGTCGCTGCTCGTGCGGGGTGAGTCGTTCGTGGCGCAGATGCGCGAGGTCGAGCAGAAGTACCGCGCCGCGGGGCGCGAGCTGACCCTCGACGAGTGGCTGCACGAGCCCGCGAAGTCGACCTTCCTCGACGGGGTGTTCCGGCTGACGTCGGCGCTGAACTGAGACGACCCGCTCAGGAACCGAGCGTCAGCAGCATCCGGGCGAGCACGTACCGAGCATGCCCGCGGGAGGTGCGCGGGTCGTAGCCCAGGGTCTCGACGAGAGCCGTCATCCGCTCCTGCACGCTGGAGTGATGACGACCCAGGCGCAGGGCTGCGGCGCGCACGCTCTGCTCCTCGGCGACGGCGTCGAGCAGCTCGCGACTGCGGTCGTCGAGGGCGGCGAGCGCGGCGGCATCCGGATGGAGAGGCCCCTGCTCCGCGGCCTCCGCGACGAGCAGCAGGGCTCCGAGGTCGGCGACGTCGACGATCGGCTCGGCGGGACTGGTCAGCCGTACCGCCACCAGCGCGGAAGCCCAGGACCGCGGAAGCTGCTCCCCGGGTCCCGCGGTGCCGAGACCGAGGCGCAGCCCTTCGCTGTCGGGCCAGGCGCTCACGGCATCCGTCTCGGCATCCAGGATCGTCGCGCGGGTCAGGCCGTGACGGGTGGCGACCACCGCCGACGGATGCTGCGGCAGGGGCGCGGGATCGGGCGGTGAGGCGACCAGGCGCAGCGTGCTCGCGCCGAGCCGGAGCCGAGGCAGCGCGGCAGCCCGCTCGTCCGACCCCGCGTAGGAGCTGATCGCGAGTTCGACGGCGCTCTCCGGACCGACCGAGCGGCGTGCGCGGATGATGCCGAGGGCGAGGGCGAGACGTTCCAGGATCATGGCGTCGTTGGTGTGCGCGGCACCCTCGCGTTCGATCCACGCGATCGCTCCCGGCCCGCTCTCGCGCACCGGCCAGGCATGCGAGGGCTCGATCGGGTCGATGCGCACACCATCGGCCCGCACCCGCACGATCTGCCGTCCGTCGCGCTGGCCGACTGTCGCGCCGCTGAGCACAGCGGCCCCGCGCAGCATGCTCTCCACGCCGACCGATCGGGCGACGAGGGCGTCGAAGTACGTGACGACCTTGAGCGTCTCACTGGCATCCGGGTCGAGGGCGGTGAGCCGCCCCAGCAGATCTTGCATGTCGGGCTCCATCGCGCACGGGGATTCCACCCTACGGGGTCGGTGCGGCCCCGCAGGGTGGGATCGGACTCAGGAGAGCAGGCGATTCACCCAGTTGTCGCGAGCGGCGAGCATGGCCTGCGCGACGGCGGTGTGCGGGGCGAACATGTCGAAGCCGTGGAAGCCGCCGGCCCAGACGTGCAGCTCGGCCTGGACCCCGGCCTCCCAGAGCTTCGTGGCGTAGGCGACATCCTCGTCGCGGAACACCTCGGCGCTCCCGCAGTCGATGAACGCGGGCGGCAGACCGCTGAGGTCGGTGGCCCTGGCCGGGGCGGCGTAGATCGAGACGTCGTCGGTGCCCTTGCGGTCGCCCAGGAGGGCGGTCCATCCCGTGACGTTCGACCCGCGGTCCCAGATGCCGATGCCGTCGATCTGGTGGGTCGAGACCGACTCGTCGCGGTCATCGAGCATCGGGTAGATGAGCAGCTGCCCGATCAGCTCAGGGCCTTGCCGGTCGCGGGCCAGCAGAGCGGTGCCGGCAGCCAGACCGCCGCCCGCGCTCCCGCCGCCGATCATGAGGCGTGACAGGTCGATGCCGAGCTCCCCCGCGTTCTCGGCCGCCCACAGCAGCGCGGCGTAGCAGTCCTCCACCGGGTACGGATCGGGGAACTCGGGGGCGAGCCGGTACTCGACCGTGACGATCACGCCGTTGAACCGCTCGGCCCAGTCGAGGAAGCCGACGACCCCGAGCCAGCGGTTGCCGATGATCATCCCGCCGCCGTGGGTGTGGAAGAAGCCGGGACCGGTGCCGGTCCTGCCTTCCTTCTCGATCACGGAGACGACGATCTCGTCCCCCTCGTGGCCGGGGATCGACACGTCGCGGTACGTGAAGCCGCGCTCGGCGAGCGCGGCGAAGATCTCGTCCTCGCCACCGACCGGCGACTGACGCAGGAACGGGATCATCTCCGGCGTGAGCGTGGACGGCATCTGGTCGCCCACGAGGGCGAGAGCCGCTTCGAGCTCGGGGTCGAAGGGCGGGCGTGCCAGGGTCGTGTCAGTCATCAGAACTCCTTTGTCCTCGGCCGCCATCGCGGCGGCGTCCCGCCAGCCTCGTGCACGCCGCATCCGAGGGTAACCCGCCGGTCGGGGCGGATCCGACGCCTCCCGTCCGCCGGGTGGCGGGGGCGCGGTTCCGCCGGTGGCGGACTCCCTTGAAGGGTCGTGTCGCCCCGGATAGCCTGGCGCCAGAGGGAAGGAATGCGCATGATCCGAGAACTCGATGAACAGCAGTCCTACGACCTGTTGAGCACCACCACGATCGGACGCATCGGCTTCGTCCATGACGGGCGGGTGCAGATCCACCCGGTGAACTTCGCGGTCTCCGGGCACGATTTGGTTCTGCGAACGTCACCCGACGGCCTGCTGGCCGATCTGACGCGCGAGCCTGTCGACGTCTCGTTCGAGGTGGACTATCACGATCCGATCGGGAGCACGGCGTGGAGCGTCCTGCTGCACGGCAGCCTCTCCCGAGCGGCCGAAGAAGTGGCGGCCGACATCACCGCTCGAGTGCACCCCTGGGCGGGTGAGGATCGCAGTCTCCCTCTGGTCCTGCACATCGACAGCATCTCCGGTCGCAGCGTACGCCGAGAGCCGGCACACCCGAAGATCTGAGACGCAGCGGCGGGGTCTGCCGTCGCGCGCGCTCTCACGCCAACGCCAGCCCCGCGGCGAGCGCGAAGCCCAGCACGGTCGCGAGCCCCGTCGATTCCTTCGCCTTGGACTGCGCCTCGGGGACCATCGAGTCGACGAGCATCACCAGCAGCGCTCCGGCCGCGAAGCCGCTCGATGCGGATCGGAAGGCGTCACCCGTCACGCTCGCCAGTGCGAAGCCCGCGACGGTCGCCGCCGCACAGATCACGGCCACCCCCGCCCAGAGCAGCAGCACTCGAGACTTCGCCATGCCCCCCTCGAGCAGGTCGGCGGCCGACCCGATCGACTCGGGCAGGTTCGAGACGAGGATGGCCACCACCAGCGCGATGCTCACCGGCTCTCCCGATGCCAGGCCGATGCCGAGCACGAGCTGCTCGGGGATGCCGTCGAGCAGGGCACCGACAGCGAGCTGGCCTCCACCCGCCTGTGACTTGGTCTTCGCGGCACGGGCATCGAGGATGCGATCCGCGATGTAGTAGCTGATGGCACCGGCCGCGACGCCGACCACCAGCGGGACGGGACCGGCGAGGTCGAGCCCTTCTTCCCAGAGCTCGAACGCGATCGAGGCCATGAGGGCACCGGCGCCGAACCCGAGGACGATGCCGAGCCACCGCGGCGGCCATTTCCGGAGCAGGGCGAGCACCGCGCCGATGAACAGTGGCGCTGCCGCCACCACACCCCACAGGACTGCTTCGCCCATGCCGCACCTCCGTGGGGCCTACTCTCCCACCTCCTGCTGCGTCTCCCTGGCTCGACCCACCAGGGGAGAAGGCGGTGAATAGGATGACAGCAGCGGGCGGCGACGGAGCGAGGCGGAATGAGCGACAGACCCAAAGAGGTGCTGCGCGTCCCCGCGTTCGCCCTCTTCTGGTCGTCCTCGACCCTCGGCGCGTTCACCGGGGCGGTGACCGCGATCGCGTTCCAGGTCCTGATCGTGACGACGCTGGACGCCACTCCGTTCGAGATCGGCCTGCTCAACGCGGCCAACGTCGTGCCCTACCTGCTCTTCGGCCTGGTGGTCGGCGCACTGATGGACAGATGGCGGCGCAAGCCGGCGATGGTCTTCGCGAGCATCGGCCGTGCGCTGACGCTGGCGCTCGTGCCCGTGCTGTGGCTCACGGGGACTCTGACCGTCTGGTCGTTCGGCGCCCTGTTCCTGCTCTACGGCGCGCTCACCCTCATCGCGGACTCGGCCGCGCAGCCGATGCTCCCCCGCCTCGTGCCCCGGCATCAGCTCGTGGCCGCGAATGCGCGCCTCGGCCAGGCAGGCACGGTCGCCCAGACCACGGGCCCCGCCGTCGGCGGTGCCCTCGTCGGCTGGCTGGGAGCTCCGTTCGCGATCCTGATCGACGCCGTCGCGTACGTCGTGAGCGCGGTGCTGTTGAGTCGGATCCGTGTCGAGGAGGCGAAGGCGCAGCGCCGGACCGATGGCCGCCACCTCGGACACGACATCATGGAGGGCCTGCGCTGGACGTACTCCCACCGCACGCTCGCCCCGATGGCCGCATCGATCAACGTCTGGTTCCTCGGCAACAGCATCGCGCTGACCGCATTCGCCCCCTATGCGCTGAGAGAACTCGGACTGAGTCCGCTGATGTTCGGCATCGTCCTCGCGATGGGCGGCGTCGGCGGATTCGCCGGCGCTCTCCTCGCCCCGGCGGCGGGAAGACGATTCGGCGTCGGCGGCGCCGTGCTCACCGGACGCATCCTGTCGGCGGTCGCCTGGACCGCGATCGTCGTCCTCCCGCTCTCGGACATCGCCTCTCTCGCCATCATCGCCATCCCCCTCGGAGTCGGGCAGCTCCTGTTCGGGCTGGGTATGGGTCTGGAGGATCCCAACGAGATGGGCTACCGCCAGGCCGCAGCCCCCGACCACATGCAAGGGCGGCTGAACGCGTCGATCCGCACGGTCAACCGCGTCACCTTCCTCGTCGGCGCACTGCTCGCGGGCGGCCTCGCCACCGCTTTCGGCTACCGCGTGACGATCGCGGTGGCCGTGGTGGTGTTCACGGTCGCCGCGCTGATCGTTCTGTTCTCCCCGCTGCGCACGGCACGCCATGAGGATGTCGCCCCGCCGGAGTAGTCGGTCGGCCCGACCCCCTCGTGCCGACCAAATGGTATTCTGATGGCATGAAAGCAACCATGGATAAGGCAGGAAGAATCGTGATCCCTGCACCGCTCCGTGAGCGCGTGGGGCTGATCCCGGGCCCGGTCGACTTGATCCTCGACGGCAATGGCATCCGAATCGAGATCGAGGCGCCGGACAACCTCATCGAGAAGGATGGGCGCCTCGTCATCGCGTCGTCTGGCACCACTCTCACGCCCGAAGACATCCGCGAGCTGCGCCTTGCCGACCAGCGCTGACCTTCTTCTCGACACGAGCGCGGCGGTCGCTCTCCTCGTCGAAGACAACACCGCGCACCTCGCTGTCCAGACCGCCTGCGCCGGCGCAGTCCTCGGACTCGCGGGCCACGCTTCGACTGAGACCTACTCCGTTCTCACGCGCCTCCCCGGCCCGAATCGTCTGACTCCGCCCGCCGCGGCTCGCGCGATCCGGACTGCGTTCCCCCGGTCGGTCTCCCTCCCAGAAGAGACTGCGCGGACCGCCGTCGACGTTCTCGCCGATGCCGGGGTCTCCGGTGGAGCGGTGTACGACGGATTGGTCGCGCTCTGCGCTCGCACAGCCGGCGTGACGCTCCTCAGTTGCGACCGCCGCGCCATGGTTACATACGCAGCCCTCGGCGTGGCTGTCGCCGTCGTCTGACGCGGCACGGGGCGACACGCCGCACGCGGATAGACTGGAAAGCATGTCCAAGGTCCTCCAGTCCCTGCCCGTCGGCGAGCGCGTCGGCATCGCCTTCTCCGGAGGACTCGACACCTCCGTCGCCGTCGCGTGGATGCGCGAGAAGGGCGCCGTGCCCTTCACGTACACCGGCGACCTCGGCCAGTACGACGAAGACGACATCGCGTCGATCCCGGGCCGTGCGTTGGAGTACGGCGCCGAGGCCTCGCGCCTGATCGACTGCAAGACGGCCCTGGTCGAAGAGGGCCTGGTCGCCCTCTCCTGCGGCGCCTTCCACATCCGCTCCGGCGGCAAGACCTACTTCAACACCACGCCCCTCGGGCGCGCGGTCACCGGAACGCTGCTGGTGCGCGCCATGAAGGAGGACGGCGTCGACATCTGGGGCGACGGCTCCACCTACAAGGGCAACGACATCGAGCGGTTCTACCGCTACGGCCTGCTCGCCAACCCGCGCCTGCGCATCTACAAGCCGTGGCTCGACGCCGACTTCGTCACCGAGCTCGGCGGCCGCAAGGAGATGAGCGACTGGCTCGTCGCCCGCGACTTCCCGTACCGCGACTCGGCCGAGAAGGCCTACTCGACCGATGCGAACATCTGGGGCGCGACGCACGAGGCGAAGACCCTCGAGCACCTCGACGTCTCGCTCGAGACCGTCGACCCGATCATGGGTGTGAAGTTCTGGGACCCGTCGGTCGCGATCGAGACCGAAGACGTCACCGTCACGTTCGAGGCGGGCCGCCCCGTCGCGATCAACGGCGTCGAGTACTCCGACCCGGTCGCCCTGGTCATGGAGGCGAACACGATCGGTGGTCGCCACGGCCTCGGCATGAGCGACCAGATCGAGAACCGCATCATCGAGGCGAAGTCGCGCGGCATCTACGAGGCTCCCGCCATGTCGCTGCTGTTCATCGCCTACGAGCGCCTCGTCAACGGCATCCTGAACGAGGACACCCTCGCCACCTACCACGAGCAGGGTCGCCGCCTCGGCCGCCTGATGTACGAGGGCCGCTGGCTCGAGCCGCAGTCGCTCATGCTGCGCGAGTCGATCCAGCGCTGGGTCGGCCTCACGATCTCGGGCACCGTCACGATCCGTCTGCGCCGTGGCGACGACTGGACCATCCTCGACACGGTCTCGCCGAACCTGTCTTACGGCCCCGAGAAGCTGTCGATGGAGCGCGTCGGCGACGCCGCCTTCGGGCCGGTCGACCGTATCGGTCAGCTCACGATGCGCAACCTCGACATCGCCGACTCGCGGGCCCGCCTCGAGCAGTACGCGGGCCTGGGCCTCGTGGGCGGTGCGACCGGCGAGCTGGTCGGCCGGGTGACCGCCGGCGAGTCCGCCGAGATCACCGAGTCGGTCCACGGCTCCGTCTCCGAAGCCGATGAGAGCCTGGCGGATGCGGTCGACACCGCGTCCGAGGGCGCGGCTTTCGACTCCGGCACCGACTGACGCCGTACGTCCGACGTCGGGAGCTGGTGCTGCCGACGTCGGAGAGGTGCACCCGCTAGGCGGGTGAGTCGCGGACGCTGCGCCGTTCATCGGCGCCGTCGAGCTCCTCGGCGCGGTCGATGATGCTCGGCAGCACCTCGTCGAAGAGCGTCACGATCGCCGCGCGGGTCTCGGCCGCGTCGCGCTGCCGGATGGCCTCGCGGACAGCGACTGTGGATTTCTCGACCGCCACCCAGTCGAACGAGCCCCGCGCGTGCTGCGAGAAGCGGCGGATCTGCGGCCCGAGGAACTCGATGACGGTCACCCGCGTGGAGTTGCCCTCGATGCGGGCGAACCCGTTCGCGATGGTACGCAGCGCTCCACCGAACTCGACGACATCCTGCTCCACGACCGCGGCGGACATGTCCTCGGTGAGATCGACGAGATACGTGACGTCGTCAGCCTGGATCAGCGGCATCGCATGGCGCACCGAGCCGATCCAGATGTCGCCGAAGAGTGCGAGCGCGTCTCGGATGCGGTCGAGGTCGAGGGGAGCCACCCGCGTGTAGCGGTTGCGCTGCATCTCGACGAGTCCTCCCTCGGCGAGTCGCGCCAGCGCATGCCGCACGGGCGTCTTCGACGTCCCGAGGTCCGCCGCCAGCTCGTAGTCGCGGATCGGTTCGCCCGGTCGCAGCTCGCCACTGACGATCGCGTCCCGCAGTCGCTGATAGACGTCTTCACTCACTGAACGCCGTTCCAGCGCTCCATCCATGCTCACCAAAATCACACCCTCCTTCGACCACTGTGTCTCCCCCACCACTCGATGCGGCCGACATCGGCGGCCGACGGCACTCTCGTGCCGAGCCTCCGCATCGCCCCTGATTCGCGCGTAGCGCAACGGGTAACATAACACATGCGCCTGAATAGATGATCATGAGCGCTCGGACGGATATGATGCGAAGGCGCGACCCTGAAACGCGCACTGGGGCTCGGTGGGACTGAGTTCCACCTGTCTACCCGAAAGAGTTCTCGACGATGATGACCGATTCGCAGGAGTCCGCCGTATCCGCGCGCCCGTCACTGGGTGCCCGGATCGGACGCATCTCTTTCCTCGTGGTGGCCGCGATCGTCGTGATCGCCGTGGCCGCCGCGTTCTTCGTGACGTGGACGATCCAGCGTTCGTTCCCGCAGACCGCGGGCACCGTTGAACTCGACGGCTTGAAGGCCGAGGTCACGGTGCAGCGCGACGAGCGCGGGATCCCGACGATCACCGCCGACTCGACCGACGACCTGTTCTACGCCGAAGGCTTTGTGCACGCGCAGGACCGGTTCTTCGAGATGGACTTCCGCCGACACGTCACCGCGGGGCGGGTCGCCGAGATGTTCGGAGAATCCCAGGCGGCCACCGATGCGTTCCTGCGCACACTCGGCTGGCGCACCGTCGCCGAAGCCGAGGTCGAGGCGATGGACGACACCACCCGCGGCTACTACGAGGCCTATGCCGACGGGGTCAACGCCTACCTCGCCACACGGTCGGGCGCAGAGCTCTCGCTCGAATATGCCGTTCTCGGAATCCAGAACCCGGACTACGCTCCGGAGCCGTGGGAGCCCGCGGACTCGGTCGCCTGGCTCAAGGCCATGGCCTGGGATCTGCGCGGCAACATCGAGGATGAGACCGAGCGTTCCCTCCTGGCCGCCGAGCTGGATGCCGGCACGGACGACGACGCGGGCGAGTCGGTCGACACCGGCGAGATGCTCGCGAAGCTCTACCCCGACTACCCGTTCGACGAGAATCCGGTGATCGTTCCGAAGATCTCGACGGTGCCCGCACTCGACACCGGTGCCGAACCCGCCGCATACACGCCCTCCGAATCGGACGACGAGATCCAGCAGGCGACCACCACGATCGAGTGGGAGGAGACCTCGAACGTGATCGAGGCGGCGAGCGAGCTCGTCGGCGACGTCGGCGAGGGCATCGGATCGAACTCCTGGGTGGTCTCCGGCGACCTCACCGAGACGGGGATGCCGCTGCTCGCGAACGACCCGCACCTCGGCGCCTCACTGCCATCGGTCTGGTACCAGGTGCAGCTGAAGTGCTCGACCGTGAACGACGCCTGCCCGTTCGACGTGGGCGGCTTCTCGTTCTCCGGGCTTCCCGGCATCGTGATCGGCCACAACCAGAACGTCGCCTGGGGGTTCACCAACCTCACCACCGACGTCACCGACCTCTACGTCGAGCGGGTCGTCGGCGACGAGTACTGGCGCGACGGGGCGCTGGTCCCGCTCGAGCAGAGCACCGAGACCATCAAGGTCGCCGGCGGCGATGACATCGAGCTGACGATCCGCTCCACCGTGCACGGACCCATCATCTCGGGCCTCACCGACGACTTCACCGCGATCGCCGATGACCCGGAGCCGGCGCTGGCCGAAGGCACGGAGGCGCCCGCTGCCCCGCCCGCCGGGCAGGACGACGCCGAGTACGCCGTCAGCCTGCGCTGGACCGCACTCGACCCCGGCACGACCGCGACCGCGATCTTCGCCCTCTCCACCGCGCAGGACTTCGACGACTTCCGCTACGCCGCATCCCTCTTCGATGTGCCGGCACAGAACCTCATCTACGCCGACACCGAGGGCAACATCGGCTACCAGACCCCGGGGCGCCTCCCGATCCGCGGCGCCGGCGACGGATGGATGCCGCAGCCGGGATGGGACAGCAGCTACGACTGGACGGGCTACATCCCGTTCGACGAACTGCCCGTCTCGTACAACCCGAGTTCGGGGTACATCGTCACCGCGAACAACGCGATCGTCACCGACGACTATGCGTACTTCCTCTCCCGCGACTGGGACTACGGCTATCGCGCGGCGCGCATCGCCCACCTGATCGAACGACGCGCGGCCGCCGCTCCGCTGACCGCCCAGGACATGCGCGACATCCAGATGGACGATGAGATGTGGATCGGCACGCAGCTGGCGACCGCCATGGCCGACGTCGACGTGAGTCGCGCGGACGTCCAGGCAGCCGTTGACCTCCTGCTCCCGTGGGACGGCCAGAACGCGGCCTCTTCGCCCGCCGCGGCCTACGCGAACGTGCTCTGGTCGAACCTCGTGCAGAACATCTTCGGCGAGCGCGAGCAGCCCCTGCCCATCGACGGGCAGGGACGCTTGTTCACGGTCGTCGCCGACATGCTCGAGGACCCATCCGATCCGCTCTGGAGCAACCCGGAGATCGACGTCGACGGGATGGAGGCCATGCTGGCATTGTCCGCCGAAGAGGCCTACGACGAGCTCGTCACTCTGCAGGGAGACGTTCCCACCCGCTGGAACTGGGGCGACCTGCACGCGATCACCCTCACCAGCGACACCCTCGGCACCTCGGGGATCGCGCCTGTCGAGGCCCTCTTCAACCGCGGGCCGTACCCGGTGAGCGGCGGGGCCTCCGTGGTGAACGCGACCGGGTGGGAACTCGGCGTCTCGTACGCCACCACCACGGTGCCGTCGATGCGCATGGTGATCGATCTCTCCGACTTCGACGCCTCGACCTGGAACCACCTCACCGGCGCTTCCGGGCACGCCTTCCACGAGCACTACACCGACCAGACCGCCGATTGGGCCGTCGGGCTCCAGCAGCCCTGGGCGTACTCGGGGAAGGCCGTCGGAGCGTCGACCGTCGACACACTGATCCTGTCGCCGACCGGCTGATCCGCGGGGCTGCGCCGTCCTGAAGGGACGGCGCAGGTTGCTCCGATACCGTGGGTGGGTGCCATCCAGTTACCTCGCCCCGAAGGGCACGACCGTCACGCTCCTCGAGTTCGAGCACGGCGGCGCCACGCTCATCGCCGAGACGTTCGGCGAAGGCCCCCACACCTACCTCCTGCTGCACGGCATCGGCATGGGTCGCAGCGTCTACCTCGACGTCGTGCAGCGGCTCGAGGGCCGAGTGATCGCGCTGGACCTGCCCGGCTTCGGCGAGGCACCAGAGCCGACGCGCACGCTCACCATGGAGCGTCATGCCGACCTCGTCGCCGCCTACCTGCAGCACGTGGACTCGGGCCCGGTAGTCGTGATCGGGCACTCGATGGGCAGCCAGATCGCGGCCGAGCTCGCCGCACGGCATCCGTCCCTCGTGGAGGGTGTCGTGCTGGCCGGGCCCACGGTGAACAAGGCGGCGCGCAACATCGCGGCGCAGGCCCGCTACCTCCTGACCGACCTCGTCGGCGAACGGCCGCTGGTGATCTGGCGCGGCGCGCGGGAGTACCTGCGCGGAGGCCCGCACCTGATCCGCAAGATCCGTGCCACCGTCGTGCACGAGCCCGAGGACGCCTTCGTGCGCATCGAGTGCCCGGTGCTGGTGCTGCGTGGTGAAGACGACCCGCTCGCGCCGATGAGCTGGTGCCAGGAGATCCTCGACGCGATCCCCGGCGCCGCGCTCGAGGTCATCCCCGACCACGGACACGGCACCCTCATCAGCGACTCCGAGCCCGCAGCCCGCCTGATCCACGAGTTCGCCGCCCGGCTCTGAGGCTCGGTCTCGCGGGTAGCTCAGCCGGCGGCGGGCGGGGTCTGCTTCGACTCGGCGAGCTCGTCCACGACGAGGCCGCGCTGCTCGATGGTGCCGTTGCGGTAGGCCTGGCGCCCGACCATGTGCGCAGACAGCGGAGCCGTCGCGAATTGCATGAGCACGACGGGCGCGACGAGCACGAAGCCCAGCAGGATCCCGCCGATCGACCGCTGCGACAGGGCGATCGCGATGCAGATCAGCAGCAGTCCGAGCACCTGCGGCTTGGTCGCCGCGTGCAGCCGGGACGGCACGTCGCGGAAGCGCAGCAGTCCGACCGCCGCCGACAGGCACAGCAGCGCCCCGAGCAGGATCAGCACGAGCACGGCCACGTCGATGACGGGGTCGGGGATCACGAGACCGAGGATGTTCATGAGGTCGTGTTGTCCCTTCTTGCGACGAACCGGGCGACGGAGATCGAGCCGAACACCCCGATCGCGGCGATGATGAGGAGCACGGGGATGTTGCGGGTGTGACCGTTGATGGCCATCTCCGCCCCGAGCACGCACATGACCTCGGTCAGGAGCACATCGGAGGCGACGGCGCGGTCGAGGATCGACGGACCTCGGACGATTCGTATCAGCGTGAGGATCGCGGCGATACCGAAGACCACCATGATCAGCATCAGCAGGATGTTCATCGGGCACCGCCCTTCGTCGATCCGGTCAGGCCGGCGCGCTGGTCGGCCTTGAGCGCGCGGTACTGGGCGGGGTCGCCCAGCGCCCGGACGACCCGTCGCTCCCAGCGGAGCACCCCGGCGCGCTGCTTCTCGACGTCGGCGCGGTTCCTGACGCCGATCACGTGCAGGTAGAGGATGCGTCGGTCGCGGTCGGTCTCGACCACCAGCGAGCCGGGGACCAGCGACGACACGACGGCGACGTGGGTCATGACCAGGTCGTCGGCGTAACGCAGCGGCACCGCGATGATCGCTGTGCCCGGCTGGCGGCGGAAGTCGAACACCTGCAGGGTCACCGAGATGGCTCCGCTGAGCACTGCGAAAAGGAACTGCACCACGAACAGTGCGGCATAGCCGAGGTTGATCCGGCCGGAGAGCTCGACGGTCGGCAGCCGGAACACGCGGGTCACGAAGATCGCGACGACGAGTCCGGAGAGGAATGACAGCACGGTGAACTGCGCCCACAGCAACATCCACAGCACGACGAGCCAGGCGAGGAACGGCAGCTGGACCCGGATGTCTCGCCAGAGGTGGCGCTTGGTCTGACGTCTCATCCGCCCACCTCCTCTTCTAGCTGGACGAGGCTGACAGGCTGCAGCAGAGCGGCGCCGATGCGGTCGCAGAGCGCGTACAGGGGTCCGGCGAAGATCGTGAGCGAGACGGTGACGGCGACCATGCCGGCCGTGGCGATCGTCATGATCTTCGGGATGCGGCGTCGCTCCTGCTGCTCGTCGGCGGCCGGGGCGTTGCCGAGGTACGAGATGCGACCCTCGGTCTCGGTGGAGTCCTCCTCCTCGCGCCAGAACGCGAGGTTCCAGGCGCGCATGAGTGCGTACAGGGTGAGCAGGGAGGTGACGATGCCGCCGAAGATCAGCACGATCATGATCGGTGTGCCGACGGATGCTGCCGCCTCGAAGAGTGCGAACTTGCCGATGAACCCGGAGAACGGGGGGAGTCCGCCCAGGTTGATCGCGGGCACGAAGTAGAGCACGGCGATCACCGGCGCGACCTTGAGCAGCCCCTTGACCCGCAGGATCGACGTGCTGCCGGCTCGACGTTCCACGAGACCGACGGCGAGGAACAGGGTCGTCTGCACGACGATGTGGTGGACGATGTAGTACACGGTCGCCCCGATCGCGGCGGGTGTCGCTATCGCGAGCCCGAAGATCATGTAACCGACGTGGCTGACCAGCGTGAACGACAGGATTCGTTTGAGTTCCGCCTGCGCCACGGCACCGAGCACACCGACGATCATGGTCGCGAGCGCGATGATCAACAGCACCGTGTCGATGCTGTTCGAAGCGAAGAGCTGGGTCTCGGTGCGGATCAGGGCGTAGACGCCGACCTTGGTCAGCAGGCCCGCGAACACCGCCGTGACGGGGGCGGGAGCGGTCGGGTACGAGTCGGGCAGCCAGAACGACACCGGGAAGATGGCGGCCTTGATGCCGAAGGCGACCACCAGCATCAGGTGCAGCACCAGCTGCGTCTCCTGTGGAAGCTCCGACATGCGCTCGGCGATCTGCGCCATGTTGACCGTGCCGAGTGCGCCGTAGATCATGGCGATCGACGCGAGGAACAGGATCGACGAGACCAGCGAGACGACGATGTAGACGGCGCCGGTACGGATGCGGGACTCGGTGCTCCCGAGGGTGATCAGCACGTACGAGGCGACGAGCAGGATCTCGAAGCCGACGTAGAGGTTGAACAGGTCGCCGGCGATGAAGGCGTTGAAGATACCGGCTGCGAGGATCAGGTACGAGGGGTTGAAGATCGAGATCGGGGTCTCGTCGGTGCCGTCGGCGGCGCCCTGCCCGATGGAGAAGAGGAGGACGGCGAGGAGCACGATGCTCGAGATGAGCACGAGGAGTGCGGCGAGCCGGTCCACGTAGAGCACGATGCCGAAGGGCACAGGCCAGCCGCCGACCGAGACGGCGAGCGGGTCGCCGGAATCCACCACGACCAGGAGCACGGCGGCGATCACCGAGACCGCGGCGAGTGTGGCCACGGTCACGACGACCTGGAGCCGCGCGTTCCTGCCGAACACGAGGGTGATGGCGGCGCCGAGGAGCGGGAGCCCGACGAGGAGCGGGACGAGAGCGGTCATGGCCGGCCCTCCTCGTTCTCGTCGTGGTCGTCGGGTTCATCGGGGCGCGCGTCGTCGCCCTCGGTTGAGCGCGACGAGGGTTCGTCTCCCCACCCGGTCGGCGCATCGAACGGTGCATCGTCGTGGATGGAGGGGTGGTCGCGCATGTGCAGCACCGTGATCGGTGCGGTCTGCACGCCGACGAAGTCGGTGGTCGCCTCGTCCTCGTCCGTCTCGGACTCGTCGTCCATGAGGTCTTCGTCGGCGTCGGTGCGCTCGCGGAGCGCGATGTCGGCCTCGTCGTCCTCGACGGTGTCGGCCTGGCCGAGCTGCCAGGAACGATAGATCAGGGCGAGGAGGAAGGCCGAGACCGCGAAGGTGATCACGATGGCGGTCAGGGTGAGCGCCTGCGGGAGCGGATCGCTCATCTCGCCCTCGGTGCCGAAGAACGGCGCATTGCCCGGGACGCCCATCACGGTGAGCAGCAGCAGGTTCGTGGCGTTGCCGAGCAGCAGGAAGCCGATCAGCACGCGGGTGAGGCTGCGCTCCAGCATCGCGTACACGCCGCACGCGAAGAGGATGGCCATGATGACGATGAGGGTGAGCGAGACATCCATCAGCTGCTCCCCCGTCCCCGCGAGAGGAAGCCTTCAGGACCGGGGGTCGAGCGCAGCGCCGCCTGCCGGTCGACCTCGGCGCCGAGGCTGCGCAGCACGTCGAGCACGAGCCCGATCACGACGAGGTAGACACCCACGTCGAAGATGGTCGAGGTGACGAACTCCATGTGACCGATACCGGGGATCTCCCATTCCCAGAACGTGCTCGTCAGCGGCGCGAGCCCGAAGAAGAGCGGGACGACGGCCGTGCCGACGGCGAGGATGAGGCCGGTGCCGAGCAGCCGGCCGGCATCCGTCGGAGCGGCGGCGCCGAGCTCCCAGCGACCACCGGCGATGTAGCGCATGACCAGCGCCATGCCGGCGACGAGCCCGCCGGCGAAGCCGCCGCCCGGCAGGTTGTGCCCGGCGAACAGCAGGAAGATCGACACCACGATGATCGTGTGGAAGAGGATGCGGACGATCACCTCGAGCAGGATCGACCTGTTCTCGGGTTTCATCTTCTGACCGCCGACGAGCCACGCCCGCGGGCTGCTCTCGTTGTCGGAGTCCTGGAACCGGATGCCCTCGGTCGTCTCGACGAGCGGACGGCTGCGCGCGGCCCTCCGCGTCGCCTTCGGCAGGTTCTTGGTGGCGGCGAGCAGGTCGGCTCGGTGCGTGACGAACACCAGCGAGGCCACGCCGGTCGCGGCGAGCACGAGCACCGACAGCTCGCCCATCGTGTCCCAGCCACGCAGGTCGACCAGGGCCACGTTGACGACGTTCTTGCCGTGACCGATCTCGTACGCGAGCTGCGGGAACGCCTCCGAGATCGGATCGGCGATGCGGGATTGGGTGGCGACCACCGCGACGAAGGCCATGGTGACGCCGACGCCGATCGCGAGCAGCGCCCGGGGGACGCGTCCGACCGAGGCGTTGTGCTCGCCCATCCGGGCGGGGAGGCGGCGGAGCACCAGCGCGAACGTGACCATGGTGACGGTCTCGACGAGGATCTGCGTCAGTGCCAGATCGGGTGCGCCGCTCGTCGCGAACAGCACGACCATGCCGAGGCCGGTGACCGAGACCAGGACGACGCCGGTGTAGCGCTTCTGGGCGCGGACCGCGAACACTCCGGCGATCGCCATGATCGGGGCGACGACGATCTGCGCGGGCGTGTGCCAGGCGGAGAGGTTGTACCGATCGATGTCGCTGGCGATGAGCGCCGTGACCTCGGCGGCGACGAAGACCACGAAGATGGTGCCGACGTAGACCGGCAGCGAGCCGCGCTGCGTGAGAGTGGTGCTGAGCACGGAGAGCCGGTCGATACCGCGCATCACCAGGAAGTAGACATCGGCGGCGGTGAAGCGCAGGAGGCGGGGCTTGCGGTCCCAGCCGGTCCTGCGGGTGAGCAGGAAGAGCCCGATGCCGAGAAGGATCGAGACGATCGAGATGCCGAGGGCGGGCTCGAGGCCGTGCCACAGCGCGAGGTGACCCGGACCCTCGACGGCTTCGCCCGCGTGGTCGAGCCCGGGTGTCGCGGTGACGGCGTAGCCCTGCAGCGCCACGTCGAGCGCGGGGGCCCCGATCCCCGCAGCGAGAGTGACGCCGGCGAGGATGATCGGCGCCGACAGGAAGCCGACCGGCGGATCGGGCCAGGCGGTGTCGGGCAGCTGGCCCTGCTCGTCGCGCTTCTTCCAGAAAGCTCCCCAGAGGAATCGTGCTCCATATGCCGCGGTGAGCATAGAACCGAGTACGACGCCGATGAGCGCCACCAGCCCCCACGGAGAGCCACCCAGGGCGTCATCGAGCAGAGCCGTGAGCGTGGACTCCTTGGCGACGAAACCGATGGTCGGCGCGATGCCCGCCATCGATGCCACCGAGATGAATGCCGCCGTCGCCATGACCGGAGCCTGCCGCCCGACGCCGGAGAGCTCGGTGATGTCACGGGTCGACAGCTGGCGGTCGATGACGCCGACGATCAGGAAGAGGGCCGACTTGAACAGGGCGTGCCCGATCACGAGCGCGAGCCCTGCCAGCGCCGCCGCCTGCGTGCCGTAGCCGACGACGATCGCGAAGAATCCGAGCTGGCTGACCGTGCCGAAGGCGAGGATGCGCTTGAGGTCGGTCTCCCGCAGCGCCTGGATGCCGCCGATCAGCATCGTGAGGATGCCGAGGGTGATGACGATCGGGCGCCAGGGCGCGCTGAAAGCGAAGATCGGCGCGAACCGGGCGATCAAGTAGATGCCGGCTTTGACCATCGCGGCCGCGTGCAGGTACGCGCTGACCGGGGTGGGCGCCGCCATCGCTCCGGGAAGCCAGAAGTGGAACGGGAACAGGGCCGACTTGCTGATCGCGCCGATCAGGAGCATCACGATCGCGGCATCCACCGCGGGGCCCGTCGGGGCGATCTCGAGGATCTCCCGGATGCTCGACGTGCCGGTGTCGACGACGAGGACCACGACGCCCACGAACATCACGAGTCCACCGAGAGTGGTCACGAGCAGCGCCTGCAGTGCCGCACGTCGGCTGGCGGCACGGCGGCGATAGTGGCCGATGAGGAGGTACGAGAGGATGCTCGTCACCTCCCAGAACATGACGAGCATGACGAGGTCGTCGGTCAGCACGAGGCCGTACATCGCGCCGGCGAAGCCGAGGAGGACACCCGCGAACTGCCCGACCCCGGCCGAGTCCTCGTAGAAGTACCACCGGCAGTAGAGGAGCACGAGGGCGCCGACACCCGTGACGATCAGCGTGAGCACCCAGCCGAGCACGTCCATGTTCATGGAGAGGTTCAGCCCGAGCTGCGGAATCCACTCGACCGACTCGAACGGAACGGGGCCGTCGAGCACCTGCGGCGTCAGGACGAGCGCGTGCACGAAGGCCGCTGCGGGGACGAGTGCGGCGATGGCGAAGGCCTGAGCTCCGAGCCATCGCACCAGAACGGGCATCAACAGCGACCCGAGCAGGAACACGGCGAGGAGCGTCAGCATATACGCGGCTCCCTCGGGGGTCGTCGGCCTTGAGGCCAGGCGGGGGGTGTCGCCATTAGTTTACCCGGGCGAAAAGGCCGTCCGGTCCGCGGGTTGCACGATCGTGCAAGAGTGGTCGCATGCGGCGGGTCTGGGTGCGGGAGCTGGCCGGGTGGTTCGGCGCCCTGTCGCTCGCACTTCTCACCGCCGCACAGGTCGCATCATCGGCGCGATCGGAGTTGCTGTTCCGCGACGGAGATTCCCTGATCGTGGCGCTGTTCGCGCGGTCATTCCTTTCCGGTGAACCGCTGAATTGGGCGATGTCGAGCGTGCTCTTCCTTCCCGAATCCGCCGTGTTCTCGGGGCTCGACCTGCTCGTGCCGCTCGACGTGAACGGCCTGCTCGCGGTGAATGCCGTGATCAACATGCTCGCCTTCTACGGTGCGCTTCGGCTCGTGGCCGGTCGCCGGAAGGACGGCGGAGCACCCGTCGCGTGGGCGCTCCTCGGGCTCGCGGTGTTCTGCACCATCGCCGTGACCGAGCTCTCCGCATCGCGCGATGCCCTCGAGCTCGCCTCCCTGCAGCTCACGACGACCTACTACTCGGCCACCGTGATCGCGGTGGTGCTCTCGGTGGGGCTGGTGCGACGCGCGCTCGACCGCGAATCGATGAGCCTCGGTCTTCCGATCGCGCTCGGCGCCACGGCCGCCCTGTCGACGCTGTCGAATCCGCTGTATGCGGCGTGGGCGACGGTTCCGATCGCGGTGTTGCTCGCGATTCTGACCATCCGATCGCGGCAGCGCTTCCGGCTGGCGCTACTGCTCGGTGTGCTCCTGGGCGGCACGGCACTCGGCATCCTCGGACGCATTCCCTTTCGGGCATGGATCGCCAACACGGGCGCCGGCTACGTGCAGCCGGAGCGATGGGCCGAGTCGCTCGGGTACTACGGCGGGCTCGTGGCAGACCGCCTCTCGACCCCCGGCGGGGTGTTCGGCTGCCTGATCGTGCTGGCACTCCTCGTGCTCGCGGTGGTCCGCACGACACGTGCCGTGAGCGAGGGCTCGCGCTTCGTCGCCGCCATTTCCTGGCTCACGCCCGTTCTCGTCGTGATCGGCGCCATCGCCCTCGGCACCCACGCGGCCCGCTACCTGCAGCCCGTCGCGTTCGCGCCCGTTCTGGCCCTGGTCGCCCTGCCGCGCGCGGGGTGGATGCCGTTCCGCCCCCGATCGCTCCTCGCCGCCGTCGCCGCGGTGCTGCTCGCGATCGGCGGCATCCTGAGCATCCCTCGACTCGCTGCGGCCGCCGAGGCCGGCGACCCCGACCTCACCTGCGTCACCGACTGGGTCGGTGCCTCCGGCCGCACCGGAGCCGGTCAGTTCTGGACCGTGCGCCTGCCGAAGCTGCACCTCGACGACCCGGCGCAGCTCGTGCAGGTCGATCACGAACTGCGCGGCTATGCCTGGTTGGTGAACCGTGACGATTTCGGAGTCGGCGAGGTCACGTTCCTCGTGGAGGATGCCCAGTCGATCCCGTGGAACCTGCCCGCGCCGGCCATCCCCGACGAGGTGATCGACTGCGGCCGCTACCGCATCCTCGATCTCGGTGACACGGCGCTTCCGCTCGGCCCGCAGCGCAGCTGACCGCGGCCCCGGAGCCGCGTCGGGGGACGGATCTCAGCGTGCGGCCGGGCCGGTCGTGGTGCCGGCGCGGAAACGGCAGGTGAGATGCTGCGTGATCCCCGGCTCGCCTCGCAGCATGCGCGCGACCTGCTCTCCCGCGGCACGGCCCTTCTCGACGGCCGGCTGCACGCTGGTGGTGAGGGTGAGGTCGCCGAGGCCGTCCAGCGCGATGCCGTCGAAGCCCGCGACGGAGAGGTCCTCCGGGACGCGGAGTCCCAGCTCTTCGGCCGCCCGGATGACGCCGACGGCCAGCAGATCGCTCTGTGCGAGCACTGCGGTCGGCCGGGTGGCGGGGTCCGCGAGCAGCATCCTGCCGACCCGCACGCCTTCGTCGATGAGGCTGCCGGAAGCCGAGATCGCCGGGGCGTCGGGGAACACCTCACGGGTGCCGGCCAACCGGTGGACCGTCACGTCGACGGTCGCGTTCGCGAGGCGCTCCGGGGTGACGGCCGCGCACTCGCGGTCGCTGTCGAGCGGCAGGGTGACCAGCGCGACATCGCGGTGGCCGAGGTCGCGCACGTGCTTCGCGATATCGGCGGAGGCCGCCGCGTTGTCGAGTGTGACCCGCGGGATGGCCTCTCCGGCGTCGCCTTCGATCACGACGACCGGGAGGCCGCGGCCGACGACCACCTCGAGGGATGCCCGGGTGCGTCCGGAGCAGCCGATCAGCACGACGGCATCGACGGGAGCATCGGCGATCGCCGTGCCCTCCCCCGGCTCGTCGCGCATCAGCAGGATGCCGGCGCTGAGTTCGGCGAGGCCGTCGGTGAGGCCGTCCATCATGGCCGTCGTCACGGGGTCGAGGAAGGCCGCGCGCAGGTGTCCTTCGAGCACGACGGCGACGATGCCGCTGCGTCCGCGTCGCAGGGAGGCGGCGCGGGGGTCTGGTCCGGCGTAGCCGAGTTCAGCGGCCGCGGCGAGTACGCGCTCGCGGGTCGCGGGTGCCACCTTCGCCTTGCCGCTGAAGACGACCGAGGCCGTGGACGTGGCCACACCCGCCTCGCGTGCGACGTCGGCGATCGTGGGCCGACGCGGCGTCTCCTGACTGCTCATGCTTCGAGGATAGCTCGCTTCCGTCCCCCCGGGTCGAATCGATTCGATAGGCTGTCCGGCATGGAAGCAGCCCTGACCCGTTCGCAGTTCGTCCGCTGGCGCGCCGCGATCTTCGCCATCTTCCTGGCGAGCGGCCTCTCGATCGCGACCTGGGCGTCGCGCGTGCCGGGGATCAAGCAGGCGCTCGAGCTCGACAACGCGCAGGTCGGGATGCTGCTGCTGGGCATGGGTGTCGCCTCGATCATCGGCATCTCGACGAGCCCCGCGGTGATGGCGCGCACCGGCGCCCGGCGCGGCATGCTGGCGGCGATGCTCTTGTTCGCGCTGGGCATCGCACTCGTGGGCCTCGGCGCGACGGTGTTCGGCTCGGTGGCCGTCGTCCTCCTCGGCATGGCCCTGTTCGGATTCGGCAACGGCTGCGTCGACGTGATGATGAACGTCGAGGCCACCGCGATCGAGCAGCAGATGGGCCGCACGATCCTCCCCGTCTTCCACGCCTTCTTCAGCTTCGGAACCGTCATCGGCGCCGGCATCGGCGCCCTCGCCGCCCACCTCGCGATCGATGTCGCGACGCACGCGGTGTCCATGGGCGTCCTGATCGCCGTGATCGCGGTGGTCTGCTTCTTCCAGGTGCCGGCGCGCGAGGCCGCGCTCGACCCGGAAGACCACGTCAAGCCGCCGTTCCGCGAGCGCATGCACACCGCGCTCGAGGCCTGGCGCGAACCCCGCACCTACCTGATCGGCGTCGTCATGCTCGGCATGTCGTTCGCCGAGGGCGGCGCCAACGACTGGATCGCGCTCGGCACCGAACAGGGTCATGGTTTCGCCGAGGGCACGGGAGCCGTGTCGCTCGCCGTGTTCTCCATCGGGATGACGACGGTGCGCCTGTTCGGCGGCCCCCTCGTCGACCGATTCGGACGCGTCCTGGTGCTGCGCATCCTCGCGGTAGCCGCGGCATCGGGGATCCTGCTGTTCATCCTCGCGCCCACCTTCCCGCTGGTGCTCGTCGGCGCGGCGCTCTGGGGCATCGGGGCCTCTCTCGGCTTCCCTCTCGGCATGTCCGCCGCCGCAGACGACCCGGCCAAGGCGGCGGCTCGCGTGAGCGCGGCCGCCACGATCGGCTACATCTCGTTCCTCGGCGGCCCGCCCGTGCTCGGCGTCATCAGCGAACACATCGGCCTGCTGAACACCCTGTTCATCCTGGTCGCCCTGGTCGTCATGTCGGGACTGTTCTCGGGTGCTGCCCGCCCGCTGCGCGACGACGAGAAGACCCCGGCGGCGAGCGAAGGGCAGCGCTGAGCGCTCAGTCCTCGCGGCCGCGCACGATCGCGGCCGCGTGCGAGCGGCTGCGCGCACCGAGCTTGGTCAGCACGTTCGACACGTGCGTCTTGACCGTGGGCACCGAGATGCGCAGGCGCGCCGCGAGCTGCGCATTCGACCAGCCCTGCAGGATGCCGTCGAGGACCTCCCGTTCGCGGACGGTCAGGTCGGCGTGCTCCGTCGCACTCGATGCCGGTGGCGGTGCCGCCACACCCTGAGCCACGGCGGCGAGCGCGCGTCGCGTCACCCGAGGGTCCAACGCACCCTCTCCGGCAGCGACGGAGCGCACCGCTTGAACGAGTGCGGGGGCATCGACCGTCTTGAGGAGGAAGCCGACGGCACCCGCGCGTATCGCCCCGAGGACGAGCTCATCCTCATCGAAGCTGGTCAGCACGAGCACGTCGCCGAGTCCTCGTTCGACGATCTCCCGTGTGGCGGAGACGCCGTCCCTGCCGGGCATCCGCAGATCCATGAGCACCACGTCGGGTCGCAGGGCCGCCGCGTTGCGCACGGCGACGTCGCCGTCCGCCGCCTCGCCGACCACGGTGATCCCGTGCGCCTCGAGCATGATCCTCAATCCCGCTCTGATGGCGCCGTGGTCGTCGGCGAGCAGTACGGTTGGCGCGCTCATACGCGCACCTCGAGCGGAAGCCGGCCTTCGACGGACCACCCGTCCGGGACGGGGCCCGCCGAGAAGAATCCGCCGAGCGCTCCCACGCGCTCCCGCAGCATCTGCAGACCCCACCCTTCGCCTCCGTGCGCGGCTGCCGCGCTGGCCACACCTCCGCGGGACCGGACCCTCACCTGCACCTCGGCGTTCCGCTCCACGATCTCGATGTCGACCTCGGCGCCGCCCGCGTGCCGGATGCAGTTCGTCAGGGCTTCCCGCACGATGCGGACGACGGCCTGCTCTGCGGCGGCTCCGAGCTCGGGCTCGTCGGCGGCGTCGAAACGGACCACGAGCCCCGCGCGCTCGGCCTCTCGCACGATGCCGTCGAGATCGGCCCAGCGCGGGGTGGGGACGAGGGCGCCGTCGCCGCGACGGAGCACCGAGATCATCGACCGTAGGGCGCCATGGGCGTCCAGGCCCGCATCGCGCACGGCCTGCAGCGCTTCTCGGTCCTTCGTCTGGTCGGGTGCCGTGGAGAGGGCGGCTTCGGCTCGGATCGCCATCGCCATCACGTGGCCGGCCACCACGTCGTGCAGCTCGCGCGCCATCGCCTCGCGCTCGCGCTGCACGGCTTCGGCGCGGTCCCGTTCGGCGACGGCCGCCGCGTCCTCCGCGCGCTGACGGTGCAGCTCGGCCAGCTCCTGCGCCTGTGAGACCGCGACCGCCCACCAGTAGTCCGTGCCGAAGATCGCGCCGAACTGCACCCCGATGAGGACGGCGACCGCGAAGGGCATGTCGGTGAAGAGCCAGGCGACGACGAAGAGGATGACCGTCGCGGCGCTGAGGAGCACCAGAAGAGCGCGCCGGCGACGCGGGCCCGAGAGGAACACCGTCGTCCACAGCACGTCGAGCAGCACGAAGAGCGTCCCGATGCCGCCGACCGTGAGGAGGTCGGCGACGAAGAGGATCGTCACGAGTCCGAGCACGGTCATCGGCAGACGTCGCTTGACGAGCGCGAGCGCACACGCCGGAAGAGCGAAGGCGAGCGCCCACCACGGCGACACCGATCCCGACAGGAGGGAGAACGAGCCCCAGACACCGCGGAATCCGAGCGCGGCCATCACGACCGCGAGGAGCGCCATCCCGGCCGGGTCAGCCCACCCGCGGTGCCGGCGATACCAGGCGCCGATACCGTCGTCGACCTGCTCGTGCATGACCTCATGCAACCACGGCGGGGGTGCGGTCGCATCCGTCGAAGGGATGAGGGGCCCGCGGCGAACGATACTTTCGCCCGATCCCCCGCCTCGCCCGCTCGGGCGACAGTGGGGCCATGGAACTCTTCGGCGGGCTCCCGCTCCCCCTCTCCCTCGCGCTGCTGGCGCTGATCGACGGGCTCAGCGTCGGCACACTCCTCATCCCGGTCTTCCTCCTGCTGCACCCCGGGCGCGTGCGTGCCGGACGCATCCTCCTCTACCTCGTGACGATCGCGGCGTTCTACCTCGTCGTCGGCCTCCTCTTCCTGTGGGGGCTGGTGAACCTCGTCGACGTGGCCTCCGACTTCCTGGCCTCACCGACCGGCCTGGTCGTCCGACTCCTCGTCGGAGCCGCACTCCTCATCACCGCGTTCGTGATGCCGACCGGCGACAAGCAGTCGAAGGAAACTCCCGTGGGGGCGGGGACTCCGTCCGTCGCGGCTGCGCCCCAGGTCTCTCCATGGACGGGGATGCCCGGGCGCGACACCCCTGCTCCGGCGACGCTGACACCACCTCCGCCCTCCCCTGCCGCAGACCAGGCCGGAGCGACGGCGGCTCCTCGCCCCGGACGCATCACACGCTGGCGTGAGCGCCTGCTCGATCCGCGTACCCGTGGCACCGCCGTCATGGCCGTCGCGATCGCCGCCGGGGTGGTGGAGGTCGCCACGATGCTGCCGTACATCGTCGCGATGACGATGCTTGCGGATGCCGCGGTCGACACCCCGCTGCGTGTGCTCTCACTCGCGGGGTACTGCGCCCTGATGATCCTGCCGGCGATCGTCCTGCTCGTCCTGCGCATCGTCGCCGCTCCCCTCGTTCAGCGCCCGCTCGAACGCTTCGTCGCCTGGATGGAGCGCACGGGCGCGGAGAACACCGCCTGGATCATCGGCATCATCGGGTTCCTCATCACCCGCTCCGCAGCCACCGAGCTCGGAATCTTCGAGGCGCTCGGCGGGTTCCTCGGCAACTGATCGTCACGCACCCCGAGGCGGCGAACAACAGGACTCCGACGAAGTAGGCTCGACGGGTGCGTCTCGTCATCGCCCGCTGCTCGGTCGACTACACCGGTCGGCTCAATGCCCATCTCCCGCTCGCCACGCGTCTGCTCGTGCACAAGGGAGACGGGAGTCTGCTCGTGCACTCCGACGGCGGAAGTTACAAGCCGCTGAACTGGATGAGCCCGCCCTGCTCGCTGTCGAGCGAGGAACCGGGCGAGGAGGAGGCGAGCGCCGGCGTCGTCGAGGTGTGGCGCGTCACCCACAAGAAGACGGGCGATGCACTGCGCGTGCAGATCTACGAGATCATCCACGACACCTCCCACGAGCTGGGCCTCGATCCGGGACTCCAGAAGGACGGCGTCGAGGCCGACCTGCAGCGGCTGCTCGCCGAGCAGGTGGAGCGCATCTCCGAGGGCGCCACCCTGGTGCGCCGCGAGTACCCGACGGCCATCGGCCCGGTCGACCTGCTGGTGCGGGATGCCGACGGCGCCGCGATCGCGGTGGAGATCAAGCGCCGCGGCGACATCGACGGCGTCGAGCAGCTGACCCGTTACCTCGAACTGCTCGGCCGCGACCCGCACCTCTCCCCCGTGCAGGGAGTATTCGCGGCACAGGAGATCAAGCCCCAGGCCCGTGTGCTCGCCGAGGACCGCGGCATCCGCTGCCTGGTGCTCGACTACGACGACATGAAGGGCATCGAGTCGGGCATCCCCCGGCTGTTCTGAGCCTCTTCCGTCTGATCCCCGCACGGATCAGCGAGCCGCCATCAGCCGCGGAGCCGGACCCTCGAGTCGCGCGACCGCGATCTTCACCTCGGTCATCTCGAGCTCGACGAGACGGAGCCGCTGATCGACCCGGTCGAACCGTTCATTGAACCGCTTGAACCGTTCATCGACCCGTTCGAAGCGGCGGTCGATGCGATCGAACCGCAGTTCGAGCTTCACATCCTGCGCTTCGAAGCGTGCGTCCATCCGAGCGATCATCCAGCCGCACCCGCTGACGATCGCGACCAGAGTCGCCGCTGCTGTCGCCAGCATCGTGATGACTTCTACCGACACGTACATGCCCCCATTCTGACCTGCAACTCCGCTCTTGTCACGACCTTACATGAGGACATTTCGCCCTCACATAAGGTGTGAGCAAGCTTTTTCGGAGCACAGCTGTGCAGGAGGAATGGCCCTCGCCGCCGGGCCCATAGGCTGGAGGCATGCCCCACTCCCCCTATTCCTGCGTGCTGTGGGACGTCGACGGCACAATCATCGATGCGTCCGTCGGCATCCTCCGCCGACTGAACGTCGCCCTCACCCACTTCGGCCGACCGGCGCCGACGCGTGAGGAACTGGTGCACTGGATCGGGCCGCCCATGTTCCAGTCGTTCCAGGACCAGGCGGGGATGACGCCCGAGGAGTCCCGCGAGGCCGTCACCTTCTATCGCACGCTCGGCAAGGCCGACGGGTACACCACCGATGTGGCGACGTACCCCGGCGTCACCGACCTCATCCACGAACTGGCGGCGGCAGGCATCCCGCAGGCGACGGCCAGCTCGAAGCCGGAGCACCAGGTCGACGCACTCGTCGACCACTTCGGCCTCCGCCCGTCGTTCCAGACGACCGTCGGCGCGACACCCGATGAGGCGACTCTCGCGTCCAAGACCGACATCGTCGCCGAGGCTCTGCGCCGGCTGCGCGAGCTCGGCGCCGACACGTCACGACCGGTGCTCATCGGCGACCGGCACCACGACGTCGAGGGCGGCAAGGCCAACGGCGTCCCCGTGATCTTCGTCGGGTGGGGGTTCAGCGACGCGCACGAGGGCGACGACGCGGAGTTCCGCGTGACGAGCGTGGCCGAACTGCGCGCTCTCCTGATCGACTGACGCCGGCACCGGCGACCCGCGCGCATCCGGGGGTCGCCGTGTCGGCACATCGGAGCACACCGCCAGAAGCACAGAACTCCCCGCCGGATGACGCCGTCATGGCGCTCCGGTCGGGGAGTCCTGTGTATCGCCCGTCTCAGACGGGGCGGATGTTCTCTGCCTGCAGGCCCTTCGGGCCCTGTGCCACGTCGAACTCGACTCGCTGGTTCTCTTCGAGAGACCGGTAGCCGGACGATTCGATGGCGGAGTAATGTGCGAAGACGTCAGCGCCTCCGTCGTCGGGGGAGATGAAGCCGAAGCCCTTCTCCGAGTTGAACCACTTAACCGTGCCCTGGGTGCTCATGTACTGCCTGTTCTGCTGATGAAGAAGCCGACGCAGGGATGCCCCGACATCGCTAACGCTAGTGGAGGAGACCCCGAGGGGAATAGCCGCGGCAAGAAGGTAATCCAAATGTTGCACGAGCGGCACATGGCCGTCATGCGGCGGATTCCAGGGGCGCGCGAGCGGACGACGCCCAGAAAATGGTGTGGCCCTCACCGCGGGGGGAGCGATGAGGGCCGAAGACGACCGGAGGGTGCGTCAAGAACAGCCTAACTCCTTTTCGGAGCGCGTGTCCCCCTTTTGGGGGACAAATCCGAAAATCGGTGTGCAGGACCCGATAGCGACCCCCTCGAGCAGTCCATTGGGGACTGAACTACTCGAGGGGGCCCAATCGCATGCACGGATCGTCTTGCCCCTGGGGTGGGCCGTCCGTCTCCTGGGGAGAGACGGAGACGATCAATCCCCTTGTGCACGCACCTTCACCATAGGGGAGTGCGCACGGTCCCGTCACGGACCTCCTCCGGGTGAGATCGACCCACGTCGGGCACTGCTCCCGGTGCCCGAAAGGACGCGGAGGTAGCCTGATGCGGTGACGCTGCTCAACAAGGACATGACGCTCTGCATCTCGCTGTCGGCGCGGCCGAGCAACAACGGGACGCGCTTCCACAACCACCTCTACGAGGCGCTCGGACTCAACTGGATCTACAAGGCCTTCGCTCCGACCGACCTCGCGCAGGCCATCGCCGGCGTGCGCGGACTCGGCATCCGCGGCTGCGCGATCTCCATGCCGTACAAGGAGGACGTGATCGCGCTGGTCGATCGGATGGACCCCTCGGCGACGGCGATCGATTCGGTCAACACGATCGTGAACGACGCGGGCGTGCTCACGGCGTACAACACCGACTACTCCGCGATCGCGCAGCTGATCACGCGCAAGGAGCTGGATCCCGCAGCCTCCGTACTGCTGCGCGGCTCCGGCGGCATGGCCAAGGCCACCGCAGCCGCCTTCCGCGACGCCGGCTTCACCGACGTCACGATCGTCGCGCGGAACGAGTCGAACGGGCGCGCACTCGCCGACCTGTACGACTTCGCCTGGGCGGCGGAAGTCGGCGATGCGACGGCGGACATCCTCGTCAATGTCACTCCGATCGGGATGGCCGGTGGCGCAGAGGAGCACACGCTCGCGTTCTCGGAGGCGGCGATCGGGGCGGCATCCGTCGTCTTCGACGTCGTCGCGCTGCCCGCGGAGACACCCCTGATCATCGCGGGCCGCGCGGCAGGCAAGACCCTGATCACCGGGGCCGAGGTCGCGACTCTGCAGGCTCTCGAGCAGTTCGTGCTCTACACCGGCATCCGCCCGAGTGTGGAGCAGGTGCAGGCGGCTGAGGAGTTCATGCGCACCGGAACCGCGTGATCGGGAGCCCGATACATCGGTACCCTTGGCGCATGAGCGCCCCTCGCACCGCACGAAGGACCACCATCCGGCGAACACCTGCCGCCCTGGCGACGGCGGCGATCGTCGCGCTGGTGCTGGCGGCCTGCACCGGTGGGGGAGAAGAGCCCACCCCCGACGACAGCCAGGGTTTTCCCGACGACGGCTGCACGCACATCACCGTGGCGACCTCGTCGGAGAAGGTCAACATGCTCGACGAGCTGGCGACCGCGTTCAAGGACTCTCCGGAGCACGACAAGCTCGACACCTGCGCCACCGTGCGTCCGACGAACGTCTCATCCGGCAACGCCGCCCGCTACCTGACATCCGGCGAGGACTGGCCGAGCGACGACCGTGCACTGTGGCCCACTCTGTGGTCGCCCGCATCCACCGTCTGGACCGACCGTGTTGCGGCGGCCGCCTCGCAGAACCTTGTCGGCACACCCGCATCCTTCACCCGCACCCCCGTCGTGTTCGGCATGCCCGAGCCGATGGCCAAGGCGCTCGGCTGGCCGGACAAGCCGATCAGCATCACCGACCTCGAGGGCCTGTGCCAGGACCCCGACGGCTGGGGGAGCGTGGGCAAGGACATCTGGGGCGCCTTCAAGATCTCGAAGACGAACCCGAACACCTCGACCACCGGGCTGTCGACCATCCTGATGCAGTCGTACGAGGCGTCGGGCAAGGCGGAGGGGCTGACCTCGGCTGATGTGGATGCCGCAGCCGACTTCTCCCGCGTGTTCGAGGAGTGCGTGATCCACTACGGCGACACCACGGGCAACGTGCTGTCGACGCTGTACGACGAGACGCAGAACGGCGCCAACGGCTCGGCCTACGTGTCGGCGGTCGCACTCGAGGAGACCTCGCTGCTCAACTACAACAAGGGCAACCCCGACTCGCACACCGTGCAGCCGGGAGAGACCCTGGTCCCGCCGAAGACCAAGCTGGTCGCCGTGTACCCGGAGGGCGGCTCGATGTGGTCGGACAACCCTGTCACCGTGCTCGGTGCCGACTGGGTGACGCCGGAGCAGCGCACGGCGGGTGAGGCCTTCGCCGCGTTCCTGCAGACCGAGGCCGCGCAGACGATCCTTCCCGAGTACGGTTTCCGTCCGCTCGACGAATCGGTCCCGCTGGGCGACCTGTTCACCGCGAACTTCGGTGTCGATCCCGCACAGCCCACCGTGACGCTGCCGAAGCCCGAGGTCGACGTGATCTCCACCGCGATCGACCAGTGGACGCAGGTTCGCAAGCCCTCATCCGTGCTCGAGCTCATCGACATCTCCGGCTCGATGGACGAGCCGATCGGCGACGGACGCTCCCGGCTCGACGGGGCGATCCAGGGCGCACAGTCGACGCTCGACCATTTCCGCTCCACCGACGAGGTCGGCGTCTGGGCGTTCACCACCGGCGTCTCCTCCGACGAGGGCGAGAGCATCCAGGTGCTTCGCGGGGTCACGCCTCTGGGGGCCGACGGCGAGAAGCTCGACTCCTCCCTCGACGACCTCCGTTACGCCGAGCGCAACGGCACACCGCTGTACGACGCGGTGCTCACCGCGTACGAGGCCATGAGCGAGCGGGCAGAGCCCGGACGGATCAACGCGATCGTGGTGCTCTCGGACGGTGAGGACACGGACTCCACGACTTCACTCGACTCGCTGATCGCGAAGATCGGCAAGAGCACGAAGGAGGGCGGCACCGACGCCCCGGTGCGGATCTTCCCGATCGCGTACAGCTCGGCCGCAGACACCTCGGTGCTGCAGCGGATCGCCGACGCCACCGGGGGCCAGATGTTCGACGCGTCGGACGCCGAGCGCATCGACCTCGTCTTCGCCTCCGTGATCAACAACTTCTGAGGTGGGAATGATCATCGTCGCGGCATCCGACCTGAGCGGGGTCACCGACACTGTCGCCGGCGCTCTGCAATCGGAGAACGTCTACGTGGCCCCCGAGGTGAAGGGCGGAGACGCTCTGACCGCCGCGCTCACCGATGTCCTTCCCGCTGACGGCTCGATCGCCGTCGTGGTGCTGCCGACGGATGCCGATCTCGGCGCCGCATTCGACCTCGAACTGCTCAACCGGATCACCAAGGAGGCCCCGCAGAAGACCGTGGTGCTCGCCATCGGGGACGACCTCCAAGCCGCGTCGACAGCCATCGAAACCACAGAGGCGCTGCGGATCGCCAACGAGAACGAGGCAGCGGCGGGCGACACCCAGACCGCTCTCGTCGAGACCGTACAGCAGATCGTCGAAGAGACCCCCTCCTCTCCGGGTGCGAGCGGCACCGGTGGAGGAGCGGACTGGTTGCTGCCCGTCGTGATCAGCGGCGCCGTCCTGCTCGCGGCCGGCGGCACGGCGATCGGACTGCTCGCCCGACGCCGTCGCACGCCGAAGACCGCGGCGGATCCGGTTCCTCGCGGCATCCGCCTGCGGGTGAACCGACTGCGCGAGCTGCGGGTCGACTACGCGAACCTGCCGAACAACCCGGTGGCCGCGGAGACGGCCGCGGGCATCGACGCGCTCGCCTCACACGTCGAGCAGCTCTTCGTGCGACTCGACGCCAAGGCAGAGACCGACCAGGTCGCTCTGGCCGAGGCGGAGTACTCCGATAAGCTCGCCCGCCTCGTCGCCGCGCTGGAGCCCGACTATCTGCTCGACCTGCTCACCCGGCCCGACCTGTGGGATGCGCCGGAGGAACGGATCGCCGAGGTGCGCGAGGCGCTGGCGGCGGTGACGACGCAGATCGTCGACAACATCAAGCAGGTCAACGCCCGCAAGGGACTGCTGTTCCAGGTGTCGCTCGACTCGCTCATCGGGCGCTCCGAGCTGCGCGACTGGGAGCGGCAGTTCAAGAAGAACTCGGGGGAGTGATCCCGCCCGCGTTCCTGTCGTCGCCTCCCGCTCGCCCCTCGGCGAGGTAGGCGAGCCGGTGCAGCGTCTCGGCGTTGCGCCAGCGCAGCATCGGCGTGGTGAGGAATCGGGGGATGAGGGCGGCCGGCCCCTTCACGGGTTCCTCGTCGATGCGCACCTGACACCCGGATGCCGTCGTGCGCGCGCGCAGCGTGACCTTGGCCTCGCCCATCGGCCAGCCGCGCGCGGTGAGCACCATCCGGTGCGGCGGATCCCACTCCTGCACCTCGGTCCTGTCATCGAGCAGCGCCGGCCACACACCGAAGGAATGATGCAGCTGCGTGCCGACCTCGGGCCAGGAGGCGTCGACGTCGCGCATGCGCGAGGCTCCGACCACCCATCCGGGATACAGCCAGCCGTTCGCGAGCACGCGGAACACGTCTTCCGTGGTGCAGGTCAGGTCACGAGTGTTCGTCGCCATGATTCCTCCGTCCGCGATCATCCTGCACGCCCGGAGACGACCGCAGAAGACGCTTGACACGGGCGGCTGCGCGTCTGTCAACCCGGTTGGCTGTGCCGCATCCCTCGACGAACGTGGGCCGTCACGGACCGATGATCGGAGGACACCATGAAGGCACTCACCTGGCAGGGCAAGCGCAACGTGACCGTCGAGGAGGTCGCCGATCCGGTCATCCAAGAACCCACGGACGCCATCATCCGTGTCACCTCCTCCGCGATCTGCGGATCGGATCTGCACCTGTACGAGTTGCTCGGGCCGTTCCTCGACCGCGGAGACATCCTGGGCCATGAGCCGATGGGCGTCGTCGTCGAGGTCGGTGCGGGCGTTACGACGCTGTCGGTCGGCGACCGCGTGGTGATCCCGTTCAACATCTCGTGCGGCGAGTGCTTCCTCTGCCGGCGCGGACTGCAGTCCCAGTGCGAGACCACGCAGGTGCGGGAGTACGGCAGCGGGGCGGCACTGTTCGGGTACACGAAGCTCTACGGCCAGGTGCCGGGCGGGCAGGCCGAGTATCTGCGGGTGCCGCTCGCCGACTACAACCACATCCCCGTAGCGTCCGACCTTCCCGACGAGCGCTACCTCTTCCTCAGCGACATCCTCCCCACGGCCTGGCAGGGCGTCGAGTACGCGCAGGTTCCGGAGGGCGGGACGCTCGCCGTGATGGGCCTCGGGCCGGTCGGACAGTTCGTCTCGCGCATCGGACGGCATCGCGGGTATCGGGTGCTCGCGGTCGATCCGGTGCCGGAGCGGCGGGCGATGGCCGAGCGCCACGGCATCGAGACGTTCGACCTGACCGACACCGTCGTCGAGGAGCTGCGGGATCTGACCGAGGGGCGCGGCGCCGACTCGGTGGTGGATGCCGTGGGACTCGAGGCGCACGGCAACTCGGGAGTCGAGTTCCTGCAGAAGGCGGTCGGGCTGCTTCCCGACCCGGCCGCGCGACAGGTGTTCGACAAGGCCGGGGTCGACCGGCTCGCCGCCGTCTATGCCTCGATCGATATCGTGCGCCGGGGCGGAACCGTGTCGCTGAGCGGTGTGTACGCGGGGGACGCCGACATCATGCCCATGAAGACCCTCTTCGACAAGCAGATCACCCTGCGCATGGGGCAGTGCAACGTGAAGAACTGGGTCGACGACCTGCGGCCGCTCGCGGAGGATGCCGCCGATCCGCTGGGCGTCATGGACCTGACCACCCATCACGCACCGCTCGACGATGCGCCCGACCTCTACCGCACGTTCCAGAAGAAGGAGGACGGCTGCATCAAGGTCGTGCTGCATCCGTCGACCGTCTGAGGGGCCCCGCAGCGATCCCGGCGAAGCAACCCAGGTTGACACGGCGACCACGAGCAACGTAGGTTGACAGACATGGAATCCCTCGATGTCGCACAGATCGCCGCGGACACGACAGACCCCCGTGCGGGACTGCGGGCGGTCGCCTCCCTGCGCACCCTCGCCGATGCCCTCGAACTGCGCCAGGTCGAAGCCGGATTGCGCTCCGGCATGAGCTGGCAAGCCATCGCCGACGCCCTGGGTGTGACCAGGCAGGCCGTGCACAAGAAGCACTCGAAGCGGATCGATCCGACCATCGTCGTCCCCCGGAGGAACTCATGAGCCGGTTCATCGACGCCGCCAGCACGATGCATGCCCTGTCACTGGCCGCGATGGAGGAGGCCTCCCGCTTCGGAGTTCGTGATGCCGACATCGATCACCTCCTGCTCGCCCTGACGATCGACCCCGACACCGGTGGGCAGATCCTGCGCAGCATGGGCGCGGGCCTGAACGCGGCGCGTGCGGCCGTGACTGCCCAGCACGCGACTCAGCTCGACCTCGTGGGCATCGCCTCCGACACGGACAGCACCGGTCGCATCGTGTTCCACGAGACCTCGGGCTACGAATGGACCGAACGGGCGATCGCGGTGTGGAAAGAGGCGTCGAGTGGAGGTCGCCGGGGTGACTCCGCAGCGGTGCTGCGTGCACTCGTGGACGAGCCGAGCGGCCTCATCGAGGCGATCCTGCGACGACTCGACATCGATCCGGATGCGCTGCGGTCCCGCCTCGACGACGCGCGGCGATTCGGCCTCTCGCGGCGCCCGACATTCACCGAGAACACCTTCTCCGGCACGCGTGCGGTCTTCGTGCCCGCGTCGCTCGACGACGTGTGGGAACTGCTGTCGTCGGCGACCCGTATCCCCGAGTGGGACCATGTGGTCGACGAGGTCGACGCGCCCGCAGCACCCACGGGCCCCTGGGAGGCGAGGACGAGGACCACCGCTCGTGACGGCAAGCCGATTCCCGTCAAGGATCCCGTCCGGCGACAGCTGGTCCATCTCGATCGGTCCGAGGACCGGGCGTTCGTCACCTGGCGCTTCACGTATCCCGACTCCGACAACGGAGTCCCGCGAGTGGTGGCCTTCGCGCTCGAACATGCCGCGGGCGGAATGCAACTTCGGGTGACCCTCACATGGGAGACCGTCCCGCGCCGCCGCCGGGTCCTCCGTCGCGTCCGCCGCGCACTGCTGGGACCGATCCTCCGGCTCCTCGTCTACATCCAGCTCACCCAGATCGAGAGCGGCATCACCCGCGTCTTCCGGTGAGGGACGGAGTCGGCGGATGCATCACCGCCCACACGAGGATGCATCCGCCGTGGTCGAATCCGATCAGCCCTTGGCGCCCTTACGCGGCTTGATGAACTCGGCTGGTGCGTTCTTCTCCCGCTTCGCAGCGCGCTTCTCCTTGAGCGATAGCTGCGGCGTCTTCTTGCTGTCGCGACCCTGGATGGACTTTCCGGACATGGTTACTCGCTTCCCCTTCGGTGGCTGGCGTAACCTCCGACCATAGCCCGGAACCACAGGAAGTCAAATTTCCGCGTGACCGGGAAAAAAGTACTCTTCTTCAACCTCCTGCTCGCGTGCCGCGAAGGAGGGCGTAGGCCCCCAGCACCGGCATCCATCCGGGCGCCGATCGACCGTCGTCGGTGAGCAGCAGGACGTACCCCGACTCCTCCGCCGCGCGCCCCCAGCCCGGGGGGAGGGCGGTCAATCGGTCGGCGATGAGACTCGGGCGCCCGCCGAGGCCACGAAGGTCGTGCACCACCAGACCCCGATCGCCTCGGAACTCGACTCCGACTCCGTTCACGGGAGCGAGCGGTCCGTCGAACGGCGGCTCGAGCGTGCTCCAGCCGTGTTCGCGCAGATGATCCGCCGCTTCCTCCGCATCATCGTCAGGCATTCGGAACAGCATCGCCGCGATCGGCTGGTCACCGCCCCCCAGCACCAGGAATCGGCATGCCAGGCGCGGCAGCGAAGCCCGCCTCCGTCGGGCGTGACGAACCGCGGTGATGCCGACCGCGATCGCAAAGGCTCCGAGCGCGCCCTGAAAGCCGCCGAGGACGAACCCGAGTACGACGCCGGACGCACACAGTCCGAAAGCCACACTCGGGCGCCATGGATCAGCGCCTCGGGTCGTCGGCATTCCCGGTGCCCAGCATCTCGGTCTCTCGCCCGGCATCGACCGCGTGCTCATCGGATCCGCGCTTCGCGTGCGCATCGACCGCGTCGATGTCGGCCTGTGTGAGTGGCACCAGACGGTCCTCGAAGAACCAGCGCGACACGGCCGAGCGCACGTTCTCGGTCCACGGGATACGCCCCTTCGCATTCGGGCGCACCACCAGAGGCTCATACCCTTCGACGTCGATCAGCTTCCATCGGTCGTACTCGTCGACCGGCTGATGCACCTCGACGAACTCGCCACCCGGCAGACGGACGATGCGCCCCGACTCGAAGCCGTGCAGCACAATCTCGCGGTCCTTCTTCTGCAGCGCGATGCAGATGCGCTTCGTGACGAAGTATCCGAGGATCGGGCCCAGGAACAGCAGCGCCTGCAGCGAGTGGATGACGCCTTCCATCGTGAGCATGAAGTGCGTTGCGATGAGGTCGGACGATGCCGCAGCCCAGAGCACCGCGTAGAAGATCATGCCCGCCACGCCGATCGCCGTGCGGGTCGCCGCGTTGCGCGGACGCTCAGCGATGTGGTGCTCGCGCTTGTCGCCCGTGACCCACGCCTCGATGAACGGGTAGATCGCGACCGTGACGATGAACAGCCCCATGACGGCGACGGGAACGATGATTCCGAACGACCAGGTGCGGTCGAACATCACGACATCCCAGTTCGGCGGCGCGAGCCTGAGTGCCCCGTCAGCGAAGCCGATGTACCAGTCCGGCTGCGTGCCGGCCGAGATCGGCGAGGGGTCATACGGTCCGTAGATCCAGAAGGGCAGGATCTGGAAGAACGTGCCGAGGAGCACGATGACCCCGAAGACGATGAAGAAGAAGCCGCCCATCTTCGCCGCGTAGACCGGCATCATCGGGTAGCCCACGACGTTGGCGTTCGTGCGGCCGGGGCCGGCGAACTGCGTGTGCTTGTTGATGATCATCAGCATCAGGTGCACCACGATCAGCGCGATCACGAGCATCGGCAGGATGAGGATGTGCAGGGTGTAGAGCCGGCCGATGATGTCGGTTCCTGGGAACTCGCCGCCGAAGAGCATGAACGAGGTCCAGGTGCCGATCAGGGGGAGGCCCTTGATCATGCCGTCGATGATGCGCAGACCGTTGCCCGAGAGCAGATCGTCCGGCAGGGAGTAACCCGTGAAGCCCTCCGCCATCGCCAGGATGAACAGCACGAAACCGATCACCCAGTTGAGCTCACGCGGCTTGCGGAACGCTCCCGTGAAGAACACGCGAAGCATGTGGAGCCCGATGCCGGCCACGAACACGAGCGCCGCCCAGTGGTGGATCTGCCTCACCAGGAGTCCACCGCGGATGTCGAACGAGATGCGCAGCGCCGAATCGAACGCCGCGGTCATCTCCATCCCGCGCATCGGCGCATACGCACCCGTGTAGTGGGTCGGCACCATCGACGCCTGGAAGAAGAACGTCAGGAAGGTGCCGGAGATGAACACCACCACGAACGCCCATAGTGCGATCTCACCGAGCATGAACGACCAGTGGTCGGGGAAGACCTTGCGGCTCAGCTCCTTGAGGAGTCCGGAGACGCTGGTGCGCTCGTCGATGTAGTTCGAGGCGGCGCCGACGAAGCGTCCGCCGAGGGGCGGTGCCTTCTTCGGGGCCGTCTGGTCGAGAGTCGGAGACTCACGGGGCATGGTGCGATCCTCTTCGGTCGTGGCTGGCCAGGGAGCTCTGAGGCTGCGCATGCAGAACCGCCCGCGATCGGCCGGCAGCACGAGTTGGCTGCCGCGACGCGCGAGGAAGAGGCGTCCGCGAGGGACGACGGGGAGGATGCGGGACGGTTCCACACGCAAATGGCAACACGAGACGACCTTCTGGTCAGTCTTGTCGCTTTGCGGGTACTGCGCCCTCGTCCGCAGGTTCGTTTCATGAACCTGCCGCCAAGCTACCAGAGAACGCGACGGCCTGCCCGAGCCCTGGCACCAGGAGGAGCCTGCCCCCGATTTGCTACCCTGGAGAAAGCACGATCACGACGGAGGACGACCTCCGACGGTGAGACAGACCGGGGACGGCCCCGAGGGGAGTCTCCCGTGAATCATCCGTCCGTCTGGCCCATCTGGGTCGTATCCCGCGAACCGCGGGCCGCCTGCGCCACACTCGCGCTGTGCTTCGTCGCGTTCACGATGGTCAGCGCCGCAGCGCTCTCCGTCGGGCCTCGCGGTATCTGGCTCGAACTCGTTCTTTCCGCAGGATTCCTCGTGTGGGCGGTCGCGCAGTGGGCCTGCGTGGAGCGCCGCCGGCACCGTGAATCGCAGTTCCGCCGCGACGTGGAGCGCTACATCCACGCCCTCTCCCACTCCTCCTCGGAGTGACCCCCCTGCGGTCGAGTCCGAGGTCACCCTCCGACCTCGACCGCGTACCATCAGATGCAGTGCGCTGACACGGCGCTGCGACCGGGACGACCCGGTCGTGGTTATCATTCGGGGACGGCCCCACCTCGAAGGAGTCCGGCGATGTCACGCACGGAGCTTAAGCAGTTGATCGGACCGACGGACATCGTCCGCGTCGCACTCGGATGGGGAGCATTCGCGGCCCTGCTCCTGCTCCACCCGGTGCTGGCGCCGCCTGTGCCCGGCCCTGTCCTCATCATCGCGCTCGGGGCGATCATCGCCGTGATCCTCGTCTGCGCATTCGGCGTGGTGAAGCAGGCCGAGGCCCTCGCACATCGACTCGGCGACCCCTACGGATCCCTCGTCCTGACGCTCTCGATCGTGCTGATCGAGGTCATCCTGATCTCGGCCGTCATGCTCGGACCGGGCGAGCATGCGACCATCGCCCGCGACTCGGTGATGGCCGTCGCGATGATCATCATGAACCTCGTCATCGGTCTGGCGCTCCTCCTCGGCGGGCTCCGCCACCGCGGCATGGCCCACAACCGCACCGGCACCTCGGCCTACCTGTCGATGCTGGTGGTGCTGGTCGCCCTCGCGTTCGGACTCCCTGCGCTCATCGGGACGGACGGTTCGTACACGACGGGGCAGGAGATCCCCATCATCGTGCTCACCCTCGTGCTGTACGCGTTCTTCCTCTACCGGCAGATGGGTGCGCAGGCGAGCGACTTCACTGAGGTCGATCCGCGGCTGGTGCAGAGCGCCGCGCGTCAGGAGAAGGCGGAGGCAACCGGCGGGATCCGGCAGGTGCTGGCCGAGCACCGCACGGAGGTCCTCGTCCGCCTCGCGCTGCTGGTGGTCACCGTCATCCCCATCGTGCTCCTGTCGCACGACATGGCGGCGCTGCTCGACGACGGACTGGGCCGCCTCGGCGCTCCGGTCGCCCTCGCCGGCGTGGTCATCGCGGGAATCGTGTTCCTGCCGGAGTCGATCACCGCGGTGCGCGCCGCTCTCGGTGGCGAAGCCCAGCGCGTGAACAACCTCGGCCTCGGAGCGCTGGTCTCCACCGTCGGCCTGACGATTCCTGCAGTCCTGATCATCGGGATGCTCACCGGTCAGACGGTCGTCCTGGCGGAGTCTCCGGCGAACCTGCTGATGCTCGGCGTCACGCTGCTGCTCTCCGTGACCACGTTCGCGGCGAAGCGGGTGACCGCGATGCACCGCGCCGCGCACCTGGTGACGTTCGCGGTCTACGTGATCGTCCTGTTCGGCTGACGGTTCGGATGCCTGCGGGCATAGGGGATCGCGATGTTCACGCTCCGTGGCGGCGAACCGTGACGCGAGAAACAGTTGCCTCAGGCAACTAAAGGCGTAGACTGACGGCATGACGGTCGCAGACGGTGTCGCAGGCATCCATGTCGCGCTCGTCCGGGTCGTCTCCGAGTGGACCGAGAGCGACGTCCAGGCCTCGGTGGCGGAAGGCGTCGGCGTCGCACTCGACCCCACCGGCATCCGCGCCGTCTATCTGATCGGCCTCAACGGCGGGGCGATGGGGTTCGGGCAGCTCGCCGAGCATGGATCGATATCGCGCCCGACCGCGTCGAAACTGGTCTCCCGCCTGGAGCTGCAGGGCATCGTCGACCGGGTACGCTCCGGACGCACGGTCGAGGTGCGACTGACCGATGCCGGAACGCAGGCCTACGCACGCCTCGTCGCCGCCGGGCATCGCATGGTCGACGACGCACTGGCCGGCTGGGATCCGCGTGAGGTCGAGCAGTTCCAGTCGCAGCTCTCGCGCTTCGTCGTCGCCCTGTCCCGCACGAGCATGCAGCCGTCTCACGACGTCTCCACCGACGTCGCCATCCCCCAGGAGGAAACATGACACGCACGTACATCGTCACCGGCGCCGCCTCCGGCATCGGTGCAGCCACCACCGAGCTGCTGCGCAAGCAGGGCCACACCGTGATCGGCGTCGACCTCGCCGGCACCGAGGTCGAAGGCGACCTGTCGACCCCCGATGGCCGCAGGGCGGCGGCGGATGCGGCCATCACGGCCGCCGGCGGCATGATCGACGCGGTCATCGCGTGCGCGGGGATCGCCGCGCCGGTCTCGAAGACGATGGCCATCAACTACTTCGGCGTGACCGAGTTCCTGGAAGCGCTTCAACCGACGTTGAGCCTCGCCGACCAGCCCCGCGCCGCCGTGGTCTCGTCCATGGCCTCCCTGCAGCCGGTGTCGGCCGAACTCGTCGACGCCGCGCTGAGCGGCGACGAGACGCTGGCACTGTCGATCGGCGACCAGCTCGCGACCACCCCGGAGGCCGGATTCCTGAACTACTCGTCGAGCAAGCGTGCTCTCTCGCGCTGGGTCCGGCGCGAGTCGGTGTCCGCGGCCTGGGCCGGCGCCGGCATCCCCCTCAATGCGGTTGCTCCCGGCACGGTCACCACGCCGATGACGGCAGGACTGCTCGGGAACCCGGAAGGTCTGGCGCAGGTCGACGCCGCGGTGCCGATGCCGCTCAACTACCACCAGCCGGCATCCTCTATCGCCGAGCTGCTGGTGTGGTTGACGAGCCCTGCCAACACCCACATGGCCGGCCAGACCATCTATTGCGACGGGGGCGCCGACGCAGTGCTCCGCGGCGACGACATCTGGTCTTGGAACGACACTCCGCGCGGCTGACGCGCAGGGGATGACTGGGCCCGATCCGCAGCGGATCGGGCCTTTTCGCATTTCAGTGTCTCTGTTATTTTGAATGACTCAAAATAACGTGATACGGTCAGAGGGAACCGGACGGCCAGATCGTCCTTCCTGCGTCGACATCCGACAGTCTTCGGGAAGGCCCCTGGCCGCAGGACCGCGCGCCGTCCATCGGGGGCACTTCACCCCAGGGCTATTCGGCGTGCCCGCGCACGAGACCGAGTGCACCCGCATTCGACAGCGTCCGGCGAGACGAGAGGAAACGCTGATGGAAGAGACCCGAACCGGCTGGAAACCGAGCCCGGTGTTCAGCTCGATGCCGCACTCGATGGGCCGTGGCTCACGCGAAGACATCGTCTGGGAGGCGCTCGAACGCGTCAACGGAAAGCCGACACCCACGATGGGCGCCATGCAGGCCGCCATGGGGAACGAGTCGCAGATCCGTCTCGTGCACGATGTGATCCGCGCCTACCTCGACGCACACGATCTCCGCGATCTCGCCGAGCTGGGCGCCCGTGCCGGGGGTGCCGCGTGAAGGCCCGGCCGGGGCAGGCCGACCTGACCCTGCGCATCCGCCCGGCGGACCTGTGCCGCACGCCGCCGAAGAGCCCGGGCGCCGACCAGTTCATCGCCCATCTCGGCTCGACCGGACTCGGCAGCGTCTCCTACATCGTCGGGCGCCGTGATCCCGAGGCGCCCCGATGGATCGTGCTCGCCTACGCCGACGACGCGCATGAGCGAGTGTGGCGACGAGCGTGTGCGCACGCAGACGGTGTGCTGTCCTACGCCCTCGTCGAGGACGACTCCTCGAACGGGTACCTCAGCGTCGCCTGAGGGGAAGGCCCTGGGTTCCGGTCATCCTCCGAAGACGACCACTGAACCGGACCGCGACCTGGCGGCCCGGAGCGCCACGGCGCCCAGCGCTCCGGTGGCGAGGATGCGCACCAGGGTCAGCACGTTCGAGACGAGGATCATCGCGCCTTGGTCGGTCACACTGCCGGACATGAAGGCGACCTCGAGCAGTGACCCGAGGACAACGGCGGCGAGCGCGATCGCAGGAATGAGCCTCCAGGGGCTCGGCAGCGCACTGCGGAGGATGCCGGCGACGATCGCACCGCTCAGCCCCAACTTGACGAGGGCGTTCAGATAGAGCGGTGCCGCCGAGGTGATGCCGAATGAAGCGGTCAGCACCGGTGGAGCCACAGGAAGCCAGACCGCGAGGAGGAAGAGCGAGATGATCGCGACCCTCGGCAGGCGGAGGGTGTGGTCGTGGCGCACAGCCCCGACGCCGGCGGCGACGAGCGCGAGGCTGAAGGCCAGGGTTGCCGCGGTCGAGATCCCGATGAGAGCATCCAGGTCAAGCGAACCGGGAAGACTGCGGAACGCGGCCAGCAGTGCCGAGGCGATGAACAGCGCTCCGGATGCCAGCCACCACGGCGACCACCGCGACGGTGCATCTTCGACCCCGATCACCGGGGAATCAGGTCCACTCATCGTTCACCGCTTCATCGTCCAGGGGCAGGGCCTGCGTTCCACCCTGTCAGAAACCGCAGAGTATCGCCCTAAAGCCCGGACCGAGGGCCCACCGGGCTGACTCCCTCGCGAAGGCAGGACGCACTCACCTCACGACGCGGGTGTTCCCACTGGTCAGCGGCGCACCGTCGGCGCCGAGGGGCGCGGATGCGACT
The DNA here is from genome assembly GCF_018613945.1 of Microbacterium sp. ISL-59. Taxonomy (NCBI): domain Bacteria; kingdom Bacillati; phylum Actinomycetota; class Actinomycetes; order Micrococcales; family Microbacteriaceae; genus Microbacterium; species Microbacterium sp. ISL-59. The sequence goes on from NZ_JAGGPG010000002.1 coordinate 1,228,236, forward strand.
ACCCGCTCGCCCGCAGCATCGACGAGAGTCGAATGAGATTCCCCGGCGGCGAAGGCATGGCGCTCTCCCCAGCCCCGCAGGGCGAGGATCACCGGGAAGAACTCTTCGCCGGCCGGGGTGAGCTCGTAGTGCTTGCGCTTGGCCGGGGGAGCATCGACCTGCTCGATGATCCCGTACGCGGCGAGGCGGCGGAGCCTGTCGGCGAGCATGTTGCGGGCGATGCCCGTGCGCTTCTGGAAGTCGGTGAACGTGCGGGCGCCGTCCATCGCGTCGCGGATGATCAACATGCTCCAGCGGTCGCCGACGAGGTCGACGGTGCGCGCGACGGGACAGGTCGGATCGGTCCATTGCGGACGATCGGGGGCATCGCTCATGAGATCTCCAAGAGTTGCAATATGCAACCATTATGCCCTACCGTCACTTTGGTAGCAATTTGCAACCAAAGGAACGATGTGACTCTCCGGATGAAGACACTGCTGGCCGCCATCTGCGCCGTCGCGGTCGCGACGGTCTATGCCGCGCAGCCCGTGCTCGGCGAGATCGGGAAGAGCCTTCAGGTGCCGACCGATGCGCTCGGCTGGCTGGTGTCGGCGGGGCAGCTGGGTTACCTCATCGGCCTCGTCCTGCTCGTACCGCTGGGCGACCGCTTCGACAGGCGACGCCTGATTCCTCTCCATCTGGGCCTGGTGGGCATCGGGATGCTCGCGGTCGCACTCGCTCCGGCCGCGTGGGTGGCGTTCGCCGGATTGGCGTTCGCCGGGCTGTTCGCTGTGGTCGTGCAGACGACGGTGGCCTACGCCGCAGCAGTGTCCGAACCCGGCGAGCGCGGACGGAACCTGGGCTTCGTGACGTCGGGCGTGGTGGTCGGCATCCTCGGCTCGCGGCTGATCGCCGGCATGATGGCCGATCTCTGGGGGTGGCGCAGCATCTACGTCCTGCTCGCGGCGCTCTCCCTCCTGCTGGGGGCCGCAGCGCTTCGACTGCTGCCCGTCGATGTGCGCCCGCCATCCCGCCACCACAGCGTCCTCGTCGGCGGCATCGGTCGGCTGCTCACCGAACCGGCCTTCCTCAGCCGGGGCGTGATCGCCTTCTTCCTCTTCGCCTCGTTCGGAACGCTCTGGAGCGGGATGGCGCTGCCCCTGTCCGAGGCGCCCTGGCACCTCACGGAGACCCAGATCGGACTCTTCGGCCTGGCCGGCCTGACGGGTGCTCTGGGCGCCGTTCGCGCGGGCCACTGGGCTGACGGCGGTAAGGCGAATCGCGTGACCGGTCTGGCCCTCGTCGCACTGGTCGCCTCCTGGGTGCTGATCGCACAGCTCCCGTGGTCACTGATGCTGCTGATCGTCGGCATCGTCGTGCTCGACTTCGCCGTTCAGGCCGTGCACGTCAGCAACCAGCACACCCTCACCACGCTGCATCCGGATCGGGTCTCGACGACCATCGGCGGGTACATGGTCTTCTACTCGCTGGGGTCTGCCGTCGGCGCCGTCACCACGACGGTCTCCTTCAGCGCGTGGGGATGGGCCGGATCCTCGATCCTGGGCGCGGTGTTCGCCGCCGCGGCTCTCGTCGCGTGGGGACTCGGACTTCCCTTCGTCCGGAAGCCCCGGAGTGGCGAGCCGGACTCGGCACGCCACTCGGGCTCGGTCACGCACCGGGAGTGACCGGCGACATCAGTGCGCCAGGTTGGTCCAGACCGTGCGCGTCTCCAGGTACGACTCCAGGTTGGCGTGACCCATGTCCCTGCCGTAGCCCGACATCTTGAATCCGCCGAAGGGGGCGGCCGCATCGGTCGCACCGTACATGTTGATGTAGACGGTTCCCGCCTGCAGGAGCGCTGCGAGTCGGTTCGCCTTGCCGATGTCCCGCGTCCAGATGCCCGCCGCGAGGCCGTAGGGCGAGTCGTTCGCCCGGCGCGCGATCTCGTCGATGTCGTCGAAGGGCTGCGCCACCACGACGGGGCCGAAGATCTCTTCACGCACGGCGGTGAAGGTGTCATCCACGTCGGTCAGCACGGTGGGACGGATGTAGTAGCCCCCGGGGATCGCGGCATCGGGGAAGGCGGATCCTCCCGCGGCGACCGTGGCCCCCTGTTCCTGAGCGCCGTCGATGTAGCCGAGCACGCGCTCGTGCTGGCGGGTGGAGATGACCGGCCCGATCTGCGCCGACGGGTCGAAGCCGTGGCCGACCGTCATCGACGAGGCGATGTCGGCGAGCCGACCGACCACGTCGTCGTACGAGCGCTTCTGCACGTACAGCCGCGAGCCCGCGGCGCAGGCCTGACCGGCGTTGAAGAAGATCGCGCTGGCCGCGGCGGCCGCGGCCTCCTCGACAGGACTGTCGTCGAAGATGATGTTGGGGCTCTTGCCGCCGAGCTCCAGTGTCACTCTCTTCACCATCGGCGCGGCACGCTGGGCGATGCGCGTGCCCACAGCCGTCGATCCGGTGAAGGCGACCTTGTCGACGTCGGGGTGGTCGACCAGCGCCTCGCCGGCCTCGGCGCCGTATCCGGTGAGGATGTTGAGGACGCCCTTGGGTATACCGGCTTCGAGGGCGAGCTGGCCGAGACGCAGCAGGGAGAGCGGGGTGTTCTCGGCGGGCTTCATGACGATGGTGCAGCCGGCGGCGAGCGCGGGAGCGATCTTCCACACGCCCATGAGCAGCGGGTAGTTCCAGGGCACGATCTGGGCAACGACCCCGACCGGGACCCGCTCGGTGCGCACCATCGCGTCCGTCACGGACACGGGGATCGTGTTGCCCTCGATCTTCGACGGCCAGCCGCCGAAGTACTCGAAGTGGTTGATCGCGAGCGGCAGGTCCACGCTCGCGGCGGCACTCTTGAGCTTGCCGCCGTCGAGCACCTCGAGCTCCACGAACTCGTCGGCCCGCTCCTCGAGCAGGCGGGCGAGGCGCAGGATGATCCGACCGCGGTCGAGCGCGCTCATCTTCCGCCAGGGCGCATCCGGTGCGAAAGCGCGACGCGCAGCCTGCACGGCACGGTCGGCGTCCACGGCGTCGGCGGCGGCCGAGCGAGCGATGACGGCACCGGTGCCCGGGTCGACGATGTCGATGGTGCGTCCGGAGTGGGCCTCGACGAGCTCCCCGTCGATGAGCAGCCGGGGAGGCTGGGCGAGGAAGCGCTTCGTCGCCTCGCTGATGTCGGGGTCGATGCTGATGTGCGTGGGGACGGTCGTCATCGCGGCTCCTGTTCAGGCGTGGTGCAGGGCGGCGAGCGCCTCGGCGGGGAAGGCGGACTCGGTGTCGCCGAGGAGCAGCGCGCGGTAGGTCGCGGTGGCCGCCTCCTCGAGGTTGAGTGCGCGGCGGAAGGCCATGCTCACGGAGTCGCCGAGGGCGGAGCAGCCGTGGTGGCCCATGATGATGCAGTCGTGGTGCGCGGCCTGCTCGGCGGCGGAGTCGGCGAGCTCGTCCGATCCGTTCGGGTAGTACGGAGTGGTCCCGACCGAGCGCACGTAATACGCGTGGTCGAGGGTGATCAGACGCACATCGTGACCGAGGGCGTTGAGGAGCACGGCGTGCTGCGGGTGCACGTGCACCACGGCGTTGACGTCGGCTCGTGTCGCGTAGCTGCGCTGATGCAGCTTCCACTCGCTCGACGGGCTCGGCGAGCCGCTGATCACCTCACCCGACAGGCTCATGACCGAGAAGTCCTCGGGCGTGAGCCTGTCGAGCCAGGTGCCGGAGCCCGTGACCACGAAGGTGTCCTCATCGATGCGCGCCGAGATGTTGCCTCCGGAGGCGAGGGCGAGCCCGCGGGCGACGATGTCGACACCGACGGCCGAGAGTTCTTCGATGAGTGATTCCACACGCGTGGTCATGGGTGACTCCTTGTCAGGGTGGGGGATTCAGGCGGTGACGGCAGTCGGGGCGGGGCTCGCCGAGACCGCGTCGTCCGCATCCTTGGGCGTCTTCAGCAGGAACGTCAGGCCGAAACCGACGAGGTAGAGCGAGGCGATGATCCAGACCGTGCCCTCGACGCCGACGGGTGCGGCGAGGCCGGCGATGACCGGCCCGATGAACTGACTGAGGCCGGCGCCGAGGTTCAGGATGGCGACCGCGGCGGCCTTGTTCTTCGGGGCGAGCAGCGGGACGATCGCCGACAACGGCACGAACATGCCCAGCGCGAGACCGTAGACGAAGGCGATCGAGATCGTGATCCAGAAGTTCGGCCCGATGAGGGTGGGGACGTAGAACAGCGCGAGAACCGTGACGAAGCATCCGATGCCACCGGCCCAGGCGACCACGTTGACGCGCCCGATCCAGTCGGCGAGGTAGCCGGAGAGCAGGTTCGCGGCCACGTTCGCGGCGAGCATCGTGCCCCAGATGATCTGCCACTGGGCGAGGTCGAAGCCGACGTCGCGGACCATGTAGGTCGTGAGGAACACGACGAACGCATAGAAGGAGAGCGTGTTGATGATGCGGACCACGCCGCCGACGCCCACCTTCGGGTTGGTCGCGACGATGGTGAGGGAGCTGACGACGCCCTTGACGCTGCTGGCCACGGTGACCTTCTTGGTCACGGGGTTGCGCAGCAGTACGAGCACCATCACTCCGCCGACGACGACGAAGGCCAGCGCCATCCACAGCGTGGCCAGCTCGCCGATGATCGGGATGACGGCTCCGGCGAAGTACGAGCTCAGGACGCCGAGTCCGAGCGTGGAGAAGAACCAGTACCAGCCGACGGCGCGGCCCATCACGTGCTCATCGGTGTCGATCGTGACCCAGACCAGGAACCCGTAGGCGAACATCGGGTATCCGAGCCCGCGGATTCCGAAGGCGAGGAGCATGATCTCGAAGTTGCCGGCCATGACGCCGAACACGAGGAAGAGCACCTCGAAGACGACCCAGATGCCGAAGCCGAGCATCATGACGCGCTTGGGCCCCCAGGCTTCGGCCAGCGCGCCGCTCAGCCAGGCGGCCACGGCGACGACGATGCCGTAGACCGACCAGAGCATGGCGATCTGGCTGCCGTCGAAGCCGCGCTCGTCGAGGTACGGCGAGAGGAAGCCGGCTTCGATGCCGTCGCCGATCATGAAGATCGTCAGGGCGACGAAGCCCCAGGCGATGGGCCGCGAGATGCCCTGAGAGCTGAGGAGGCGCGCGAAGCGGCCCTCGGCGGGAGGTGATGCGGGGGTGACCATGGGTGTCTCCTCGTTGAGCGCGTAGAGATTTCGGGATGTGGTGTACATTTGTTCAGCATCGTGAACGAATGCCCATGGACATCTTGGGCACGTGTCGCGGAATTGTCAAGCAGGACCGGAGGAGTCGGCGTGGGAGGATGTTCAGCATGCTGATGGGTCGCGTGGCGCGCATGTACTACGAACTGGGGCTCACGCACCAGGAGATCGCCGACGCACTCGGCCTGTCCCGCGTCCGCGTGACGAGACTGCTCGCCGAGGCCCGCGACAGCGGCATGGTCGAGATCATCGTGCACGTGGAGGAGTCGCTGTTCGCCGCCGAGGAGCAGGCGCTGCTCAGCCGCTACGGACTGCGCCAGGCCTGGATCGCCCCGAGTGTGGACGATCCGGCGAAGGCCTCCCGCGCGATGGCGACGGTCGGGGCAGAGGCGCTCGCGAGCGTCATCGACAAGGACACCACCGTCGCCATGGGTCTCTCCACGGCGGTCGCCGCCGTGGTCGACGCCTTCCCCGCCCGTCCTCTCGGCGCCCGCTTCGTGCCCCTCACCGGATCGAGCAGTGGTCTCGCGAACGGTGCCAACCCACACGAGCTCACCCTCGCACTGGCGCGCCGCACCGACGGATCGGCCTTCCACCTCCCCGCACCTCTCGTCGCCGCGACGCCGCAGGCCGCGGAGAGTGCCTACGCCGACCCCGGGGTGCGCGAGGTGCTCGCACGAGCGGCAGAGGCCAGCACCCTGATCGCGGGCATCGGCAGCACGCACGACAGCCGCGGACTGCTCTTCGGGTCGCTGAGCGAGCGCGAACGAGCCGCGCTTCTCGAGGCCGGAGCGATCGGCGACGTCGGCGGACGCTTCTTCGATGCGAACGGAGCACCGGTCCGCGGCGAGCTCGACTCCCGCGTCGTCGGACTCGACCTGGATCAGCTGCGCGCCATCCCGCACCGCCTCGCGATCGCGGCGGGCGCGGCGAAGCTCGACGCCGTGCGCACCGCCCTCTCGAGCGGCATGGTGAACATGCTCGTGACCGACTCGAACACCGTCACCGCGCTGCTCGACTGACGCGCTGAGGAGCGGACCGCGCGACGCACGATCCGCTCCCGGGGCTCAGACGCTCCTACGCTCAGACGCTCAGCCGACCGCGGCGAGCGCCTTCTCGTTCGCGGTTCCGGGAACGCGCTGCCCGCTCAGCCACCCCCGCAGCGCCGCCGCAGCGATGCGCGAGTGCTCGACGATGACGTCGTCCGAGGCTCCTGCGATGTGCGGCGTCAGCGTGACGTTGTCGAAGGAGAACAGCTCGTGGTCCTGCGGGAGCGGCTCCTGGTAGTAGACGTCGAAGCCGGCACCGGCGATCCGGCCGTCGCGCAGGACGGCCATCAGCGCCTGCTCGTCGATGATCGCCGCACGGCCGGCGTTGATCAGATAGGCGTCCGGGCGGAGGAGGGCGAGCTCGCGCTCACCGAGAAGTCCCTCGGTCTCGGGCATCAGGGGCACGTGCACGGTGACGATGTCGGAGGTCGAGAGCACCTCGTCGAGGGGCACGACGCTGGCCTCGTCTCCGAACGCATCGGGGGCGAGGAACGGGTCGTACACCTTGACGGTCATACCGAATCCGCGGGCACGGGTGACCATCCGGCGGCCGATCGCCCCGCCGCCGAGGATACCGAGCGTGCGCCCGCCGAGCCCGATCGAGCGGAAGACCTCGTAGGGCTCGAACACGTCGTCCTCGGTCCAGTTGCCGGCCCGCAGCCACCGTTCCGACTGGCTCACCTTGCGCACGGTGGCCAGCAGCAGGGCGAAGCTCAGGTCGGCCGTGACCTCGGCGTTGCGACCCGGGGTCGTGAACACCGGGATACCCCGAACCGTGCAGGCGTCGAGGTCGACGTTCGCCGGCTTCGCACGGCAGGAGACGACGGCCTTGAGGTCGGGAGCCTTCGCGAGCGCGCTCTCGTCGACCACGTCGAGCTCGGCGATCACGACATCCGCTGCAGCGAGTGCGTCGTCGACGCCGCGGTCGGCGAGGGATCCGCCGTCCATGGTCGGGTCGACCAGAGTGACGTCGAACGCGTCGGCGAGGGAATCGGCGATGCCGGCATCGAACGGAGCGGTGATGAGCACCTTCGGGCGGGACGTTTCAGTCATGTGTCTTCTTTCAGGTGGTGGTCAGTGAGCCGGGGATTCGGGGGCGGGATGCTGCTCGGCGCTGTCGCGTAGGCGGCGGAGTCCACCCCAGTGCGGGCGCAGGGCATCGCGCGTCGCGAGGAAGAGCGCATACGCGTCGTCGTACAGCGCGGTGCGGGCGGCGTCCGGCGAGAAGGTCGTCGTCGATGGCGTCAGTCGGCGCGATGCGTCGTGCAGGTCGTCGGCGAGTCCGATCGCTGCCATCGCGAGCGTGGCGACCCCGCGGGCGCCCACCTCCGGTTCGTCTTGACGCACGATGTCGCGTGCCAGGACGTCGGCCAGGATCGTGCACAGGAGGTCTGAGTCGGAGCCTCCTCCGCAGACGAGCAGCGGGCCGTCGAGCCCCAGTGCGTCGGTGGACTCGCGCAGGCTGAAGGCCAAGCCCTCGTAGACGCTCCGCAGCAGCTGGCCCGCCGTCGTGGTGACGCTCATCCCGAGCCAGGATGCCGAGGCGTCGGGGGCGAAGAACGGAGCCCGTTCGCCGCTCGGGGCGCCGTACGGGAGGTAGATCACGCCCCCGCTGCCTGGTGCGACCGCGACGGCCTGCTTCTCGACGACGACCCAGTCCTCGTCCGCGAGGCCGAGCGTGGCGCGCACCCAGTCGAGGTTGGGGGTACCGGTCATCGGGGCCATGGACTCCAGAACCTGGCTCCCTCGACCGGTGGCGAGCACGATGCTCGATTCGCTGCGCACGTCGGCACGCGAGGCGTGATTGATGCCGACGAGGCTCGTTGTGCCGAGGATGGCGTAGCCGCGGCCGTCGTCGAGCACGCCGAGTCCGATGCCGGCAGCCGCGGTGTCGACGACTCCGACGACGACGGGCAATCCTTCCGGGAGACCCAGTGCTGCCGCAACTCTCGGCTCGAGCCGGCCGGCGATCTGCTGCGGATCGAGCACCTCCGGCAGGTATTCGCGCACGTGCTCCTGTCTGAGTGCGGGGAACAGCTCTTCGGCGTACGCCCCCGTCGCGGTGTCGAGGTAGGTGCGCGAGGCCTCGCTGGGATCGGTCGCACGGCGACCGGTGAGCTTGAAGCGCAGCCAGTCCTTGCAGTTCAGCTGCGTCGTGACCCGCTCCCGCAGGGTCGGATCCGCCGCCATCAGCTCGTCGACGAGGATCGGCAGCGCTCCGGAGAAGAGGGGAGAGCCGGTGGCCTGGTGCACGGCCGCCGCGCGTCCGTCATCCAGCCACTCATCGAGGCGTTCGTGAGCGCGCCCGTCGAGCCAGAGGGCTGCGGGACCGACGGGCCGACCGTCGGCATCGACCAGCCAGGCGCCGTCACCCTGACCCGTCACGCCGATCGCCACGATCTCCGCGTCGCCGATGTCATCGACCACCGCCGCGATCGTGGTGGCCGCGGCATCCCAGATGTGGTTCATGTCGGCTTCGGCGCGCCCGTCCTCGGCGCGCTGCACGCGCACGCTCGAGCGGGAGACACTCGCGATGCGACCGTCGAGATCGAAGGCGACGGTCTTCACCGATGTGGTGCCGGCGTCGACGCCGAGGATGATGCGAGTGCGGCTCTGCACACTGAACTCCGAACAATAGTGCGGGCTGGTGATCTATTGTTCAGTATAGCTCGGTGTCCGCAGAGCGCAACGGCGGGGGTCGGCAGGGCCACGGACACGGCGCCTCGGCCCAGAGCACGCGCGCGAACCCGGGTGCCGGCCGGAAGGCGGGCACCCGGGTAGGACGAGCGCGACGCTACTCGATCGACTGACGTCGGCGGCGGATCGCCACCAGGAGCCCGCCCGCGACGAGCAGAACGACACCGGCAGCCAGTGCGCCGACGGCCACCTGGCCACCGGTCACCGCGAGTGGATCCGGTTCACCCAGCGGATGCGTGGTGCACAGGCCGTTCCCGTCGACGCAGATCGGTTCCTCACCGGTCACCGCGATCACGTTGCCGAGGCTGTGATTCCCCTGGTCCGCCCACGGCTGCACCGTGACCACGTATGTCACGGTGGCCGTGCCTCCGGATGCGACCGAGCCCGTGATGCGGATGGTCTGCCCCTCGACCGCCGTGGCCAGCGCCTCCGTCGACCCCTGGGGTCCGCGGGTCAGTGTCGCATCGTCGAGGACGTCATCCAGGTGATCGGTGTAGTCCACGTCTGCACCCGCCGCATCCGGGTCGGTCGAGACGTTGCGGAACGTCACGGTGTACTCCACCTGCTGCCCTTCCTCCACCTCGGTTCCCGAGGCCGGGTCGGCCGACTTCACGACCACCACGCTGCTGACGTGATCGACCGTGCAGTCCGGGTACTCCTCGCCCTCGGCGATGACGCACTCGGTCGGCGGGGCTGCGTCCGGGTCGAGGAGGTAGTTCGACAGGCGGTCGTCGCCACGCTCACCGTCCGCGTTGACCGTGGCCTGGTAGGTGACGGTCACGGCATCTCCGGGTTCGAGCGCTCCGGTGATCCCGAAGCGCCCGTCGACGATCCCGGAGACGGCGAGCAACTCGTCGGAACTCACCGGATCCGACGTGGCAGTCGCATCATCGATCACGGCCGTCAGATCGTCCTCGCGGTCGACCGTGATCGACCCGGTGCCCACGCTCTCGAAGTGCAGCGTGTACGTCACCACCTGTCCGGGCACGACCGTGCCTCCGGAAGCCGGATCGACCGTCTTCCAGTCGCGCAGTTCGCCGATGAAGTGCTCGGTGCGGGGTGGCACGAACGGGTCGCAGTCGGGGTCGCTGTCGTCGCACACGTAGGGCGGGGCGTCCGGGGTGAGGACGTTGGTGAGAATGTTGTCACCACGATCACCGTCCGGCAGCACCGTCACCTGGTAGGTCACCGTGACGACGGCGCCCGCGGGGAGGGAACCCTCGATGCGGATCTCCGCCGCGTCCGCATCGAAGGCCGTCATGATGCCGGCGACATCCGCCGTCGGCTCTGTCGTGACCTCCGCATCGTCGAGCACCTCCGACACGTCGTCGGTCGACGCCACGTCACCGGCGCCCTGGCCGCTGTTCGTGAACGTCAGCGTGTAGGTGACGATCTGGCCGGCCACGACGGTCGTCCCCGAAGCCGGGTCCGACGATTTCTCGGGAGTGATCCGCGGCAGATCGATGTCCACCGGCGGCGTCACCGGATCGCAGACGACACCCGGCGCGCACACCGGTGTCGCGGTGTTGACCAGGTCATCGTCACCGGCATTCGTCACCGTCACCGAATAGGTGATCGATACGGACTCGCCGACGGCGATCGGACCCGACCACGCGAGAACGGGACTCTCCAGAGTCGGAGCCGGCACCAGCGATCCATCCGACGCCACCGCTGCGGCGTCGCCGTTGTAGGAGGCGTCGTCGATCACATCGGTGAGGTCATCCGTGAAACCCGCGGGTACGAACGACGTGTACGCGCTCTCCCCGTCATTCGTCACGGTGACCGTGTACGTCACCACATCACCGGTCTGCACGCCCGCCGTCGCATCCGCAGCCTTCTCGACCGAGAAGTGGCGGATCGGGTTCGAGGTGTCCGGACAGTCCTCGATGCCGCACGATCCGTCCGGGTTCTGCACCACGTTCGCCAGAACATGGTTCTCCTGATCGGCGAACGCACTCACCGTCACGGAATAGGTGACCGTGTACGTCGCGCCGGCGGGCACGGATCCGGTGAGCACCAGATCGGTTCCCTGCAGTACCGCGGTCAGCGCGACGTTCGACGTCGTGATCGAACCGGCGACCAGCGCCGCGTCATCGAGCACGTCGGACAGGTCGTCGACCTTGTCCACCGTCGATGCCGCGGCACCGACACTCTCGAACGTGAGCGTGTAGGTCACGACCTGCCCGACCTCCACAACCGTGCCGGATGCCGGGTCCACCGTCTTGCCCACCGTGAGCTGGCCGACGGGGTGCTCGGTGCTCGGCGGCACGAACGGGTCGCAGTCCGGGTCGCTGTCACCACACACGTAGGGCGGCACATCCGGGGTCAACACATTGGTGAGGACGTTGTCCCCGCGTTCGCCGTCCGGAAGCACGGTCACCTGGTACGTGACCGTGACCGCGACACCCGCGGCGAGCGCGCCCTCGACACGGATCTCTGCGGCGGCCGCATCGAACGTGGCCGTGATGCCCACGACGTCCGCGGTCGGGTCCGTCGTGACCTCCGCGTCGTCGAGCACGGCGGAGAGGTCGTCGGTCGAGTCCACATCGCCCGCGGCCTGGCCGCTGTTCGTGAAGGTCAGTGTGTAAGTGATGACGTCACCCGCGACGACCCCCGCGCCCGAGACCGGGTCAGACGACTTCTCCGGAGTGATCCGCGGCAGGTCGATGTCCACCGGCGGCGTCACCGGATCGCAGATCACGCCCGGAGCGCACACCGGCGTCGCCGTGTTCACCAGATCCGCATCACCGGCGTTCGTCACGGTCACCGAGTACGTGACCGATACGGATTCGCCCGCCTCGAGCGGGCCCGACCACGCAAGCAGGGGCCCGGTGACCGTCGGCTCCGGCACCGTCGATCCGTCCGACGCCACCGCGGCCGCATCACCGTTGTAGGACGCATCGTCGATCACGTCGGTGAGATCGTCCGTGAACCCGGCCGGCTCGGTCGCCGTATAGGCACCCTCACCGTCGTTCGTCACGGTGACGGTGTACGTCACCACATCGCCCGTCTGCACGCCCGTGGTCGCATCCGCGTCCTTCTCGACGACGAAATGACGGATCGGGTTCGTCGTCTCGGGGCAGTCCTCGACACCACACGATCCATCCGGATTCTGCACGATGTTCGCAAGGAGGTGATTCGCCTGGTCGGCGAACGCACTCACGGTCACGGAATACGTCACGGTGTAGGTCTCGCCCGCTCCGACGGACCCGGTGACCACCAGATCCGTGCCCTGGAGCTCTGCGGTCAGCGCCGCATTCGACGTCGTGATCGACCCCGCCACCAACTCCGCGTCGTCCAGGACGTCGGACAGGTCGTCGACCTTGTCCACCGCCGATGCCGCGGCACCGACGCTCTCGAACGACAGGGTGTAGGTCACCACCTGCCCCGCGTCCACCGAAGTGCCCGACTCCGGGTCCACCGTCTTGTCCACCGCGAGCTGCCCGACCGGGTGCTCCGTGCTCGGCGGCACGAACGGGTCGCAGTCCGGGTCGCTGTCATCGCATACGTATGGCGGCACATCCGGGGTGAGGACGTTGGTGAGGATGTTGTCGCCGCGCTCACCGTCCGCCAGCACGGTCACCTGATACGTCACGGTCACCGTCGCACCGGCGGGGAGCGACCCCTCGATGCGGATCTCGCCCGCGCCCGCGTCGAACGTGGCCGTGATGCCCGCGAGATCGGCCGTCGGGTCGGTCGTGACCTCCGCGTCGTCGAGCACCTCCGACACATCATCGGTCGATGCGATCTCACCGGCGGCCTGGCCGCTGTTGGTGAAGGTCAGCGAGTACGTGATCACATCACCCGCGACGACCCCCGTCCCCGAGACGGGATCGGACGACTTCTCCGGAGTGATCCGCGGCAGGTCGATGTCCACCGGCGGTGTGACCGGATCGCAGATGACGCCCGGTGCGCACACGGGCGTCGCCGTGTTCACCAGATCGGCATCGCCGGCGTTCGTCACCGTCACCGAATAGGTGATCGACACCGACTCGCCGGCCGCAAGCGGTCCGGACCAGGCGAGAACCGCACCGGCCACCGTCGGAGCCGGCACCGTCGATCCGTCCGACGCCACCGCGGCCGCGTCACCGTTGTAGGACGCATCGTCGATCACATCGGTCAGGTCGTCCGTGAACCCGGCCGGCTCGGTCGCCGTATAGGCACCCTCGCCATCGTTCGTCACGGTGACCGTGTAGGTCACCACATCGCCCGTCTGCACACCCGTCGTCACATCCGCGTCCTTGTCGACCACGAAATGACGGATCGGGTTCTCCGTCTCCGGACATCCTTCGACATCACACGACCCGTCCGGGTTCTGCACCACGTTCGCCAGAACATGGTTCTCCTGGTCTGCGAACGCACCCACGGTCACGGAATACGTCACGGTATACGTCTCGCCGACCGCGACGGAGCCCGCGACGATCAGGTCGGTGCCCTGGAGTTCTGCCGTCAGCCCCGGGTTCGAGGTCGTGATCGAGCCCGCGACCAACTCCGCGTCGTCGAGCACGTCGGACAGGTCGTCGACCTTGTCCACTGCCGCCGCTGCCTCGCCCACACTCGCGAACGAGAGGGTGTAGGTCAAGACCTGACCCGCGTCGACCGCGGTGCCCGACTCGGGGTCCACCGTCTTGTCGATCACGAGTTCTGCCGCCGGGATGCGCACACTCGCGCAGTCGTCCTGTCCTGCTGCCGTCTCGTCCGTCGGGATGCAGACGAGGTTGTACAGGATGTTGTCGCCCGCGGCGGAGTCGTACGTCGCCGTGTACGTGATGGTGACACTCTCGCCGGCGGCGAGCGGACCGACCCAGGTGAGTTCGTCCCCGACCAGCTCGGCGGATCCATCGGTCGGCGAAGTGATACCTCCGAAGGTCGCGTCATCGAGCACGGCACTGAGGTCATCGGTCACGCGGGCGGGCTCGGCGGCCGTGTAGGCACCGGGTCCGGTGTTCGTGGCCGTGATCGTGTATTCGACCACGCCGCCGTCCGCAGGGAGCTCGGTCGTGTCGGCAGCCTTGGTGACCGACAGCTTCGGCAGCAGGAACTCCGCCTCGGCACAGGCGATCCCGGTGGTGGGGTCGACCCCGTCGCCGTTCGGGGGGTTGCACGCCGGGGTCGGGGTATCCGGCGTGCCGCTGAACACCACGTTCCGGGCGATGCCGTCTCCTCCGGCTGCGACCGTCGCCGTGTAGGTGAGCGTCATGCTCTGACCCACCGCGAGCGGGCCGGTCCAGGTCAGATCGGGGGCCGCGTACGCGATGGTGCCCGGCATCGTCGCGGTGGCGTCACCGTTGTAGGTGGCGTCGTCGAGGACGGCGGTGAGGTCATCGGTGACGACCGCCGGGTTCGCCGCGGTGTACGGCTCCTCACCGGTGTTGGTCGCGGTGATGGTGTACTCCACAGCGTCACCCGGACGGGTGTCGATGGTGGCGTCGGATGTCTTCGTCAGCGTCAGGCAGTTCCCGGGCGAAGACGCCTGCGCGCTGACGTCGATGTCGCCGTAGGCCCAGTTGTCGATGGCCGCGAAATTCCCCCACTGGTTCGTGCCGGTGGATGCCCACCCGTGGATGAAGCCGGCGCTGCTGAGACCGGCGAGATTGACGACCGGAGTGCTCGTCGTGGACTTGGGGCCCACACCCGACAACGGAACCTCGGTGTCGTCCCAATAGATGGTGTCGTTTCCGGCGCTCGACCCGACGATCTGCGTGATGCGGATGCCGCCGGGCAGAGTCTCCACGTCGCCGAGCACGAAGTGGATCTCGTCGGTCTTCTCGATCGCCACCTCGAAGTTCACCGTCGTGCAGACGTCGACGAGCGTGCCGGCGGAGTCCCGACCGTTCCACGGAGCGCTCACGGTGCCGTCCGTTCCCGACTGGGGGAGAGCGACATCCAGAGGATCCGTGTACGAGCCGTTTCCGTCGACATCGACCCGCACGACGTAGTTGCCCGTGAAATTACTCAGGTCATACGAGAGCGCTCCGGCGTGCGAAAGAGCGTTGGTACGCGTGTACGTGGTGTCATCGAAGCTCGGAGTGACGTAATCGGGATTGACGAACTCGTTCCCATCGGCCGACGAAGCGAACCCGGGAAGGTCGGCTGCCGGGGGTTCGAAGAAGAGGTTGTAGCCGGGCCCGCACTCCGGGCCCGGACCCTGATGCTCGGGCGAGTTACTCGTCTGCGCGAGCGATCGGTAGGCCGGGGTGCAGAGCGCCGGGTCGACGACGTTCCCGAAGGCATCGCTGCTGAAGCTCCAGCCACCACCGTTGAACACGGGCATCTCCACGGTGTACTGCGAGCCGTTCTCCGACACGACCCAGAAACCGAGGTCGGAGTTGGGGAAGGCGGTGCCCGATCCCGGAGTGAATGAGCTGTACGCGCGGTACTGCTTCGACCACACTCGACCTTCGATCGGTGCGCCGCCGGAGAGCACGGTGATGTCCCATCGCGTGTCGTTTCCCGACCCCGCCGGCCAGTTCGGCGTCTCCGCCCCGATTCCGTCCGTCTCGAGTAGCCATACCCCGCCGGGACCGGTCATGCCGGCCGGCACGGTGCAGACGGTTTCCGGGGCAGTGGCCGGCGGAAGGTCGCAGGTCCAGCGCACGGCGCCCGAGGGGTCGGTCAGGGTGAAGGTCTGTCCCTGCGTCGGATTGAGATCATTGGCGATGAACTCTGCTGTGACGACGTCGCCGGCGGCGGCGTACACATAGAAGGTGTTCTCGCCGATGAGCACCGTGTTCGGTGCATTCGACTCGGCCTGCGCTGGCGCAGCGGCCAGGGGACTCAGCGCCCCGAGCACACCGACGGTGAGGGCGACGGCCGCGGCCGTGAAGCGGCTCCTCAGAGAGTGCGGGTTCTGCCGGGCGCGCCTGTTGCGGGACTTGTCGGTCATCAGAACCTCTTCGTGTCGGGCGAGGTCCGTGCGGACTCGCGGGGCGCGCCCCTATGGACCCGCTCCCTCCCCCGAGAGGCTGCGCATATTCAACCACGCCCACACTTTTTTCGCACCTGATCCGGAGAATATCGCCAGGACTGAAGTGGCTGCCGCGGCATCCGACGCGTCACCTCAGTTCGGCATGCACCGGTTTCGGGATGAACATCGAGAAGATCAGCGCACCGACCAGCACGACGGCTCCGGTGACCAATGCGGCGATGTATCCGGTTCCCGCTCCCGCCGACTCCGAGGCGAACGACGTCTGAGCGGCGTAGATGACGACGAAGCTCAGCCCGGCGCCGAGGTTGATGGCGCCGGTGTTCAGCCCGGGAAGCGACCCCGGGCGCTCCTTCGGCGAGAGCACGACGCCCAGGCCGTTGAGCATGATGTTCCCGATCCCGGCGTAGGTGATGCCGACGGCGACGGAGAGCAGCAGCAGAACGAGGCGTGAGGCGGTCTCGACGTTGGCGACCATGAGCCCGAGCACCACGATGGTGCCGCCGAGGCCGATCCGCAGCATCGTCCGGTAGCCGACGGTGGCGGCGAGTCTGCCACTGAGGGGACCCATCAGCAGACCGGCGAGGGCATACGGCATGAGGATCCACAGGGACACCTCCTCGGCACTCATCCCGAGGTTCATCGAGGAGTCCTGCGCGAGGGCCGGCACGACGCCGTTCATGATCGCGAAGATCCCGGAGAGGGTGAGGAGTGAGGTGGCGCTCAACGCCCAGGTGGCGCGCTGCTTCAACTGAGGGATCGAGACGAGCGGGTGCTCGATCGTGGCCTCGAGCTTCCAGAAGGCGGCGAACGACACGACGGCGACCACGGCGAGGACGAGCACGAGGATCAGGTCCGCGTCGGCGAGCTTTCCGAGCTCGTTCAGAGCGACGAGCATCGAACCGACGGAGACGACCAGCAGCAGCGACCCCCACCAGTCCATCCGCGGACGGTCTTCGGCCATCGTCTCGGGCGCGAGGAAGCGCACGACGAGAGCAGCACCGACGGCGACACCGCCCATGGTCCAGAAGATCGAGGCGAAGCCGTGGTTGGTCGCCAGATACCCGCCGAGCAGAGCGTCACCGCCGGCGATCCCGCCGTTGACGGCGGTCACGACTCCGAGCAGGGTGCCGTAGACCTTCGGATCCGCGACGGCCGCGCGCAGCATGATCAGGCACAGCGGAACCACCGGTCCCGACACACCCTGGATGAGGCGACCGATGAAGAGCATCGGGACGTTGGTGGCGAGCGCCGCGACGACGCAGCCGACCGCCATCACGACGAGCATCCCGACGAGAACCCGTCGGCGACCGATCAGGTCGCCGAGACGGGGGAGGAAGAGAGTGAACAGCGCGGCAGCCGTGAAGAAGACGGTCTGGGTCGACGCGATCTCGGTGGCGGTCGCGTCGAGCTCACGCTCCATCGTGACCAGGGCCGGGCTCAGCATGCTGGCGTTGAGTTGGAACGCGAGGCATGCCGCGAGGAGCGCGATCATCAGCGAAACCACGCTGGAGCGGGTACGAACCGCATCTGTCTGGTTGTTCATTGCTCACTTCTTCGTGTCGAGTCGTCGGGTGTTCGGGTGCGTAGTCCTTTACGCACGCCATATCTTTGAGTCGTGGTGCCGTCGGCACCGGGGATGAGGGTCGTGATGAAGAAGGCGTCCGTCACACTGCACGAGGTCGCGGCCGCCGCCGGCGTGTCCATCGCGACGGTCTCGCGGGCCCTCAACGGCAAGGACCGCGTGTCGGGACGCACGGCCGAGCATGTCGCGCAGGTGGCCGAGCAGCTGGGCTACCGGGTCAACCTCATCGGTCGCGGCCTGCGCGCAGGCACAGGCGCCACCATCGGCGTGGTCGTCCCCGTCATCAGCAACCCCTTCTACGGTGAGCTCATACACCGCCTCGAGGACCATCTGCAGCGCCGCGGATTCGACCTCGTCATCGCGGATTCGCATGGCGATGTCGACCGCGAGCGCGACCGCCTGCGCATGCTGGTCGAACGGCGCGTGGAGGGCATCTTCGTGGTGCCCGCCGACGCCGAGCTCTCGTTCGAGGCGGTCGCCGACACCGCGCTGAGAGTTCCGCTGGTGCAGCTCGACCGGCGCGTGCTCGATCTTCCGGCCGACTTCGTCGGGGTCGACAACGACGCCGGGATCGACCTCGCCGTCGAGCACGTGACCTCCCGCGGTGCGAAGCGGGTCGTCCTCGTCTCCGGCAACGACGTGACCTCTGTGGGTCGCGAGCGGCGGACCGCCTTCGAGGCGACGGTGCGCACCCGGGCTCTGCCGCAGGAGGAGAACATCTTCGGCGAATACCTGCTGTCGTTCGGCGAGAGCGCCGCGGAAGCGCTGCTGGCCCGCGGTCCGCTTCCCGATGCGATCATCGCCGGAGACGACCTCGTCGCGGCCGGCGCGATCGCGGCGCTGAAACGTGCGGGGCGGAGTGTCCCGTCCGACGTGCAGGTCACCGGGTTCGACGGCACGATGCTCGCGGATGTCTGCGAGCCGCGGCTGACGACCGTGGTGCAGCCGTTCGACGAGCTGGCCCGCGAGGCGACGGAGGCGCTGGTGCGGCGGATGGAGGATCCCGACGCCCCGTACATCCTCAGCCGTCTGGCACCGAGTCTGCGCGTGGCCGAGTCGACGACGCCCGTCGCGCCGCGCTGAGCGTCAGGCCAGCGCGCCGACAGCATCCGTCACCAGATCCCAGAACTTCGGCACATCGAGGGTGATCGCGACATCGGCGTTCGGCTCCTTGCCCAGCATGTCGTGCAGGTCGACACAGGTCGCACCGGCGGTGAACTCGCCGGTCGTCTCGATGTCGACGTGGCAGCGCTGGATCGTGGCGACGGCCCGGTCGATCGCGATGGCGACGGTGATGGGATCGTGCAGAGGTCCCTCCGGCATCCCCTCGGCCTTCTCATAGGTGCTGCAGAAGAAGCGCAGCAGCTCCACTCCGAACGCCGAGGTATCGTTGCCGACCGCACCGATGCGCTGGATCACGTCTTCGGTGATCAGCGCCTGGTGGGAGATGTTGAGCCCGACCATGGTGAGCGGAACGCCGGATGCGAACACCACGGCCGCGGCCTCGGGATCTGCCCAGGCGTTGAACTCCGGATACGCGCCGACATTGCCGCGGCCGGTCGAGCCGCCCATCCAGATGATCTCCTTGATCTGGGGCACGACCTCCGGATGCTGCTGCAGAAGCAGCGCGATGTTGGTGAGCGGGCCGGTGGGGATCACGGTGATCGGCTCCGGCGAGGCGGCGAGCGTGTCAGCGAGGAACTGCACGGCGTGGCGCGGGTCGAGCGACACGGTCGGCTCGGGGAGAACCGGTCCGCCGAGCGCGTTCTCGCCGTGGATCCACGCGCCGGGGGTGAGTTCACGGACGAGGGGCTTGTCGGCACCGGCGGCGACCGGCACGTCCGTCACGCCGGCGACGGTGAGTGCGATCCGCGCATTCCGAGTGGTGTGCTCGAGGTAGCCGTTGCCGCCCACCGTCGTCACACCGCGCAGGTCGATGGCGTCGTTTCCGGCCGCGAGCCAGATGGCGAAGACGTCGTCGTGGCCGGGATCGCAGTCGAGAAGGACGGGAATTGTCATGGTGCTCCTTTGCAGATGTGCGTGCGTAAACGTTTACACTTTCTATCATGAACGTCAAGTCGACCGCGATCTCCGCGTTCCGATGCCTCCGCTCGATCCGAAAGATGCTGCCATGACCTCTCCTGCTCTTCCGTCCGTCGTCGTCGTCGGCAGCGCGAACGTCGACGTCACCGCGTTCGTCGAACGACTCCCCACTGCCGGGGAGACCGTGGCGGGCGGGCGGCTCTCCCGCGACCTGGGTGGCAAGGGCGCGAACCAGGCCGTCGCCGCCGCGAAGCTGGGGGGAAAGGTCCGGATGGTCGGCGCCGTCGGTGACGATGCCGACGGTTCCTGGACCCGGCAGGAGATGAAGCGGGCCGGGGTCGATGTCAGCGACCTGCGCACCGTGGATGACGCCACCGGCACCGCGCTCATCGTCGTCGACGCGGATGCCGAGAACCAGATCGCGGTCTGCCCCGGTGCCAACGACCACGTCTCGCTGGACGGCGTGACCTTCGGCGCAGACGAGGCCGTGCTCATGCAGCTGGAGATCTCGCTCGCGGTGGTCGAAGAGGTCGTCGCCACGGCGGAGGGATTCATCGCGCTCAACGCCGCGCCCGCCCAGCCGTTGCCCGAGGCTCTGCTGCGCCGGGTCGACCTGTTCATCGTGAACGAGACCGAGCGCGAGCTCATGCCCGAGCTGGCCGAGGCGGAACTCGTCGCGGTCACCTACGGCGCGGCCGGCGCTGCACTGTATCGCCGTGGCGAGGAGATCGCCCGAGCCGACGGCGTCCCCGCCGAGGCCGTCAACACCGTCGGTGCCGGTGACGCGTTCTGCGCGGCGCTCGTGCTCGCCCTGCGCGCCGGGCACGCACCGGCCGATGCACTGGCCGCCGCTTGTGCGGTGGGATCCGCGGCGGTGTCGCACCTGTCGTCCCAGCCGCCGTTCGAACACCTGAGTCGGTATCTGCCTGTGGCCTGAGCGGCGCCCGGAGACGGAGAAGGCCCGGTGTCCTCAAGGAAACCGGGCCTTCATCAGAATGACAAAGGCCGAACCCTCTGGGCCCGGCCTTCTGTCATTCGCTGTGCGCGAGGGGGGACTTGAACCCCCACGTCCTTACGGACACTGGCACCTGAAGCCAGCGCGTCTACCATTCCGCCACTCGCGCGAGTGTCTCGTTCCGAAGAACTCAACTTTCCAAAGATATCACGCGATTTCACCCCCTGATGCACACCCCGGAACCCCGATCGGCGGCGTTCCCCCAGGTCACCTGGCTACGATGTGTCTACCGGTCGGCATGCCAGAGGAGCCCAGTGGGACTACTTGACAGCTTTGAGAAGGGTCTCGAGCGCGCAGTCAACAGCGCGTTCGCGAAGACCTTCCGCAGCGGCATTCAGCCGGTGGAGATCGCTTCGGCCCTCCGCCGCGAGGCCGATACGAAGGCGGCGGTCGTGAGCCGCGACCGCATCATCGCGCCCAACAGCTTCGTCGTGCGCCTCAGCCCCGACGATGCGGAGCGGATGCGCGGCCTCGGTGGCGCCCTCACCGATGAGCTGCTCGCGCTTCTGACCAAGCACGCCAAGGCGCAGGGGTACAGCTTCTCGGGCCCCCTGTCGATCAACCTCGAGGCCGACGAGAAGGTCGCCACGGGAACCGTGCGCGTGAACTCGGGCACGGTCGAGGGCCGCGTGAGCTGGCAGGCCGTGGTCGACGTCGACGGCCGTCGTCACGCGATCAACCGCGCCCGCACGGTCATCGGCCGGGGGACGGATGCCGACATCACGATCGCGGACGCCGGATCGAGCCGCAAGCACGCCGAGATCCTGTGGGACGGCGAGCGCGCCATGATGCGCGACCTCGGCTCCACGAACGGCACCAAGGTCAACGGCCAGAAGCTGCGCGAGGCCGCCCTCCCCACCGACACCACCATCACCATCGGACGTACCGACCTGGTGTTCCGGATCGTCCCCGTGGCCAGCCCGTCGCGCCCCGCGCCACGCGGCGACGACGCCACCCGAGCGTTCGGAGCCCTCGGTTGAGTGAACTGATCCTCCTCCTTCTCCGCATCGGGTTCCTCGTCCTGATGTGGTTCTTCGTTTTCGGCGTCGTGTACTCGCTCCGCGCCGACCTGTTCGGCGTGCGTGTGCGCAAGCTCCCCGCCGAGGCGTCCACGGGCGCTCCCGCTCCTGCGGCAGCGCCGGCTCCGACCCCCGCGGCGAGGCCGGCATCCGCACGCCCGTCGACCGGACCCGCCACCGTCGCGACCGCCAAGCGCCTGGTCATCACCTCCGGCCCCAAGGCGGGCCTCGAACTGCCTCTCAGCGCCGACTCGCTCACGATCGGCCGCTCCAGCGAGTCGGCTCTCGTGATCCGCGACGACTACACATCCAGCCACCACGCGCGCCTGATGCTGCGCGGCGACAGCTGGGCGATCCAGGACCTCGACTCGACCAACGGCACCTTCGTCGCCGGCCAGCGCGTGTCGGGCTCACCGGTTGCCCTCTCGCTCGGCACCCCCATCAAGGTGGGCGCCACGACCTTCGAGCTGCGAGCCTGACCCCGGCATGGTCTTCGAAGGCTCGAGCGTCGCGATCTCCCACACCGGGAAGATCCGCTCCAACAACCAGGACTCCGGGTATTCCGGAGCGAACCTGTTCGCCGTCGCCGACGGCATGGGCGGCCACGCCGGTGGAGACGTCGCCTCGAGCATCGCGATCCAGCGACTGCAGCCCCTCGACCAGGGCTACTCCTCGGTCGAGGACGCGCAGGCTTCGCTGCAGGCCGCCGCGACGACCGCCGCGGGCGATCTCATCCGCGCCGCGAAGGAGCGTCCCGAACTCGCCGGCCTCGGCACCACGGTCAGCGCGATCATCATGGTCGACGAATACGCGGTCATCGGCCACATCGGCGACTCGCGCATCTACCTGTATCGCGACGACGCGCTGACCCAGATCACCGCCGACCACACCTTCGTGCAGCGCCTGGTCGACTCCGGTCGGATCACCCCGGAGGAGGCGCGCTACCACCCGCGCCGCTCGGTCCTCATGCGCGTTCTCAGCGACATGGATGCCGACCCCGAGCTCGACATGTTCGTCATGCACACGCAGCCCGGCGACCGGTGGCTGCTCTGCTCTGACGGTCTCTCCGGCGTGGTCGACGAGACGCGCATCCTCAAGGCGATGCAGCTGGGTGTCGCACCCGGCCGCACGGCGGACTACCTCCTCAAGCAGGCGCTCGACGGCGGGGCCCCCGACAACGTCACCATCGTGCTGGTCGACGTCGGCGGACAGCATCCGATCCACTCCGGCACCCCCACGATCGTGGGCTCGGCGTCGAACCCCGACGGCGTCTACGTCCCGCCGGTGCGCCCGCCGCGCGGAAACTGGCTGCACCCGGTGCGACAGGCCGCGAACGAGCCCAGCCACTTCGAGCCGGCCCCCGAGTACCTCGAGGAGCTCATCGAAGAGGATCGGCGTCGCGCGAAGCGCCGCCGGGCGGGCTGGATCGCCGGTGCGCTCCTGGTCGTCGCGATGCTCGTCGTGGCCGCCTTCGCCGCGTACAGCTGGACCCAGACCCGCTACTTCATCGGCGCCGACGACGACAGCGTCGTGATCTTCCAGGGCGTGCAGCAGAACATCGGCCCGATCACGCTGTCGACCCCAATCGAAGACACCGACATCCTCCTCGCGAACCTCCCGCAGTATCAGCGGGCATCCGTCGAGCGCACGATCAACGCGCGCTCGCTGGCCGACGCGATGGCCATCGTCGACCGCCTGCGGGCGGGCGCCGACGCGAACGTGATCGAGCAGACACCACTGCCGACCCCGCTGCCGACACCGGCACCGACCGCAACCCCCGCGGGAGGTGAGGGATGAGCACCGACCTGCAGGCCGACACCACCGTCATCAAGGCCCTCAAGCGGCTCCGGATGCCGCAGACGCAGCGCAACCGCGAGTTCTGGCTGCTGCTGTTCGCGTGCGCGATGAGCGGCGCTGCCCTCGCTCTCGTCCAACTGGGCGCACTCGGTGTGATCGACCCGATGATCCTCGCGATCGGCGGCGGTCTCGCGGCTCTCGCGTTCGCCCTGCACATCGTGCTGCGTTTCGTCGCCGCCGATGCGGATCCGTTCGTCCTGCCGATCGCGACACTGCTCAGCGGCCTCGGCATCGCGATGATCTACCGCATCGACATCGCCTTCAAGAACACCGGCTGGGACGCCTACTCCACCAAGCAGCTGGCCTGGACCGCGATCTCCCTCGCAGGTGCCATCGCGGTCGTGATCCTGCTGCGCAACTATCGGATCCTGTTCCGGTACACCTACATCTTCGGTCTCGCCGGAATCGTGCTCCTGCTGCTCCCGTTCGTCCCCGGTCTGCGCATCGACGACGCGAACGCGGCAGTCTGGGTGTCGTTGGGTGGCGTCTTCGCCTTCCAGCCGGGCGAGCTCGCGAAGATCTGTCTCGCGATCTTCTTCGCCGGCTACCTCGTGCGCACCCGCGAGAGCCTCACTTCGGTCGGCAAGAGGGTTCTCGGCATCACCTGGCCCCGCATGCGGGAACTGGGACCGGTCCTCGTGGTCTGGCTCATCTCGCTCGGGATCATCGTCTTCCAGCGTGACCTCGGCACCGGAACCCTGATCTTCGGCATGTTCGTCGCGATGCTCTACGTCGCCACGGGGAAGACCAGCTGGGTCCTCATCGGCCTCGGACTCGTGGTCGCCGGCGTGGCGGTCGCGACGCAGATCCTGAGCTACGTGCACGGCCGCTTCATCAACTGGCTGTTCCTGTTCGACGCGAACCAGGTCGACCCCGACGGAGCGGGTTATCAGCCCATGCAGGGCCTGTTCGGGCTCGCCCGCGGCGGACTCATCGGCACCGGCTGGGGCCAGGGACGCCCCGAGGTCACGCCGCTCGCGCACAGCGACTACATCATCACCAGCCTCGGTGAAGAGCTCGGCCTGATCGGGCTGTTCGCCATCCTCTGCCTCTACATGGTCTTCGTCAGCCGCGGCATGCGCATCGGTCTCGCCGGTCAGGACGACTTCGGCAAGCTGCTCGCCACCGGCCTCTCGTTCACCATCGCGCTGCAGGTGTTCATCATGGTCGGTGGCGTCACCCGACTGATCCCGCTGACCGGCCTGACCACCCCGTTCCTCGCCGCCGGCGGATCGTCGCTCGTGGCCAACTGGCTCATCGTGGCGCTGCTGCTGCGCATCTCCGACGGCGTCCGCCGCCAACCGAGGGTCGTGATCGGATGACGCGAGAGCTCCGCCGCCTCAGCATCGTGATGCTGTTCATGTTCATCGCCCTGTTCGCCGCGACCAGCTGGATCCAGGTCGTCGAGGCCGATGCCCTGGCCCAGAACAGCCACAACAAGCGCACGCGCCTCGACAGCTACGAGATCCAGCGCGGCGCGATCATCGTCGACGGCGCCACCATCGCCAACTCCGTGCCCAGCGACGACAGGTACCAGTTCCAGCGCGTGTACACGGATGCCGCGATGTGGGCGCCGGTCACCGGCTACTTCAACGCGGCGCTCGACTCGCGCACGGGCATCGAGCGCGCCATGAACGCCGAACTCTCGGGCACGGGCGCCAATGCCCTGCTCGCCGAGGTCGAGCGCATCATCTCCGGCCAGCCGCAGCGCGGTTACAGCGTGGAGCTGTCGCTGAACACGGCGGCTCAGCGCGCCGCCTACGAAGCACTCGACGGGCTGCAGGGTGCCGTCGTCGCGATGGATCCGAAGACCGGACGCATCCTCGCCATGGTCTCCACGCCCGGTTTCGACACGAATCAGATGGCGACGCACGATGCGGATGCGGCGAACGCCACCTACGATCAGCTCGTCGCCGACCCCGGCAAGCCGCTGTCCAACCGCGCGATCGCCGGCGACCTCAACCCGCCGGGATCGACCTTCAAGGTGGTCGTCGCGGCGGCCGCGTACGCCAGCGGGAACTGGACCCCGCAGTCGACACTGCCGAACCCCATCTCGTACACCCTCCCCGGCTCGTCCAATCGGGTGTCGAACGCCTGGGGCGGCAAGTGTGGACCGGGCGCAACGGTCACGATCGCCGAGGCCATCCGGCTCAGCTGCAACATCCCGATGGCGGAGCTCGCCGTCGAGCTCGGCGACGACACGATCCGCGAGATGGCCGAGAAGCTCGGTTTCAACAAGTCCTTCGAGACTCCGCTGGAATCGACCGCCTCCAACTACCCCCGCGCCCTCGACGACGCGCAGACCGCGCTCACCGGATTCGGTCAGGGCAAGGTCACCGCGACCCCCCTGCAGATGGCCATGGTGTCGGCGGGTCTCGCGAATGACGGGGTCGTGATGAACCCGCGGATGGTGGATGCCGTGATCGGGAACGATCTGTCGGTGATCGAAGCCTTCCAGGACAGCGAGTTCGGCCGTGCGATGGAGGCCGATGTCGCCAACGACGTGACCGCATCGATGGTGGCCAGCGTCGCTACGGGCGCGGCCCAGGGTGCAAGAATAGACGGGATCGACGTGGCCGGTAAGACGGGCACCGCAGAGAACGGAAACAGGCCGCACACGTTGTGGTTCACCGGCTTCGCGCCGGCGGACGACCCCGCGGTCGCAGTAGCGGTCGTCGTCGAAGACGGCGGCGGACAGGGACAATCAGGCAGTGGCGACACCATCGCCGCTCCGATTGCGAAGAAGGTCATAGAGGCGGTGCTGGGCAGATGAGGCCGACGCAGGGTGTGTCGTTCGGTGGTCGTTACGAGCTGCAGTCGCGTATCGCGATCGGTGGCATGGGCGAGGTGTGGGAAGCGACGGATCACGTCATCGGACGTACCGTCGCGATCAAGATCCTCA
Organism: Microbacterium sp. ISL-59; assembly: GCF_018613945.1. Taxonomy (NCBI): domain Bacteria; kingdom Bacillati; phylum Actinomycetota; class Actinomycetes; order Micrococcales; family Microbacteriaceae; genus Microbacterium; species Microbacterium sp. ISL-59. Next base: position 1,254,523 of record NZ_JAGGPG010000002.1, read on the forward strand.
AGGACGAGTACATGGGGGACCCCGGGTTCCTCGAGCGGTTCCGTGCAGAAGCGCGGCACGCTGCTCTCGTGAACCATGAGGGCATCGCCAGCGTCTTCGACTACGGCGAGGAGAACGGCAGCGCCTACCTCGTCATGGAACTCGTGCCCGGCGAGGCTCTCTCGACCGTGCTTGAGCGCGACGGTGCGCTCAGCGCCGACAAGACGCTCGACATCGTGGCCCAGACGGCATCCGCTCTGCAGGCCGCACACGCGGCCGGTCTCGTGCACCGCGACATCAAGCCGGGAAACCTGCTGATCACGCCCGACGGCCGCGTCAAGATCACCGACTTCGGCATTGCCCGCATCGCCGATCAGGTTCCGCTGACGGCGACCGGTCAGGTCATGGGCACTGTGCAGTACCTGTCGCCCGAGCAGGCGTCCGGTCACCCGGCCTCGCCCGCCACCGACACCTACTCGCTCGGCATCGTCGCGTACGAGTGCCTGGCGGGCAAGCGTCCGTTCACGGGCGAGTCGCAGGTCGCGATCGCGATGGCGCAGATCAACGAGCAGCCGCCGCCGCTGCCGCCGACCGTGCCGATCCCGGTGCAGAACCTCGTCATGGCGATGATCGCCAAGAAGCCCAGCGACCGCCCCTCGTCGTCCGCGACGGTGGCCCGCGCAGCGCAGGCGCTTCGTCGCGGCGACCTGAACTCCGCAGCCATCGCCGTTCCCGCGATCGCGACCGGGGGGATCGCCGGCGACGACGACGCGACGCGCATGCTCACGGCGTCGGGAGACGACGGCACCACCCGCATCCTTCCCACCACCGCCCAGCTCCCCACAGACGAAGCGGCGGCGGACGAGAAGAAGAAGAAGAGCCCGTGGACCTGGCCGCTGATCGCTCTGATCGCCCTGCTGGTGATCGTGCTCGGCGGAGCCGTGTGGGCGATGCTGATGAACCAGGGTGACCCTGACGCGAAGCCGTCGAACTCGGCGTCGTCCACGCCGACGCAGACGCAGACGCAGCCACCGGCGACCACACCGCCGCCCGAGGTGGTCCGCGTCGACGTCACCGCGTTGAACCTGGTGAAAATGGACTGCGGCACGGCCACATCCACTCTCAAGGAGGCCGGCTTCACGGGCGAGATCACCTGCCCCGAGGGCGACCCGGCTCCGACCGATGGCGACGTCGGCAAGGTGTACCGCGTCGTCCCCTCCGGCAACGTCGAGACGACGCAGCCGATGACCCTCACGATCTACGCCGCGCGCGCAGCTCTGCCGACCCCGACCGACACTCCGACCATCACGGGTGACCCGATCGCCGGCAGCACGGTCACCATCTCCTGGGGCACCGGGTTCACATGCCCCAGCGGCACGACGCTCTCCGGATACGTCGTCTCGCTCCAGAACGGCACGTTCGTGTCGGGCGGGCCGAACTTCCAGCCGACGCAGCGGAACACGCAGATTCAGGTTGCTGATGCCGCGGGCCAGCAGCTCATCGTCACGTACCAGGGCATGTGCTCGGGTGGCGACCAGCGCACGTCGTCCGCGTCGCCGCCGCTCTCCGTGCCGATCGTCGCCGCGACCGACCCCGGCGAGGGTGACGGAGGCGGCGGCACCGAAGGGTAGCCTTTAATCCAGCTCAGCCGCAGTCGTTTTCCAGGGGGTAGTACGTGTCCACAGAGCCACGAGTCATCGCGGGTCGATACCGCGTCGACGAGCTCATCGGGCATGGCGGTATGGCCAAGGTCTATCGCGGCTACGATCTGACGCTCGGCCGTGAGGTCGCGATCAAGATCCTCGATCCCGACCTGGCACGCGACACCGCCTTCCGCACCCGGTTCCGCCTGGAGGCGCAGGCGGCGTCCCGCATGTCGCACCCGTCGATCGTGCGCGTGTTCGACGCCGGCGACCCTTCGTCGAACGACCCGTCGTCCGACGAGCCGCCGTACATCGTGATGGAGCTCGTCAAGGGCACGCTCCTCAAGCAGATCATCTCCGAGGGACCGGTGCCGGTGGCCGACGCCGTGCGCTACGTCGACGGCATCCTCGAGGCGCTCGACTACTCGCACCGCGCAGGTGTGGTGCACCGCGACATCAAGCCCGGCAACGTCATGGTGACCGACAAGGGCCAGGTCAAGGTGATGGACTTCGGCATCGCCCGAGCCGTCTCCGACTCCTCGTCGACCGTGGCCGAGACCACGCAGATCATCGGCACCGCTGCCTACTTCTCTCCGGAGCAGGCCAAGGGCGAGCCCGTCGATGCCCGCGCCGACCTCTACTCGACCGGTGTCGTGCTGTATGAGCTGCTCACCGGCCGCCAGCCGTTCCGTGGTGAGTCGCCGGTGGCCGTCGCCTACCAGCACGTCAGCGAGACCCCGATCCCGCCGACCGAGGTGAACGAGGATGCGCCGGGCGCACTCGACCCGATCGTCCTGCGGGCCCTCGCGAAGGACCCGTATCAGCGGTACCCGGATGCCGCGCACTTCCGCGCCGCCCTCGATGCCGCCGTCACCGGGATCGCGCCGACCCGCAGGCAGCTCGGTGCGCTGACGAGCGAGCTGTACGGTCCGAGCCCGCGTCAGGCGCAGGAGACCGCGCGTTCGCTGCGCCAGCTCAGCTCCGACACCACCATGACCCGCACCCAGTCCGGCCCTCCGGTCGCCTGGATCTGGGCTGGTGTCGCCCTGCTCGCGGTGCTGTTGGCGTCCGTGCTCTTCTGGGTGGTCACGATCAGCATGCGTCCGCCCGAGGTGCCGAGCACCTCGCGCATCATCCCCAATCTCGTGAACGTGTCGTCCGAGCGCGCGCAGGACGACCTCGCCAAGCTCGATCTCACGGCGAAGATCGTGATCGAGTCGAGCTCCGAGATCACCGAGGGCAACGTCATCCGCACCGACCCCGAGGCTGGAGTCTCGGTGGAGGAGGGCTCGACGGTCACCGTGCACGTCTCCTCGGGCGTGGAGACCGTGGTGGTGCCGAAGATCGAAGGCATGGGCCTCGACGATGCCACCAAGGCGCTGAAGGCCGCCGGCCTCGAACTCGGGACCGTGATCCAGCGGAACGACAAGGGTCTCGCCGCCGGCACCGTGATCTCCGCCAGCGAAGCGGCAGAGACCGAGGTCGCCCCCGACACCGTCGTCAATCTCGTCGTCGCCAGCGGCAAGGTGACGCTGACCGACCTCGTCGGCTGGACCGTCGAGGCCGCGACGACGAACCTCACCGACCTCGGGCTGACGCCGGTGCCCGTGGAAGAGGCGGACTGCGCTCCCACCGAGCCCCCGACCGTGCACTCGATGTCGGTCGCACCGGGCGACGTGCCGATCGGATCTCCCGTCGAGCTTCGCTACTGCACCGCGCCCTGAGTCTCTCGCGACGCGCCCCGTGCGCCGTCGTGTCAGCGTGAGAGTGGATGCAGGCTTTCGGATCGAGCCACGGCATCCGCGTCGCCGCAGAGCTCCAGCCAGTTCGCGAGAAGCCGGTACCCGCCTTCGGTGAGCACGCTCTCCGGATGGAACTGCACACCGTGCAGCGGCAGCTCTCGGTGCGACAGCGCCATGACCGTTCCGCTCTCGGTCCAGGCGGTGACGACGACCTCGGGAGGGAGGTCGGCTGCCGCGAGCGCCAGGGAGTGATACCGGCCGACGTCGAACGGCGACGGGATCCCCGCGAACAGCGCTGATCCGTCGTGCGTGACCGCGGAGACCATGCCGTGCATCAGCTCGGGTGCCTCACTCACCGCGGTGCCGAGCGCTTCGCCGATGGCCTGATGCCCGAGGCAGACCCCGAGCGTCGGCATCCGTAGTCGTGCGGCGATCCGTACCGCGTGGAGAGACATTCCGGCGTCGGCGGGGCGGCCGGGACCGGGGGAGAGCAGCAGGGCGTCGTATGCGGAGAGCATCCGCTCGAGTTCGGCGGCGTCCAGCGCGTCGGATTCGACCATCGTGGTCTCGGCGCCGAGCTCGTGGAGGTAGCCGACGAGGGTGTGCACGAAGCTGTCGTGGTTGTCCACCACGAGAACTCGGGTCATTCGACGTCGACCTCGCCGGGGGCGATGATCGGGCTGATCCAGGGGAACACGTACCAGAACAGCCCGTAGAGCACGGCGGCGATGACCACGACCAGGATGAGGACCCGCAGCCACCACGGGCCGGGCAGCAGGCGCCAGAGTGCGGCGTACATCAGTCTTCTCCCTCGTGAGCGTCCACGGTCACACCGATGGGGCGGCCGGAGGCGGCGGCGGGTCGGTCAGCGCGGTCGGAAGTCCCTCGGCGCGGGGCTGGAAGCTCTCGAACACCCCGTAGGCGACGATGCGCTCCGCGAGGGAGTACAGCGGGGAGCAAGCCGTGAGCGTGATGTACTGCTCTCCGGTCTGCTGCTCCGGCATCTGCGGCACGTCGGCGAGCACATCGGTCTGTGTCGGCTTGACGTATTCGAGCGTGCGGAAACGGTACGTGTACCAGCCGTCGGGCGTCTCGACGACGATCGCATCGTTCAGCTGCAGCTTGTCGAGCTGGTTGAACGGCTTGCCCCAGGTGGTGCGGTGTCCGGCCATTGAGAAGTTTCCGACCTCGCCGGGCATCTTCGAGTCCTTGTAGACGCCGATGCCCTTCTGATCCAGGGTTCGCGCACGGCTCGTTCCGCCGTAGATGCCGAAGTTGTAGTCGGCTCCGAAACGGGGGATGTGCATCTGCCCGAACCATGTGGCGTCCGCCGGTGCTGCGGGCACCGGGGGCACATAGGCGGTGGTGCCGTCGTCCTCTTCCACGACCGGCGGCAGCTCAGGCGCCTCGCCTTGTGCGAGCTCCTGCGAGATGGCTGCGCCCTCGTCGTTCTTCTGAGCGCTGATGATGATGTCGCCGATCCACATCTGCCACGCGACGAAGAGCAGGACGAGCACTCCGGCGGTGAGGAGCAGTTCGCCGAACACGCTCGCGAACGTGGCGCGAGAGCGTGGTCGCTCTCGCCGCGGGCGTCGCCCCCCAGGCACGACGGATGCAGTCATGCCGCGATCATATCCCGGGACGCTGAACGGCTGTCGGTGAGCCCGCCGTCCCTCGCTCGCTGCGGACTCGGCGGCTCATGGGTGTCATGGGTACAATGACGGCATGGCACGTGACCGTAAGAGTGAAGAACCCGTTGTCGAGCGCGCCGAAGGCGAGGCCGCTCCCAACGCGGTGTGGTTCAAGCCGGTGATGATCGGCTTCATGCTCCTCGGTCTCGCGTGGATTCTGGTCTTCTACATCTCGGGCATGCAGTTCCCGATCCCGGGGCTGGACAACTGGAACCTGGCCATCGGTCTCGGCATCGCTCTGATCGGCTTCCTGATGACCACTCGCTGGCGCTGACGCCACTCCTTCTTCCCGAAAGGCCCCTCGCACAGCGAGGGGCCTTTCTTCATGCTCCGAGTGAGGGACGGCTCAGGCAAGGGCGCGGGGTTGTTCCCGGAGCGAGCATCGGCAGGGCCCCGCGAAGCGGGAGGGACCCGCTCTGCGAGCGAAGGGAACGACCCCGCGCCCGACCCACAAGCCGAACCGAGCGAAAGTTATCCACAGATCTATCCACAGCCTGGGGAGAATTACACCGGTGTTATTCACAGGGGTTAACAACCCTGTTAACAACTCGGGATCAGGACAAAATGATCAGCGGCGGGATGAACGCGACGATGACGATCAACAGGACGACGAGCGCGGAGAGGAGAACGATCTGCCAGGTGCGCTGGTCGCGACGCCTCGTGCGGGTGTAGATGAGGGCCACCAGGGCGCCGACGATCGCACCGCCGAGGTGCGCCTGCCAGGAGATGCCACCGGCGAAGAAGCCGAAGGCGAAGTTGATGCCGAGGATCACGAGGATCCCGGTCACGTTCGCGCCGATGTGGCGGCCAATGATCAACAGTGAGGCCAGCATTCCGAAGATCGCACCGGATGCGCCGACCGTCGGGTCCAGGGGTGCGAGGAGAGCGACCGCCACCGATCCGCCAAGGCCGCTGATCAGATAGAGGGCCAGGAAGCGGGCGCGACCGAGCATGGGTTCGAGGCTCTGGCCCAGCATCCACAGGGCGAGCATGTTCAGCGCAAGATGGATGAAGCCGCCGTGCACGAACAGCACGGAGAGAAGGCGCCAGGGCTCGAAGCTCGCGCCGAAGAGGTTCGGGTAGAGATACGGCGCGTAGAAGGCGAGTGCCTGCGTGATCGGCCCGTTCATCCCGGGGATCAGCTGCACCAGGCCGATGAACGACGTGACGGCGAGCAGGATGTACGTGACGATCGGCTTGCCGCTGCGGGCGATCGCCATGGTGCCGCCGCTGCGAGCACCCCACCGACGCTGGGCCTTCTTCTGCGCGGGGGTGCGGTTCTTGCGCTCGGCGTTCATGCACTCCGGGCAGATGACGCCGACGGGCGCCTGTGTCTGGCACTCGGGGCAGATGGTGCGCATGCACCGCTGGCAGAGCACGAAGCTCTGCCGATCCGGATGCCGGTAGCAGAAGTTGTCGCGATTGCTCGTGAACTCAGGCGTGGTCATCCGGATCGGCCGCAGCTGTCGTCAGGCCGCGACGATGTCGATCGACTGCAGCACGACGGGCTCGACCGGACGGTCTCCGCCACTGGTCGGCACGGCACCGATCTTGTCGACGACAGCCCGCGAGGCGTCGTCGGCAACCTCGCCGAAGATCGTGTGCTTGCCCTGAAGCCACGGGGTCGGGTCGGTGGTGATGAAGAACTGCGACCCGTTGGTGCCCTCGGGCTTGCCGGTGATGGCGTTGCGGCGAAGGCCGGCGTTGGCCATCGCGAGGATGTACGGCTTGTTGAAGTCGAGCTCCATGTTGATCTCGTCGTCGAAGTTGTAGCCGGGACCGCCGACGCCCTGTCCGAGCGGGTCGCCGCCCTGGATCATGAAGTTCGGGATGATGCGGTGGAAGATGACGTCCTTGTAGAGAGGACCCTCGCCCGGCTTGCCGGTGGCGGGATCGGTCCACTCCTGGGTGCCGTCGGCGAGGCCGACGAAGTTCTTGACCGTCTTCGGTGCGTGATCGCCGAAGAGGTTGATGACGATGTCACCGTGGTTGGTGTGCAGGGTTGCGACGTGGGAAGCGTGAGCCATGCCCTCATTCTCGCAGAGCTTTCGGTGAGTTCGCCCGGCGTACCCCGGATCCGCCGACAGCGCAAGGGCCGGGCGATTCCCGCCCGGTATCCAGCCTCCCGTGGCAAGATGGGGAACCCGTACTCCAATGGACAGGAGAGCATCGTGAGCCTCAGCCGCAAGCGGAAGAAGGAACTGCGTCGTCTTCAGAACGACGCCAACCAGCTCTGGGAGAACCAGCAGGTGCTCGTCGGTCACGCCGCCGATGTCGCCCGCGAGGCCGGACGTCAGCTCGGAAACATCAATCGCGAGCAGGTCGTGCCGGTCATCCAGGACACGTACAACCGCCGTGTCGCCCCGGTCGTCGACCGTGGCGTGAAGCTCGGCAAGCACGTCGTCGACGACAAGTTCGTCCCGATCGTGGGCGGAGTCGTCGGTACGGCGCTGACCGCGTGGGACGTCGCGAACGCCAAGCGCCACGGTGTGGCCGTGCAGGTGCGCAAGGCGACCGCGCCGCAGAAGTCGGGCCCGGGCGTCGGCTCGGTCATCGCGATCATCCTCGGTGCTGCCGCGGCCGTCGGTGTGCTCTACGCCGCATGGCAGGCGCTGCGTGCCGACGACGAGCTCTGGGTCGCGGACGACCCGCTCGCCGCGCCCGACGCGTGACCCCGTCTGATCTCGCCTCCGTCGCCTCTGGTGGCGGGGGCGATCGGCATGCGCGGGTGCGTGAGGCCGCCGCCGCGCACGGACTCGACATCGAGATCCGCGAACGCCCTGCGGCCGGCAGCCTGTTCGAGGCGGCCGAGCTGCTGGGCATCCCCCCGTCGGGCATCGTGAAGACGCTCGTCGTGAAGCGCTCGGACGATACCTTCCTGTTCGCGCTCGTGCCCGGCGGACGCTCGATCTCGTGGCCGAAGCTGCGCGCCCTGGTGGGCGTGAACAAGCTGCGCCTGCCCGAGCCCGAGCTCGCGCTCCAGGCGACCGGCTACGAGCGGGGCACCATCGTTCCCATCGGCAGCACCACGGATTGGCCGATCTACGCCGACGAGTCCATCGTGGGTCAGCGCATCGCGATGGGTGCCGGCGCTCACGGTTACAGCCTCTTCGTCGAGTCCGACGACCTCATCGCCGCGTACGGAGCGACCGTCGCCGACATCTCGGTTCCCGAGGAGCGCTGACCTCAGAGGATGCCGGCCATGCGCATCGCGATGTCGACGAGCTTGACCCGCTGCAGTTCGGCCACGGACTTCAAGGGGAACCACTCGGCCATGTCGGTCGAGCCATCGGTCTCGAAGCGCAGCTTGCCGCCCGTGACCTGCGCGCGATAGACGATGCGCAGCGTGTGCAGCGGATCCGCGGCCTTCTGCACGCGGCGTCCCGCGGGGATGACCCGGGAGTGGATGCCGAGGAGCTCGCCGACCTTCACGGTGTAGCCGGTCTCCTCCCGGAGCTCGCGGCGCACCGCATCCTCCGGGGACTCACCGGGTTCGAGTCCGCCTCCCGGCATGGTCCACGCGACGCGACGCCCGTCGATCCACCGCGCCAACAGCAGACGCCCGTCGTCATCGGTGACGACCGCGTACGCCGCTACACGCAGGTCCATGGCTCACACACTATCCGGCGGCGGAGACCCCGGATGACCGCATGTCAGACGACCCGGGCGCCGCTCACATAGGTCGCGGTCACCTGAGTTTCGGCGAGGTCTTCCGCCGAGACCGTGAGGGGATCACGGTCGACCACGATGAAGTCGGCGAAGAGTCCGGGGGCGAGGGTGCCGACCTCATGCTCGCTGAAGAGCTGCCAGGCCGCGTTCGCGGTGTGCGCGAGAAGTGCCTGTTCGCGCGTGACCGGGGTGCCGCCCGGCATCCTGTATCCGTTGCGAGTCGTGCGGGTCTCGGCGACGGCCATGTTGCGGAAGGGCTCGTTGGGGGTGACCCAGCCGTCGTTGTGGAAGGTCGCCCGATGACCGGCGGCGAAGGCGGCACCGGCATCGGCCCACGCACCGCCGTGCTCCGGGCCGAAGAGGTCGTCGACCAGCACCTCTCCCCAGTAGGTGATGTGGTCGACGAAGAGACTGACGGTGACGCCGAGGGATGCCGCGCGCTCGAACTGCTCCGGCGTCATGGCTCCGCAGTGCTCGAGCCGGAAGCGGTGGTCGGTGAGCCCGTGCTGCCGGATGAGCTGCTCATACACGTCGAGGGTCGCGTCGATAGCGCGGTCTCCGTGCGCATGGCAGGCGAGCTGCCAGCCGGCGGCGGCATAGGGGTCGGCGATCGTCCGCAGCTGTTCGGCCGTGTAGTTCGCGTGCCCGACATGGTGCGGCTCGAGTCCGAGGGAGCGGGTCGCCGCGGTGTCGAGGTAGGGGAAAGAGGTGGCGATGTTGCCCACCCACGGGGAACCGTCGGACCAGGTCTTCACCCCGGTCTGCCGGAACACGGGATCGTCTTCTCCGCGCGGAGCCGCGACTCCGCCGGGGCGGGACATCTCGTACCACCGCAGCCGCACAGGCATCGCACCCTGCGCACGAAGGGCGTCGATGAGCGGGTTGAGCTCGGGGTTCCACGACAGGTCCGACACCGTGGTGATGCCGCGGGATGCGAGGTCGTGCAGGTGCGCGGGGAGGATCCGGGGGAGGTGCTGCTGCGCCTTCGCGAGCATCGGCGCCACGACCTGCTCGACCGCGGCGGCCTCGAGGGCGACGCCCGTGAGCTCCCCTGCGGCATCGCGGCCGAACGAGGCGCCGACCGGATCGGGGGTGTTCCGATCGAGGCCCGCGGCGAGCGCGGCCGCGGTGTTGAAGTACACGGAATGGCCGGAGTTGTGGATCACGACAAGGGGCACGCTGCCCGCGAGCTCGTCGAGGAAGTGGATGTCGGGGTCGGGCAGTCCGCGCTGCAGCAGAGCATCCCACCCGTTTGCGAAGACCGCTTCGTCCCCGGCATCCGCCACCGCCGCTCGGAGCGCGGCCAGGACGCCTTCCGCCTCGGGGATCAGGACGGGACGGAGGTCGACCACGAGGTCGGACAGCAGGATCGCGGAGAATCCCGGATGCCCGTGCGGCTCGATCAGACCGGGCATGACCCAGCCGTCGAGGGCTGTGGTCTCGGCATCCGGGAAGCGGCGGAGGAGGTCGTCCGCCGCCCCGACCGCGACGATCGTGCCGTCGTCGACGGCCATCGCCTCCACTTCGGCGTCAGCGCTCGGGGAGAGCGGACGGATGCGGCCGGTGAAGACTGTCGTCATGGCGCCAGTCTGGCAGTCACGGTGCCGTGGAGGATCGATCACAAATCAAGAAGCACATCGCGGCCGAGCATACGTAGTCTGAGTCCCACACCCGGCAGCACATCGAGAGGACCGACCATGGCCGAGAAAGAGAAGAACTTCAGCGCCGAGGAACGCGAGGCCATGCAGGCCGCCGCGAAGGAGGCCCGCACCCGTCGCTCCCGCGCGAAGAAGTCGCCCGAGGAGCTGCGCGCTGCGGGGGAGGCCGACATCAAGGAGGCGATCGAGAAGCTGACTCCCGAGGATCAGGCGCTGTCGAACAAGCTGCACGCCCTCGTCTCCGAGGTCGCGCCCGAGCTCGTGCCCCGCACCTACTACGGCATGCCGGCGTGGGGTCGCGACGGCAAGGTGCTCTGCTTCTTCCAGCCCGCGAGCAAGTTCAAGGTGCGCTACGGCACGTTCGGCTTCGAGCCCATCTCGAACCTCGACGACGGCACGGTCTGGCCGACCGCGTACGCGGTCACGGACCTCACGAAGGCCGATCTGGAGTTCCTCGCGGAGCGCATCCGCGTCGCGATCAGCTGACCGCGCGGCGAGGAGAGGTGCGCGGCGACGGACCGCGCACCTCTCGCTCAGCCGTTGATGATCTGCGGCACGGCGACCGACTTCAGCCCTTCGACTCCGAACTCGAGCCCGTAGCCCGACGACTTGTGGCCCCCGAACGGGATCATCGGATGCACACCGCCGTGCGAGTTGATCCACACGGTTCCGGCCTGGATGCGCGCGGCCACCTTGCGGGCCTCCTCACGTTCCCCCCAGACTGATGCGCCGAGGCCGACGTCGAGGCCGTTGGCGCTGGCGATCGCGTCATCCACGTCGGTGTAACGGATGATCGGCAGTGCGGGTCCGAACTGCTCCTCGTCGACCAAGGCCACCCCGTCTGTCACATCCGCCACGAGCGTGATCGGGTAGAAGAGCTCTCCGAGCTCCGTCGCCGGTGCACCACCCGTGACGATCCGGCCGCCGTTGCGCGCCGCGTCGTCGACCAGGTCGCGCACGATCTCGAACTGGGCGTGGTTCTGCAGCGGACCGAGCACGTTCTGCTCATCCAGGCCGTTGCCCATCGGGGTCTGCCGAGCGACATCGGCCAGCGCGTCGACGACCTCGTCGTAGACGGAGTCGTGCACGTACAGGCGCTTGAGCGCGGCACAGGTCTGTCCGGTGTTGATGAACGCGCCCCAGAAGAGATCTTGCGCGATCGCCGTCGCGTCGACGCCCGGCAGCACGATCCCGGCGTCGTTGCCGCCCAGCTCGAGCGTGAGGCGGGCGAGGTTCTGCGCCGAGCTCTCGACGATGCTGCGTCCGGTCGCGGTCGATCCCGTGAACATGACCTTGCCGATGTCGGGGTGCGACGCGATCCTGGCCCCCACCTCGCGATCACCGGCGACACCGATGAGCACGTCGCGGGGCAGCACCTGGTTCATGACCTCGATCAGCGCCAGCACGCTGAGTGTCGTGTATCCGCTCGGCTTCACGACGACCGTGTTGCCCATGCGCAGCGCCGGAGCGATCTGCCAGATGCCGATCATGAGGGGCCAGTTCCACGGGCCGATCGCACCGACCACGCCGATCGCGCGGTAGTGCAGCTCAGCATGAGTCTCACCGTCGTCCACCACGGTCTCCGGCTCGAGGGGCGTGGCAGCGGCGGTGCGCAGCCACGCGGAGCAGGCACCCACCTCGAAGCGCGCGTTCGGACCGTTGAGCGGCTTGCCCTGTTCGCGGGAGAGCAGCCGGGCGAGCGGCTCGGCGTTCGCGTCGATCGCATCGGCCACCCGGTTCAGAAGCGCACTGCGCTCCGCATGGCCGAGTGCATCCCACCCGGGCTGAGCCGCCTTCGCCCGCGCGACCGCGGCGTCGAGCTCGTCGACCGTGTGCACGGGTGCTCGTCCGATCGGTTCGCGCGTCGCCGCGTCGACCACTTCGCGACCCCGACCTTCGGGGGCGCCGACGCGCTCCAGCAGGGCGGCCTCGTCCAGAACCGGGGCGTTCTCCGACATCACTGTCTCCTCACGATGGGGTGCGCGACAGGTTCATCGCGCAGTTCGAGTCTGTGCTCGGCGGTCGAGCGGGGTTTGACTGCCCGTGCGGCGCGCTTGTCGGTCCGTGACCGAACAGCGGAGCCCGGAACGCGGCTCAGTGACCGCCGCCGCGGTACGGACCGACGGTCGCCAACCGGTCGAGGTGGGCGGCCAGCGAGAAGTGCGGGTCGATGCCGGCGTCGCCCGGCTGCGTGGCGAGCCGAGCGGCCCATTCCCCGAGTACGGGCGCGAACTTGAAGCCGTGGCCCGAGAGACCGGTCACCGTCACGACTCGCTCGCTCTCGCTCACGTCGACGATCGGGGTGCGATCGGGCGTGTAGGCGCAGTGATGCACGCTGGAGCGCACGGGCTCGGGGTTCAACGACGGGAAGAACTCCTTCGCCTGCTGCCCGATCTTCACGAGTTCGTGCCGGGTGTACTCCCGCGGAACCTCGTCGACATCGCGGGCGACCGGCCAGGTCGGGTTGCTGCTCGCCTTGATCGAGTAGCCGTCGAGGCTCGGCGCTCCGAAGAAGTGCACGGGGCCGACGTCGCGCAGGAACGCGGGGAACCGTTCAGGGAGGAAAGCGGCGATGTCCGTGGGCATGAACCAGGTGAGTCCCAGGACCTGCAGTCGCAGCAGGTCACGCAGTCGACCGTCGAGTCGAGTCGACCAAGACCCCGAGGCGAGGATCACGGTGTCAGCGCGGAGCGCCTCGGTCGGGGTCCGCACCACGACGCCACCGGGTTCTTCTTCGATCGCGAGCACCGGGGTGTGGAAGTGCAGCTGCGCGCCGGCGGCCTCGGCGAGATCGAGCGCGGCCATCAGCGAGACCTCGGGACGGATGCCTCCGCCGTGGTGGTCGAGCACCCCGACATCACCGTCGTGCACGTTGTGCTGTGGGTGGGCGCGACGCAGCTCTTCGGTGTCGTAGAGCGTGTGCGGCAGGTCGAACTCACGCACGGTCTCGAGTGTCGTGCGCATCTCCACGCGGTCGGGCTGCGCGATCGACAGCGCACCCACCTCGAGGTAGAGCTCCCGTCCCGACTGCTGCTCGAGTTCACGCCACAGCCGCCGCGACTCCTGGAGCATCGGCACGTAGCGCCCGCCCTCGTGATAGGCCGTGCGGAACACGCGGGATTCGCCGGCGTAGGAGCCGCGGTCGTGCACCTTGCCGTACTGCTCGATGCCGATGACCTCGACGTCGTCGCGCTGCGACAGTCGCCATGCGGCGAGCGCACCCACCGCGCCCAATCCGACGATGACGATCCGTTTCCTGACCTGCGCACTCATGGGGACTCCTGACGAGAAGACGATGGGGGACGCACGCCGATCATGCGAGAGCCGGGGTATCCCAGAGCAGCAGCTCCGTGCCGATACCTTCTGCCACCGCGCGCCGGTAGACGACGGTTCCCCACGCGACGTCTTCCACCGGCATCCCGCCGACGGAGTAGAGGAAGATTTCGTCCTCGCTCCCACGCCCCTCGGCCTCGCCGCTCATGATCGCGGGGAGGTTCTCGAGAACCTCGTCGCTCACGTCTCCCGAACGGATGCGGTCGAGCAGGTACATGCCGTGGAGGCCGATGTGCTCGTGCGCCGGGTGCGGCACCTCCTCGCTCCACGCCTCGTACAGGCCGCGGAAGTCGGCGACGTGCCGCGCTCCGCGGAGCAGCTCGTCGTCGATCATGATGTCGGCGGGCAGGCTCACCAGCGCGCCCGGCTTCAGCCAGCGCTTCTCGATCCGTACGTAGTTCGCCGAGCCGGCCGGCGTCGTGGGGGCGATCGTGACCAGGTCGCTGTCGCGCACGGCGTCCTCCACGCTGTCGACGACCGTGACCGTCGTGAACTGCGGGTACTCGCGCCGCACCCACTCGACGAAGGAGTCGATGCTCGATCGGCTGCGGCCGGCGACCTTCAGGGTGTCGAGCTCGGGGCGCACGGCCACGAAGGCTTCGAGCGTCGTCCGGTTCATGACGCCTGGCGCCACCACGCCCACGCTCCGGGCATCGGGGTTCGCGAGGTGGCGGGCACCGACTCCCGGGACGGCGCCCGTGCGATAGGCGCTCAGCAGGTTCGCCGACATGTGCGCGAGAGGTGCGCCGGTGTCCTTGTCGCTCAGCGTGAGCATCAGGATCGAACGCGGCAGGCCGTTCTCGCGGTTGGCCATGTTCGATCCGTACCACTTGCATCCGGCCGTCTGGAAGGTGCCGCCGAGGTACGCCGGCATCGCCATCATCCGGCGATGCGGTCCGTCGAGCGGCATGCCGTCGTGGGCGGATTCGGCGGGGAATGTGACCATCGAACCGTGCGAGTTCCCGTCCGGTCCGCCCATCCGGTAGTCGCCGGCGTCGACGAGACGCAGGGTCTCCTCCATCACGTCGACGCACAGCCCCATGTCTGTGACGCCCGCCGCGATCGTGTCCGGCTCCGACAGATACCGGAAGGTCAGTCTGGTGTCAGGCGTGCTCACGGGTTTCCTCTCGTCGCGTCGACCACCGGTTCCGGCTCGCCCAGGAGCGGAGCCTCCGGCAGCTCCGTGCCGTGACCGATCTGGCGATAGACCTCGGGCCTCGCCCTGCGCAGCCACAGCGCCCACACGACGGCCAGGGCGGAGGGCACGAGCAGCACGGCGGGGAGGATGAAGGTCGTCGGCGTGGACTCGGCCTGACCGAGCAGCACATCCCAGTTCAGAAGGATCAGCACCCACACGATCGCCAGCGCGACGAACGCGACGATCGGTGCGACCAGCCTGCTGCCGGTGCCCACTCCGCGCTGATCGCGGCGGAAGAAGCCGATCACGGCGACCGAGACGAGTACCAGGAGCAGCACGAGTCCGAACGCGCCGAGGTTGGTGAGCCAGGTGAAGAGCGTGATCACGGGGTACGGACCGTTCTCGGGGTTCCAGCCCTGCTCACCGATCGCGAAGCCGACGATCACGACGACCGCGATCGCGGACTGCAGCAGCGACCCTGCCCACGGCGCACCGCTGCGAATGCGGACGGTACCCAGCACCCGGGGCAGCACGCCCTCGCGGCCGAGCGAGAAGGCATATCGGGCGACCGCGTTGTGGAAGCTGACGAGGGCGGCGAACAGGCTCGTGATGAAGAGGATCGACATCACGTCGACCCAGATCACGCCCAGGTGCTCGGCGACGAAGTTGAAGAACAGCGGGGGACCGGCCTCCTCCGGCGAGATGCCCGCGGGGTCGGTGATCTTGCTCGGGCCGACGGCGAGCGCGAGCGCCCAGGAGGAGATGGCGTAGAAGATGCCGGACACGCAGACCGCGAGGAACGTCGCGCGCGGGATGGTGCGCTTCGGATCCTTCGACTCCTCGCCGTAGATCGCCGCCGACTCGAAGCCCATGAACGCGGCGATGCCGAACGCGAGCACGGCCCCGACCCCCGGGACGAACAGCGCCGACGGGGTGATGGGTGCCGCCGTGAATCCCTCGGCCGGGTTCCCGAAGGCGAAAAGGTCGAACACGATCACCGCCACGAACTCCAGCGCGACGAGCACTCCCAGCACCTTCGCCGAGAGATCCACCCGGTGCACTCCCAGCACGCCGACGAGCACGATCGTGAGGAGGACCCAGACCCACCAGGGGCTCGCCCAGCCGGTCTTCGACTCGATGAACGAGCTGATCTGGAACCCGAGCATCCCGTAGATGCCGATCTGCATGGCGTTGTACGAGAGGAACGCGAGCACCGACGCCCCGACGCCGGTCGGGCGACCGATCCCCTGCGCGACGTATGCGTAGAACGCCCCCGCATTCGTGACGAACCTGCTCATGGCGGCGTAGCCGATCGCGAAGATGCCGAGGGCCACCGCGAGCACGATGTAGCCGAACGGGATGCCGTCGACGTGGGTGACCGCGTAGGCGCTCGTCACCCCGCCGGCGAGCACGGTGAGCGGCGCGGAGGCGGCGATGATCATGAACGCGACCGCGAAGACGCCGAGGCGCCGATGTTCGGCCGTTCTCGTCGTCGACGTTGTGGGAGTGGACGTCACCATGGCACAGCTCCTTCGATGCTCGGGTAGTCCTCATACTCGCCACGGGGCGGCGTCGTCGATTGACGGCGAGAGCAGAACACTTGTCTACGCGGGCACAGCGCCCGAATGCTAAAATGCAGCATCGTATATGATCGGCCACAGTGAGGTGAGCCCTGATGCAGAGTCTGTCGTTCCTCGACTACCGCCATGCGGTCTCCCGCGCCGTCGTCGCGCTGGATGTGACCGCGCCGGAGCAGGATCGCTTCCGAGGTGCGATCGATGCCACCGCTGCCGGAGACATCCACGTCTTCGCGATCGACGCCGACGGGCACGGAGTGCACCGCACCCCCTCGCTCATCTCCCGTGCCCCGCAGCAGTACTTCAAGTTCTCCCGCATCGAACGCGGCAGCGGCATGATCGTGCAGGACGGGCGGGAGACCGCGCTCGGCAGCGGCGACATGGCGCTCTACGACACCGACCGTCCGTACTCCCTGCTCTTCGATGACGCCGTGCAGATGTCGGTGGTGATGTTCCCGAAAGTCCTCCTCGACATCCCCGCGGAGGACACCAGCCGCATCACGGCCACGCGCCTCAACGCCGGCGGAGCGCTGGGCGCGATGGTCGGTCCCTACCTCGGCTCGCTCGCCGAAGGGGCGCACCACCTCGACAGCCGCATCGCTCGGCGGATGCTGCGGACCGCGGTCGACATGCTGAGCACGGTACTGGAGGCGAACCTCGTCGCGACCGACGGGCCGGTGAGCGCGCATTCCACGACGCTGACGCACATCCTCACGTACATCGACGTGCACCTCGCCGACAGCGAGCTGTCTCCGTCCCAGATCGCGGCGGCGCACTACATCTCGGTGCGGCATCTGCACTCGATGTTCAGTGAGCAGGGCGCTTCGGTCTCCACGGTCATCCGACGGCGCCGACTGCAGCGGTGCTACGACACGCTGACCGACCCGTATCAGGCGCACCGCTCCATCGCCGAGATCGCGATCGGTGCGGGCTTCGTCGATGCGGCGCACTTCAGCCGTGTGTTCCGCGCCCAGTACGGAGTGCCGCCCCGCGCGGTGCGTGGCGGCTGACCCCGCGTTCACGGAACCGGATGCCGCTGCGAGCACCCGCGCAGTAGCGTGGAACCCGTGAGCACACTGCCCTTCCCCGCCTCCGTGTACGCCGCCCGCCTCGCCCGCGCCGCATCCCTCGCCGCCGAATCCGGGCTGGATGCGATCATCGTCGGGCCGGGCCCTGACCTGCAGTATCTGCTGGGCGTCGAGGGCGACACGATCGAGCGACTGACGGCCCTGGTGATCGGCCCCGACATCGCTCCGACGGTCGTCGTGCCGCGGATGGAGCTCGCGAAGGTTCGCACCACCGCTGTCGGTGAGCTCGGTCTCGCGGTCGCCGACTGGGTCGACGGCGAAGACCCGTACGCGCTCGTGACCGAGGCCGTGGGTACGGTCTCCCGCGTCGGCGTCTCGGATACGCTGCCCGCGCTGCACGTCGTCCCGATCGGCGAGCGTCTCGGAGTGCGTCTCGAGCTGGCGACACCCGTGCTCCGCGAAGGACGCATGATCAAGGATGCCGAGGAGATCGCCGAGCTGCGCCGAGCCGGAGATGCGATCGACGCGGTACACCGCCGCGTGCCGGAGTGGCTTCGGGGCGGACGCACCGAACGCGCGGTCGCGGCCGACATCGCGGAGGCCATCGTGGCGGAAGGCCACCGCACGGTCGAGTTCGTGATCGTCGGGTCGGGCCCGAACGGTGCCGACCCGCACCACGAGGTCTCGGACCGGATGATCGAAGAGGGCGATATCGTCGTGGTCGACATCGGCGGCGCGGTGCCGAGCGGCTACAACTCCGACAGCACGAGGACCTACGTCGTCGGCAGCCCTGACCCGGAGGCGGCCGAGCGCATCGCGGTTCTCGTGCGCGCGCAGCAGGCGGCGGTGGATGCCGTCCGTCCGGGCGCGACGGCCGCACAGGTCGATGCCGCGGCCCGCGACGTGCTCGCGGACGCGGGTCTCGGCGAGGCGTTCCTGCACCGCACCGGCCACGGCATCGGTGTCTCGGTGCACGAAGAGCCCTACATCGCGCCGGGCAACGACCTGGTGCTGCGGGAAGGGATGGCGTTCAGCATCGAGCCGGGCATCTACTTCGCCGGCGCGTGGGGCGCGCGCATCGAGGACATCGTGATCGTCACGGCCGACGGCGGCGAGCGGCTGAACGTCGCCCCGCACGAGCTCGTGTCGGTGGGTGCGCACGCGATCGGTTCCTGATGGACGACGTACCGGCGCGGCCACAGAGTCCCCAGAAGATCTCCGCCACCCACGGCGGTCTCATCCACGAGGTGAGGATCAGCTGGTGGCAGACCGATGACTGGCAGTGGGTGGTGGTCGTGAACTCCCCGGAGCTCGGCGCTGTCGAGAGGCAGGCGAACGATGCTTTCGAGGCGCTGTGCCTGTTGCGGGAAGAACTCGACCCGCGCGGGTGGCGGTTGGGGGTCGCCGGTGCACGGGCCGACGTCTGGCCCAGTGGCATGGCGCGCGATCAGGGTGGTGGTCTGAGCGCGTACCGGCTCGGCGCCGCTGGTCCGCAGGACCTCGTGTTCACGTTCAGCCCCGCGGATCCGACGACCGTCGCTTCCGTCGCAGAGCAGCGCACGGCGGCTGACCGCTTCTTCTCGAAGTTCGGCGGCGGCGGGCGTTGAGCCCGCATCCACCGCGGTAGCATCAGCGCATGCGCCGCCCCCGCAAGGTCTCCTCCGCCAACGCGTCGCCGGCGACACGTGCGCGGTACGCCAAGCGTCGGACGAACCGACTCGCCAAGGTCGACAACGATCTCACCGACGCCCAGTGGCACGACCTCATGGATGCCTGGGGCGGATGCGCCTACTGCGGCGGCGAGGGGGCCGCGTTGCAGCGCGACTGCATCCAGCCCATCTCGCGCGGCGGCCGCTACACGCTCGAGAATGTCGTCCCTGCCTGCGCATCCTGCAACGCCAGCAAGCACAACGACGAGGTGACCGGCTGGCTTCGCCGAAAGAAGCTCGACGAGCGCACGTTCCTCGTCCGGCAGGCGACGATCCTGCGCGATCTGCGTCCGGTCGAGTGAGGCTGTGCCGGGCGAACAGAAGAAGCCCCCGGCAACTGCCGGGGGCTTCTCGATCCTGTGGAGCCTAGGAGATTCGAACTCCTGACATCCTGCTTGCAAAGCAGGCGCTCTACCAACTGAGCTAAGGCCCCGTGAGGGAATTTCTTGAGTTAAAGGGTGGGGCTACCAGGACTTGAACCTGGGACCTCTTCATTATCAGTGAAGCGCTCTAACCGCCTGAGCTATAGCCCCGTCAACCTCCAAGACTTTACCGGAGAAACACGGAAAATCCGAATCGAGGGTGGGGACCCGGGAGAGTCCCCACCCTCGACGGTGTTCAGCGGCCGGGACGGATCGTCGCGGTGCCCGCGGAGAGCGACACGTCGATGGTCCTTCGCGAGCTGGAGCCCTCGTCGACCTTGGCGTTCAACGTGCCGGCACTGACGTCCTGGGTGATCGCGTACTCGACGTCCGGCACGGTCAGATCGAGCGTTCCGGCATTGACCTCGATCGTCGTCTCCGAGGGTGCCGTGCCGGTCAGCTCCACCGTGAGATCGCCGGCGGAGACACCGAGGTCGGCGCGGCTCACCCCGTCGAGGAGGATGTCGGCACGACCCGCGTTCATCTGCGCATCGAGCTCCGCGGCAGACCCTTCCACGTCGAGCGACCCTGCGTTGACGCTGACGTCGAGCACTCCGAAATCGCCCACGACATCCAGGCTGCCGGCGTCCAGATTGAGGTCGGCATCGATCGCGTCGCCGCGCAGGCTCTCCGGCAGCGTGAGGACGGCGATCTCCTCATCGCCGAACCAGTTACCGAACCACCAGCCGAACACACCATCGGGGCTGCGGACGATCAGTTCGTCGCCGTCCCGGTCGAAGGTCCATGCGGTGCCGCGGCCGTTGGTGATCGAGAGCTGTGCCTCATCCACATCGCCGAACTCGACACGCATGCTGCTGGCATCCGCATCGACGTCGATCCCCTCGATGCCGTCGACGCCCACGGTCTGCACCGAGTCCGGACGGCTCGAGGACACGATGTTCCCGGCCGCAACTGCGGCGGCCGTTCCTCCGGATCCGAGCAGGGCGATGCCGCCGACCACGGCCGTGATGACCATGACCGCCGTCGCTCCCGACGAGCGGCGATCAGAGCCCCCAGGCGGGGGCGTCGTCGGAGCCGCCTGCGCGGCGGGCGTCGGGGGTGCCGGCGTCTGCGGCGCGGAAGCGGGCGGGGGAGAAGCGGGCGGCGGGGTGAGCGGGGTGTGCTCGCCCGGGGCGCCGTTGTTGTCGGTGGTCATCGTGCCACTCCTGTCTGGCCGGTCGGCGGCGTCGGGCCACCGGTGTTCTCGATGTGGGCGAGCGCGGCGAGAACGCGGCGGTTGCCCGACTCGTCCTGCTCGAAACCCAGCTTCTGGAAGATGGCGGTGATGTGCTTCTCCACACTCGCCTCGGAGAGGAACAGGATCCCGGCGATCGCCTGGTTCGACTTGCCCTCGGCGATCAACGCGAGCACGGTGCGCTCCCGTTCGGTGAGACGCATCATCCTGTCGTCGCGGTTCCGCCGCGTGAGCAGCTGAGCCACCACCTCGGGATCGAGCACCGTCGCGCCCTCGGAGATGCGCTGCACCGAGGCGAGGAACTCCGACACGTCGGCGACGCGATCCTTGAGCAGGTAGCCGAGCGGGCCGCCCTGCGCCGCGATCAGGTCGGACGCGTAGCGCTCCTCGACGTACTGCGAGAGCACGAGGATGGCGAGCGACGGATGCGTGGACCTCAGTCCGAGCGCGGCCCGGATGCCCTCGTCGGTGAACGTCGGGGGGAGTCGCACATCCAGGATGCACAGATCCGGTGTCGTGTTCAACACGGCTTCCTCGAGTCCATGCGTGTCGGGGAGAGCGGCGACCACCTCGTGGCCGGCGTCCTCGAGCAGACGGACAAGACCTTCTCGCAGCAGGACCGAGTCCTCGCAGATCAGGATGCGCACGGTACATTCACCTCCAGGCTGGTGGGTCCGCCCTGCGGACTGTCGAGGCGGAACGTCCCGCCGGCGGCGAGGATGCGGTTCGCGATACCGTCGAGGCCGCCACCCGGCTGCACCTGCGCGCCGCCGATGCCGTTGTCCTCCACCCGCGCCCAGAGGGTGTTCCCCTCACGGAGTCGCACGATGACGCGGGCCTCACTGGCCCGCGAGTGCTTCGCGGCGTTGGTGAGGGACTCCGCTATCGAGAAGTAGACGGCGGCCTCGGCCTCACGGCTGCATCGTCCGTCCATGCGCACATCGAGGTGCACGGGGATGTGCGACCGGCTGGCGAGAGCCGACAGCGCGGCGTCGAGCCCGCGGTCGTCGAGCACGGAGGCGTGGATGCCGCGGGCGAGCTGGCGCAGCTCCGTGATGGCCGCCTTGGTCGAGGTGTGCGCCTCGTTGATGAGTTCCTTGGCCGTGTCCGGATCGCTGTCGATCTTCTGCTGGGCGAGCCCGAGGGTCATGCCGACCGAGACGAGCCGCGGCTGCACGCCGTCATGCAGGTCGCGCTCGATGCGAGTGCGCTCCAGGTCGGCGGCGCGGACCGCTCCTTCCCGCTGGGCGGTCGAGGTGCGGACCCGTTCAGTGAGCTCCGTCTCTTTGCTGCGGACCACGATCGCCAGTGACAGCGTGCGGTGCAGCAGAGCCAGCCCGATCATCCCGACCACCGAGGCCGCGATGCCGAGGATGCCGACCAGCGGCGCCCAGGCGACGGGGATGCCTCCGCCGCCGAACGGTCCCATGACCGCATCCGCCGCGGTGAGCGGGGCGAAGGAGATGATGATCGACCACACCAGGCTCCAGGCGAGCCGCAGCACGATGAAGCCGAGCACGGCTGAGATCGCGAAGTTCGCGACCGCACGCCACATGCGGGGGTCGATCGCCTGTCGCCCGAGGGAGCGCAGCCAGCCGACGAAACCGGGGCGGTCACGCTGCTGCAGTCGCAGCGGGGTGATCGGCGTGCGGTAGAGGGCACCGACACGGGCGACCTCGAACCAGCCGAGTCCGTACAGCGCGTATACGAGGCCGACGAGGAGCACGACGCCGACACCGGCGACGAAGAGGAGCCCGAGGCCGGTGCCGAGGAGTCCGCCGAGCATGCCGAAGATGGCGCCGCCGAGCGCGCCGACGCCTGCGAGATGCAGGATCGTGAGGAAGATGCGCAACGGCGGCTTCACCGCCGTGACGGGTGCCGCGGTCGCAGTCTGAGTGGTCATGGTTCCAAGGTACGGCGGGGCCGACACGCACGACACCGAGTCAGCCGGACACTCCGCTTCGGGTTTTCCGTAACCGGTCGCAGGTGATTTCCGCCCTATCGAGCGCACGGTCTGCTTCACTGGCTGCATGACAGCCCACGAAGGCGAGCTCCATCGCGCAGGTCTCGGCCAGCGACTGAACTGGTTGCGCGCAGGAGTGCTCGGCGCGAACGACGGCATCGTCTCGGTCGCCTCGCTCGTCGTAGGCGTGGCGGGCGCGACGAGCGACAACGCGGCACTGCTCACCGCGGGAATCGCCGGACTGGTCGGCGGTGCGATCTCGATGGCGCTCGGCGAGTACGTCTCGGTGAGCAGCCAGCGCGACAGCGAACGCGCTCTGATCGCGAAGGAGAGCGAAGAGCTGCGGACCATGCCGACCGCGGAGCTGGCCGAACTCACCGAGCTCTATCGCGATCGCGGTCTCTCCGAGGAGACCGCACGTCAGGTCGCCGAGGAGCTCACCGCCCACGATGCGCTCTCCGCCCACTTGGAGGTCGAGCTCGGCATCGACCAGAACGATCTCGTCAATCCGTGGCATGCGGCGATCTCTTCGGCCGTGTCCTTCACGCTCGGAGCGCTGCTCCCCCTGCTCGCCATCCTGCTGCCGCCGCCGGAGTGGCGTGTGCCGGTCACCTTCGTCGCCGTCATGATCGCCCTCGCGATCACGGGTGCGGTGTCGGCGCGGATCGGCGGTTCCCCGCCCCTGCGAGCGTCGATCCGACTGGTCATCGGCGGGGCGCTCGCTCTCGCCGCGACCTGGCTGATCGGTACCCTCCTCGGCACGACCGGCGTCGTCTGACCGCCGAGCACCTCGTGGGACGACGAAGGGCGGATGCCGCAGCATCCGCCCTTCGGAAATCCGGTTCGACGGTCAGTTCGACATGAACCCGACGAGCAGTCCTCCGGTCACCTTCACGGCGAGGTTGTAGATGCCGGCGACGACGGCGCCGAGCACCGTGACGACGATCAGGTTCAGGATCGCGACAACCGCAGCGAAGGCCATCACCTGCGGCAGGCCGACGACCTCCGACAGCACGAACTCGTTGCCGGTGATTCCGAGCAGGAAGCCCTCAGCGGTGTTCATGACGTTGGTTGCCTGGAGCACCAGGAAGATCAGGAAGAAGGCCACCATCGTGACCACGGCGAGAGCGACCGCTCCGAGGAACGAGAGCTTCACGGCCGACCAGAAGTCGACGTAGACGAGACGCAGGCGAACCTGCTTGCCACTGGTCTTTCGTGTCGACTTCTTCGCCAGCTTGTCGGCCACTGTACTCATGCGTCTGTATCCTCGGGGGTCTCTGTCGTCTCAGGTGCCTGTGTCTCGGCATCCTCCGCATCCGCCTCGTCATCGGCGAGGCCACGCTCGCCATTACGGGCGATGGCGAGGATGCGGTCGGCCTCCGTCGTCCGGGCGAACACCACTCCCATGGTGTCTCGACCCTTGGCGGGGACCTCGGCCACGGCAGAGCGTACCACCTTGCCGCTGGAGAGAACCACCAAGACCTCGTCGTCCTCGGCGACGATCAGACCACCCGCGAGAGTGCCCCGATCGTCGTTCAACTTGGCCACCTTGATGCCCGTTCCACCGCGTCCCTGGACCCGGTATTCCTCGACAGCGGTGCGCTTCGCGTAGCCGCCGTCAGTGACGATGAACACGAACTTCCCGGGGGCGGCGACGGATGCCGACAGCAGGCAGTCCTCGTCGATCTTGAACTTCATGCCGCGCACACCGGCCGTCGCCCGACCCATCGGACGCAGCGCCTCATCGGTCGCCTCGAAGCGCACCGACATGCCGCGACGGCTGATGAGGAGGATGTCGTCCTCGGCGTTCACGAGGAGAGCACTGACGAGCTCGTCCTCGTCGTTGAGGCGGATCGCGATGACGCCGCCCTGACGGTTGGTGTCGTATGCCTCGAGGCGGGTCTTCTTGACCAGACCCTCGCGCGTGGCGAGCACCAGGTAATCGGCTACCTGGTAGTCGCGGATGTCGAGCACCTGAGCGATGCTCTCGTCCGGCTGCAGCGCCAGCAGGTTCGCGACGTGCATGCCCTTGGCGTCGCGCCCGGCCTCCGGCACCTCATAGGTCTTCGCGCGGTAGACGCGACCCTTGTCGGTGAAGAAGAGCAGCCAGTGGTGCGTCGTCGTCACGAAGAAGTGCTCGACGATGTCGTTCGCACGAAGCTGCGCGCCCTTGACGCCCTTGCCGCCGCGGTGCTGGGAGCGGTAGTTGTCGCTGCGCGTGCGCTTGATGTAGCCCTCGCGCGTGACGGTGACGACCATCTCCTCTTCGGCGATGAGGTCTTCCATCGAGACGTCGCCGTCGAAGCCATGCAGGATGTGCGTGCGGCGCTCGTCGCCGAAGCGGTCGACGATTCCGGTCAGCTCTTCGCGGATGATCGTGCGCTGGCGACCCTCGTCGGCCAGGATCGACTTGTAGTCGGTGATCTGAGCCTCGAGCTCGTTCGCCTGGTCGATGATCTTCTGACGCTCGAGTGCAGCCAGTCGGCGCAGCTGCATCTGCAGGATCGCGTCGGCCTGGATCTCGTCGATGTCGAGGAGCTTCTGGAGTCCCTCATTCGCATCGGCCGTGGTCTGCGAACGACGGATGAGGGCGATGACCTCATCGAGCGCGTCGAGCGCCTTCAGGTATCCGCGCAGGATGTGCATGCGCTTCTCGGCCTCGCGCAGACGGTACTCCGTGCGCCGGACGATCACCTCGATCTGGTGCGTGATCCAGTGCGTGATGAAGCCGTCGATCGCGAGGGTGCGCGGCACTCCGTCGACGATCGCGAGCATGTTCGCGCCGAAGTTCTCCTGCAGCTGCGTGTGCTTGTACAGGTTGTTCAGCACGACCTTCGCGACCGCGTCGCGCTTGAGCACGACGACCAGGCGCTGGCCCGTACGGTCGGACGACTCGTCGCGGATGTCGGCGATGCCGGTGATCTTGCCGTCACGGGCGAGGTCGCCGATCTTCACCGCGACGTTGTCGGGGTTGACCTGGTACGGCAGCTCGGTGACGACGAGGCAGGTGCGACCCTGGATCTCTTCGACGTTCACGACCGCGCGCATCGTGATCGATCCGCGGCCGGTGCGGTACGCCTCGTGGATGCCCTTGGTGCCGAGGATCTGCGCGCCGGTCGGGAAGTCCGGACCGGGAACGCGCTGGATCAGACCGTCGAGCAGCTCCTCGCGGGAGATGCCGGGGTTGTCGAGCGCCCAGAGTGCCGCAGCCGAGACCTCGCGCAGGTTGTGCGGCGGGATGTTCGTGGCCATGCCGACCGCGATGCCGACCGATCCGTTGACCAGCAGGTTCGGGAAGCGGGCCGGGAGGACCGTCGGCTCCTGCGTCTGACCGTCGTAGTTGTCGGTGAAGTCGACGGTGTCTTCTTCGATGTCGCGCACCATCTCGAGCGCGAGCGGGGCCATCTTGGTCTCGGTGTATCGGGGAGCCGCGGCGCCCATGTTTCCGGGCGAGCCGAAGTTTCCCTGACCGAGAGCCAGCGGATACCGCAGCGACCACGGCTGCACCAGACGCACGAGGGCGTCGTAGATCGCCGAGTCGCCGTGCGGGTGGTACTGGCCCATGACCTCGCCCACCACACGGGCGCACTTCGAGAACGACTTGTCGGGGCGGAACCCGCCGTCGTACATGCCGTAGATCACACGACGGTGCACCGGCTTGAGGCCGTCGCGCACGTCGGGGAGCGCGCGCCCCACGATGACCGCCATGGCGTAGTCGAGGTAGCTGCGCTGCATCTCGAACTGCAGGTCGACCTGATCGATCTTGCCGTGGTCGTGTTCCGGCTCGGTGCGTTCTTCGTCAGTCATCAATCAATCTCTCTGTCACACATCTGGTCTGAGCCCGGGGGGCGTCAGATGTCGAGGAAGCGGACGTCCTTGGCGTTGCGCTGGATGAAGCTGCGTCGGGACTCGACGTCCTCACCCATCAGCACGCTGAAGATCTCGTCGGCGGCGGCGGCGTCCTCGATGGTGATCTGCTGCAGGGTGCGCGTGGTGTGATCCATCGTCGTCTCCCACAGCTCCTTCGGGTTCATCTCACCGAGACCCTTGTAGCGCTGGATGCCGGCATCCTTCGGGATCCGCTTGCCGTTGTCGAGACCGTGCTTGAGCAGGGCGTCGCGCTCGGAGTCGCTGAACACGTACTCGTGTGCGGAGTTCGACCACTTCAGGCGGTACAGCGGCGGCATCGCGAGGTACACGAAGCCGGCCTCGATGAGTCCGCGCATGTAGCGGAACAGCAGCGTGAGCAGCAGCGTGGTGATGTGCTGACCGTCGACGTCGGCATCCGCCATCAGCACGATCTTGTGATAGCGCGCCTTCTCGATGTCGAACTCTTCGCCGATGCCCGTGCCGAAGGCCTGGATCATCGCCTGGACTTCTTTGTTGCCCAGGGCCTTGTCGAGACGCGCGCGCTCGACGTTGAGGATCTTGCCGCGGAGGGCCAGGATCGCCTGCGTGTGCGGGTCGCGACCCTGCACGGCGGAACCACCGGCCGAGTCACCCTCGACGAGGAAGATCTCGCTGATCGAGGGGTCCTTGCTCGTGCAGTCCTTGAGCTTGTCGGGCATGGCCGCCGACTCGAAGACGCTCTTGCGTCGAGCAGTCTCGCGCGCCTTGCGGGCGGCGAGGCGAGCGGTCGCCGCATCGAGAGCCTTGCGGATGATGTTCTTCGCCTGGACCGGGTTGCGTTCGAACCAGTCTCCGAGCTGATCGCCCACGACCTTCTGCACGAAGGCCTTCGCCTCGGTGTTGCCGAGCTTGGTCTTGGTCTGGCCCTCGAACTGCGGCTCACCCAGCTTGATCGAGATCACCGCCGTGAGACCCTCTCGGACGTCGTCTCCCGAGAGGTTGTCGTCCTTTTCCTTGAGGATGTTGTTCGCGCGGGCGTACTTGTTCACCAGGGTCGTCAACGCAGCACGGAATCCCTCTTCGTGCGTGCCACCCTCATGGGTATTGATCGTGTTCGCGTAGGTGAAGACGTTCTCGGTGTACGAGGTGGTCCACTGCATCGCGACCTCGAGCGAGATCTTGCGCTGCGTGTCCTCGGACTCGAAGGCGATGATCTCGTCGTTCACGACCTCGGCATGGCGCACCTTGTTGAGGTACTCCACATAGTCGACGAGTCCGCGCTCGTAGAAGAAGACGTCACCGGGCTGCTTCGTGATCGTCGAGCCTTCTTCCTCCACCTCATAGGCGGAGGACTCGCGCTCGTCGCGCAGCTCGATGCGCAGCCCCTTGTTGAGGAACGCCATCTGCTGGAAGCGCGTGCGCAGCGTGTCGTAATCGAAGTCGATCGATTCGGTGAAGATGGACTCGTCGGGCCAGAACGTGATGCTGGTTCCGGTCTCGTCGGTCTCCTCGCCCTTCTCGAGCTTCTGCTGCGGGATGCCGCCGTCGGCGAACGAGTGGCGCCAGACGAAGCCCTTCTGCTTGACCTCGACGTCGAAGCGGGTCGACAGCGCGTTCACGACCGAGGAGCCGACGCCGTGCAGACCACCGGAGACGGCGTAGGCGCCGCCGCCGAACTTTCCACCGGCGTGCAGGATCGTCAGCACGACCTCGACCGTCGACTTGTTCGGGTCGGAGGAGTGCGGATCGACCGGGATGCCACGACCGTTGTCGACCACGCGCACGCCGCCGTCGGCGAGCATCGTCACCAAGATCGTGTCGGCGTAACCAGCGAGTGCTTCATCGACCGAGTTGTCGACGATCTCGTAGACCAGGTGGTGCAGACCGCGCGGACCCGTGGATCCGATGTACATACCGGGCCGCTTGCGCACGGCCTCGAGGCCTTCGAGGATCTGGATCGAGTCGGCACCGTACTCGCCGGGCTGCTTGATCTTGGGGGAGATCGTGTTGCTCGTGGTCTCGGAGCCGTCGATGGGGTCGGAGGGTCCCCCGGTGTTCGATTCCGTCTCGTCAGCAGGGGATTCAGGCGTCATCAGAGGGCATTCTCCACATCGATATCACGAACTCCCATTCTAGCGGGGTTTCGTCGGGAAATGCCGCTCAACGGCCGTGTGTGGCCCTCTGAGCGTTGCGGACCCCATTCGTGGTGTCCTACCCGTAAGTGTCGCGCGGACCCCGTCCTGGAACGACTCTGGGACCCCATTTCCAGGAGGGGACGTCCGGCCCGATGAAGCGGAGGTTCTCGACACCCGCATCCGGATACCGCCGTCCGATCTCGGTGAGAATCGTCGCGCGCATGAACTGGAGGTTCTTCGCCCACGCCGTCGAGTCGCACTTCACCGTGAGCAATCCGCGCTCGAGTGAGACCGGTTCCGAGTGCTTCGCGGTGTCGGCGCCGGCCAGATCGGCCCACTGCCGGACCAGGTCCTCGCGGGCGAGCGTGATCTGCCAGCCGGAGTCCCGACTCAGCTTGTCGAGCACCGCGCCGAGTGCACCCGGATCCCGACCCGGAGTGAACGGCGCGTTGTCGTCGTCGGTGACGATGCGGCGCTTGCGCTTCCAGCTCTTCGAACTCGGCTGCAAACCGCGCAGACGCAGGTACGTTCCCACGGTTTCGGGCACCTCGACAGGCGGGGTCGATGCGGCGTCAGTCATCCGCTGCCTCCCGCTCATCGCTGATCGTCCCGGCGTTGATGCGCACCACATGCGCATGCAGCACCTCGGGGATATCCTCCTCCACCGCTGCGGTCACCACCACCTGCTCGTAGCCGGCCGTGAGGGTCGCCAGTCGCTGACGCCGGTCGGCATCGAGTTCGGCGAAGACATCGTCGAGGATCAGGACCGGATCGCCCGCGGGGGATTCGCTGCGCAGCAGCTCGGCCGACGCCAGTCGGAGAGCGAGCGCCACCGACCACGACTCGCCGTGCGAGGCATAACCCTTCACCGGAAGATCGCGCACCCGCAGCACCAGGTCGTCGCGGTGCGGACCGGTGAGCGTGAGCCCTCGATCGATCTCGGTCGACCGTTTCGCCGCCAGCGATGCGCGGAACAACTCGGCGATGTGCTGCTGATCACCGAGCTTGGCGATGGCCGGTGCCTCCTCCGCATCCGTCGCTGCGTCGTCGTCTTCCTCCGGATCAGCGCCGCCGACCGACAACGCCCACTCCAACTGCGGACGATGGTCGGCCCCGGCGATGGCTTCGTACGCGTCGGCCACCGGTTGCTGAAGATCGGCAGCCAACCGCTGCCGCGCCGTGATGATCTCGGATCCCAGTGAGACGAGCTTGTCGTCCCAGACATCGAGTGTGCTCAGCCCTTCTCCGCGGATGCCACGAGCTCTCGCTGACTTGAGCAGAGCATTGCGCTGCTTGAGCACACGGTCATAGTCCGCGAGGACCGCCGAGATGCGAGGAATGCGCTGGATGAGGAGCTGATCCATGAATCGGCGACGCGCAGACGGATCGCCGCGCACGATCTGCAGGTCTTCCGGGGCGAAGAGCACGACATGCGCGTAGCGCGGAAGCTCGTTCGGCTTCGACGGCGAGCCGTTGATGCGGGCCTTGTTCGAGCCCTGCCGGTTCACCTGCACCTCGGCGAGAACGCGCCGTTCGCCGTGCGAGAGTCGCGCACGGATGATCGCGAACTCCTGCCCATCGCGCACCATCGGCGCATCCGACGACACCCGGTGCGAACCGAGAGTGGCGAGGAACACCACCGCCTCAGCCAGATTCGTCTTGCCCTGCCCGTTGCGACCCACCAGCACGTTCGGGCCGCGGTGGAGGGCGAGTTCGGCGGTCGCGTAATTACGGAAATCGACCAGACTCAGGTGCTCCACAATCACGGAGTCAGCCTACCTTCGGGGTCGGACAGTAACTTGTGGGTCGCGGACAGCGACGCACCCTTCGCTCGCAGAACGGGGACCCTCCCGCTTCGCGGGCCCCTCCCGATGCTCGCTCCGGGAGCATCGCCGCCCGCGAGAGTTGCGCCACCCGTGGCCAGGCTGAGATCCGGAACCGTTACGGGACAGGTGCCGCATCGTCTCGCTGCGCTCGACGACTGCGTGTCGTCTTCCCGATCAGCGGAGGAGGAGGTTCGGCTGAAGAAGGTACTTGAACGAGTCGAGACCGGCCTGATCGACCGAGGTCTGGCTCGTGATGAGCACGGGGCTGAGCTTGTTAGCGTTGTCGCTCGACGTGAACGTCACGCGGACGAACTCGCTCTTCACCGCACCGAGCGCCTCGATCAGATACTGCGGGTTCAGGCCGAGCGTGACCTCGTCGCCGCCGGAGAGGATCGCGTCGACCGACTCGGAAGCCCTGGCGTGCTCGCTACCCGAAGCATCCATCGTCACGCTGTCGCTCGAGAACGTGAATCGCAGAGGCGCGGCACGGTCGAGCACGAGCGACACACGCCGGACGGCCTCGACGAGATCAGCGGTGTTGACGACCGCGTAGTGGTCGGTCTGCTCGGGGAAGAGCCGGCGGACGGGCGGGAAGTTGCCCTTGATCAGCAGTGATGTGACGGTCTTGTTGCCGGCGGTGAAGGCGATGATCTCGCGGTCGCCTGCTCCGGAGAAGGCGATCTGAATGGTGCCGGCGTGACCGAAGGTCTTTCCGACCTCGAGCAGCGTGCGTGCCGGAACCAGTGCGGTCGCCTCGACGGATTCGCCGTCCCAGGGCACATCGCGGAGCGAGACACGGTAGCGGTCGGTGGCGACGAGGCTGAGGCTGTGGCCCGACACCTCGAGCTGCACACCCGTGAGCACAGGGGTCACGTCGTCGCGGGAAGCCGCGAAACCGACCTGCGAGATCGCCGTGCCGAAGTCATCCGCAGGGACGACGCCGGATGATCCGCTCACCTCGGGGATCGACGGGTATTCCTCGACCGGCATGGCCGCGAGGGTGAATCGAGCGGAGCCGCAGGTGACGGTGATGCCACCGTCTTCTTCGACCGCGATCTCGATCGGAGCATTCGGAAGGCGGCTGGCGATGTCGGAGAGAAGCCGACCGTGCACGAGGATCGTGCCGGGAGTCTCGACGGTGGCTTCGATGGTCGTACGTGCGGAGGCCTCGTAGTCGAAGGCCGAGAGTGTGAGTCCGGAACCGTCTGCCTCGATCAGCACTCCGGCCAGGATCGGCTGCGGATTGCGCTGCGGCAGAAGCTTGACGACGAACGAGACAGCCTCGCTGAAGACATCGCGGTTGACCTGAAACCTCACTGGTGCTCCCTTGTCGTCGAACTGTGACGCGTTGTCGTCGGCCCTGCCGGTGCAGGGCTTCCCATGCTAGCCCCCAGTCCGGTCTGTTCCCTACGTCGGAGTTCTTGTCGTTCGTTCGACGGTTCTCCCCACCGTCTGGTGATGGGATCGCGCCTTGAAAGACTTAACTCCTTAACGGTGTTAACAGCTGTGGATACTGTGGATAACTCGGTGGATAGCAAGAGCGAGTAAGGAACTACACGCTTGTCAGTTGTGGAATCCCTGAGGAATCCGGGGGTTACGGCCGACTAGGGGTGCGGAGGCTCCCCCAGAGTTATCCACAGGTTTGACCGATTGGCCCACATTCGTCCCGACCTGAGTGACAGTCATCCACAAGTTATCCACATGTGCATAGAGGCATCCTTCCGCGGCCGGGAATGCCTGTCCGGACGCGAAAAGGGGGACTCAGCACCCCTTCGGATGCCGAGTCCCCCTCATGCCCGCGTGTCGCGGCGTCAGCGTCGCCCGAGCTGCGTCGTGATCTCGGTGACCTGGTTGTAGATCGAACGTCGCTCTTTCATGAGCTCACTGATCTTCTTGTACGCGTACATGACGGTGGTGTGGTCACGGTTGCCGAACAGCTGACCGATCTTCGGCAGGGACAGACTGGTGCGCTCACGACAGAGGTACATGGCGATCTGCCGAGCGGTGGCGATCTGCTGCGACCGACTCGAGCCGTAGAGGTCGTCGACCGTGAGCTTGAAGTACTGTGCCGTGGCGGTGATGATGTCCGTCGGCGAGATGATGTTGTCCTCGGCCGTGTCGATGATGTCGCGGAGCACGGTCTGAGCCAGCGAGATGTCGAGTGCCGATCGATTCAGGCTGGCGAACGCCGACACCCGGATCAGGGCTCCCTCGAGCTCACGGATGTTCGACGAGACGACGGTGGCGATGTACTCGAGGACCTCGTCCGGGATGTGCAGTGCCTCGCTCTGCGCCTTCTTCCGAAGGATCGCGATGCGTGTCTCCAGGTCCGGCGCCTGAACGTCGGTGATCAGACCCCATTCGAAGCGGCTGCGCATCCGGTCTTCGAAGCCGGTGAGGTGCTTCGGGGCGACGTCGCTGGTGATCACGACCTGCTTGTTGTGATCGTGAAGCGTGTTGAAGGTGTGGAAGAAGGCTTCCTGCGTCTCCGCCCGCCCCTGCAGGAACTGGATGTCGTCGATCAGGAGGATGTCGACATCGCGGTATCTGGCCTGGAACGCGGCGCCACGGTTGTTCGCGATCGAGTTGATGAAGTCATTGGTGAACTCCTCACTCGAGACGTAGCGAACCTTGACCCCCGCATAGAGGGACTGTGCGTAGTCGCCGATCGCGTGGAGGAGGTGTGTTTTGCCGAGGCCGGAGTCGCCGTAGATGAACAGGGGGTTGTAGGCCTTCGCCGGGGCTTCGGCCACAGCGACGGCTGCCGCGTGGGCGAAGCGGTTGGACTGGCCGATCACGAAGTTGTCGAAGGTGTACTTCGGGTTGAGCCGCGACTCATGGCGCAGCTGTGTCGGCTGCTCCATGGGCGACTCCACGCGGATCTGCTCGTGTCGCCCGAAGTCGCCGACCGCGATCGGAGCCGCCTGCTGCTCGGCGAGCTCGTGGTTGACCACGACTCGATAGGAGGTGACCTCCTCGCCGATGTGCGAGAGCGCCTCCATGATGGGCAGCCGCAGGCGCTTGTTGATCTGCGCGGCGGTGAGGTCGTTCGGCACCTCGAGGTAGAGCGTCGCGGACATGACCCCGGCCGGGACCGCCAGACTCAGAAAGCCTTGTAGCTGGGGAGTGACGCGATCGTCATCGACCAGAAGCTCCTGCACCGTGGTCCAGATGGGGACGTCGGGCTGGGCAGGTGATGACATGACGCTCCGGACGAGGAATCGAGGCGGGGTCGACGTGCTGTGCCCCTGTGGATAACTTAGGATGCCACGGTAGTCACCGCGGCTGTGAACGGCAACCTGCCCTGGAAAATACGCGCGCGTGTTGTGCTCGTCGGGCGCCCGTCGGTTGTGGATAATGGCTGTGCGGTTCGTGCCGGTGTCCGATCACGGAAGCGCGCAGATTTGCTCTGCGCGCCGGTAAGACGTACCCTAAGTCGGTTGACTTATGCCTTTTTCGGCAGTTCCCCATGTCTCCGGTCGAAGTGAATCCGGTGGCAGCATTCCCGGAGTGATTCCATGAGCAAGCGCACCTTCCAGCCCAACAACCGTCGTCGCGCCAAGAAGCACGGCTTCCGTGCCCGCATGCGCACGCGTGCCGGCCGCGGCATCCTCGCTGCCCGCCGTGCGAAGGGCCGCACCGAGCTCTCCGCGTAGTCCACTGTGCTCGCCCGCCCGTATCGGCTGACCCGCGGGAGCGACTACCGTCTGGTCGTTCGACGCGGATCCCGTTGTGGCGGGGCGCGCGTCATCACCTCGGTGCTGACGACGGGCGAGAGCAGGGCCGCGAGGTTCGGATTCATCATCAGCAAGCAGGTAGGCACCGCTGTGGTGCGCAACACCGTGCGTCGGCGACTCAAAGCCGTCTGTGCGGAGTCGCTCCCGCGCGTTCCTGAGGGCACGGATGTCGTCATCCGTGCCCTTCCTGCGTCGGCGACCGCCTCCTTCGCGGAACTGCGCGCCGATGTCGATCGCTGTCTGAGCAGACTCGCGCCGGTGCCGGCCGCGGTGTCGGCATGACCGCTCTGCCGGCCTCGTCCATCGGGACGGCGCACATGCAGTCGCAGGATGTGCTGCGCAGCGTTCCTCTGGTTCCCCGCAATCTGGTGCTGGGGTTCCTCACCGCGTACCGCAAGGTGATCTCCCCGATGTATGGAGATGTCTGTGCGTACTACCCCAGCTGTTCCGCCTACGCTGTAGGTGCGGTGCAGCAGCACGGCGCGGTGAAGGGGGCGATGCTCTCGGCATGGCGCATCCTCCGCTGCAATCCCTGGACCAGCGGTGGCGTCGACGACGTCCGTCCGCATGAACACTTCCGCTACGACCTGACTGCACACGGTTTCGTCGTCCCTTCCCGAAAGGACTGATCGGTGGGTCTTGACCTTCTGCTAGCCAGCTCCACTCCCAGCGACGCCCCCGCTGCAGGTGGGTTCGATCTGCTCGGCACCATCCTCTGGCCGCTGAAGTGGGTGGTCGAGCTGATCCTCGTCGCCTGGCACTGGCTCCTGACGTCTGTCGGTCTCCCTGCGGCATCCGGACTGACCTGGGTGCTGTCGATCGTCGGACTCGTCATCGTCGTCCGTGCTGCGCTGATCCCGCTCTTCGTGAAGCAGATCAAGAGCCAGCGAAAGATGATGGAAATCGCTCCTGAACTGCGAAAAGTTCAGGAGAAGTATCGTGGCAAGAAGGATCAGCTCTCTCGCGAGGCCATGAGCCGCGAGACCATGGGCCTGTACAAGAAGCACGGCACGACACCGATGTCGAGCTGCCTGCCGCTTCTGGTGCAGATGCCGATCTTCTTCTCCCTCTTCAGTGTTCTGAGCGACGTCAAGAAGCATGCGGAGGCAGGCATCGGCGGCGTGGGCTTGATGAGCCCCGAGCTGACGAAGGAGTTCTACGACGCCAAGCTGTTCGGTGTCGCCTCGCTGCACGAGAACCTGGGCAACGCGGTCGACGCGAAGAACACCACGGCGATCGTCATCCTGGTCACCCTCGTCGTGCTCATGATCGCCTCGCAGTTCTTCACGCAGCTGCAGATCATCTCGAAGAACCTGTCACCCGAGGCCAAGACCGGCCAGGCGTACCAGATGCAGAAGATCATGCTCTACGTTCTGCCGCTGGGCTTCATCTTCTCCGGTGTGTTCTTCCCCCTCGGCGTCGTCGTCTACTGGTTCATCTCGAACCTCTGGACCATGGGCCAGCAGTTCCTCGTCATCCGCGAGATGCCGACTCCCGGCTCGGAAGCCGCCAAGGCCCGTGAAGAGCGCCTCGCTCGCAAGGGCAAGGCGCTCGACTCCTCGGGCAAGGTCGTCCCGATGGCCGCGTACGAGGCAGAGCAGCAGCGTCTGCTCGAAGAGGCTGAGAAGGCCAAGGCGGAAGCACCGAAGCGTCAGCAGCCGGTGGGCAAGAAGCGCGCGAAGAAGAAGGGGAGCGGTTCATGAGCGAGACCATGACCGAGAACACTGAGCCGACGGTTGCTCAGCTCGAGAACGAAGGCGATGTCGCGGCCGACTACCTCGAGGAGCTCCTCGATATCGCCGACATCGACGGAGACCTGAATCTCGACGTCCGTCAGGGTCGTGCCTACGTCTCGATCGAAGCCGAGGGCGACGGGCTGTCCCTGCTCTCCGCTCCCGATACCGTGCAGGCGCTGCAGGAGCTGACTCGCCTGGCGGTGCAGAGCAAGACCGGTTCGTTCTCGCGACTCATCCTCGACATCGCCGGTTCGCGCGACACGCGTCGCCGCCAGCTCGAGACCCTCGTCGACGCGGCTGCCGCGAAGCTCGATGAGGGTTCGTCGCAGGCATCGCTGCCCTCCATGTCGAGCTATGAGCGCAAGCTCGTGCACGACATCGCCGCGGAGCGCGGTCTTGTCTCCGAGTCCTACGGCGAAGGCGCCGACCGGCACACGGTCCTCCGCCGTCGTTGATGTTTCACGTGAAACATCGATTTATCGCGCACGCTCATGAGTGAGCTCGAGCAGGAACCCGAGATCTCCGCGGAACTCTTCGGAGATCGCATTGAGGTCGCCCGCGCGTTCACAGAAGCGCTCGCTCGCGAAGGTGAAGAGCGAGGACTCATCGGTCCTCTCGAGCTTCCTCGCCTGTGGACGCGGCACATCCTCAACAGCGTGATCGCCGCACCGCTCTTCCACGGTTCTGTTGCGGACATCGGATCGGGAGCAGGTCTTCCGGGGATCGTCCTCGCTATTGCTCGACCTGATGTGCAGTGGACTCTCGTCGAGCCGATGGAGCGCCGCGTCACCTGGCTGAACGAGCAGGTGTCGGAACTGGGACTGACCAACACAACGGTGCTGCGGGCGCGTGCCGAAGACGTGCCCCCCGCAGCTTTCGACATCGTCACTGCCCGCGCCGTGAGCGCGCTGCGAACTCTGATCCCGATCACTGCACCGCTGGTGCGTGACGGGGGAGAGCTCACTCTGCTCAAGGGCATGAATGCACCGAACGAGATCGAAGCCGCCCAGAAGCAGATCAAGAGGTTCCGCCTCTCCGACGTGCGAGTCGAAGTATTGGGCGAGGGTGTGCTCACGGAGACGACCCGTGTCGTTCGGGCTCGCATCCGCTGAAATTCTCGCATCACGACAGCGGGGTGTTTCACGTGAAACACCCCGCTTCGGATTTTCTGGACACGCTTATCTACACCGATGTTTCACGTGGAACATCGGGGTAGCTGCGTCGTGCCGTCCTTCTTCTCTCGCTTCATGAGGTGACCATCAGGCAGTCACCCTGTGAGCACACAGTGGTGACAGGGCTCACGTTCGAAGGATTGAAGAAGAGGTCGCGGTCCCGGGTGCGGAGTGCGCGTGGACAGTCCCCGTTCGGTTGAGGCATTCCATCCAGAGAGACAGCCGGAACTGGTCTTGTGTGGACGTCGATGGCTGGCAGCCCATCCTCTCGGCTCCGAAGTGTCGGAGCGCCATCTGTGCCCTGTGCGCGCGTTCGGCGTCTCCGCGATCCACGATGTTTCACGTGAAACGGCGCGGTGCGGCGTAGGGAGATGTCCCTGTCCCATGGGGTCATATCCGCATGTCGATCGTGGGCGTGGTGTCGGGGGAGGTAATTGACACCGTGCCGATCGCGACAGAGGGAGGGATGCGCAGGCGATGCCTCCGGCAATTGCGATTGTCGGGCTGCGTGCTTCGAGTCGACCTCGGTATCGGTTGTGTCGGACGGCTCTTCTGAACCGGAGCGCCGCTGGTCGGATAGTGCGCTCCTCGAGCATTAGTGCCGTGTTGATCGCGGGTCTGATGGCGTGGAGACGAGCCTTACCACCGGAAACAGGGGGAGGGGGAGGGATGCGCGGCGAATGCGTGCACGTCGTGCTTAGCCAAGCGGATGTTTCACGTGAAACGGACGTGTCTGCTCGAGAACGCGCAGGATTCTCGCGCGCCGACAAGCGCCAGGGAGCCTCCAAGGCGCCGTTGATCTCTCCGCATTCGTGGCCGCGATCGGGCATGGCCCCGCCCTTCGAACAGCCAACGGGGGTCGCCCCTCTGGCATCGGACTTTTCTCGCTCCGGATCGGCTGAAGGCGGTGAATCGGTCCTTGTTTCACGTGAAACATTGGTCCGGGCCACTCCGCGGTGGGGTCCGGGCCCGCGCACCACCCCGCTGTGGTCT
The DNA here is from genome assembly GCF_018613945.1 of Microbacterium sp. ISL-59. Taxonomy (NCBI): domain Bacteria; kingdom Bacillati; phylum Actinomycetota; class Actinomycetes; order Micrococcales; family Microbacteriaceae; genus Microbacterium; species Microbacterium sp. ISL-59. The sequence continues at coordinate 1,292,718 of NZ_JAGGPG010000002.1, forward strand.
CCACCACAAGCTGATTGTGGGAGTCCGGCCTCGTGGGGCGGCTTTCCCACAAGTGGGCGCACGTAAGCCGGTGTCGCCCGCAGCGATTAGAGTGGAACGCGGCCCCGAAAGGAGTGGATGTTTCACGTGAAACAATCCGAGAAAACATCGGCGAACGAATCGTTCGGGATGGATACGCCGCTCGCGCGGGAGATTGCCGACCTTTCGGCTCGGAGGCGCGCGCTGGAAGCCGCGTCGGTCGAGTTCACGGGTGAGACGCGCGTGCTGACGGTGTCGAACCAGAAAGGCGGCGTCGGTAAGACCACGACGGCCGTGAACGTCGCCTCCGCCCTCGCGGGCCTGGGGGCGAAGGTCCTTGTCATCGACCTCGATCCGCAGGGCAATGCCTCGACCGCGCTGGGTGTTCCGCACAGTGCCGACATCCCCAGCGTTTACGACGTTCTCATCGAGGAGGTCCCCCTCGCTGACATCGTGCAGCCCAGTCCGGAAGACCCGAACCTGTTCTGCGCACCCAGCACCATCCACCTCGCGGGCGCGGAGATCGAACTCGTCGCGCAGGTGGCCCGTGAGCACCGACTGCGTCGCGCACTGGTGGACTACCTCGCCGACAACCCGATGGACTACGTCATCATCGACTGCCCGCCGTCACTGGGTCTGCTCACGATCAACGCCTTCACGGCGGCATCCGAGGTGTTCATCCCGATCCAGTGCGAGTACTACGCACTGGAAGGGCTGAGCCAGCTGCTCGGCAGCATCCAGATGATCCAGAAGCACCTGAATCCCGACCTGCATCTCTCCACCATCCTGCTGACCATGTTCGACGGCCGCACCCGTCTCGCCCAGCAGGTTGCGGAAGAGGTGCGCACGCACTTCCCGGACCAGGTGCTGGAGACGGTGATTCCGCGATCGGTCCGAGTGTCTGAAGCGCCGAGCTTCGGACAGACCGTGATCGCCTATGACGGACAATCCGCCGGTGCCATCGCCTACCGCGAAGCCGCCGTCGAGATCGCATCGCGAACCGCGACGCAGAGCAAGGAGAAATGATGGCCAAGCGCACTGGACTGGGTCGGGGTATCGGAGCCCTGATCCCCACGGCTGATCAGGCGGAGCGTCCCGTCGATGTCTTCTTCCCCGGCGCGAGCCTGCGGCCGGCTGCCGCGGAGGCGACCATCGGGCCGGATGCCGAGGCCCCCGCGCTGGAAGAGGTGCCCGGGATCCATCTGGTCCAGGTGGACCCGAACGCGATCGTCCCGAACCCCCGCCAGCCGCGGACGCACTTCAACCCGGAAGACCTGGCAGAGCTGGTGCACAGCGTGCGCGAGTTCGGAGTGCTGCAGCCCGTGGTCGTTCGCAAGAACACCGAGGGCGAGTATGAGCTGATCATGGGGGAGCGGCGTACCCGCGCTGCTCGTGAGGCAGGACTCGAGACGATTCCCGCCATCGTCCGCGAGACGGCCGATGAGGATCTCCTTCGCGATGCCCTGCTCGAGAACCTGCACCGGTCCGAGCTCAACCCGCTGGAAGAAGCCTCTGCGTACCAGCAGCTTCTGGAGGACTTCGGCATCACTCAGGAGGAGCTGGCCACACGCATCGGCCGCTCGCGTCCCCAGATCAGCAACACGATCCGACTCCTGAAGCTGCCCGTCCCCGTGCAGCAGCGCGTCGCCGCCGGCGTGCTGACCGCCGGCCACGCCCGCGCGATCCTCAGTCTCGAGAATCCCGAATCGATGCAGCGCCTCGCCGACAAGGTCGTGAACGAAGACCTCTCCGTGCGCGCCACGGAAGAGGCCGCCAAGTCGCAGCCCTCGGCCAGCAAGACGACGAAAGCGACTCCCGGAGCACGACGGGCGTACCTCGACGAGGTCGCCGGCAAGCTCGGTGATCGGCTGAACACCCGCGTCAAGATCGCACTCGGCGCACGAAAAGGCCAGGTCACAATCGATTTCGCTTCGATCCAGGACCTCAATCGTATTCTCGAGGAACTCGGCGAGAGCGGCTACGGCTCCGCCAGGTAACACCCACCGTCGTCCGCCCTTCATCTAGACTCGCGTCATCTTGACGTCGAGGGGGAGTCAGTCATGTCCAAAGCATCAGGTCCAGCTGCCATCAAGCGCCGTGTGATCACGGTGAGCATCGCGGCGGCGTTGGGTGGTTTCCTTTTCGGATTCGACACCGCCGTGATCAACGGAGCGGTCGACGCTCTCGCCGGTGACGTCTCCGGCTTCGACCTCGGCACCGCACTGAAGGGCTTCGCCGTCTCGTCGGCCCTCATCGGCTGCGCCGTGGGTGCCTGGTTCGCGGGACCGGTGTCGAACAAGTACGGGCGCATCCCTGTGATGGTGGTCGCCGCGGCGATGTTCTTCATCTCGGCGATCGGATCCGGACTCGCGTTCGGCGTCATCGATCTGATCGTCTGGCGCGTGATCGGCGGCCTCGGAGTCGGCGCGGCATCGGTCATCGCCCCCGCCTACATCGCGGAGGTCTCGCCGGCCGCGGTGCGCGGGCGCCTCGGATCTCTGCAGCAGCTGGCGATCGTGACCGGTATCTTCGCGGCGCTCCTCTCCGACGCGCTGCTCGCCAACCTCGCCGGGGCCGCCGACCAGCCGCTCTGGGGACTCACCGCCTGGCGATGGATGTTCATGGTCGCCGCGATCCCCGCCCTCGTCTACGGGCTCATGTCGCTGCGGCTGCCGGAATCGCCGCGGTATCTGGTGCGCAAGGGCGAATTGGAACGGGCGGCCAAGGTCCTGGAGACCGTCACCGGGACCGTCGACACCGACGCGAAGATCAAGGAGATCACCGGGACGATCAACACGGAGCGATCCGAGTCGCTCCGGGACCTTCGGGGCAACCGCTTCGGGTTGAAGCCGATCGTCTGGATCGGCATCCTGCTCTCGGTGTTCCAGCAGTTCGTCGGCATCAATGTGATCTTCTACTACTCGACGACCCTGTGGCAGTCGGTCGGATTCGACGAGTCGAGCGCTCTGCTCACCTCCGTCATCACGTCGGTGACGAACATTGTCGTGACGATCGTCGCCATCCTGCTGGTCGACAAGATCGGGCGACGGATCATGCTCCTCGTGGGCTCCGTCGGCATGACCGTCACGCTGGGACTCATGGCCGTCGCGTTCTCGTTCGGCACGCTGAATGCCGAGGGCACGGCGACGCTCCCCGACCCGTGGGCGACTGTCGCACTGGTCTGCGCGAACGGCTTCGTGGTGTTCTTCGGCGCGAGCTGGGGTCCTCTGGTCTGGGTGCTGCTGGGCGAGATCTTCCCGAACTCCATCCGCGCCGGTGCTCTCGCGGTGGCCGCGGCAGCGCAGTGGGTCGCGAACTTCTTCATCTCGACCACGTTCCCGGCCTTCGCCGAGATCGGACTCACGTTCGCCTACGGTTTCTACGCGTTCTTCGCGCTCCTGTCGTTCTTCTTCGTGTTCTTCAAGGTTCCCGAGACCAAGGGCAAAGAGCTCGAGGAGATGACCGAGAACATGAAGGTCGTGCGACGCGGGCGCCCGCAGCAGACGTAGGCTTGTTGCATGACCGAGTCCGTTCAGCGCCGCGCCAGCCTGGAAGTGCTGCGCGCGGAGGCCGCCGACGAACTCGCGGTTCTCATCCAGGAGCGACTCCTCGGCGGGGAAGACCCCTGGGAGTTCATGGAGGAGTTGCCGAGCGTCGACGAGTTAGTCGTCTATCTTCTGCGGGCCGACAACATCAACGCGAACGACGGAGTGCGCCCCAACGCCGCTCGGCACTACCGTGTGCTGCGTCAGATCGCACTGGAGTACCCCGAGCTCACCTCGGCCGTCTGGGGGCTTCTCGACGAGAAGCAGCGCCACCGACGCTGGGACCCCAGCGTCGCCGACGCCTCCTGACCGCCTGAGGACACGAAAAGGCCGCCACCCCCGGGGGATGGCGGCCTTTCGACGTCAGAGGATCAGCCGATGAATGCGGCGAGGTCCTTCTCGAGCGCGAACTTCGGCTTCGCACCGATGATGGTCGTCTTGACCTCACCACCGTGGAAGACCTTCATCGCCGGGATCGACGTGATCTGATACTTCATCGCCAGCTCGGGGTTCTCGTCGACGTTGAGCTTGAGGATGGTGATCTTGTCGGGGTTGTCGGCCTGGATCTCGTCCAGAACCGGCGCGACCATGCGACACGGACCACACCACTCAGCCCAGAAGTCCACCAGCACCGGACCGTCGGCCTGCAGAACGTCCTGCTCCCAGGTCGCCTGGCTCGTAGCCTTTGCACTCATCAGAGTTCTCCTTGATTGGGGTTCGCCTGCTACAACAGCAGACGAGCGAAAAGTGTTCCCGCCGCCTCAGGCGACGATGATCTCGGCGGCCTCTGCGGCCGGAACCTCGACCGAGGCATCCTCGAGATCCGCGAGGAAGTGCTCCGCATCCAGGGCCGCGATCGTTCCGGTGCCGGCAGCCGTGATGGCCTGGCGGTAGGTCGGGTCGATCACGTCGCCGGCGGCGAACACACCGGGAACCGAGGTCTTCGACGAGCGGCCGTCGACCCAGATGGTGCCCTCGGGCGTCAGCTCGAGTTTGTCGTGCACGAGGTGCGTGCGCGGGTCGTTGCCGATCGCGATGAAGAGTCCGTCGATGGGAAGGTCGCTGAGCGTGCCGTCGATCGTGTTGCGCAGCTGCACACCGGAGACGGAGTCGCCACCGAGCACCTCGGCGACCTCGCTGTTCCACACGAACTCGATCTTCTCGTTCGCGAACGCGCGCTCCTGCATGATCTTCGAGGCCCGCAGGGTGTCCTTGCGGTGGATCACGTAGACCTTCGAGGCGAAACGGGTGAGGAACGTGGCCTCTTCCATCGCGGAGTCGCCACCGCCGACGACGGCGATCGTCTTCTCGCGGAAGAAGAAACCGTCGCAGGTGGCGCACCAGGAGACGCCGTAGCCGGAGAGGCGCTCCTCGCCGGCGATGTCGAGTTTGCGGTACGCCGAGCCGGTGGCGTAGATCAGCGACTGGGTCTCGTGCACCGCACCGGAGCCGAGCGTGACCGTCTTGACGGGGCCGGCGAGGTCGAGTTCGGTGACGTCGTCGTAGAGGACCTCGGTACCGAACTTCTCGGCCTGCTCCTGGAACTTCGCCATCAGCTCAGGACCCTGGATGCCCTCGGGGAAGCCCGGGTAGTTCTCGACCTCGGTGGTGTTCATGAGCTCGCCGCCGACCTCGACCGAACTCGCGATGAGCAGCGGCTTGAGGTTCGCCCTGGCCGCGTAGATGGCAGCCGTGAATCCGGCGGGGCCGGAGCCGATGATGATGACCTGACGCATGTGCTCTCCGTCTTAGAAACTGCGGTCGAATGACCTTCGACTGCTTCAACCCATGGTAACCGCGGGGCATTCCCTCAGCAGTGTGCGCCACCGGGCTGGGAGACGCCTCCGTGCGCGGATCAGCGGCCGGGCAGGAAACGGCGCACGAGGCCGCCGGCCGCCTTGAGCTCCGGGGCGCGCATGAGGGCGAGGATCGCGACGTAGACGACCACGACCGTGAGGCCGATGATCGCGGTCGCGAGAGTCGCCGGGATGACACCCGACGTCGCCCACCCGGCAGTGCCGCCCAGAAGCAGGTAGACGCCCCAACCGGCGAAGCCGGCGGGGATTCCCGCCACGGCGAAGCGCAGGATGGCGAGCATCCAGGATGCCACGCCGAGGCCGCCGATCTTCCGGTGCAGCAGCCAGGTGGCGACGATCGTCTGCAGGGTGCTCGCGATGGACTGGCCGAGCGCCACGGCTGCGGCGAGCTGGGTCAGCGGGATCACGTCTGCGGCGAGAAGCCCGGCGGCGGCCAGGGCGGTGATCACGATGAGCACGCACTGGAAGATCGTGAACCAGAACGGCGTGCGGGTGTCGTCATAGGCGTAGAACGTGCGCTGGACGATGAACAGGATTGTGAGCGGGATCAGGCTGATCAGGTAGCAGAGCAGAACCAGGGCGGCGCCCTGTGCATCGGGTGCGCTCTCGGTGAAGACGCGTGAGGCGGGAATTGCGGCGGCGGCGACTGCCGCGACGGCGGCGACGATGAAGAACAGAAGTGTGCGGATGCTGCGGGAGATGTCTCCGCGCACCTCGTCGTGACGACCCGCTGCCGCATGCTCGCTGATCTGCGTGAAGTATGGCGTCCCGATCGAGAGCACGATCACCGAGTACGGCAGCATGAAGATCAGCCAGGCATTGCCGGTGACGGCGAGCGAGGCACCCGATTCGGAGGCGGCACTGACGATCCGCCCCTGAAGGATCCCTGCAGCGAGCGATGCGAAGGCCATCAGGAAGGTCCAGCCAGCGAGTCTTCCGACACCTCCCAACCCGACGCCGCGCCAGTGGAAGTCCGGGCGGAGCGAGAGACCGGTGCGCCGCCAGAACAGCAGGAGGACCAGGGCCTGCACGGCGATGCCGAGGGTCGCGGTCCCACCGAGCGCGGCGATCATGTCCGGTGTCCAATCCCCAGCACTTCGGGATACGGGCGAGAACACCCATCCCAGCAGGAGGAAGCCGATGATCGAGACGATGTTGTTGATGACGGGGGCCCAGGTGAACGGGCCGAAGATGCGACGGGCGTTCAACGCCTCTCCGAGGAGCGCATAGAGGCCGTAGAACAGGATCTGCGGAAGACACCAGTATGCGAGTGCTGTCGCAAGTGCCTGGGTCGTGGGCGGGAGACCACCCGCGACGAGCTGGATCAGCCAAGGGGCGGCGATCGTCGCGACTGCGGTGACGGCGACGAGCACGACCGTCCCGAGCGTGAAGAGCTTCGAGATGAACGCGTTGCCGCCGTCGGCATCCGCGGCGGCTTTCACGATCTGCGGCACGATCACGGCCGTGAGGATGCCGACCGAGATGAGCGAGAAGACGCTGTTGGGCAGCGTGTTCGCGGCGGCGAAAGCATCGGCGGGACCCGACTTGTAGGAGCCGATCACTCCGACGAGGACGATACTGCGCAGCAGGCCGGTGAGACGGGAGACGAGGGTGCCGGCGCCGATGACGGCGCTCGCGCGGCCGAGGCTACTCACGCGGGTCTTCTGTCGTGGTGGCATCCGGGCGGGCTTCCACGGCATCCTCTTCTTCCAGGGCTTCGATCTGCGCTTCGACGGCCGACTCCTCGGCTGTTTCACGGCGCTTGCGGCGCACGGTGCGGATCACACCGAGCGCGATCAGCAGCACGATGATGCCGCCAAGGACGACGAGTCCGATCGTCTCCCACTCCGCACGCACCGCGACCCTGAGCGTCTGATCGCCCTGGATCTGCACGCCCGTGGGGCTGTAGAGACTGAGCCGGAGGTCGACCTCGCCGCTGCCCACGCGAGCCGACACCGGAACCTTGATGCGGGTCGTGGACCGGGCCTGCACGATCGTCTCGTCCGGGGACCTGACCTCGAGACGCGGATCCGTCGGCGAGACGAAGAGTTGCACCGTCACGGGCCACGGCAGGTCGTTGCGCACCGCGATCGGCAGATCGGCGTTCGCCGTGAGCAGTTGGATGGTGCTGGACGGGGGGATGTTGACCGCGTCGAGCGTGGCGCTCGTCTGTGCCTGATGATCCGCGAAACCCTCGGCGAACGCGGCGGCCGATGTTCCGACCGACAGCGTGCGTAGGATCCGGATGCGTTCGGGGCTGAGCAGCACCTGGGGGTCGGCGAGGATCGACGAGAACGCGGTGAGCCGGGACTCATCGGCGAGGAGTGTCGTCACGGCGGCGGATCGCGCAGCATCCGGCTCCCCGGTGACGGTCGCCGCGGCGGGCGGGGTCGCCCGGAGCGTCGCGAGCTCGAACCCGGCGGAGTCGGCGGCGGTGATCGCGTCGCGCAGCGCGTCGGAGGAGCGGTTCTCGTCTCGGTCCAGGCCGATGAGCAGGGGAGCGGTGGGGGCGGCACGCTGTGCCAGCTGGAGGAGGGCGGCCGCCTCGGCGAGAAGTCGCTGGCGGTCGGCGGGATTCCGCGCCGCCGCCACCCGCGAGAGCACGTCGGAGGTCGCGGCATCCGTGACCAGGAGGTCGTTGCCGCCGGCTGTCGCATGAGCCGTGCTCTGTCCGCCGACCGCCGTCGAGGAGACGATCGTCGTGGTGTCGGCGCCCACGTAGCCGGCGAAGGCGGTCAGGTCGGCGGAGGTGGGGGTCTGCGGCCACAGGATGTGCGGCAGAGCGCCGTCGATCGCCGTGAGCTCGTCATCGCTGGGGAGTGCCGGAGACTCCGTGGCGCTCGGGGTCGGACCGGGTGTCGCATCAGGCGCATCGGTCGGTGCGGCGGTTGCCGGGACTCCCGGGAAGTTCGCGGGATCGAGCAATGGGGTGAGAGCCCGGGGCTGCAGCAGCTCGGGCAGGCCCGCCTGCGCCTGCGCCGTCGCATCCGCATCACCGAACTGCAGCGCGAAACGCGCGTTCGGGAGGTTGTCGAGTCGTGTGAGCCAGTCGCGGGCGGTCTCCGGGGCGGCGGTGCCGAGCGCCCGGATCGCGGCGGGGATGGACGGATCGATGGCCAGCACGGCGGTCGTCCCAGCGACGCCGTCGAGCTGCGCGGTCAGGGCTCCTTCGGGAGCGGTGAGCTCCGAGAGCTCGGCGGCCGTCAGCAGTGCGCCGCCTTCCGGCGTCGCTGTGACGGGAACGAGCACCCCGACCTGCGCGGTCTGGGGGGCGGCGATCACCAGCACACTCGTCGCGGTCGCATCCACGGCCTCGGCGTCTGCGGCATCGCCGGTCGAGGCCGTGAGTTCCGCGCGCAGCGGGTAGACGCCGGGCGCGAGGTCACCCAGGGTCGCCTCGGACACGAAGATCGTGGTCGTCGCCGACGCACCGCCATCGATCGGGTCGGTGTCTTCGGCGCCGATGGAGGCGAACGAACCTGTCGCCTCGCCGTCGTCGAGCCAGGTGGAGACGGCCGCAGCATCGGTGAGCGGGATGCGATTGAGTTCGACCTCGACCTGACCCGTGGTGAGTGCCGAGTCGGTGGCGTTCTCCACGGTGACGATCGCCGACGTGGACGACCCCGGTGCGACGAGCCCGCGAAGGCCGGCCGAGACATGCAGCTCGACGCTCTTCTCGTCGTCGGATTGCGCCTGATCGGCGGCGACCGCGGCGCTCGGTGCGACGAACGCACAGCCGCTCACTGCGATCGCGAGAACAGCGGTCGCTCCTGCGAGCCGTCGCAGGCGCGCACGGAGGCCGATGTCGGGGGTGATCGCGGTCATGAAGGTCTTCCTCGAACGCCCGGGAAGAGGCTGCTCGTGAGTACTGACCTAGTGATTCTAGGAGGCTCTGCGAAAGAGAACCCTGAAGACGCGTAGAGTGACGGCCGTGTCCGACACCCCCGCACCGGTCCCAGACCCGCTCCGCACGGCCGCGCTCGCCGCGGATCTCGACGCTGCGGACCTCCGCTCCGAGCCGCTGCGGCGCCTGTGGGGTGAGGAGGCGGACGACGCACTCGCCCGTGGGATGCGGGAGCCGATCCTGCGGGCGATCGACGGCGAATCGGGGCCTCTCGCGACGCTCGGCCGTCTGCTCGTGCTGGGGATGCCGCAACCGCGCGCTCACGTCAGGGATGCCTTGCCGCGGCTCGGGGTGGACGGACTCGTCGCGCTCGGTCTCGCCGAAGCGGATGCCGAGACAGTGACGCCGACGGCCCTGCTGCGACCGCAGTCGTTCGTCGATGCCGAGGGCGTGGGGGAATGGTGGATCGCGAGCGATCTCGACGAGGTCGCCCTCGACGGCCCGCTGCCGGCAGACCACGTGCTCGGCGTCGGCGGGGCATCGCGCACGCTCGCCGAGACCATCGTTCCGATCGAAGTGGAGCGCGCGCTCGACCTGGGGACCGGATGCGGCATCCAGGCGCTCCTCGTCGCACGACGGGCCGGGACGGTGGTCGCGACCGACATCTCGACCCGGGCCCTCGCGTTCGCCGAACTCAACGCCCACCTCAACGGGGTGACGAACATCGATTTCCGCCACGGCAGCATGTTCGAGCCGGTCGCGGGGGAGGCGTTCGACCTGATCGTCTCGAACCCTCCGTTCGTGATCACCCCGCGCGTCGAGGGGGTTCCGGCGTACGAGTACCGCGACGGCGGACTCGTGGGGGATGCGCTGGTGGAGCAGTTCGTCCGCAGCGCCCCTGCCCATCTGACGCGGAACGGCATCGCGCAGCTGCTCGGCAACTGGGAGTCGAAGACCGCCGTCACCGGGCTCGCGCGTCTCGAAGCCTGGGTGCCGGCCGAGCTCGACCTGTGGGTGATCGAGCGGGAGGAACTCTCGCCTCTGGGCTACGCGGAGCTGTGGATCCGCGATGGTGGGACCACGCCGCGCGACCCCGCCTTCACGCCGCTGCTGACCGCGTGGCTCGACGACTTCGCGGCCCGCGGGGTGACTTCGATCGGCTTCGGCTACGTGCTGATGCGTCGGGGCACCTCGGGCGAACCACTGCGGCGCACCGAGCGCATCGTCCAGCACATCGCGAACGTCGGGGCCGCCCTGGCGACGGGCCTCGCGGCGCAGGATGTGCTCGCCGAAGGGCTGCCGGCCACCCTGGTGGTCGCTGCCGATGTCACCGAGGCGCGGCACCTGATGCCGGGAGATGACGACCCGAGCGTGATCGAGCTGCGTCAGGGCGGCGGCTTCGGTCGCACGATCTCTGTCGACCCGGCTCTCGCCGGTTTCGTCGGCGCCTGCGACGGCGAACTCACCGTGGTGCAGATCGCGGCCGCGCTGGCGGACCTCTTCGAGGTGCCGCTCGCCGACCTGTGGGCCGAGCTCGAGCCCCGCATCCGCTCCCTCATCCTCGACGGCATCCTGCTGCCGGGGGAATAGTCCTCAGATTCATGCGTTGGAATAGATCATGAAGGCTTTCGGATTCCTCTCTTTCGGTCACTACGCCGACGTGCCCGGCTCGGCGACCCGCACCGCGGGCGACATGTTGAAGCAGACGATCGAGATCGCCGAAGGGGCCGACGAGATCGGTGTGAACGGCGCCTCGGTGCGCGTGCACCACTGGGCGCGTCAGGCCGCGTCCCCGATGCCGCTGCTGTCGGCGATGGCCGCGCGCACGAAGCGCATCGAAGTCGGCACCGGCGTGATCGACATGCGCTACGAGAACCCGTTCCAGTTCGCCGAAGAGGCGGCCGCCCTCGACTTCATCGCCGACGGCAGGATCGCGCTCGGCGTGAGCCGTGGTTCACCCGAGACGGCGCTGCGCGGCTATGAGACGTTCGGCTACGTCGACGAAGAGGACCCGGAGCGCGGCAGTGTGCTCGCGCGGGAGAAGTTCGACCTGTTCCTGCGGGCGATCGACGGCGAGGGCCTCGCTCCCGGTGACCCGCGGATGGTGGGTGCCGGTCGGTACCTCGCGATCGAGCCGCAGTCGCCGACCCTGCGCGATCACATCTGGTGGGGCTCGGGTTCGCGCGCCACGGCCGAGGAGACCGGACGCAAGGGGCTCAACATGATGAGTTCCACCCTCGTGACCGAGGCGACCGGTCAGCCGTTCCACGAGCTGCAGCGCGAGCAGATCGAGCTGTTCCGCTCCTCATACAAGGAGGCAGGACACACCGGCCGCCCGCGGATCTCGGTCAGCCGCAGCGTCTTCCCGCTCGTCTCCGACATGGATCGGGCGTACTTCGGCCTGCGCAGCGAAGAGAACGCCGACCAGATCGGTGTGATCGACGGATTCCGCTCGACCTTCGGCAAGACCTACGCCGCCGAGCCGGACGTGCTCATCGCGCAGCTGAAGCAGGACGAGGCCGTGATGGCTGCCGACACCCTCCTTCTGACGATCCCGAACCAGTTGGGTCCGGAGTACAACCTGCACGTGCTGGAGGCGTTCGCGACGCACGTCGCGCCGGCGCTCGGCTGGAAGCCCAACACCGAGGGACCCGTTCAGGGATACGAGATCTGAGCGTGCCTCCCGGTTGACATGCACGCACTGTCGAGGATCGTCTAGGGCGGGCTGAGATCGCAGAGCCGTCGGTCTATTAGCCGTACGGTTCTGGACTCACATCAACGCGTCTAGCCTCGCGGATAGACGATCGTGATTCCGAGATGAGTAGCAAGCCCTGTCGAGGTAAGCCGGACAAGGCGGTTCAGGAATGCGATGCAACCCTCCGCGTCCTTCAGCTGGAGAGTTGGGTCGGAGGTAACTCCGAGATTGCGAACCGCAAGTAGCGCTTGATTGACGGGAAGAGTCTCGTGGCCATGTGCGAGCGCGTGTCGAATTTTCAGCCACTCGTTGAGCCTGACTGAGACCATGTGAGGTGTCCAAGTGGTGCGAGGTCTTCCTTGGCCGCCGGCGATGGTATATGTCCAGAGCGGCCGTGGATCAAAACCCGCACTGACCATCAGCCGCCGGGTGTTCTCAGCGTTGGGAGTTGCAAAGTCGGTGATCGCCTTTCTGGCTGATCCGGTTAATGTGTCGTAGCGCGCGATGTCGATAGGAGTCGGGCCGGTCGGTCGCGCAGTGTCCAGAAGCGCTGTGGTTAGGTCTTGCACCGCTGCTTGCCAAGCGGCTACTGCGAGCACAATGACTGCGCGGTCGATTGAGACCTCCAGGTACCGGCGCCCTCGATTTGCTCCGCCGTGGCCGCGGTGGACCGCGACGAGGTTGTCGCAGTGGGTGATCGCATTGTCAAACTGATCTACCGCTTGCTGAAGGTCCATGAGCGTCATACTCGCGCATAGGAAACCCCTGGGGCAATCCTCATGAGTATCCATACACGGCAATCTGAACCCGTCTCCTCGTCGACATGCACACACTGTCGAGGATCGTCCAAGGCGGGCTGAGATCGCAGCTTAGGCGCGCTGAGGGCACGAAGAAGACCGGGGATCAGCTGTCGAGATTGTGCCAGTCATCGCCGAGAACCCAGCGCACAGCCGAGATCCTGCCCGAGAGGTAGCCCCAGGTCCAGTCCGATGAGACATCCTTTGCCAGCTCCTCCACGCCGTATTGCTCCTCCATTCGACGCTTCGAGGCAAGCAGGCCAGCCTTCAGATCCTCGGACAGGTCCTCCCTGGTCGCTACATCCTCATCGGAGGGCTTTCGCCCGTACCAGAGCCGATCCATCAGCTCAGACTCTGCCGCCAGGATCTCGGTCACTCGCCTGAGCGTGCTCGTGCCGACATCATGCTTGAAGGCCAGATCGAGATTCGTCTCGACTAGCCGGAGGAGCTGAGGCTTCTCCCATACGCGGATGCGGAAAGGCGGGCGATTGCTGCGCTCGTACTTTGCCACCCAGTCCTTGGCTCCGTTCGTGAGGTAGCCAGAGGCGATGAAGAGAACCACAGCGGGACGGTCTGCGTTGGCCCAGGCAAGCGTGCCCTGGAGGGCATCGGGCGGCACGCCTCTTGCGTAGTGCTTGCAGTCGATGAACCAGCGCTCCTGGTACTCGTGGCCGTCGATGTCTCTGAGCGTCTTTGAAGCGACGATGTCGCGGCCTCGGTCCGAGGGTGAGGCAGCGAGCGGAGTTCCCTTCCTCCAGTCAACATTGGAGAAGCCACTTTCGGACACGAGGTCGAAGCAGAACTCCTCGAAGTCGGTGGGCGACAGACCCGAGAAATCGAGGGAGCCGAGGGCGAAGTCATCTTCGGATTCATCGAGATCCGGCTCCTGCACTTCGGGCCGATCCTCCGGCGTCTTCTCCATGCCCTGAGTATATGGATCGACCCGTGGGGGGAACGCGGCACGAACCAGAGGGCGGCGCGCTGAGGGCACGAAGAAGGCCGGGGATTCGTTTGATCCCCGGCCTTCAACACTTTGAACCTTCAACGGCGGATCAGGCGATCCGTCTGGTTTCTCATATCGGTCAGATGAATAGCTCTGCCACCCACGCCACCCCGAACAGGAGCGCCGTGACCACGACAACCGGCACGAGGAGTTTGGTGTGCCAGGGGAGCCACGCGTGGAACGAGCGAGCGATCCTCTTGGGCTGTTGCTTCAGCTTGATAGCCATTGCCACCACCTCCAAAGAGCGCACCGGCGACGACAGTCACGCCGATGCCGATCGAGAGCCAGACCCACCACGCACCACGAAGCTGCACAACCCGCTTGGGCTGTTGGCGCGGTTCGTAGCGGCGCGGCTGGTGGTGCTGAGGCGGAGCCTCGGGGGATGGTTCCGTTGTAGCGAGGGATCTCCTGGCTCGGGCGAGGGTTGTGGAATCGCTCAGGCATCAGCGGCCTCCTCTCGCTTGAGCTGGTTGACCCGGCGCATCGTGCCGGCTGTCTTGTACATCTGCTCCCGCACCTTGTCGTTGGTGACTTGCCACTCCTCTACCGTCATCTCGCACTTACCGTTGAGCACCTTTTGAACAGTCGTCGGGCTGATGGGCATCTCCCTGCCGTGCTTTCTTGCTGTGGACCTTGACGGCCCCGGCAATGTGCTTGATCCCGTGCCCTTCTGCGTAGAGTGTCTGGATGTATGCGACATGACTCCGCGAAAGCTTCGGCTCCTGACCGAGCTTCATCCCCGCCGCGCTCCGCAGCTTGAGTGCGGTCTTAGTCCGGGCACGAGTCTTCAGAACTTCAGAGGTTCCAGAGAAAGACTTGATGTTGAGGTTGAGGATCTGAGTCTCGTTGTTGATGTCGTCATAGATGAGACCATCGTCGAGTGTCCACACGCTCACGCCCCGCTTGTTGAGCTGGCCCACAGCATAGATCAGCTCGTGATTCTCTCTGCCGAGTCGAGAGAGCGAGATAACCACCACTCGATCACCCGGCTGGACCACTGTCGAAAGCTCCTGCCAAGCCGTTCCCTCGTCAGTCATGTTGCTCATGCCGGACTGGTCATCATCCACGAACACCCGGACGCTGCCAGCCGCTTCTAGCTCGTCCTTCTGAGTAATGAGCGTCCCGCGCTGCTCTTCGGTCGACGCTCGGATGTATCCGTAGCAAGTCGGTACTCGTTCCTCGTCCTCGACCTTCCAGAATGCCGACTCCTGTCTTTTTCTCGGTCATTTTCCTACTCCTTGCTCTGCGACTAAATGGCAACCGTTTAGTGGTGCCGAGAGTTCATATCAACTAACGGTTGACACGAAACGCTCGTTAAGTGATCCGCTCCAGGAACAGGTGTGCGACACCACAGGCCGCCCAGGAACGAGCGTCGGGCATGCTCGCTATTCTGATGTCGTGAGCGAAGAAGCATGGCGGCCCGTGATCCCGACCGGTCGAGAAGACGCACTGACCGAGGAGTTCCCGAGCTACCTGCGGGAAGCACTGTTCCGCTGGATGGCGCGCGCTGTCAATGAGGACCGAGGGTATGTCTACCGGAACAGGTTCATCGACTTCCAGAACGCCGCCCGCACTGATCTCGGATTTCGGGGAGAAGGCCTTCTGAGCTGGGATAACCAGGTGCTGCCGAGCTTGCGCAAGCTCGATGACGCCACCTTCACGAACCTGTTGGACTACCTCGCGAGCACCACTCACTTCGCCGGTGGAGCAAGCGAACACCCCCTGGAAAAACCGCTGAGCGACGGCGGCTCTGCCTGGACGGTCACCCGGTGGCATCAGACCAAGGCACGGCTCGTCAAGCGCGTTTCCGACGGGGTTCGCAAGGCGCTGGGCGAAGCGCTAAGCGGAACGGACGCAGCATCCAGCAAACTGCAGGAAGCGTGGCTCGATGCGTACGGCACCAATCCCAGAGCCTCCGTGGCCTACAGTCACGCCGTAGTAGCAGTCGAAACAGCGGCCCTCTCTGTGATCCCCGTCGGGGGACCGGACCCGACTCTCGCAAACCTCTTCTCGATCCTGGAAGCCGAAACCCCAAAGTGGCGATTGGTGCTTCGGGACAGCCCGAAGGCTCCGGGTGCCAAGAGTCTTGCCATGATGCTCCGGACCATCTGGAGAGGGCATGAGAGTAGGCACGGACGCCCTGACTACGCAGACGCGACGCTAGAGGAAGCTAGGGCGGCTGTCATCCTGGCGGCAACGCTCGTGCAATGGTTCACTTCAGGCGTCGTCGTGCCCGTTGTACCTAGCCCTATCTCGAACAACTAGCCGACGCTAGACCGATCGAGGAACCTGTGGCAACGAAGCAGCAGCCTGAGCTCAGCCCCGAAGCAGCGGAGTTGATGAGACGCATCCGAGAGCGCTATCTCGGATCCCGAGACTGCAACGGCCTGCATATCTA
The DNA here is from genome assembly GCF_018613945.1 of Microbacterium sp. ISL-59. Lineage (NCBI taxonomy): Bacteria > Bacillati > Actinomycetota > Actinomycetes > Micrococcales > Microbacteriaceae > Microbacterium > Microbacterium sp. ISL-59. The sequence continues at coordinate 1,308,835 of NZ_JAGGPG010000002.1, forward strand.
CGGGAAGCTCGTAGACCCAGTGCGCCAACCCGCGATCGAGCTTGTCGATGCCGGCCTCGTCCAGGTGGTTACAGGCGCGGACTACATGAACATCCACATTCGCCCTTGGCCCTCACGGCGGACTACGGAGAACCAGATCGAAGACATGCGGGAGCTGTCCCCGTCGGACTACGGCGTTTGTCTGTATCCCACCCCTGCCGGGATGAAGGGAGTCCGGCTCCCGGCTCGTCTCAACGGCCGTCCCTACGGGAGAGCGATGGCACGGGGCAAAGGCACCTTGGAGCTGGCCTACTTTCAGTTCGATGTCCTTGAGCAATACCGCAACGACAGCCGGTTCCGATTCGGCTTCGGCGATTCGGGAGCGAGCATGGGCCTCACTGACGAGGCATTTGAGGACAAGGATGTGTTCGAGCGCGACCATGTGGGTCTGAGTCACATCGGCTTCGCCTATGACCTGAGTGGCTACGATCCTACGGACGCCGAGTCGCCGATCTTTCGTCGAGTGGCTGTCTTTTACTGCGACCTCATCACACTGACGCCGGAGCATCAGCGCCGATGGGAGACATACCAGGTCGACGAGGAGAATCTCGAGCCGCACCCCCTCTGGTGGATGGCTCAGATGGGTCATTGGCCTGACGGCGTCGGTCCGATCGAGAAGCTCTTCATGGAATTGAAGAACCTCAACGATCTCGCGATGCTGTCTTTCGGTGAACCGCTCTTCCGCTCGACGGACCGACCAGCAGACATGGGCTGGCTCCTCCGCCCCGATCAGCGCGAGTGGGATGACTTCATGCTTCAGCTCGACAAGGTTCTGTCGGACAACCTACGCTCGGACTTCTTCAAGGCCGCGGGCGTGCCCGCCGTCGAGGAGAACGGCGAACGGATCGGCACGCTCAATCGCTTCCAGCGCTTCATGCAGGGCGCAGGTGTGGCAGAAGAGCGGGCGAGGAGAGTTCTCGGACCGCTGCGAGATGTCAGGAAAGCTCGCCAAGCTCCCGCTCACTCGATTCGTCCAAACATGACCGACAGGACCTTCATCCATCGGCAGATTGAGCTTCTGGACGACATCAACTCGGCTCTGGGCGCGATTCGATACTGGCTCTCCACTCATCCAAAGTGCGCGAGCTGGAAAGACGAGGATAAAGACCTCAAGGTCTACATGCTCTGAAGGTGCCTTACTCCTCAGAGCTCAGGGAACAGCTGACCCGGGCGAGCATCGAAACCGCGGTTAGATAGCAGCAAATAGCCCATCGACCAGTCAGGCCAGGGAAGGTCCGGGCGCTCGGTCGGTGCGTAGAGGTAGTGCACCCCGAACCAGCCGAAGTTGATCTGATGCGAGACGAAGTAGGGATCCTCGTAGAACGGGGCGTCGGTCTCGAAGGGGTCTCCTAGCCCCCTCGGGACCATTTCCTCAGCTATGCGGAACTCGATTCTGGTCTTGCTGTTTGCCGCCTCCCAGGCTTCCGAGCCAAGGACGAAGTCGGCTACTTCGGGACTGATGTCTAGCTGGTCATCGCTCAGCCGGGAGAACTCAAGCTTCAGTAGTGCGCGGTAGAAGTTCAGGGGCTCGTGGGTGCCCAGCGCATCCGTGAGCGAGATAGTCCGAGTCGCAAGTACGGTGTCGTGGTTGTTCTCAAGGTAGGTCAGAAATGCGCTCAGCGCTCGGTCCTGCGGCGCGGTCCGTTCGTTGTTGCATCTTGGACAGAGAACCGAGTGCTTTAGATTCTTGGAGTTCGATGCCTTGGTGTTGAAGCGGTGGCCGTCCCAGCGACCATGCTGAAGCTCGCTCCAGTCGTTGGCGTGGTACTTCCTCAGGTACGAGTGTGGCCATTTGTGCTCACCCGTGGTGGCGGGCTCAGAGCGACAGACCCAGCAGGTTTTCGTCTGTTCCATGAGCCAACCGTACTGACAGCAGAAGCGAGGGCCACGATCCAGAACAGGTCGCGGCCCTCAGCCGTGGCGTGACACACCCAGTCAGCATGTGCTCCCATCGAGCCACGCTTGCCACTCCCCACGTGGCGCCGGCGCTCGGCTGGAGGCCGAACACCGAGGGACCCGTCCAGGGCGACGCGGTTTGACGCCGCGCGCGAGCATGCGCATCCGCAGAAAGCATGGCCTCACATAGATTGAGGCCATGCCCTCCCGTGTTCCCCTGCTTCGGCCGAAGTCCGGGATACGCCTGCTCGCACTCCTCGTGGACTACGCGGTCATCCTCGGCTGGATGGCGACCCTCGCGCTGGTCACGGTGATCCTCACCGCCATCACGGGAGAGATGTTCAACTGGCTCGAGCTGGGTACCGCCGGCGCGCAGCTCCTCGGGTTCTTGCTGCTGGTGCTGCCGGTGGGGGTCTACCTCTTCCTCGGCGAATCCTCCTCGCGGCAGGCGACCCTCGGCAAGCGTGCCCTCGGTCTCCGGGTCGTGGACGCGCGCAACGGCGACCGGCCGTCACGGCCCCGGATCCTCGTGCGGACCATCGTCAAGCTGCTTCCGTGGGAGATCGCGCATTTCGCGGTGTGGCACACGATCGCGATCGTGGCAGAGGGGGGATCCGAGTTCCCGGCGTGGTTGATGATCGTCCTCGTCGCGGCCGACGTGCTCCCGCTCGTCTACGTCGCGTTCGTGCTGTTCCAGAAGGACAGACGCGGACCCCATGACCTGATCGCGGGCACACGCGTGGTCCGCGGAGAGATATTCACTTCCGGTGAAACCGGTATACCAGTAATCTGACCGCATGCGTGCCTCCCGCAGAGCGACCATCGCCGGAACCATCGTCCTCATCGCGGTGCTCGTCGGCGCCCTTCCGGCCTCGGCCGCGACCGTCGCCTCCTGGGCGACCTGGCAGCCGCTCGTCGGTGTCGGCGGGGCATTCACGACGTCGGTGCAGGTGGCGGCGAAGCCCGCCATCACCGCGACCGTGACCAGCGATTCGCGCGGCGGACAGGTCGGCGTGATCAGCGGTGCCTCGACCTGGCTCTCGGAGGGCACCGCGATCGGGGCGAAGTACGGCTCGAGCAGGGACCAGCCGTACCTGAACCTGCGCCCCCGGGCCGACAACGCCACGAGCCCCTCGACCACGACGTACTCCTTCGCGACGCCGACCCCGACCTCGGGGTGGGCCTTCGCAGTGGGGGACATCGACGCGGACTCGGTGCGCATCCAGGCCGTCGCCCCCGATGGACACGTGCTCGACGCGACGGAGATCGGGCTGCGGGACCGGTTCAACTACTGCGCCCCCGGAATCGCGGGGAAGCCTTCGTGCACCGGTGCTGCCGATGACGTGCCGAGCTGGGATGCCACGACCCTCACCCTCACCGGCAACGCGGCGGCCCTGGACACCAGCGGCGCGGCGGCCTGGTTCGAGCCGAGCACCCCGATCAGCTCCCTCAGCCTGATCTTCACCCGCCGCTCGGGCCTTCCCGTCTACCAGACGTGGTTCGCGTCGATCGCCCAGGACATCACCGGCACCGTCACCGACACGGGGGCGCCGACGCCCGGCGTCACCCTCACGCTGACGGACGCGAACGGCACGGTCGTGGGGACGACGACCACGGCGGTGGACGGAACCTACTCCTTCCCCGGGTTCGTCGCATCTGACGGGTACACGGTGCGCGTCACCCCGCCTGCCGGCAAGATCTCGACGGGACCGACCACGGTCGCCGCGAACCTCAGTGCGGGCGACGCGGTCGCCGACTTCGGGCTCCGCGACATCGTGCCCGTCGCGGTCTCCGGAACCGTGACCGATACGACCGGCGCCACGGTCCCCGGTGCGACCGTCACGATCGACGGCCAGACCACGACGACGGATGCTGACGGGAACTACCTGTTCGACCAGGTGGCCGTCGGGACGCATCCCGTGTCGATCACGACCCCGCCGGGCTACACGGTCGCGACTCAGCCGCCGCCCGTGACGGTTCCGGACGGCAGCGAAGTCCCGATCACGGACGTGGACTTCGTGATCGCCGAGAACGCGGATCTTCGCGGCACGGTGCGTGCCAACGGATCGGGTGTGGCCGGCGTGACCGTGACCGCGATCGCTCCCGGCGGGGCGACCCTCACGCGCGTGACGGACGCGTCAGGGGCGTACACGTTCCCCCGACTCGCTGCCGGTGACTACACGATCACGATGACGACCCCCGCAGGATTCACCGCGACGTCTCCCGTCACACGGAACGAGCAGGTGGCCGCGGTCGACGTGGCGAACGTGGACTTCGAGCTGGCGCGCCTCGGTGCGATCGACGGCACCGTGCGCGACGACGACGGTGCCCCCGTCGCGGGCGTGGTGGTGACACTCACCGGACCGGGCGCGCCGCAACAGCTCACGTCCGACGCGGACGGCACGTTCGGGCTCGGCGCCCTGCCGCCCGGCACCTACACCCTCACGGTGGTTCCCCCGACGGGCACGAGCGTCGTCGGCTCGGCGACGCGCACGGTCGTGATCACCGCCGCCGGAGACGTGATCGCCGAGCAGGACTTCACGCTCGCCGCCGATGCCGTCGTCGTGCCGCCGGACCCGACCGACCCTCCGGACCCGAGCACCCCGCCGACCGATGGAGGCAACGGGACCGATCCGCTTCCCGCGACGGGACTCGGTCCCGAGACGCTCGCCTGGGCCGCAGGCGGTGCTGCCGTTCTCGTGCTCGGCGCGACACTCCTGATCCTCGGCCGCCGGCGCTCCGCGCGGAAGTAGTCCGGGCGGAGATTCGCACCCGCGTCGCACGGTTCCCCGAGAATCGTGCGACCGCGGGCAAAGACTGCGACCGCGGTCAGCTGCCCTTCGCCGGGCCGAAAAGCTCCTCGCCGTGCTCGTGGAGGATCTTGTACGCATCGGCGAAGGTCTCCGGCTCCTTCTCGCCGGGCTTGCCATAGCGGGCCAGAAGCAGTCCGAGCAGTCCGCGCGCCGGGGGCGTCAGCGGCTTGAGGTGCTCCTTCACGTCGGGTTGCGGCACCGCTTCCTCCGGGTTCGGCGGCGTGTAGGAGGGCTTCGTCGTCGGCCAGTCGGCCGGATGCCGCGGCTGATCCAGGTTCACCACGTTGAACAGGGTGTTGGCCGAGGCGTCCCGTTCGTTGAGGGGCTCCAGGCCGTGCAGCCGTGAGAGCGTCGCCGTGACCGAACCGTGGTGCATCTCGTCGTGGATGATCGTGCCGCGCTTCGTGTACGCCGACACGGCGATGGCCGGGACACGGCATCCGAGTCGATCGAAGGTGAATCCCATCTCACCCGCTTCGGTGTCTTTCGTCGGCTTCGTCGCGGCGGGCGGCGGCACGTGGTCGTAGCATCCGCCGTGTTCGTCGAAGGTGATCAGCAGCAGGGTGTTGACGGCGTTCGACCCCGTCGGCGACGCGCTCGTGCGCACCGCCTCGTAGATGTCGTGGATCAGCAGGTCACCGGCGCGCACGTCGGAGATCGCGCTGTCGAAGACCTCCTCGCCCTCGACGAAGCCCTCCCGGGGTGAGCCGAACGGCGGGTGGAAGTCGTTGTGGTCGTAGACCATCCGCGGCTCGATGAAGGCGTACGCGGGGAGCTTGCCGTCTTTCGCGTCGGCGTAGAAGTCCTCCATCGTGCCGAAGTGATCCGTGCGCCAGTACTTCTCCAGAACCGGGGCATGCAGCATGCCGGTGAAGGAGACGAGCTGGAGCTTGTCGATGTAGATCTTCCAGTCGAGCTTCTTCTCCTCGAGCCGGTTGAACACCGTCGGCGCTGCGGGTGCATCGATCCACTTGTCGTAGCCGCCGCCGGCCTGGTTCGTCACGAAGCCGTGCGACGTCGAGGCGTGGAAGAAGGAGCGATTGCAGAACGTCTGCGACGGGACGCCGGCGTACCAGTGGTCGAACACCGCGAACTCGGCGGCGAGCGTCGACAGCACCGGCAGCATCGCGGGGGAGAAGGAGCCCATGATGTGCTTCGCCTCGTCGACGCTCGGCTCCTTGCCCTTGCGCAGCCGACGGAAGTTGATGATGTAGTCCTGGAGGAACCCCGACATCGAGGCCTTCTCGCCGTTCGTCGGGGCGTTGTAGGGCGCCTGCATCTGGTCGACGAAGAGCTCGGCATTCGACTTCGGATCCACCGTTCCGAAGATCTGGGTGTTGACGTGCGGATACTCCTCACCCGGATCGGGATCGGGGTGACTCATGATGCGATCGGTCTCGCCCTCGTAGACGTGCGCCTCGACCACGGTGCCGTCGGACGCTTTGTTGCTGTGCGTGCCGAATGCCAAGCCCTCGAACTTCTCACCCGCCGGCAGGTTCTCCTTCGAGTAGAGATACCCGAGGAGATTGTCGAACGAACGGTTCTCGCCCATCACGACCACGACGTGGTCGAACCCCGGCTCACTGCGCGGGGTCAGCGCGGCGTACGGGTCCGGATCGTCGGCGAAGCCGTCGCGCGCACCCGCCGCGACGGATGCTCCGATGGCAGCGCCGCCTGCGCCACCGACGACCGCGCCCGCGAGGGCCGCCCCGCCGATCTTGAAGAAGCCTCGGCGGGAGGTGTCGGGTGCGGGGGAGGACTGCACGTCATCGTCGGCCATGCCGCGATCCTATGGCCGTGGCGTCTCATCGCCGTGGGATGCCGTGGAACTACCCCTGGTGAAGATGCGTCGGGTCGGTGATCGAGGGGCCGGGCCTTCAGGCGGCGGCGATCCAGAGCAGGGCGCCAGCACGCCAGCCGAGACCGGCGGTGCCTTCGGGGATCGGATCCTCGTGCCGGGGACGCACGACCCTCATCCGCTTGCCGGCGAGCTCGACGATGTAGACGATGTCGGCCCCGCGGTAGACGTGGGCGATGACGTCGACGCTCACCGGGGCATCCGCGCCGACGGTGGGGGACAGGTGCAGGTCCTCCTGACGGAGCACCACCTCTCCGCCGCCGTCCGGGCCCGCACCGGTCAACGGCATCTGGATCCCTGTTCCGTCGAGCGTCGCGACAGCGCCCGAGCGGGTCGCCGGAAGGAGGTTCGCCGCCCCGATGAAGTCGGCGGCGAACGGGGTGCGCGGTGCGCCGTAGAGCTCGGCCGGTGCACCCTCCTGCTCGATCACACCGCCGTTCATGAGGACGATCCGGTCGGAGAGGCTCATCGCCTCCTCCTGGTCGTGCGTGACGAACACGGTGGTGAGCCCGAGTGTGCGGTGCAGCTCCTTCAGCTCGACCTGCATGTCTTCACGCAGCCGGGCGTCGAGGTTCGACAGCGGCTCGTCGAGCAGGAGCACGCGGGGCTCGAAGGCGATGGCGCGGGCGAGTGCGACGCGCTGCTGCTGACCGCCCGACAGCTGCGCCGGCATCCGATCGGCGAGGTGTCCCATCTGCACGCGCTCCAGAGCTCGTACAGCCAGCTCCTTCTGCTCGGCCTTCGACTTCTCGCCCGACATCCGCAGACCGAAGCGCACGTTCTCGACCACGCTCATGTGCGGGAAGAGCGCGTAGCTCTGGAACATCATGCCGAGGTGCCGCTTCTCGGGCGGGAGCTTGGTCACATCCTGACCCGCGATCTCGATCGTGCCGCCGCTGGGCGACTCGAGACCCGCGATGCAGCGCAGGAGTGTCGTCTTTCCGCAGCCCGAGGGGCCGAGGAGGGAGACGAACTCTCCGGACTGCATCGAGAGGTCGATGCCCTTCAGCACCTTCGTTCCCTTGAAGTCCTTGGTGAGTGAGGTGATGGTGAGTGTTGTCATCAGACGAACAACCTTCCCAGGCCGATGATGCGTTCGAGCACGATCATGAGGACGACGGTGAGCAGGACCATGAGAGTCGAGACGGCCGCCACGGTGGGCGACGTGCTGAACTCCAGCTGGCCGTAGATGGCGATGGGGAGCGTCTCGAGCTGCGGGGTGCGCAGGAAGAGGGCGATGACCGCATCGTCGAACGAGATGTTGAAGGCGAAGAAGGCACCGGCGGCGATGCCGGGGCGGGCGATCGGGAGCACGACCAGCCGGTAGCGGTTCCAGGTGCTGGCACCGAGAGTGCGCGCCGCCTCCTCGGTGAAGTGGTCGGCGCGGGTCATCACGCCGGTCACGGTGCGCATCACGTACGGGATCGCGATGACGATGTGGATCGCGATCAGCACGCCCACGTTGGGCGAGCCGATCGTGAGCGACGCGATGGAGAGGGCGCCGATGGCGAGGATGATCGTGGGGATCGTCAGCGGCGACATCAGCAGCGCCTGGATCGCCGCACCGCCGGGAACCTTGAAACGGGTGAGCGCGAGCGCGGCCGCGGTGCCGATCGCGGCGGCGAGGATCGCGACGGCGATACCCACGAGCAGGCTCAGGCGGAACGGCTCGAGGTACGTGTCGGAGGTGAGCGCCTCGACGTACCAGTCGAGCGTGAAGCCCTGCCCGGGAAAGGTCAGGAAGCGGTTCTCGCCGACCGAGGCACCGGCGACGACCATGAGCGGCACGAGCATGTACAGCGTCACGATGACGCCGAGGACGATCGCGAGGATTCTGCCGAGGATCGGAACGGAACGGACCATGGTCACACCTTCTGCTTCCCGAGCCGGGACGTCGCTGCGAGCACGAGCATGACCCCGGCGAACAGCAGCACGGCCTGCGCGGCCGCGAACGACCAGTCGAGGTTGGTGGTCGCGTCGACGTAGATGGTCTGCGCGAACACCGGGATCTGGGCTCCGCCGATGAAGCGGGGGGTGATGAACGAGCTCACCGACAGGACGAAGACGAGCGAGGCGCCGGCGACGATGCCGGGCACAGCGAGGGGGAGGACGACGTGCCGCAGCGTGCGCCAGAATCCGGCGCCGAGAGTGCGGGACGCCTCTTCGAGCTGCGGGGTGATGCCCGAGATGACACCGAGGATGCTGAGCACCGCGAAGGGGAGGAGCACCTGCACCATGGCGATCACGACGCCGGTCTCGGTGCCGAGGAAGCCCTGGGTGCCGCCGACGAGGAACTCCGCGCCGGGGATCTGCATCATCAGCCCGGAGGGTCCCATCAGGACGACCCATCCGAACGTGCGGACCACGACGCTCGTCATGAGCGGGAGGATCACGACGATCAGGAGGAAGGAGCGCACCTTCGAGCCGGCCCGCGCCATCACGTAGGAGAGGGGGATGGCGATCACGAGCGTGATCACCGTCTGGATCACCCCCAGGCGGAGCGAACGGAGCGCCGCCTGGAGGTGATATTCACTCGTGAACAACCGGGTGAAGTTGTCGAGGGTGAACCCGCCTGCCGACGATTGCACGCTCATGAGGAGCATGCCGGCCACCGGCGTGACGAAGGCGAGCGCGAGCAGTGCGATCGCCGGCAGGAGCAGGAGCCAGGGCTCCCTACGGGTTCGGACGCTCATTTGGTGATCAGCGCATTCCACTCGTCGGTCCAGGACTGACGGTCGGCGGCGATGTCGCCGGGCGCGTAGACCACGACCGTGTCGAGCTCGTCGCCCGTGAGGACCGCATCCGCCGCGTCGTCCGAGAGCTCCGCCTTGGTGTTGACCGGCGAGTACCGCATGTTCTCCGCGAAGACGGCCTGCGCTTCGGGGCGCAGCTCGAAGTCGATGAAGAGCTTCGCGAGGTCGGGGTTGTCCCGGCCCTCGACGACGTTCGCCGTGATGAGGGAGGCGGTGGCGCCCTCATCGGGCACGATGAACTCGACCGGAAGACCCGCATCCTGCAGGGTGCCGGCGTAGTCCATCGCGTACGGAGCGATCCACGTGTCGCGCTGGGCGAAGGCGGTCTGCAGGTCGGGCGACGTCGGGACCACGATCGCGTCGCCCGCCGAGGCGAGTGCCCCGAGGTCGGCGATGGCCTTCGAGGGGTCGTCGATTCCGCCGCCGAGAGCGTCGGCGACACGGAGCATCGAGAGCACGCCGTACGTGTTCGAGAAGTCCGTGAGGGCGACGTGACCGGCGTACGCGTCGTCGAACAGGTCGAGCCACGAGGTGGGCGCCGGAGCATCCGCCTCGGTGTTGTAGACGAGTCCGATCGGCGCCAGCTGGATGACGGGGCCTTCGCCCCGCTCGAGCCCCGCGGTCGCGAGGTCGATCAGGTCACCGGACTCGGACAGGTCGTCGGCCGCGATCGGGGCGATGAGCCCGTCCTGAGCAGCCGTGAACTCCTGGCCGCCCGAGAAGTGCACGACATCGATCTGCGGGCTGGCCTTCTGGGCCGTGACCTGTGCGAGGGCGTCGGCGCTGTACAGCGTGATCAACTCGACCTTAGCGCCGGTCTCCTCCTCGAAGGGATCGACGACGGCCTCGATGAAGGCCTTCTCCCAGTCGCCGCCGAAAGAGGTGACGACGATGGTCTCGCCGGCGAACTCCTTGTCGCCGGAGGATGCGGTGTCGTCACCGGATGCGCAGCCGGCGAGGATGAGGGCGCCGGTGGCGACGAGCGCTCCGGTGGTGAGGATTCTTCGGGTATTCATGCACTGCTCCTTCGGGATGGGTCCAGCACTGAGTGAACGCCTTAGACCAGGCGTCCGATGGTGAGCTGCTTCGCTCCGTCGATGCGGATCGCGGCGCTCTCCTTGGCGAATTCCGCGAGTCCTTCGGTGATGCCGCCCCAGATGTTGACGGGTGTCCATCCGAGCGGGCCGAGAGTACGGGCACCACGATCGTAGAAGACTCCGATCTCGTACCACTCGAACGGCAGGCCGCCCATCTGCATCGGACGCTGCCAGTACCACTGCAGGTCACCCGGTGCGGGCACGACCTGCTGGTTCTCGAACGGCACCTTCTCGGGGTCGAAGTTCTGTGCCTCTTCGGGAAGGCCGACCATGACCTCGGGTCCGGCGTACATCGCGTGCATCGCCTGCATGGTGACCGGCTTCTCCAGCGCACCCCACATGGCTTCGCAGGTGCGAGGGGCGAGGTCCTCGAACAGGGTGGCGACGGCGCGGACGCCGTTCTCGTACTCGAGGAAGACCTGCTTGGTCATCGTGTTCCTTTCTCTGCAGCGGGGTGTTCCGCTGCGCGTTCACGGGCGGCCGAGACGAACGCCGCGAACAGCGGCATCTCCTCTGCGGCCTCATCGGGGGCGATCATCTTCTCGGGGTGCCACTGCACCGCCCAGAAGGGCCAGTCGTCGTCGGCCTCGACGGCTTCGACGATGCCGTCCGGCGCCCAGGCGGCCGGATGGAGGCCGGGGGCGGGGACGTCGATCGACTGGTGGTGGATGGTGTTCACGACGCGGTTCCGCGTGCCGTAGAGCGCCGCGAGACGGCTGCCTTCGGCGAGCGTGATCGGATGCCGAGCCGCCAGCTGCTGGTCGGCGCCGCGCACGGGCTGGTGGTCAGCGGTCGTCGGGATGTCGACGATCAGCGATCCTCCGAAGGCGACGTTGCTGACCTGGAGGCCGCGGCAGATCGCCAGCATCGGCAGACCACGTTCACGGGCTCCGCGGGCGAGCGCGAGTTCGTAGCCGTCGCGCGAGGGGTCGTAGTTCTTGCCCTCCTGCGGCGCGGCGCCGTAGCGCGAGGGGTGCACGTCTTCTCCGCCGGAGAGGACGAGCCCGTCCAGACGGTCGAGCACCTCGTCGACACCGGCGGTCGGCGGCAGCAGCACCACGGCACCACCCGCGGCCTCGATGGGCGCCGCGTACTCCGTGCCCAGGCTGTGGGCGGGGCGACCGCTGCCGAGGTCGGTGTCGATGAAACGGCGCCAGGTGGTGATGCCGATGAACGGGCGGATCACGAGAGCTCGATCCAGGTGGTCTTCAGGTCGGTGAACTTCTCCAGGGCGTGCAGGCTCTTGTCGCGGCCGAAGCCCGATCCCTTGACGCCGCCGAAGGGGATCGTCATGTCGCCCTCTTCGAAGCAGTTGACCCAGACGACTCCGGCGCGGAGGCGTCGCGACAGGGTGTGCACGGCATTGAGGTCGGTGCTCCAGAGGGCGGCGGCCAGACCGAACTCGGTGCCGTTGGCGATCGCGAGTGCGTCTTCGACGTCGTCGTATGCGATGACGGAGAGCACAGGACCGAAGACCTCGCGCTGGGCGACCTCGTGTTCGGGGGTGACGCCGAGCACGACCGGGGCGAAGTAGCTGCCGCCGTCGACGGCCCGGAACCGCTCGGCACTGCCGGCGGCGAGTTCGCCGCCCTCGGCCTGGGCGCGCTCGACGAATCCGGCGATGCCCGCGAGCTGCCTCTCGCTGACGATCGCGCCCATCGAGGTGGCGACGTCGAACGGGTCGGCGGGGAGGCTCGTGCGCGCGACCTCGGCCGCGATCTCCAGCGCGCGGTCGCGCTGAGCCCGCGGCACCAGCAGGCGGGACGATGCCGTGCACATCTGCCCCTGGTTGTAGAAGCAGCCGTCGGCGGTGGCGCGCACGGCCCGTTCCAGGTCAGCATCCGGCAGCACCAGGCTCGCGGTCTTGCCACCGAGCTCGGGCCAGACGCGCTTGCCGTTGGACGCGGCCGAGTAGCCGAGGAACTTCCGGCCGACCTCGGGCGAGCCGGTGAAGGTGACCACGTCGACGTCGGGGTGTTCGCCGAGTGCGCGGCCGGCGACCTGGCCGGTGCCGGGTGTGACGTTGAGGACGCCGGCGGGGATCCCGGCCTCGACCGCGAGCTCGGCGAGGCGCAGCGCGGAGAACGTGGTGTGCTCGGCGGGCTTGAGCACGACGCTGTTGCCGACCGCGAGGGCGGGGGCGAGCTTCCACGCGGTCATCGTCAGCGGGAAGTTCCACGGCACGACGGCTGCCACGACTCCGGCCGGCTCGCGGGTGACCAGGGCGAGGCTGTTCGGCGCGGTGACCGGCATCTCGTCGAGCACCTTGTCGGCGGCCTCGCCGTACCAGCGGAAGCAGTTCACGACCGCGCGCAGCTCGGTCTGCAGGGCCTCGCGGATGGGCTTGCCCATCTCGAGCGAGATCGTGAGGGCGAGCTCCTCGGCGTTGTCGTGGATCTTCTGCGCGAAGGCGATGAGCAGCTGTCCGCGTTCGCGGGGCGCGATGCGCGACCAGACGCCGGAGTCGAACGCGGCGCGGGCCGAGCGGACCGCCCGGTCGACGTCGGCGGCGGAGGCGGCCGTGATCGGCGGGAGCGCACGACCATCTCGCGGGCTCACGGGAATCAGCGGCTCGGCAGAGCCCGCCTCCCACGCGCCATCGATGAACATGCGCGTGTGCAGGGGCAGCGTCGCAGCGCGATCCGCCCAGTCGTCTCCCGTAGCCGTGAACACGATCGTCCTCTCCAGGGGTGTTGGCCCTGGAGAGGATACTCGCCCTATTTCGCCACTAGGTCAAGCGGTTAGGAACTATCTCGCCATTTCGTTACATGCCAGTAACAGAATCGGCCTATAGGCGGATGGCGCCGGTAGGCATGTCGTTCGCCAGCGCCTCGGGCGCTTCGTCGACGATCAGCGAGCCGCGCAGCACCGGGGTGATCACCACGAGCGACTCCACGACCTCGAGACCCTCATGCCCTGCGACTGCCGGGCCGGTGAGGAAGCGGTAGAACTCGTCGGCGTCCTTCACGAGCACATTGGCGAGCAGCTGCGAGGTGCCGGTGGTGGCCGCGATGAACTTCACCTCGGGGGCGGCGGCGAGGGCCGCGCCCACCTTCTCGAGCCGGGCCATCGGCACGCGAAGCCATACGAGCGCCTCGAGTCCCAGACCGAACAGGCTCGGCACGACCTCGGTGCGCGGATGCATCAGTCCGCGGCGGCTCAGCGACTCCATGCGTCGCCGGGTCGTCGTGACGTTGAGGCCCAGGGCGCGGGAGAGCTGGGCCACCGGCATCCGTCCGTCCTTCAGGAGCAGTCGGATCAGAGCCTCCTCATCGTCGCTCAGGGAGTCGGCGGGGTCGACCTCCGAGCCGGACGACTCGTCGAGCATGCGTGCCTGTTCGTCGGTGAGCACGCCCGCACGCCAGTCGTGCCCCGAGCGGAAGAACTTCAGGACAGTGGTGACGTTGATCGAGTCGATGCCCTCGAGCTCGGGGAAGTCGGTGAACAGCAGCTCGCGGATCGAGGCGTCGTCGTGGGGGAGCAGCATGCCGGCGATGTCACTGCTGCCCTCGAGAACCGAGACCGATGAGGCATCCGCGCGGCGGGCGAGGGTGCGTGCGACGTGCCACAGGGCGTGCGGGTCAGTCGTGATGCGGAACAGCACCGCGCGGGCGTGCAGCACGCGGGCGGGGTCGACGTAGGTGGAGACGCGAACCAGTCCGCGATCGAGCAGCCGCTGACCGCGACGGGCGACGGTGCGCTCGGGCAGGTCGACCACGCGGGCGATCTCTCCCCACGACGCACGGCCGTTCACCTGCAGGGCCGCGGCGACGATCCGATCGGTCTCGTCGGCCATCACATCGTTCGCGGGCACGGGCTCTCCTTCAGCGGGACGGACTCGGTGGAAGGTTATCCCAGTCCGGGGTCGCGCTGAGGCGGTCGGGTGTGCGAAAACGGAGACGGTCCGCGTGCCTGGCGGCGTGTCGGGGCGCGGCGCGCCGGGGGCAGCAGGGCGCGTCCGGGTTTTCGCAGGGCGCCGCGCAGCAAGGGCGCCGCCGAGGTCGAAACCCCGACGGCGCCCGTGGATGCTGCGGACTACTCCGCGTCGATGACCTCCACCGCCGCGTGCTGCCGACGGCGGCGCATCGCGAACAGGCCGAGGCCCGCCGCGAGGAGCACGACGGCCGCGACGATGTACGGCACGCTGTCGGCACCCGTGGTGGCGAGGTCGCCGTCCGGGCCATCGGAACCGCCCGAGCCGTCGCCCGGAGTGACCGCTCCGCCGCCGGACACCGCGGTGACGGTGACGGAGGCCGTGACCTCGGTGCCGTCCGGCAGGATCGCGGCGAGCGTGTGCGCCCCGGCCGGAGTGTTGGCCGGGATCGTCACCGTGCGCTGGAACGAGCCGTCCGCACCGGCGGTCGCCGTGCCCAGCTGCACCGGGTCGGAGCGCAGCTCGAGTCGCAGCTCGGCGCCTTCCGCGAAGCCACTGCCCGAGACCGTGAGGGTGCCGCCGGCCGTGACGGATGCTGCGCCCAGCTCGATCTCGGCGGGAACCTCGGGCTCCGGCGTGACCGGAGGCGTGACGCCCTTCTCGGTGACCCACTTCTCGCCGGCATCCGACTTCGTCACCGTGAACGTGTCGTACACGGCGCCGACGGGGAGGTCGGTGGTGGCATCCGGCTGCTTCTCCGCCAGGTACGAGCGGTAGACGAGCTGGTTCTTCGAGACGTCGATCACCTGGTAGGTGGTGACGCCCTGGCCGCGCAGCACCTGGGTGGCGCCGTTGTTGGTCCAGACGTTCTTCTCGGGCGTCTCGAGCTCGTAGTGCTTCGCGCCCGAGTTCGACACGACGTAGACCGGGCCGGTGGTGATGCCGGGCGTCTCGGTCGCATCGGTGTTCACGTAGCCGCGCGCGTAGGTGTGGTCGTGGCCCATGAGCACCAGGTCGATGTCGTTGCGCTGGAACACGGGGACCCAGTCGGCGCGGAGCTTCGGCTCGTCGCGACCCTCGGATGCCGAGAAGACCGGCTGGTGGAAGGTGACGACATTCCACTTCGACGGGCTGTTCTGCAGCAGCAGGTCGAGCCAGGCGCCCTGGAAGCGGATCCACAGCTCCTCGCCCTGGGCGATCGGGCAGTCGGCACTCGTGCAGGACGGCAGGGCCGGCGGGGTGAGGAAGGTCGCGTCGCGCGTCGCGTTGAGCGTGATGAAGCGCACGCCCTGGTAGTCGGTGTAGTACGCGGTCTCGGCGGCGAAGGCGCTCCAGTGCTCGAAGAGGGCGCGGTACTGGGCCGCGACCTCGGTGTCACCCTTGGCGAGATCGGCCAGCTCGCCGATGGAGCTCATCGACGGGTTGTTGTGCGGGTACTCGAAAGCGGCCTTCCACGCCGTGAGCAGCTTGTCGCCCGAGTACTCGTGGTTGCCGGGAGCGGCCATCACGTTGGTGCGCACGGCCGAGTCCTTCATGCCCTTGAACCAGTTGACCCACTCGTTCTCGTTGCTGGACGTGTTGATCAGGTCGCCCGCGTGCACGGAGCCGATGGAGCGCGGAGCGTTGGCCTCGGCCTGCTTCACGACGCTCGGCCACGTGGTGTCGAGTCCGATCTGCGCGTCACCGTAGTAGATGAACTGGAAGTCGGTGGCTTTCGGGTCGGCCGTGCGGAACTCGTACCAGTCGCTCCAGCTGCCGGGCAGGCCGACGCGGTAGCGGTATTCGGTTGCGGCGGTGAGGCCGGTGACCGTCGCCGAGAAATGCTTGTTCGGGTTGCCGTTGACCACACCGGCGTCGTACGCGTCGACGGTTCGGACGTCGCCACCGGCAGTCGGTGCGATCTCGACCTGTCCGACCGTGTGCGACGCGTCGCCGGCGAGCCACGAGAACGCCTGCGAGATGGCGGGCTGCTCGGTCGGAGTCAGGATGACGCGGGTCGGCGGGGCGATCACAGGCGTACCGGGGTCGGATGCCTTCACCAGGGTCAGCGACGACATGTCGAAGTAGATGTCGGAGCTGGTCTCGCGGTCTTGGAACAGGGACACGGCGATCGTGTTGGTGCCGTCGTGCAGCAGGTCGCCCTCGGCGCTGAACGTGGTCGTGAGCGGGTCGCCGTTGGAGTCGCCGGCGTACTCGACGTTCTTCGTGTCGGTGATGCGGCCGTCGACGTAGCGGGCGACCTCTTCGCCGTTGATCCACACGACCACGGCGTCGTCGTAGGTGATGGTGCTCTGCAGCGCCGCGACCTGCTCGGCCACCCCGGCTTCGAGCTCGAACGTCGTGCGGAAGAAGTACGTCGGCACGGTCGGCGCCTTCGCACCGTCGAGGTAGTGGTTCAGGAGCGTCTTCGGCGTCTGCGGGCCCACCGATCCGAGCTTGCCGTTCTTCGCGCCGAACGAGCCGGGCGCGGTCTTCCAGCTGCCGTCGTCGAACGCCGGGAGCGTCCAGTCGCGGAGTGCGGCCGGGGCGGGCGACGGGTCGGATCCGTCGTCGAGGTAGTGCCAGGCGGTGTCGCCGGTGACCAGCGAGCCGGTCGGCACCTCGGGCTCGGGGGCGGCGAGGGCCGCGGGGGCGACGACAGCGCCGCCGAGCAAGGCGAGGAGCGCGACGGACGTCAGTCCGTGACGCCGCCAGCGCACCGCAGGGGTGGGGGAGGTCATGTCAGTCCTTCATGGGGGTGGGGTTCCGTGCTCAGCCGCACGGGGCTCCTCCACCCCATCGGTGTCGGGTGACGGGAGGCTGGCCTTCGGGCGACCGGGAGGTGAACGGTGCGTCCGGTACCTGCCGAAGCCCCACCGGCCCGCCCCGGTACGCTGGAAACCATGCTCAACATGGCTGACGGCCTCGCCCGTCTCGGTGCGCTCGCCGAGAACCCGGTCGTCCGCACCCTCGCGACCGCGTTCGCGGATGCCGGTTTCGACCTGGCCGTGGTCGGTGGTCCGGTGCGCGATGCGCTGCTGGGTCGGGCGACGCACGACCTCGACTTCACGACGAACGCCGCGCCCGACGACATCCTGACCATCGTCACGCCGATCTCGACCGCGCAGTGGGACATCGGCCGCGCATTCGGCACGATCGGTGCGCGCGTGCAGGGCGAGCAGGTCGAGATCACGACCTATCGTGCCGACAGCTACGACGGCGTGACCCGCAAGCCCACGGTCGAGTTCGGCGACACGATCGACGGCGACCTCGTGCGCCGCGACTTCACCGTCAACTCCATGGCGCTGCAGGTACCCGCCGTGAAGCTGGTCGATCCGACCGGTGGCGTGGAAGACCTCATCGCCGGCATCCTGCGCACCCCGGCCGACCCGCGGATCTCGTTCGGCGACGACCCGCTGCGGATGCTGCGTGCTGCCCGCTTCAGCGCCCAGCTCGGGTTCCGCGTCGAGGAGGCCACGGCCGAGGCGATCGCCGAACTGCGCGAGACCCTCAAGATCGTGAGCCCGGAGCGCATCCAGTCCGAGGTCGTGCGCCTCATGCAGACTGACGATCCGGTGCGCGGCATCCGCGTGCTGGTCGACACCGGTCTGATCGACGAGTTCCTCCCCGAGGTCACCGAACTGCGCCTCGAGGTCGACGAGCACCACCACCACAAAGACGTCTACGAGCACTCCCTCACCGTGCTCAGCCAGGCGATCGAGCTCGAGCACTCCCGGCATCCGGGCGCCGCCCCCGATGTGCCGCTACGCCTCGCCGCGCTGCTGCACGACATCGGCAAGCCGCGCACGCGCAAGCTCGAGCCCGGTGGTGTGGTGACCTTCCACCACCACGACGTCGTCGGCTCGCGCATGGCTCGCAAGCGCCTGCAGTCCCTGCGGTTCGATACCGACACGACCGATGCCGTCTCCACGCTGATCGAGCTGCATCTGCGCTTCTTCGGTTACGCCGAGGGCACCTGGACGGATGCCGCAGTGCGGCGGTACGTGCGCGACGCGGGTGACCTGCTGGAGCGCCTGCACATCCTCACCCGCGCCGATGTCACCACGCGCAACAAGCGCAAGGCCGGACGCCTGGCCAGCGCGTACGACGACATCGAGTCGCGCATCGCGGCGCTGCGCGAGCAGGAGGAGCTCGACTCCATTCGTCCGGAGATCGACGGCAACCGCATCCAGCAGGTGCTCGGCATCGCGCCGGGCCGCGAGGTGGGCGAGGCGTACCGGTTCCTGCTCGATCTGCGTCTGGACGAGGGCGTGCGGGGTCCCGACGTCGTGGAGCAGCGGCTGCGCGAGTGGTGGGCTGCGCGTAGCTGAACCCCGGGGTCAGCGCAGTTCGGGGACGATGATCTCGACCTCGTCGGACACGAGCTCGAAGTCCTTCGGGTTCGGCGACCTGTCGTGCCGGGGCTAATCGGAGGGGCGGGCGATCACCGCGGCGGTGTCCGGCGGGAGGGCGGCCGCCCCGCTCTCGTGCACGGAGTCTCCCGTCGACAACAGCACCTCGTACCCCGGCGCGACCTCGAACGTCGCCGGCTCGGCCGAGAGGTTCACCAGCACCGAGAGCCCGCCCCGATCGATGCGGTACACCCGGTGCTCGGGGCACCCGTCCGTGTCGCGAACCTCGACCCGCGTGCTCCTCGCATCCGGATCGGTGAGCTCGCCGCGCTCACGCCGCAGTCGGGCGAGGTCGCGGTACAGCCTGAGAAGACGGTCGTGCGCCGGGTCGTCGAGCTCGCTCCAGTCGAGGTGCGACCACCGGAAGGTGTCGGGATCCTGCGGGTCGGGCACGGCATCCGGGTCCCACCCCATCCGCGCGAATTCCGCGGTGCGTCCCTCGGCGACGGCCCGCCCGAGCTCGGCCTCGGGGTGCGAGGTGAAGAACTGCCACGGGGTGGACGCGCCCCATTCCTCTCCCATGAACAGCATCGGTGTTCCCGGCGAGGTCAGCGTCAGTACGGCGGCCACCGCGAGCCGGTCGGGCGAGAGCGTGGCCGAGAGCCTGTCGCCCGCCGCACGGTTCCCGATCTGGTCGTGGTCCTGCGCGAACGTCACCAGGCGCCAGTCGGGCACCTCCGGCGGGATCGGCGATCCGTGCGGGCGCCCGCGGAAGGACGAGAACGTGCCGTCGTGGAAGAACCCGTGTTCCGTCACCTTGGCGAGAGCGTCGTGCGCGGCGAAGTCGGCGTAGTAGCCGGTCGTCTCGCCGGTGAGGGCGACGTGCACGGCATGGTGCCAGTCGTCGGACCATTGCGCGGTGAGCCCGTGGCCACCGGCCTCGCGCGGAAGGATCATCACGGGATCGTTGAGGTCGGACTCCGCGATGAGGCTGAGCGGACGGTTCAGCTGGGCGGAGAGGGCATCGACACGCGTCGCCAACTCCCGGAGGATGTGGACCGACTGCCGGTCCCGCAGGGCGTGCACGGCATCGAGCCGCAGCCCGTCGACATGGAAGTCGCGCAACCACATCAGCGCGTTGTCGATGATGTATTCCCGCACGGCCGGCTCGTCGAGGTTCACCGAGTCGCCCCAGGCGGTGCCGTCGCCCTCGCGCAGGTACGGCCCGAACTTCGGCAGGTGGTTCCCGCTGGGTCCGAGGTGGTTGTACACGACGTCCTGGATCACGGCGAGGCCGCGCCCGTGGGCGGCGTCGACGAACCGCTGATACCCGGCCGGGCCGCCGTAGGCCTCGTGCACGGTGTACCAGAGCACCCCGTCGTACCCCCAGTTCCACCGGCCGTTGAAGGCGTTCACCGGCAGGAGCTCGACGTGCGTCACACCGAGGTCGACCAGATGATCCAGTCGCTCCGTGAGCGCGTCGAGAGTGCCCTCGGGGGTGAACGTGCCGATGTGGAGCTCGTAGATCAGGCCGCCTGCGAGCTGCCGGCCCGTCCAGGAGACGTCGTTCCATGCGTGGGCCACCGTGTCGAAGACCGCCGACGGGCCGTGCACGCCCTCCGGCTGCCGCCGCGAGCGGGGGTCGGGCCGCAGCTCCTCCTCGTCGTCGATCACGAAGCCGTACCGCTCGCCGTCGCCGAGGGTGACGGCGCTGCGCCACCAGCCCTCGGCCGCGGGGCGGAGGTCACTCTCGTCGACCGTCGTGCCGTCGCTGTCGATCCGCCGCAGCCGCATCCGATTCGCGTGCGGCGCCCACACCTCGATCACCGGGGCTCCGTCTTCACCGTGCGAGCTCGATCAGCGCGACCGGGTAGGTGTCGAGCAGTTCGGCGAGTCGCACCGGGCCCGGCGCGATCCGGCGTCCGGTCAGCACATCTGTGCCGGGGATGTCCGGCCGCATCATCACGGTGTCGCCCCACCCACCGCGGGCCGTCAGGCCGACCGGAAGACGTGTCGCCACGGCGGTGACGCCGCCGCGATGGACCGCGACGGCGTGCTCCGCCGCGGGTCCTTCGACCACCGCCGGACGGTAGACGGTGAAGAGCTCGGGGCTGTCGCGCCGCAGTCGCAGCGCACGCGAGACGACGAGCAGCTTGGCCCGGCCCGAGTCGTCGATGCGCGGAAGGATGCCGCGGGCGACGTCGGCGTCGAGCTCCTCGAGCATCCGCGCGCGCAGGGCGAAGTCCACGGGGCGACGATTGTCGGGATCCACGAGCGACAGATCCCACAGCTCGCTGCCCTGGTACACGTCGGGGACGCCCGGCCCGGTGAGCTGCAGCAGCGTGGCCGACAGCGAGTTTGAGCGCCCCGCATCGACGATCTCGCCGACGAAGCGGTCGAGGACTGCCGCGGCATCGCCCTCGACGGCGTGGGCGATCCGGCCCAGTCCCTCTTCGAATGCCGCATCCGGCTGCTGCCAGGTCGTCGCCTCCGCGGCTTCCCGCGCGGCCTTCGTGGCATAGGCGAGAAGGCGATCGGTCGAGATCGGCCATGCACCCACGGTCGCCTGCCAGATCAGCGCATCGAGAGGACCCTGACCGGTCGTCGCGATCGCCCGCAGCTCGTCCAGCACCGCCGCCCAGCGCTCGGGCATCTCGGACAGCACGCTCAGCCGCGCGCGCACATCCGCGGAGCGCTTCGTGTCATGCGTCGAGAGCGTGGTCATCGACGCCGGCCATGCGGCGAGCCGCGCCCGCTGCGCCTCGTGGAACTCTCCCACCGTGAGAGCGGGGATCGACGGGTCGCCGCCCACCTCGGTCAGGGTGCCCAGGCGGGTGCAGCGGTAGAAGGCGGTGTCCTCCACGCCCTTGGCCATGACCGCTCCACTCACCTGCGGGAAGCGCTGGGCCACCTCGAGGCGAGGGTCGGCGAGAAGCGGCTCCAGCTCGGCGAACGTGGCGGCGAGGTCGGGCCGTCGGCGTCGTGCCTCGGTGAAGGCATGCTCCAGATGCTCGCGTCCCTCCGGCAGGTAGGAGCGGTACACGGGGAAGCAGGCCAGCAGCTCGACCAGCCCGTCCTCCGCCCGCACGATGCCGCGCGGCAGCGTGCGCACCAGTCGCCGCACCTCCGATCCGAGGAGCTCTTCCGCCACCAGGCGCTTGGTGTCGTGGATCAGGTCGGTCCATGACTGCGCCGGCGGCAGACCCGTCTCGGCGCGAAGGCGCTCGTCGAGACGGTCGAGCTGGTCGACGCCATCCCGGTCCACCAGCACGCGGTCGAACTCGACGAGCGCGTCGTACCCGGTCGTGCCGTCGGTGCGCCACCAGGCGGGCAGCGCCTCGCCCGGCTCGAGGATCTTCTCGACGACGGTGTATGCCCTTCCCGTCGCATCCGCCAGCTGCTCCAGGTAGCCACCGGGATCGGCGAGGCCGTCCGGGTGGTCGACGCGCAGCCCGTCGGCGAGACCCTCCCGGATCCAGCGGACGATCTCGCGATGCGAATCGGCGAAGACGTCGGGCAGCTCGACGCGGATGCCGGCGAGCTCGGACACCGCGAAGAAGCGGCGGTAGGTGAGGTCGGTGTTCTGGTCGCGCCAGAACCGCAGCTCGTAGTGCTGCGCGTCGAGCAGTGCGGGCAGGTCATCGGCCAGCGTCGAGGTGCCGGGAGCGAGCGGGAGCACGTGCTCGAAGTAGGTGAGCACGCCGTCCGGCGCATCGGGGGCGAAGGTCGCGTCGACGACGAGCTCGCCGTCTGCGATCGCCTGCTCGGGGGAAGAGCCGAGCACCGGCAGGATCACGCGTCCGCCGCCGGCGGCCCAGTCGATGTCGAAGGCAGCGGCCCGGCGCGTTCCCTTCCCGAGCCGCAGCACCTCCCACCACCACGGGTTCTGCCGCGGCACCGCGACACCGACGTGGTTGGGCACCATGTCGACGAGGATGCCGAGGTCGGCTGCGCGCGCGGCGGCGGCGAACCGGACGAGGCCCTCCTCGCCGCCTCGGTCGGAGTCGACGCGCGAGTGGTCGACGACGTCGTACCCGTGGTTCGATCCGCGCACGGCGGCGAGCAGCGGCGAGAGGTACGCCCACGAGACGCCGAGGTCGGCGAGATAGCCGGTCACCGCCGCGGCTTCCCCGAGAGGAAAGTGCTCGCTGATCTGCAGCCGGTAGGTCGACAGCGGTCTTCTCGTCACGATGTGGCCTGCTCGTTCTGGATCCGGAGGGAGGCATCGACCGAATCGTCGATCTGCGGCGGAGCCGCGTCGGCCTCCTGCAGCACGAGCATCGCCTTGCCTTCCAGAAGTACCGTATCGCCGGGCCGAACGGCAGTCGCCTCGTGGAGCGCGCCGGCCGTATCGACCGCGGCGTCCCACTGGTCTCCGTAGCCCTCATCGGGCACCACGACATCGACCGGGTCGTCGCCGCTGTTGAAGTACAGGAGGAAGTTCACGTCGGTGACAGGCCGTCCACGGCTGTCGTTCTCACGGATCCCTCGACCGTTCAGGAACACGCCGACGCAGCGTCCGAATCCCGAGTCCCAGTCCTCCGGCGCCATCGGAACGCCGTCGGGTCGCAGCCACACGACGTCGGGGATGCGCTCGGCATCCTCGGCGCGCACCGGACGCCCGTCGAAGAAGCGGCTCCGACGGAAGGTCGGATGCTCGCGCCGCAGCCGTGAGATCGCCGCCGTGAACTCGACGAGCGGCAGGTCGGCGTTCTTCCAATCGACCCAGGCGATCTCGTTGTCCTGCGCATAGACGTTGTTGTTGCCGCCCTGGGTGCGCCCCAGCTCGTCGCCGTGGGCGAGCATGGGAACACCCTGCGAGAGCAGCAGCGTCGCGAGGAGGTTGCGCTGCTGGCGCGCTCGCCGCCGGTTGATCTCGAGGTCGTCGGTCGGTCCCTCCGCGCCCATGTTGTCGGAGCGGTTGTGGGATTCGCCGTCGGCATTGTCCTCGCCGTTGGCCTCGTTGTGCTTCTCGGCATAGGAGACGAGGTCGCGCAGCGTGAAGCCGTCGTGCGCGGTGACGAAGTTGATGGAGGCCACCGGCCGCCGCCCCGAGTGCTCGTACAGGTCGGCCGAGCCGGTGATCCGCGAGGCGAACTCGCCGAGGGCCTGCGGCTCCCCGCGCCAGAAGTCGCGCACGGTGTCGCGGTACCGGCCGTTCCACTCCGACCACTGCGGCGGGAAGTTCCCCACCTGATAGCCGCCGGGGCCGACGTCCCACGGCTCGGCGATGAGCTTCACCTGCGACACCACCGGGTCCTGCTGCACGAGCTCGAAGAAGGCAGCCAGTCGGTCGACGTCGTAGAACTCCCGGGCCAGGGCGGAGGCGAGGTCGAAGCGGAATCCGTCGACGTGCATCTCGGTCACCCAGTACCGCAGCGAGTCCATCAGGAGCTGCAGCGCGTGCGGGTTGCCGGCGTTGAGGCTGTTCCCTGTCCCGGTGTAGTCGGTGTAGTAGCGGCGGTCCTCCTCGAGCCGGTAGTACGCCTCGTTGTCGATCCCTCGCATCGACAGCGTCGGGCCGAGGTGGTTTCCCTCGGCGGTGTGGTTGTACACGACGTCGAGGATGACCTCGATCCCGGCTTCGTGCAGCGTGCGCACCATCGCCCGGAACTCCTGCACCTGCTCGCCGCGCTCTCCCGTCGAGGCGTAGGCGTTGTGCGGGGCGAAGAAGCCGAGGGTGTTGTAGCCCCAGTAGTTGGAGAGGCCTCTGTCTTCGAGGACCGAGTCGTCGACGAACTGATGCACGGGCATGAGCTCGAGCGCGGTGATGCCGAGCCGCTGCAGATGCTCGATGACCGACGGATGCGCCACGCCCGCGTAGGTGCCGCGCAGCTCTTCCGGGATGTCCGGATGCAGCTGCGTGAGGCCCTTCACGTGAGCCTCGTAGATCACCGTCTCGGCGTAGGGCGTGTGCAGCGGCCGGTCGCCGGCCCACTCGAAGAACGGGTTGACCACGACGCCCTTGACCATCGCATCGGCCGAGTCGTCGTCATTGCGGGATTCGGGGTCGCCGAAGTCGTAGCCGAACAGCGACTGCCCCCAGTCCATCCGGCCGGCGACGGCCTTGGCGTAGGGATCGAGGAGGAGCTTGTGCGGGTTGAACCGCCGGCCCTGCTCGGGCTCGTGCGGACCGTGCACCCGGTAGCCGTACAGCTGTCCCGGCTGCACCGTGGGCAGGTAGCCGTGCCAGACATAGGCGTCGACCTCGGTCAAGGCGATGCGCTCCTCGTTGCCGTCTTCGTCGAAGAGGCACAGCTCCACACTCTCGGCACCCTCGCTGAACAGGGCGAAGTTGGTGCCCTGCCCATCGAAGGTCGCCCCCAGCGGGTACGCCGAACCGGGCCAGATCTCGCGGCTCATCCGGCGAGAGGGCGCTGTCGCGACCGGGCGGCGCGTTCGTCGAGCAGCCGCACGGCACGATCGAATTCGTGCACCTGCCCGACCTCTTCGGCCTGTGCGTACGGATGGCCGAGGTAGCAGACGAAGACCGGAGGTACGGCTTCGATGTAGCCGATCGGCCCGTCGTGCGACACGACGTAGCGGTCGAAGCCCACTCGGTCGTACTTCGGGGAGACGACGGCCTGGATGTCGGCCTGCTCTTCGCGCTGTGCGGAGCCAGTGGGGATGGGGGTGCGGACGTTCATGGCGCCTCCTGACTCGTGGTGTGCTCACACGCTAAGGGGGTGCGGCCGGCGGGGAAATGATCTTGCCAGGAGGGGCCCGAGGGGGTATGCGTTCTCGCGGGGGCCGCCCGAGGCCCCCGCGAGAATCGTCATCGGTCGAGCCGCCGTTCCAGCTCGGTGACGACGACGCCGGACTCGTACGCCGTCGTCGCGACGGCGTCGAACCGCTCGGGACGGTACGCGCGCTCGCCGAAGAGCGGGATGCCCGACCCGAACAGCAGGGGCTGCCGCTTCAGCACGAGCCGGTCGATCTCGTCGGCGAGCGACGCGGCGAGAGCTCCGCCTCCACAGAGCCAGATGTCGGCGCCGTCCTCCTGCTTCAGCCGCCGCACCACCTCGACCGGATCCTCGGCCGTGACCTCGAGGTTCTCGGCCTCCGCGGTCTTCGTGCGGCTGAACACGATCTGGCGGAGGTGGGAGTAGGGGCTGGGGAGGCCTCCCACCCGATAGGTGTTCCCGCCCATCAGCACCGTGTCGAACACGTCGCGCTTCTGGGTGATGCCGAGTGCTTCGGCCGCGACCGTGGGGAGCGTGTCGGCGAAACGCTGGTTGATGCCATCCATGTGGTCGCCCTCGACGAGGAAGGCGTCGAACTCGCCGTTCGGGCCGGCGATGTAGCCGTCGAGGGTGACGGCGGCGTAGTACACGAGTTCTCGCATGGTGCTCCAATCACTACAGATGTCGCAGTTACAGTACAACAGGTGTAGTGATTGCGCTAGTGTCGTGTCATGGTCAAGAACGACTCGCGGCGACGGACGATCGCGGATGCCGGACTCACGGTCCTCGCCCGAGAGGGTTCGCGGGGGCTCACCCATCGCGCGGTCGACAGCGCCGCACAGGTTCCCACCGGCACGACCTCGAACTACTTCCGCAGTCGGGACGCGCTGCTCGAGGGTCTCGTCGAGCGGATCGGGGAGCGCCTCGCACCCACGCCCGAAGATCTGGAGCGCCGCGCGACGACCGCTCCCGGCCCCGCCCTGTTCGCCGACTACCTCCGCGACATCGTGCGTCGGCTGACCGAGGATCGGGATGTCACCCTCGCGTTGTTCGAACTGCGGCTCGAAGGAGGGCGGCGACCCGAGGTCGCGGCGGTCCTCGGCGCCTGGCAGCGGGCCGGCTTCGACGGCGACGTCGCCTTCAACACCGCGGCCGGCCTCCCCGGTGGGCGCCGCGAGATCGCCCTGTTCCACTACGCCATCGACGGTCTGCTGCTCGACAGGCTGACCACGCCGATCGATCCGGAGACGTCCACCGACGAGGTGATCGACGACCTGGTCGCCGGGCTCATCCGCTGAGGCGACGGGGTGTTCCCTCGGGCGCGCGCTGCTCGTACACTGAGGCAACGCACCTCTTCGACGATCGGAGACCGCTGTGTCTGCGCCGTGGCAGGTATCCCGCGAGTCACTTCCGGCGACATCGCGACTGATCGTCGAGCGTGCGCATGAGGAGCTGCTGGCCGGCAACCTCGAAGACCGGCGGCTGCAGGAGGTGCGGCCCCTCGTGCGGGAGTCGTGGGAGCGGTCGTGGCGGCGCAGGGTCGGACCCGAGGCTGCGCCACCGCTGGAACTCGTCAGCGACGAGCTCGAGGAGTACCGCCTCGCTCACCCGCTGGCATCGGCCATGGACATGATCCGTGCGCTGCTGCTGCCGGGCGAGACCGAGGACACCGGCGTGATCATCGCGGTGGGCGACCAGGCCGGACGACTGTTGTGGATCGAGGGCGACGACCAGCTGCGCACGCTCACCGATGACATGGGTTTCGTCGCCGGGGCGAACTGGTCGGAGGATGCGGTCGGCACGAGCGCGCCCGGCACCGCCCTCGCTCTCGGGCAGTCGGTACAGATCCGCGGCGCCGAGCACTACAACCGGCTCGTGCATCCGTGGTCCTGCACGGCCGCGCCGGTGCGCGATCCGGAGACGAAGCGGGTGCTGGGCGTGATCGACATCACCGGTGGTCCCGAGGTCGTCTCACCGCAGGCTCGGCTGCTGGTCGATGCGACCGCCCGTGCCGTGGAATCGGAGCTGATGGTCGCGCGGCTGCGGGAACGGAGCGAGGCCCCCCGGAACAGGCCGACGACCTCGAAGCCGCGCACCCCCGTGACCGCCCGGGCGACGCTGCATGTGCTCGGACGGGACCGCGCGCGGTTGGAGACGGAGTCGGCGCACGACGAATCGATGATCGAGCTCAGCGCGCGGCACGCCGCCATCCTGCTGATGCTCGCCGTGCATCGGCAGGGTCTCTCTGCCGAGCGGCTGTGCGAACTCGTCTACGGCTCCGGCGTCTCGCCCGACACGCTGCGGCCCGAGATGGTGCGCCTTCGCAAGGTGCTCGAGCGCACGGCTCCCGACCTGGTTCCGGAGTCGCGTCCGTACCGGCTGCCCGTCGCCCTCGACACGGATGCGCACGACGTGCTCTCCCTGCTCGACCGCGGCGCGCACCGCGTGGCGCTCACCGCCTATCGCGGACCCGTGCTGCCCGAGTCGACGTCGCCCGGGGTCGAGGACTTCCGCGAATCGGTGCGCGCGGCGCTGCACGAGGCCATGCTGTCGGAGGCCAGCCTCGACGTGCTGCTCGCCTACGCCGAGATCCCGGAGGGGCAGGCCGATGCCGAGGCGCTGCGCCTCGCCCTCGAGATGCTTCCGGCGCGATCGCCGAAGCGCGCGGGAGTGGTCGCACGGATCGAGCGCCTCGCCGCCGAGTGACGATTCGAACGGAAGCCACCCGGTGTCGGTGGCCCGCAGTACGGTGCTCGCATGTCCGAGATCCGGCCGTTCCGACTCCATGTCCCCGACGAAGTGCTCGATGACCTGCGGGCCCGCCTTCGAAGAACCCGGCTGCTCGAAGATTCCCCGGGGCGGATGCCTTCGGGTATGAACGCCCGATGGCTGCGTGAGCTGGTCGAGACCTGGGCGGACTGGGGCTGGAGAGCGCGTGAGGAGTGGTTAGCCGGGTTCCCTCAATTCCTCGCCGACGTCGATGGCACCGACATTCACTTCGCTCATGTGAAGTCGGAGCATGCGGATGCCCCGGTGCTGCTCATCATGCACGGGTGGCCGCACACTTTCGCCCTGCAGCTGGACATCACGAAGATGCTGCCCGATTTCGACGTCGTCGTCGCGAGCCTGCCGGGCTTCGCCTTCTCGGAGCCGTATGCCGACGGGCCGATGAGCGAGCGGCGGATCGCCGAGACCATGCACCGGCTCATGACCGAGGTGCTCGGCTACGAGAGCTACATCACCTACGGAGAAGACGTCACGGCCAACGTCAGCGACCTCATCGCCGGTGCGTATCCGGGTCAGGTGGCCGGGATCGTCGCGACGCACGCCCACTTCGGCACGCCCGCCGAGCGCGAGGCATCGGACGACCCGGAGGTGCGGGCGTTCTTCGCGAGGCTCGACGCCGAAAGCGGCCCGAACGGCTCCTACGGGCATGTGCAATGGGCGCGTCCCGACACGCTCGCCGCCGCCCTCAACGACTCTCCGGCCGGGCTCCTCGCCTGGCTCGCCGAGAAGCTCGCCGAATGGTCCGACACCCCGGGCGACGACCCCGCGTCGGTCGAGGCGGTGATCTCGCGCGATCGCATCCTCACCGAGGCGATGATCTACTGGGTCACGCAGAGCATCGCGACTTCCTTCCGTCCCTACCACGACGACGCAGACACCCCCGAGGCGA
This sequence comes from Microbacterium sp. ISL-59, assembly GCF_018613945.1. Lineage (NCBI taxonomy): Bacteria > Bacillati > Actinomycetota > Actinomycetes > Micrococcales > Microbacteriaceae > Microbacterium > Microbacterium sp. ISL-59. The sequence continues at coordinate 1,337,855 of NZ_JAGGPG010000002.1, forward strand.
TGCCGCCGGTCGACGTTCCCGCTGTGGTCTACGTGCAGCGTCACGAGCACGACTTCCCGGAGCCTCTCGCCCGTAGCTTCTACCGAGACCTGCGCGTCTTCGAACGGCTCGAGCACGGCGGGCACTTCACGGTCGCCGAGGCGCCGGAGGCTATGGCCGAGCGCTTCCGGGCTTTCGCCGCGGCCCTCCGGGAGTAACGCAATATATTGCAACGTTGCGCATCTGCGTGCAACCTCACGCGACCTACCTTCGGAGCACAGCCGCGAACCGAAGCGCGGCTCCGTCGAAGGAGACCCCCATGAGCATCGTCGAAGAAGACGTATCCCTCGCCTACGCCGCTCCCGGGCAGCCGGGTGCCGTCGCGAACTATCGCCCGCAGTACGGCCACTACATCGGCGGCGAGTTCGTCGCACCCGTGAAGGGCCAGTACTTCGAGAACATCAGCCCCGTCAACGGCAAGCCCTTCACCGAGGTCGGCCGCGGCACCGCAGAAGACATCGATCGTGCGGTCGAGGTCGCCTGGAAGGCCTTCGCGAGCTGGGGCAAGACGAGTCCGGCCGAGCGCTCGGTGATCCTCAACCGCATCGCCGATCGGATCGAGCAGCACCTCGAAGAGATCGCGGTCGCCGAGACCTGGGAGAACGGCAAGCCCGTGCGCGAGACGCTCGCCGCCGACATCCCGCTGGCCGTCGACCACTTCCGCTACTTCGCCGGGGTTCTCCGCGCGCAGGAGGGCGGCATCAGCCAGCTGGATGAGAACACCGTGGCGTATCACTTCCACGAGCCGCTCGGTGTGGTCGGCCAGATCATCCCGTGGAACTTCCCGATCCTGATGGCCGTGTGGAAGCTGGCGCCGGCGCTCGCCGCCGGCAACTGCGTCGTGATCAAGCCGGCCGAGCAGACGCCGGCATCCCTGCTCTTCCTGTTCGACATCATCGGCGATCTGCTGCCCGCCGGCGTCGTGAACATCGTCAACGGGTTCGGCATCGAGGCGGGCGCTCCGCTCGCGCAGCACAAGCGCATTCGCAAGGTCGCCTTCACGGGAGAGACCACGACCGGGCGCCTCATCATGCAGTACGCCTCGCAGAACCTGATCCCGGTGACGCTGGAGCTCGGAGGCAAGAGCCCGAACGTGTTCTTCGAGGATGTCGCCCGCTCGACCAGCGACCCGTTCTACGACAAGGCGCTCGAAGGCTTCACGATGTTCGCGCTCAACCAGGGCGAGGTCTGCACCTGCCCGTCGCGCGCACTGATCCAGCGGTCGATCTACGACGGCTTCCTCGCTGACGGGCTGGAGCGGGTCGGCAAGGTCGTGCAGGGGAACCCGCTGGACCCGGCGACCATGATCGGCGCACAGGCGTCGAACGACCAACTGGAGAAGATCCTCAGCTACATCGACATCGGCAAGCAGGGCGGGGCGCGGCTGCTCACTGGCGGCGAGCGGGTCAACCTCGGCGGCGATCTGAGCGAGGGCTTCTACGTCGCTCCGACCGTGTTCGAGGGCACGAACGACATGCGCATCTTCCAGGAGGAAATCTTCGGCCCCGTGCTGTCGGTCACCTCGTTCGACGGTTTCGACGACGCGATCTCGATCGCCAACGACACCCTCTACGGCCTCGGCGCGGGAGTGTGGAGCCGCAGCGGTGACACCGCGTACCGCGCGGGCCGGGCGATCGAGGCCGGACGTGTCTGGACGAACACCTACCACCAGTACCCGGCGCACGCGGCGTTCGGCGGATACAAGCAGTCGGGAGTCGGGCGCGAGAACCACAAGATGATGCTCGACCACTACCAGCAGACGAAGAACCTCCTCGTCTCCTACGCGGAAGGCCCGATGGGCTTCTTCTGAGCTCGACTCCGGGCGGGCGCTGCGGCGTCCGCCCGGATCCATTCCCCGGGAGGCATGAATCATGGTCAGCATCGGCACCTATCAGCGAGTCGACGTGACGGATGCCGCGGCATCCCTCGTCCGCGATCTGACCGCGCAGCACGGGCCGCTCATGTTCCATCAGTCCGGCGGATGCTGCGACGGGTCATCGCCCATGTGCTATCCGGTCGGGATGTTCATCACCGGCCCGGGCGACGTGCTGCTCGGCGCGCTCGATGCCGGGCTCGAGGGGCCCGTCGAGGTCTACATGTCGGAGTCGCAGTTCGAGTACTGGAAGTACACGCACCTGACGATCGACGTCGTACCAGGGCGGGGAGCCGGCTTCTCGGTCGAGGGTCCGACCGGGATGCGGTTCCTGATCCGCTCGCGGATGCTGAACGACGCGGAGCTGGCGTACTTCGGGTTGGCGGCGTCGAAGACTTGAGGGGCGGAGGGGCTTCAGCGCGGCAGTCGCGGAACCGCGTCGACCAGCGCCCGGGTGTACGGGTCCTGGGGATCGTGCAGTACATCCGCCGTCGCACCCTGCTCGACGACGCGGCCGTTCTGCAGCACGACCGTGCGGTCGCACGCCGCGGCGATCGCGGTGAGGTCGTGCGACACCATCACGAGCGAGAGGCCGTTCTCGCGGCGCAGTCGGTCGAGCAGCTCGAGCACCTGCACCCGTGTCGTGACATCGAGCGCACTCACCGGCTCGTCGGCCAGAAGCACACGCGGGCGCGAGACCACGGCCCGCGCGATCGCGATGCGCTGACGCTGACCGCCGGAGAACTCGTGCGGGTACCGGCGTGCGGTGTCGGCGGGAAGCCCGACGGAGTCGAGGGCCTCGGCGATGCGGCGCTGTGCGTCAGCACCGGACGCCAGGCCCAGTGACCGGAGCGGTTCGCCGATGATCCGGTCGATGCGCTGGCGGGGGTCGAGCGACGAATACGGGTCCTGGAAGACGGGCTGCACGCTCGCGCGGAACCGCCGCATCTGCGCGCGGTCACGCAGCGACAGCGGAGCGCCGTCGAACAGCACCTGGCCGTCGCCCGGAGCGGCGAGGCCAAGCATCAGTCGCAGGATCGTGGACTTGCCCGCACCCGACTCGCCCACGAGACCGAGCGAGTCGCCGTCAGAGAGGCTCACCGAGATGTCGTCCAGCACCCGGCGGGAGCCGTACGCGAAGCCGGCGCCGTGCAGTTCGAGGATCGTCATCGCGTGCCCTCCCCGGCGTCGAGGTACGCGTCGAGGGCGCGGGCACTGTCGACCAGCATCCGCGTGTACGGCTCGGCCGGCTCCTGCAGCACCTGGGCCACCGGCCCTGCCTCGACGACACTTCCGTCGCGCAGCACCACGATGCGATCGACCATGCGCGAGACCACGGCCAGGTCGTGGCTGATGAACAGGAGTGCCATGCCCCGTTCGGCGATCAGCCGCTCGAGGAGCGTGAGCACGCCGTCCTGCACCGTCACGTCGAGCGCCGTCGTCGGCTCGTCGGCGATGAGGAGCTGCGGTTTGGCGGCGAGGGCGATGGCGATCGCCACGCGCTGACGCTGACCACCCGACAGCTCGTGCGGGTAGGCGCGCGCGAACCGCGGTTCCGACAGGGCCACCTCGTCGAGGGCGGCATCGACGGCTGAACGCAGCTCAGTACCGCGAAGCCCGAGATGGCGGCGCAGCGGTTCGGCGACCTGCCGGCCGACCCGCATCAGCGGATCGAGAGCGGTGAGCGGCTCCTGGAAAACGATCTGCGCCACCGGTCCGCGCAATGGGCGGAGGTCGGCATCCCGAGCGCCGACGACCTGATGCCCGTCGAGCAGCACGGAACCCGAGGCGACGAGGGCATCCGGCAGCAGACCGGTGACCGCCAACGAGGTCAGAGACTTGCCCGAACCGGACTCTCCGATGAGCCCCAGGCGTTCGCCGGCTCCGAGCGAGAACGAGACGTCGCGCACGAGCACGCCGGACGAGGAGCGGACCGTGAGGCCGTTGACATCGAGAAGGCTCATCGGCTCCTCCTGCGGGTCGGGTCGGCGAGGTCGCGCAGACCGTCGGCGAGGAAGTTCACGCCGAGCACGAGCGCGATGATCGCGACACCGGGAGCGATCGCGCCGACGGGGGCCGTGAGCACGGTGCCCTGCGCCTCCTGCAGCATCCGTCCCCACGAGGCGTTGGGCGGCGGCGCGCCGAGGCCCAGATACGACAAGCTCGCCTCCGCGAGCACGGCAGCGCCGAACTGCAGCGCGAGGCTCACGGCCAGAGTCGGCGCGATGTTCGGCAGGACGTGCTGGAACACGATTCCGATCACGCTCGTGCCGCTCGTGCGCGCCGCGGTGACGAACTGCTCCTGCAGCACGCGACGCGCGAGGATGCGGGTGAGACGGGCGATCACCGCCGACATCGCGAGCCCGATCGCGAGCACCGCCGACCACAGCGACGCGCCCTGGACGGCGACGACCAGCATCGCGAGCAGCAGCACGGGGAAGGCGATCACCACGTCGAGTCCGGCCGAGAGCGTGTCATCGACCCAGGGCCGGGCGAAGGCGGCGAGGAGGCCGATGATCGTGCCGAGGACAGCCGCGATCGCGACCGAGCAGGTTCCGACGATGAGGGCGATCCGCGCGCCCCACATCAGCTGCGAGAGCAGGTCGCGACCGAGTCGGTCGGTTCCGAGCAGGTGCAGCGTGCTCGGTCCTTCGAGACGGCCGCCGCTGGTGTCGGCGAGCGGGTAGGGAAGCCAGAACAGGGAGACCAGGGCCATCAGCACGATGAGGCCCGTGAGCACGATCCCGATGACGAGGGTCGCCTTCGGACGCCGGCGCACGGGCACGGATCCGGTGATCAGCTGTTCGGCGACGCGGCTCATCGGTTCCCCGAGACGCTGGTGCGCAGGCGCGGGTCGATCAGGCGCTGCACGATGTCGGCGGCGAATCCGACGAGCAGCACGAAGAGGGTGCTGACGACGAGGACGCCCTGGATGACCTGGAAGTCGTGCTGCTCGATGGCCGACAGCAGCAGGCTGCCGAGACCGGGAAGGGTGAACACGCTCTCGACGACGACCGCGCCGAGGAGCGTCGTCGACAGCTCGATGCCGAGGATCGCGACGACCGGCACCGCGCCGTTGCGCACACCATGACGCAGCAGCGCCTCACCCATACCGGAGCCTCCGGCGCGAGCGGTGCGCAGATAGTCGCTGCCGAGCACGTCGAGCGTGGCCGAGCGGACGTACCGGCTGAGGGAGGCGCTCATCACGATCACGATCGTGGTGATCGGCAGGGCGAGCGATCGCAGCGCGTCGGCGGGGTTTTCCCAGTCGTCACGCGGGAAGCCGCCGGAGGGCAGGACGCCGAGCCCGAGCGCGAACACCCAGACGAGCACGACGCCGACCCAGAACACCGGGACGGCGACGCCGAGCTGCGCGAACCCCGAGAGCACGATGCCGTACCAGCGGTCGGACTTCACTGCCGCCGTGATGCCGATCACGAGGGAGATCAGCAGGGCGATGGTGAAGGCGATGAGCGTGAGCGGAATGGTCACGGCGAGGCGGTCGGCGATGTCGGGTCCGACGGGTCGCGAGCTCAGGAACGACTCACCGAGGTCGAAGCGGAGCAGCTGCCCCGCCCACGTCGTGAACTGCTGCAGCAGGGGCTGGTCGGAGCCGACCTGCTCGCGGGCCGCGGCGATCTGCTCGGGGGTCGCGTTCACCGAGAGCAGCGCGTTGGCCGGGTCGCCGGGGAGCAGACGCAGCAGCACGAAGATCGCGACCATGGCGACGACGAGCGACACCACGAGGAACGCGAGGCGGCGCAGCAGGTAGGCGAGCATGTGTTCTCAGGATGACGAGGGGATGCCGACGCGCGGCATCCCCTCGCACGTCAGGACTTGACGATGTCGTAGGCGAAGAACTGCGAGTTCAGGCCGTTGACCGGGTACCCGCTGAGGTCACTCGAGGCGACCACGATCTGCGGGTACAGGTACAACCATACGCTCGCGGCATCCGCGGCGATCTTCTCGTTGACCTGCTTCAGCAGGGCCGTCTGCTCGTCGGTCGTGGTGGCCTGTTCGGCATCGGCGACCCACTTCTGCACCTCGGCATCGTTGTAACCCCAGTAGAAGTCGGGGTTGCCGTACCAGACCACATCGCGGTCGTTCACGTGCTCCTGGAGGGTGGCCTCGAAGTCCTGCTCTTTGAAGACCTTCGTGTACCACTCGTCGGCGCTGATCGTGTTGATCTCGACCGTGATGCCGACCTCGGCGAGCTGCGACTGCAGGAACTCCGCGACGGCGGGGTGCGGGTCGTAGCTCGGGGTGTCGAGGGTGAACGTGAAGCCGTCGGCGTAGCCGGCCTGCGCGAGCAGGTCCTTGGAGAGCTCCACGTCGTACGGGTTCACCGAGGTGAGGTCTTCGTACCAGGGGTCGGTCGGGGGAACCATCGAGCCGATCAGCGTGCCGTAGTCGCCCCAGATCGATTCGAGCAGCTTCTTGGTGTCGATCGCGGAGTAGATCGCCTTGCGCACGAGCGCGTCGTCGAAGGGGGCGACGCGGTCGTTGAACGCGAGCAGCTCCTTCGTGGTCGAGGTGCCCTCGCTGATCACGTACTCGTCGTTGTCGAACTGCGCGAGCGAGTCGGGGCTCTGCACGCTGGTGATCACGTCGATCTCACCGGTGAGCAGCGCGTTGTTCTCGGCCGTCGCGTCGGTGAAGTACGTGTAGACGACCTCGCCGTTCTTGGCGGGCTCGCCCCAGTAGTCGTCCCAACGATCGAGGGTGAGGGTCGAGCCCTTCTTCCACTCGTCGAGCGTGTACGGACCGGTGCCGTCTTCGGCGCTGGTGATGTCGCCGGCCTCGTCGTTCACGATCCAGACATAGCTGAGGTTGTAGAGGAACGAGATCGACCGCTGCGACAGCGTGAACACGACGGTCGTGTCGTCGGGGGTGGCGATGTCGGCGATCACGCCGAAGCTCGACTTGCGCGCCGACACGGAGTCTTCGGCGGTGACGGCCTCGACGCTCGACTTCACATCGGCGGAGGTGAGCGGGTCGCCGGAGTGGAAGGTCACGTCGTCGCGCAGCGTGATCGTGTAGGTCAGACCGTCGTCGGACACCTGGGCGTCTTCGGCGAGCAGGGGCTCGACCTCGCCGTCGTCCGTCAGCCGGTACAGGCCCTCGTAGACGTTGCCGGTGAGCGCCTCGGTCACGCCCTGGCCGCCACCCTGGGTGTTGCTCAGGTTGGTGGGCTCGTACAGCGAGCCGATGAAGATGGTGGCGTCTTCGCTCGAGGCGTCGTCGGTCGTTCCCGACGCGCAGCCGGCCACGAGGGCGAGCGTGGCGACGGCACCGAGCGCGCCGAGGATGCGAGTTCTTCTCATGACTACTCCAGGGTGAGAGTGCGCGGTGTCAGACCGCGTAGATGTCGAAGCCGTCGCGGAAGACGACGTTCTTCTCGCCTGCTCGGATAGGCAGGGGGAAGCGGTTGGATGCCGGCGGCAGCGGGCAGTTGTACTGGGCGCTGAAGCCGCAGGGTGGCACGAACGCGCGGTTGAAGTCGAGGGTGACGGAGCCCTCGTCGTCGCGCAGCTGGACGAACAGGAAGCGACCGGATCCGTAGGTCTCCGAGCCGTTGGTCTCGTCGCCGAAGACGAGCAGCAGCGTGCCGCCGTCGTCGAAGGCGGCGAGGTCATACTCGCGGCCGTTGAGCTCGAGGCGGATGTCGCCGGGGACGACGAGGTCGCGGGTGCCGCCGTTGTCGCGGATGTGCTCGAACGAGACGCGGCGACTACCCGACACAGGGGTGAAGTGGCCCTCGAGGACCCACTCCGGGTCGTACTCGTACGTGTCGATGCGGTCGAATGCGCGGATGGCGGGGGCGTCGGCATCCCAGAGCCGCAGGCCGTGTTCCGCCTGGCCGGTCTCGATGTTCGTGCGCTGGATCGGCGTCACGGTCTCGGTGGGGGACGCGGCGCGCTGCGCCGCATCCAGGTCGGGGAGCTCGCCGGTCCAGCGCGTCTCGACCAGGGCGAGGTTGCCGGTGGCAGACGTGACGGAGGCGCGGCGCTCGGCCTGCCACTGGGTGTGCTCTTCGCGTTCAGACATCACTCTCAATTCTCCTGCATGCAGAACGGGGTGGGGCCGGACCCGTCACTCGGGGTAACGAGGTCAGCGCGCGGCGATGATCTCCGCATCGACCGCCGCGCGCAGCCACGCGGCGTAGCGGTCGGTCGTCCACCCGGACTGCGCGACGAGCTGCTGGTAGCTCTCGGGGGAGAGCAGGAACGACAGGGCGTCGGCCGTCGTCGCCTCATCGATGCCGGGGGCGGCGATGCCGCGCCGTCGCAGCTCCGAGACCAACATGCGGTAGTCCGCGCCGCGACGCTCCAGGATGCGGTGCAGGGCGGCGTCGACGACCGGGTCGGAGAGTGCGGCACCGAGCAGCACCGTCCACAGCCCGTGACCTCGCGCGTTCGCAGTGGTGATCTGGGTCAGCACCACATCGAGGAAGGCCTCGTCCGGCAGCTCGAGCAAGCCGGCGGCGACCTCGGTGTCGGCGAGGGAATCCGCGCCCTCCGATCCCGAGAACGTGGTCTCGAATGCGGCGATCAGCAGCTCGGCCTTCGCGGCCGTCGTCTTCACGGTCTCGGCGGACACCCCCGCCTCGCGGGCGATCGCGGCGATCGTGGTCGCCTGATACCCCTGCGTCGCGAACAGGCGGGCGGATGCGGCGACGATGCGCGAGCGGGTCTCCTGCGCCTGGCGGGCGCGCAGCTCCGATCGATAGGCGCGGGGAGTGGCCTCAACCATTGACTTTCCTAACGGGGTGATGAATACTACGACGGTACATCCGATCTTAGGGAAAGAACCCGCCATGTCCCGCTACCTCATCACCTGCACGCCCGCGCACGGCCATGTCGTGCCCTTGCTGCAGATCGCTCGCCACCTCCTCTCCCGCGGCCACGACGTGAGCTTCCTCACGAGCAGCCGCTATGCCGAACGCGTGCAGGCCGCTGGTGCGCGCTTCCTCCCGCTGCCCGTCGACGCCGATGTCGATCTCGACGACGCCGACGGCGCGTTCCCCGAGCGTCGGGGGCTCACCGGTCCGGCTGCCCTGCGGTTCGACATGAGCAACCTCTTCGTCCGCCCCGGCGCTGCTCAACTGGCGGCGATCCGCGCCGAGCTCGAAGCCCGCCCCGTCGACGCCGTCCTCACCGAGCCGCTCTTCGTCGGCGGGGCGCTCCTGCAGCTGCTGCCCGCGCACGAGAGGCCGCCTGTCGTGGTGCTCGGCATCTTCCCGCTTGGGGCGCGCAGTGCCGACACGGCGCCGTTCGGACTCGGTGTCACCCCGTTGCCCGGCCCTCTCGGTCGCCTGCGCAATGCCGCACTGCGCACGGTCGCCGAGCGCGCGATCTTCGGTGGAGTGCAGAAGGAGGCTGACGCGATGGCGCGGCGTGAGGTCGGCCGCGACCTGGGCGGCTTCGTGCTCGATTGGGCGGGCCGCGCCGACGCCTACGTGCAGTTCACCGTGCCCGAGTTCGAGTACCCGCGCCCGGACCTTCCCGCCACCGTGCACTTCGCGGGGCCGCTGCCTCCGACCCCCTCCGACCCCGTCCTGCCGGAGTGGTGGTCCGACCTCGACGGTTCACGGCCGATCGTGCACGTCACGCAGGGGACCATCGCCAACTCCGACTTCGGACAGCTCGTGCAGCCGACCATCGCCGCGCTCGCCGCATCCGATGCCCTGGTCGTGGTGTCGACGGGTGGACGCCCGGTCGATGCGCTGGCCGGAAAGCTGCCCGACAACGTGCGCGTCGCCGAGTACCTTCCGTACGACCGTCTGCTGCCCCTCGTCGATGTGCTGGTCACCAACGGCGGCTACGGCGGCGTGCAGCAGGCGCTCGCGCACGGGGTTCCGCTCGTGGTCGCCGGGCAGACCGAGGACAAGGTCGAGGTCTGTGCGCGAGTGGGCTGGTCGGGTGCCGGGGTGAATCTGCGCACCAGCACCGCGACGCCGGCGCAGGTCGCGCGCGCCGTGGAGCGCGTGCGGTCGGACTCCTCCTATCGCGCGAACGCCGAGCGGATCGGTGCGGCCATGCGCGATGCCGATGCGTGGCGAGAGCTGGACCGATCCCTCGACGAGCTCGCGGGTCGGTGGGCGCGGGTCCGGGGCGGTGCCCGGAGCTGACCCCGCGCTAGAAAGCGCATTCCGGCGCATAGATGCAACGCGTTGCAACCCCATCCGGTATACCATTCGGATATACGCCCAGCAGTGTCAGTCCCCAGCTGACGGTGGGCGGGGCGGCTCAGCCGCCATGCGGAGGGAGAGTCGATCTTCTTTCGATCCCGAGGGGGGATGGGGTGGGAGTTCGGTCCCCAGCCGACACCCACCCCCACACTCGGACTCCGCCTCAGTTCATGCGACTCAGGAACCAGAACGCGGCGAACGCGATCACGACGATCAGCGGCAGCCACGTGCCGCCGCGCTTCAGTCGTCGTCCCTGCGGTGCGACGCCCGCCGGCGGCGTGAGCAGGCCCGCCGGCGCAGCGAACGGCAACGCCTGGCCCGGAACCGCAGCGGATGCCGTGGCACCCGGGTTCTCGGCGACCAGGCGCTCGTCGCGCCACCGCGCCCACTGATCGAACTTCGTCAGCAGCGCGCCGACCGTGCCGAACAGCCAGGCCCAGGTCGCCGGATCGAGGGTCGACACCTTGCGCTGCGTGTACAGGAAGAGCCAGTCGTCGACGATCTCGACGTCGAGCTGAGCGGCGTTGTCGATGAACCGCGCCATGATGTCGGGCGTGAACAGGTAGAGCGCATCGCGTTCGTAGCCGGCCGGGCAGTACAGGGTGAAGTGCTGGTCGAAGTCGCCCTCGAGCGACAGGCGCTGTTCCTTCTGGAACGAGGCGGGCAGGTTCGAGCCGAAGCCGTTGTTGCCCTTCGCGTCGAGCACGATGTTCGGCAGCGGCACGTCGAGCTTCACGGCCACGTAGCCCCAGCGGTAGGTGGTCGAGTTCTTGCCCGACTGCACCGTGTACTGGTAGTTGCCGAACTCCACGAAGCGCGGCCTCGTGCCCCGGAGCAGGTCTGTCGACTGCCGCGACCGGCCGAGGCTGAAGATCATGCCGGGCAGGGGAGGGTCGGCCACCTTCGGCTCGTACGACATACCGTTCGCCTGCGCGAACCGATGCAGCCGGTACCGCGTGGTCTGCGCATTGCGCACACCGAGCCAGATCATGACGCCCGCGGCCGCCAGCAGCAGGACGATCAGCACCAGCGGGATAGCCATCGCAGACGGGCTTCCGCCGAGCGACGCGATGCTCACGATCACACTGACCATGACCGGGATCAGCACGACCGCGGCGATCGCGACGGCGATGATGCCGATGACGGTGGATGCCGACGTCCGCGACGACGGACGCGAACGCAGCTCCGCGGCGAAGGCGCGCACGGCGGCTGCGTCGACCGGGTCGGTGAGCGGTCGCGCGTCGAAGGGCGTCTGCGGCGAAGTCACCGGTTCACCGTGTCGGCGTCCCAGGTGAGGTCGGCGCCCTCCGGAATCGCGAAGGCCTCGAGCCGCTCGTCGGCGCTGAGCGCGGCGATCAGCGCGGGGGAGCCGGCCACGATCGTCGAGTCGAAGTCGACCTCGCTCACCATCACCCAGGCGTGATCCTCGGGCCACAGCAGGCTCGGGCTCTGGGGCGGCCGGGGGAACCCGCGCTCTTCGGCGAGGCGATCGCGCCACGGAACCTGCCGGGCCCACTCCGGGTCGGCGAAGGCGCGCGGCGGCGCCGAGAACAGCACGTGATCGCGCATTGGGAGCCGGAGGCGCGGCCCTTCGGAGATCTCGCGCGAGAGGATGCCCTCCTGCCAGGTGGGCTTGCGGAAGACGTTGTTGAACGGATCGTGCGTGCTGCGATCGAGCATCGCCTGATGGTTCGGGTCGTCCGTGAAGGCCAGGGAACCGCCGGACGGGGTGATGCCGTAGAAGCCGAACAGATCGCCGCGGCCCTCCCAGAGCGCGGCGAAACCGGCATCCGGGGTCTGGGTGTGACCGACGAGGTGCGTCGCGATGGCCGCCAGATGCTCGGGGGCGAGCTCGCCTTCCAGTGGGGCGGAGAACTCGCGACCGTCCGGAGCGATCCGCGTGCGCCAGTCCTCATCGGTCGGTGTCCGCACGATCCGGTGCCACTGTGCGAGCGGGTGCAGGGTCGTGTCGAAGGCAGCGGCCGTCCGCGCCCAGGTGGCGGGCTCGTCGACGAACTGCCCGCGCAGCGCATGCTGCTCCGACTCGGGCAGCCGGTCCCACTCGTCCGAGGTCGGCACCGCACGGTCCGGCAGCGAGCGGACGATCGCCGGATGCAGGATCCGCGCATAGGCGGCGAAACCGCGCGGGACCACCGAATGCATCGTCTCGAGGTCCGTGTCGAGTCGCTCGCGCACCCAGGCTCCCGCCGAGGGATCAGACATCCACTCCATGCGACCACGCTACCCGGCCGTAAGGTGAGAGCCGTGTCCCCCACAGCCGCGCCTTCGTCCGGTGCGTTCGCCCCGGAGTATCCGATCCGCACCGAACGCCTGATCCTGCGTCCGATCGCTCCCGGCGACGCCACCGCGATGCACGTGTACAAGTCCGACGTGGATGCCGTGCGCTACGTGCCCTATGGGCCGCTGGAGCACGCGGACATCGAGCGGCGCATCGCCACGATCTGGTCGAACACGCGCTTCGACAACGAGGGCGACGCCGTGAGCCTCGCCGTCGAAGAGCGCGAGACCGGCGAACTCGTGGGTGACGTGGTGCTGTTCTGGCGGAGCGAGAACGATCGAGCGGGCGAGGTCGGCTACATCTTCGACCCTCGTGTCGCCGGACGCGGCTACGCGACCGAAGCCGTGCAGGCACTGCTCACGCTCGGCTTCGACGGACTCGGCCTGCACCGTATCGCGGCACGGATCGATGCACGCAACACCGCATCCGCGCGGGTCGTCGAACGACTCGGCTTCCGACTCGAAGCGCGGTTCGTCGAGAGCGAGTGGTTCAAGGACGAGTGGTCAACCCTGCTCGTCTACGCACTCCTCGAAGACGAATGGCGCGGGCGGCGAACGGCCGGCGCGTGACGGCATCCCGCATAATCGAGGGTGTGACTGCGACAGCAACCCTCCCCTCCCTCGACGGCCGCCGCTTCCGGATGGTCTCGTCCACGACTTCTGCGGTCGACCCCGAGTCCCCGAGCATCTTCGAGTACTTCGAGCGCGACGGCGCGATCTGGGGCGGGTACGAGGGCGACACGGTCACGTTCGGCAAGTTCGTCGGCACGCGCACCGCTGACACGATCTGGGTGTCTTTCGTGCACGTGCTCAAGGCCGACGGCACCGTGGTGACCGGCGACGGCGAGAGCGAGCTCGAGCTCACCGACGACGGCGGCATCCGCCTGGTCGAGCACTACGAGATGCACGGACTCCCGCAGCTCAGCGTGTGCGAGGAGATCGCCGCCTGACCCCTCAGCGGGGAGCGGGGGCTCAGCGCGGCGGCAGTGCGTCTCGACCGGCGGTGGCCGGCGTCCAGCGCGTCATCCCGAGCGGGATCTCGGTGCTGCGCTCGGGCAGATCGGCCGGCAGCAGGTAGGGCCGGCGGATCACTTCGTCGAGCACGACGACGCTGACCACGGTCCGCACCTCCGGGAGCTGCGCGATGACCCCCGTGGAGAACTCGTGTACGCCGCTCACGTCGACGGCGCGGATCAGTAGCATCGCGTCGTGCTCGCCGGTGGTGATGGCGCACCACTCGACATCGGGCATCTCGAGCACACGCTCCCGGAACGACGCCCAGGCCTGCGGCATCACCGTGACGAACACGAGCGCGCCGATCGAGAGTCCGGCCTTGGCCTGATCGACCCGGGCGCTGAACCCGGTGATGACCCCGTCGTGCACCAGCGACTCGACCCGCGTGTACGCACTTGCGCGGGAGATGCCGACCTTGTCGGCGAGAGCGGCGATCGAGACGCGACCGTTATCACGCAGCACATCGAGGATTCTGTATGCCGTCTCGTCCAATGGGGCGGCACTTCGTCCAGAATGCTTCGACTGATCCGCATCCTTGCTGGACATATTGCTCCTCACGACCGACGTTCTGGACAGAGCGTGCTGGGACCACCCACACTCGCTGGACACATCGTCGCATATGATGCGAATCTGAACCCCGGTCGTCCACATCGGTGGCGACTCACCCGAATGTACTCCTCGCCCCTGGAGGTCCTCATGTCGTCACGCCGTATCACGCCGGTCATCGCGCTCGGAGCGGTCGCGATCTTCGCGCTCGCCGGATGCTCGGGAGGGAACTCGGCAGGCAATGGCGACTCCGCCGGCTCCGACTCGCTCGTCATCGACACCGCGTTCTCGATCGAGACGGCCGACCCGGGTCACACCTACGACCCGACCGGCAACATGATCGCGAAGGCGCTGTACGAGACCCTCGTCGACTTCGAAGGCTCCGACGTCTCGACCCCGGTGCCCGGCCTCGCCTCGTGGGAGCAGAACGACGAAGCGACCGAGTTCACCTTCACGCTCGAGGGCGACCGCGTCTTCTCCGACGGCTCGCCGATCGAGGCGAAGGACGTCGTCTTCTCGCTCCAGCGCATCCAGGGCATGGCCGACGCCAAGCCGAACTTCCTGCTCGGCGGCCTCACCATCACCGAGGTCGACGACAAGACGATCCAGATCACGTCGGAGACCCCGCTGCTGCAGCTGCCCGCGATCCTCGCGAACCCGGCGCTCGGCATCGTCAACTCCGACGTCGTGATCGAGAACGGCGGCACGATCGACGGCACCGACTCGGCGCAGAAGTTCCTCGACGGCGAGTCGGCGGGTTCCGGTCCCTTCGTCCTCGACACCCTCGACCTCAGCTCGCAGGTCGTGCTGACGAAGAGCGACGAGTACAACGGTGACGAGGAGTCGGCGTACAAGCGCGTCGTCGTCCGCAACGTCTCCGAGAGCGCCACGCAGCTCGCCAACCTCAAGGGTGGCGACTCGATGGTCGCGATGGACCTCAACGGCGACCAGGTCGCCGGCCTCGGCGACGGTGTCACGGTCGACTCGGTTCCCTCCGGGCAGACCATCTTCCTGCTGCTGAACCAGTCCGAGGCGGTCGCCGGTGAGCTGGCGAACGTGAAGATGTCCGAGGCGATCCGCTACGCGCTCGACTACGACGCGCTGCTGGAGCTGGCCGGTGCCGGCTCCGTGCAGGCGACCGGCGTCATCCCGCCCGGATTCGAAGGCGCCCTGGACTCCGGCGTGGAGCAGGACCTCGACAAGGCTGAGGCGGCACTCGCCGAGGCCGGTTACACGGGCCAGACCCTCCAGCTGAAGTTCCCGAACGACTACCCGGTCGGCGGCGTGGAGTTCACCCCGCTCGCCGAGCGCATCCAGGCGCAGCTCGAGGATGCCGGCATCACGGTCGAACTGGCCCCCGCGCCCTTCGCGACCGAGCTCGACTCCTACGTCAACGGCACCGAGGGCTTCGGCCTGTGGTTCTGGGGTCCGGACTACGCGGACTCCGCGAACTTCCTGCCCTTCGCGCCCGGCCTGAAGGTCGGACTCCGTGCCGGCTGGGCTGCTGAGGCCAACCCCGAGATCGCGGGAATCGCCGCCGGTGCTGCCGCGGCGACCGACCCCGAGCAGCGCACGGCCGCGTTCACCGAGTTCGCCGAGGCGATGCAGGCCGAGGGCCCGTTCGTCCCGCTGATCGTCCCCGGTCGCAACATCTCGTCGGCCGACAGCGTGAGCGGTGCGGTGTACAACTCCGTCTGGGAGATGGACATCGCCGAGATCACGCCCGCCGGCTGAACGGAAATCCCATGACGACAGTGGCGGTGCAGAGGCAGGCGCAGCGGCGCCGATCGCCTCTGGTCGGATATCTGCTGCGGCGGGCGGGAACCTCCCTGCTCCTGCTGGTGGGCGTGACGCTCGTGACGTTCGCGCTCACCAACCTGGTGCCCGGAGACCCGGTCTCGGCCGCGCTCGGTGAGGGCGCGTCGCAGAACCCGGCGACGCGTGAGGCGTTCATCCAGGCGAACGGACTCGACCAGCCACTGTTCGTGCAGTACTTCATCTATATGGGGAACCTGCTGCGCGGGGACCTCGGCACGTCGCTGGTGACCGGACAACCGGTCACCAGCGACCTCGCCACCGCGGTGCCCGCGACCATCGAGATCGCGATCGGCGCGATCATCGTCAGCCTCGCGGTCAGCATCGTGCTCGGCACCCTCGCCGCGTACCGTCGCGGCCTCGTCACCGACCAGGTCATCCGGGTCGTGACCCTGGTCGGGCTGAGCGTGCCGACCTTCTGGCTGGCGCTCGTCAGCTTCTACGTCTTCTTCCTCGAGCTGCGCATCGCGCCGGGATCCGGGCGCATCTCGCCGTCGATCACGCCGCCGCCGCGCGTGACGGGCCTCTACACGGTCGACTACCTCCTGAACGGCGATGCGGTCGGCTTCTTCGACGCCCTCGCGCACCTCGCGCTGCCGGTCATGGTGCTCTCGCTCGTGACGATCGGACTGCTCACCCGCTTCATCCGCACCTCGGTGCTCGAGGTCCTCGGCAGCGACTACGTGCGCGCCGCCCGGGCCAAGGGCCTTCCCGCCATGCGCGTGATCCTCGACTACGTGCTCCGCGGAGCCTCGCTGCCGATCCTCACCGTCGTCGGTGTCGCATTCGGGGCCCTGCTCTCGGGCACGGTGCTCGTCGAGTCGGTGTTCGCCTGGCCGGGGCTCGGCACCTACGCCTACAACTCCGCCGCGAACCTCGACCTGCCCGGCATCATGGGCGTCGGTCTCGTGGTCGGCATGATCTACCTCCTCATCAACTTCATCGTCGACATCCTCTACGGCGTGCTCGACCCGAGAGTGAGGATCGCATGAGCCGCATCGCCGCCGCCACGCCCGCCGGCCGCTTCCGCTTCCGTTGGCCCCGCGCCTGGCGCACCCCGCTCGGCATCATCGGCACCGTCATCGCGGGCGCCTGGGTGATCGTGGCGTTCACCGCGCAGTGGTGGGTGCCGTATCCGCCGAACGCCCAGGTGCTGCCTCGCCTGCAGGCGCCCGGCATCGACACGCTGCTGGGCACCGACGGCAACGGCCGCGACATCTTCTCGCGTCTGATGACGGGTGCGACCGTGAGCCTGCCGCTCGCGCTCATGCTCGTGATCGCCGCGATGATCATCGGTACCGTCATCGGCGCCGTCGCCGGCTACTTCGGTGGCTGGATCGACGAGACGCTGATGCGCATCACCGACCTGTTCATGGCGTTCCCGACCGTGATCCTCGCGATGGTGGTCGCGGCCTCGCTCGGTCCGTCGCTGTTCAACGCGGTGATCGCGGCGATCGTGGTGTCGTGGCCGCAATACTCCCGCGTCACCCGCAGCATCGTGCTGGGTCTGCGCGGCCAGAACTACGTGATCGCCGGACGACTGCTCGGGCACTCGCCCGCCCGGACGCTGTTCGTCGACATCCTCCCGAACATCGCCGGCCCGGTCCTGGTGCTCGCGACGCTCGACATCGGCGCGGCCATCCTGCTGCTCTCCGGACTCTCCTTCCTCGGCCTCGGCGCCCAGCCGCCGACCGCCGAGTGGGGGTCCATGATCTCGGGTGCGATGCAGAACTTCGACGCCTGGTGGCTCGGGGTCTTCCCGGGTCTCGCGATCCTGACCGTCGTGCTGGCGTTCAACTTCCTCGGCGACGCGATGCGCGACGTGCTCGACCCCACGGCCGAGATCACGCACGAGAAGGCCGCGGAGCACAAGGCATCGGCGACGGGGGTGGCGGCATGACCACCGTGCAGGGATCCAGCGTGCTCAGCATCCGCGACCTGACCATCGACATCGGCCGCCCGCTCGTCAAGGGCGTCTCGCTCGAACTCGAGGCCGGTCGCATCCACGGTCTCGCCGGCGAATCCGGATCGGGCAAGACGCTGACCTCGCTCGCCGTGCTGGGACTGCTGCCCCGGCAGGCGAAGACGGGCGGATCGATCCTCCTCGGCGGTGAAGAGCTCGTCGGGCTGAAGCGTCGCTCTCTCAACCGGGTCCGCGGCAAGCGCATCGCGATGGTGTTCCAGGACCCGTCGGCGTCGCTGCACCCGCAGCTGCCGGTCGGCCGCCAGCTCACCGACCACATGCGCGTGCACCTCGGGCTCAAGGGCGCGGCGGCACGAGAACGGGCGATCGAACTGCTCGAGACCGTGCAGGTGCCGAACCCCGCCGAGGCCCTCAAGCGCTACCCGCACCAGTTCTCCGGCGGACAGCGGCAGCGCATCGCCATCGCGTGCGCCCTGGCCTGCGACCCCGAGGTGCTGCTGGCCGATGAGCCGACCACGGCCCTCGACGTCACCGTGCAGGCCGGCATCCTGCAGCTGCTGCGCGACCTCGCGGTGCAGCGCAACCTCGCGGTGCTGCTCGTGACGCACGACCTGGGTGTGATGAGCGCGATCGCCGACCGGGTGGCCGTCATGAAGGACGGCCGTGTGGTCGAGCTCGCCGATCGCGAGACGCTGTTCCTCGACCCGCAGCACGACTACACGCGGATGCTGCTCGCGGCCCTGCCGGGGTCGCGCATCGATGAGGCACCGGAGCAGGAGGCCGCAGATGAGTGAGGTCGCAGTCCTCGACGCGCAGGACGTGGTCGTGCGCTACCCGGGCAACCCGCCCGTGATCGCCGTGAACGGGGTGTCGATCCGTGTCGCCGCGGGTGAGACAGTCGCGCTCGTCGGCGAGTCCGGCAGCGGCAAGTCGAGCCTCGCCCGCGCCGTCGTCGGCATCGAGAAGACCGCCGGCGGAACGGTGCTCTTCCGCGATGAGCCCGTGGCCCCCCTCGGCATCCGTCGTCGTCCGACCGCGATGACCGGCATCCAGATGGTGTTCCAGGATCCGGCGACGTCGCTGAACCCCCGCCGCCGTGTGGGCGACCAGATCGCCGACGGCATCGCGACCGCCCGGGCGCGCGGCGCCGAGGGGTCGACCGTCGACGAGTGGCTGGAACGCGTCGGCCTGCCGACGACCGTGAGCACCCGCTTCCCGCACCAGTTCTCGGGTGGGCAGAAGCAGCGCATCGCGATCGCCAGGGCCCTGGCCGCGCGGCCATCGCTCCTCGTCGCCGATGAGCCGATCTCGGCACTCGACGCCTCGACGCAGACGAGTGTGGCAGGCCTGATGCGTGACCTGGTCGCGGAGTCGGGAGCCGGGATGCTGTTCATCTCGCACGACCTCGCCGTGGTGCGCCGCATCGCTGACCGCACGTTCGTGATGTTCGGCGGGCGTGTGCTCGAGTCCGGTCCGACGGATCAGCTCTGGGCGGCGCCGCAGCATCCGTACACGAAGGCGCTGCTCGCGGCGATCCCGGAGCCCGACGGTGCCGGCCGCATCCCCGCCGCACCCTCGGTCGACGACCGCACGGTGTGGGCCGAGATCCCGCCGGTCATGTACTGAGCGGCCATGTACTGAAACGCGTGACACGAAGGAGATATCCCGACCTGAAGGACCGGATCGGGCACGAGCTCCTTCACAACGCGCGATCTCCTGCATTCCGTGTGACCCGGAGCCTCGCGGAGATCCCCGAACGCACTGCGGGCCGAGGCAGCAGCCCCGGCCCGCAGCATCAGCTCTGGATCAGAGCGGTGCGACGATGTCCTGCTTCACGTCCCACTCGGTGATCTCCATCGAGATCTCGACCGACTGGCCCTCGAGCGAGGCGGTGCTGGTCGACGCGAGGTTGACGTAGTCCGCCGTGACCTCGAAGACGACGTCGACCGTGGTGCCCTGCTGGTCGATCGAGCCGGTCAGGAGGAAGACCTCTTCGCCCAGGCGCTCGCCGGTGCCGGTCACCGTGAACTCGCCGGTCATGGCCTCGGCGGCAGCAGCCGGGTCGAGCGACGTGACGTCGGCGGCGGTGGCGCTCAGCGCGGCGATGACCGGGTCGCTCGACTTCGGATCGGCGACCTGCCACTCGCTCGTCGCGGACTTCACCCAGACGTCGTCGCCGATGGCGATCAGCGAGCCGGCCGGAGAGATCGACTCGAGGGCCTTCTCCGACGGGTTGAACTTCGCCGTCGACTCGATGCCCATGACGGTGGTCTTCGCGGCGTAGCCCGCGGTGGTCGACATGGCGTCTGCGATGCAGGCGCCGAGTGCCGAGCCGTCGACGGTGTCGCCGTCCTTCAGCTCAGGGCAGTCCGTCGCCGGAGCCTCGGCCTCCTGCGAAGCGCCGCTGCTCGGCTTCGACTCGGCCGGCTTGTCCGATCCGCCCGCCGAGCATCCGGTGAGCAGCACGGCGGCGGCGAGAATCACGCCGACCCCCCATTTGTTGACGCGCATGGCGTCCCCCCTCTGGTCGAGTGCCTGATGACCGTCACCGGGCACGCCCTCCAGCATGCCAAGGGTGGGCGCCGACCCGTGCGGGCGACACGGAGGAATCTCCGCTAGACTGTCGAGGTTGTCTGCTTTCCGGCGTCCATTCGGGATTCCTGGGGCGGGCACGTGCACACACCCTCCTGCTCCCGGGAAAGTCCCGAGAGCCGTTCTAGTCCGAAGGAGGTGGGTAAGTGACGCACCAGTACGAACTCATGGTCATTCTGACTCCCGAGATCGACGAGCGCCAGGTCGCACCTACGCTCGACAAGTTCCTGAAGGTCATCACCAACGATGGTGGCTCGATTGACAAGGTCGACATCTGGGGTAAGCGCCGTCTGGCCTACGAGATCCAGAAGAAGAACGAAGGCATCTACGCCGTCGTCAACTTCACCGCTACCAGCGAGGCCACGCAGGAGCTCGACCGTCAGCTGAAGCTGAACGAGCAGATCATGCGCACCAAGGTCCTCCGCTCGGAAGAGGCTCAGGCGATGGTCGCTTCGGAGGCCAAGCGCTCCGAAGAGAAGGCTGCTCGCAAGGCCGCCAAGGCTGCGAAGGCCTGACGTCCATGGCCGGCGAAACCGTCATCACCGTTGTGGGAAACCTCACGGCCGACCCCGAGCTGCGCTACACGCAGAACGGGCTGCCGGTGGCGAACTTCACCATCGCTTCGACGCCTCGGAACTTCGACCGTGCCGCGAATGAGTGGAAGGACGGCGATGCGCTGTTCCTCCGTGCATCCGTCTGGCGCGAGTTCGCCGAGCACGTGGCGGGTTCGCTGACGAAGGGCATGCGCGTCATCGCGCAGGGCCGTCTGCGTCAGCGCTCCTACCAGGACCGCGAGGGCAACCAGCGCACCGCGATCGAGCTGGAGGTCGACGAGATCGGCCCCTCGCTCCGGTACGCGACCGCGCAGGTCACCCGTGCGGCCTCGACCGGTGGTGCCGGCGGTGCCGGTGGTGCCGGCGGCGGACAGGCTCGTCCCGCGCAGCAGCAGGTGTCGGAAGAGCCGTGGTCGACCCCCGGTTCCTCGACGAGCGCAGATGCCTGGAGCACTCCGGGCAGCTTCGGCGACGACACCCCGTTCTGAACAACTTCTGGATCCGGCCGCCGAGCTCGTCTCGGAAACCGGCATCCGCTCATCACTAAGGAAAAACAATGGCTGGAAAGTCGAGCGGCGACCGCCGCAAGCCGCGGAAGGGTGGCAAGCCCACCGCTCCCGCGAAGTCCATCCGGGTTGGTGTCATCGATTACAAGGATGTCGCCACCCTTCGCAAGTTCGTCTCGGAGCGCGGCAAGATCCGTGCCCGTCGTATCACCGGTGTCTCGGTGCAGGAGCAGCGTCTGATCGCCACGGCGATCAAGAACGCGCGCGAAATGGCGCTCCTGCCCTACGCTGGCGCCGGCCGGTAAGGGGTATCGAGATGGCAAAGCTGATTCTCACGAACGAGGTCGCCGGGCTGGGTAGTGCCGGTGACGTTGTCGAGGTCAAGAACGGGTACGCCCGGAACTTCCTCATCCCGCAGGGCTTCGCTACGGCGTGGACCCGCGGTGGCGAAAAGCAGGTCGCTTCGATCCAGGCCGCGCGTCAGGCACGCGCGATCCACGATCGTGACGACGCTGTCGCGCTGAAGAACGCTCTCGAGGGCACCAAGGTGCGTCTCGCGGTCAAGGCCGGCAAGGAGGGTCGTCTCTTCGGCTCCGTCAAGACCGACCACGTCGCGGATGCTGTCGCAGCCGCCGGCCTGGGTTCGATCGACAAGCGCAAGGTGCACATCCCGTCGCCCATCAAGGTGACCGGTGACCACGAGGCGACCGTGCGTCTGCACGAAGACGTCACTGCAGTCATCACGCTGCAGGTCGTCGCCGCCAAGTAAGGCACTTCCCGGAACGCCCCCTGTCCTTCGGGACAGGGGGCGTTCTGTGCGTGTGGGGCGTGTGCTTCCGCGGCACGCACAGACCGCGACGCGGGTGATTTTGGATCCAGAATGCAGAGTTCGGGGCGCTGATCCGATAACCTCGGCCCATGGTGCAATCAGGAAACGCCGCGTCGCCCAAGGAGCGGGCCGAGGCGCTGCAGAAGCTCGCGCAGCGGCACGGAGCCGGATACCGGTCGGTCGGCGCGATGGCGTACGACATCATCCGCGATGCGATCCTCGACGGCACACTCCCGCCGGGGATGAAGCTGCGCCAGGAGACGCTGGCCGAGTCCATCGGCATCTCGCGACTGCCCATCCGCTCGGCGCTGATCCAGCTCGAGGCCGACGGGCTCGTGATCTTCCACGCGCGCCGCGGTGCGATGGTGCGTGCGCTCTCGGTCGAGGAGGCCACAGAGGTCTACCACCTGCGCACTCTGCTCGAGAAGGAGGCGCTGCGGCTGGCGATGGCCGAGATCACGCCGGAACGGGTCGCCCGCCTGCGTGACCTCGCGAAGACGGCCGACGACATCTCCGAGGGCGGCGAGTTCGTCGAGGCACGCACCGAGTTCTACGCGACGCTGTACGACGCCGAATCGCGTCCGCTGATGTGGGAGATGATCGAGCAGCTGCGCCTGAAGCTCGGGCGCTATGTGCTCGGCTGGCGCCTGGTCTCGCCCGGTGCGCACGACCATTCGCACAGTGAGCTCATCGACGTGGTCGCCGCGGGCGATGCGGACGAGGCGCTGCGCGTGCTCGAGTCGCACCTGAACCACGTGCGCGACGGCGTGATCGCGCTGCTGGATGCCGCGGCGACCGAGGCGGCGGGCGAGAGCGCCTGACGGGCGACGCACCACCATGCGATGAGGGGACCGGCGACGTATCGCCGGTCCCCTCCTCGCATGGTCCCGCCGGTCAGGTGACGGTGCCGCGGCGGGCGAAGCGCGGTTCGCGCCAGATCTCGGTGCGCAGCACGTCTTCCAGCACGTCGACCGCATCCCACACGTCGGCATATGAGGTGTAGAGCGGCGTGAAGCCGAAGCGGATGAGGTCGGGCGCCCGGAAGTCGCCGATGACCCCGCGCTCGATCAAGGCCTGCATCACCGCGTAGCCGTCTTCATGGCGGAGCGACACCTGGCTGCCGCGGCGAACGGACTCGCGCGGGGTGACCGGCTCGATTCCCCAGTGGGGCGTGAGCCGCGTGTCGACGAGGGACATGAAGAGCTCGGTCAGCCGCAGGCTCTTCTCGCGAACTGCCTCCATGTCGACGTCGTCCCAGATGTCGAGGCTGGCCTCGAGTCCGGCGACCGACAGCAGCTGCGGCGTGCCGACCCGGAAGCGCTCGATGCCCGGGGCAGGAGCGTAATCGACGGTGAAGTCGAACGGGCGGGCGTGGCCGTGCCAGCCGGTCAACGCCGGACGCGCCGCGTCATGGTGCCGGGTGGCGGCCCAGATGAACGACGGCGAGCCGGGACCGCCGTTGAGGTACTTGTAGGTGCAGCCGACCGCGAAGTCGGCATCCGCTCCGTTCAGGTCGATCGGCACGGCACCGGCACTGTGGCACAGGTCCCAGACCACGAGGGCGCCGGCCGCATGCACCTTGCGCGTGACCTCGGCCATGTCGTGCATCCGACCGGTCCGGTAGTCGACCTGGGTGAGCACGACGACGGCGACGTGCTCGTCGAGCACGTCGTCGAGGGTGGGGCCGTCGTCGGAGATGAGCCGGCGCTCCAGGGGCGTTCCCCCGCCGAGCAGCTCCTGCACCGCCTCCAGCATGTAGAGGTCGGTGGGGAAGTTGCCGCGCTCCGCGACGATCACCCGGCGGCCGGGTCGAAGCCGCACCGCGGCGACCGTCGCCTGGAAGAGGCTCGCCGACGTCGAGTCGCCCAGCACGACCTCGCCGGCATCCGCCCCGATCAGCGGCGCGATGCGGTCGCCGACCGTGCGCGGCTTCGCGAACCACCCGGCGTCGTTCCAGCTGCGGATGAGTCCCGTTCCCCACTCCTCGGTGATCACCCGCTGCACGTGCGCGGCGGTGTGCCGGGGCAGCACGCCGAGCGAGTTGCCGTCGAGGTAGATCACGCCGTCGGGCAGCACGAAGCGCTCGCGCATCGGCGCCAGCGGATCGCTCTCGTCGAGGGCGGTGCACGTCGCACGGTCGATGGCCGGGCGGAGGGAGGTGGTGCTCATGAGGGTCCGTTCGAGGTCGGGATCAGCGGCCGAGGAAACGCAGGGCGTTGTCGCGGCGGATGGCGCTCTTCTGCGCCTCGTCGAGGAAGTCGGCGCGGTCGACGACGCTGCCGACGGGCCGCTCTCCCAGGGGGTAGGGGTAGTCGCTGCCGACCATGACCTGCGAGGTGCCGAGCGTCTCGACCAGCACGCGCAGGGCGATCGGGTCGAACACGACGCTGTCGACGCTGAACCGGTCGAGGTAGGCCGACGGCGGCCGTTCGCTCACACCGATGAGATCGGGCCGCTGCTGCCAGGCGTTCTCGAAGCGGCCCAACCAGAATGCGAAGGATCCGCCGCCGTGTGCGAATGCCAGGCGCAGCGTCGGCGGCACGCGGTCGAAGACGCCGCCCAGGATGAGGGCGATGATCGACAGGTGCGTCTCGGCGGGCATACCGGTGAGCCAGCGCGCCATCCACCGATCGAGCCGGGGCGAGCCCGCCATGTCCCACGGATGCACGAAGACGGGGATGCCCCGATCGGCGCAGTGCTGCAGGAACGTCACGGTGCCCTCGTCGTCGAGGTCGCGGTCGCCGACGTGGTTGCCGATCTCGACCCCCGCATGGCCGGAGGCGATGGCACGGTCGGCCTCGGCGCACGCGGCATCCGGATTCTGCAGGGGCACCTGCGCGAACGGGATCAGCCGGTCGGGGGCGGGTGCGCAGATCTCCAGGGCGAGGTCGTTGAAGATGCGCGCGACCTTGACCGCCTCATCGCCCGACTTGTCGTACGAGAAGAAGACGGGCGTGGGGGAGACGACCTGCATCTCGACGCCGTCGGCATCCATGTCGGCCAGGCGCACCTCGGCATCCCAGCAGTCGTCTCCGATACGCCGGAACTCGGTCTCGCCGAGCATGATCATCGCCTCGCGCTCGGAGTCCACGCGCAGCGTCGGCCAGAGACCCGGCCCGACCTGCGATGACAGGTCGGGCCAGGAACTCGGCACGAAGTGGGTGTGAACGTCGATCGTGCCCAAGGGGCTTCAGCCCTTGCCGGGATGGACGGCGCCGCACTCCGGGCAGGTGCGCCCCTCTTCGCTCTCGTAGAAGTCGCGGAACACCGGCGGCAGGTCTTCGACGATGTCGCGCACCTGCAGCTCGACCTCGTGCACCTTGGCGTTGCAGTTCGGGCAGAACCAGGCGAACTTCTCGAGCGTGCCCTCTTCGCGGATGCGCTCGATCACGATGCCGATGGAGCCCTCTTCGGGGCGCTGCGGCGAGTGGAAGACGTTGCCGGGCAGCAGCCACATCTCGCCCTCGCGGATGTCGATGCGCTGCAGCCCCTCGGGGGTCTGGATGTTCACGTGCATGTTGCCGCGGTACTGGTAGAACCACTCCTCGTACGGATCGAAGTGGAAGTCGGTGCGCTGGTTCGGGCCGCCGACGACCTGCACGATGAAGTCGCCCATCGGCGTCCAGGCGGCCTTGTTGTTGACCGGCGGCTTCAGGAGGTGTTCGTTCTCCTTGATCCATGCGGCGAAATCGATGACGGGTGGGATGGTGCTCATTTCTCCTCCTCGAGAGTGGCAGCGGTGGTGCGGTCGGTGATGGTTTCGGTTTCGGGGCGGCGCGCGATCGCCTGGATCTCGATGCGCAGGTGCGGATGCGGCAGGGCGTGCACGGCGACCGTGGTGCGGGCCGGGCCCTGCTCGTCGAAGTACTCGGCCCAGACGGCGTTGTAGGCGGCGAAGTCGTTCATGTCGACGAGGAAGGTCGTCGCCTGCACGAGGTCGTCGAGCCCGCAACCGGCGGCGGCGAGCACCTCGCGGATGTTCTCGATGACCGCGCGGGTCTGCACGGCCACGTCGAGGCGGGTGGCCCCGAACTCGTCGGCCTCGGCACCGGCGATGGTGTTGTCGGGGCGCCTGCTCGACGTTCCCGAGACGAAGACCAGGTCGCCCGAGACCTTGACGTGCGGGAAACGACCTCTCGGGGTCGCCTTGCCCTCGACGAGGATGCCGCCTGATCCGGTCATCGTGCTCCCTCCTGCGCGAGGCTGTCGGCCCCGTCGTGCGTGCGGATGCCGACACGACCGAGTCCGGCAATGGTCGCCTCGACGACGCCGTGGTCGGGGAGCGGAACCGCAGTGGTCGCGGCTCCGGCGAGCAGCACCGTGCCGGCACGCAGCGTGAAGCCGTGGCGGGCGGCGAGTCGTGCCGCCGCGGCGATGGCGCGGCCGGGATCGCCGAGGATCGCGGCGGTCGAGCCGGTGGCGCTCACCCGGCCGTCGACCTCGAGCTGCACCGCCCGGTTGTCGAGCGCGCCTGCCTGTGCGAACGCGGTCCACGGGCCGATCACGTAGGCGGCGGCCGAGGTGTTGTCGGCCACCACGTCGGCGAGGCTGAATCGGAAGTCCCGGTACCGGGAGTCGATGATCTCCAGCGCGGGCGCGACCGCGGCGACGACCTCCGACAGCGGGCGACCGGCCTCGGAGCCGTCGATGTCGGCCGCCAGAAGGTACGCGACCTCGGGTTCGATGCGTGGGTGGATGGCGGATCGGCGGTCGAACACCGCGCCGTCGTGGAGGCGCATGGCATCGGTGAGCGTGCCCATGATCACGTCGTGCACGCCCATCTGCTGCGCCTTCGCCTGGCTCGTGAAGCCGAGCTTGAGGCCGGCGATGCGCTCGCCGCGGGCGACACGACGGGCGATCAGCGCATGCTGCGTGGCGTAGGCGGTGTCGAGGCCGACGTCTGCGGTCGAGGAGAGCTGGCTGATCGGGCTCGCGGTGCGCTGCGCGGTGTCGAGCGCGGCGGCGAACACAGCATCGGCGGTCACGAGGTCACCCCCGCGCGGGCGGCGACGAGGTCGAGGGCGACGTCGACGATCATGTCTTCCTGGCCGCCCACCATCCGGCGGCGGCCGAGCTCCACGAGGATGTCGCGGGCATCGATGCCGTGCTTCTCGGCCGCGCGCTCGGCGTGCAGCAGGAAGCTCGAGTACACCCCCGCGTAGCCCAGAGTGAGCGTCTCGCGGTCGACGCGGACGGGGCGGCGCTGCAGCGGACGCACCAGCTCCTCCGCCGCATCCTGCAGCGCGAACAGGTCGCAGCCGTGCTCCCAGCCGAGCAGGTCGGCCACCGCGATGAACGCCTCGATCGGGCAGTTCCCGGCTCCGGCACCCTGCCCTGCGAGAGAGGCATCGACCCGGTACACGCCGTGCTCGACCGCCGTGACGCTGTTGGCGACACTCAGCGAGAGGTTCTCGTGGGCGTGGATCCCGATCTGCGTGCCGGGGTCGAGCACCTCGCGGTAGGCGTCGACGCGATCGGCGACATCGCGCATCGTGAGACGCCCGCCCGAGTCGGTGACGTACACGCAGTGCGCGCCGGCCGCCTCCATGATCTTCGCCTGCTCGGCGAGTCCGCGCGGGTCGTTGAGGTGGCTCATCATCAGGAAGCCCGACACATCCATGCCGTGTTCGCGCGCCCAGGTGATGTGCTGGATCGCGACGTCGGCCTCGGTGCAGTGCGTCGCGACGCGCACGCTCGCGACACCGAGGTCGCGGGCGCGGGCGAGGTCGTCGATCGTGCCGATGCCGGGCAGGATCAGGGTGGTCAAGACGGCGCGGTCCAGCACCTCGGCGGCCGCCTCGATCCACTGCCAGTCGGTGTGCGCGCCCTGCCCGTAGGCCACGCTCGAACCGCCGAGGCCGTCACCGTGCGCGACCTCGATGGCATCCACGCCCGCAGCTTCGAGAGCTCGGGCGATGCCCTGCACCTGCTCGGTCGTGTAGCCGTGGCCGATGGCGTGCATGCCGTCGCGGAGGGTGACGTCCTGCACGTACACGCGGGGAGGAGTGGTGGTCATGCGGGAACCCCTGTCCGTTCGG
This sequence comes from Microbacterium sp. ISL-59, assembly GCF_018613945.1. NCBI lineage: Bacteria > Bacillati > Actinomycetota > Actinomycetes > Micrococcales > Microbacteriaceae > Microbacterium > Microbacterium sp. ISL-59. The sequence continues at coordinate 1,366,074 of NZ_JAGGPG010000002.1, forward strand.
CGACGAGTCGCTCGGCCGTGCGCAGGGCGGCCGAGGTCATGATGTCGAGATTGCCCGCGTACTCCGGAAGATAGTGGCCGGCGCCCGCCACCTCCAGCAGGACGGTGACGCGCGTGCCGCGGAACGGGCGATCGAGGGCGGGCACGTAGGCCTCGTCGACCTCGTCGAACTGCACCTGCTGCTTGAGCCGGTAGCCCCCGACGTACGCCTGCACATCGGCGACCATGTCGGCGACCGACGCGCTGACGGCATCGCGGTCCAGCGCGGCGGGGTCTCCCTCGACCAGGCAGAACACGGTGTCGCGCATGATGAGGGGCGGGTCGGCGGGGTTGAGCACGATGATGGCCTTGCCGTGGTCGGCGCCGCCGATCACCTCCAGTGCGCGGGCGGTGGTCTCGGTGAACTCGTCGATGTTGGCCCTGGTGCCGGGCCCGGCCGACTTCGAGGCGATCGAGGCGACGATCTCGGCGTAGGCCACCGGGGCGACGCGCGACACCGCGGCCACCATCGGCACCGTGGCCTGGCCACCGCACGTGACCATGTTCACGTTCGTCGCACCGAGGTGCGCCTCGAGGTTCACGACCGGCACGACGTAGGGACCGATCGCCGCGGGGGTCAGGTCGACCATGATGCGTCCGACATTGCGCACGAGCGCGTCGTTGCGGGCGTGGGCTCCGGCCGAGGTGGCGTCGAACACGAGCTCGACGTCGGCGAATTCGGGCATCGCGATGAGTCCGTCCACGCCCTCATGAGTCGTGGCGACACCGAGCCGCCGCGCACGGGCGAGCCCGTCGGACTGCTCGTCGATGCCGGCCATCGCGACCACATGCAGCGTGGTCGAAAGTCGCTTGACCTTGATGAGCAGGTCGGTGCCGATGTTGCCCGAGCCGATGATGGCGATGCCGACGGTCATGCCGCAGCCCCTTCCGTCGATGTTCCGGATGCGGCGCCGGATGCCGTGCCGAAGAAGTCGGCACGCACCTCGCCGAGGCCGTCGAGCCGGGCGCGATACACCCCGGCGGTCGCGTCGACCATGGGGCCGAGCGCGCCGGAGAGGATGACCTCGCCCGCGCGCAGCGGCTGCCCGCGTCGCGCGACCTCGCGTGCCAGCCAGGCCACCGCGATCACCGGGCTCCCGAGGCACGCGGCGCCCGATCCGGTCGAGACCGGCCGTCCCTCGCGGTCGAGCGTCATGCCGAGCGCGGTCAGGTCGAACCCGTCGAGGCGTCGGGGCGTGGTGCCGAGCACGACCGCCCCGCTGGAGGCGTTGTCGGCGATGGTGTCGGTGATGCGGATGTCCCACCCGGCCACGCGGGAGTCGACGACCTCGATCGCGGGCAGCACGAACTCCGTGGCCCGGATCACGTCGGCGACGTGCGTGGTGGGGGAGTCGAGGTCGCGGCCCAGCACGAAGGCGACCTCGGCCTCGGCCCGCGGCTGCAGGAAGCGGGCGAGGTCGATCGGCTCGCGGTCGGCGAAGATCATGTCGTCCAGCAGCACGCCGTAGTCCGGGCTGTCGACGCCGAGCTGCGTCTGCACGGCCGGCGAGGTGAGGCCGATCTTGCGACCGACGATGCGGCGACCCTCGTCGAGGCGCCGGGCGATGCCGAGCGACTGCACCGCGTACGCGGCATCCTGATCGGTCTCGCCGAGCAGGTCGCGCACCGGTGCGCACGGACGCCCGGATTCGGCCGCCCGTCGCAGCCGCTCGTCCGCCGCACGGACAGCATCGGCGGCGGCGTCGGAATCCTGGATACCGGTCACAGCTGCACGCACACGTTCGTCGGCTCGGTGTAGAACTCCAGCGAGTGGTGTCCGCCCTCGCGGCCGATGCCCGAGAGCCCGACGCCGCCGAAGGGGCTCCGCAGGTCGCGCAGGTACCAGGTGTTGACCCACGACATCCCGGTGCGCATCTGCTGCGCGACGCGGTGTCCGCGGGTGAGGTCGGTGGTCCAGGTGACGGCGGCGAGCCCGTAGTCGGTGTCGTTCGCGAGCGCGATCGCCTCTTCCTCGGTGTCGAAGGGGATCAGGGCGGCGACGGGGCCGAACACCTCTTCGCGCACGGTGCGGTGGCTGTTGTCGAGGCCCGTCCACAGGGTCGGCTCGATCCACGATCCGCCGTCGAGTCCGTCGCCGAGGGTCGGGATGCCGCCGCCGGCGAGCACGGTCGCGCCCTCCGCGACGGCGAGGTCGAAGTAGGAGCGCACCTTCTCGCGGTGCGCCTGCGAGATGAGCGGACCGGTGGTCGTGGCCGGGTCCTCGGGGCGACCCAGACGCAGGCGGGCGGCGTGCTCGGCGAGACCCGCCGCGACGTCGTCGAAGACCGCACGCTGCACGTAGATGCGCTCGGTGCACAGGCACACCTGGCCGGTGTTGAGATACGTGGAGCGGGCGAGACCGGCGACGGCGGCGTCGAGGTCGGCATCCGCGAACACGAGAGCGGCGTTCTTGCCGCCGAGCTCGAACGAGACGGGGCGCACGCGGGGCGAGACCGCGCGCATGATGGCGGAGCCGGTGGACGACTCCCCGGTGAAAGTCACCCCGTCGATGCCCGGGTGCTTCGTGAGGGCCTCGCCCGCCGAGTCGGCACCGAAACCGTGCACGACGTTCACGACCCCGGCGGGGACACCCGCTTCGGCGAGGATCTCGGCGAGCAGGGTGGCCGACGACGGCGTCTCCTCCGAGGGCTTGATGACGACCGTGTTGCCGGTGGCGAGGGCCGGAGCCAGCTTCCACGTGAGCAGCAGCAGCGGCAGGTTCCACGGCACGATCACGGCGACGACCCCGAGCGGCTTGCGCACCGCGTAGTTCAGGGCGCGGCGTCCGTCGGGCAGCTCGGTCAGGAACGAGTCGAGACCCGCTGACGAGACCGTGTCGGCGAAGGAGCGGAAGTTCGCGGCGGCGCGTGCCACATCGAGGTCGCGGGCGAGGGCCTCGGGCTTGCCGGTGTCGCCGACCTCGGCCGCGACGAGCTGGTCGGCGCGGCGGTCGATCGCGTCGGCCACCCCGCGCAGCAGGCGGGCGCGCTCGGCGACGGTCATCCGTCCCCACGGGCCGTCGAACGCGGCGCGAGCAGCGGCCACGGCACGGTCGACCTGCTCGGTGCCGGCCTCGTGCACCTCGGCGATGACCGAGCCGTCGACCGGGCTGATCTTCTGGAACGTGGCGATCCCCTCCACGCGCTCGCCGGCGATCATGTTGTGGATCGCGCGCGGCGCCCGCCCCGGCTCGGCGGCACGGAGGGGAGGCGTCATCGTCTCGGAAGGCATGGGCTCAGGCTAGGAAGGTTCGAGGGATGCCGACAAATACTCTCTTGATGCACTGCCATGCCCATACGGCTATAGTCCCGATCATGGTCACCGATCGACTGCTCGACGGACGGGTCAAGATCCGCCACCTCGTCCTCATCACCGCCATCGCCGACGAAGGCACCCTGGTGCGCGCCGCCGAGTCGCTGCACATCACCCAGCCCGTCGTCACCCGCGGCCTCCGCGAGGTCGAAGACGTCTTGGGCGTGCCGCTGTTCGAGCGGCTGCCGCGCGGGGTCAGGCCCACGCAGTACGGACACTCGTTCATCGAACGCGCCCGCTCGGTACTCGCCGAACTGCGCGCTGCGGGCGAGGAGGTGCGGCTGCTGCAGGCCGGCCAGCTCGGCACCGTCACGGTCGGCACGCACCTCGCCGGCTCGAACCTGCTGCTGCCGCGGGCCATCGCCGGGCTCAAGGCCGAGCATCCGCGTCTGACCGTGGTGGTGCGCGAGGGCACGCCCGACACGCTGCAGCAGCTGCTGCTCTCGGGCGACCTCGACCTCACGGTCGGGCGGCTCTCACCGACGGTGCCGGTGCGGCTCGAGCAGGAACGGCTGCACCAGGAGCCGATCCGCCTGGTCGCGCGAGCGGGGCATCCGGTGCTCGGCGGCATCAAGGCCAACTCGCTCGCCGAGTTGATCTCGTATCCGTGGATCTTCCCCGTCGCGCAGACCGCGCTGCGCGCCGAGCTCGAGGCCGTCTTCTTCCACGAGGGGCTGCCCTTGCCGCCCGACCGGGTCGAGTGCACGTCGATGTTGACGCTGCGCACGCTGCTCATCTCGACCGACGTGATCGCGGCGCTGCCGATGTTCATCGCCGTCGACGACCGCGAGCTGCGGATCCTGCCCACGCCGCTGAGCTCCATCCGCCGTTCGGTGGGCGTGACGGTGCCGAAGGATCGGGCGCCGTCGCCCGCGGCATCCGCTCTGCTCACCCACCTGCGCGAAGAGGGTGCACGTCTCGCCGAGCTCGAGCGCGAGTACGCCCAGACGGAGCCGCGCTTCGCCGGCTGATATGTCCGAATGGTCATAGCTCTGACCCGTATGGATATTGGACAGCATCGCTCCCGCAGGGTGAACCTGATGAGACGACACGACGTCGTGACGATCTCACCCGATTCAGCCAATGGAGGCGACATGGCCGGCTCTCCCTACGTGCCCGATGCGAAGAAGTACCGCCCGGAGGACTTTCAGCGCGTCGAGGGTGAACCGGCCGACCCGGACCCCTCGACCTGGGGTATGCAGCCCGACGGCACCTTCCTGCCGCCGGAGCACACGCCGTCGGTTCCGCGTGATGTGTTCGTCGACTGGCCGGGCCAGCTCGACTACCGCGACCCCGAGACCTATTCCCTCAACGCGACCGCCGAGGCGTTCTACCCGATCGTGGTGAACACGAGCCACTCGTGGCAGTGCATCTACGACTGGGACGGCCGCCGGCTCATGCTGCACTACGGCGGCGGCAACCACTGGAAGCTGTACGACATCACCGACCCGCGCGACCTCACCATCGTCGACGAGGAGCAGTGGGGCTGGGACGACCCTCGCCCGCAGTTCGGCGCCACCACGGTGCAGTGGAACCAGAAGCTCGGCAAGCACATCGCCATCCAGGCGAGCGAGACCCCGCGGTACTTCCTCAAGGGACGTGTCGCCAACAAGTGGATCGACGACACCGTCGAGGGGCAGCTCAAGGAGTGGGAGGGCCTGCGCGGCTTCCGCACCTGGGAGATGAACGGCCCGAGCCCGCGCGACTGGACGCTCATCACCGAGGTCTCGACCGATCCGAACCACGGACCGGACGAGGTCCAGGAGGGCAATGGGGTGCTCGACCTGCCGGTGTACTACGGCGACAAGTACCTCTTCGTGGCCACCGCGCCCGACAACACATTCACCAACCAGCCGTACAAGACCACGCTGTGGACGGCGGGGCACGCGGCCTACGACGTGTCCGACCCGGCGAAGCCCGAACTGCTCTCGAACTGGTGGGTGCCCGGCTCCCGTGCCGGCGAAGAGGTCGACTCCGAGTACCTCGCCGACAACGCGCGCTGGAACAACAAGACTTCGTGGTTCGGCTCGCGCATGGGCATCTTCCTGCCGCGCTCGGTCGAGTCCGGCGCGAAGTACGGCTACGCGGCGCAGGGTGGTCAGGGCCTCTTCGTGCTCGACGTGTCGGACCCCACGAACATCCACCACGTCGGCTGGTGCGACCTGCCGGTCAGCGTCGCGGGCACCGAGGGCGACAACGTCGACACGACCCAGGTCGAGGAGACCGGATACGTCTACGTCTCGGGCTACCCGATGAACACCGACTGCTACGAACCGGCCAAGGAGATCTATCAGGTCGACGTGTCCGACCCCACGAACCCGCGGGTCGTGCGCACCCTGCCGCGGCCGACCCCGCCGGCCGAGGCCGCGTTCACCGACTGGGCGCAGCGCCGCGGATCGTTCGGTCCCAAGCGCTCGGGCTACTTCACCAACACGGGCACCCCGCACGGCGGAGTCGTCCCCTACGCGTTCTACGCCGCGGGGCTGCAGATCTTCGACGTGCGCGACCCGGAGAACCCGAAGGTCGGCGCGTACTTCGTGCCGCCGATGGGCCTCAAGGACGACGATGACCTCGCCGCCCCCGTGCACGGCATCTTCGTCGAGTGGGACCGCAACGTGATCTGGCTCTTCGCCAACCACGGCATCTACGCGGTCTCGACCCCGCTGCTGGGTGAGGTCGTCACCGGCATCCCCGCCACCGACGGCTGAGGCCGCCCCGGAACTTCGGCGTCCGTCCTGCACATCAGGGGCGTGCAGGGCGGACACCGGACCACGTTCCCGCAGCATCCACGACGATCCCTCCCGAAAGAGATCCATGAACCAGAACGTCCGACCGTGGCCGGCCCTGTGGGCACTGTGCATCGGCTTCTTCATGATCCTCGTCGACACGACGATCGTGGCGATCGCCAACCCGGTCATCCTCGCGGCGTTCGACGCCGACCTCACCACGGTCATCTGGGTCACCAGCGCCTACCTGCTCGCCTATGCGGTCCCGCTGCTGGTGACCGGCCGGCTCGGTGACCGGTTCGGCCCCAAGCGGGTCTATCTCGTGGGCCTCGTCGTGTTCACCCTCGCCTCGCTGGCGTGCGGGTTGGCCGACAGCATCGGGATGCTCATCGCCGCGCGGGCCGTGCAGGGTTTCGGAGCCGCGCTGATGACGCCGCAGACCATGGCGATCATCGCCCGGGTCTTCCCGCCGCGCGGTCGCGGTCAGGCGATGGGGGCGTGGGGCGCGGTCGGCGGACTGGCGACGCTCGTGGGGCCGATCCTCGGCGGTGTGCTCACCGACACGGTCGGCTGGGAGTGGATCTTCTTCGTCAACGTCCCGGTCGGCATCGTCGCCTTCGTGATCGCCTGGCGTCTGGTGCCGAACCTGGAGGGGCACCCGCATCGCTTCGACTGGCTCGGCGTCGCCCTCTCCGGACTCGGCCTCTTCCTGCTGGTGTTCGGCATCCAGGAGGGCGAGGTCTACGACTGGGGTGTGATCCTCGGTCCGATCACGGTGTGGGGACTGATCGTCACCGGCGCCGTGCTGCTGGTGCTCTTCGTGCTGTGGCAGCGCTTCAATCGCGCCGAGCCGCTCATGCCGCTCGCTCTCTTCCGCGACCGCAACTTCTCGGTCGCGAACGCCACGATCTTCCTCGTCGGGGTCGGCATCACGGCCATGCCGGTGCCGCTCGCCTTCTACTTCCAGGTCGCCCGCGGCCTCGACCCCACACTCGCGGCGCTCATGCTCGCGCCGATGGCGGTGGTCTCGGGAGTGCTCGGGCCGTTCGTCGGCAAGCTGAGCGACCGGATCGGCCCGCGCTGGGTGACCTTCGCGGCCTTCGTCCTCTCGGCTGTGGCCATGGCCTGGTACGCGGCGACCATGACCCTCGACGCGCCCTTCTGGCTCCTGCTGCTGCCGTCCGCGCTGCTGGGGGTGGGCGTCTCGGGGATGTTCGGCCCGCTCGCGTCGACGGCCACGCGGAACCTGCCGCACACGCAGGCGGGAGCGGGATCCGGGGTGTACTCGACGACCAGGCAGATGGGGTCGGTGATCGGATCGGCGTTGCTGGCCGTGCTGATGAACGTGACGCTCGCCGCACACATCACCGGCTTCGTGCCCGGCGCGATCCACCCGGGAACCGAGTTGTCGGCGAAGGACGGCGCCGGGCTGGCCGCGGCCATGTCGCAGTCGCTGCTGCTTTCGGCCATCGCCTTCGCGGTGTGCGCGATCGTCGTGGTGTTCTTCGAGAAGCCGCGGCCCTGGGGTGCACCGGCCGCCCCGCAGACGGTGAGCTCGGTCGTGAGAGAGGGACGATGATGACGGCACTCGCAGTGGATCCAACATCCAGAACAAGGAAGCAGGAGAAGGCTCCGATGACCGAGAGATCCGGAGGCGGCCGACTCGTCGTCGATGCCCTGAAGAAGGACTACGAGCTCGACGGCGCCGCCGTCCCCGTGGTCAAGGACGTCACCTTCACGATCGAGCCGGGGACGTTCTACTCCCTCCTCGGACCGTCGGGGTGCGGCAAGACGACGACGCTGCGCTGTGTCGCAGGCCTCGAGCGGAGCAACGGCGGCGTCATCTCGCTCGACGGCAACGTGCTCTCGACCGGCACCGAGCACGTGTCGCCCGACAAGCGCGACATCGGCATGGTGTTCCAGAACTACGCGATCTGGCCACACATGACGGTGTTCGCGAATGCGATCTTCCCGCTGCAGGTCGCGGGTTCCAAGCTGCCGAAGCAGGAGGCGCGCAAGCGGGCGATGGAGGCGCTGGAGCTGGTGCAGCTCGACCATCTCGCACAGCGTCCGGCCACCGCGCTGTCGGGCGGTCAGCAGCAGCGACTCGCCCTCGCTCGCGCCCTCGCTCATCGCCCGCGACTGCTGCTGCTCGACGAGCCGCTGTCGAACCTCGACGCCAAGCTGCGCGACACCATGCGCAACGAGCTGCGGAGCCTGCAGCGCACCCTCGGCATCAGTGCCCTCTACGTGACGCATGACCAGTCCGAAGCGCTGTCGATGTCCGACCGCGTGGCCGTGATGAACGGCGGGCGCATCGTGCAGGAGGCCACGCCCCGCGAGCTCTACGACCAGCCGGCCGACCGCTTCGTGGCGAACTTCGTCGGCCGCGCGAACATGATCCCCGCCGTGGTGATCGAGCGCGACGGTGCCGGCGACGCGGTGGTCGAGGCGCTCGGCACCCGGCTGCAGACGCCCGTGCCCGACGGCGTCTCGGCAGGCGACGAGGTCACGCTGACCTTCCGCCCGGAGACCGTGCGCTGGCACGAGACCGACGTCGAGCGCCCCAATGTGCTCCCCGTGCGCATCGTGCGGGTGGAGTTCCTCGGCGAGATCGTCGAGTACGAGGCCGAGGTGCTCACCGAGGGCGAGCCCGTCGCCACGATCGTCGGCCGCGGAGCACCGCTGGCGACACCCCCCGAGGGCGGCAGGGTCTTCCTCGAACTGGTCCCGCACGCCTGCCGCGTGCTGGGCGCATGATCCATCCCGCACCACACCCGCAATCACACACCTGATGTCAGAGAGGACATTCAGATCATGAAGAGAACACTGGGAGCAGTCGCCGTCACGGCGACGTTCGCGCTCGCCCTGACCGGCTGCGGCACGCAGAGCGAGGCCGCCTCCGGCGACAGCGCGCTCAAGGGCGATGCCGCCTCGGCCGTCTGCGACGCCGTCGAAGTCGGGGCGATCACCCGCTGCGAGAACTTCTACGACGACTACTGGCCCGAGATCGACAAGCAGCTCGACGCCCTCTACGAAGAGGCGAAGAAGGCCGACGACGGCACCCTGGTCATCTGGGACTGGTACGAGCTGTCGCCGGACGTGATCGCACAGTTCAACGAGCGCTTCCCCGACATCAAGGTCGAGACCCGCGGCCTCACCTACAACCTGTCGTCGGCGATCATCTCGGCCAAGGCCACGGGGTCGCGCAACACCGACGTCGTGTCCGGCTCGATCACCTCGATGGCCGCGATGTACGACGAGGGCTTCTGGGAGAAGGTCGACTGGGCGAGCTTCGGAGTGCCCGAGGAGTACCTCACCATCGGGGCGCCCGAGCTCATGCCGGACAGCATCAACGGCACGCTCATCCAGTACAACACCGAGAAGGTGGATGCCGTTCCGGAGACGCTCGACGGGCTGCTCGCCCCCGAGTACAAGGACAAGGTGTCGGTCGCCGGGTACAACGCGGTCGTCTTCGCCGGCTACGGCATGGCCGAGGGCGAAGACAAGATGGTCGACCTGATCGACGAGCTGATGTCGTCGGGCAACCTGAAGCTGCTGGAGGACCAGGGGGCTCCGCTGTCGAGCGGTGACGTGCCCATCGCGCTGAACCAGACGCTGTTCAACCCGAACCCGGCGCTGCAGGTCTCGCCGTTCGAGCACGCAGGGGTCTGGGCGCAGTTCTCCGGAGTCAACTCCGACGGGAAGAACAAGCCGGGAGCAGCACTGTGGACGCTGTGGAACGCGTTCGACCCCGACTGGATCAGTCTCCGCATGACGGACGAGCGCTTTGCCAGCACCCAGGTGCCGTTCGCCGGCCTCCCCGCCGAGACGTTCGCCGAGTCCACCGGACTCATGAAGACGAACTCCGACGCACTGCTGCTCGGCCTCGAAAGCGGCGCCGAGACCGAGACGCAGGCCACTCGTGACGACTGGCAGGCCATGATCAACGCCGCCGACAAGGCGCTGAACGGATAACCATGTTCAAGGCAGGACGGACCACGGGGCGAAAGCGCCCCACCTCGATGACGATCGCGATGGTCGTCTCGGGTGCGGTCATCTTCATCCTTCTCGCGGTACCGCTGATCGTTCAGGTGATCACCGCGTTCCGTGGTCCGTTCCTGCCCTTCGGCGTCTCATCGGCCCAGTGGGGTGTCGAGAACTTCGTCACCCTGTGGCAGCTGCGCGAGGACTTCTGGGGCGTGCTCGGTGCGACCGGCGCCTTCGTCGGCGGCTCCACACTGCTCACGCTGCTGATGGCGTTCGGCCTCGCCTGGATCACCGTGCGCACGGATGCTCCGTGGCGTCGGCTCATCTCGGTGCTCGTGATCGTGCCGTACATCATCCCGCCGATCGTGAAGGCGCAGGCCTACCTGCTGATGCTGTCGCCCGAATCGGGCGTGCTCAACCAGATGCTGCGGCTGCTGCCCTTCGCGAGCGACGTGCCGATCGATCCGTACGCGTTCCCGACCATGATCTTCATCCAGGCGCTCACGAACGTCACGTTCCCGTACCTGATGATCGTGCCCATCCTGACGAACATGGACGGCTCGCTCGAGGAGTCGGCGCGGGTGTCGGGGGCTTCCTGGCCGCAGACCCTGCGCCGCGTGACCCTGCCGATGCTCTGGCCGGGCCTGCTCGGAGTGACCGTGCTGACCTTCATCCTCGGCCTCGGCAGTCTCGAGGTGCCGCTGCTGTTCGGCCAGGAGTCGGGGCGCGACATCTTCGCCCTCAAGCTCTGGACGCTCATCAGCTCCAACGCGGGTGAACTGCCCCAGTACGGTCTGGCCGCCGCGTGGGGGCTCGTGTTCCTCGTGATCACGACCATCGCGTTCGCCATCTATCTGCGCGCGACGCGCAACGCCGAGCGCAGAGCCTCGGTGTCGGGCAAGGGCTTCCGACCCTCGACCATGCGGATGGGACCGTGGAAGATCCCGGTCATGGTGCTGGTTGCCGTGTTCGTGCTGCTCACCGGCATCCTTCCGCTGCTCGCCCTGCTGTGGGCGGCGATCACGCCCTACCCCGTGGCATTCTCGATCGACGCGCTGCTCGGCAACACCGACTTCGGGGCGTTCGGCACCGTGCTCGCCGACCCGGAGTTCTGGGTGTCGCTCGGACGCACGGTCATCATCGCGGGCGGCAGCGCCACGATCGCCGTGGTCTTCGCCACCGTGCTCGCCTATGGCATCGCGCGCAGCAAGAAGACCTGGTGGGTGAAGGCGATGGACCTGTTCGCGTCGTCGTCGGTCGCGATCCCCGCGACCATCGCCGGCTTCGCGATGTTCCTCACCTTCATGGTGATCAACCCGTACATCCCGATCGCCGGCACGCTGCTGGCGCTCGTGATCGCGTACTCGTACCGGGTGTCGATCGCCTACCGCTCGTCGTACAGCGCGACGCTGCAGATCCGCCCCGAGCTCGAGGAGGCCGCTCTCACCAGTGGTGCCAGTCGGTTCGAGGGGTTCCGCCGCATCATCGCGCCGCTGCTGATGCCCACCGTGATGGCCGTGTGGATCCAGATGTTCATCCTCGGCACCAACGAGTTCACGCTCCCGGCGTTCCTCGCGACCCCGTCGTCGCGTCCGCTGTCGATGTACATCTACGCGATGATCAACCCGCGGTCCGCGCAGCTCTACGCGCCGGATCAGGGTGCCGCGATGGCGCTGATCTTCACGCTGATGGTGTTCGCGATCGGCTACGGCCTGCAATGGGCGCTGTCCCGCCGGGCGATCGGTCGGGCCCGCAAGCCCGTCGCCGCCGGTCTCCCCGACCTCGCCGCGCCTCCGGTCCCCGCTGCCGATTCCGCGACGGTGACCCTGGCGGTGCAGCGCCAGAAGCGCTGACCCGTCCCGGTCCCCGTCCCGTCCCCGCCCACCGACGCCGACTGCACGGGTTCGTGACGAGTGCACGGCTTCTTGACGCGAAGAAGCCGTGAACTCGGCAGGATGCCGTGCACTCGGCGGACCTGCGAGGGGCGTGAGGGTGGGGGCGAGAGGCGCAGGCGGGTCTTGACTTTTGGATCCAGTATCCATTCAATGGGAACAACGGTAGAAGAACGGTGAGGAGGCGACATGCACATCGGGTACGCCGCGATGCTCGAGCAGGTCGAGCCGACCGCCGTGATCGCGAACTGCGTCCTCGCCGAGGCGCACGGGTTCCGCGGGATCATGGCCACCGACCACTTCCAGCCCTGGCTTCCGCGCCACCGCAACGCCGCCCACGTGTGGACCATGCTCGGCGCGATCGGCGCGCACACCACCGGAGACCTCGGTCCCGGTGTCACCACCCCCGGCTTCCGCACGCACCCCGCCGTGGTCGCACAGGCCGCGGCGACGCTCGCGATGCTGTATCCGGCACGCACCTGGCTCGGCGTCGGGTCGGGGGAAGCCCTGAACGAGCACATCGTCGGCGACTACTGGCCCGAACCCGCCGAGCGCATCGACCGCATGTTCGAGGCCGTCGATCTGATCCGCAAACTCTTCACCGCCTCGCTCGCGGGCCGCGACACCCGCCACCGCGGCGAGCACTTCCGCATGGAGTCGACCCGGCTCTGGACGATGCCGCCGACCGCACCGCCGGTCTATGTCGCCACTGCCGGCCCCGCCACCGCGCGCCGCGCCGGCCGCAATGCCGACGGACTGATCACGACCTCCGCCGAGGTGGAGCGTCTCGCACCGCTGCTCGCCCGGTTCACCGAGGGAGCGCGTGAGGCAGGCCACGACCCCGAGGCTCTCCCGAAGGTGCTGCAGCTGCGCCTCTCCTGGGCGCCGACCGACGAGCAGGCCCTCGCGAACGCGCTCACCGAATGGCCGGTCGCCGGACTCCGGATGCGCCGCGGCGACGTGCGCTCGCCCTACGACTTCGAGCAACTGGTGCGCGGGGTGACGGCCGAAGACATGCGGGCATCGATGCTGATCTCCGCCGACCCTGACGTGCACCGCGCGCAGATCCAGCGCTATGCCGACCTCGGCTTCACGCGCATCTACCTGCACAACGTCGGCCCCGACCAGCGGGAGTTCCTCGAGGTCTTCGGCCGCGATGTGCTGCCGCAGGTGCACGCATGAGCGCCCCCGCGATCACCGTCTTCGCCCTCACCGGTATGGGCGAGGTGCAACCGGGCGACGACCTTGTGGCCCTGATCCGCGCGACCGGCGTCGAGCTCGCGCACGGCGACATCCTCGTGGTCACCTCGAAGATCGTCTCCAAGGCGGAGGGCCGCTACGTGCAGGCCGCCGACCGCGAAGAGGCGATCACCGCCGAGACCGTGCGCCTCGTCGCCTCCCGCACCTTCGACGGGCACACCATGCGCATCGTCGAGAACCGCCTGGGCATGGTCGCCGCGGCCGCCGGCGTCGACGCCAGCAACACCCCCGACGGCTGGGTACTGCTGTTGCCAGAAGACCCCGACCGGTCGGCGCGAGCGCTCGCCGCGGGGCTGCGTGCGGCCACCGGCGCCGAGGTCGGCGTGATCCTCAGTGACACCCTCGGTCGCCCCTGGCGCGAAGGACAGACCGACGTCGCGATCGGTGGTGGCGGCGTGCGCATGATCGCCGATCTCCGCGGGACGACCGACCAGGCGGGCAAGGTGCTCAGCGTCACGACCCCGTGCGTCGCCGACGAGCTCGCCGCGGCATCAGATCTCGTCAAGGGCAAGGCCAGCGGAAACCCGGTTGCCGTGGTGCGCGGCCGCGCCGACCTCGTCGGCCCCCTCGACCTCCCCGGCGCCTCGAGCATCGTGCGCCCCTCGGAGCGCGACCTGTTCTGGTTGGGCACCGCCGAAGCACTCGACCAGGGATACCGCGACGGCTACGCCGCCGCCCTGGCAGACCTCACAGCACACGAACAGAAGGATGCGACATGACACTGACCCTCGGATACAAGGCCAGCGCGGAGCAGTTCGACCCACGGGAGCTCGTCGAGATCTCGGTCGCGGCCGAGGCGCACGGCATGCAGTCCGTGTTCGCGAGCGACCACTTCCAGCCCTGGCGGCACACCGGCGGGCACGCCCCGTTCTCGCTCACTTGGATGGCGGCGGTCGGCGAGCGCACGTCGAGCATCCGCATCGGCACCTCGGTGCTGACCCCGACGTTCCGCTACAACCCGGCGGTTCTCGCGCAGGCCTTCGCGAGCCTGGGCTGCCTGTATCAGGACCGCATCATCCTCGGCGTCGGCTCGGGGGAGGCGCTGAACGAGATCGCGACCGGATTCCGGGGTGCGGGCGAGCAGGAGTGGCCCGAGTTCAAGGAGCGCTACGCGCGGCTCCGCGAGTCGGTGCGCCTGATGCGGGCGCTGTGGTCGGGCGACCGGGTGAACTTCGACGGCGAGTACTACTCGACGCACGACGCCTCGATCTACGACCGCCCAGAGGGTGGCATCCCGATCTACATCGCCGCGGGCGGACCGATGGTGGCGCGCTACGCCGGCCGCGCCGGCGACGGCTTCATCTGTACCTCGGGCAAGGGGCAGGAGCTCTACGTCGACCAGCTGCTCCCCGCGGTGAAGGAGGGGCTGGAGCAGTCCGAGCGCTCGTTCGACACGTACGACCGGATGATCGAAATCAAGCTCTCCTACGAGGAGACGCGGGAGGCGGCACTGGAGAACACGCGCTTCTGGTCGCCGCTGTCGCTCTCGAAGGAGCAGAAGCACGACATCACCGACCCGGTCGAGATGGAGAAGGCCGCCGACGCGCTGCCGCTGGAGACCATCGCGAAGCGCTGGATCGTCGGGAACGACCCGGATGCCGTGGCCGCCGACATCCAGCAGTACATCGACTGGGGCTTCAACCACCTCGTCTTCCACGCGCCCGGACACGACCAGCGTCGCTTCCTGCAGCTCTTCGAGCGCGACATCGCGCCCCGGCTGCGCGGCTGAGGTCTCCGACATGATCCGCGGTTCGGGAATCGGGGTGCCGCTGCCGGGCGCCCCCGCACGGGAATGGGTCGTGGTGATCCCGGTGAAGCGTGCCGAGATCGGCAAGTCACGGCTGCGGATCCCCGGCGTGGATCGCGAGCCCCTCGCCCGCGCGATCGCGCTCGACACGGTCGAGGCCGCGGCCGCGTGCGAGCGGGTCGCCCAGGTCATCGTGGTGACGAGAGACGAGGTCACGGCGACCGCGCTGCGGCTGCTGCCCCGGGTGCGTCTGGTGCGCGACCGCAGCGAGGGGCTCACGGCGGCGATCGAGCAGGGGGTGCGTGCGGCACCGGGTGACCGGCCGCGGGCGGTGCTGCTCGGCGACCTCCCCGCACTGCGTCCGGACGAGCTCGCCAGGGCGCTCGCGTTCGCCTCGTCGCACCCGCGGGCGTTCGTGCCGGATGCAGAAGGGACCGGCACCGTGCTCGCCACCGCGCGCGCGGGTTTCGGCCTGCGCACCTGCTTCGGCGGGGACTCGGCGGCCGCCCATCGTGCCGCCGGGTTCGCCGAGGTCGGTCTTCCCGTGCTGAGCGGACTGCGTCGTGACCTCGACCGGGCCGAGCATCTCCGCGACGCGCGTCGCGCCGGTCTGGGTCCCCGCACCTCCGCACTCGTCGACCGGCCCCTGGTCCTCGCCTCATGACGGCATCCGGGGCGCCGCGCATCGTCGTCCTCGCGGGCGGCGTCGGCGGGTCGAAGTTCGTCGTCGGGGTGCGCGAAGCCGCGCGGCGGCGGTGGCCGGATGCCGCGGGCGGCACTCGTGCCGAGATCACGGTGATCGCCAACACCGGCGACGACCTGTGGCTGAGCGGCCTGCGACTGCAGCCCGACGTCGACTCGATGATCTACGCACTCGCAGGAGTCAACGACACCGAGCGCGGGTGGGGCAGGGCGGGGGAGTCGGAGCGCGTCGCCGCGGAACTGCATGCGTGGGGCTCCGGCTGGCCGTGGTTCACGCTCGGCGACCTCGATCTCGGCGCCCACATCGCTCGGACGGGGTGGCTGCGCGAGGGCGCTTCGGTCACCGAGGTCATCGCCCGGCTCGCGTCGCGCTGGCCGCTCGGGGTTCGGCTGCTGCCCACGACGGATGCCGAGGTCGACACGCATGTGACGACCGCTCAGGGCCGCATGCACTTCCAGGAGTGGTGGACCCGGCACCGGGCATCGCTTCCGGCGCAGAGCTTCGACTGGCCGGGCATCGAGCACTCCACGCCGGCGCCGGGCGTGCTCGCAGCGATGGCCGCGGCCGACGCCATCCTGTTCGCCCCGTCGAACCCGGTGGTGTCGATCGGCCCGATCCTCGCCGTCCCCGGCATCGCCGAGGCAGTGCGCGCGACACCCGGAACCGTGGTCGGGGTGTCGCCGATCATCGCCGGTGCTCCGGTCCGGGGCATGGCCGACGCGTGCCTGGCCGCCGTCGGGATCCCCGCCACGGCCGACGCGGTCGGACGGCACTACGGTGCGCGTGCGACGGGCGGTCTGCTCGACGCGTGGGTCATCGCCGAGGAGGATGCGGCGCTCGCCCCAGGCCTCGAAGCCGAGGGTCTTCGTGCGCCGGTGCGTCCGCTGTGGATGCGCGACCTCGACGCCTCGGCCTGTCTCGCCGCGGATGCACTCGACGTCGCGCTCCCCGTCTGATCGGCTCGCCAAAGCCCGGCCCGGCCGCACGAACCGCCCTGATAGGCCAAAGGTCGTAGACCGTCGCGCGAAGACTGGACGAAGGTTTTCGGCCTTTCGGCGTAATGACCGGACCCCCTTCACCGTCTCTCCCCGTGAGGGAATGTTCGGCCGAAAGGGGGCCGGATTGCAGGAGGGGTGAAGCAATGATGAATGATCGACGTCGCGTGGAGCGGCTGTTCGAAGAGCTGGAGGCCGAGTCCGGCACCAGCGTGGAGTGTCTGGCCGACCGCGTGTCGGCGCTGACCGGCATGGATGTCGAGATCGACGTCCTCGCAGACGAGGAGTGGATGGCGGTCGCACCCTTCGTGCTGGCCGAGGGAGATCGCGTGCGGATCCCCGTGCGTGGTTCCGATCCGCGGTGGTTTCGACTGCACGTCGTGACGCACGAGCTCGCGCACGTGCTGTGCGGGCACGCGCGGTGCGAGACGCTGCCGATGGCGTTCGACCAGCTGATGGCCCCGGCCCGATCCTGCGCGCTCGCCGGAGTCGGGGGCGGATCGTCGGGTGCTGCTCCGTCCGACACCTTCGTGGTGGAGTACGAAGCAGAGGCCGAAAAGCTCTCGCTGCGGCTGAGCGCGTTCGTCCGCGCACCGAGCCTGGCGCACGCCTAGTGCCGCTCAACTGACCGCCGCCGAAGGTTCCGGGGAGGCCGCCGTCGCGTCGGATCCCCCGAATAGACTGACGCTCCCGGCGCGCAGCGGCTCCGGGGGAGGGGACGCCATGGGGAAGCGCAAGACGCCGGAGCAGCTCGCGGATGAGGAACGCCGTTATCGGCTGGCTCGGGGCGCGCACACCCCGGAGGAGTTCGCGCAGCTCGTCGACGACCCGAATCAAGGGATCCGTGCGGCGGCGGCTCACAATCCGGATGCCGACGCGCAGGCCCTCGCCCGCTTCGCCACGGATCGGTTCTGGGGTGTGCGGATCGAGGTCGCCCATCACCCGAACGCCACTCGTGAGATCGTGCTGAGCCTGCTCGAGACCGACCCGCGCAAGCGCGGCGTCGTGCATCATGCCGCCCGTGAACGCCTGATCTCCGAGGGCGTCGTGTTCGATGAAGAGGGCCTGCCCGTCGTCGACTGAGGCTCTCAGCGACCCGGGGTCGGAGCCATCGCGGCGTCGAAGACGATCAGCGGTCGGTCACTGCCCGACCGGGTGAGCACCTCTGCCTCGACGCGCCACACACGGGCGATGAGTTCGCGCGTCAGCACCTCCTGCGGTGAACCGGCCGCCTGCACATGCCCGTCGGCGACCACCACGACGCGATCGGCGAAGGCCGCCGCGTGGTTGAGGTCGTGCAGCGCGGCGAGCACGGTCATCCCCTCGTGGGCGAGGGAGCGCAGCAGCACGAGCGCGTCGAGCTGTGCCCGGATGTCGAGGTGGTTCGTCGGCTCGTCGCACAGCAGCAGCGATGGACGCTGAGCCAGCGCCCTCGCGAGGTTCACGCGCTGGCGCTCGCCGCCGGACAGGGTCGCGGCGTTACGGTCTGCGAACTCGAGCGCACCGGCGCGCATCATGGCCGCATCCGTCGCGACGGCATCCGCCTCCTCGCCCTCGAACGACAGCCACCCGCGGTGCGGCAGCAGCCCGAGGCCGACGATGTCACGGCCGGTCATGCCCTCGGCCGCCGACCACTCCTGCTCCACCAGCGCCACCCGCTGCGCACGTTCGCGTCGCCGCATCGCAGAGAGGGAAGCGCCGTCGAGCGCGAGGGCCTCGACCTCGCCGCGCAGCGTGCCCGCGATCAGACGCAGCAGGGTGCTCTTGCCCGAGCCGTTGGGGCCGAGCAGCGCGGTCACCGCTCCGCCGGGAGCGGTGATGTGCATGCCGTCGACGACCAGCCGGTCGCCGTGACCGAACCGGATGCGGCGGGCGTCGAGGCCGCTCGCCCGCACGCCGATCATGCGCGGCTCTTCCGCATGCGCAGCATCAGCAGCGCGAACACGGGCCCGCCGATCAGGGCGGTGACGATGCCGACCGGTAGCTCGCGGGGCTCGAAGACGGTGCGGGCGATGGTGTCGGCCCAGATGAGAAAGACCGCCCCGGCGAGGAACGACACCGGCAGCAGCGCGCGATGCCGAGCGCCGACGACCGCGCGGACGGCGTGCGGCAGGATCAGCCCGACGAAGCCGATCGAGCCGCTGACGGCGACGAGGGCTCCGGTCAGCAGAGCCGTGCACACGAAGAGCAGCACCCGCAGGCGCGTCACGGGGATGCCGAGCGCCTCGGCGGCGGTGTCGCCAAGCACGAGGCTGTCGAGCGGACGGGCCGAAGCCAGCAAGGGGACCGCGCACACGACCACGGCGACCCCGGCCAGGGCGGCATCCGCCCAGTCGGCGCCGCCGAGCGAGCCGAGCAGCCAAGCGAGGATCTCGCGGTAGCTGTCGTTCGTGGCACTCCAGAAGATCACCAGACTGGTCAGCGCCGCGAGCACGGCCGACACGGCGAGACCCGCGAGCACTACGGCGGTCGCCCCCGCGGAGCCGGCCGCGCGCGCCAACCCGAGCGTCAGCGCCAGGGCCAGCAGCGCGCCGGCGAAGGCCGCGAACGGCAGCGCCACCGCGGCGCCCAGGACGATCACGATCACAGCGCCCGTCGAGGCCCCGGACGAGAGCCCGAGCAGGTAGGGGTCGGCGAGCGGGTTGCGGGTGAGCGCCTGCATCACCGCGCCGCACAGGGCCAGGCCGCCTCCGACCGCGGCGGCCGTCAGCACCCGCGGCACGCGGCCCTCCCAGATGATCGCGTCGCGGATGGGAGTGAGCCCGCTGGCGGCTCCGGTCAGGTGCGACCAGACGCTCGCCACGAGCTCTGCGGGCGTGATGGCGGCGGGACCGATCGCGACCGCCGCGACCACGGAGCCGGCCAGCGCGAGCAGCAAGACCGCGATCGCCGAGACCGTGCGTCGTCGCGGGCGAGGGGCGGATGCCGCTGCGAGGGGGATCGCCGCCCGCAGGGGAACCGTGACGCTCACTGCTCTCCGAGCTGCGTCACGATCGACTCCACGGCCTCGACGTTGCGGATGCCGGCCTCGGTCGCGGGGAAGTCGACGATCACGAACCGCTCGTTCCGCACGGCGTCGAGCTGCGCGGTGACCGGGTTCGACGTGAGCAGCGCGATCTTGGAGGCCGCCGTGTTCCAGGCCGCATCCACCAGCACGATCACGTCGGGGTCGGCCTCGGCGATCAGCTCCCACGAGCTCGACGTCCAGGTGTCGTGCACGTCGGCGAACACGTTCTCGAGCCCTGCCGTCGACATGATCATCTGCGGTGCCCCGATGCCCGCGCCGACGAAGGGCTGGTCGGTGCCGGACGAGTACCAGACGGCGGTGAGGCCGCGGTCGTCGGGGGTGATCGCGTCGAGCGCCGCCTGCTGCTCCTCGACCAGTGCCGCCGCGGCCTCCTCTTCGCCGAGCAGCTCCCCGGCCTCGGTGAAGCCGTCGAAGACCGTGTCGAAGGTGAGGGGATCGGGCATGTACCCCTCGGCCTTGCACGCGGCGGGCGCGACGTAGGTGGTGATACCGAGCTTCTGCAGGTCGTCGCGCTCGCCGGCTCCGTCGACCGAGAAGTTCGACTCCCACCCCGCGAACACCAGGTCGGGCTCGAGTTCGAGCACCGCCTCCTTCGACGGCACCTTGTCCGAGACGACCGGGATGTCTTCGGCCTCCGCGGCGAGGTCTTCGGGCACGGGGCCGTCAGAGAAGGCGGATCCGATGATCCGGTCGCCCGCCCCGAGCGCCAGAGCGAGTTCGAGCGTCGACGACTTGACGGTGAGGATCCGCTGCGGTGCGGCGTCGACCGACACCTCCGTGCCGCAGTTGTCGAGCACGACGGGTTTCGGGTCGGCGGCAGCGGCCGAAGTCGCGGGAGCTGCGGCGCATCCGCTCAATCCGGCGGCGAGGAGGAGGGCGAAGACGGGGGCGGCGCTGAGAGCGCGGGCGGTGGCAGGCATGGTTCTCCGGGAGACGAGGACGGGAAGGGGCGCAAGAGAGAGCACGTTCGCAGTCCAGGTCGGGACCACCGGCATCGACCAATCGGGTCGGTGCGATGCAGTCATGCTACCGCGGATACTGGATCCAAATCAATACTGGATTCTGGATCCAAAATGGGTCAAGATGGGAACCGCCCCACCGCAGCGGCACAGATCGCCGACCGCGATGCCGCGTTCAGCCGAGAGGAACCCATGCAGACCACACCCGTCTCGTACTTCAGCGAGGGTCAGCGCATCTCCGCCGTGTGGCGCACGCCCGACCACGACGGACCGTACCGCGCGATCGTGCAGGGGCCGGGCTGGCTCGGACTCAAGGACGCCAAGCTCTACGTCCGGTATCACGAGGCCCTCGTCGAGGCCGGCTTCGCCGTGCTCGTGATCGACTACCGCGGCTTCGGCGACTCCGAGGGCGACCGCGGCTACCTCTCGCCGGCCTGGCAGCTGCAGGACCTGGTGAACGCCGTGACCTACCTCACCACCCGCGATGACGTGATCGCCGACGCGATCGGCGTCTTCGGCACGGGCGGCACCGGCGGCGGCAACGCCGTGCTCCTCGCTGACGCCGACCCGCGCATCAAGGCCGCCGTCAGCCAGGTGCCCGTCGCCGACGGCGAGGACTGGCTGCACCGCATGCGCAGCGAGTACGAGTGGCTCGACTTCCAGAACTCCCTCGCCGAAGACCGCCGTCTGCGCGTCACCACGGGGGAGGGGCGCATCGTGCATCCCCGCGAGGAGATCATGATCCCCACCGCCGAGCGCCGCGCCACCAAGATCAAGGCCGACGTCGACGACCGTATCCCCACCGCCGTCCCGCTCGCGTGCGCCGAGGGCATCATCGCGTACCGGCCCATCGAGGCGGCCGCCCGCCTGACCACGCCGCTGCTCGTGATCGGCGTCGAGGGCGATGCGACCACCCCGACCGACCACGCCGAGGCGCTGTACGAGGCCGCGCGCGGCCCGAAGCAGCTGATCATGCAGCGGCACACCACCCACTACGCCGCGTACGACGCGTACTGGGAGCAGACCACCCCGGTGATCGTCGGCTGGTTCGACCAGTACGTGCGCCCGGCGCACCTGATCCACCGGTCTTCGCCGTCGCCCGCGATCGGCGAGTCCGTCACCACCGACTCCATCCAGGCGGAGTCCGTCAGTAAAGAGGAGGTCGCGCGATGAGCGTGGATCTGAAGATCACCGGCGGCACCGTCGTCACCCCCGCAGGACCGGTCGTCGCCGACCTGCTCGTCGCCGACGGCAAGGTCGCCGGCATCGTGGCCGCCGGCACCGAGATCGCGGCCGAACGCACGGTCGACGCCACGGGCAAGCTCGTGCTCCCCGGCATGGTCGACGTGCACGTGCACACCCGCGAACCCGGCTACGAGCACAAGGACGACATCTACACGACGAGCCTGCAGGCCGCGGCCGGTGGCGTCACGACGATGTTCGGGATGCCGAACCTCAAGCCGCCGACCACCGATGTCGCCACCCTGACCGACGTGTTCCACCGGTACGAGGAATCGTCGATCGTCGACTGGAACCACAACCCCGCGCCGACCAAGTTCGACGAGATCGCCGGCATGAGCGAGATGGGGATCCGCGCCTACAAGATCTACATGGTCGTCGACACGGGCCGCGACTACCCGCACCCCTCCGGCACCGGCATCCACAACCACGGGCACCTGCTCGAGATCATGGATCACATCGCCCAGACCGGCAAGCGCTTCATCGTGCACCCGCACGACCAGGCCCTCATGGACTACATCGAGGGCGCCTACCTCGCCCGCGGCGAGAACACCCCGGAGGGCTACGCCTCGGCCTACGCCGCCCGCGAGGGAGTGATCTGGGACACCGCGATCGACGTCGTGCTGCGTCTCGCCGAAGCATCCGGCTGCCCGGTGCACATCGCGCACATCCAGACCCGCCGCTCGATCGAGGCCGTGCGCCGCGCGAAGCAGAACGGCATCGACGTGACCTGCGAGGTCAACCACTGGGCCCCGTTCCTGTCGACCTGGAACGACGTCGAGACGCTCGGCCCCTACGCGCTCAGCTACTGGGTGCCCGACGACAACCGTGCCGCCGTGTGGGAGGGCATGCGCGACGGGACGATCGACATCGCCGCCAGCGACCACGCCCCGCACACGCGCGAGGAGAAGGAGGTCGGCTGGACGCAGATGTGGAGCTCGCACACCGGCACTCCCGGCATCCAGTACTACTACGAGCTCATGCTCGACGCCGTGAACAAGGGCGAGCTCGACCTGCAGCGCGCGATCGACATGGTCGCCCACATCCCCGCCGCCAAGTTCGGCCTCGAAGGCGTCAAGGGCGCGCTCACGATCGGGGCGGATGCCGACATCGTCATCGCCGACCTCGCCGAGGAGTGGACCATCACGAACGAGGGCGTGCTGTCGAAGATCGGGTGGACCCCGTACGACGGGCGCACGATCACGGCCCGCATCCAGCGCACCCTCGTGCGCGGTGTCGACGTCTACGTCGGCGACGAGGTCGTCGGCGATCGCACATTCGGAAAGCTCGCCGCATCGGCGGAAGACAGGGCGGCATTCGCCGCTAGAGAGGAACTGACATGAAATTCGGACTGCTGCTGCCGCACTTCGGCGAGGAGGCGAGCAAGGAGAAGCTCCTGGAGGGGTCCAAGCTCGCCGAGAGCTTCGGATTCGACTCGGTCTGGGTGCGCGATCACCTGGTGTTCGAGCCGCACGGCGAGATGGAGAAGCCGAATCGCACGTTCTACGACGCGCTGACGACGCTCACCGCCATCGGTGCCGTCACCGACAAGATCGAGCTCGGCACCGGATCGCTCATCCCGTTCCGGCATCCGCTGGTCACGGCCCTCATGGCCGGCACGATGACGCAGCTGCTCGGCCCGCGCCTGATCCTCGGGTTCGGCGCCGGCACGTTCGATCACGAGTTCGACGCGATCGGCTGGGGCGACCTCGACCGCGTGGAGATGGTGCGCTCGAACGCCGAGATCCTGCGTCGTGTGTTCACTGAGAACGACGTCACCTACGACGACGGCATCTTCACCTTCGAGAACGTCACGATCGAGCCGAAGCCCGTGGGCGGACGCATCCCGTTCTGGTACTGCGGCGCGACCCCGCGCTCGGCCCGTCTCGCGGCGGAGTTCGCCGACGGATGGATGCCGGGACGCACGGGCCTGCTCACCATGGAGAAGCGCATCCAGACCATGCGCGAGATGACTGACGAGAACGGCCGGCCGATGCCGACCATCGCCGTGATCCCGCCGACCTCGATCGAGGACACCCGCGAAGAGGCCCTGAAGCACGTGAACATCCCGGGCCTTCTCGCCTGGGCGAACAAGGCCAAGTTCGCGGTGAAGCCGCCGTCCGGCAGCTTCGAGACCGTCGAAGACCTCGAGGGCCAGCTGATCGTGGGCGACCCCGATCAGGCGGTCGAGCAGATCCGGCGGTTCGAGGAGGTCGGCACCGAGCACCTGGTGTTCGACTTCCGCTTCAAGTTCGATCGGTTCTTCGAGCAGATCGAACTCCTCGGCACCGAGGTGCTTCCGAAGCTGCGATAAGCCGCGCACCGACGCGCGGCGATGAGA
This sequence comes from Microbacterium sp. ISL-59, assembly GCF_018613945.1. Taxonomy (NCBI): domain Bacteria; kingdom Bacillati; phylum Actinomycetota; class Actinomycetes; order Micrococcales; family Microbacteriaceae; genus Microbacterium; species Microbacterium sp. ISL-59. Next base: position 1,390,304 of record NZ_JAGGPG010000002.1, read on the forward strand.
CGAGAGGTCGACGATGACTGACGTGAACGACACCGCACGGGACTCGGCGGATCCGCTGATCTCGGTCACCGGGCTCTCGGTGAGCTACGACGTCGCGCGGACGGGTAAGAAGCTGATCGCCATCGAGAACGTCGACCTCGACGTGTTCGAAGGCGAGTTCATCACGGTGCTCGGCCCGTCGGGGTGCGGAAAGACGACGTTCATGAACGTCATCGCCGGCCTTGTCGCGCCGAGCACCGGATCGGTCCTCGTCGACGGCAAGGAGGTGCACGGCCCCGGACCCGACCGGGCCGTGGTCTTCCAGGACTACGCACTGCTGCCCTGGCGCACCGTGTTCGACAACGTCAAGTTCGGGCTCGAGATGCAGAAGGGGCTGCGCACCGCCGACTGGCGTGCGAAGGTGCAGGAAGCCATCGACATGGTCGGGCTCAAGGGGTTCGAGTCGTCGTATCCCCGCGAGCTCTCCGGCGGCATGCAGCAGCGCGTCGGCCTCGCCCGCGCGTTCGTCGCGGAGCCGCGCATCCTGCTGATGGACGAGCCGCTCGGCGCCGTCGACGCCCTCACCCGCGAGGTGATGCGCGACGAGATCGAGAAGCTGATCGAGGCGACGGGCAAGACCGTCCTCTTCATCACGCATTCGATCGAGGAGGCCATCCTCCTCGGCGACCGCATCGTCGTCTTCAAGAGCCACCCCGGCGCGATCAAAGAGATCATCACCACCGGCATCCAACGGCCTCGGTCGGAGCGGTCTGTGCAGCACGATCCGCGCTTCCTCGAACTCCGCGACCACCTCTGGGAGGCGCTGGAGGGTGAGGCCACGGCGGCAGCGGTGTCGAAATGACCGCGCTCCTCGCGACCGGGCCCAACCTCGGTCGGGGTGGTGTCGCCGCCTGGCTCGCGGGCCTGAGTGCCCGGGGCAAGGCTGCCGTCATCGCGATCGAGGTCGTCATCCTGCTCGTGCTGTGGCAGCTCGTGGTGGGGGTCTTCGGGTGGATCAGCCCGGTCTTCCTCCCACCGCCCCTCGCCATCGCGCAGGGTTTCGGCGAGATCGTGGCGAACGGCTCGCTCGCCGCCAATGCCGGCATCTCGGTGCAGGCGTGGCTGACGGGCTTCGCGCTCGCGGTGGTCGTCGGCATCCCGGTCGGGCTTCTCATGGGTGCCTCGCTTCCGGTCGACCGGGTGATCGGCCCGATCGCCTGGACGATCTACGCGACGCCGTCGATCGCCTATCAGCCGCTCGCGAAGGCGTGGTTCGGCTTCGGCATCGGTCCGGTGATCTTTCTCGTGACGATCAGCGCGATCTTCCCGATCCTGCTCAACGTCGCCGCCGGCATGCGCACCACGAACCCCTCGATCATCCGCGCCGCCCGCGTCTACGGCGCCGGTCGGATGCGGCTCTACCGCTCGGTGTACCTGCCGTCGACGGTGCCGTTCCTGTTCGCGGGGCTCCGCCAGGCGGTCGTGCTCGCCACGATCGGCATGGTCGTGGCCGAGCTCGCGGGTTCGTCGAGCGGCATGGGCGCGCTCATCATCCGCGCCTCGAACACCTATCAGACCGACCAGGCGTTCGCCGCGATCGCGGTGGTCGTGCTGTGGAGCGTGGGCATGACCCAGGTGGTCACGGCCATCGAGCGCGGGGTCGCGCCGTGGACGAGGAAGGGCAAGCGATGAGTGTCGTCTCGGCAACCGGAACCGTCCGCATCGTGCGGCCGCGGCGCGTGGTGCGCTCGGGCGAGGGCAAGTGGACGCTGCTCCTGATCGGAGTGATCGCCGCGGTGCTGCTCCTGTGGGAGGCGGCCGTCAGCTGGTTCCACTGGATCCCCGAGGCGTTCCTGCCCGCACCGACCGCGGTGGCTGTCGCGTTCGGGCAGCTCATGGTCGACCCGGAGTTCTGGAGCGCCTTCGCGTTCAGCGTCACCAACCTGCTGATCGGGCTCGCGATCGCGATCGTCGTCGGTGTGGTCGTCGGTCTCGCGGTCGGCTGGTCGCCGGTGCTGCGCTTCATGGTCGCGCCGTTCCTGTGGGTGCTGTACTCCACGCCCAAGGTCGCGCTCGCCCCGCTGTTCATCCTCGGGCTCGGCCTCGGCAGCGAGTCGAAGATCGCGCTGGTGATCCTGCTGGCGGTGTTCCCGATCCTGCTGAACACGATGGAGGGTGCGGTCACCGTGAACCCGTCGCTCGTCAACGCGGCCCGGGTCTACGGCGCCAAGGGGATCGGCCTCGGGTGGAAGGTGATCTTCCCGGCCACGCTGCCGTACAGCCTCTCCGGTATCCAGCGCGGCGCGGCCCTCGGGTTCACGGGTGAGGTGCTCGGCGAGTTCCTCGGCGGCACCGGCGGCCTCGGCCACCTGCTCGAGTTCGCGGCGTATCAGTTCCGGATGGACGAGGCCATCGCGATGGTCGTGGTGATGGTGATCATCGCCAACCTCACGCTGCTGCTCATCTCGATCCTCCGGCGCCGGCTCGCGCCCTGGTACGACGAGCGCAAGATCGTCGGCTGACCCCGGCGCACGACTCCCGACTCCCGGCCCCCGTCTCATGCGCGACGGGGGCCGGGTCCTTGTGCCCCCACCTGAGGGGTCAAGACACGCCGCAGGCGCACCCGCGCACGCGGCGTGTTCTGACTCCTCGCGCGTGGGTGCGGGTGGGGTGCGGTGCGTGCGGGTGTGGGGGCACAAAGAGGCCCCACCGCCATGCGCAACGGTGGGGCCTCTTCGTGCGAGTCAGCGACTCACGGGTAGGTCAGTGTGGCCGGTCCCTCGTTGTCGAGGCCGAGGAGCTCCTGCGCCTTGCGGAGGTAGACGAGCTGCTCGTCGTCGAACTCGAGCGGCTCGAGCTTCTGCGTCTCGATGGTGGTGTCCCACGCCTCACCGTCGAAGTACAGGTTCGGGCAGGCGAGATGGCCGTCGAGGATCCAGACGCTGTCCGACTCCCGCAGCTCCGCGACGTCGAAGTCGTTGGCCTCGTAGATGTCCAGCGCCTCCTCCGCATTCTCGGGGAACTCGCCGGGTGCGGGTGCCGTCATGAAGTCGGTGCCCTTGAGTGTGGCGCGCAGGAACCGGACGAGGGTGTTCGGGTTCTCCTGCGCCCACTGGGTGCCGGCGATCTGCACGTCGTTGGCCCAGTTGCGCAGCGACTCCACGACGATGTTCGCGCCGTGGTCCTCGAGGGCGGCGCGGTCATCGGCGTAGAACGGCTGCAGGCTGATCTTGTCGTTGACGAAGAACTCCGTCCACGACTCCGAGCCCGGGCCCGGGTAGACGACCTCGGCGTTGATCGACGAGACGTCCCAGCCCTCCTCCTTCAGCACCTGCGCCCGCTGGAACTCGGCGGGGTCGCCGGGGGTTCCGGCGAGCACGATCGAGGTGCCGTCGAGGTCGTCGACGCTCTTCACGTCGGACTGCACCGCGAAGTCGAAGTTCTGCCGGCAGTAGTGACCGGAGACCAGGTCGATCTCGACGCCGCCGCGGATGGCGTCGATCACGGTGCCGGTGGATTCGACGCCGATGTCGGCGCTGCCGCTGGCGACCGCGGCCGTGACGTTGTCGGCGGTGATGACCTCGACGGTGAGGCCCTCTTCCTCGTAGTAGCCGAGGTCGCTCGCGAGGGTGAACATCGAGTACATCGTGATGTCGGGGAAGGGGATGGCCACCGTGATGTCGGTGTCTTCGGCGGCTCCGGGTTCGCCGTCGCCGAGGTCGACGGGCTCTGCCGGTGTCGGCGTCGGCGAGGCGCAGGCGGCCAGCAGCGTCAGTGCTGCGGCTCCTCCGACCACGGCGATGCCGAGTCTGTTTCGTGTCGTGCGCATGACTCTCCATTCGGGCAAGTGCGTGCGACTCCTCCGTGGAGTGGGGCGCCTCACGCGGATTTTGGGATACGGTATCCAATTTGGAATCCGGTGTCCATGCTTTGCGGGATATCGTGCTCGAACAGGGTCTAGACGGCCGTGATGGAAATTGGATACAGTATCCCAAACAGATTCCCGCGATGAAGAGGTGAAGATGCGTGCCGCCGTGCTGAGCCGTCATGACCTGGACGGGCTGACCCTCCAGGAGACGGCCGAGCCGACGCCCGGGGAGGGCGAAGTGCTCGTGCGTGTCGACACCGTCGGCGTGAATCAGCTCGACCTCAACGTCATCGCCGGCATCGGACCGGGAGCACAGGCGCAGCTGCCCCGCATCCTCGGCATCGACCCTGCCGGCGAGATCGTCGCCGTCGGGGCGGGTGTCGACCGGAGGCGCATCGGCCAGACCGTCGTCGTGAAGCCGAACATCGCCTGCGGAACCTGCGCGCACTGCCTGGCCGGAGACGAGGCGAACTGCCCGGCACAGACCGTCGTCGGCGTGCACCGCGATGGGGGAGCGGCCGAGTTCGTCACCGTTCCCACCCGCAACGCGATCGACCGTCACGGCCTCGACGCCGCACAGGCGACCGCGCTGGTGCACAGCGCCTCGATCGTCATCAACGCGGCCCGCACCGTCGCGCTCGCCGCCGACGACCGCGTGCTGATCACGGGAGCCGGCGGCACGCTCGGACGTGCGGCGGTGGCCATCGCCCTCGCTCGCGGCGCCGACGTGGTCGCCGCTTCACGCCGCGCCATCGCCCCCGTCGGCGATGAGCAGATCATCCAGGCATCGGATGCTGCCGCCCTCGCCTCTGCGCTGAGCGGGGGAGAGGGTTTCGACGTCGTGCTCGACGTGTCCGGCCACGCTCCGACCCTGAGCGCCGGGATCACCGCGCTCCGCTGGGGCGGTCGGGCCGTGTTCTGTGCGGCATCCGTCGACAGCGATCTACGCATCGACGCCCGCGACTTCTACCTGCGCCGCAAGCAGCTGTCGGGTGTCGCCAGTGCGCGCTACGCCGACGTGGCCGAAGCGCTCGCGCTCGCGGGGTCGGGGGCGCTGCCCTCGCTCGTCGGCACCCGCTACGCGCTGGACGACATCGCCACGGCGTATCGCGACTTTCCCCGCAAGGGCGACGGGAAGGTCGTCGTCGATGTGCGCTGACCACCCTCGGTATCGAAGAGGAGACCAGAAGTGACGAGTACTGCATCGCCGGGCGCCGGAGCGCTGGCCGGGATCCGCGTGGTCGAGCTGGGCCAGTACATCTCGGGTCCGTTCGCCGCCAAGCTGCTCGCCGACCTCGGCGCCGACGTCGTCAAGGTCGAGTCGCCCGAGGGCGACCCGATGCGCCGGTGGGAGGGGCGAGCGACGATGAGCCCGCAGTTCGCCGCTTACAACCGCGGCAAGCGCGGCGTCGTCCTCGACCTCAAGAGCACCGAGGGGCTCGCGGCCCTGTTCGGTCTGGTCGACGATGCCGACATCGTGCTCGACAACTTCCGTCCGGGCGTGGCCGAACGGCTCGGCTTCGGTCCTGAGGCGCTGCATGCCCGCAACCCGCGCGTGATCACGTGCTCGATCACCGGCTTCGGGCCTACCGGACCCGCCTCGAAGCGACCCGCCTACGACACCGTGATCTCGGCCACCGGCGGCATGTACAGCCAGGTGGTTCCCGCGTCCACGATCCGTCCGCTCGGGCCGGCCTTCTCCGATCTGCTGTCCGGCATGTCGGCGGTGCAGGCGGTGCTCGCCGCCCTCCACGCCCGTGACGTCAGCGGGGTGGGGGAGCACGTCGAGGTCACCATGGTCGGTGCGCTGCTCGACTTCCTCACCGAATCCGCCTCGGCGTTCCTCGAGACCGGCCAGGTCTCGTCTCCCGACTCGCGTCCCCGCCGCGCCCAGGCCTACGCCTGCCGGGGGTCGGACGACAAGGCGTTCGTCATCCACATGTCGGTGCCGGAGAAGTTCTGGACCGGTCTGCTCGTCGTGCTGGAGCGGCCCGACCTCGCCGACGACCCGCGCTTCTCGACGCGCGAGGGGCGCGTGCGCAACTACGACGAGCTCGACGGGGTGCTCAAGGAGATCGCCGCCACCCGACCCCGCCAGTACTGGCTCGACCGGCTCGTCGCGCACGACATCCCGCACGGCCCGCTGAACACGATGGGCGACCTGTTCGACGATCCGCAGATCGCGAGTATGGGGCTGGTGGAAGAGATCGAGGGGCCGGATGGTGCGCTGCGCGTGCCTGTCCCCAGCATCCGATTCCAGCGATCCGGGCGTCCCGAGCTGCGCTACGCCCCGGGGCTCGGCGCCGACACCGAGGCGATCACCGGACTGCGCCCCGCATCCGGATCCGCAGACACCGAACCCGTACCAGCGAAGGAAGGGGCTGCCTGATGCCCGGCATCGACGACCTCGTCGCGATCGACGTCCACACCCACCCGCAGACAGAGGAGTTCATCGCGGCGATGGGCCAGCGGCACTCGCAGATGTCGGCGCACTTCGGGCGGGAACGCCCGGTCGTGTCGTTCGCCGAGCAGGCGGATCAGTACCGCGACCGCAAGATGATGGCCGTGATCGTGAACTCCGACTCCGAGACCACGAGTGGCATCAAGGGTGCGCCCAACGACCTGCTCGGCAAGGCGCAGCAGGACCATCCCGACGTGTTCCTCGCCTTCGCCGGCATCGACCCGTGGAAGGGCGAGGCCGCGGTCGCCGAGATCCGTCGGATGCACGACGAGTACGGCATCAAGGGCGTCGGTGAGCTCAACCCGTCGCGGCAGAAGTTCCTCGCGAACGACCGGCGCTTCTTCCCGATCTGGGAGACCTGCGCCGAGCTCGGACTCGTGGTCATGTTCCACTCCGGATTCCCCGGCGCCGGTGCGGGCACCCCTGGCGGTGGCGGCTACCGTCTCGAGAACGCCCGCCCCGTGCCCTACATCGACGACGTGGCGGCTGAGTTCCCTGAGTTGAACATCATCAGCGCGCACCCGGCCTGGCCGTGGCACCTCGAGAACCTGGCGATGGTGTGGCACAAGTCGAACGTCTACCTCGACCTCTCCGGCTGGGCGCCGAAGTACCTGCCGCCCGAGGTGGTCCGCTACGCCGACTCGCTGATCTCCGACCGGGTGCTGTTCGGATCGGACTGGCCCGTGATGACCGCCGACCGCTGGATGGCCGAGTTCGACGAGCTCGGCCTCAAGGAGGAGTCGCGCCGGAAGATCCTGCTCGACAACGCACGCAAGCTGTTCCGGCTGTGAGCGGCAAGGAAGGAGCCGATCGTGGCTGAACTGGTGATGGCCGCGGCGACCCCGCACAATCCGCTGCTGTGGCGGGCGATGCGCGAGCCGATGCCCGACGATCTCGTCCAGGTCGAGGCGAACTTCCGTCGCATCCGCGAGGCGATCACGGATGCCGACGTCGACACGCTCATCGTGCTCGGCACCGACCACGTGCGGCAGTTCTTCTCGGACAACTCGCCCGCGTTCATCGTCGGCAAGGCGGCGTCGTACCACGGCACCTACGAGAACGAGGTGCGCACCTTCGGCATGGAGTACGCCGAGCTGACCGGCAACCCGGAGCTGGCGACGCAGATCACCGGCCGCGAAGTGCTGCCCGAGACGATCGACTTCTCGGTCTCGCACGAGTGGCGCCTCGACCACAGTTTCGTGTTGCCGCTGCAGTATGTGCGCCCCGAGCTCGACCTGCCGATCGTGCCGATCCACGCGAACTCGATCCTGCCGCCGCTGCCGACCGCCGCACGCTTCGCCGCTCTCGGGCAGCACCTGCGCACCGCGGTCGAGTCGTGGGAGAGCGACGCCAGGGTGGGGCTGCTCACCTCTGGCCACATGGCCACCGACGTCGGCGGACCCCGCACGTTCAACGGCTCACCCGACCCGGAGTTCGACGCCGAGGCGGTGGAGTGGATGCGCGACGGTGACCTCGACGGCGCGATCGCCGGATGCCGCTACGACCGCATCATGGCCGCCGGCAACGTCACCTACCAGTACGTGAACATCGTTGCCGCACTCGCCGCGATGCAGGGCCGCCCGGCCGACCTGGCGGAGGCCACGACCTCACGCTTCGCCTCCAGTCCGTTCTTCCTGTGGAGGGCCGCATCGTGAGCCGGTACATGATGAACAAGTTCATCCGCGCGGTCGAGATGAGCACCGCGAACGTGAACGCCTACGTCGCCGACACCGAGGGCTTCGTCGACGGGTGGCTCGCCGGGGGAGCGGGACCCGACGCGGTCGCCGACGACCGGGTGCTGACCCCCGAGGAGCGCGAGGCGTTCGTGAACCGCGACTACGGGATGCTCTACGGTCTTGGCGCGCATCCGTATCTGCTCTGGCACTTCACCGAGGCGGTCTACGAGCACGAGTACACCGAGGGCTTCGGGTGGCGCGAGCTCGTCGAGCGCTACCGTGCCGCGATCATCCCGCACGGCGAGGTCGACGACATCCCCTGATCCGTTCCGCATCCCCGTCGGAGATTCGCAGTTCCCTCGGCCACTTTCCTGCAGAGAGGCCGAGGGAACTGCTGTTCTCCGAGCGAACTGCAGCGGGCAGGGCGCGACGGATGCCCCGTGGTGGGGTCCACGGGGCATCCGCCCTTGTCGCGCCGGCGTCGAGCGACGAGCGGGGGACCCGTCGGCATGGGGATGGACGCCGTGCGCACCGGCGATGCGGGGTCTCCTCCCCCGAGGACGACCGCACCGCCGGCGTCTTCGCTACGCCGTCAAACGACGACGGCGCAGGAGTCCGGCCCCTCCGAGGAGGAGCAGGGCTGCGGCGAGGGCGATCAGTCCTTCGGTCGGAGCGCCGCCGGTCATGGCGAGCCCTTCCGCCTGGCCAGTGGTCACCGCGCCAGAGGCTGTCGCGGCACCGGCCGAAGTGCCCGGGTCCGTTCCGGGGTCGGTGCCAGGGTCAGTGCCCGGGTCCGTTCCGGGGTCGGTGCCAGGGTCAGTGCCCGGGTCCGTTCCGGGGTCCGTCCCCGGGTCAGTTCCCGGATCGGTTCCGGGACCGGGGTCGGTCACCGTCGCCTCGCCGACCACCGAGATGGCGTTCCCGCCGATCGTGATCGGCAGCGTCACCGGCAGCCCCAGCTGGGTGCCGCCGAGGATGCCGTCGGTTCCGGTGGTGGTGTTGCCTCCGGTGGTGGGTGCGGTGGGTGCGGCGGTGGTTCCGCCGGTGCCGGTGACGGTGGCGTCGTCGAGTGCGGAGATCGCGTTGCCGGTCACGGCCACGGGGGCGGTGACGGGTGCGGTGATCTGGGTTCCGCCGAGGATGCCGTCGGTTCCGGTCGTGGTGTTGCCGCCGGTGGCGGGTGCGGTGGGTGCCGGGGTGCCGGCCGTGCCGGATCCGGTTGCCGCGCTGTCGCCGAGCAGCGAGATCGCGTTGCCCGACACCGTCACCGGTGCTGTCACGGGTGCGATCGCCTGCGTGCCGCCGAGGGTGGCGTCATCGCCGGAGGTTTCCCCCGTCGCGGCGGGAGCGGAAGAGCCCCCGGTGCCGGCCGTGCCGGATCCGGCCGAGCTCGTGTCGCCGAGCAGCGAGATCGCGTTGCCCGACACCGTAACCGGTGCCGTCACGGGTGCGACCACCTGGGTGCCGCTGCCGGTCCCGTCGTCACCGGACGTCGTGCCCGATACCGCCGGAGCAGAGGATGCCGGTGCTGCGGCTCCCTCGCCACTCGGTGCGGCGCTCTCGGAGTCACCGAGCAGCGACACGGCGTTGTCCGTGACGGTGATCGGCGCATTGACCGCGAGTAGCGCCTGGGTGCCGGAGAGCACGCCGTCCACGCCGTTCGTGGTCACGAGAGGTGCCCCGGCAGGGGTCTCGGCCTGGGGAGCCGAGTTCTGGGGAGTTGCGGCCGGGGCGCTGGTCGATGAGCTGTCGTCGAGCACGCTCACGGCGTTGCCCGACACGGTGACGGGCAGGTTCACGGTCACCACTGCCTGGGTGCCGGATGCCGTGCCCGAGGACCCACTGGTCACCGGCGCCGGCGCCGGAGCCGGCGCGGCAGCGGGTGCGGGTGCCGGTGCGGGTGCAGGTGCCGGTGCCGCTGCCGGGGCCGGTGCAGGCGCCGCGACGACGTCGCCGAGCACGGAGATCGCATTGCCGACCGCCGAGATCGGTGCCGAGATCGCTGTCTCCGCCTGCGTGCCGGAGAGCAGTCCGTCGTCTCCGGATGTCTCGGCCGCGTTGGCGGCCGTCGCACCGAGGAGCGTGATGCCCCCGGCGATGAGCGTGCCCCACAGGGCTCGCTTGAGGTAAGTGCGCATGATCGTTTCTCCTGACTGGATGGATCGTCTGATGGGTGCGCGCGATCAGAGTGCGCGCGCAGCACGGCATCTGTCGTCCCCGGGGGAACGACGTGACGGTCCGTCAGTCAGGTGAGACGTCGGTGTCGGCGACCGGCGACGAAGGAAGCACGTCGTCGGATGCGCCGGATGTCCGCTCGCCAGCACGGAGCGGAGCAGGGTCCACGTCGCTGAGGCGCGCGTGGGCAGGACTGGAACCTCCGCCGGGGCCGGCGGAGGAAGATGCGGGAACGGGGGTTCCAGGCGGACTCCCGGACGGAGTGCCCGTGAGTGCCGTCGCGGTGTCTTCCCTTGCCGGGGCGGACTCATGCGAGACGAGGTCCGCGGCCGAGAACGACGCGCCGGATGCGCGCGCGGATGCGGCGCCCGAAGCACCGAGGATGGGCGAGGACGTCACCTGCGCCACGGAAGCAGCGACGGTCGACGGAGGCACCGGGGGATCGACGGCACCGGTCCCCGGAGTCGGATCGGGGGTCGTCGGATCGAGCGCCTCGAGCACCGGCGGCACGGTCCCGTTCGTCACCTCTCCGAGGAGAGCCGTTGTGTCATCGACCACTCCGACCACATCGGTCACCGCGGTGACCAGGCCGAGATCGGTGACGAGTTCGCCGACGACGGGGACGCCCGCGACGGTGTCGAGGATCGGGTCGGTGATCTGCGCGACCGGCGAAACCGTCAGAACCTCGGTGACCGGGGCGACGACCGCGTCGACCGTCTCGGTGACGGCGTGCACGACCGGCGCGGTCACAGGGCCAACGACGGGGGTCTTCGCGACGGTGTTCGTCACGGTCTCGACGACGGCGGGAACGGCCTTCTGCACGGGAGCGACGACCTTCGTGACGACGGGTGCGACGACCTTCGTGACGACGGGGGTCACGGGTGCGGTGACGGCCGACACGGTTTCACTGACGATCGAGGTCAGCCCGTCGAGCGGGCCGTCCTGCTGCTCGTCCGCGTGCGCGGATCCTCCCCCGAAGAAGAGGGTGAGCGTCGCCCAGGCGATCGCTCCGACGCCACCCCAGAGGACAACGGCAGGAACGCCGCGTCGGGTGGCCGGAACGTCCACGTCGACCTCCCCCTCCGAAGGCAACGTACCTCGACGCAGGTGCATCGATTGCGGGTGACGATACTCGCGAGCAGACCGTCTGTCTAGGGGGTTCTGCGCGCGTTTCCGGGGATGTCGGGTTGTGACGCGCCCGGTGAAATCTCGGCTTGACTTTCCCCAGGTTCTACACATCCCCCTCCCGAGAGGGGCAACCTTCAATGCGCGATTTAAACTGATTCTCATCCACAGGCTGGGGAAACAGCTAAACCCTGGTCAGAAGCAAGAAAAAAGTTTGAAGTCACACCCATCCACGGGGTTATCCACACCCGTTGTGCACAGACACTCCGGCTTTGTCCGCACGCTTTCCACATGGTTATCCACAGGCCGTGTTGCGTGTGGAAACAGTCGCTCGTAGCGTGGGCGAGCGACCGAATGTCGGAGGCACCTGTTTCGCTGTGCGGAGCGGCACTTTTGGCCGAGAGCCACGCGGGCCCGCCGTCGGAACGCCTCATCAGAACATCGCATCGGAAACGTCGCATCGAAGGGAAGACTGTGTCGATCGCCGACATCTCAGAGGAGCGGATGGGCGCGAAGCGCGCGCCGGAGCGTACGCCTCCTCACGACCTTCTCGCCGAGCAGAGCGCGCTGGGCGGAATGCTCCTCTCGAAGGATGCCGTCGCCGACGTGATCGAGACGCTCAAGGGCGCCGACTTCTACATCCCGAAGCACGAGCTCATCTTCGAGGCGATCCTCTCGCTGTACTCGCACGGCGAGCCGACCGACGTCGTCGCCGTCACCGACGAGCTCATCAAGACCGGCGAACTCGGTCGCGCCGGTGGCGCCGACTACCTGCACACCCTCACCTCGATCGTCCCGACCGCGGCCAACGCCGGCTACTACGCGGGCATCGTCTCGGAGCGCGCCATCCTCCGACGCCTCGTCGACGCCGGCACGCGCATCGTGCAGCTCGGCTACGCGGGCGAGGGCGACGCGACCGACATCGTCAACAACGCGCAGGCCGAGATCTACTCGATCACCGGATCCGAGACCGCCGAAGACTACGTCCCGCTGCAGATCGCCGTCGACGCCGCTCTCGAAGAGATCGAGGCCGCCAGCGGCCGCGACGGTTCGATGACGGGTGTCCCCACCGGCTTCCGGGAGCTCGACGAACTCACCAACGGCCTCCACGGTGGGCAGATGATCGTCGTCGCCGCGCGTCCCGCCATGGGTAAGTCCACGCTCGCGCTCGACTTCGCGCGCTCGGCGTCCATCGGCCACAACATCCCCTCGGTCTTCTTCTCGCTCGAGATGGGCAAGAGCGAGATCGCGATGCGTCTGCTCAGCGCCGAGGGCCAGATCCCGCTGCAGAACATGCGCAAGGGAAACCTCGACCCGCGCGACTGGACGACCGTCGCCGCGACCCGAGGCCGCATCAACGACGCCCCGCTCTACATCGACGACAGCCCCAACATGACGCTCGTCGAGATCCGCGCGAAGTGCCGTCGACTCAAGCAGCGCGAGGGCCTGCGTATGGTCATCATCGACTACCTGCAGCTGATGACCTCGGGCAAGCGCGTCGAGTCGCGTCAGCAGGAGGTCTCGGAGTTCTCGCGAAGCCTCAAGCTCATCGCCAAGGAGCTGCAGGTTCCCGTCATCGCCCTGTCGCAACTGAACCGTGGTCCCGAGCAGCGCACCGACAAGAAGCCCGCGATCAGCGACCTGCGTGAGTCCGGCTCGATCGAGCAGGACGCCGACATGGTCATCCTGCTGCACCGCGACTCGGTGTACGACAAGGACGTGCGTCCCGGCGAGGCCGACCTGATCGTCGCCAAGCACCGTAACGGCCCGACCGCCACGATCACCGTCGCGTTCCAGGGCCACTACTCCCGCTTCATGGACATGGCCCCGGGCGGCGACTTCAACTGACGCCAACGGTGTCAGCCGGGCACTACCGCCCGCCGACCAGCTGATTGCCGGATCGCGCGACCAGCGGACCGAGAACGGTGGCGGCGTCGAGCTCGGCCACACCGTCGATGCGGAACACCGTACGCTCGCCGGGAAGCAGGGTCACCAGGCCGCGGTCGACCCGGGCGTCGGGAGACAGCCGGTCGACGAGCAGGGTGAGGTCCCGCACCAGTGCGCCCGCCGTCACGGTCACCAGGTGCCCGCCGCCGTCGGTGCGCTCCACCTCGGCGGTGAGGCGCGGCTCGGCGAGGGCGCTGTCGCGGGGTTCGGCGAACCACCAGAGGCCGCGCGCTCCGGACACATCCGCGACGATCAGCTCGGCGGAGGCGTCGCCGGGCGCGGCGACGGCATCCGGAATCGCAACGCGCGTCGACTCCCGCGGAGCGATCGACACCGCCACCTCGACCGAGGCATGCACCGTGCCGTCGAAGCCGATCCGTCGCAGGGAGAGGCTGTCCGACCAGGAGTCATCGGTGTCGTTGTGCAGCACGGCTTCGAGGCCGTCGCCCGAGGGCTGCACCGTCACCACGCGGGGTTCGAAGGCGTTCTTGATGGCGAACAGCAGCGGCTTCTCTCGTCCGTCGCCGTCGATCGCCGCCCAGGAAGTCACCGGCCAGCAGTCGTTGAGCTGCCACACGATCGCGCCGGCGTTGTGCGGGGCCAGTGAGCGGAACCAGTCGAGCGCGAAACCCACCGCATTCGCCTGATTGAGCTGCATGGCCCAGTGCCAGGTCTCGATGTCGTCGGGGATCGGGTAGTGCGCGACCAGACCGGAGCCCAGCTTCGCGTTCCCATCGGCGGCCTTCTGGTGCACGATCATGCCGGGGGAGTCGGGCGTGATCGGATCGTCCGAGATGGATCGCGTCAGTGTCGACCACGCGGGCGGCCCCTGCCACCCGAACTCGGCGACGAAACGAGGGCGATGGTTGCGGTACGTCGGCCAGTCCCGCCGGTTCCACTGCTCCCACAGGTGCATGGTGCCGTGCGCCTCGTCGTTCGGATGCGGGCCGGTCTGCTGACGCCCGTCCCACCCCGCGCCCGGGCTGAAGGGGCTTCCGGGCGCGTAGGGAACGTGCGGGGCGAGCTCGTCGATGATCGCCGGGAACAGCTCGTAGTAGTAGTGGGCACCCCAGGTCTTGCCGTCGAGCAGCGTCTTCCAGCCCCAGTCCTCGTATCCCCAGTTGTTCTCGTTGTTGCCCGTGAGCAGAGCGAGTGAGGCGCGGTGCGCGAGGCGCGCGACGTTCTCCCGCGCTTCCGCCTCGATCTCGGCGCGCAGGGGATCCTCCTCCGCGTACGCGGCGCAGGCGAACAGGAAGTCCTGCCAGACCAGCAGGCCGAGCTCGTCGGCGAGATCGTAGAAGTCCTCGGACTCGTAGATTCCGCCGCCCCAGACGCGGACCAGGTTGAGGTTCGCGTCCTTCGCCTGCTCGAGCCGGGTGCGATACCGGTTGCGGTCGACCCGGCTCGGGAACGCGTCGTCGGGAATCCAGTTGACGCCCTTCACGTAGATCGGTCGGTCGTTCACGAACAGGGTGAACGGTGTGCCGGATGCATCCGCGGTGGTGTCCCAGCGCAGGTCGCGGAACCCGACGCGTCTGGTCGCGGAGTCCAGCGCCGTGCCATCGGCCAGGAGGGCGATCTCGACGTCGTACAGCGGCTGGGCGCCATGGCCGGCAGGCCACCAGCGCTCCGCATCGCTCACCCGGACCTCGATCTCACCCGACGTCTCCGAGGCGGCGATCGGAACCGTCTGCACGGTCCCGGCGACCTCGACCATCAGGTCGAGCGGGAGCGCCGAGGCGCGCTCGATCTCGACGGCGACGCGCACCGTGCCCTCCGTGCCGTCCGGTGTCGCGTGGACGCGGACGTCGCTCAGGCGGGCGTCGGACCAGGACTCCAGACGCACCTCGCGCCAGATGCCGCTCGAGTAGGTGGCGATGCCCCAGTCCCAGCCGAAGCTGCACGCCGACTTGCGCAGGGCGTTGAACGGCGAGGGGTAGGGGCGTGGGCGTGCACCGAGCGCCACGCTCTGCGCGTCGGCGTACCGGACCGGACTGCGGAAGGCGACGGTGACCGTGTTGTCGCCCGTGCGGAGCAGCGCGGTCACATCCAGGCGATAGGAGCGATGCTGGTTGGCGACCTCGGCGATCACCTGCCCGTTCACGGTGACGGTCGCCACGGTGTCGAGCCCGTCGAACACGAGCTCGTGACGGGACGTGGCCTGCTCATCCGGCTCGAGCGCGAAGCTGCCCTCGTAGGTCCAGTCCACGAGACCGATCCACGCGAGGGCGGATTCATTGTCGTCGAGGTACGGGTCGGGGATGAGGCCCGCCCGCAGCAGGTCGAGATGCACCACACCGGGGACGATGGCGGGGATCCACGCATCGGCCACCTGTGCGGGGCCGCCGTTCGGGCGGAGGCGCCAGCCCTCGGCGAGCGGACGGCGGATGAGGGGAAGGGTGGACGCGACGCTCACGGGACGGCTCCTGCTTCGACGCTTCTGCAGTTCCCACTCTGGAAGGAGCATGAAGGCGACGGGGGTGGGGGATGATGACGGCATCCAGCTTCGCAGCTTCGTCGACCGGGAGACGGATTTGCGGGACGAGTCGGGCGAAGACGCGCGAGTCCACCCGATCCCGGCCGGCGCCATCTCTCCGAGAGGACTACCCGGCGGATCCTGGTGCCGGCTTTTCTCCGCGGCTGCCCGCGGAGACCGGCGCGAACCGATCGGTCCCCGCTGTGCCCGCGCGGAGACGGATGCGGATCACCGGGAGCGGGCCCATCGGCCGATCCTGCGGGATCGAGATGACCAGGTTCCCCCAGGGGTCGTCGTCCCGGGCGTGCGCGGGATCGACGATGGCTCGGAAGTCGAGGTCTTCCCCCGTCGTCAGGAGTTCCACGCCGAGCACGGACTGAGGTCGAATGCCGCGCACGGTGGCGGTCTCGTCCGGCCAGGCGACGAGGTGCAGGTACAGGGCGTTCTCGTTTATCGTCGTCGGACCGTAGAACTGCCACGGTTCCAGCCCCGGTCGAGCGCCGATCACGCTCTCGCGATGGGTGCGCATCCAACCGGCGATCTCGTGGAGCGACTTCTCCTCTTCGGGCGGCAGAGCGCCGGTGCTGCTCGGCCCCACGTTCAACAGGAGCGAGCCGCCGTTCGCGACACAGTCGACGAGCGTCCGGATCAGGTGCGCGGTGGTCTTGTAGTCGTGGTCGCTCGGATCCCATCCCCACGTGTCGTTCATGGTGATGCACGCCTCCCAGGCGTCGCTGAGAAGCTCCGCAGGGATCGACTGCTCCGGCGTCACGTAGTCGCCGATGCCGGGGAGGCGGTCGTTGAGGACGATGTCCGGCTGATGGGACCGGATGTGTCTTTCCAGTTCCGCGCTGTCCCATTCCCCCTCGGTGCGCTCCCACCCGCCGTCGAACCAGAGCAGATCGATCGGCCCGTAGTTCGTGAGCAGCTCGCTGAGTTCGGCCTTCATCCCTTCGCGGAATCTCGTCCACTGTTCGGGCGTCGCGCGCGGGTACTCCTCGAACGCGTACGGTGCGAACTCGGCGCGCCATGCCGGGTAGTCGGGATCCGACCAGTCGGACACCGAGTAGTAGAAGCCGATGCGCAGTCCTGCCTCCCGGAAGGCATCCACGTAGTCGCGGACGAGATCGCCTCCGCGAGCTCCATAGGGAGACGTGGAGATGTTCAGCGGCGTCGCCTCGCTCGGCCAGGACGCCCAGCCCGAGTGATGCTTCGTGGTGAAGACGGCGTACTGCATCCCCGCATCCCTCGCTGCCTGTGCGATGGCGTGAGGATCCCACTCTCGAGGGTCGAATTCGTCGGCGTGCCGGAAGTAGTCGACCGCTCTTCGTGCGTGCACGCCCGTGCCGTCATCGCTGGTGAGCCCGACCATCGGCCAGGACAGATCGACTCCGAGCCGGCTCGCCTGGTCGAAGTGGATGAACAGTCCGAACGAGGCGGAACGGAACCAGTCGAGGCGGGAGTGGCGGGGGGAACCCACGGCGGCAGATGCCGGAATGGGAGGCGTGGCGATGGGCATCTGCTTCTCTTCGTCCAGGGCGTGATCAGGGTCGGATCGCCCGCAGATGCGAGCACTTGACAAGGCGACGCGCATCAATTTACGCTCGCCAGCAACGTTAGGCAACCGGTTACCTAAATATCGGTGCGGTGATGGGACAACCATCGACAACGTCCTCGCGTCCCGATAAGGAGATCCTTCAATGAAGAAGTCGCAGCAGCGAATGATTCGTTCCGCCAGTGCCTTCACCGCCCTCGTGACGGCACTGGCTCTGGCCGGTTGTTCATCCGGCGATTCGTCGACCACGACCGACGACGGCCGGACCGTTCTCACGGTGTACGGCTGGAAGGGCGGCGAAGGCGAGCCGGCGAACGTCGCCGAGATCAACGCGGCTTTCGAGAAGGCGAACCCCGACATCAAGCTCGAGTTCGAGGCCATCCCCGCGAACGAGGCCTATTCGCAGCGCGTGCAGCCTGAGCTGCTGGCCGGCAATGCCGCCGACGTGATCATGCTGGACAGCAACCTTCTTGCGACATGGGGGAAGTCCGGATACCTCGCCGACCTGTCCTCGGCGTCCTGGGCCGACGACATCACCCCCGAGGTCGAGAGCTTCGCGACCTATGACGACGCCGTGCTCGCCATGCCCATGGAGGCCATCGGTGTCGGCCTGTACTCGAACATGGAACTGCTGAGCGAGGTCGGTGTGACCGAGGTGCCGAAGGACTGGGAGAGCTTCCTCGACGCGCTCGCCAAGGTGAAGGCTGCCGGCCACGACCCGATCACTCTTCCCGACAAGGCCGGGTGGACGGGCGCGATGGCGCTGCTGAACGCTGCGGCCACGACCGTCGACAAGGGCTGGGACGAAGAGTTCTCCGAGGGTGATGCGAGCTTCTCGGACTGGAAGCCGGCGGTCGAGCAGCTGCTCGACCTGCAGGAGCAGGGCTTCATCGATTGGAAGACCGAGCTCGGTGAAGACGAATGGTCGCAGGGCGCAGACGACTTCACGGCGGGCGACACGGGCTTCTGGCTCCAGGGCGCGTGGAACCTCGGCGGCGTCGCCGAAGCCGGAATCAGGAGTCAGTTCACGGCCTGGCCGGGTGGGGAGCCGGGCGTCGACCCGAACGAACTGCTGTTCGTGGGGACGATGTGGGGCGTCAACGAGGCATCCCCGGTGAAGGACGCCGCGGAGAAATACGTGGACTTCTGGTCCCAGCCCGAGAACCTCGATCTGTTCCTCCAAGCGGAGAACGCGATCTCTCCGTTCGAATCGGGCACCAGCCCGAAGAACGACGCGACGGGCGAGTTCCTCGCGTCCTACGAGGCGGGGAACTACCGCTTCATGCAGACGAACACCTGGATGGCGGGCGACGTGCAGACGCAGATGGGCTCTCGCCTGCAGGCACTGTTCCTCGGTGAGATCACGACCGACGAGTTCCTCGACGAGATGGACGGGATCGCGAAGAAGGCGGATTAGTCCCGTTCCTGGTGCGGTCGCCCTCTCCGGCGGCCGCACCGCTCTCGCTGAAGGATTGTCATGATCTCCAAACGTCCCCTCGTCGCTCTCGGGTTCCTCCTTCCCGCGCTCGTCGTCTACGGGCTCCTCATCCTCTACCCGCTGGTCAACGGCCTCTGGCTCAGCTTCACGGACAGCAGCGGGGGCCCCCGGGCAAACTTCGTCGGCCTCGAGCAGTATTCACGACTGTTCACCGACGGGGAGGTGATCCGAGCAGTCGGCACGACCGTGCTCTACGCCGTCATCGTCGTCGTCCTGCAGAACCTCTTCGGGTTGCTCCTGGCCAGAGCGCTCTACAACCGGCCGCGGATCCGCAAACCGGTCAGCGTCCTCATCCTCATGCCGACGCTCGTCGCCCCGGTGATGGCATCGTTCATCTTCTCGTATCTCTACGCACCGGATGGAACGATCAACGAGGTGCTCCGCGCCCTCGGGCTGGACTCCCTCACCCGCATCTGGCTGGGCGAGACGAGCACGGCACTCGGCGCGGTGGCTCTGGTCAACATCTGGATGTTCGCCGGCTACTCCGCGGCGATCTTCCTCGCCGGATACCTCGCGTTGCCCGCCGATGTCCTCGAAGCGGCCGACCTCGACGGTGCGACGGGATTCCGCCGATTCCGCACGATCGAATGGCCTCTTCTCGCCCCCTCGCTCACGGTGAACATCACGCTCTCCCTCATCGGCTCGCTGAAGGTGTTCGAGTTCCCGTTCGTGCTGACCAACGGCGGCCCGGCGGGATCCACCACAACGCTCACCCTCCTCGTCTACCGCAAGGTATTCGGCGGGGCGGGCGAGTTCGCCTACGGAGTGACGATCGCGGTCCTCCTCCTCGTCATCGTCGTCGTGCTCAGCAGCGTCGCCACGTCCGTTCTGCGCATGCGCGAGAAAAGGATCTGAATCCATGTCCGCATCTCTCCCCGCCCCGGCCCGGTCACGCGACCACCGCCTGTGGAACGCGGGCAAACGTCGGCTCGGCGACATCGGGCTCGTCGTCGGCGTCGCACTGCTCGTGACACCGTTCGCGTTCGCCGTGCTGACCGCGATCCGACCGGCCGCTGACGTGTCGGCGAATCCGCTCGGGTGGCCCGAACACCTCACGCTCGACAACGTCGTGGATGCGTTCCAGCGCATCAACTACGCGCAGAGCGTCGCGAACACCCTCATCATCCTGGTGTGCTCCTGCGTGCTGACCGTCGCCTTCGGCGCCATGGCCAGCTACCCGCTGAGCCGGATCGGGCGCTCCTGGACGAACACCACCTACCGCGTGTTCATCATCGGGACCACCATCCCGATCTATGTGCTCATCGCACCGCTGTACCTGATGATCCGGGATCTGCACATCCTGGGCACGCATCTCAGCGTGATCCTCGTCTACACGGCCATGAACCTTCCGATCGCCGTGTTCTTCTACACCAGCTTCATGCGCCAGGTGCCGACCGAGCTGGAGGAGGCCGCGGCGATCGATGGTGCGGGTCCGCTGCGGATCTTCTTCGTCGTGATCTTCCCACTGCTCGCGCCCGTGACCGCGACGCTGGTGACGTTCATCAGCCTGGTCGTGTGGAACGACCTCATCGTTCCTCTCGTGTTCCTCCAGGGCGAGCAGAACCGCACGATCATGGCGAACGCCTATGCCCTGATCGACCCGAACACGGTGGAGCCGACGACGCTGTTCCCGGCGGCGCTTCTCGGCGTCCTGCCGCTGATCCTGGTGTTCAGCTTCCTGCAGCGCTACGTCGTCGCCGGTATGTCGGCGGGTGCCGTGAAGACCTGACCAGATGAGCGGTGCTCGGCGGCTCGTGGGATCCTGAGAGGATGAGGGATCGGGAAGGAGCGCGATGAGGCGGCCGGTGACCTTGAAGGATGTCGCGGCAGAGTCGGGTGTCTCTGTGCCCACGGCCTCGCGCGTGCTCAACGGCGGTGGACATGTATCCGTCGAGACGCGGCAGCGCATCCATGAGGCCGCGGCACGACTGGACTTCAGGCCCAATGCGCTCGCGCAGTCGTTCGCGCTCGGGCGCAGTTTCACGGTCGGTGTTCTCGCCCAGAAGGCATCCGGCAACTTCTCGACGCCGGTCATCACCGGGATCATCGCGGAGCTCAGCAAGCACGACGTCGCCGTGCTCGTCTACGACGATGAGGACAACGCCGCTGCCCGGCCGGACAATCTCCGCACCCTGCAAGCCCGTCGAGTCGACGGGATCATCGTGGTGGGCGACGGCACGGACGTTCCGTTCCCCTCGATATCGGAGTCGTTCCAGACACCGGTGATCCATGTCTTCGGAGTCTCGGACAACCCCGAGGACACGTGCTTTCTCCCGGACGATGTGCAGGCAGGGCGCCTGGCCGCCGCGCACCTCCTTCGCCAGGGGAGAACGAGGGTCGCGCATGTGACCGCGATGGAGTATTCGCGGGCGGTCCAGGATCGTCTGAGCGGTTTTCGTGCCGAGCTCGCTGATGCCGGCGTGGAGATCGCGCTGTCGGAACCCCTGTTCGGCGACTGGACCATTCCGTGGGGCTACCGTGCCGGTCTCGAGCTGCTCGAACGGCGCGGCGAGTTCGACGCCGTGTTCTGCGGCAACGACTACATCGCTCTGGGCGTCACCCGTGCGTTCGAACAGGCCGGGGTCCGAGTCCCGGAAGACGTCGCACTGGTCGGCTACGACAACTGGTCGAAGTACAGCGGGAGCCCCGATCGATTCCTCACCTCGGTGGATCCTCAGCTGAACAGCCTGGGGCGAGTGGCAGCCGAGGCATTGCTGGCGGACGACCCCGCAGCCCGGCAGCCGGGCGTCAGCTATCAGCCGTGCGTCCTCGTTCCGGGCATGTCGTCAGGGGCGGTCGCCTCCGACGGGCTGGGCGCGATCGCCCTCAGATGAGCGTGTGAAGCGGAGGAGCCGGTGAACCCGTCCACGCGCTGAGACGCGGGCAACCGTGCCGTGAACGGCGACGTGCCCTCCCCACCCGGCATCGCGGATGAGAAGGGCACGAGGGGCGGACGCGTCAGTCCGCAGGTGCAGTCGTGAAGGATGCGGAGAAGTCCGCCACTCCCTCCGGCAGGAACGGTGCCGTGCCGACCTCGACGAGCGGGTCGTCCTTGGTGTGCGTGTTCCACAGCTCCGGGAGCACGCGGAGGAGGAACTTCTCGATCTTGACGATGGAGCCCGCCTCGGGGTTGACCGTCAGGCGGAACCGGGCGTCGTCGGTCTCGTAGACGAGCACTTTGTCGGCCGTGGCGCCGTCTTCGACGGTGATCCCGTCGGCCAGAGCGAGCGCCTCGAGGAAGGTCGCTCGGTACTCGGGGGATGCCGTCAGGATCGGAACCGACCGCAGGAGCTCATTCAACATGTACTCGGCGGCCGGCATCTCGTACTTCTCCTCGATGCTCTCGTACAACCCGTTGGTCTCCGGCTCTCCGTCCTGAGGCATCTTCGCCGCCTCGGCCTTCTCGGCGATCAGCCGGTCTTCCATGCCGCTCTCCCATGCAGCGAGGAATGCCGCGGGTTCGGACGGGAAGTCGGAGGTGGGGACGGGGAGGTCTTCGACGAAGGCGTCATACGTGTGAACCTCAGCGAGCGTCCGAGGCTCCTTCCCGATCGGATACGAAGAGCCGTAGTACGACGTCCACGCCGCGTGGGCGGCCGCCTCATCGCCGAAGATCTCGACAGCGTGGAACTCCGTGTGAGAGGTCTCGGAGAACTTGCGATCCGGTGTGCTGAGATAGGTCGCGCTCGACTCGGTGAGGACGGCGGCCGTCGCATCCGTCCTGAGGTTGCCGAACGGCAGGAACTTCTCGTTCGGGCCGCCGATCATGCCCAGGTGCCGCGTCGTGATCGTCACTTCCATCGGCGCGGCGACGGCGGCGCGGATGGAGGCCGCGGTCTTGTTGAGGTACGTCGATGCTGAGGCCGCTTGCGGCTGGCCGACGACTCCCGGGGGAGTGAGGACGGTGGCTGTCACCGCCACCGCGGCGACGGCCGTGCCTGCCAGTGCCACCGCGACGATGCGTCCGACGGGGCGTCGGCGTCGCGACCGGGCGATCTCCTGGTGGAGGGCGCGACGGGGAGCCTGCGAAGACGCGGGGTAGGTGGGCTTCATCTCGCGCACCGTGTCAAGGATGTCCATGGATGATCTCTTTCTCAGCAAGTCGAATGTGTGCGGTCGCGGGCCGGGGCTCATGGGGAACCTTCGGCGGTGGCGACGGCGGTGGGGCCGCGAGTTTGGTGCGGATGCGGCTCAGCCTCGATCGCACCGTGCCGACCGGGATCCGCAGCGCGGCGGCGATCTGTTCATAGGTGAGGTCTCCCCACGCATGCAGGAAGAGCACTTCCCGATCGCGGGCGGAGAGAGCGGCGATCCGCGGATAGAGGCGCTCGATCTCACCGGCCGCATCGAGCTGTGCGGTCGATCGATCGTGGTCATCCGCGGCGACGGGCTCGCTCTGGGCGACGGACGCCTGCAGAGCTCGCCAGTGCTGGGCCTGTGCGCGGCGATGCTGGCCGAGGACGTTCGTCGCGATGCCCATCAGCCATGGCAGCGCCGATGGCCTGGACATGTCGTAGCGCCCGCGCTTGCGGAACGCGATCAGGAAGGTCTCGCTCACGACGTCGTCTCTCGCCGCCGGTCCGATGCGGCGGGCGACATAGCCGGAGACCGCGTCGATATGTCGTTCGAAGATCTCGGAGAATCGCTCCGCGGCGTCGAACGATTCACGGATGATGTCGTTGTCGTTGCTCACACTGGTTATTCGTCTCCCGCCGGCATCCGGTTCCATCCCTCCCTGTGGGATCGATCCGGGCCGCGCGACTACCGGCGCATCCGGTCGGTCGAATACTCCGCGCTCGCGTACGTCCCGCCCTGCGGCATCGACGCATCGAGCGGCTCTTCGGCGCCCCAGTCGGCGGCATCGTCCTGCGGCGTGAACCCGATCGCCGTGCCCGCGTCGAGATCCCACCAGCGCGTCGTGTTCGCGGACACGGCGTAGAAGACGGCCGTGTGCTCCGTCGTGCTCATTGCGGCGAGGAACGCGCGCACGGCATCCGCAGGGCTGAGCCAGGTGCGCTGTTCGCGCGCGGACCCCGGGCGCTGCTCATAGCTGCCGATGCGCACCGAGACCGTGATGATGCCGAACTTGTCGGCATAGAGCCGGCAGAGCGCTTCGCCCGCCACCTTCGCCACCCCGTAGAAGCCGTCGGGCCGAGGCGGCATCTCCGGCGAGACGCGCTCGCCGGTGGGATACATGCCCGTCAGGCGGTTGCTGCTCGCGAAGACCACTCGGGGAACTCCGGCTCGTCGCGCGGCCTCCAAGACGTGGTAGGTCCCGACGATGTTCACCTCGGCCAGGTCGTGGAAGTCGGCCTCGTCGGCGATCCCGCCGAGATGGATGACCCCGTCGGCGCCGGCGAAAAGCTCGACGAGTGACTCCAGGTCGCCGAGGTCCATCTCCGTGACGGAGTCATCGGGGCCGACCGGCGACGTCGGGCGGATGTCGGTGGACACCAGCTCGACCTGCTGTTCCGCGAGGGCGGCGCGCAGCGCTGATCCGATGGTTCCCGCAGCACCCGTGACGACCCAACGGCTTCCAGTGATCATGGTCGGATGCTACCCGCGGTTCGAGGGGTGGCGGCCGGATCGCGGAGCATCCGAGCGCCCGGGCTAGCGTGGGGCTGACCCTCGGCAGTGTTCGAGGCTGATCCGCTTGCGCTGACGACCACCCTCCCGGCTATGCTCGTGATTGCTATAGCAAACGGGAAGTGCATCCGACCCACTTCAGCGCCGAGAGGGACACATCATGACCGAATCCGCACGCAGCGTCGTGGTGACCGGCAGCGGAAAGGGCATCGGTCGCGCCATCGCCGAGCGACTCACCGCCGACGGATGGATCGTCGTGGGGCTGGAGAGGTCTCCCGGGTCGGGCACGCTCGAGGAGGGGATCGTGGCCGAGGTCGTGCTCGGCGACGCCTCCGACCGCGCCGTCCACCAGCGGGCTGCGGAGGCGGCGCTCGCACGGGCTCCACTGGCCGGTTGGGTGAACAACGCCGGCATCACGAAGCACACCCCGCTGCACGAGCTCGATGAGAGCGTCGTGCGCGAGATCCTCGACATCAACGGCTTCGGCTACATCTGGGGATGCTCGACCGCGGTGTCGGCGTTCATCGATCAGGGCCTCGCCGGGGCGATCGTCAACGTCGGCTCGATCCACGGCCGCGCCAGCCACCCCGACCACGCGGCTTACGAGTTCACCAAGGGCGGCATCGACGCGCTGACCCGCAGCGTGGCCGTGAGCTATGGCCGCCTCGGCATCCGCGCCAACACGGTGGCGCCGGGCGGCGTGCGCACCCCGCACCTCGAAGCGAAGATCGCCGCAGCCCCCGACCCCGCCGCCGAGGAGCGTGGACTCGCCGAAGGGCCGCCGATGGGACGCATCGCCCGATCCGAAGAGGTGGCCGCGGTGACCGCGTTCCTGCTCTCGGACGAGGCACCGTACCTGAGCGGCGAGTCGATCGCGGTGGACGGGGCGTGGACGGCATCCTTCGGCGATGTCGATGTCGACCCGGCGCTGGCCGCCCGGTTCCGGCGGGCGTGAGCGCCGGCGGGGAGACACGGGCGACTCAGCGGAGGATCGCGGCGTCGTCGCGCTGAAAGCGGCTCCGGTACTCGCTGGGCGTGAGGCCGTAGAGCGCGCGGAAGCGCCGGCTCGCATAGTTCGCGTCGTCCCATCCGACGGCCTGGCCGACCTCGGAGACGCTCTTGTCGGTGAGAGCGAGCTGCGTCGCGGCCGCTTCGCCCCGTGCGCGGGTGAGCCACGCCATGGGGGAGATGCCGACATGCGTCTTGAACACCCGATGCACCACCGCGGGCGAGAAGTTCGCGACCCTGCTCAGGTCGGCGATCGTCCAGCGGGCGCTGAGATCGTCCTGCATCAGATTCATCATCGTGATGACCGAGCGCGCGATCGTGCTATCCGTCGCCGGCTGCGGGGAGAGCGCGAGGGTGCTGAAGGAGTCGAGCACGCAGGTCGCCAGACCGATCAGTGTGGGCGCGTGAACCGTGCGCGAGTGCTGCGTGATCTGCTCGAGCCAGCTCAGTACCCGCGCGCACGACTCCTCGTCGAACTCACCGAGATTGGGCTCCCCTCCGAGGAGCGCACGCGCGAGATCGGGATACTCCACGATCCACGAGAGCTCGCGGAGCAGCAGCTCCGGGGCCAGGTAGAGGTTGAAGGTCCACAGCTCATCGGTGTCACGATAGGCATGCCACGAGCCGGGTCGGATGATGATGACCGACCCGCGCGCGATGGGCAGACGCCCCTCACGTGTCACGTGCACCCCGGTTCCCCGGGACACCACCGCGATCTCCAGGTAGTCGTGGGTGTGCTCGGGGATGCCGCCCAGGGCGGGCACGTCGTTCGAGGCGATGGGGAGGGCGCCGGCGCGGAAGACCTCGTAGCGCTGGATGGAGGGGTAACGGACGACCACCACCCCACACTGACATAGCGGACCTCATCGGAGAAGACACCCGCGAGGATCGTGCTAGTGATGAACAGCATCGTGCTGGCAGCGGCACGGAGCGCCGGACAGGATTGTCGATATCCCCCGCTGGGCGACGACGCGAGAACTCAGGGAGCAGTACACGCATGTTCAATGCCGAACAGAAGACCGCACCACCGATGAGGAGTGCCTTCGCACCCGCTCGTCGACGGCGGTGGCGTGGAGCGCACGTTCCGCTCTGGTTCATCGTGCCGGCACTCCTCCTCTACGCCTTCGTCACACTCGTGCCCTCGGCGCGCGGCACCGTCTTCGCCTTCTCGGACTGGGACGGGATCAGCGCCGACTTCGACCTCATCGGGTTCGGCAACTTCGTCGAGGTGTTCACGGACCCGCTCGCGACAGCGGCCCTGGTGAACACGTTCGTGTTCGCCGCGGTCACGATGATCCTGCAGAACGGTCTCGGCCTGCTGCTCGCACTGGCGCTCAACACGGTCGTCAAGAGCGGCGGGCTGCTGCGCACGATCTTCTTCGCCCCGGTGGTCCTGACCCCGCTCGTGTGCGGATACATCTGGAGCTACCTCCTCGCGCCGACGGGCGGCGTCAACGCCGTGCTCGGAGCCCTCGGACTCGACTCGCTGCAGCAGAACTGGCTGGGCGATCCGCAGTTCGCGCTCGGCGCCGTGTGCGTCGCGTACCTGTGGCAGTTCACGGGCTTCTCGATGGTCATCTATCTCGCAGGTCTCAAGGCGCTGCCCTCCGAGGTGATCGAGGCCGCCGTGATCGACGGTGCGGGCCCCGTGCGCCGATTCTTCTCCGTCGTGCTGCCGCTCATCAACGGAGCGGTCGTCATCAACCTGCTCCTGACGCTCATCAACGGCCTCGCGCAGTTCGACCAGGTGTACGCGATGACGGGCGGCGGACCCGCGCGGGCCACGGAGACCATCTCGACCGTCGTGTACAAGGTCGGATTCCAAGGAGGCGACGTGCCCTACGCCACCGCGCTCGCCACAGTGATGGCGATCGTCGTCGCGGTGCTCGCCACAGTCCAATACCGCCTCACTTCGAAGCAGGTCGACCGATGATCAACCGATACACGGGGCGCACCCTCACGCTCGAGATCGCACTGTGGGCAGTCGCGGCCGTCTTCCTGCTGCCGCTCTTCGCCCTCGTCAACCTCTCGCTCAAGGCACCGCACAACCCGACCGGCGCGTTCGTCATCTCGGGCCAGTACAGCGTCGAGAACTTCGGGCGCGCGTGGGAGGACGGCCACCTGGGTGCCGCTCTCATGAACAGCGCCGTCGTGGCCGTGGTCAGCATCGTACTGGTGCTCGTGGCGGCCTCGCTCGCCGCCTATCCGCTGGCGCGGCTCGGCTCCCGCTGGTCGCGGGGGATGTTCTACCTCTTCATGGTCGGGCTGGTCGTGCCCGCGCAGCTCGGCGTGCTGCCGCTGTTCCTGAGCATCCGCGACCTCGGTCTCAACGGCAGCCTGCTCTCGGTGATCCTCGCCGGGGCTGGCAGCTCGATCCCGTTCGCCGTGTTCATCATCACCATGTTCCTGCGCGAGAGCCCACGCGACTTCGAGGAGGCCGCATCCCTCGACGGATGCGGTCCGATCCGCACCTTCTGGCACATCGTGGTCCCGCTGCTGCGGCCCGCGATCGGCACCGTCGCCATCCTCAACGTGATCTCGATCTGGAACAGCTTCTTCATCCCGCTGCTGTTCCTCTCCGGAACCGGCAACGAGACACTGCCCGTGCGCATCAGCGGATTCGTGCGCACCTATCACGCCGACTGGCCGGCGGTCTTCGCCGCGCTCCTGATCTCAGCCGCCCCGATCCTGATCGCGTACTTCTTCCTGCAGAAGTACATCATCCAGGGATTCGCCGGCGGTCTGAAGAGCTGAACCCTCAGCCACCCCCTGCCCCACCCTGCCCCACCCGAGAGGAAAACCCGCATGTTACAACGCAGTGCACCCGCGGCGGCTGTCGGCATCGTCGCCGTCCTGGCCCTCACCGCCTGCTCGACGTCAGACGAACCCGCGAACCCGGGGTCGACCGGCGATCAGAAGACGCTCACCATCGCCACCGACAACGTCGCTCCGCTGGAGGCGGTCGTCGAAGAGTTCGAGGCGGCCCACCCCGACATCACCGTCGAGATCCAGGACGGTGGCAGCGACTATCCCACCTTCCTCCGCACGGGTCTCGCCGCCGGCACCGCCGCCGACGTCATCCGCACCTTCCCCGGCGCCGGCAACGTCGTGAGCGTCGTTCCGCTCGACGAAGCCAGCCAGCTCGTCGACCTCAGCGGGGCCGAATGGGCGGGCGAGCTGTCGCCCACGCAGAACAACCTCTTCAGCAACGACGACAAGCTGCTGTCGGTGCCGATCGGCGCGCTCGGCCTCGGGCCCGTGTACAACGACCAGACGATGGAGGAGCTCGGCCTCGAGATTCCCGAGACCTACTCCGAGGTGCTCGACCTGTGCGCCGCCGCGAAGGACAACGGCAAGGTCGCGTACACGATGTTCCTCAAGGGCGGCAGCTCGATCCCGAGCTACGCCATGCTGGCGCCGCTGCTCTATGGCCCGAACCCCGACTTCACCGTCGAGCAGATCGCGGGCGACCAGTCCTTCGCCGACTCGGAGTGGGTCGACGCCTTCGCCATGCAGCAGGAGATGCTCGCCGCCGGCTGCTTCAACGAGGGGCCGACCGGCACCGAGTGGAACGTCTCGTTCGAGCAGGTCGCCACCGGTCAGGCGCTCGCCACGTTCGCGTTCTCCGACACCACGTCGCTGGAAGACGTGGCTCCGGAGGGCACGACCTTCTCGATCGCCCCGTTCCCGGTCGACGACTCGGGTGACAACTACCTGGCCGCCGCCGACTCTTCGGGCTTCGGCATCAACGCCAAGTCCGACAACCAGGATGCCGCGAAGGTGTTCATCGACTTCCTCGCGACGGCGGATGCGCAGAACGCCTACGCGACCGCGTCGAAGGGGGCGCCCTCGCTCCCGAACGACTCCTTCTCGCCGGACAGCCCGAACCAGGCGACGGTGCTCGAGTATGTGGTTTCGGGCAAGACGGCGACCTGGCCCGACCAGGGATGGCCGGGGACGGCGACCCAGCTCGAGCTGAACGAGGTGACTCAGACGGTCATCCTCGGCTCCGATTCGCCTGAGGTCGCGGCCGAACGGCTCGATGCGGCCTTCGCCAAGGACCTCGCCGACAACTGAGCACGTGAGGTGGCGGGCCGTGACCGGCCCGCCACCCGCGCTGCCCGTCCTCACGGAGAACGAGCTGATGCCGAACACCTTTTCCCGCCTGCGCGTCAACGGGCTCGATTCTCCACTCGGGGTCGACTCGACGTCGGTGCGTCTGAGCTGGAGCGCCGACCAGCCGCTGCGGCCCGACGACCTCATCGTCGTCGAACTCGACACTGACTCGGCCACCGATCACCTGCACGTGCTGAGCGCCGATGCGCGGTCGATCGTGCTGCCCCGACCGGCAGGCCGGCTCGTGCAGTGGCGGGTGGGAGTGCGGCGAGAAGGTCGAATCGCGTGGGATGCCCCGCGCGGCTTCACGACCGCCCTCGATCTCGAATCGACGGGGGCGCAGTGGGTCGCCCATCCCGAGGTGGCGCGCGCTCGCGCCGAGGGCGACGACCGCACGGTGTGGTTCGCCTTCGACATCGAGTCCCGCGCCTCCGACACCCGCACGCTCCTTCACCTGGCAGCCCCAGGGGTGGTCGAGGTGCGCGTCGACGGACGTCTGCGACGCGACGGCCTGCTCGGCCCCGGTTACAGCGACCTGCGCACGGAGGCGTCTGCGGCGACGCACGACCTCGGCCTGCTCGCCCCGGGGCCGCACACGGTGACGATCGAGATGGCATCGGGTCCGTATTGGATCTCGGACGACCCCGCGCGCTACCGGAAGTTCGCCGCGCAGCATCAGGCTCCCCGCCTGCTCGCCGCGATCGAGCAGTTCGGAGCGAGCCCCCGGGTCACGACGACCACGGCGGGGCACACGCGCACCGGCCGCGGCGCGACGCTCGCCGCGCACTGGTATGGCGGCGAGGACTACGACGCGGGCGTCCCCGAACCGTGGGAGCACGGCGCCGACACGGTCGCGGTCGCGGCCGGCGCCCCCTCCCCGAAGATCTGGTGGCCGGAGCATCCGCCCCTCGCCGTGGTGGAGACGCGGGAGGCGAGCGCCGCCTGGGAGGGCTCGCGCGGACGTGTCGTCGACTTCGGGGTCAATATCGCCGGCGTGCCCGAGATCCGGTGGCAGCCCGCCGCGGAGGACCGCGTCGTGGAGCTGCACCCCGCCGAGCTGATCAGCGGTGACGGCGTCGACCAGGACAGCACGGGAACGCCGATCTTCGACAGCGTGCGCATCCCGGCGGGAACAGCCGGCTCGTGGTCGCCCCGGTTCGGCTATCACGGCTTCCGGTACGTCGAGCTCCGAGGACCCAGCGCGGGGATCGAAGTCTCCGCTCACGTCATCCGGGCCGCCAACGCGCGCGCCGGCGGTTTCACGAGCGGCGATCCGTTCCTCCAGCGACTGCACGAGGTGATCGACCGCGCCGTGCAGGGGAACATGCACAGCGTCTTCACCGACTGCCCGCACCGCGAGAAGCTCGGCTGGCTGGAGCAGCTGCACTTCTGCTTCGATGCGATCGCCCGCGGCTACGACGTCGAAGCGCACCTGCGCGACATGCTGCATCACGCGAGGACGGCGCAGCTGCCATCCGGCGCCATTCCGAACACGGTCCCCGAGTTCGTCGACTTCAGCGGACACGCCTACCTCGACGACGACGATGCGTTCCGTTTCGACGTCAACTGGGGCGGCGTCATCGTGCACCTCCCGCTCGCGCACTACCGGGAGTACGGCGACCGACGCGTGCTCGAAGACGACATCGCTGCCATGAAGGCGTACGTCGCCTATCTCGCAAGCCGTCAGGTGGCGGGGCTGATCGACTTCGGCCTCGGCGACTGGATCGCCATCGACGCCTCGGCCCCCCGCGAACTCGTGGCCTCGCACGGGTTCCTGCGCGTGCTCGAATCCGCCGAGGTGATCGCGGAGATCGTGGGCGAGCAGGCGTGGGCGTCGGAGCTCCGGGCGCTGGCGGGTTCCGTGCTCCACGCGCTCCGGCGGCATGAGGCTCCCGGCGCCGATGCCAGTCAGACCGAGCTCGTGATCCTCACGGACATCGCCGAGAAGCGCGGTGACGGCGCGGCATCCGACGCCTTCTTCGCCTCGCTGCTCGAGCGCATCGCGGCCGACGGCGACGCGTTCACCGTCGGCGAGGTCACTTTCGCGCTGCTCGTCGATCTGCTGCACCGGCGCGGTCATGCCGAGCTCGTGCATCGCACGATCTCGCGCACCGATGTTCCGGGCTACGGCATGCAGCTCTCGCGCGGGGTGACCGCCCTCGCGGAGACCTGGTCGGCCGAGAGGCTCACCGTCGGCGAGGGCTCCAACAACCACTTCATGCTCGGGATGATCGACCACTGGCTGCAGAGCGATGTCGCGGGTCTTCGTCAAAGCCCGACCTCCATCGCGTGGCGGTCAGCGGTGATCTCTCCGACCTTCCTGGCCGACGTGCCGAGCGCCGCATCGGTCTATCACTCGGTGCGCGGCACCTACCGGGTGGCATGGCACCGGGAAGGGCCGCACGTGCGCGTGGAGATCGAGATTCCGGTCGACGGGCAGGCGAGCGTGCTGATCCCGGGCGTCGCGCCGCATGACGTCGGCCCCGGTACGCACGTGTACCTCGCAGACGACACCGACATGGTCTTGGCTGCGGCGGAGGTGAGCGCTCATGGTTGACGTGCGCTCCGGCACGCCGGCTTTCGTGTCGGCACTCGAGGAGGATCACGCGCTCCGCGCCTCGGTGCAGAGGCTGCTGCGTGACGACTACGAGGTGGCCGACGTGATGCGGAGCACTCTCGAGAGCGACTGGCCGGGAGACCTCGCCGGGCGCCTGCTGCTCTCGCTCTCCCGGTACGCGCGGGCCGGAATGCCGACCCTCGAGCGTGCGACGCAGCTGAACGAGGCGATGCTCGATGTGCTCGTGCCGCGCGGGTATCTCGGCCCCGAGGTCGGGGAGGTCAGCGATGAGCAGCAGGTCGCCTGCCATGGGTGGGTGGCCGCGGGGCTGCTGCAGTTCTTCCACGTCACCGGCGACGAACGCTCCCGGAGGGCCGCGTTCCGCGTGATCGACGCGCTCATCGCCCCGGCTCTCCGGCGCCGCGACTATCCGTGGGCGCGCGTCGTCCCCACCTACGGCGGTGCGCCATCGGGCACCGCCACCGAGGTGATCGACGGGTGGGCCG
This sequence comes from Microbacterium sp. ISL-59, assembly GCF_018613945.1. Classification (NCBI taxonomy): domain Bacteria; kingdom Bacillati; phylum Actinomycetota; class Actinomycetes; order Micrococcales; family Microbacteriaceae; genus Microbacterium; species Microbacterium sp. ISL-59. The sequence goes on from NZ_JAGGPG010000002.1 coordinate 1,422,837, forward strand.
TCTCGAGCGACGTGTGGTGCGTGCTGCTGTCCTTGAACGCGCTCGTGCCGGCGGCCCTCCTCAGCGGGCGCTCCGATCTCGCCGATCTCATCGTCGAACTGACGCAGACCGTGAGCACCCTGGATGTCGTCGCGCACCGGGCCCAGCTGCACGCGGTGCTCGCCGCCGCCCGCAACCTCGCCGACTGGTCGGTCGCGACCGGCGACGCACAGGCCGCCGATGTCGCGGCCGTGCTCTACGAGACATACGCGCGCGAGGGCCGCACGCTCAATCACGCCACCTTCAACTGGTTCGGCCGCCCCGACAGCTGGACGGAGCCGTGCGCGATCGTCGACTCGATCGGCGTCGCGGGATCCCTCCACGAGCTGACCGGCGATGGCCGGTACCGAGTGGATGCCGCCCGCATCGCGCACAACGGGCTGTCCTTCGCCGAGCGCCTCGACGGCAGCTTCGGGCTCGACACGATCGCCACCGCGAGCGATCCGATCCTCGCGGCGGTCGAACCCGATGCGCACTGGTGCTGCACGATCCGCGGGGCGATCGGGCTGCTCGAGGCTCGGGAGACCGCAGCCCGGCTGCACGGGGAGGTGTTGGTGGTCACCGACCTGTACCCCGGCACGCACGTGGTGCACACGGACGTCGGTGTCTGGCGCATCCGCCAGGAGACGCGCTATCCCGCGGACATGACGGTCGGCTTCACGGTCGTCGACGCGCCGGAGACGACCGGGGAGTTCGTGATCGAGATCGCGATGGAAGACGTTGTCCAGACCGTGTCGCTCCCCGCCCAGGCCGGTGCGACCGAGGCCGTCGAACTCGTCTTCTCACCGCACCGGGAACAGCTCACGGACGCGGATGTCGAGCGGGTGGGTCCGGTGCTGTGGGTGCGCGACGCACACGATCCCGACGCGCCGGCGCGGTCGCTCACCGACTTCGCGGGCACCTTCCCCGGCGTGGACGGCCCCCGCCTGATCCTCACTCTCGACGTCGACGGGCGGCGTCGATAACAGCCGAACACCGGACCGGCACCGATGCCGGACGCTCAAAGGAGAGCACATGAGATATCGCAATCTGATCGGGGCGCTCGCCGCGGTCGCGCTCGTGGCCACGGGTGCAGTGTCGCCCGCTGTCGCCGCGGTTGGCACCGCCGATACCGCCGCCGATGCCACCACCACCGGCGCGGCCGACACTGCCGCGACCGCGGCCGCTACGCCGAATGTCGGAATCTGGTACGCCACCTGGTACTCGAAGGTCCCTGCGCTGCCGATCACCTCCGCGACGGGCCACGGTGCCTCCAGCGCGAGCCAGTTCCTCGCCGATGTGAACGGCGACGGAAAGGACGATGCCGTCACGTTCGACGCCACGGGTGTGTGGAGGGTGGGGCTCTCGACGGGCACCGGTTTCGCGGCGGCGACCGCCTGGGTGTCCGGCCACGGAGCCGGGTCGAGTGAGCGCTTCATGGCCGATGTCAACGGTGACGGCCGCGCGGATGCGGTCGCGTACTTCGCCACTGACGGCAACGGCGACGGGCAGCCGGGCGACTGGTACGTCGCGCTCTCGTCGGGGACGTCGTTCCAGCAGTACACGCTCTGGAGGGCGAACACCGGGGCGAGCGCCAATGCACGTTTCGTCGCCGACGTGACCGGAGACGGCCGCGCGGATCTCGCCACCTTCACCAACGGTTCCGGAGCGGTGAACAGTGGCACGTGGCACGCCGGCGCCTCATCGGGCACCGGCTTCGCCGCCCTCACGACCTGGCGGACCGGTTTCGGCGGCAACACGACCCGCCAGTTCCTCGCCGACACGACCGGAGACGGCAAGGCGGATGCGGTGTACTTCGCCGCGTGGGACGGGTCCTGGTACACGACTCCGTCGACCGGCACCGCGTTCGGAGCCCCCGCCGCGTGGACCACCACGCACGGCATCGGATCGAACGACCAGTTCGTCACGGATGGCAACGGCGACGGCTACGCGGAACCCTACGTCTACTTCCACGCCGACGTCACAGGTGACGGTGTGGGCGGCGACCTGATGGGCCGCGAATACGACCGCGCGCTCAAGGCCATCTCGCCGGAGAACATCGCGCTGCACACGGGGTTCGGGGTGGGCGCGACGCGTCTGTTGCAGGGGAACATCACCGGCGACCGCTACGGCTGGAAGGCGACCGTCGCCTTCACCGCCGGAGTCGGCGGCGGAACCTGGAACGCTCTGCGATATCGTTCGGCGGACAGCGTCTCGACGAACACCTGGGCGGGATTCCCCGGCAAGCCGGCGATCCGGTACGTCCCGTACACCCTCGGCAGCTACCAGACGTACGACAGCGGGAACTCGGCGGTGATCGACGAGCACCTGAACACCATCTCCGGTGCGGAGATCGACTGGCTCCTGCTCGACGAGACGAACGGTCTGAACAACGTCAGCGGTGCCATCCTCAACCGGGCGGCCGACGTCGCGGCGCGCATCGCGGTGCACAACGCGCAACCCGCGAAACGCGACATCCGATACGCCTTCGCCATCGGCCGGGTGCAGTGGACGGGCACCCCCGTGACGATCGAGCAGGAAGCGGCCCAGACCTGGGCCGAGTTCGCCGGTGATCCCACGATCGGCGGGCCCGAGCACTACCACCAGGTCGACGGGAAGCCGCTGCTCGTGGTGTACGCGCCGGTCTCGACGCAGAACGCGTGGCGCTCCTACACGGGTGACAAGAGCGCGTCGAACCACTTCACCGTGCGCTTCGCCTCGAGCGCGCTGCCGGGTGAGTACGGCTGGCAGCTCGGCCCCGACGGCTCGCCCTCGAACGACGAGGTGATGCTCACCATGCCCGGGTGGAACAACAACGTGCCCGGCTACACCCCGGTCTCGCGTCAGAACGGGCTCTACTACATCGAGAAGACGTGGCGGCGGGTGCTCGACCGGCCGACCCCGCCCGAGAGCGTCGTGATCAACTCGTTCAACGAGTTCGCCGAGGAGACATCGGTGCAGATCGCCGACACGAGCGGTCTCGTGGCACCCGCCGAGAAGTGGACCAACACCGACGGCGTGATCGACAACTCGATGTACTGGAACATGACGAAGGACTTCGTGCGCCAGCTGAAGCATCCGGACGCCGTGCATCATGCGAAGTCCGACTTCGCCAGCACCCAGGGCGCCGGAGGGTGGTCGTACGAGCAGTGGACCTACCCGAGCGGCTCACGGGTGATCACGCCGATGACGTGGGATGCCGCCAACACCCGGTGGAAGGGAACGGCCACCTGGACCATGGTCCGGTCCGACGCACAGCATCCGGATGTCGGAGCCGATGCCGCGCGCGTCTATGTCGCCCCGACTGCGGGCAGCACGGTGGTCACGGGCGTCGTTTCCAAGCCGCAGGCGGGTGGTGACGGAGTGGTCGTGCGCATCCTCAAGAACAACACCCAGATCTGGCCGACCGGCACGACGGGCACCACTCTGACGACGGCCGCGGCGCGCACGTTCCGGGTGCCGGTGACGGTCGCGGCCGGCGACCGTCTGGAGTTCGTCACCCAGGCGCGCTCCACCGCGGCGTACGACACGACGGCGTGGGACGCGACGGTCACCTACCAGTAGGCGACGAAGCGGGCACCCTTCTCGGTCGAGGAGGGTGCCCGCTTCTTCGTGCCTCAGGGAATCGGCACCGCGCGGTCGGCGCCGAGGCGCTTCATCACCATGGTCGAGGTGAGCCGCTGCACGCCGGGGAGCGCTCCGAGGGTGCTGTCGTAGAGCTCCTGGTACGCGCTCATGTCGCGGGTGAGGATGCGCAGCATGTAGTCGGGGTCGCCGAACAGGCGCTGCGCCTCGGCGACCGCGGGGATGGCCACGACCGCCTCTTCGAACGCGACGATGGTGTCCTTGTCGGTGCGCCCGATCGTCACGAACACGATGGCCTCGAACGTGAGCCCGACCGCCTTCGGAGCCACCACCGCGCGGTACCGCTCGATCGCCCCGGACTGCTCCAGCTCCTTGAGCCGTCGATGACAGGCCGAGAGGCTCAGACCGACCTGCGAAGCGAGGTTCGTCGCGCTCATCCGGCCGTCATCCTGCAGCAGCGAGAGAATCTCCCGGTCAAGTGCATCCATGGCGACAAGTCTTGCAGGAATCGGTCGCGAGTACGCGAAGAATCGAAGCACCTTTCGCGGAATCCTTCGTAGTCTCTTCCTCGGATTGAGGAGGGTTGATGGATATCGCACTGGTCATGCAGTTCTGGGTGGTCGCGGTCATGCTCGCGCTGACCCCCGGCGCCGACTGGGCGTACGCGATCTCGGCCGGCTTGCGGGCCCGCTCGATCGCGCCGTCGATCCTCGGGATGCTCGCCGGCTACACGGTCGTCATCGTCGCCGTCGCGCTGGGGCTCGGCGCGCTCGTCACCGCGTATCCGGTCACGCTCACGACCCTGACTGTGGTCGGGGCGCTCTACCTGATCTTCCTCGGCGCGACGACGCTCGCCAGCCGCCCGGCTCCGATCGCCGAGAGCGGGGAGCCGATCGCGACCGGCGGATGGTCGCAGTTCCTGCGAGGGTCGGGAGTGAGCGGCATCAACCCCAAGGGATTGCTTCTCCTGCTCGCTTTGCTGCCGCAGTTCACGAGTCCGGACGGCTGGTCGTCGACGACGCAGATGCTCGCGCTCGGCGGACTGCACCTGCTCAACATCGCCGTCGTCTACACGACAGTCGGGCTGCTCGCCCGCCGCCTGCTGCGCACCCGCCCACGCGCGAGCTCGCTGGTCACCCGCCTCGCCGGCATCGCGATGACCGTCATCGGCGTCGGGATCCTCGTCGAGCAGGTGTTCGAGTGGTTGTGAGCAGCGCTTAAGCACGGTGCTCGGCGACGCCTCGATCACAGGGCCGGGGTAGCGTCGGACGCGGATTCATCTGGGGACGACGGGAAGGGTGACAGGCATGGCACGGACCACCACGGCCCTCCGTCTGCTGCTGCCGGCGTTCCTGCTCGGCGCGATCATCGCCCTCTCCTTCCTGGAAGCGCCGCTGAAGTTCCTGGCGCCGGGTGTCACGATCCCGATCGGACTGGGCATCGGGCGGCTCGTGTTCACGGCGTTGAACGTGCTCGCGGGCGTGGTGCTGATCGTCCTCACCGTGGTGAGCGTGCGCGCGCGGGCGGGGCGCGCGACGCGGGGGATCCTCGGCGCGATCTGGCTCGTCTACCTCGTCGAGGTCGCGGTCATCCGCCCCGTGCTGAACCAGCGCAGCGACCTGGTGATCGCAGGATTCGCGGCCGCCGGGACCAACTGGGCGCACTACGCGTACATCGTGGCCGATGTGACTCTGGTCGGTCTGCTGATCGCCCTGATCGTCGTGACCGTTCGGAAGGTCCTGCCGGGCGGCGCTCGCTGAGCTCCCGCGTCAGGGGCGGACGCGCACCGTTCGGCCCTCGAACGACACCAGGTCGCCGTCGCGCAGCTGGCGTCCGCGGCGGCGATCGACCTCACCGTTGACGGTCACATACCCGTCGATGATGACCTCTTTGGCGTTGCCGCCCGAGTCGAGGAGGCCGGCGAACTTGAGGAACTGTCCGAGGCGGATCACTTCGCCGCCGATGGAGATGTCGTCGATCGGTCCGGAGCTGCTCATCCCTGAATGCTAGCCGTCGCCGCGTCCGCCCCGGCGCATGATGATGCCGCCGCCCCCGGGGGAGGGGCGGCGGCATCGGGAGTGTCGGACGTCGCAGGACGGCCCGGGGACGAGGCCCTCGGCTCAGTCGATGTCGGTTCCGACGACGGCGAAGTCGGCGCTGAAGTCGATGTCGATCGAACGGTTGTCCGACGTGAGAACCGACGCGTCGTAGGGGCTCACGTCGTCGCCGTCCACATCGAGGTCGGTGATCATGCCGTCGGCCTCGGCGAGCGCGGCATCGACCAGCGAGCGGATCGCCGCGTCGTCGAGGGTGAGCGCGGGACCGGTGTCGTCGCCGTCAGCGGGATCGGTCTCGATGACGGAAGCCGCGAGGTTCTCGTCGACGCGGACGTCGGTCTCGGTCCCGTCGGTCGTCGTGAGCTGCACCTCCCAGGTGCCGTCGCGCTTCGCGTCGATCGACGTGACCTCGCCCTCGGCGGCGCCTCGTGCGGCATCCGCGATCTCGATGAGCTCGTCTGCTGATGCCGTGCCGATGCCGGTCACCGGGCCGCGGTCGTTCGACGAGGTGTTGTCGTCGTCCTGTCGATCGTCGTCGTGATCGCCCTGGGGCGCTCCTTCGTCGTGACGGGGGCCGTCGGACATCGAAGAGTGGTCGTCGTCGTCGCCGAACTCGTCGCCGATCGCCGCGCCGACTGCGATGCCGCCGCCCGCGAGGATCACGGCCGCAGCGATGCCGCCGCCGATGAGGAGGGCGCGCTTGCGTCCGGGCTTGGCCTCGGATGCGGCGGGGGCGGCGACCGGCTCGGCCGCGGCGAACGTCGGGTGCTGCCCGGCGTCGGCGGTCGGGGTTGCCGCGGGCGGAGCCGGGGCGACCGGGACGGTCTGCGCATCCGGGGTGCTCGCGGGGGTCTGGTCGGGAGTCTGGTCCGGGGTGGGTGTCTTGTCGTCCATGTCCCGATGGTCTCGCGCGGGCGCTGAAGCCTCCCTGAAGCCTCCTGAAGCCGTCTTCAGGAACGGGGGGATCCGCGCTCAGGCGCCGAGCGGCAGCGTGACGACGAAGCGGGCGCCACCCCAGCGGGAGTCGTCGACCGCGAGAGTCCCGCGGGCCGATGAGGCGATGCCGCGGGCGATCGCGAGACCGAGTCCGCTGCCGCCGGCGTCGCGGCTGCGCGCGTCATCGAGGCGGACGAAGCGCTCGAAGATGCGCTCCCGCTCCTCGGCGGGCACGCCGGTGCCGTCGTCTTCGACCGTCACGAACACGTGCCCGCCGGAGGGCGTCACGCCGATCGCGACCCGGCCGCGGCTGTGCCGCACGGCGTTGTCGGCGAGGTTGCGCACCAGCTGCCCGAGCAGACGGGGATCACCGTTCACCCTGGCCGCCCGGATGCCGGAGCCGTCGACATCGAATCCGGCCGCGCGCAGTCGGCGCACCTCACCGAGCGCGATGTCGTCGAGGTCGACCGCCTCGTCGTGCGTGCTCGCGCCCTCGTCGAGGCGGGCGAGCAGCAGCAGGGACTCGACGATGCCCTGCAGGCGCAGCCCCTCTTCCGAGACGACCTCCGCGAGCTCGCCGATGCTCGTCACGTCGGGGTGGGCTTGTGCGAGCTCGGCGTGCTGACGGATGGTCGCGAGGGGAGAGCGCAGCTCGTGCGAGGCATCCGACACGAAACGTCGCTGCGCGGTGGCCGCGGCATCGAGTCGATCGAGCATCCCGTTCATGGTGGTCGCGAGCGCCGCGATCTCATCCGCGGTCTCCGGCACCGGCACGCGCTGGTGCAGGCGCTCGGCGGTGATGCCGTCGACCTTCTCGCGGATGCGCTCGACCGGACGGAGCGCCCGGCCGACCACGAGCCAGGTGGTCACCGCGACGAGCAGCAGGAGCAGGGGGACGGCGATGGCGAGCAGGGTCGCGACCGTCGTCAGGGTCTCGGCGTCGTCATCCATCGACACGGCCAGCACGAGTGTCTGGTCGTCATCGAGGTCGTCCGAGACGACGAGCATCCGCTCCCCGTCGACGGTCAGCGTCTGCGGGTCGTCGGACACGGGCAGAGCCGCGGAACCGAGCGCTTCCCTGGCGTCTTCGCTGGCCGCCCGTACCGATCCGTCCGGGCCGACGAGCTGCACGAACTCGTCCTCGAGGGAGTCGATCCCGCCGCGGCCCGGTCCGTCGCTGCGCTCGGCGAGCTCATCGAGGCGCTGCTCAGCCGCCCGCTCTGTGCTGCCGTGGATGCTGGCGCTGAGCACGCCGTAAAACGAGAAGGCGCCGATGAGCAGGGCCACCGCGACGACGACCGTCGCCCCGAGCGTGGTCCTCCCGCGCACCGAGCGCCAGCTGCGCCTAGCCACCGTCGGCCGCCAGCCGGTAGCCCGCACCGCGGATCGTCTCGATCGCCTCGCGCCCGAACGGCTTGTCGAGCTTGCGGCGCAGATGCCCGACGTAGACCTCGACGATGTTCGGGTCGCCGTCGAAGTCGTCGTCCCAGACACCCTCGATGAGTGCGCGCTTCGACAGGACCTGACCCCGGTGGCGCATGAGGTACTCCAGCACCGAGAACTCGCGTGCAGTGAGCGTGATCGGGGTGTCGCCGCGCCAGACGCGGTGGGCGGCGGGGTCGAGTCGCAGATCGCCGGCCTCCAGGATCGCGGGGCGCGCGACGGCCCCGCGGCGCACGAGGGCACGGAGGCGGGCGACGAGGATCGCGAACGAGAACGGCTTGGTGACGTAGTCGTCGGCCCCGGTCTCGAGCGCCTCGACCTGGTCCCACTCGCCGTCCTTGGCGGTCAGCATCAGCACGGGCGTCCAGTTCTCCTCAGCGCGTAGCGCCTCGCACACCTTCCACCCGCTCATGCCCGGCATCATCAGGTCGAGCACGATCGCGTCATACCGGGTCTCCCGCGCCCGCCAGAGTCCGTCGACGCCGTTGTGCGCGACGTCGACGGCGAAGCCCTCGGCCTCCAAGCCGCGGCGTACGCCCTCGGCCAGGCGCACCTCGTCGTCCACCACCAGGATCCGCATTCCTCCAGTGTGGCCGGTGGACGCTGAATCGGGGCTGAAGCTCGGGAGGACGCATCAGCGGAGGTGAGCCTGGATCTCGCGGATCACCTCGCCCAGCGTGCCGGTGGCGAGCAGGCCGGGGCCGAGAGGGCCCGCGGAATCCTCGCCGAGCGGGGGGAGTGCGCGCAGAGCGGCGGATGCCTCAGGGGAGAGGGCGGCGAGTTGCCGGCGCACCTCCTCGGCGCGGGCCGATGGATTCGACGGATGCGCCAGCTCCACGGCTTTCGCGGCGTATGCCGCCGCTCCGAGTGCATGGGCGCCCATGTGTGCGACGCCCGCGGCCTGCGCGGCGGCACGGGCGGCTGCAGCCCCTGCCGGAGAGCTCGCACTGTGCGCAGCCCTGCCCGCGACGAATCGCCGACGGATCTCGCCGGCGGCGGTGAGCTCGCCCCGGGCGAAGGCTCGAGCTCTCGCGATCGCGTCGCGCGCGCGGTCGTCGTCCGGCGCCTCCGTCTCGAACAGGGGCAGCACCCGCTCGGCGCAATCGGCCGCCCACTCCGCGACGATCCGCCGGTCGGCCTCGGTCATGCCCTGGGGAGTGGTCATGCTCGCCTCGCCCGCCGCTCGGCCCGCTGTCGTGCGGATTCGTGCGCCTGGCGGAGCAGATCGAGCACGGCGCCCTCGGTTCGCTCGCCCGGGTCGATCACGCACACCCACCCGGCCGCACCGTAGAGCGGATGCCGGTGGAACACGTCGACCTCCGTCGGCGCGGGATCGATGGCGGCGAGTGACACGGCGCGCTCGCGGCCGACGTTGATGTTGACGCGGAACCGCCCTGGCGCATCCAGCGCGGATGTCGTGTCGTCGGGGTAGTCCTTCGTGATGATCGTTCCGTACGGCTGGGTGCGCTCCGGCATCCGCCCGTCCGGTGAGTGATAGAAGTAGGCGTCTCCCCAGGAGAGCGCGGGGAAGTCGCTGCCCTCTTCGGGGGTGACGACGAGGGCGCCGTCGAAGCCACGGACTGTTTCGATGATCTCCTGCATTGTCATCCCTCAATGATGAGGTTCACGTGCTTATGTGGACTTTGATGCGGGAAGGAGGATGAATCGCATGCTGAACCCTCAAGAGGATGTCATGACGACGGCTGCGCTCGGACGACGCGTGGGCTACTCGACGCAGCAGGTGCGCGACCTGGAGCGGCTCGGGGTCATCCCTCCGGTCGCGCGCGCGTCCAACGGCTACCGCCGCTACGCAGGGCGGCACGAGACCGCCGCGCGCGCCTATCGTGCGATGGCGGCCGCCATCGGCCCTGTGCCCGCCCGACGACTGATGCCGACTCTGATCGGCGCCTCGGTCGACGCCGCGGCCGAGCGCATCGACGAGGTGCATGTCGGCCTCGCGGACGATCGCTCCCGGGTGCGCGAGGCCCTGCACGGCCTCGATGTCGCTCTGGTCGAGGCCGACGACGACTTCGATGACGCGGACGCGATGACCATCGGCGAACTCGCGCAGGCTCTCGGCATCCGCCCGTCCGCGCTGCGTCACTGGGAGCGGGAAGGGCTGGTGCATCCGCTTCGCGGCACGGCATCCACGCGGTCGTACGGCGCGGCGGCGATCACCGAGGCGCGCATCGTCGCCGCCCTGCGCGCGGGTGGCTACGGTATCCCTGCGATCTCGCGCATCCTCGAACACGTGCGGCAGCATGCCGACACGGGCGAGGTGCAGCGCATCCTCCGGGACCGGCTGGTCGCGCTCACACGACGCAGCGTCGCGCTCCTCGCAGCCGCCGGGCACCTGCACGCGCTGCTCGCCGATCGGGGCGAGGGAGACTGACGGTCGTCGTCGACCGCGAGGTCGGACGGCTCGCTTAGGGTGGCTCGTATGACGTGCAGCTTGCGGTGGCCGAAGATGATGCGCGTGCTCGCGGCGCCGATCCGGAATCCGGGGTGCTGACCATGCAGAAGTCGGGACGATACGTCCGCGCCGGGGACACGGAGTACCCGCTCGCCAGCCCGGGCGGCAACTGGGCGCTCTGGAGCCCCACCCCGGTCGAGGGTTTCCGGAAGATCGGGAACGGGTGGGTCCGCAACATCGCACCCGACGAACAGCTGGAGTGCTTCCGCGTCGCGCACCGCGGCACGTATCGCGGCATCCCGGTCACCGTCGAGCCCGGCGGCGGAGCATTGGTACGCCTCGACACCCGCGATCCGCGCGCAGCCGAGCAGGGGTTCGAGAGGTTCGGGTTCGAGCGGCCCGAGCTGCAGTCGTGGCTCAAGTTCGTGTCCGCCGACGACCGGGACCTCGTCTTCACGACCACCCGCACACCCGAGCCGATGCCGTGGGCGGCGTCGGCCCGAGACGCCGTCGCGCAGCGCCCGGTCCCGCGGCCGTCCGACGCCGAGCCGTCGGCCTGGGGAGCGTTCACTCTCCGTCTCATCACGGCGCTCCGCGGTGTGACCGACGGCGTGTTCCTCATCGTCTGGGTCGATGGCGACCCGCTGCGCTACGTCCAGTTCGCCGGAAACCCCGAGACGCTCCACGCCGAGGCGCCCGCGAGCGATCTGGTCGCGGATGCCGATGAGGCGGTGCTGCGAGCCGCCGGATGGAACGAGCCGGGAGCCGCGCAGCCGAACTGGACCTCGGAGCTCCCGCTGCCCGCGTACGCGAGCGACTTCCGGGAACTCGCCGAGCGTTGCGGCGCGGCGCTGCGGGATGCCTATGGAGCGACGAGCCCCGACACCCTCGTGCACCGTGCCTGGCGGGATCCGGAGAAGACCTCACTTGAGTTCCCAGGACTCGGTCCCGCCCAGGTCTGATCAGCGCCTTCGGGACGCCGGCGCGGTTCAGCGACCGCCGAGGCCGGCCTGCTCGCGCATCGCGGTGCGGTCGAATTCCTTCGCGTCGAAGTAGAGCGCGGGATCCACGGCGACCGGCTCGGAGTCGATCCAGAGTTCCTTCCCCGCGACGCGGATCACGCCGATGTACATCGCCCGGTCGGCGTCGGAGGTCCAGATCGTGAGCAGTCGGTCGTCGCCCCGGTGTTCGATCACATCCTTCAGCGCGGCGACGATGCCGGCGCTGTCGGAGCTGCCGCGCTGCAGCGCGGAGACGGTCTGATCGAGCGGGAATCCCGCGGCGACACCGTGGATCACAGGATTCGTCAGGACGCCTCCGCCCTTGATCCGCCAGCGTCGGGCGCTGACGAAAAACATCACGATGCCGGCGACGAAGACAGCCGGCGGGAGGAAGAAGGCACCGGCGATCGCGAGTCCGCTGCGCACGCGGCCGCCGAGGAGCTCGGCCGTCGACTCCGGGTTGAGGTAGACGACGAGCATCACGACCACCATGAGCCCGGCGATCACGAGCCAGGTCGCCGACTTGCGGGGCGAGCGCTCGGAGACGAAGAGATCAGGGCGTGTGGCGAACCAGGTGTAGAGATTGCGCGACCGGGACCGGAGGGGCGTGAAGCTCATGGGAAGACGCTACTGGAGCGCGAAGGGCAGGCGGGGACCTCAGACGATCGTCCGGAAGAAGTCCCGGCGCACCGCGGTCACATCGGCGCCCTCCCGTGAGGGATGCACGCGATTCGTCAGCAGCACGCCCCAGCCTCCGGAGTCGAGATCGACCGCGAAGGCGGTGCCGGTGAAGCCGGTGTGGCCGACGGCGTGCACCTCGCCCATCCACGCCGAGTCCCGCACCCGCAGACCGACCGCCTGGCCGTAGCCCGCCGCCGCGGTGACGACCGGGGTCACCATCAGGCGCACGCTCTCCACAGAGAGAACCGGCCCACGAGCCCCCTCGCCGCCGTCGCGGATCGTGCGGGCGAGGGCGGCGACGTCGTGCACGGTCCCGAACAGCCCGGCGTGACCCGCGGGGCGAGCGAGCGCGTGCGCCAACTCGTCGTGGACCTCTCCCCGGACCAGCCCGCGATGCGGCTGCACTTCGGTGGCCACCGCACGGGTCACTGAAGGGCTCCAGGTGAGTGCCTCCGCGCCCATGACCGTGGCCGCGTCCGCGACGAGCTCCGCGAGAGAGCGGCCCGAGACCCGCTCGATCAGCTCACCGACGGCAATGAATCCGACGTCCGAGTAGAGGTGCGCGGTGCCCGGCTCGGCACGCAGTGTACTTCGCAGCACGGTGGAGCGCAGTTCTTCGCCCGCGAGCCCCGATCGCCACGCGCCGCCTTCGGCCGGAAGCCCAGCGGTGTGCGTGAGCAGGTGCCGGGGGGTGATGAGCGCGGCACCCGTGCCCGTGCCGACCGGGAGCACAGGCGCGACCGGTTCATCGAGGTCGAGAATCCCGGCATCCGCCAGGCGTAGCGCGGCAACGGTCGTGAAGATCTTCGTGAGCGAGGCCAGGTCGAACAGATGATCAGCGCCGAGCGGCTCGGGGTCGTCGTCCGCGGGGGTGCCGAGCAGCGTCAGCTCCTCGGCCACCCCTCGGTGCGTGCTCCGCAACGAGGCCCACGCCGAGCCCGGCGCGCCGTTCACCACGGGCGCCTCACTTGCTCATTCCGGAGGTGAGCCCGTTGATGATCTGCTTGGTCGCGAGCAGGAACAGCACGATCAGCGGGATCGTCGCGATCGTCAGCCCGGCGAACAACTGCGGCCAGTCGGTGGAGTACTCGCCGAAGAAGCGGGTGAGCCCGACGGGCAGCGTGTAGGAGTCGCGGTCGCGCAGCAGGATCAACGGATAGAAGAAGTCGTTCCACACCGGCACGAAGCGGAACACGATCACGGTCGCGAGGGCGGGCCGCACGAGCGGCAGCAGGATCTGGATGAACGTGCGGAACGGACCGGCTCCGTCGATGCGGGCGGCTTCCTCCAGCTCGATCGGCAGCGCCCGGAAGAACACCGTCAGCACGAACGTCGTGAACGGGATGCCGAGAGCGCCGTAGACGAGGATCAGGCTGAATACGTTGCTGGTCATCTTCAGCGAGTCGAGCAGGTAGAACAGCGGAAGGATCGCCAGGTGCACGGGCAGCATGAGCCCGGAGAGGAAGACCGCCTCGATGCCGCGGAAGAACTTCGCCCTCGCCCGGGCGAACGCGTACGCGGCGAGCACGGACACCACCGTCGTGACGATGACGGACCCGACCGTGACGGTGATGGAGTTGAGGAAGTAGGTGTCGAAGGATGCCGTGATCCACGCGCTCTGGAAGCTCGTGAAGGTCGGCGGCACCGGGAGGCCCAGCGGCTCGGTCGCGATCTGCTGCTGGGTGCGCAGCGAGTTGTTGACCATGAGCAGCAGGGGACCGATCGCGATGAGCGCATATCCCCAGAGGAAGATGTTCGCGAACAGCCGCCCGATGAACGGGGTGTCCGAGGTGCGGCTCGTGCGGCGACGCGGTGCGGAGGGACGGCCCGAGACGATCGCCTCGGTCGTCGGCTCGGTGCGGGGTTCGGTGGCGGTGCTCATCAGAACAGCTTTCGTTCGGCGCGACGCATCGTGGAGGTGATCACGACCGAGATCACCATGATGAAGATGAACAGGACGGTCGCGAGCGCGGAGGAGACGCCGATCGAGTTCGGGTTCCCCGACTCGAACGCGGTGCGATAGAAGAGCAGCATCATCACGTCGGTGGATCCGGCCGGGGCGCCGTTCGAGCCCGCGAGCGCGAACGGGATCGCCATGGCCTCCATGCTGCCGATGAAGGTGAGCACGGTGATGATGCCGATGGTCGGCGTGAGCATCGGGAGGGTGATGTACCGGAAGCGCTTGCCTGCGGTGGCGCCGTCCAGGGCGGCGGCTTCTTCGATCTCCTCGGGGATGCCGCCGAGCGCTGCGCCGTAGAGCAGGATCGGGAAGCCGATCCACTGCCAGGCGCTCACGAGCACGATCACCCAGATCGCGAGCTGCGGGTCGCCGAGCCATGGAAGGGCGAGGCTCTCGAGCCCGACGCCGCGGAGGATCGCATTGACGGGACCGAACAGCGGGGAGAGCATGAGCGACCACAGGTAGCCGATGACCATCGGGCTCACGAGGTAGGGGAGCGCGAAGATCGTCTGGAAGAAGCGCTTGGTGCGCTTGCGACGGTGCAGCAGCGTCGCGATGCCGAGGCCGAGCGAGTTCTGAAAGACGAGTGCGCCCGCGAACAGCAGCAGGTTGTGTCCGAACGCGTTCCACAGCTCGGAGGCGTACGGCTCCTTCGTGAGGAGGGTGATGTAGTTCGCGACGCCGGCGAAACCGCCCTGCTTGGTTCCCTGCCAGTCGAAGAACGAATAGCTGAGCGCGGCGAGCATCGGATAGAGGATGAGCACGGCGAACAGCACCGCGGCGGGAAGGACGAACAGCGTCGCGGTCGGGGTCGACAGCGCGATTCCCGCGCGTGAGCGCCGTGTCTTCTCCCGGCGGAGGGGGAGGGTCAGGGCCATGATGCCTCTTTCGCTGCGTGAGGGGCGCCGAGGCCGGCGCCCCTCACGGTCGGGTCAGGATGCGGGGGTGAACCAGGTGGAGATCCCGGTCTGCAGGTCGGTGCCGAGCTGCTCCGGGGTCTTGTCTCCGAGGAACATCGCCTGGATGTCCGGTCCGAGCACGGCCGTGCCGGTCGGGTCGCCGTAACGGAAGTCGACGAGCAGCAGGTACGGCGCCGGGTTGGCGGTGTACTGCTCGTTCATCTCCTGCATCAGCGGGTCGGAGTACTTCACACCGGGCAGGGCGGAGAACTGGTCGACCTCGTCGGCGACGAGCTGGCCGAACTCCTTCGTGGTCATCCAGTTCAGCAGCTCTGTCGCGGCCTCCTGCTGGTCGCTGGAGGCGTTGATGCCGAAGCTGCCGTCGGCGTAGCCGGGGGTGACGGCGTGGTCGAGCGCGCTGCCCGGAGCCGGCGGCACCTCGTAGACGCCCCACTCGGTGTCGGGTGCCGAGTTCTGGAAGGTCGGCAGGTCGAACGAGCCGCCGGGCCACTGCGCGGCCTGGCCCGACGTGAACTGCAGCACGGCATCCGCCACGGCGATCGCGTTGACGTTCTTGTCGAGGTACTTCTGCATGTCCTTGACGATCCCGAGCGACGACACGTAGGCCGGGTCGGTGAAGTCGACGTCGCCGGCGAGCACCTTCTCCTCGAAGTCGGCACCGCCGTAGTTCGCCGAACCGACGATGTCGTGGAACATCGGCAGGACCCAGTCCTCACGGGCGCCGAGGGCCATCGGGGTGACGCCCTCGTCGAGGAGCTTCTCCTGGAGCTCGATGAACTCGTCCCAGTCCTTCGGCTCCTTCAGTTTCATCTCGTCGAACATCGTCTTGTTGTAGAACATCTGCATCGTCTGGTACGCGAAGGGCACGCCGTAGGTCTTGCCGTCGTCCTTGCCCTGAGCCGCGCGCAGCACTGTCGGATCGAACTGGTCGAGCCCGTCGACGATGTCGTCGATCGGGACGATCTGCTCGGACTGGATCGCCGGCTGGATGCCGCCGTACGCGCGGAGCATGGCGATGTCGGGGCCGTCACTGCCCTCGAGGCCGGTTGCGAGGATCTGGTTGTACTCGGTCGGCTGGTAGCCCTCGAACTCGATGGTCACGCCGGGGTGCGATTCCTCGTACTTGTCGAAGACGGCTTCCCACTTGGGGGAGGAAGAAGCCTGCCACGACCAGATCTTCAGAGTGACGTCCTCGCCGCCGGCCTCTCCGCTGGAAGCCGCGGGTGCACATCCGGCCACGGCCAGCCCCGTGACCAGGAGACCTGCGGTGAACGCGAGTCGGGTGGTGCGGTATCGCATGGTGTTCCTCTCGGTTGTGAGAGCCGTCGGCGGGACCGGGGCATCTCTGCTGTGAAAGCCTCCGCCCACTTTGGGGAATCTTTTACAGAAACTCAAGCCCTTTCCGAAAATTACTTCCATTCGTAACATGGTCGTGTCATCCTGGTGCCGTGTCCACCAGTGCGATGACCGCCATCCATCAGCGCCTGTCCGCGCTCACGCCCACCGAGCGCCGCATCGCCACGCACGTGCTCGCCGATCCGCAGAGCGTGGTCGACAACTCGATCACCCATCTCGCCGCCGCCTGCGGTACATCGGTCGCCAGCATCGCCCGCTTCACGCAGAGCCTCGGGTTCTCCGGGTACCCGGATCTGCGCCTCGCTCTCGCGACCGAGCTCGACCGCAGCGCCTCCGACCGTGAGCGGTTCCAGGTGTCGGAGAGCGATGTCAGCCGGCACGACGACGCGCTCACCACCGTGCGCAAGATCGCGTTCGCCGAGGCGTCGGCCATCGAACGCACGGCACGGCAGATCGACATCGACGAACTGGAGCGCTGCGTCGATGCGGTGCGCGCCGCCCGCCGCATCGACATCTATGGCGCGGCCTCCAGCGGCCTCGCCGCGCAGGACCTGGAGCAGAAGCTGCACCGCGCGGGACTCGTGGCGCAGGCGCGGACCGATCTCCACCTCGCGCTCACCGGTGCCGCACTCCTCGACGAACGGGATGTCGCGGTCGCGATCTCGCACTCCGGTCGCACTCTCGAGATCGTCCAGTCGGCCAAGGTCGCAGCCCGCGCCGGGGCGACGACCATCGCCATCACCAACAATCCCCGGTCTCCGCTCGCACGGGTCTGCTCGCTGGTCCTCGTCACCGCGGTCTCGGAGTCGACGTTCCGATCCGGCGCGATGGCGAGTCGGATCGCCCAGCTCGCAGTGCTCGACTTCCTGTTCACCCGCATCGCGCAGGCCGACTACGACACCATCTCCGACAACCTGCAGCGCACCTACAACGCCGTCACCGACCACAGAATCGACTGATCCCATGCTTCTCGGCATCGACCGCCTGATCCGACGCGACATCCGTCCCGATCTGCTCGCGCGCCTCGAAGGGGGTCGCGTCGGGATGGTCACGAACGACCTCGCGCTCACCTCCGACCTCCGACGCGGACGGCAGCCGCTGGCCGAGACCGGATGGCGGTTCACTCGGCTCTTCGGACCGGAGCACGGGCTCAGCGGGCGTGCGCGAGAGGGTGAACTCGTCGGAGATCTCGTCGATCCGGTCACCGGCGTCGAGGTGCGCAGTCTGTACGGCGACGCCGTGCGTCCTGCCGCCTCCGACCTGGCCGACCTCGACGTGATGCTGATCGATCTGCCCGACGTCGGTGCCCGGTTCTACACGTACATCTGGACGATGAGCCACGTGCTCGAGGCGTGCGCCGATGCCGGTGTGGCGGTCGTGGTGCTCGATCGTCCGAACCCGATCGGCGGCCGCCTCGACCGGGCCGAAGGACCGATGCTCGACGAGCGGGCGCAGTCCCTGGTGGGACGCTGGAGCATGCCGATTCGGCACGGGCTCACGATCGGCGAGCTGGCCCGCCACTGGGTGCGGACGCGCGGGATCGATGTCGAACTCGAAGTCGTCACGGTGGACGGATGGTCTCGCGATACGGCTCGCCGCGTGGATGAGGGCACGTGGATGCCGCCGTCCCCGAACCTCCCCAGCCCCACGACGGCCCTGCTGTACCCCGGCACCTGCCTGGCGGAGGGCGTGAACGTCTCGGAGGGGCGAAGCACCGCGGTGCCGTTCCGCGTGATCGCGGCGCCCTTCATCGACGGGGAGCGCTATGCCGCAGCCATCATGGCGGCCGGGCTTCCCGGCATCGCCGCGGTTCCCTACGGCTTCACACCGCTGGTCCGCGATCACGCCGGTGACGCCTGCGAGGGAGTGATCCTGCACGTCACGGATGCCGAGGCGCTGCGGCCCGTGCACACGGGCGTGCGCCTGCTGTCGCTGATCGAGGAGATCCACCCCGGGATGCTCGAGGAGCGCTCCCTCGTGCCCATGCCCGGGGAGTCCGACTGGACCCCGCTCGAGAAGCTCTTCGGTGTGGAGGGGGCGTTCGCGCAGGTCGTCGGCGGCGAATGGGACGATCCCGAGCGCCTCGCCGTTCCCGGGTGGAGGGATGCGGTCGCCCAGGATCTGCTCTACGTCTGAGGTTCCCGCCCGTCTCGGGCCCGAAGCGGGGGTCAGTCTCCTCCGACCCGTCCCTCGATCTCCGCGATGAGCGGGTTGGTGTCGGCGGGGTCGGCGACGATCGCGGTGATGGCATCGAGTGCCAGCACGGGGTAGCGCGCGACGGCGCCGATCTTCTCCTCGCTCGCGAGCACGACGGTCTCGGTGCAGCGCGAGGCCAGTGCGCGCTTCGTCACGGCGTCGTCGAGGTCGCCCGTGGTGAGGCCGCGGTCGGGATCGATGCCGGTGGCGCCGAGGAAGAAGGTATCGGCGGCGAGGTGCTGGATCGCCTCGATCGCCAGCCCGCCGCCCGTCACGAGGGAGTGTCGGGAGAGTTCGCCGCCGATCATGATCACCCGCGCGTCCGAGTGCTCGGCGACGGCGAGGGCGACGGCGGGGCTCGGCGTGATGACGGTGATTCCTGTGCCGGAGGGCAGCATCCGGGCCATCGCCAGTGTGGTCGTGCCGGCGTCGAGAACGATCGTCGCTCCGGGCGGAATGGTGGCCACGGCCGCGCGGGCCACGCGTTCCTTGCTCTCGGTCGCCAGCGCGGTGCGTTCGCGTACGGGGGGCTCCGGGGCAGGGGCCGGGAGTGCGCCGCCGTACACGCGCAGGAGCTTCCCCTCCTCGGCGAGCTCACGGAGGTCGCGGCGGATGGCATCCTCCGAAACCCCGAGTTCGTCGGCGACGGCTTTCGCCACCACTCGTCCGTCACGGTCGAGGAGGGCGAGCAGGTGGTCTTTGCGTTGCGCGGCCAGCATGTGTTTCCTCACGAAGTTGCACGTTCTTGCATGATTCAGACTACAGTCATCTCCATGACAAAACCACTCCTGATCCTGATCGCCGGTCCGTACCGCTCGGGCACCGGCGGCGACCCCGAACTCATCGCCCGGAACCTGGCGCGCCTCGAAGAGGCCTCCGGGCCGATTTTCCGCCTCGGCCACGTGCCGATGATCGGCGAATGGGTCGCGCTGCCGATCCTGCGCACCCTCGATGCCGCCGAAGCCGGTGATGGCGACGGCGATGTGATGTACGAGACGGCGCACCGCCTGCTGCAGCACTGCGACGCCGTGCTGCGCCTTCCCGGTGGGTCGTCGGGTGCGGACAAGGATGTCGAGATCGCCCAGGAGCGCGGACTGCCCGTCTATCGCTCGCTCGAGGAGATCCCCCCAGCCTCGATTCCGTAGGCTGGAGGTATGACCAAGAACATCTGGACCATCCTCGGCGTCATCCTCGCCGTCGTGATCGCGTGGTGGATCGTGAGCGCGCTGTTCTCGGTGCTCGCGTTCATCTTCAAGCTCGCGATCGTCGCGGTCGTCGCCGTGGTGGTGTTCCTCGTTCTGCGCGGGATCTTCAGTCGCAGCGACGACTGACGCATTCGTCGGACGCGTTCTCGGCGAGACGTCCTAGCGGAGGACGCGGTAGCGGAGGTGGGTCTCACTCGCGTAGGCCGACGTCTCCAGGCGTTCCAGCTCGATGCGCTGCCCGAGACCGGCGAACAGCGAGATGCCGCCGCCCAGCAGGACCGGCGCGACGTCGAGGTGGAGTTCGTCGACGAGCCCGAGTTGGAGACACTGTCGCGAGATGCTCCCTCCGAGGAGGCTGACCCACTTGGCGCCCGCCGCCTGCGCGGCTGACTCGACCGCCTGCGCGATGTCGTCGACCACGAACGTGTAGGTGATCCCGTCGCGTTCGATCGGCTCGTGCTCGCTGTGGGTCATGAGGTAGACCGGCACCTTGAGCATGCCGCCGTAGGGGATCTCTCCGTCGTCGATGGTCTGCGTCTTGTTCGCCCCGCCGACGATGGCGCCGATGTTCTTCATGACGTTCTCGACGACGACATCGTCTTCGGGAGCGGAGGGGCGGCCGAACATCCAGTCGACTCCGCCGTCCGCATCCGCCAGGAACCCGTCGAGGGTCACGGTTGCGTGGACGATCACTCGAGCCATGATCTGCTCCTTCCGTGGAGGTGAGTCAGGTGACTTACCTACGGAGGGTACCGAGCCGGCGAGTCCTGTGTCAGCGAACCCTCAATCGGAGTACTGCTCTCAGGCGCTCGGCGCGAACGCCCCGACCCGGTACTTCGCGGCGCGGTGCGTGTCCTGTACGCGGTCTCCCTTGCCCTGCAGCTTGTTTCGCAGCGTGCCCGGCGTGTACTCATCCGGGTAGACGCCGCGCTCGCGCAGGACCGGGATCACGTGCTCGATCACGTCCTGCCAGGTGCCGGGCGTGACCGCGTAGGCGAGGTTGAAGCCGTCGATGTCGGTCTCTTCGACCCAGGACTGCAGCTCGTCGGCGATCTCGACACCCGACCCGACGACCGTGGGGCCGAGGCCGCCGATCGCGTTGTGGCGTCCGAAGTCGCCGACGGTCCATTCGCGGCCGAGGTCGGCCTCTTCCTTGAGGTGCTGCAGCACCGACTGGATCGCGTTCGACTCGACGTTCCCGACCGGCTCGTCCTCGGCGTACTGCGAGAGGTCGACGCCCATCCAGCCCGACATGAAGGTGAGCGCGCCCTCGGGGCTCGCATACGAGAGGTACTCGGCGTGCTTCGCGGTCGCCTCCTCGCTCGTCGCGGCGGTGATCACCGTGAGCAGTGTGTAGACGCGCGCGTCGTAGCGGTCGCGGCCGGCGGCTTCCAGGGCATCGCGGATGCGCTTCACGGTGCCGGCGAGCACCTCCTTCGAAGGGGCGGCGACGAAGATGGCCTCGGCGTTCTCGGCCGCGAACTTCACTCCGCGCGGGCTCGCTCCGGCCTGGTAGATCACCGGTGTGCGCTGCGGCGACGGCTCAGAGATGTGGATGCCGGGAACGCTGAAGTGCTTTCCCTCATGCCCGATCGGGTGCACCTTGGACGGGTCGGTGAAGATGCCGCGCTCGCGGTCCTCGACCACGGCGTCGTCTTCCCACGAGCCCTCCCAGAGCTTGTAGAGCACCTCGACGTACTCGTCCGCGTGGTCGTAGCGGTCGTCGTGCGCGAGCTGATCCTCCTGGCCCATGTTGCGGGCGGCGCTGGGCAGGTATCCGGTCACGACGTTCCAGCCGATCCGGCCTTGGGTGAGGTGGTCGAGGGTGCTCAGCCGGCGCGCGAAGGGGTACGGGTGCTCGAACGCGGTGCCCGCGGTGATGCCGAAGCCGAGGTTCTCGGTGACCGCGGCCATCGCGCTCACCAGCAGGATCGGGTCGTTCACCGGCACCTGGGCTCCGTTGCGGATCGCGGCCTCGTTCGTGCCGCCGTAGACGTCGTAGGTGCCGAGCACGTCGGCGATGAAGACGCCGTCGAAGGTCGCGCTCTCCAGCAGCTTCGCCAGATCCGTCCAGTACGAGATCGTGTTGTACTGCCGGGACCGGTCGTCGGGGTGCCGCCACAGGCCGGACGACTGATGGGCGACGCAGTTCATGTCGAAGGCGTTGAAGCGGATCTGACGGGTCATGCCCCCATGAAAGGCGAACGGCGCGGGGTGGTCCAGGGCCGCCGAAATGCGCGGACACATTCCGGGGATGTGCCGGGCAGGGTGGTCAGCGCTCGTAGACGTCCCGCCGATGACCCAGCGTGACGACCGCGACGATGAGCACGTCGTCGTCGATCGTGTAGATGATGCGGTAGTTCCCGACGCGGACGCGGAGTCCGTTGCGTCCCTGCAGCGCCTTCGTTCCCGGCGGGCGGGGGTTCTCGCCGAGCAGGGCGATGGCACCGCGGATCCGGTCGCGATCCTGATGGTCGACTTTCTTCAATGCTCGAACCGCAGCGGGGCGCAGTTCGATCCGATAACTCACGTCCAGCCCAGGTCGGCCTTCACCTGATCCCAGGGGATGTCCGGGCCTTCTTCGGCCATCGCCTCGTCGAACGCGGCCACGTCTTCGGCATCTTCGAGTGCCTCGATCATCCGCTCGTACTGCTCCGGGCTGACCACGACGGCGGCACGCTGACCGCGTCGCTCGATGAACACGGCCTCCTCCTGAGAGCGGGCGATGACCGTCGAGAGGTTGTTGCGCGCGTCGGCGACGCTGATCGTGGACATGGGCCAATTGTACATCTCGAAGGATGAGATGTACATGTTTCGTCCGGCGCCCTCCTCCCGTGGCTCTACCCTTGACAGGTGACCGACGAGACCGTGACCGCCCAGCGTCTGGTGCGCCGCTTCGCCCGCGAGACCAACCTGCTCGTGTCGGGTCGGGACTTCTCGGTCGTCGGGTCGGATGCCGTGGCCGATGCACTGCGTCAGCTGCTGCCCGCGCTCGGTGCACACCTGGGCGACGACGGCGTCACGTTCGTGACGGGGGAGGCGCCCGAGATCCTCCTCGACGGCCACCCGTTGCCGGTGCGGAAGACCGCCGAGGACCGCGTGGATGCGGCCGGACGCCACATGCCCGTCTCGTCGGACCTCGCCCGGCGTCTCGGCGAGGCCGGGACCGTGCGCGACGTCCGGATCGGCATCGCGATGGTGCTCGAACCCAAGACCGCCCAACTCGCCCTGCTGCTGCGGGATGCCGGAGCCACGGTCGCCGTCTACGCGCACCCCGACGAGATCGACGTCGAGGTGGCCGCGGTGCTGCGCGCCCGAGGCATCCCCGTCGACGGCGACCCGGCCCTCTCGGGCGCGGCCGAACGCACCGCTGCCGTGGCGTTCCTGCGCCGCGGATTCGACCTGCTGCTCGACGACGGCTCGCATCTGATCCGCCTCGCGCATGAGGGGGGCCTAGCCGTAGAACTGAAGGGCGCGGCGGAGGAGACCACGAGCGGGCTCACCCCGCTGCGGCTCATGCAGCGGGAAGGCGTGCTCGACATCCCGGTCATCGCGGTGAACGACGCCCTCACCAAGACCTCGTTCGACAACCGCTACGGCACGGGCCAGTCGTGCGTGTTCGCGATCGCCGATGCGCTGGATGCCGCGGGCATCGACCTCCGCGACCAGCCCGCGGTCGTGGTCGGATACGGCCCCGTCGGCGAGGGCGTCGCCGCGCACCTGCGGGCACTCGGCGTCGAGGTCGCGGTCACGGAGACAGACCCCGTCCGCGCGCTCCGCGCCGCCCACGACGGATACCGCATCGGTCGGCTGCATGACCTCGCACCGGGCACACTCGTCGTCTCGGCCACGGGTGCTCCGCACACGGTGGACGCCGAGGTGCTGCGCACGGCGGCGGTCGTCGCGGTCGCGGGCGGCGTTCCGCACGAGATCGACCTCGATCCCTCGACGCTGCGACCGTATGCGGGCGAGAACGGCGAAGCCTCTCCGTTCGTCGAACGCGCCGGAGACGGTGCCCTCGTGATCGCCCGCGGCGGCTGCGTGAACCTGTCGGCCGGCGAGGGCAACCCGATCGAGATCATGGATCTGTCGTTCGCGGTGCAGCTCTTCGCCGTCGAGCATCTGCTCACGCACGACCTGCCCGCCGGCGTGCATCCGCTGCCGCCCGAGGCCGACACCACGATCGGCACAGCCGCACTCGCCGCCCGCGGAGAACGCATCGACGAGCGCAGCCCGGCTCAAGTCGACGCACTGCGCGAGTGGCGCTCGCCGCGATTCCGGGGAGCATCCGCATGACCGCCGTCACCGTCTACTCCGCCGGGCTCGTGGTGCCGATCACCGCGCCACCGATCGTCGACGGCGCGGTCGCCGTGCGCGACGGCCGCATCATGCACGTGGGCGAGCGCGAGTGGGTGCTGCGGTCGCTGTCCGAGCGCGGGATCGAGGCCGACGAGGTGCACTGGCCCGGCGTGCTGACCCCGGGTCTCGTGAACGCGCACACCCACCTGCAGTACACCGGCATGGCCTCGGTCGGCCGCGGACAGTACGACGGCTTCGACGACTGGGTGCGGGCGTTCGACCCGGTCTACGAGGGCGGGCGTGACTGGGCCGCGGATGCTGCCGACGGTGCCGCTCAGGCACTGCGCTCGGGCACGACCGCGGTAGCCGACGTGGTGACCGACCGCGCGGCCGTGACCGCCCTGCACGACGCCCGACTGCACGGCATCACCTACTGGGAGGTGATGAGTTGGACCAACGACGACTGGGCGCGCACCGGACGCGCGCAGGTCGAGCAGGCTCTCGACGCGCTGCCGACCCCGCCCGGGACTGGCCTGTCGCCGCACGCTCCGTACTCGCTCGACATCGAGCCGCTGCTGGAGATCCCCGACATCGTGCGTGAGCGCGGCGGACGCATCCACATCCACCTCGGCGAGGCCGCGTTCGAGAGCGAGTTCGCGCACGAGCATCCGCAGGCCTGGCACACCGCCGGTCTCGCCAGCTTCCAAGAGCTGCGCAAGGCCGGATTCGGGACCAGCGCCACCGAGTTCGTCGACCAGCTCGGGGTCCTCGGGCCCGACTGCCACATCGCGCACGGCGTGTACATGAGCGCCAGGGATCGTGCCATCCTGCGGGAGCGCCGCACCACCGTGGCGCTGTGCCCGCGCTCGAACGCCGTCATCGGACTCGAGGAGCCGCCCATCGCCGCGTACCTGCGCGAAGGCAGCCCGATCGCCGTCGGCACCGACTCCCTGTCGTCCAGCCCCTCGCTCGATGTGCTCGCCGATGTGGCGGAGCTCGCCCGCATCGCCCGCTCGCAGGGCTACACCGACCGCGACCTGCACGCGCGCCTCCTCGGCGCCGCGACCCTCGGCGGCGCGCACGCCATGGGGATCGACGTCGGCCCCGAGCGCACCGGATACCTCGCCGTCGGCGCGCTCGCCGACCTCACCTTCTTCGACATCCCGGCCGGCCCGGATGCCGTCGCCGACCTCGTCGAGCACGGGGCCGGCCGCGCCGCCGCGACGGTCGTCTCCGGCGAGGTGCGCTTCGCGATCGAGTCCTTCGAGCGCGCATCCGTCGAATCCGCACCCGCCGAATCCGCACCCGTCGAATCCGCATCCGGAGGTTCCGCATGACACCGCGACCCGCGACCGCCGAACGGCTCGACCTCGCCCCGCACCCCGAGGGCGGCTGGTTCCGCCGCACGTGGACGAGCCCGCTGCCCGTGGAGACGCCGAACGGCCCGCGCCCGGCCGCCACCTGCATCCACTACCTGCTGCTGCCCACCGAGCGCAGCGAATGGCACGTCGTGACCAGTGACGAACTGTGGCTCTGGCACGGTCCGGGGCGACTCGAACTCAGCCTCGGCGGCGACGGTGCGGAACCGGGCGCGGCGACCACGGTCGTACTCGGCCCCGACGATGCCGCCCAGGTGCTGGTTCCCGCCGGTGTCTGGCAGGCCGCCCGCCCGCTCGATGCCGACGAGGTCCTGGTCTCGTGCTTCGTGTCTCCAGGTTTCGATTTCGCCGATTGGCGTCTCGCCGAATCGCCTACTCTGTAGAGGCAGACCGTCTCTGCAGAAGCAGACCCGCCTGCCTCGCCGTCTCCTCCACACCCTTCCTCGCACTGGAGTCATCGTGCCCTTCGCTCCCTCCCTCCGCCGCGCGACAGCTGCTGCCGCTGCCGCCGCCCTCGCCATCACCCTCGCCGCCTGCAGCGCTCCTGCTGCCGAGACCGGATCCGGCAGCGGTGACGACTCGGGCCTGCAGACCGTGACCGAGGGCAAGCTCACGATCGCGACCGGCGAGCCCAACTACGAGCCCTGGTTCGTCGATGACGACCCCTCCAACGGTGAAGGCTTCGAGGGTGCGGTCGCGAATGCGGTCGCCGAGCAGCTCGGCTACAAGGCCGACGACATCGTCTGGGTGCGCACGACCTTCGACGGCGCCATCGCGCCGGGCCCGAAGGACTGGGACATCAACCTGCAGCAGTTCTCCATCACGGATGACCGCAAGAAGGCCGTCGACTTCTCGTCGCCGTACTACACGACCACGCAGGCCGTGGTCGCGGTCGGCGACTCGCCCGCGGCATCCGCGACGACCATCGACGAGCTCAAGGCCAACAAGGTCGGCGTCGCCAGCGGCACCACCAGCTACACAGTCGCCAAGGCCGAGCTGGGCGAGGCGAACCTCAGCGTCTTCAACTCGGTCGACGACGTCGTGCTCGCGCTCAAGGGTGGCCAGATCGACGCCATGATCACCGACCTCCCCGGCGCGTTCTACGTCGTCGGCGCACAGCTCGACGACGGCGTCGTGACCGGACAGTTCGCCGGGGCCGACGGCGGCGACGATTTCGGCATCGTGCTGCCCAAGGGCTCGGCGCTCACGCCGGCCGTGACCGACGCGGTCGACGCCCTGCGTGAAGACGGAACGCTCGACGAGCTGCAGCAGAAGTGGCTCAGCGACGCGGTCGACGTCCCCGTCTTCAAATGACCTCACAGCCCGTCGACACGGCGTGGCAGCCGAGCGAGCTCGAGCTGTCGCGCCGCGTCCTGCGGCGCCGGGCGACCACCCGGTCCGTCCTGATCGCACTGATCAGCAGCCTCGTCGTCGCGGCGGTGCTGGTCATCGTCGTCGTCAACACCCCCGGGTGGGCGGTCGTCAGTCAGACGTTCTTCGACCCGCAGGTCGCGCTCGACAGCATCGGCCCGATCTTCCAGGGGCTGCTCGTCAACCTCCTGGTGCTGGTGATCGCCGCGGTCTGCGTCGCGATCTTCGGCACGACCCTGGCCACCATGCGCTCGCTGCGCGGTCCGGTGTTCTTCCCGCTGCGCGCGCTCGCGGCGGCCTACACCGACTTCTTCCGCGGCATCCCCCTGCTGATCGTGCTGTACCTGATCGGCTTCGGCATCCCGGCGCTGATGATCTTCCCGCGCATGCCCGCGATGTTCTGGGGCACGATCGCGCTCGTCCTCACCTACTCCGCTTACGTGGCGGAGGTGCTCCGCGCCGGCATGGAGGCCGTGCACCCGTCGCAGCGCATCGCCGCGCGATCGCTCGGACTGACCCACGGCCAGACACTCCGGATCGTCGTGATCCCGCAGGGTGTGCGCAAGGTCGTGCCCGCGCTCATGAACGACTTCGTGTCGATGCAGAAGGATGTCGGCCTGATCTCGGTGCTCGGCGTGGTCGATGCCGTCCGCGCCGCCCAGCTGATGGTCGCCGACACCTACAACTACACGCCGTACATCGTCGCCGGGCTCATGTTCATCATCCTCAGCTGGCCGATGATCCGGCTGACCGACGTCGTCACGGCACGGATGAACAAGCGCGAGCAGGCCGGAGGAGTCGTATGAGCGTCCCGGTGATCGAGGCCAGGGGAGTGCGCAAGCGCTTCGGCGACCACGACGTGCTCCGCGGCATCGACCTCGCCGTCGGCACGCACGAGGTGGTCGTGCTGATCGGCGCCTCCGGCTCGGGCAAGTCGACGCTGCTCAAGACGATGAACCTCATCGAGGGCATCGACGACGGACAGATCTTCCTCTCGGGTGAGGACATCACCGATCCCCGGGTGGATGCCGACGCCGTGCGCGCCCGGATCGGCGTCGTGTTCCAGCACTTCAACCTGTTCCCGCACCTGACCGTGCTCGACAACGTCACGCTCGCGGCCGTCCGCGTGCACGGCATGCGCAAGACCGAGGCGCGGGCCAAGGCACGCGAGCTGCTCGAGACGCTCGGGCTCGGCGCCAAGGCCGACGAGTACCCCGACCGGCTCTCCGGCGGGCAGCAGCAGCGCGTCGCGATCGTCCGCGCGATCCTCACGCAGCCCGAGGTGCTGCTGCTCGACGAGATCACCAGCGCGCTCGACCCCCAGCTGGTCGGCGAGGTGCTCGACCTGGTGCGCCAGCTCAAGCAGCAGGGTGCGACCATCGTGATGGCGACGCACGAGATGTCGTTCGCCCGCGAGGGCGCCGACCGCATCGTGTTCCTCGAGCACGGCGTGGTCGTCGAGCAGGGGCCGCCGTCGCAGGTGTTCGATGCGCCGCAGCAGGCCGCGACCGCGGAGTTCCTCGCGCGCGTCCGGCACTGAGCGCGGCCGACGGCGGCTCCGTCAGCGGCGGGCTCAGGAGAGCTCGTCGTCTTCCGGTCGTCGCGGGTTCGGGTCGGGCGGCAGGATCACGACCGGCTGCGCGGCGGTGCGCTGCGCCCGCCACCAGATGACGAATCCGACCGCGGTGAAGATGCCGTAGAAGACGTACATGAAGCCGGTCGCGTAGTAGCCGGAGCTGAACAGCAGGGGTACGCCGACCACGTCGACCGCGATCCAGATGAGCCAGAACTCGGTCCAGCCCTTGGCCATGCCGTAGGTGGCGAGCAGCGATCCGACGAAGGTCCAGGCGTCGGCCCACACCGGCTCCCACGAGCCCAGCGCGCGGAACAGCGGGGTCAGCGCGACGGTGCCGACGACCATCACGATCACCAGGCCGATGCGTGCCCCCGTCGGTGCCCACTTCGGCACGATCTGTCCACCCTCGGCGTTGCGCCAACGAATCCATCCGTAGATCGCGACGGCGATGAACATGATCTGCCGGCCGGCCTGACCGAGCAGATGCGGCAGCGAGGGATCGGGGCTGAGGGCGGATCCGAGGAAGACGGTGAGCAGCAGCAGGTTGCCGATGATGCCGACCGGCCACGCCCAGATCTTCCGGCGCATGCCGCCGAGCGCGCTCGCCAGGCCGAACGCGTTGCCGACGACCTCACGGACGAGGAGCGTCTGGCCGCCGGGCAGCGTCCAGTTCGAGTTGAAGCCGTCGACGAACCACTGCAGCAGGTCCATGGTCAGGATGCTGCGCCGGGTTCGGCGCGGTCGTCGAGCACGAGCTGGAGCATGCTCAGGTCGAGCCAGCGCCCGAACTTGGCCCCGACCTGCGGCATCCGGCCGACCTCGGTGAAGCCCAGGCGCTCGTGCAGGACGATGGAAGCGGCGTTCCCGCTCTCGATCCCGGCGATCATGACGTGCATCCCTGCGGCGCGGGCGCGTTCGACGAGTACGGCCATCAGCGCGGTGCCGATGCCGCGGCCGTGCTGACCGCCGACGACGTACACGGAGTGCTCGACCGTGTGCCGGTAGCCGCTGTGCGGACGCCACTGCGCGTACGACGCATAGCCCAGCACGCCGGAGTCGTCGACCGCGACGATCACCGGGTAGCCGCGGGAGGTGCGGTCGGCGAGCCAGGCGATGCGGTCGGCGAGGTCGACCGCATCCTCGTTCCAGATCGCGGTGGTGTGCAGCACTGCGTGGTTGTGGATCGCGGTGATCGTCTCGAGGTCTGCGGTCTCCGCATCCCTGATTCGGACGTCTGTCATCGGCGGGTGTCTCTCTTCCCGACTCAGACGTGCACGTCGGCGGGGGATTCCTCGCCCTCGTGGAAGTTCGGTGTCTTGCCGAACAGCTTCGCGATGCCCAGCACGATCCCGACGATGAGCAGCCCGAGGATGAGACCGGCGATCGCGGAGATGATGGTGTCGACGATCCAGACGACCACCGGGCCGAGGTTGTGGAGCGCGTGCTCCATGCCGTGCAGCACGTCGACCGGGAAGTGCCAGCCGACCTCGCCCAGGTTCACGAGCACGAGGTGTCCACCGACCCAGAGCATCGCGACCGTGCCCAGGATGCTGATGAAGCGGAACACCGCGGGCATGGAACGCACGATCCTGGTGCCGGTGTGCCGCACGCGTCGCACCGGGTTCTTCGCCATCTTCAGGCCGATGTCGTCGATCTTCACGAGCAGGGCGACCGCCCCGTAGACGACGCCCGTCATCAGGAGCGCGATCACGGCGAGGATGGCGAGCGTCGCCCAGATGTCGAGCCCCTTCTCGAGGCTCGCCAGCGAGATGAGCATGATCTCGGTCGAGAGGATCAGGTCGGTGCGCACCGCGCCCAGCACCAGCTTCTTCTCGTCGCGGTCGCCCTCGTCGGCATGGCCGTGCTGCACGCCGAACCACTCCAGCACCTTCTCGGCGCCCTCGAAGCACAGGTATGCGCCACCCAGGATCAGCAGATACGGCAGCACCCACGGCGCGAACGCGGTGAGGAGCAGCGCCGCCGGGATGATGATGAGGAACTTGTTCGCGAGCGAGCCGAGCGCGATCTTGCCGACCACCGGCAGCTCGCGCGCGGGCGTGATGCCCTGCACGTACTGCGGGGTGACCGCGGCATCGTCGATCACGACACCCGCCGCCTTGGCCGAGGCCTTCATCGCGGCGCTCAGGATGTCGTCGACGACGGCGAGCAGTCCTACGGACATGTGGTTCCCCTCGGGCGGTGTGCAGTGCGGAGGCAACTCTATCGACTTCGCAGAAACTCACAGCGCGCTCCCAGCCCTGCGGGACCAAAACGGCGCCGTCCACGGTTCTCCTTCTATGACGCCGCAGCCAGCGACGTCGGACTAAGGAGTCAGAGCATGTCGAACGACTACGGCAAGACCCCCGAGGCCGTCAGCGGTCTCACGAACCTGCAGTACGAGGTGACGCAGCAGGACGCGACCGAACCGCCGTTCCGCAACGCGTACTGGAACAACCACGACGACGGCATCTACGTCGACGTCGTCTCGGGCGAGCCACTGTTCTCGTCGACCGACAAGTTCGACAGCGGAACCGGATGGCCCAGCTTCACCAAGCCCATCGATGCGGATGCCGTCACGACACGGACCGACCGCTCGCTGTTCATGAAGCGCACCGAAGCGCGCTCCGCGAACGCCGACAGCCACCTCGGCCACGTCTTCGACGACGGCCCCCGCGATGAGGGCGGACTCCGCTACTGCATGAACTCGGCGGCCCTGCGCTTCGTCCCGGCTGACAGGCTGGAGGAGGAGGGGTACGGTCGCTACAGTCCCCTCTTCGCGAAGACGCCGAACACCCCCACCACCGACACCTCTGAGGAGCAGTCATGACCGACACCGGAACCATCACGCGCACGCCCGGGACCGAGACGGCCGTCCTCGCCGGCGGCTGTTTCTGGGGCATGGAAGACCTGATCCGCCGCCAGCCCGGCGTGATCGGCACGCGCGTCGGCTACACCGGCGGCTCGAACGAACACGCGACCTACCGCAACCACCCCGGCCACGCCGAGGCCGTGGAGATCGTGTTCGACCCGACCAAGACGACGTACCGCGACATCCTGGCGTTCTTCTTCCAGATCCACGACCCGTCCACCAAGGACCGTCAGGGCAACGACATCGGCTCGAGCTACCGCTCGGCGATCTTCCCGCTCTCGCCCGAGCAGGAGACGGTCGCGCGTGACACGATCGCCGACGTCGACGCCTCGGGCCTGTGGCCGGGTAAGGCCGTCACCACGATCGAGCCCGAGGGCCCGTTCTGGGAGGCTGAGGAAGAGCACCAGGACTACCTGATCAAGTACCCCAACGGCTACACCTGCCACTTCCCGCGTGCGGGATGGGTGCTGCCGAAGCGTGCGGAGAGCTCCGCCGTCTAGGCCGGGGTCCCGAGCCCCTCACGCCAGTCGCGCGGAACGAAGGAGAACTCACGGCATGAAGGAGCGGATGCTGCATCCGCTCCTTCATTCCGTGAGAACTCCTTCGCAATGGGCGGGCGGGCGCGCGGCTACGCCTCTTTCAGGAACTCCAGCGCGGCCTCTTTGAAGTCCCGCGAGCCCGGAGCGTTGAAGTGGTTCCGATTCGGGATCTCGAAGAAACGACCGTCAGGGGCAGCGGACGCCAGCGCCCGTGAGCCCTCGATGATCGCATCCTTCGACCCCGTGGCGAACAGGATCGGGCGGGTCGGCGCATCCGATGGATCGGGGTCGATCATGCCCGACGACCGCATGCCCTCCGCGAGCGCGACCAGCGCCTGCAGGTCGTTGCCGGGAACCCGCTCCGTCAGCGCGATGTAGTTCTGCGTCGTGGGGTCTTCGACCGGGGTGCCGTCGGCGATGTACGCCCGCACCTGGTCCAGGTCGAGGCGGGCCAGGGGGATGCCGTCCGGCACTCCGCCGAGCACCGCCCGGCCGATGCGGTGGGGCAGCTCGCGCACCACTTCCCAGCCCACGCGGGCGCCGAGCGAGTATCCGACGTAGAACGCATCGTCCACGAGGTACGTGTCCATCACGGTCTCGACATCGGTCACCAGTGTCCGGATGCGGTAGCCCTCCGGATCGTGCGGCTTCTCGCTGCGCCCGTGCCCCCGCTGATCGAGCGCGAGCACCCGGTAGCCGGCACGGTCGAGCTCGCGCACCCAGCCGGTGAGGACCCAGTTGTCGCGGGCGCTCGACGCGAATCCGTGCACGATCACGACGACCGGAGCATCCGGATCGCCCCAGGTGTACGTCGCCAGGCGTGTGCCGTCGGCGGCGTACACGTGCTGCGGGTCGGGCATGCTGGTCAGGTCGGAGAGGGGGGTGGCCACCCTTCCATCTTGGCCCGGTTCCGCGTCAGCGGCGCGGCTCCCACGGCCCTGCGCCGAGACCCGGCCTCCAACCCCGAGCCCCCGCCGTAACGCCGAGACCCCCTCCTGCCGACGTGCGCAGGAGGGGGTCTCGGTGCGAAGACGGGGTCTCAGCGGATGACGCGGATCAGACCCGATCCCGCAGGGCTGCGCCGAGCTCGGCATCCACGTTCGTCCAGTACTGGAAGAACCGCTCGCGGATGTCGTCGATGGTGATGGAGCGGCCCTGACCGGTGAGGGTCTCGAGGAACCGCGCCCGCTGCTCGCCGTCGAAGACCTCGCGGTAGAGCGTGCCCGCCTGGCCGAAGTCGTCGTCCTCGGCGTGCAGCGTGGCCGCCGAGCGCACGAGCTGGCCGTCGGCCTCCCAGTTCGCCTCGAGGGCCACGGTCGGATCCGCCTCGGGGCCCCCGGCTGCGCCGAACGAGTTCGGGTGGTAGGTGCGGTGTGCGGCGTCGTTGTGCTGGTACCGCATCGCCCCTTCGTGCTGGTAGTTGCGCGCCTCGGCCGCGTGCGGCTGGTTCACGGGCAGCTGGTTGTAGTTCGGGCCGATGCGGTGACGCTGGGCATCGGGGTACGCGAAGATGCGGCCCAACAGCATCTTGTCCGGCGAGAGCCCGGTGCCGGGCACCAGGTTGCTGGGCGAGAAGCCTGCCTGCTCGATCTGCGTGAAGAAGTTCTCCGGGTTGCGGTTCAGGGTCAGCGTGCCGACCTTGATGCGCGGGTAGTCCTTGAGCGAGATGGTCTTGGTGAGGTCGAACGGGTTGAACCGGTAGTCCTTCGCCTCGCCGTACGGCATGATCTGCACGTACAGGTCCCAGGAGGGGTGGTCGCCGCGGGCGATCGCGTCGAACAGGTCGCGGCGGTAGAAGTCGGCGTCGGATCCGGCGAGCTGCTGTGCCTCGTCGGCGCCCATCGCCTCGACGCCCTGGTTCGAGACGAAGTGGTAGCGCATCCAGAAGAGCTCGCCGGCTTCGTTCACCCACGAGAAGGTGTGCGAGCCGTAGCCGTTCATGTGCCGCCAGCTGCGGGGAAGGCCGCGGTCGCCCATGAGGTAGGTGACCTGGTGCGCGGTCTCGGGAGAGAGCGTCCAGAAGTCCCACTGCATGTCGGGGTCGCGCAGGCCCGAGTCGCCGAGGCGCTTCTGGGAGTGGATGAAGTCCGGGAACTTGATCGCGTCGCGCAGGAAGAACGTCGGGGTGTTGTTGCCGACGATGTCGAGGTTGCCCTCTTCCGTGTACAGGCGCAGCGAGAACCCGCGCACGTCGCGCCAGGTGTCGGGCGAGCCCTGCTCGCCGGCGACCGTCGAGAAGCGGATGAGCGCCTCGACCTTGGCGCCGGGCTGGAACACGGCAGCCCGCGTGAAGGCCGACACGTCTTCGGTGACGACGAACTCGCCGAAGGCGCCGCCGCCCTTCGCGTGCGGGTTGCGCTCCGGCACACGCTCGCGGTTGAACGCCGCGATCTTCTCGACCAGGTAGTGATCGTGCAGGACCGTGGGGCCGTCAGGGCCGACAGTCAGCGAATGCTCGTCGCTCACGATCGGGGCTCCGGCCTGCGTGGTGGTGGACGGACGGTACGAATCGGCAGGTTTCGTCATGGTTCTCTCCTTCTCCGCGCAGGCGCGACGAATACCCCCATCCGTGGATGGGTGTTCGTCGGTCGGCTATTGCGCGGCGTTCTGGCAGCTGGGGCAGAGGCCCCAGAAGGTGACCTCGGCGGTCTGGACGGTGAATCCACCCGTCGAGGACGGGGTGAGACACGGCGCTTCGCCGACGACGCAGTCCACATCGCCGACCGCACCGCAGGAGGTGCAGACGACGTGGTGGTGGTTGTCGTCGATGCGCCGCTCATAGAGCGCCGCGGAACCCGCCGGTTCGATCCGGCGGATGAGGCCCGCCGTCGTCAGGTCCGCGAGGATGTTGTGCACCGACTGGATCGACGTGGTCGGCAGCACTTCGGACACGGCACGGTAGACCCGCTCCGCATCCGTATGGGCCATGGAGTCGAGAGCCTCGAGAACGGCGACGCGGCCCGCGGTCGCCCGAAGCCCGGCAACGCGAAGCGCCGAGTCGAGTTCTGTCTCCATGCCTCGAGTGTACCCCGTTATTTGAATAACTCAAAAGAACGCATATCAGGATGCTGCGCCGAGGCGGTGGATTCTCGGCTCAGGCGCGTCCGGCCCAGTCGAGCACGCGGGTGCCGATCAGCGTGAGCCAGCGGGACGGGTGGCCCTCTCCGACATCGACGGGGAACCAGGTGCGACCGGCGAGCGGAGTGGTCTGCGTCCACGTGCCGTCCGCCCGTCGCGCGGTGCGGACCAGCTCGACGGCATCCGAGATCCGGTCGTCCGGAGCGCGGCCCTCGACGAGCGACGCTTCGCGGAAGTGGTCCAGGGCCGTCAGCGCGCTGTACCGATGGCGACTCGGATACACGAAGCGCCCCACGAACGGGCCGACCTGCTCTCCGGTCGACTCGCGGTACAGCAGCCGCCGCCGCAGCAGATACTCCTCGCCCGAGTGCCGCGCCTCGCGCAACGACGTGTCGCCGGTGAGTCGCTCGTAGGCGAGCATCCCGCGCAGGGCGTTGAGTGTGGAGTGGAAGGACGACCGCACCGAGTCGCCCTCCTCCGCCTCGCAGTTCCACCCGCCGTCGTCCAGGCGGTGGGCCGGGAACCAGGCGGCGAGGGCGGCCACGTCCGCCCCCAGCCAGGCGCCGTTCGCCAGCGTGTAGGCGTTGATGCACACGTCGACCTCGCCGCCCCAATAGGGCAGGTCGTCGTACTCCCACCGGCTGTTCTGCGCCAGGCGCTCCGCGGTGTCGCCGAGCACGGCGGCATCCACGCCCCACTCGCGCAGAGTGTTCAGCGACCAGGTCGTGGCCGTCCACGGCTGCCCCGGTTCCTCGGCCTCCGCGCTGCCGAAGAAACCTGCGGGGAAGTATGCGCCGCCGGCCCACTGGCCATCGTCATCCTGCCGGGCGAGGAGCGCGGCGCCGAAGCCCTCGGTCGCCACCCGGGCCCGCGTCGCCTGCCACACCTGCTCGGGCACCCGCAGCAGGTCGCGCTCCACCTGCCAGCGCAGCGCGGGGTCCCCGTCGAGCAGCCACTGCATCGTCTCCGTCGAGATCGCCATGCGGGCACGCTACTCCTCGGCGCGGCGGACGCATACCCCCTGGCGGATGCCGTCGCGTCAGGATTCGGCGGGTGCCGAAGGCAGCTCCGGGCCGTAGTTCCACGACAGGATGGCGGGCTGCTCGCGCGCGAAGCCGAGCACCGACACCGATCCGGCATCCAAGCTGATCTGGGCGCCGAAGCGCGGAGCGAGTCGCAGGTACACCGCCGTCAGGATGCGCAGGAAGTGGCCGTGGGCCACCAGCGCGACATCTCCCTGCGACATCGCCGGGAGGACCCGCGTGAGCACCCGCGACGCTCGCGCGGCGACCTCTTCCACGGTCTCGCCGGGGGTGCGTCCGGGGATCACGCCGTGGGTGAACGTGCTCCAGCCGTAGCCGAGCTCCGCGCGGATGTCCTTCGTCGTGCGCCCCTCGTATCCGCCGTAGTCCCACTCGACGAGCAGCGGGTCGATCTCGGCGTGGAGGCCCGCGAGTTCCGCGGTGCGCTGCGCACGGACGAGAGGAGAGGTCAGAACGAGGGAGAAGTCGTAGTCCGCGACGAGCGCACCGGCGCGACGGGCCAGATCCTCTCCGCGGGCGGTGAGGGGGATGTCGGTGAGCCCCGTGTGCCTCCCGGTCCGCGACCATTCGGTCTCGCCGTGGCGCAGGAGGATCAGCTTTCCGGCCGGTGCTTCGGGGGCGGGGTGTTCGAGTATCGGTTCGTCTGCGGGCACAACGACACCGTAACCCCCGCCGGCCTCCGAGTCAGACGAAGCGGACGGTCTGCTGCAGTCGGGTGCGCACGTCGAACAGCTCGTTGCCGCCGATGGCCCGCGCCTGTGGAACGCCCTGACGCAGCACCATCGCGAGCGCGCTGCGCCGCACCACCACGACCGGGACGCCGCGGGTCGTGCCGAGCGGGGTGACCGCCTGGGAGAGGTCGTCGTCGGGGAGCACGATGATCGCACCGCCGAACTTCACGCGGGCGGCCTTGGCGACCGTGCGCATCCGCCCGAGCGCGGCGGTCACGGGCGCGCGGGTGCCGAGGCTCGGACCGGTGATCTCGCCGCGGCGGAAGCCGACGACTCCGCCGAAGTCCTCCGACATCACGCCGTACAGACCCGACGGTCCGAGCACCACGTGGTCGAGCTTGTCGTCGGCGGTGGCTCCCGCGGCGACGTCGTGCCACACCGTGAAGCCCATGCCCAGGTCGGACACCGTGCGCGCGGTCGCCTCTTCCGCCAGCGCATCGGCGAGGAGCCTGCGCAGATCGCGCGGAGCCGAGCGTACGAGTGCGGGGTCGTAGGGGTCGGGGACCTCGACGCCACGCCCCACCCATTCGCGGATGAGGTCGAGGTAGCGCTCGCGCCGCCAGCCGCCGGGGTGGCCGTACGACCGGGCGCGAGGGCGGGTGTCGGTGCGGGTCGGCGGCGGCCGCCATCCGCTCCACTCGGAGCCCGCCTCGTGGGTCACACCGGTCCGGCGGTCGTAGGCGGCGCGGCCCTCTGCCGTGCCGATCAGCTCCCAGGCGCGCTGCACCTGGATGAAGATCGCCGCGTCACCACCGGTGTCGGGGTGGGTCTGGCGCAGGCGCAGACGGTAGGCGCGGCGCAGCTCGACGTCATCGACGCCGGGGTCGACCTCGAGGATCTCGTAGGCCGAAGCCGAGAGCGGACTGTCGAACATCGCTC
This sequence comes from Microbacterium sp. ISL-59, assembly GCF_018613945.1. NCBI lineage: Bacteria > Bacillati > Actinomycetota > Actinomycetes > Micrococcales > Microbacteriaceae > Microbacterium > Microbacterium sp. ISL-59. The sequence goes on from NZ_JAGGPG010000002.1 coordinate 1,460,372, forward strand.
TCCCTCCGCGACCGCGGCATCCAGGATATCCGCCGGATCTTGTGGTTTCGCCGTTCCCGCCGGGTTCAGTCGGGGACGTCGACGATGCGCTCGACGCCCAGCACGGGGATGACCGAACCCGCGGATGCGGCGGCCAGGTCGTCGGCGAGCCGGGGGAGTTCTGCCTCCGGAGCCCACAGCTCCAGCATGGCGGTCGCCGTGTAGGTCGGTTCGCCGAGCGTCGCACCGTGATGCACCGCCCACTCGCGCAGCAGGTTGTCGTAGCGCCCAGCATCCGCGTGCGGCACCTCGAGCGTCACCTGCCTGAGTGCCGCACGCCGCACGAGGGCCGCCCGGTCGAGCGCCTCCGACACCGCCGAGGAGTACGCGCGCACGAGCCCGCCCGCCCCGAGCTTCACGCCGCCGAAGTACCGCGTCACCACCGCGACCACATCGGTCAGCTCGCGTCGACGCAGCACCTCGAGCATCGGGATCCCCGCGGTGCCCGAGGGCTCTCCGTCATCCGACGACCGCGCCTGATCACCGAGCAGACCGGTGATCATCGCGGTGCAGTTGTGGTTCGCGTCCCAGGCCCGCTTGCGGATGCCGGCGATCACCGCTTCGGCCCGCTCGACCGACGAGACGGGCTCGACATGGGTGAGGAAACGCGACTTGCGGATGACCGTCTCGTGCTCGACCGTGGCCGCGATGGTCGCGGGGTAGCTGCGGGCGGAGGTCACCCGCCTCACGATACCGAGGCCGTCGGCGGCTCAACGGTCGACGAACGCCATCTGCTGCGGGTTGTAGCGGTCGCCGGCCACACCGATGCGCGCGGCCAGGGTCGACAGGTCGGCGACCTCGTCGGCGGAGAGCGCGGTGGCGGTGCTGCCTGCGTTCTCGGCGATGCGCGCGGTGCGCCGGGTGCCGGGGATGGGCACGATCCACGGCTGCTGGGCGAGCAGCCAGGCGAGGGCGATCTGGCCCGGGGTGGCCTCCTTCGTCGCGGCCAGCTCGGCGACGTGCGCCACGAGCGCCTGGTTCGCCGCCCGGTTCTCGGCCGTGAAGCGCGGGATCGTGGCGCGGATGTCACCTGCCGCGAAGTCCGCCGCGGCGTCGACCGTGCCGGTCAGGAACCCCTTGCCGAGCGGGCTGAAGGGCACGAACCCGATGCCGAGCTCGGCGAGCACCGGCAGGATCTCGGCCTCGGGCTCGCGCGTCCACAGCGAGTACTCGCTCTGCAGCGCGGTCACCGGATGCGCGGCATGGGCGCGGCGGATGGTGTCGGCCGAAGCCTCCGAGAGACCGAAGTGGCGCACCTTGCCCTCGGCGATCAGCTCGCCCACGGTGCCGGCCACGTCTTCGATCGGCACGTCGGGGTCGACGCGGTGCTGGTAGAAGAGGTCGATCACATCGGTGCGCAGACTCCGCAGCGATGCCTCGGCCACCCGGCGGATCTGGTCGGGTCGGCTGTTCAGCCCGACGCTCTTCCCCTCCTGGATGTCCCACCCGAACTTGGTCGCGATGACGACCCTGTCGCGGATCGGCTCGAGCGCCTCGCCGACGAGCTCCTCGTTCACATACGGTCCGTACACCTCGGCCGTGTCGAAGAAGTCCACGCCGTGGTCGACCGCCGACCGGAGCACCGCGATCATGTCGTCGCGGCTGCCGGGGTTCGGGCCATAGCTCTGCGACATCCCCATGCAGCCGAGTCCGACCGCCGAGACCTGGAGGCCCTGTCCGAGAGTGCGAGTGTGCATGAGTTGTCCTTTCGTCTTCGCCGCGGATGCGATCCGCGGCCGTCGATCCGACGCTACGCCCGGCGGCCGCGATGAGGGAGGGCCTGAGGGAACCCCGTTCGCGGGAACCTCCCGCGGCGGTACGGAGCATCCATCGAACGATGGAGACGCGTCTCACCCTCCCGCCCGATCCTCCTCGGCGCCGTCGCGGCTGGACTGGACCCATGCTCCGCACCCTCCGCTCCCTTCCGCTGTGGCTCACCTCTCGACGCGGCGGGTGGATCTCCCTGCTGATCGCGGTCGTGGCTTTCACGGCGCTCCTCGGCGCGCTCGGTCGCGCATCGCTCCCCTCGGGCAACGACGTGGCTCCGCCGGACTCCGAATCGGCTCGGGCGGCGGCGCTCGCCGAGCAGTTCCCCGACGCGGACGAGCACGCGGTGCTGCTGGTCGCGGCTCGCGATGACGGCGGACGCCTCGGCGATGCAGACCTCGCTGCACTCGGATCCCTCGCCACCGATGTCGAGGCGCAGACGGGGGTCGCACCGCGGGGTCCGATCGTCAGCGACGACGGGCAGGCAGCGGTGATCCAGGCGACGCTGACCCTGGACGAGGCCGAAGACGATGCCGCCGCGGATGCCGTGCACGGCATCCGCGACAGCGTGGCCGAGCACCCGATCGACGGGGTGAGCGTGCAGGTCACGGGTGGCCCCGCGTTCGGCGTGGACGTCGCCTCCGCGTTCGATGGTGCTGACTTCACGCTGCTGATGGTGACGCTCGGTATCGTCGCGCTGCTGCTCATCGTCACCTACCGCTCGCCCGTGCTCTGGATGATCCCGCTCGTGGTGGTCGCCCTCGCCGACCAGCTGGCCAACAAGGCGACGGCGGCTATCGGGGCGGGGCTCGGCCTGCAGTTCGATTCCGGGATCGTGAGTGTGCTCGTGTTCGGGGCCGGGACGAACTACGCTCTCCTGCTCATCTCCCGGTACCGCGAAGAGCTCGCGCGCGACACCGACCACCGGCGCGCACTGGTCGCCGCCTGGCGCGCGACCGTGCCCGCCATCGTCGCCTCGAACGTGACCGTGGTCCTCGCCCTTTCCACGCTCGCGTTCGCCGTGATCCCCGGCACCCGCGGGCTCGGCATCGCCTCGGCCATCGGCCTCCTCATCGCGCTCGCCGCGGTGCTGCTGGTGCTTCCGCCGGCTCTCGCCGTGTGCGGTCGACGGATCTTCTGGCCCTTCGCGCCGCGCGTCGGCGACGGCGCCGTGACCGGGCGCGCCTGGGGAGCGGTGGCGACGCGGGTCTCCCGCCGTCCGTGGGTGCTGCTTGTCGGCGGTCTCGCGCTTCTCGGCGTGTTCGCGGGTGGGCTGGCCGGAGCATCCGTCGGTCTCACGCAGGTCGAGAAGTTCCGGGTCGAGTCGGAGTCGGCGGCAGGGCTCACCGCGCTCGGCGAGCACTTCCCCGCCGGCGAGGCGCAGCCGATGATCGTGATCGGCGACACGGCCGAGGTCGAGGCGCTCACTGCCGCGGTCGAAGACGTGCCCGGTGTGCTCCGGGTGTCCGCGACGGGGGAGAGCGCCGACGGCACGCTCACCCGATTGCTCGTCGTCGGAGAGCCGGCGCCCGGCACGACCGAGAGCCTCGATCTCGTCCGGGAAGTGCGGGGCGCGGCGGCGGCGACACCGGATGCCGATGCCGTGGTGGGCGGACCGGTCGCCGCCGATCTCGACGCCCGCGACGGCAACCGGCGCGACCTGCAGCTCATCGTCCCGCTCGTGCTCGCGGTCAGTCTGCTCGTGCTCCTCCTACTGCTGCGCTCCCTGGTGGCGCCCGTGCTGCTGCTCGCCGTGAACATCCTCAGCGCCGTCGCGGCGATCGGCGCGGGCACCTGGCTGAGCCGGATGCTGTTCGGATGGGACGCGCTCGACCTGCAGGTGCCGCTGCTGTCGTTCCTGTTCCTGGTGGCGCTCGGCATCGATTACACGATCTTCCTGGTCCACCGCGCGCGGGTCGAGGCACGCACCGTCGGTACCCGGCAGGGGATGGTGGTGGCGCTCACCGCGACAGGTGGCGTGATCACCAGCGCCGGCGTCGTGCTCGCCGCCGTGTTCGCCGCGCTCGGACTGCTTCCGTTGGTCACGCTCGGTCAGATCGGGCTCATCGTCGGGATCGGTGTGCTCGTCGACACCTTCGTCGTGCGGACCCTGATCGTGCCCGCGCTCTTCGCCATCGTCGGCGATCGGATGTGGTGGCCGGGGAGTGTGGGGCGCGACGGATCCCGCGCCGATCGAGGTGCAGATCGACCGCACGGGGGAGAATACGAGGATGCCGCAGTCGCCACCTCTCCCGACGCGGGCTGAGCGCACCGCCCGTGACGAGCGGGCGGCCGGCTTCCGCGCACCGCGCACCTGGGCAAGCCTGGTCGGTTCGATCCGGATCGGGCAGGCCCTGATCACGGTCGTGCTGCTCGTGATCGGCGCCTGGCGTGCCGCGGTCGATGGGGTCCCGCTGCCCTGGGTCCTCGCCCTCTCGCTCGTGTTCCTCGGCTGGTACGGCGGCGGGTTGCTGCTCAGCGAGCGCACCTCGGATCGTCGTCTGGCGACCTGGTGGCTGCTCGGGCTGACTCTCATCTGGCTCGGAGCCGTCGTCGTCTCGCCGGAGTTCGTGTGGCTCGCCTTCCCGCTGTGGCTGCTGGCCGGATTCGTGATGCGTCTGCGGTGGGCGCTGCTGCTCAGCGTGGCGATCCTCGCCGTCGTGGTGACCGCCCCGCTGCTGCACACCGGCGCCACGAGCTACGCGAACGTGATCGGGCCCCTCGTCGGCGGTGTCTTCGCGCTGGGAATGTCTCGCGGCTATCTGGAGCTCGTCCGCGACGGGAGGGAGCGCCGTCGGCTGATCGCCTCGCTCGTCGCGACCCAGGAGGAGATGTCGGCGCTTCAGGACGAGCTCGCCCGCACCCAGCGCGAGTCGGGGGCGAGTGAGGAGCGCACCCGGGTGTCGCGCGACATCCACGACACGATCGCGCAGAGCGTGTCGTCGATCGGGATGCTGGCGCGCTCGGCGCTGGAGTCCGGCGATCCCGCGCAGAGTGACCGAGCGCTCGAGCAGATCGACGCGCTCTCCGTCGAGGGGCTGGCCGATGCGCGACGCATCGTGAACGCGCTGATGCCGGCCGAACTCGAATCCACGGCCCTCGGCGACGCGCTCGCCCGGATGCTGGAGCGCCTGATCGACGAGACCGGGATCGAGGCGACCCTGCACGCCGACGACGATCTGCCTTCGCTGGGGCTCGATGCCGAGGTCGCCCTGCTGCGGACGGCGCAGTCGGCTCTCGCGAACGTCCGCTCCCACGCATCCGCGTCGCGCGTGGTGGTGACCCTGGCCGATGCCGGTGATGCCGTGCGGCTGGACATCGTCGATGACGGGAAGGGATTCGACGCGACGCGGTGGGATGCGCAGGGTGGCGTCGGCGGCCAGGGCGGCGGCTACGGGCTGCGCTCGATGCGGGCACGGCTGCGGGAACTCGGCGGCGGACTCGACGTCGAGAGCGCCCCGGGCGACGGCACCGCGCTCTCGGCGCACGTCCCGCTCGGCGGCATGGCGCAGGGGCGACGGACCGGAGGCGAGGGATGACTCCGGTTCGCGTGCTGCTCGTCGACGATCACCCCATCGTCCGGGCCGGGGTGCGCTCGCTGTTCGACCGCCGCGACGACGTCGAGGTGATCGGCGAGGCGGCGTCGGGCGAAGAGGCCGTGGTGCTCGCGCGGCACCTACATCCCGACGTCGTGCTCTGCGATCTGCGGCTCGGCGAGGGCATGGACGGCGTGCAGACGACCGCCGCGCTGCGCGCGCAGCATCCGGCACCGGCCGTGCTCATCCTGACGACGTTCGACCGCGACGCCGAGATCCTCGGGGCGATCGAGGCGGGAGCGGCCGGTTACCTGCTCAAGGATGTCGCACCGGACGACATCGTGCGGGCGATCCGCCAGGCCGCGTCCGGCGGGCTCGTGCTCACCCCCGAACTCAGCGCGCGCGTCGTGCAGGTCATGCGTGCGCCGCGGGTGCGCCTGACCGATCGCGAGCTCGACGTGCTCCGGCTGCTCGACACGGGCGCATCGAACCGCGAGATCGCGAAGACCCTGTTCGTCACCGAGGCCACCGTGAAGACGCACCTGGTGCACGTGTTCGAGAAGCTCGGCGCCGTCAGTCGTGCCCGTGCCATCGCGATCGCCCGCGACACCGGGCTCCTCTGACCACCGGAGCTCAGTCCGTGTCCGCCTCGACCGAGTCGTCGCGCAGGTGCGCGATGTGCGCCGCGTGCCGGGCCAGGTGGTTCGGCGACTTCCGCACGAACAGCCACGCCACGAACAGCAGCACGAACCAGATCGGGGTGACCAGCAGCGCGGTCAGCGTGTCGGGCTGCGTCGTCAGCGCCCACAGGACGAACACGAAGAACGCGAGCACCACGTAGACCATGAACACCCCGCCCGGCATCCGGAACGTGGATGCGGCGACCTTGTCCTTGCGGGTGCGTCGGTACACGAGGTAGCTGCACAGGAAGATCGTCCACACGAACATGAAGCACAGCGCCGAGACCGTGGTCACCATGTCGAAGGCCGTGCCGATGTCCTTGCCCGCGTACAGCAGCACGACGCCGGACAGCAGCAGGATGCACGACAGGAACAGGGCGTTCTGCGGCACACGGCGACGCGAGAGTCGGCCGAAGATCCGCGGGGCATCCCCGTCCTGCGCGAGGCCGAACACCATGCGCGAGGTCGAGTAGATGCCGGAGTTGGCGCTCGACATCGCCGAGGTCAGCACGACCAGGTTCACGACCGTCGCCGCGATGCCGAGTCCGGCGAGGGCGAACATCGCGATGAACGGACTCTCGCCGGCGACGTACTCGGTCCACGGGGTCACCGCCATCAGCACGATGAGTGCGCCCACGTAGAAGAGCAGGATGCGGATCGGGATCGCGTTGATCGCCTTCGGCAGATTGCGCTTCGGGTCCTTGGTCTCGGCGGCCGCGGTGCCGACGAGCTCGATGCCGACGAACGCGAACACCGCGATCTGGAATCCGGCGACGAAGCCCATGAATCCGTGCGGGAACATGCCGCCGTGCTCCCACAGGTTCGAGAAGCTCGCAGTCCCCGCATCGTGCTGGAAGCCCGTGAAGATCATGACCAGACCGGTGACGATGAGCGCCACGATCGCCACGATCTTGATGAGCGCGAACCAGAACTCCATCTCCCCGAATGCGGCGACGGTCGGCAGGTTGAGGGCGAGCAGGATCACGATCACGAGGACGCCCGGGATCCACAGCGGGATGCCGGGGATGAGTGCATCCGTGTAGCCGGCGATCGCGATCACATCGGCGACGCCGGTGACCACCCAGCAGAACCAGTAGGTCCACCCGGTGAAGAATCCCGCCCACGGCCCGAGCAGATCGCTCGCGAAGTCGCTGAACGACTTGTACTTGAGGTTCGACAGCAGCAGTTCGCCCATCGCCCGCATGACGAAGAACAGCATGAAGCCGATGATCATGTAGACGAAGATCACCGAGGGTCCTGCCACCGAGATCGTCTTGCCGCTGCCCATGAACAGGCCGGTTCCGATCGCTCCACCGATCGCGAGCAGCTGGATGTGGCGGTTGCTCAGCGCTCGCCGCAGGTGCTGCTCCTCCCCGGCATCGGCATCGTGCGTGCTTCCGGTTCCCCCCGGGTGCTGCTTCGTCACTCTCGTCCTCCGGTCTCCGTCGACAGTTCGGCTCCGACGGTACCTTCCACCTGCCCGACCGACAGAATCGAGATCGGGGATACCGCTCCGCCGAATCGATTCGATAGGCTTGCCGAGCCCCGATCCATCCCCCAGTTCTGCGAGCCGCTCCTTCATGGCCACCTCTCTCACCACGGGCCGCCCGTGGCGCGTCATCCTCGCCTTCTCCATCCCGCTGCTCCTCGGCAACGTGGTGCAGCAGCTGTACCAGTTCGCCGACGCGATCGTCGTCGGACGGCACCTCGGCGTCACCTCCCTCGCGGCGGTGGGCGCCACCGGCAGCCTGCTGTTTCTGCTGCTCGGTTTCGCCTGGGGTCTGACGAGTGGATTCGCGATCCCCATCGCGCAGGCCTTCGGGGCGCGCGACGATGCGGCCGTGCGCCGTTCGGTGGCCACGGGAGTGCTCCTCAGCGCCATCACGAGCGTGATCCTGACGGTCGCCGCACCACTCCTCGCGGGCCCGATCCTCGCGCTGTTGCAGACGCCGCCCGAGCTGATGGCCGAGGCCACGATCTTCACGCAGATCAGCTTCCTCGGTGCCGGCGCGACGATGTTCTTCAACTACCTGTCCGCGATCATCCGCGCGATCGGCGACTCCAAGACGCCGCTGGTGTTCCTCACCGTCTCGTGCGTGCTGAACGTCGGGCTCGTCGTGCTCATGGTCGGTCCCCTCGAGTGGGGTGTCGGCGGCGCCGCGCTCGCGACCGTGGTCGCACAGGCCGTCTCGGTGGCGCTGTGCCTCGAGTTCGTCCGCCGACGCCTGCCGATGCTGCACCTGCGTCATGCCGACTGGCGGATCACCGCAGGCGACATCGCCGAGCACCTGCGCCTCGGCCTGCCCATGGGCTTCCAGGCGTCGATCATCGCGATCGGCACGCTCACGGTGCAGGTGGCGCTGAACACCCTCGGGGCCGACGCGGTCGCCGCCTACACGACCGGGTCCCGCGTCGATAGCCTCGCGGTCGCGCTGCTGTCGTCGCTGGGCCTCGCGGTCTCGATGTACGCCGCGCAGAATCACGGTGGCCGCCGCCCCGACCGCATCCGGCGCGGAGTCGTCGAGGCGACCTGGATGGCGGTCGCCGCCGGTGTGGTGCTCGGTGGCCTGCTGATCGCGCTCGGCGCCCCGATGGTGCGGCTGTTCATCGGTGCGGGGTCGGACGACGTGGTCGACATGGCCCACCGGATGCTCATCATCAACGGCTGCGGCTACTGGGCGCTCGGCATGCTGTTCGTGCTGCGCGGCGCGCTGCAGGGACTCGGCCATACCCTCGTGCCGACCGTGACCGGGGTGATCGAGCTCGTGATGCGCGTGGGCGCGGCCATCGTGCTGGGCGCGTGGATCGGGTTCGACGGCGTCGCGCTGAGCAACCCGCTCGCCTGGGTCGGCGCGATCGTGCTGCTGGTCCCGGCATACGTGCGCGCACACCGCGAGCTCGGACGGCTTCCCGTCGCGCCGGCCGAGGCCACAGAGACCTCGGCGATCGCGATCGTCGGACCGACCGACGGCTCGATGGTCGTGGATGCCGTCGTCACCCAGCCGTTGCGCGTCGTCCGCCCCCGTCGTCTGCGGTGGCCGAGCCGCCGCTGACCCCGCGCCGCTCCGTGTTCCGCGTCGGCAGATCTCCGTCTGCAGGATGATGCAGATGGGACTTGAGACGGATGGCCTTTCCGCGACACACTTCTAGTGTCGAGGTAGCGGAGTTTCCGCTGGACCGGGGGGTCGTCATGACGACAATGAGAGTGGCCAACGATTTGGCCGAAGTGATGGTGCCGATCGGTTACGTGGGTGCGGCCATCGCCGGTGCCTGTGCGATCGTCGCTGCGGTCGCGGTCATCCGCGGTTCCGGTGGTCTGACCGGGGGTGCGGTGGGCGTGTGGATCGTGGGCGCGCTGATGAGCTTCACCGCGTCGTTCGCACAGCAGTGGTTGCCGCTGATACTTGCGTGCTCCTCGCTCGTGGCGATGCTCGTCATCGGCGGTGTCGTGCGGGCCATCGTGAATGCGGCCGGAGTCGGGCGGACCGACGAGGCGGCGGCTGATGCACTGCCGCGCGCCGCGTCTACGGTCAAGCCCGCCGCGGTGTCGAAGCCGACGCTCGCGACGAAGTCCGCCGCGACGGCGTCGATCCCGGTCGTGTCCTGAGCGCTCAGCGGTAATCGCGGTCGCGGTGCTGTCCGGTCTCGTCGCCGGACTCGACCCGCGCCGCCTCTCGAGCGCGCAGCTCGACGCGACGGATCTTTCCGGAGATCGTCTTCGGCAGCTCGGGGACGAACTCGATGATCCGCACCCACAGGTGCGACGACAGGCGTGCGTGCGCGTAGGTGAAGATCGCACGGGCGGCGTCTTCCGCGCCGCCGGTGGCATCCGAGGTCAGGCAGACGTACGCCTTCGGCACGGCCAGCCGCGTCGGATCGGGGCTCGGGATCACGGCCGCCTCGATCACCAGGTCGTGCTCGAGCAGCACGGACTCGAGTTCGAAGGGCGAGATCTTGTAGTCGGAGGCCTTGAACACGTCGTCTGAGCGACCGATGTAGGTCAGGTAGCCGTCGTCGTCGCGCACCGCGATGTCGCCGGTGTGATGGAACCCGCCCACCCGTGACTCGGCCGTCTTCTCGGGGTCGTCGTAGTACCCGGCCATGAGTCCGAGCGGCGGCTGCGACAGATCGAGCGCGATCTCACCCTCGCCCTCGACGATCTCTCCGGTGACCGGATCGAGCAGCACGACCGGGTAGCCGGGGAGCGGGCGTCCCATCGAGCCGACCTTGACGGTCTGGCCGGGGGAGTTGCCGATGCAGGCCGTCATCTCGGTCTGTCCGAAGCCGTCGCGGATCGTGCCGCCCCAGGCGTCGCGCACGCGGTCGATGACCTCCGGGTTCAGCGGCTCGCCCGCGCCGACCAGCTCGCGCGGCGGGTGGGTGAGACGCGCGAGGTCTGCCTGGATCAGCATCCGCCACACCGTCGGCGGTGCGCAGAAGGTGGACACGTGGTGGGTGTCCATGACCTGCATGAGGGCGTTCGCGTCGAAGCGGTCGTAGTTGTAGACGAACACGGTCGCCTCGGCCAGGAAGGGGGAGTAGAAGCTCGACCACGCATGCTTCGCCCAGCCGGGGGACGAGATGTTGAGGTGCACGTCGTCGGGCCGCACGCCGAGCCACCACATGGTCGACAGGTGCCCGACCGGGTACGAGACGTGGGTGTGCTGCACGAGCTTCGGCCGGTTCGTGGTGCCCGAGGTGAAGTAGAGCAAGGCGGTGTCGGTCGCGGGGGTCGGGCCGTCGGGCTCGAAGGCGATCGGTGCGGCGGTCGAGTCGGCGAAGCGCGCCCACTCGGAAGGGACGCCGTCGCCCACGCCGATGCGAAGGATGCCGGGGTCGATGTCCGCGAGCCGGTCGGCGAGCGGGCCGAGGGTGATGACCGCGCCGGCACGACCGTGTTCGACGCGGTATGCGAGATCGGAGGCGGAGAGCAGGGTCGAGGTCGGGATCGACACGGCGCCGATCTTCGTGATCGCCAGCATCACCTCCCACAGCTCGATCGTGTTGTTCAGCATCACGATCACGTGGTCGCCGCGGCGGATGCCGAGACCGGTGAGCCAGGCCGCGACCTGATCGGAGCGCGTCGAGAGCTCGCCGTAGGTCCACGTGCGCAGGCTCAGGTCGGCCTCGACGATCTGCACCGCCGGCCGGTCGGGGTTCTCGCCGGCGATCACGTCGAACCACTCGAGCGCGAAGTTGAACTCGTCGACCTCTGGCCAGGCGAACCCCGCGCGGGCTGCGGCGTAGTCGGTGGCGTTCGCGAAGAGGAAGTCCCGCATCTCGCGAATGGTGTGCGTGGCGGCGGTGGCGCTGCGGCTCATGGTGCTCCCTTGCTCCGGTGCGGACGTGCATTCCATCTTCGCGCAGGTCATCCGGATCCCGGGGTCACCGCGACAGGACGCCCGGACCGTCGCGCAGTTCGAAGACGAGTTGGGTCTCGGTGCCGCGCACGACCGGGTGCACCGTGATGTGCTCCAGCACGATGTCGCGGAGGGCCGTCGCGTCCTCCACCGCCACGTGTACGAGGAAGTCGTCGACCCCTGCCACATGGAAGACCTGCAGCACCCGCGGGACGCTCGCGAGTGCGTCGAACAGCGCCGTCACCTTGGCGCCGGTGTGGTTCGCGAGGCGCACCTTGATGATCGCCTGCAGCGGGAATCCGAGGGCTGTGCCGTCGATGCGGATGCGGGTGTCGCGGATCACGCCCCGCTCACGCAGCGCCCGCACGCGGTGCGCGCAGGTCGATTCGGCGAGGCCGAGCCGATGCGCCAGGGCCTTGTTGGTCGTCTCGGCGTCACGGGTGAGGATCGCCAGCAGCTCGAGATCGATCTCGTCGAGTTGTGCTTTCGCCAATGTGCGCGCCTTTCCGATGTCGGATGCTGCACAGAATAGCGTTCAATGCCGAAACGATTGCATGTTCTGTCGGGTTCCTGCGCGGATCCTGTGATTCCGGCAACGTGGAGGCATGACTGCACCGCTGCATCCCGACACCGTCGCCGTCCACAGCGGGCGTTCCGATCTCGAGGGTCTCGGGGTCCACGCGCTGCCGATCGACCTGTCGACGACGAATCCGCTGCCCGACATCGAGCGCGGTGGCGACTCCTACGAGGCGATGGCCACCGGAGGCCGCCCGCCCGCCGACGGCAGCATGGTCTACGCGCGACTGTGGAACCCGACGGTCGCCCGCTTCGAAGAGGCGCTCGCCGAGCTCGAGCATGCCGAGGCTGCGGTGGCCTTCGCCTCGGGCATGGCGGCGATGACGGCCGTGATCCTCGCGCACACGGGGGCGACCGGCGCACGCCACGTCGTCGCGGTGCGTCCGCTCTACGGTGGCACCGACCACCTGCTCGGTTCCGGGCTGCTCGGCGTCGAGACGACGTACTGTCACCCCGACGAGGTGGCCGCGTCCATGCGGGCCGACACCGGACTCGTGGTCGTGGAGACGCCCGCGAACCCCACACTCGACATCGCCGACATCGCCGATGTCGTGCGCCAGGCGGGCTCCGTGCCGGTCGTGGTCGACAACACGTTCGCGACCCCGATCCTGCAGAACCCGATCGACCTGGGCGCCGCGATGTCACTGCACAGCGCGACCAAATACCTCGGCGGCCACGGCGATGTCATCGCCGGCGTCGTCGCCTGCAGCGAAGAGACCGCGGAGGCGCTGCGCCGCGTGCGGGCGGTGACCGGGGGGCTCCTGCATCCGCTCGGGGCGTACCTGCTGCACCGCGGTCTCACCACCCTGCCGGTGCGGGTGCGGCACCAGCAGGAGAGCGCGCGGCGGGTGGTGCAGTGGCTGATCGACCGTCCCGACGTCGCCGAGGTCTTCTATCCGGGGCTCGACGGAGACCCGCGCGGCATCCTCGAGCGACAGATGCGAGGGACGGGCGCGATGATCGCGATGCGGATGCGGGGCGGGTTCGCCGCGGCATCCGCCGTCACGACGGCGACCACCCTGTTCACGCACGCGGTCTCGCTCGGCGGGGTGGACTCGCTGATCCAGCATCCCGCCGCCCTCACCCACCGCCCGGTGCCTCCCGAGGCGCGTCCCGCAGCCGATGTGCTGCGTCTCTCGATCGGCCTCGAAGACGTCGACGACCTGATCGCCGATCTCGCTCAGGCGTTCGCGGCGGTCGCCGCTCAGAGCGAGGGAAGTCTGATCGTCCCAGTCGCGATGCGCTCGGTCGGCATCCGGTCGCGGTCGTAGGTGATCTCGCGGTAGCCGTGCGGGGTCGGCACGCCGTCTTCGTCGAGGCTGACGAACACGATCTTCTCGATCGTGAGGATGCGCCTGCGCGTGATCATGTTGCGGGCGACCGCGCGCATCGTCAGTGAGGTCGTGCCGAAATGCGTGGCCTGCAGGCCGATCTCGATCAGGTCGCCCTGGACCGCCGACGCCTCGAAGTTGATCTCCGAGATGTGCTTGGTGACGGCGCGGTAGTTGCCGAGCTGCACGATCGCGTAGATCGCCGCCTCCTCGTCGATCCACTTCAGCAGGCTGCCGCCGAACAGCGAGCCGTTCGCGTTGAGATCTTCGGGGCGCACCCACTTGCGGGTGCGGAAGTTGAGTCCGTCTTCCGACCACGCGGGTGTCTTCTGCTTCGCCATGGGCATGAGAGTAGGCGGGCAGTGAGTCCGCGATGTTACGGCTGGTTTTCCAGACAGCGACAAGGGCTACCGGGCCACGTTTGTGGACTCACGACAAGAAACTGAGTCCCAGCGACTCTGAGACTTGGTTTCGAACGGCAAATCCGTGGGTCGCGTACCGGCGCGCCCATACAGTCGCCCGTGGCAACGACGCCACTGACCCCCGGGAGTCCTCGATGACGAGTACGAAACCCCACGCGCACGGCAACGGCATGCGCATCGCCGTGATCGTGCTCAGCCTGCTGTTGGCCACGATGGTGATCCTGTTCTTCGTGGTGACGAACAAGATCGCCGCCGGCGCCTCCGAACTCGCCGACGGGACCACGTCGGCGAAGAGCGGTTCGTCCGAGCTCGCGGCGGGTGCCGCCGACCTCTCGGACGGCGCCGATCAGCTCGCGGAAGGCAGCGACGACCTCGCGTCCGGCGCGGCCAGCGCGCAGGACGGCTCGCAGAAGGTGAGCGACGGGGCCACGAAGGCGGCGACCGGCGCGACGACTCTCGCGGAGGGCGCCGGAAGTCTCGCCACAGGCGCGGCCTCGGCCGTGGACGGCGCGGGCAGGGTCAGCGGGGGAGCGCAGACCGCGTTCGCCGGAGCCCAGGAGCTCGCGTCGAAGATGGCGAAGGCGGATGCCGGAGCGCAGACCGTCGCGACGGGAGCAGCGAAGCTCGCGGCTGGGGTCGACGGTGCGCATCGATACACGAACGCCGTGCTCGCCGGTGCGACCACCCTGAGTGACACGTTGACCGCCGGCGTGACCCCCTCGGTGCGCACCCTCGCCCGCCCCGACACGAAGACTGCCCTCCAGGGCCTCGCAGCCACCGCGCCCGGGCATTCGCAGCAGCTCGCCGACGGCCTGGCCGGTCTGCTCGCCGCCGACCCGACCAACCCGAAGCTGCAGGCGCTCGCCGCGCTCGCCGCGGGCGTCGACAAGGAAGTCGATGCGATGGCCGCACCGACGGCGGCGGCCCCGGCGCTCGCACAGGGACTCGTCGGCGCCGCAGACGGTGCGACGCGCGTCACGGCCGGTGTCGGGGCGATCGTGAACGGTGACCCCACGCAGGGGTGGCCCGGGACCGTCGCCCTCGTCGCCCCCCAGGCGGCCCCCGCCCTCGCCGCCGGGGCGCAGACCCTGAAGTCCGGCACCGCACAGCTCTCGGCGGGTGCCGCCAAGCTGGCCTCGGGACTGCAGACGCTCTCTTCCGGAGCCTCCTCGCTGTACGCCGGAACCTCGAACCTCAGCGCCGGTGCGACCCGGCTGAACGACGGCGCGACCACGCTGGCCACCGGTATCGGCACGCTGCAGTCCGGAGCCGGTGATCTCGACGCGGGCATCGGAAAGCTGGCCGTCGGAGCCGATGCCGTGGCGCAGGGGTCGGGAGACCTCGCCGCGGGTGGCGACAAGCTCGAAGCCGGAGCCGCCGACCTCGCCGAGGGCAACGGCCTGATCGCGGAAGGATCCGGGACGCTCGCCACCGCGACGGCCGGAGCCGCGCCGTCGATCCTGCCCTGGATCCTCGGCATCGCGTTGGCCGGACTCGTCGCGATCGGCTTCTGGGTCGGCCACCGCGTCAGCCACCGTCGATCCCTGGCGCTGGCCGCCTGACCCCCACCCCACCCCACCCATCCCCCTGCCCTGAGCGGGTGCCGCCCCGCCGGCATCCGCTCAGGGCGCACCCGCACGGGCTGCGATCCACCGCGATTGGCGCGTCGCATCCGGAACGGGCACGATGGAATGCGGGGGAGTTTCCCGACGAGGATGCGATGCGGTTGTGTCCCGGGAAGAGGCCCCTCGCCCGTCCGCAATCGGGGAAGGATCTGTTCGTGGCTGGTCACGCGCCCGCAGGATCGACTCGGCCGCGTCGCCGCGCATGGTGGGTCATCGGGATCGTGGCGGGTGCCCTCGTCGCCCTCGTCATCGTCGCGCTGGCGATCCTGGATTCGAAGCCCGGTTTCGCGACGAACGTGACGATCTCGCTGAGCTACGTCGCCGATGACGGGCAGAAATACTCCTGCACGTACGACTACAGCACTCCGGACCGGCTGCCGATGCCCGCCGACATCGCCGAGAGCATGAACTCCCGCGACTGGTCGCGGACCGGCCAGGACATCTACGAATGGGCGAAGAGCCATCCCGCCGAGCACTGGACGACCGAGGATGAGCTGCCCGCAGACGACCCCGAGTCGACACGGGCGGACGCATCCTGGAGCCTCGCGAAGGAGAAGTACGTCAGGTTTCCCCCGTGGCTGATCGATGCGGGGGAGGGGGACGAGTACGCGCTGTGGTGGGAAGCGCGCGCGGGCAGCAACTGCGAAGACGGCT
Organism: Microbacterium sp. ISL-59; assembly: GCF_018613945.1. Classification (NCBI taxonomy): domain Bacteria; kingdom Bacillati; phylum Actinomycetota; class Actinomycetes; order Micrococcales; family Microbacteriaceae; genus Microbacterium; species Microbacterium sp. ISL-59. Next base: position 1,476,362 of record NZ_JAGGPG010000002.1, read on the forward strand.
TGCGCTGAGACGGCGTCAGGACGCATCTGCTCAGGGCAGAGCGGCTCAGGGCAGAATCCGACCGCACGCGTGCGGCGGCGACGGATGCTGGGGGCATGAGCGAAGACAACCCCTCCATCCCGCAGTTCGGCCCTGAGGCTCGGCGCGCGCTGTTCCACGAGCGGGTGCTCGTGCTCGACGGCGCGCTCGACGACGACAACGGCACGCTGCTGATGACGCAGCTGCTCGCGCTGTCGGCCGAGGACCCCGCCGCCGACATCGCCCTCTGGATCCACTCGCCCGGGGGCTCGGTGCCGTCGATGCTCGCGATCCGCGACATCATGCGGCTCATCCCCAACGACGTGGCCACTCTCGCCCTCGGGCTGGCCTGCAGTGCGGGCCAGTTCCTGCTCTCCGCGGGCACTCCCGGCAAGCGGCGGGCCCTGCCGCACGCGCGCATCCTCATGCATCAGGGATCGGCGGGCATCGGCGGCTCCGCGGGTGAGATCGAGACGCAGGCCGACGACCTGCGGCACACGCGCGACACCGTGCTGGGCCTCATCTCCGCCGACACGGGCCAGCCCCTCGAGCGCATCTTCGAGGACTCGCTGCACGACCGCTGGTACACCGCGACCCAGGCGCAGGACTACGGCTTCATCGACGGGATCGTGGCCTCGATCGCCGAGGTGATGCCGCGACAACGCGCGCGCGTCGGGCTGGGGGTGAACGCATGAGCACGTACTCGATCCCCAACGTCATCGCGCAGCATCCGCGGGGCGAGCGCATCATGGACGTCTACTCCCACCTGCTCGCCGAGCGTGTCATCTATCTCGGGACCGGCATCGACGCGGGTGTCGCGAACGCCCTCATCGCGCAGCTGCTGCACCTCGACGCCGACAGTCCGGAGAGCGGCATCCAGTTCTACATCAACAGCGAGGGCGGTGACCCCGGAGCGGCGCTGGCGATCTACGACACCATGCAGCACATCCGTCCGGCCATCGCGACGACGTGCGTCGGTCAGGCGATCGGTCCCGCCGCGCTGCTCGTCGCGGCGGGTGCATCAGGTCAGCGCGCCGCGCTCGCGCATGCCCGGATCGTGCTGCATCAGCCGGCCGGCCAGTCGCGCGGCGCGATCCCCGATCTGATCCTCGCGGCCGACGAGGTCGTGCGGGTGCGGTCCGACATGGAGGAGATCCTCGCCAGGCACAGCGGGCGCACGGTCGCGGAGCTCCGCGCCGACACCGACCGCGATCGGGTGTTCACGGCATCCGCGGCCCTGGACTACGGACTGATCGACACGGTGCTCGGCCCGCGGGGGGTGTGAGTCAGGCGGCCAGGGCGAACGCGCCGCGCGACACCGAGACGGCAGCGGATGCCGGCACCGCGGCCGAGCGCAGGTCATCGGCCACGGCGCTCGTGAGGTCGATCAGACTCGTGTCGAGGGCACCGGCGATGGCGGCGATCATCTCGCTCGACGGCTCCTTCAGCCCCCGCTCGACCTCGGAGAGGTACTGGGGCGAGACGCCCGCCTTCTCCGCGGTCTCGGTGAGGGTCTCCTCGCGGTCGTGACGGCGGCGGCGCAGCTGGTCGCCCAGCATCTGACGCCACAGCGGCTCGGGCCCGCTCGACTTCGGGCGGTCGGGGCGAGGGGTGCGCGGGAACGAGATCAGGTCGGCCATGCCTCACGATAAACCGCGGTGTTCGGCGGGTTCGAGCGGTTCTGCTCAGAGCAGAACCGTGCGCTCAGGCGTCGGCGCGGCCGGTGGCGCGTTCGGGTGCCGTGTCGACGTCGTGCGCGGTTCCGGAGGCCACCGCTTCGGGTGCCGGTGCCTCGGATGCTGCCGCCTCGGTCGCCGCCCAGCTGGCGAGCATCCGCAGCTTGTCGGCCGATGCCGTCCCCGGCTCGGCCGTGTAGGTCGACAGGTGCAGCCCGGGGTCTGCCGGCAGCGCGAACGCCTCGTACGTCAACTCGATCTCGCCGACGACGGGATGCGCGATGCGCTTCACGCCCGTCCGGTGGAAACGCACATCATGCGCGGCCCACAGCGTGCGGAACCGCTCGCTTCTCGTGGAGAGCTCGCCGACGAGGTCGGTCAGCTTCCGGTCGAACGGGTTGCGCCCCGCCTCGCCTCGCATCGCTGCGACGAGCTCCCGGGTGTTGCGATCCCACTCCGGATAGAAGTCCTGCGCCGCCGGGTCGAGGAAGGCGAAACGCGCACTGTTCGGCTGCGGCTGCGCGAACACCGGCGCATAGAGTGCGCGGCCCAGCGCGTTCGCGGCCAGGTAGTCGAAGTAGTTGTTGCGCACGACCGCCGGGGCTTCGGTCATCGCATCGAGAAGACGGAGGATGCTGGGTCGCAGCTCGCCCGGTTTCTTCCGCGGCGTCCGGACGACCGGTGAGGCGTTCGCTGCGCGAGCGAGGTCGAACAGGTGCGCCGTCTCGGCCTCGTCCAACTGCAGTGCCCTGGCGAGGGCATCGAGCACGCTGTCGGAGGCCCCGGACAGGTCGCCGCGTTCGAGCCGCGTGTAGTAGTCGACGCTGACGCCTGCCAGCAGCGAGACCTCTTCGCGGCGCAGGCCGGGCACGCGACGGTTGCCACCGAATGCGGGCAGACCTGCCTGGTCGGGGGTGATGCGTGCGCGCCTCGTCGAGAGGAACTCGCGCACCTCGCTGCGGGTGTCCATGACTTCGACGGTACGCCTTCCGTGTCGGAGGAGGGAGGTACTGGCGGTACCGGGAAGAGAGGGGGCATGCCAGGCCCTCCCTCCGATCTCGACGGCGGCGCACACTGGAGGCATGACCATGAATCTCACTCTCAACAACGGCATCGAGATGCCCGCCCTCGGCTTCGGAGTGTTCCAGGCCGCCCCGGACGAGACCGTCGATGCCGTCAGCACAGCCCTCGAGACGGGCTACCGCCTGATCGACACCGCCGCCGCCTACGGCAACGAGCGCGAGGTCGGCGAGGCGATCCGACGTACCGGCATCGCTCGCGACGAGATCTTCATCGAGACCAAGGTCTGGATCAGCGACTTCGGCTACGGCGAGACGCTGCACGCCTTCGAGAAGTCGACCGGCAAGCTCGGCGTGGACCAGCTAGACCTGCTAATCCTGCACCAGGCGCTGCCCACCCGCTTCGACCTCACGCTCGGTGCCTACAAGGCACTCGAGACCCTGCTCGCCGACGGCCGGGTGCACGCCATCGGCGTCAGCAACTTCATGGTCGACCACCTCGAGAGGCTGGCAGCCGAGACGAGCATCGTCCCGGCGATCAACCAGATCGAGGTGCACCCCTACTTCCAGCAGCGCGAGGTGCAGCAGGCAGATGCCGCGGCGGGCACCGTCACCCAGGCGTGGTCGCCGATCGGCGGGATAACGGCGTACCGCCCCAACGGCGCCTCGGTCTTCGACGACGCGACACTCCAGGCGATCGCCGCCGCGCATGGCAAGTCGCCCGCCCAGGTGATGCTCCGCTGGCACCTGCAGCAGGGTCGCTCGGCCCTGCCGAAGTCGGTGCGTCCGGCACGTATCGCCGAGAACTTCGACGTGTTCGACTTCGAGCTGACGGCCGATCAGCTCGGCGCGATCGATGCGCTCGACACCGGAGTGCGCCGCGGCCCCGAGCCCGAAGCGGTCACCCTCGAGGCCTTCGGTCGGGAGATCCCCGAAGCATGACAGATCTGAACATCCTGCTCGTCGGCGGCACCGGCAGCATCGGACGCCACGTCGCGCGCGTCGCGACGGCGGCCGGCCACAGCATCCGCATCCTCAGCCGTCAGGGCGGAGCGCACACGGTTCGCGGAGACCTGACCGACCCGGCGAGCCTCGCCGACGCCGTCCGCGACATCGACGCGGTGATCTTCACCCATGGCACGCACGGCGCTGAGGCGGGCTACCGCGATGTCGACTACGGCGGAGTGCGCAATGTGCTCGAGGCCGTGGGTGATCGGCCTCTACGGATCGCACTGATGACAGCCATCGGGGTCACTTACCGCGAAGGCTCCTACAACCGCAGCAATCGCGCCCACGACTGGAAGCGTCGGGCCGAGCGGATCGTCCGCGCGAGCGGCCACGGGTACACGATCGTGCGCCCCAGCTGGTTCGACTACAACGACGACAACCAGCACGAGCTGCACTTGCTGCAGGGCGACACTCGCACCTCCGGCAGCCCCGCTGACGGAGTGATCTCGCGCGAACAGCTGGCCGAGGTGCTGCTCGCCGCCCTCACCTCCGACGCAGCGAACGGCAAGACGTTCGAACTCGTCGCTGAACGGGGGCCCGCTCAGACCGATCTCGAGCCTCTCTTCGCTGCCCTGGCGCCGGATACCGGCCTCGACGGCGCGAAGGATGCCGAGAACATGCCGGTCTCCGAGGAGCCGGCCGCGGTACGAGATGACCTCGACCGCATCGCGCCCCGCAGGGGCTGATCGCCCTAGAGTGCCGCAGTGACGCCCGGGAGCAGCTTGGTGAGGATCGTGCCGAGCTGCTCCCGCTCGTCGTCGGTCAGCGGATCGAAGACCAGCTCGCGGATCTGCGCCACGTGCACGGGGGCCGCTCCTCGGAGCAGTTCGCGACCGGCATCCGTGAGTGCCGCCGTCAGGGTGCGCTTGTCGCTGCTGCACGAGGTGCGGGTCACCCAGCCGCGCTCCTCGAGGGAGTCGATCGCATGGCTGAGGCGCGAGCGGCTGAGGCCGGCGATCTGGGCGAGCTCGGTCATCGGCACCGCTCGGTCGTCCTGGCCCGCGAGCGTGACGAGGATCGCATAGTGCGCGTGCTTGAGGCCCGTCTCGGCCTTCAGCGCGCGGTCCAGCACCTGTGGCAGAAGCTGCACGAAGCGGATGGTGGGCAGCCACGTCTGCATCTCGGCGTCGTCGAGGCGGCGGTCGCTCAACACCTGCGCAGTCATCAGGCGGCCGACAGGTCGAGCGTGTGGGCGGTGTGGTCCCGCTTGGCCTGCAGGTAGCGGGTGTTCGCCTCCGACAGGTGCACCTCGGTGGGCACGCGCTCGGTGACGCGGATGCCGAGGGCCTCGAGCTGCACGGCCTTGTCGGGGTTGTTGCTCAGCAGGCGGATGCCGTCGACGCCGACCGCGTTCAGCATCTGCGCGGCGACGGTGTAGTCGCGCTCGTCTTCGCCGTGGCCCAGGGCGACGTTCGCCTCATACGTGTCGAGTCCGGCATCCTGCAGCGCGTAGGCGTCGAGCTTGGCGTACAGGCCGATGCCGCGACCCTCCTGGCGCAGATACAGCAGGAATCCGCCCTCGTCGGCGATGCGCTCCACGGCCTCGCGCAGCTGGGGGCCGCAGTCGCAGCGCTCCGAGCCGAAGACGTCACCGGTCAGGCACTCGCTGTGCGGGCGCACGAGGGGAGCAGCTCCTCCCTCGGCCGCGCGCTCGAGTGCCGCGCGCCAGTCGCCGAGGCCGAGCAGCAGGTGTTCGCGGCCGTCGATCAGGCCGTCGAAGGTGACCACGTCGGCGGTGGTGGAGAAGCCGTCGCCGAAGCGCAGTGGCACGCGGACGCGGGTGCGCTCCGTGGCGACCGGAGCGACGGTTGAAGTTTCAATCATGCCGGGTGCAACGCGCGGCCCGTCGAACTATTCCCGTCCGCAGCGATCCGAGGGGTGCCATGAGAGAGCCTCCCACCTGTGACGGAATCGGCGTTGACTGGATTCACACGATAGAAGGAGCAGTAAGAATGCGTGGAGTAGTCATGTACGCCCCCGGCGACGTCCGGGTCGAGGAGCGCGAGAAGCCGACGATCACCCGGGCGACGGATGCCGTCATCCGGCTCGCCGCGACCTGCATCTGCGGGTCCGACCTGTGGCCGTACCGCGGCGACGACAACGTCGATCACACCCCGATGGGGCACGAGTACGTCGGCGTCGTCGAGGAGATCGGCGACGAGGTGCAGACCCTGAAGGTCGGCGACTTCGTGGTCGGGTCGTTCATGGCCTCGGACAACACCTGCGAGATCTGCCAGGCGGGCTACCAGTCCCGCTGCGTGCACGTGGTCCCGATGGGGAAGTACGGCACGCAGGCCGAGTACTCGCTCATCCCGCACGCGGACGGCACGCTCGTCGTCACGCCGGGGCAGCCCGACGCCGACCTGATCCCCTCCCTGCTCGCGGCATCCGACGTCCTCGGCACGGGCTGGTTCGCGGCGGTCGCCGCCGAGGCCGGACCCGGCAAGACCGTCGCCGTCGTCGGTGACGGAGCGGTGGGACTGCTGGGCATCCTCGCCGCCCGCGAACTCGGGGCCGAGCGCATCATCGCGATGAGCCGGCACGCCGACCGGCAGGCGCTGGCGCGCGAGTTCGGAGCCACCGACATCGTCGAAGAACGCGGAGACGAGGGTGTGGCGCGCATCAAGGAGCTCACGAACGGGCTCGGCGCGCACTCGGTGATCGAGGCGGTCGGCACTCAGGAGTCGATGATGCAGGCGATCCGTTCGACCCGTCCCGGCGGGCATGTCGGCTACGTCGGTGTCTCGCACGACGTGGCACTGCCCGGCGAGGAGCTGTTCTTCTCCGGCGTGCACCTGCACGGTGGCCCCGCTCCGGTCCGGCGCTTCCTGCCCGAGCTGATCCAGCTCATCTGGGACCGCAAGATCGACCCCGGCAAGGTGTTCGACCTCACCCTCCCGCTCGAGGACGCCGCCGAGGGCTATCGCGCCATGGACGAGCGTCGCGCCACCAAGGTGCTGCTCACGGTCTGACGACCGGGCTGACCTCGACCCGCTGACGCCCTGCCTCGGGCGGAGATCTACCTGTCGGGCGGAGGATCTACCGGAGGTTCTCCGCCCGGGGCGTGGTTCTCCTCCCGACGCGGCGGCTGTTGTGCGGCCTCTTCGGTCACCTGCCCCTGCCGCCGCTGCCCCTGCCGCCGCCGCCGCACGAGCTTCAGCTCGCTGGCGAGGATCCCGAGCACGACGAGCGCTCCGCCGATGAGCGCGGTCGCGGGCAGTCGCTCGCCGGCGATGCGCCCGATGATGCCTGCCCACACCGGCTCTCCGGCGTAGATGATGGTCGCGCGGGTGGGAGAGACCGACTTCTGCGCCCAGTTCATGGTCAGCTGGATCAGGCAGCTCGCCGCACCCAGCCCCACCGCGCAGCCGACCCAGATCCACGAGAACTCCGGCACGCCCTCGCCCACCACCGGCATCGTGAGCAGCCCCAGCACCCCGGCGGTCAGCAGCTGGATGACGGTGATGCGGCCCAGGTCGATCTTCCCGGCGAACAGGCTGATCAGGATGATCTCGGCCGCGATGGGCAGGGTGCTGATCATGGTCGCGATCTCGCCCGCGCCGAGGGTGAGCGCGAAGGCGTCGGGCCCGGCGATGAGCAGCAGTCCCACGAACGCCAGTCCCGCACCCACGAACGCCATCGCCGGCGGTCGCTTTCGGAACACGGCCCACTGCGCGAACGGAACCAGCGGCACGTACATCGCGGTGATGAAGGCAGAGGTGCTGCTGTCGATCGTCTGCAGCCCGAGCGTCTGCAGCCCGTAGCCGAGGTAGATCATGACGCCGACCGCGACGCCCGCGCCGATGTCGCGCCAGCGGATGCCGCGCAGCACACGGCGGAAGATCACGACGCTGATCAGCCCCGCGATGAGGAACCGGATGCCGACGAAGAACCAGGGACCCGAGTGCTCCATCGCCCAGTGCACGAGCAGGAACGTGCCGCCCCACACCGCGGTGATCGCGATGAGCGCGGCTTCCTGCGGGCGCAGGCGCATCCACCGAAGACGAGAGGGCATCGCTGCCCCTTTCTCGACGTTGCCGGATCGAGCTTAGTCGCGCGGATCGGGACGGGAGAAGACGGCCCCGAACCGGATGCTGCGGCAGACTCGGTAGCCTCGCAGGATGAGCGACTTCGTGAGTGCATCCGAGCTGAACGACCTGCTGAGCCGAGGCGCGCCGGTGCGTGTGATCGACGTGCGGTGGCGGCTGGATCGACCCGAGGCCGGGCATGACGATTACCTGACGGGCCACATCCCCGGTGCCGTGTTCGCCGCGCTCGACACGGAGCTCTCGACCCACGGCGAACCGTCGGAGGGGCGGCATCCGCTGCCGTCGACGGCCACCCTCCAAGCCGCGGCTCGTCGCTGGGGAGTCCGCGCTGGCGACACCGTCGTGGCCTACGACGACTTCACGGGCATCTCGGCGGCGCGCGCCTGGTGGCTGCTGCGCCAGGGCGGCGTCGATGTGCGCGTGCTCGACGGCGGCATCCGGGGCTGGCAGGCCGAGGGGTTCGAGGCCGCGACCGACGATGTGGTGCCCGAGCCGGGCGATGTCGTGCTCGACGAGATCGGCGGCGACGCGCTGTCGATCGACGAGACCGCCGCATTCCCGGAGTCGGGCGTGCTGATCGACGCGCGAGCGGCCGACCGGTACCGCGGCGAGTCGGAGCCGTACGACCCGGTCGCCGGACACATCCCCGGCGCGCGCAACCTCCCCGAACCCGTGCACTTCGATGCGGAGGGCCGGATCCTCGACCGCGAGACGATCCTGGCGTCCTTCGCCGAGATCGGGGTGACGCCCGGCACGCCGGTCGCCGCCTACTGCGGATCCGGCGTCACGGCCGCCCACACCGCACTCGTCCTGCACGAGGTCGGCATCGACGCGCGGGTCTTCCCCGGCTCGTGGAGCCAGTGGTCCAACACTCCCGGTCGCCCGGTCGCCACGGGAGATCAGCCCGGCTGACCCTCTCGCGGGCCGAACCCCCAGTGCAGCGCGAGCGCGCCGGGGCCGAACGCGCGACGCACCAGGTGCACCGATGTGCCGCGGGTGAGCGGCACGTCGGTGACGGTGACCCCCTCGGGGGTCTCGACCCGTTCCTCGCACCAGTCCGGCACGGCATCCGGGTGGAACCGGGTCCACACCAGCAGCTCTCTGGCTTTCTGCGCCAGGGCGTGGCCGGTGTCGCGCATCGGCGGATACTCGGGCGGATACGTCACCGACCACTCGACCATCGCGGTGTCCGGTGCGGTGAGCGGCACGTCGAGTTCGAAGAGCACCCCGTGCACCTCGCCGTCGGGGTGCGAGTAGCGCGCGGTGATGCGTCCGCCCGACACCGCGCTCAGGATCGGCGCCGGGGTGCTGACCCCTGGCGTGATCTCGAGGAACGGGATGGCCGTGATCGTGCCGATCGTGGACTGCACGATGCTCCGGGTGATGCTGAACGCCACGTTGCCGTCGGCATCGACGTCGGTCACGGAGTGGGTCGTCAGCTCGCGCGAGGTGTCGGGGTACGACGCACCCAGCGCGCTGAAGGCGACCATGACCGCACGTTCGAGTTCCTCCTCGTCGAGGGGGAACTGATTCGGCCCGAGCGGACCGGTCCGGTTCGTGGGGCCGAGGTGTCCGCGCAGCGCCCCGGCATCGAGGCAGAGGAGGTCTTCGATGTCGGCGAGCGCGGCGAGCGACTGCGCGCCTTCCGGGCGGCGTGCCCCCGAGCGCCAGTAGCTCAGCGTGGCCATCGACACGCGGTTCCCGCGCAGGTTGAGCTGCTGATGCAGCCACGACAGCGTCACGTGCCTCGCGTTGATCGCGTCGCGCAGAGCCGCCGCGAAAGCATCGGATCCGGACCTGCGTTCGTCATACTCGTAACTCATCACAGCCCCCGTCCGGTATGTGAAGACCACCGCCCTAAAGTGAGCATACGACCGCACGCGCGCACCTCAGGGGACCGGGTGGGCATGTGGGGTCACTTGGCCGTCATCGCAGGCAGGGTGCCCGACCCTGCGAAGACCGGTCTGACGCAGTGATGCCCCCCTTGCTGCGTACGTCGTGAAGCCCGGCAATCGATCTGGGGAGATCAGCCGGGCTTCACGAATCCTCCTCCGCACACCCGCGGGCGCTGCGGCTCCGCGCCCCCGCGTAGACTGGGAGGAACACCCCGGAGGACTCTGGACCGTCATGTCTGCCCCTGCTCGCGCATTCACCATGCGCCACGTGCAATTGCTGCGCGCGCTGTTCGCCGCCGTCGCCGCACTGATGATCACGTTCTCATCGGACCACTCCGCTCCGATCGGCCTCTCGGTCTTCAGCGGCTTCGTCTTCACCACCGCGCTCGTGCAGCTGCTCGCGGCCTGGCTGGTGCTCCCGGCGGGCTCGCGCTGGTCATACATCCTGCTCGCCGCGCTCGGCGTCGTCGCCGGTGGTGCGAGCGGCATCCCGGCCTGGCGATCCGACGATCTGTTCTTCATCGTCGTCTCCTCCTGGGCGATCGTGAGCGGCGGCATCGAGATCCTCGCCGGCATCCGCTCGCGTCGTACCGCTGATCCGCTCTCGCGCGACGCGATCACCGTCGGCGCGCTGGGCGTGCTGCTGGGCATCGTCCTGCTGCTGATCCCGGCCGGATTCCTGCAGGAGTACACGATCGAGAAGGCCGGCACGTTCGTGCTGTCCGGCATAATCCTCGGTGTCGGCATGTTCGGCGGCTACGCGGCGATCGTCGCGGTCTTCCTCGGCATCGCCGGGCTCACCCCGAAACGGGTGGATGCCGCCGCCGCGGTCACCGAATCGAACGACAGCGCCGCGCCTGCGGAGCACGGAGGAGAGCGATGAGCGACGAGAAGCCCACCCGTCGGGACATCCTGCGCCCGCTGCACCTGCTGCTGATCGCGCTGGGCTGCGGCGTCTTCGCCATGGTGGTCACGCTCGTCTCCACCGGGGCCTTCACGCTGCGTGTGAACACGGCGATCGCGAACGGCACCTACGACGGACTGACCCCGGTGGCGCTCGGGCTCGTGGTCGGCGGTGGGGCGTTCATCGTCACACTGCTGATCCTGGCGATGCTGATCCTCGCGGTCGACCCGGCCGACGTCACCAAGACCATCGACCGTCCGGTGCTGTACGACCCGGAGCCCGAGGGCGAGGCGGAGGGCGACGAGCCCGGCCGCACGTCGTCGTCCTGAGGACTCCGCCGCGCCGGTCCTGACGGGCTGGGGGAGCGGCTCAGCGGGCGGGCAGATCCATGCCGGCGAGGCGCGCCGGATCGAGGATCGACACGACGTCGACCATCCTTCCGTCGACGATCGTGCACGACATCAGCGCGATCGGCCGGCCGCTCGGACCCCAGGCGAGGATGCCGGGCTCGCCGTTCACGCTGACTCGGCGGGCTTCGACGCGGGTGGGGTCGCCCCGGCGCACGGCACGGAGCACCTCGTTCGCGCCGACCTGGACGGACCGTCCGCGCGCCATGTGCAGGTGCCAGGTCATCTCCGGATCGAGCACGCGGAGCAGAGCGTCGAAGTCGCCGCCGCGAGCGGCCGCGAGGAACGCATCGACCACGTCGCGCCGCTGCTGTCGGCCGCCGTTGGGCAGCGGGACGCCCTGCACCTTGCGACGCGCGCGACTCGCGAGCATCTTCGCGGCATCCGTCGAGCACCCGATGATCGACCCCACCTCTGCGAACGGCACCGCGAACAGGTCGTGCAGCACGAAGGCGAGCCGCTCGTCGGGTCGCAGCGACTCGAGCACGACAACCAGAGCGAGGCCGAGCGTGTCGGCGACGACCGCCGCATCCTCCGGGCCGTCGGTGTCTTCGGTGACGACGAGTTCGGCCTCCCACACCTCGAGCGCCGACTCGGAGCGTGTCGCACGGCTGCGCAGGATGTCGATGCAGATCCGGCCGACGACCCGGGTGAGCCACCCTCCGAGGTTGTCGATGTGCTCCGTCTGCCGGTCCAGGCGGAACCATGCCTCCTGAACGGCGTCCTCGGCATCGGCGCGTGAAGAGAGCATGCGGGTCGCCAAAGCCAGCATCTTCGGCCGGTTCTTCTCGAACCCCGCGGTGAGGGAGTCTGTGTCCATCGCTGTTACCTCCGTGCTCGTCGATCCGTCATCACTGTGACGAGCCCGCACGGGCGAACGTAACGACGAAAGGACGCGATCGTGAACATCGCATTGTGGATCATCACCGGGGTGCTGGCCGTCGCCTTCGCGAGCGGTGCGGCCGGACAGCTGCTGCTCCCGAAGGAACGGTACCGCGCTCTCGGCCCGAGCCAGCACTGGGCGGACGATTTCAGCGCCGGGAAGATCAAGGCGATCGGCACGATCAAGCTGATCGGCGTCATCGGTCTGGTCGTCCCGCCGCTGGTCGGTGTGGCCGTGATCCTGTCCCCGCTCGCCGCGTGTGGGCTCGCGCTGCTGATGTCCGGAGCAGCCACGACGCGATTCCGCCGCAGTGAGTGGGGGTACATGGTCGGCGACGTGACCTTCCTCCTGGCCTTCGCGTTCGTCGCCTGGGGGAGGTTCGCCCTGGTTCCGTTCGAGTGAGTTCGGAATAGTCCCGGCGCCGCGGGGCTTGTCCCTGAAGTGACTGCCTCCGTCGACCGCGCCTCCATCGGACTCCGGTCGCCGAGAGGCCCCATCCTCGGTGCGCTGATGCTCGCGACCGGGCTGATCGCGATCGACGCCACGATCCTCGCCACCGCGGTGCCCAGCATCGTCCGCGATCTCGGCAGCTACCAGCAGTTCCCGTGGCTGTTCTCGGTGTATCTGCTGGCGCAGGCCGTGAGCGTCCCCATCTACTCCCGGTTCGCCGACACGGTCGGCCGCAAACCCATCATCCTGCTCGGCATCGCCCTCTTCCTCCTCGGCTCGATCCTCTGCGGCTTCGCGTGGAGCATGCCGGCGCTGATCGTCTTCCGCATCATCCAGGGCCTCGGCGCCGGTGCGGTCGCACCGATGGCCATGACGATCGTCGGAGACATCTACACGGTCGCCGAGCGCGCCAAGGTGCAGGGCTACATCGCGAGCGTGTGGGCGATCTCGTCCGTCGTCGGACCGGCGCTCGGCGGCATCTTCGCCCAGCTCGACGCGTGGCGCTGGATCTTCTGGGTCAACATCCCGCTGTGTCTGATCGCGGCGTGGATGCTGCAGATCAAGTACAAGGAGCAGAAGCAGACCGAACGGCACCGGATCGACTACGCGGGAGCCGTGCTGCTCACGGTCGGGTTGACCGGCCTGATCCTCGGGATGCTGGAGGGCGGCAACGCCTGGGCGTGGATCTCCGTCCAGAGCGCGCTGTGCTTCGGGATCGGCATCGTCGCTCTGGTGCTCTTCGCGATGGTCGAACGCCGCGTCGCGGAGCCCATCGTCGACCTCCGCCTGGCGGCCAGGCCGCTGATCCTGACCACCACCCTCGTCTCGCTCGGGGTGGGTGCGCTCATGATCGGCGTCACCAGCTTCGCGCCCGCCTACCTCGAGGGCTCGCTGGGCATCGCGCCGCTGCTGTCGGGTCTGGCCGTCGCGGCGTTGACGCTCGGGTGGCCGATCGCCGCAGCGAACGTGGGGCGCCTGTATCTGCGCATCGGGTTCCGTCGCACCACACTCATCGGGATGAGCATCGCCTCGGTCGCGGCGATCGTCCTCGCGTCGGTGTCGGCCTGGCCGAACCCCTGGGTGCTGTCGCTGATCGCGTTCGTCCTCGGGTTCGGGCTCGGGTGGAGCGCCGCGCCGACGCTCATCGCCGCGCAGTCCTCCGTGGGGTGGGGCGAGCGCGGAGCCGTGACGGGCATGAATGCGTTCGCGCGGTCAGCGGGCAGCGCCGTGGGCGTCGCGGTGTTCGGGGCGATCTCGAACGCGGCCATCGCGCAGGGCGCCGGTCCCGACGACCCCGACACGATCATCCACGCCTCGGTCTGGGTATTCGTCGCGGTCGCCGTGACCGCGCTGCTCACGCTGCTCGCCGCCGCCTTCATGCCGAAGGACAAGGTCGAGGACCACTCCGGGGAACCCGCGGCCTAGATCGCTGGACCGGGCTGGGTCAGCGGGCGAGGCGCTCGGCGATGCCGGTGTACGTGGCCGGAGTCAGCGCGAGGAGGCGCTGCTTCGCGGCATCGCCGATCTCGAGCCCCTGCACGAACTCGGCGAGGTCGGCGGCGCCCACCCGGTGACCGCGCGTGAGCTCTTTGAGCAGGGCGTACGGGTCGGTGATCGTGGACCGACCGGCGACGACCTCGGCACGGATGACGGTCTGGATCGCCTCGGCGAGCACCTCCCAGTTCACGTCGAGGTCGGCCAGCAGCACGTCGCGCGAGAGCGAGATCGCATTGAGGCCACGGCGCAGGTTGTCGAGCGCGAGCAGCGAGTGCCCGAACGCGACGCCGATGTTGCGCTGCGTGGTGGAGTCGGTGAGGTCGCGCTGCAGGCGGCTGGTGACCAGGGTCTGACCGAGCGAGGCGAGCAGGGCACCCGAGATCTCGAGGTTCGCCTCGGCGTTCTCGAAGCGGATCGGGTTGATCTTGTGCGGCATCGTCGACGAACCGGTGGCACCGGCGACCGGGATCTGCGCGAAATAGCCGAGCGAGATGTAGGTCCAGATGTCGGTGGCGAGGTTGTGCAGGATGCCGCCGGCGTGACGCACGCGGTCGTACAGCTCGACCTGCCAGTCATGCGACTCGATCTGGGTGGTGAGGATGTTGAAGCCGAGTCCGAGGCCCTCGATGTACTCGCGGGCGATGGTCGGCCAGTCGGCGTCGGGGTCAGCCGCCAGGTGCGCCGACCAGGTGCCGGTCGCGCCCGAGAACTTGGCCAGGTACTCGGATGCCGCGATCTGGCCGCGCACGCGCTCCAGGCGCCACGCGAAGACCGCGATCTCCTTACCCATGGTCGACGGGGTCGCGGGCTGGCCGTGCGTGCGCGAGAGCATCGCGGCGTCGGCGTGCTCGACGGCGAGTTCACGGAGCTTCGCGATCACGGTGTCGAGGGCCGGCAGCCAGACCTCCTCCACGGCGCGCTTCACGGTGAGCGCATACGACGCGGAGTTGATGTCCTCGCTGGTCGCGGCGAAGTGCGTGAGCTCGGCGATGGCGTCGAGCCCGAGCGTCGAGAGGCGGTCGCGCACGAGGTACTCGATGGCCTTCACGTCGTGCTGGGTGACGGCTTCCTTCTCGGCGAGCCAGTCGATCTCGGCCTGCCCGAAGTCGCGGTACAGCGCACGCAGGCGATCCTTGTCGGCATCCGAGAGCGGAGCCGTCTCGAACAGCGAGCGGTCGGTGAGGGCGATCAGCCACTCCACCTCGACCTCGACCCGTGCGCGGTTGAGCCCCGCCTCGGAGAGGAAGTCGGCGAGACCGGTGACGGCGCCGCGGTAGCGACCGTCGAGAGGGCTCAGGGGCTGCGGCGGGAGCGAAGGCTGGAAAGTCAGGGGAGTCCTCCTGATGAGGCCCCGAAGGTTCGGGGCGAGCGGGGGAGACGAAGAGCGGGTTCGAGCTGGCGGAACAGGCCCCGAGTCGCCGCCTCAATCATACCGAGCACCGAATCGAACATCGCCGCCCCCGCGTAGTACGGGTCGGGGACGTCGTGGGTGGAGGCGTCCGGGTCGAACGCGAGGAGCAGCGTGACCTTGCCCTCCTCGTCCTCGTCGTGCGCCCACTCCCGCAGGATGCGCTCGTGGGTGCGGTCGAGCGCGACGACGAGGTCGTTGTCGGCGAAAGCCGCGGCGGTGAACTGGCGCGCCCGATGCCGGGAGCCGTCGTAGCCGCGCCGGGCGAGGGAGTCGATCGTGCGGTCGTCGGCGCGCTCGCCCAGATGCCAGTCGCCGGTGCCGGCGCTGCGCGAGACGATGCGCGAGCCGAGTCCCTGCCGCTCGGCGAGGTCGCGGAAGACGACCTCGGCCATGGGAGAGCGGCAGATGTTCCCCGTGCAGACGAAGATCACGCGGAAGGGATCCGGGGATGTCACAGATACATTCTGCCCGCCTCCGGCGATCCTGCACAGCGCGGGGTGCTCAGGCGCGCCCTCTCTGCACACCGAGATCCGGCTTTCCTCTCTCCACCGACCGCGGGAATCCGGTCGGGCCCGGAGCCGTCGAACGCAGAGGCTGAGAGCCATGTACTCCCTCGCGCAGAATCATGCCATCGCCTCCGACGCCAGCTGGGTCTGGATGCTGACCAGTCGCGAGATCGGCACGGCGATCTCGCTGCTCGAAGACGCCGGAGCCGTCCTGGTGTCGCTCGTCGACGCGTCGGATTGGCAGTCCGAGGGGTTCCGCGCCCTGCATGAGCGGCTGGCGCGACTGCGCGAAGACTGCGGTGCCGAGATCGGGCACCTCCGGGTGCGTCAGTGGGAGCTGAACGCCGGAGGAGCGGAATGAGCGGGCTGGACATCGAGCACGGCGGGGTGATCGCCGTCGACACCGAGCAGTTGCGCGATATCGGTTCCCGCATACGCACGGTGGTGATGCAGTGCGAGGAGGTCCGGACCGCGATCGTCCGCGCGGGTGCGCTCCTGGCCTCTGCGCCGGAGGCCGCCCCGCAGGTCGATATCGGTGCGCTGCATCGCAGCGGGGAAGGTGTGGAAGCGCTGCGGGCGGAGCTCGACGACGCACGCGCGGGCACCCTCCTGATGGCGGACGCGTTCGAGGTGGTGGAGCTTCGGGCGAAGGCGGAGGCGCTCACCCTCGCGGATGCCGCGGCCGCGAGGACGATCCAGGCGCGCATCGATCGGCTCATCGACGGCGATGCGCGCATCGGAGTGATGGCCGACTGGCTGGTGGCCGACTGGGCGGGGCGACGCCACGGAGGGATGCCCGAGCCGATGGGCATCTTCGGGATGCTGCCGTCACTGCTCTTGGCCGGAGCGTTCGCCGGCCTCACGTCCACACTCGGGAAGGTGCCGTCGGGAGCTCGGCTCACGGGGGCGGCCGACCCCGTGCGCGTGACTCCGACTGCCACGTCGACCCCGGCAGGTGCGCCGAAGGGCGTGGCGGGCGCACTGAAGCGCCTGCCGTCGACAAGTGCGCAGGTGGCGGTCGAGAAGTACACGATGCCCGACGGCGCGACCCGCTACGTGACCTACGTCAAAGGCACCCAGAACTCGGTGCCGTGGGAGGGCGGCGAAGAGGATCCGTGGGACATGAAGTCGAACGTGGAGCTCTATCAGGGGCAGCGGTCGGCGTCGTATCAGGCGACCGTCGACGCGCTGGCCGCCGCGGGCGCAGAGCCCGGAGACCGTGTGGACATCGTGGGGTATTCGCAGGGCGGGATGATCGCGGCGCACCTCGCGATGGAGAGCGGCTACGACGTCGCGTTGCAGCTGACGGCGGGAAGCCCGCAGGAGTCGTCGCTCGACGACGGCCAGACTCTCATCCAGCTCTCACACTCCGACGACGTCGTCGCGAAGCTCGCCGCGGGGGGATCGGCCACGGGCACCGGTTCGCCCGACAGCTTCACCGCGACACGCGAGGTCGACCCGCAGGACGGCGTGTTCGACCTGTCGCTGCAGCCGCACGCGATCGAGGCCTACATCGAGACCGCGCAGATGGTGGATGCCTCGTCCGATCCGCGTGCCGAGGCGCTCGACGCGTACTGGCGGGAGCTCGGCGATGCCGTCGAGATCGAACGCACCGAGTTCCATGCCGAGCGGGTGAAACAGTGACCGTGGCGGCTGGTGTATCCGAGGTGTACCGTGCGTGTATGGCTCGCACGAACATCGACATCGACGAAGAGCTCGTCCGGGAGGTCATGCGCAGGTACGACCTCTCCACGAAGAAGGAGGCGGTCGATCTCGCCCTCCGCAGGCTCGTCGGCGTGCCTCTCACGAAGGACTTCCTCCTCGGCCTGAAGGGCACGGGCTGGAGCGGAGACCTCGATGCGATCCGCGACGATCCGCCGTCGCCGTGGGGCGACGCGTGATCCTCGTCGACTCCTCCGCGTGGATCGCCTACCTTCGCGGGGTCGACGCACCGGTCGTCGAGCGACTCGACGGACTGATCGCCGCCGGCGCGGACATCGCGATCACCGAGCCGGTGATCATGGAGCTGCTCGCCGGAGCGCGGCGACCGCAGGAGCTCTCGAGGGTGGAGGCGCTCGCGAACGGGCTGCCACTCGCACCGCTGCACGCGGTCACCGACTTCCGAGACGCGGCAGAGCTCTACCGAGCCTCGGCGGCCGACGGCCACCCGATCCGCAGCATGATCGACTGCCTGATCGCCGCCGTCGCGATTCGCCGTGACATCCCGCTCCTGCACGGCGACCGCGACTTCGAGTTTCTCGCCGAGATCAGTCCGCTTCGCCTCGACGTTCCGGCGTAGTCGCCGGGCTCAGCCGCGCCGGGCTCAGTCGCGGCGGGCGGCCTTCTTCTGCGGGCGCAGGATGAAGCCGAAGATGCCGTTGATCACCGAGATGATGAGCGCGGCGAGCACGCCCCACCAGAAGTCTCCGACCGTCAGGCCCCAGCCGAAGCCGCTCGTGATCCACGCAGTCAGCCACAGCAGGAACCCGTTGATCAGGAAGCCGATCAGGCCGAACGTGATGATGTAGAGCGGGAACGCGACGATCTTCACGACCGTGCCGATGATCGTGTTGACGATGGCGAAGATCGCGGCCACCGCCAGCAGCGTCAGGA
Source organism: Microbacterium sp. ISL-59 (assembly GCF_018613945.1). NCBI lineage: Bacteria > Bacillati > Actinomycetota > Actinomycetes > Micrococcales > Microbacteriaceae > Microbacterium > Microbacterium sp. ISL-59. Next base: position 1,494,698 of record NZ_JAGGPG010000002.1, read on the forward strand.
CGACCTGCAGGGTCTCGCCGGGCGGGAACGCCCTGATCGTGACCTGGAGGGCGGGGATCAGCGTGACGACCCAGATGGCGAAGGCGTTGACGACGACGCGGATGATGAAGCGCATAGTCCGACCAGTGTCGCACGGACGCCGGCGAGAGTCAGCTGCGAGCGGTGCTCACGGGAATGCGGTTCGCGCGAATACGTCGCTCAGACTCGTCGAGATCGATCGCACCGGAGGCCACTCCGACGACGAGGTCGAATGCGTCGTCGGTGGTGAAGCGGTGCTTCCATCCGTTGATCCACAGGAACGCGACGAGGCTCGTCCACGCCGTCCGCTTGTTCCCATCGAATAGCGGGTGATTGCGCGCCAAGGATTCGAGGAGAGCAGCAGCTTTTCGGTCGATGGTCGCGTATGCGTCGTCGCCGAAGAGTGATGCGGAGGGTCGAGCGAGAGCCGAAGCGAGCAGTCCGGCATCGCGGACATGGAAGCCGAGTCGTTCGACGATCTGAAGGCCGTCCGCCAGAGTGAGGTACTCGGTCATGCGTCTTCGAGGCGCTCGAGCAGGGCTTTGTCATTGTCGAGCACGAAGTCGACGGCGGAATCCACGAGAGCCGAGCGGCTCGTGTCATTCGCGAACCGCTCCGCTGCTTCGATGATCACCGCGTGCTTCGACGTATGCCGCGCACGCGCGATCGCCTCGAGTCGTGCATCGAGTTCTTCCGGGAGTCGCACCGTCATCGCCATACCAAAATGGTATCACCGCACTTCTCCGCCCGACAGGGTGCCTGCCGCGCCATCCTGACCTGTGCCGCTCCCTCGTAGACTCGACCCGTGACCGAGCCGATCCTGCCCCGCATCCGCCCCGCCATCGCCGCCCTTGCGCCGTACCGGCAGGGCAAGCAGGCAGGGCCCGACGCGTTCAAGCTCTCCAGCAACGAGAACCCGTTCGATCCGCTGCCGTCGGTGCTCGAAGCGCTGCAGCACACGACGCCGATCAACCGCTACCCCGACGCCACCGCCGGTCGTCTGCGCGAGCGCCTGGGCGCGCGCTACGGCGTCGGCCCCGAGCAGGTGCACGTCGCCTCCGGCAGCGTCTCGATCCTGCACCAGCTGATCCTCGCGACCGCCTCCGTCGGCGACGAGGTCATCTACGCCTGGCGCTCCTTCGAGGCGTACCCGAGCCTTCCGCTCGTCGCCGGCGCGACCGGGGTCCAGGTGCCGCTCACCGCCGACTCCCGCCACGACCTCGACGCGATGGCGGATGCCGTCACCGAGCGCACGCGCGCGATCATCCTGTGCACCCCGAACAACCCGACCGGGCCGATCATCACCTCGGCCGAGTTCGCGGCCTTCGCCGAGCGCGTCCCGAGCGACATCCTGATCATCCTCGACGAGGCGTATGCCGAGTTCGTCACGGCACCGGATGCGGTCGACGGTCTGGCCGAGCGCGCGTTCGAGCAGCACCCGAATGTCGTGGTGCTGCGCACCTTCTCGAAGGCCTACGGTCTCGCCGGCCTCCGCATCGGTTACGCGATCGGGCACGAGAAGGTGCTCGATGCCGCACGCACCACGGGAATCCCGCTCTCGGTCACGTCCGCTGCCGAGAACGCCGCCATCGCGAGCCTCGATGCCGAGCCCGAACTCCTGGAGCGCGTCGCCGTCATCGTCGAACGGCGCACCCGTCTCGTGGAGGGACTCCGCGCGCAGGGCTGGGACGTCCCCGACTCCCAGTCGAACTTCGTGTGGCTGCCGGCCGGTGAGCGCACCGACGAGGTGGCTGCCGCGTTCGTCGAGAACGACCTCGTCGTGCGTCCGTTCTCGGGCGACGGCATCCGCATCTCTGTCGGCGAGGAAGCCTCCCTCGAGCGCGTGCTCGAGGTCGCCGCCTCGGTTCGCTGATCCGCGCTCGCCGCGGCTTTCCGCGGTTTTCTCCGGCTTCCGGGCAGTTACGAGGGCGTCCTAGGTATGCGTGACCGGGCATGCCGACGCGGGTAGCGTGAGAGCGTGACCACCCCCGAGACCCCCCTTGTGAGCGTTCTGGACGAGACCGGACGGTTCGCGCCGTCCGCCGCCGCCGAGCGATACCTTCCGCTGATCGAGGCCATCAGCGACGCGGAGCTCGAGCAGTTCTACCGCGACATGGTCGTCATCCGCGCGATCGACACCCAGGCGACGAACCTGCAGCGGCAGGGGCAGCTCGCCCTGTGGCCGCCGAGTCGCGGGCAGGAGGCGGCGCAGGTCGGCTCCGGTCGTGCGGCCCGTGCGCAGGACACGATCTTCCCCTCGTACCGCGAGCACGCCGTCACCCGCATCCGCGGCGTCGACCCGGTCGACATCATCAAGCTGATGCGCGGCGTCTCGCACGGCGGATGGGACCCGACCGACCCGAAGAACGGCAACACGCGGCTCTACACGCTCGTGCTCGGCTCGCAGGTGCTGCACGCCGCCGGCTACGGGATGGGCCTCGCCTTCGACGGCCGCACGGGCACCGGTGACGTCGACCGCGACGAAGCCGTCATCACCTACTACGGCGACGGGGCCTCCAGCCAGGGCGACGTGCACGAGGCGATGGTCTTCGCCGCGAGCTACCAGGCGCCGACCGTCTTCTTCCTGCAGAACAACCACTGGGCGATCTCGGTGCCGGTGTCGACGCAGTCGCGCGTGCCGCTCGTGCAGCGCAGCGCCGGCTACGGCATCCCGAGCGTCCGTGTCGACGGCAACGACGTACTCGCCAGCTACGCCGTCTCGCGGGTGGCGCTCGACGAGGCCCGCGCCGGCAAAGGCCCGCAGGCGATCGAGGCCGTCACCTACCGTCTCGGCGCGCACACCACGAGCGACGACCCGACGAAGTACCGCGGCAGCGACGAGGAGCAGTACTGGGCCGGTCGTGACCCGATCGTCCGGATGCGCGCGTTCCTCGAGAGCCGCGGAGCGTCCGCGCAGCTGTTCGCCGATGTCGAGGCCGAGGCGGCGGACGCCGCGGAAGACCTTCGCGCCCGCAGCGTCGAGCTCGGACCGCCCAGCGTCGACAAGATGTTCGACCACGTGTACAGCGAACCGCATCCGCTGATCGATCAGCAGAAGGCCTGGCACGCGCAGTACGAGGCGTCGTTCGAAGGAGAAACCCGATGACCCTCGAGACGATGCCGCTCAGCAAGGCCCTGAACGCGGGGATGCGCAAGGCGATGGAGAACGACCCGAAGGTCCTGCTCATGGGCGAGGACATCGGCAAGCTCGGCGGAGTCTTCCGCGTGACCGAGCACCTGCAGCGCGACTTCGGCGACCGTCGGGTGCTCGACACCCCGCTCGCCGAGTCCGGGATCGTCGGCACCGCGATCGGCATGGCGATGGTCGGCTACCGCCCGGTCATCGAGATCCAGTTCGACGGCTTCGTGTTCCCGGCGTTCGACCAGATCACCACGCAGCTCGCGAAGCTCACCAACCGGCACGAGGGCGCGCTCAGCATGCCGATCGTGATCCGCATCCCCTACGGCGGGCACATCGGCGCGGTCGAGCATCACCAGGAGAGCCCGGAGGCGTACTTTGCGCACACTCCCGGCCTGCGCGTGGTGTCGCCGTCGACGCCCAACGACGCGTATTGGATGATCCAGGAGGCGATCGCCTCGAACGACCCCGTGATCTTCATGGAGCCGAAGAGCCGCTACTGGCAGAAGGGCGAGGTCGATCTCGACGCTTCCGCCGTTCCCCTGCACTCGTCGCGCGTCGTCCGCACGGGCAGCGACGTGACCCTCGTCGGCCACGGCGCCATGGTCACCACGCTGTTGCAGGCCGCCGCGCTCGCCGAAGCCGAGGGCACGAGCTGCGAGGTCGTCGACGTGCGCTCGCTGTCGCCGGTCGACTACGAGCCGATCCTCGACTCGATCCGCAAGACCGGACGCATGGTCTACGCGCAGGAGGCGCAGGGCTTCGGAAGCATCGGCGGCGAGATCGCGGCCACCGTCATGGAGCGTGCGTTCTACGCACTCGAGGCTCCGGTGCTGCGCGTCTCCGGCTACGACACCCCGTTCCCGCCGGCGAAGCTCGAGGGCGTGTACCTCCCGGATGCGGACCGCATCCTCGAAGCCGTCGACCGTTCACTGGCCTACTGACCGCCCGCTCGGCCGAAAGGACTCGTCATGAGCACGCAGAACTTCAACCTCCCCGACGTCGGGGAGGGCCTGACCGAGGCGGAGATCGTCGCCTGGAAGGTCGCCCCCGGTGACACGGTCGCGATCAACGACGTCGTCTGCGAGATCGAGACGGCCAAGTCGCTCGTCGAGCTGCCGTCGCCGCACGCGGGCGTCGTGGGCGAGCTGCTCGTCGCCGAAGGAGCGACGGTCGAGGTCGGTTCACCGATCATCACCTTCGTGACGGATGCGCGCGACGACGCCGGCCCCGGAGTCGTCGCCACGGCCGAGGCCCCCGCGCCGGAGGAGGGCGGCGGTTCGGTGCTCGTCGGCTACGGCACGGGCGGCGGTGCCACCTCGCGCCGCAAGCGCCCGGCCGAGCGTCCGGTGCGCTCCTCGGTGGGCGTGATCGCCAAGCCCCCGATCCGCAAGCTCGCGCGCGATCTCGGCGTCGACCTCACCGCGGTCGCCGCGTCCGGTGCCGACGGCGAGGTCACTCGCGACGACGTGGTCAAGCACGCCTCGCAGGCCAGCGTCTTCCGCAACATCGAGACCCCGGAGTGGGGCGACGTCCGTGAAGAGACGGTGCCCGCGCCGCAGGCCGCTCCGGCCGGACTTGCCCGCGGCCTCACCGCGACCCGTCCGTCCTCCGCCGGCGACGACCGCACCGAGTCGATCCCGGTCAAGGGTGTGCGCAAGGCCACCTCCTCGGCCATGGTGCAGAGCGCGTACTCCGCTCCGCACGTGACGGTGTGGAAAGAGGTCGACGCGAGCCGCACGATGGAGCTCGTGAAGCGGCTCAAGGCCTCGCCCGACTATGCCGACATCAAGGTCTCGCCGCTGCTCATCGTGGCCAGGGCCGTGATCTGGGCGGCTCGTCGCACGCCGATGGTGAACGCCGCCTGGATCGAGACGGATGCCGGCGCCGAGATCGCCGTGCGCCACTACGTGAACCTCGGTATCGCTGCCGCCACCCCGCGCGGCCTGCTCGTGCCGAACATCAAGGACGCGCAGGACCTGAGCATGAAGGACCTGGCGCGGGCGCTGAACCGCCTGACGCTCACGGCGCGCGAGGGAAAGACGCCGCCGGCCGATCAGCAGGGTGGAACGATCACGATCACCAACATCGGTGTGTTCGGGATGGATGCCGGCACCCCGATCATCAACCCCGGTGAGGCCGGCATCGTGGCGATGGGCACCATCAGCCAGAAGCCGTGGGTCGTCGACGGCGAGGTGCGCCCGCGCTGGGTGACCACGGTCGCAGGATCCTTCGACCACCGCGTGATCGACGGCGACGGCATGAGCCGCTTCATTGCCGACGTCGCCTCCGTGCTCGAGGAGCCCGCGCTGCTGGTGGAGTGAGCTATGAGACTGCGCTGAAGGTGCGATTTCTCTAATTGAAGTTGAACCAACTCAGCGAAGTCGATCCAAAACGACATTGTTGATCCCGGTGTGTAAAGGGATCCAGGGTTGGGAGGCTGTGAGATGGCACGTAAGGAAGCACGAGCGAATCCTGCAATGCTCTCTCCGAAGTGGCCGGACGAACCATCCGCGGATCCGTCGGGTGAGGCCGCTCGCCGCTTCGCGCTGAATCTGCGGGCCGCCATCGGGGAGAGGTCGGTGCGTGGGGTTGCCCGCGATGTCGGGCTGGATGAGGGAACGATCCGGAAGATTCTGTTGGGTGAGTCGTGGCCGGACCTGCGCACCATTTGGAAGTTGGAGTCCGCCCTCGAGGCTCATCTATACACCCGGAGCTAGTTGTCGTCCGACCGCGGGGAGAGGAACGGGAGTTCTTCCGTCGTTACGGACGACGACAAACACTGCGATTCCGGTCGTTCCTTCCGCAAAGAGCTTGTTCGATTCGATGAGCTGGCGGAACTCACTGCCAGCGATGAGGAGCATGGTGATGGCGACCAGGGCTGCAATGACAGTGCCCACAACCTGCACAGCACTCCAGAAGACTGCTTCGGTCATATCTCTGTTGTAGCGGTGAGCACAGACATCACGCCGACTGTCTGCGCCCACCTTTACGCTCGACCATGTTCGGCCGGAGGAAGGATTCGCCGGCTTGGGTACCAGCAAACGACTAACGCCGCTCTACGACAGACAGATGCAACACCGCTCCATTATTCAGGCGTCGAAGGCAGGACCACTGCAGTCACTATCGGATCGGGAACTCGCCCTCCGCGAGCACCCGGTGACGATCTACCCGCGCCCGTACAAGAAGGTCACAGCGTGGGTGAGATTCGGGCCGGAGGCGATCCGGGTAGATGCGGTCCTGATGCGCTCGACTCCGATGGCTGCAGGGATCGCCTTTCGTGCTGAGGGCGAGACGTTCCGCTGTTGGGTGTGGGGAAATGCGGTGACAGCGAACGAGGAACGGTGAATTCCGAGGTCAAGGACGTTCAGCGACACCACCCTCGACTGAACTGTCGAGGGCGGTACCGCTGACCGAGGCGCTTCAGGTTACTCTGGAGGTTCGCTGTGGATCGGAGAGATGCTGTTCGGTTGCGTGAGCGCATGGCAGGCAGGGCACCCTGAGCCGCGGTGAGCGCGGCTGGTGCCCGTCGTCACCCACGCGTGGTCGAGAGCGCACTTCCAGTGGATGCGGACGTGGGTCCCCGCGACGATGTCCTGCGGAGTCAGTGTTCCGTTGGCGTCCCAGTCCCATTCCGTGACGAGGTCCGGCCGAGTCGTGCCCATGTCGTTCCACCCGACGAGGAGGCGCTTGTTGGCGCAGGTTGGGCAGCCGCTGCCTTTGCGGCGGTCGCTCCCCCTGGCCTCCCAGGTGTGCGAGTAAGTGCACTTCCAGTAGAGCTTCGTCCCCGTCCCAGCGGTGACATCCGTGGGGTGCGTGTCTCCGTTCTCCTCCCAGTCCCACTCAGTGAGCCAGTCCGGTCGGGTGGTGGCCAGGTCGTTCCATCCCGACCACACCCGGGTGTTGGAGCAGAACGGGCAACCGGTGCCCTGCCGCGCACGCACGCTGACAATGGCGGGCCAGTCATGCCCCTCCTCACAGAGCCAGATGAGCGTGCGTCCACTCTTGCCCGTGACGTTGTCGGCGTTCCATGAACCGTTCCTGGTCGGGTGGACCTCGTCAGCGAGAGCGGGGAACATCGTGCGCAGGGAGTTCTGAGCGTTCACGACTTTGCCCCTGCAGACGTTGCAACCCTTGCCGATGGTCTGCCCGTGAATCGGAGCCTCATAGTCGTGGCCCTCGGCGCACACGAACCAAGCCTTTTCCCCGGAACCCGACAGTACGTCGTACGGGGTGAGGTCTCCGTTCAACGACTCGTGCCAGCGGGCCGCGACAGCGGGGTCAGTAACCGCGAGCGAGCTCGTGCGGTGAACCTTCTGGCGGCTGCAGTATGTGCACGACCCGCCGGACGTGCGCCGAGAGATGAGCATCTTGTACTCGCCGTGCGACGGACAGGACCACCAGGCGACCTGCTCGGACCCGGCTACGTAGTCGTCAGGTGTACGGTCGCCGTTGAGCGTGGCGTGCCAGGCAGAGGCGACATCGCTGTGGGTGACGGAGAACGCGTTGACTGCAGCGTCGACCGCCTTGTTGGAGCACACTGGGCACCCCACGCCTTTACTGCTCCGGTTGTTCAGGCTCTGTTCGAACGAGTGACGGGCCGAACAGCGCCAATGCACCTTGTCCGCGGAGCCCGCGATGACGCCATCGGGACGGAGCTCACCGTTCTTGTCCCAGTCCCATTCGGAAATCAGATGCTTGTGAGTGTCGGCGAGCGTATTGAAACCAGCGAGGGGCTTACGGTTGGCGCAGTAGCCGCACCCGCCGCTCTCCTTGGAGGCGCGCAGCATGCGAAGCCGTGACGAGAACAGATGACCGCGGGCGCAGACGTAGTCGTTCAGCTGGAACTCGTGGCGCACACGGTCGCGCCGCGTGCCGGGCTTACTCGAGGAGACGTACTGGGTCGCGTGGAGATGCTCTGCACGCGGGAGGCGGCACGTGCGCAGTTGCTCGAGCTCGTCACGCTCGTCGACGTTCCCCTCCTTCGGGGTGCACACGAATGCGTGCGGGTTGTCCTGGTCCTGGTGGCCAAGCGCCCGAATGAGAAGCCAGATGGCATCGACGAGCACGACGCACGCCTCGGTGTTCGCGATGTCGATGACGACCAGGGACAACGTCGCGTAACGCTCCTGCGCTTCCACGCCGCGGTCTGCGTACGCGTCGAGTGATCGTGGCCGGAACACCTGCTGGCCGATGCGCACGGCCAGGGTGAACCGCTGCGCTGCGTCGAGCGGCGCGCCCTCCGCGTCGGCCCAGTCGTCGACGCACGCGAGGACTTCGGCGAGACGATGAGCGTCCAGGGCGCCCTGCCTACGCAGCCGGCGGTACATGCGGTCTGCGCGGAGTGCTTCGACACCGACCCGGAACTGATCCTCGGGTGCGATGCCGGGGCCCACCCACATGAGGTGGCGGCGGCAGACGCGCGGGCCGTCGTGGGCGTCTTGCTCGACACGCTCTCCTGGGGTGCAGCGTGCGCAGCCGAACCGGTTGTCGAGTCCGGTGACGCAGTTGACGCAGGTCTCACCGTCAGCGTGGCGCGGGAGTGCGGCCCCGTCTCGGGCGAAGTGGCCGGTGCTGAGGTCGCCCACGGCCTCTGCGATGAGTGGCAGGGCATCGTTTCTTCCGAGGCCGGTGGCGCGCACGGTCGGCTTGACCCATGCACCCCAGGTGGCATCGGTGATGAGGTTCGCAGAGCGCAGGCGCCGTAGGTAACTGGCGACGGTCTCGAACGAGCCGGGGCGGACCGAGAACGGCCACGTGCGCTCAGGCAGCATGGGGTGCCTCCTCGGCGGCGGCCTTGGCCTCGGAGAGCAGGCGTTCGCTCGTCAGGTCGAGCGGGATGGTGTCGAGCAGCTTCTTCGTGATGATCTCGGAATCGGGGTCCTCGTTCTCGATGAGGTCGAGGGCGGCTGTCGTCAGCAGTCGGGAGAGCGCGGCGATGGAGCCGCGGGTACGCGTCCACAGGTAGGCGGCGTGTTCGAGCAGCGACTGCGGCGGGTGGGCGAGCAGTGCGAGCTGCTCCTCGAATGCCACGATAACGCCACTCCAGAGCTCGCGGCCGGGGATAGTGGTGATGTTGAGCTTGCCCAGGTGCACGGGTGCGCACCGCGAGGCGAACTGGGCGCCGAGTTCGTCGTTCGTGAACTGGGAGTTGCCCAGGTTGAACCCGACGTACATCGGGACGGCTTTGACGGCGTTCATGAGGTTCTTGATGGCTTGCGCGCTCTCGAACCGACCGGTGGCATTGGACTGGGCGAGGTTCTGAATCTCGTCAAAGACGACGAGGGACGTGTGCGACTTGGCAAACAGCTCGGTGACCAGACGCGTGCGCTCCTCCAGTGTTTGCCGGGGCACGACGGGCTCGCCGAAGAAATTGAGGATGCGTCCCATCAACATCTTTCCGGTGCAATTCGGCGGAATTTCCAGGTATACGACGGACACGTGACCGTCTTCTTTCCAGTGAGGGTGAAGGTTGACGTGTCGGCGGTGCGCCTCGCCCATGAGCCACACCGCTGCGGTCGTCTTCCCGGTGGTGGGTTCGCCGTCAAGGATGATGCCGGTGCGTCCGACAGGGCGGTGCGCGACGCGTGCAGCGCGTCGGTAGGCCAGCCTCAGCTGCTTGAGGGCGGGGGTGAGGATGACGATGGAGTCGGCGATGCGGCGGCTGCGTTCCTGGTTGAACGCGAGCTTCTTGGCATGGGGCCAGCTCTTGTACTCGTCGAGGGTGACACGGGCGGGTGTGACGTGGGCGCTGGCTTCGAGAAGTTCAAGCAGCTGTTCGCGCTGGTCGAAGTGACCGATGAAGTTGGACATTATCGTGTCTTTCCTGATGGGGGTCAGCCGATATCCAACTTCGCGAAGATCGAGAAGTCGTGGCTGCTGTCGATGGTGGGGGTGAGAACGGCGGCGAGGGTCTCTGTGGCTTTCGTCTCCTTGTCTTTCTTCTTCTGTTCGAGGGCAGCGGCCTGCACACGGTCGGTGGATTCGGTCATGGCTTCGTTGCGGAAGCGCACCATCAAGTCGTCCGCCTCCTCGTCACTGAACGTCAGCGTCTCGAGCGTCCGACGGTGGGCTTCGAGGCTGATGGCGTCGGCGAGCGGACGGGACCTGCCGCGCTCTTCGATCCAGTAGCAGGTAATCCATCCCGCGTCGCCGGAGGAGCGGAGCCAGATGCGGTGCTCGTCGCTGGGGTCGTAGCTGACGACGACCTTGGGGGTGGAGTTGTTCGACCGCTTGCGGTTTCGGAGGGGCCCGAGGTGCGGGCTGTCGTACATGCGCCCGTTCATCTCGATGCCGTCGGACTGAACGGTGCGCTCATCTCTGGGAAGCAGGGCGATGAAGTCCTCCTCTTGGAATGCGAGAACGAAGTGTCCGGTCAGCTCCACGCAGGCGGCGTACATCGAATTCGGGGAGTGGCTCCAGTTCTTTCGGTAGTCATCGTCGAGGCCCTCGTGACGACGGTTCTGCCACACCAGCGCCGTCCATTTATCGAGGAGCTCAGCGAGCTCGGCCAGGGTGAGCAGCGGCCCCTTGGCGACGTCCTTGCCTCGGTTCAGAACGTCACCGCCGGAGTACCCGGGGACGAACTGGCAGAACTTCGTCTTCACGGAGTGGAAGAATCGTTCCACGATGGCCTTCGCTGTGGGGTCGTGGATGGGCGTCTGAGTTAGGGAGATGCCGTACCTGTCGCATCCGGCGCCGAAGACTGTGCCTCGGAAGTCCTGACCGTTGTCGATGAGGATGCGCGACGGGAAGATGTAGGGACGGTATGAGTCGTAGGTCTCCAGCTGCTCCTTGCTCAGGTGCTTCGACCACGGCATCTGGGGGAGCCCGAAGGCGTCGTAGTCCTTCGCCCACGCTCGGATCTTGCGGGGCACGAGAGCGTTGGCCAGGAGCACCGCATGGTCGATTGCCTTCGGCGGCGCTTCCGTGAGGTTGAGGCCGACGACGCTACGGGTGCGCTTGTCGACCAACGCTGTGAGGTGCGGTCGACCGATCTCGTTGTTCGGCATGCGGACGAGGATGTCGAGCTCGGTCGCATCCATCTGACATTCGTCTCCCGGCCCGAAGACCTGGCGTGAGCGGTGCATGCGCTTCGGGGAGAGTGCCGCCGTCTCTCGCCTCTTCGCAGGGAGGACGGGGTTCTGGTCCCCGCCCATGTGCTTGACGAGCCGCTCCACCGTGGACAGCGACGGCGCCTTGGGCCGGTCCGCGGGGTCGGGGAACTGGTCCATCAGCATCGCCTTGAGCTCCGCGCGGATGACGGTGTACGTGACAGTCGACTTGTTCTCGTAGCCGACGATGAGCTTCGCCAACGCATTCTGGACGGCCTCGGGCACCCGAGCGAAAGCCTTCTCCTTTCGGCCCTCCCGTCGGTCGACGAGGCCAGCGACTCCCTTCTGCTCGAACGCGGTGAGGCGACGCTTCAGCGTGCCGAGGGGTACCTCGAAGCCCGCCTTCGAGAGCGCGAGGACCGTCGAGTCGAGACGCTTCGTCTTCGACACATGAGTGGCGAACTCCGGCAGCGGATCGCCTCCGTCGACGGGAGTGCCGTCGATGAGCTGCTGCAGGAAAGGGATGACGGCACGCTTGGTCTCGTCGAGACCGTCGAGGACCTCGTCGATGGGCTTCGCGTCTATGGGGTCCGAGGTTTCCAGCGTCTCCCCGGGCGGCATCTGGGCAGCGAGCTCGAGGTGGTGCATGACCTGGTAATCGCCGGTGAGGTCATCGCGGAGGCGGTAGCTGCCGTTGGCGAAGCTGACGAGGGTGAAGTCTCCGGCTTCGAGGTGGACGGTCTGTCCGAGGGTGACGGTGCGCTGCGCAATCATGGTGGTTCTCCTTAGCTGGGGTTATGAAGCGGTGAGCGGTGTGTGCTCGGTGAACGCTCGGGTGAGGTCGAAGGTGAGTTCCCGGCGCCACATCAGGTGGAAGAGGAACGGCATGAGTTCGCCGGGCATGTCGGTGGCGAGAGCGCGGCGTAAGTCGCCAAAGCTCTCATTTGCCTTGGCTGTGAGGAGAATGTGTTCCTCGATAGCGGCAATCGGCGTGTACCGGTGGTGGCGGTAGCGGCCCATCATCTCCAGATTCATCCGGACGATGTCGCTGAGCTGGTCGATGAGCGTGAATCGCCATCCGAGGACCTCGCACACTCGCGCGGTGTTGGCGAATGCGAGATCACTGGCCTCAGTTGTCAGCGCCCGAGGGTGTATGTCGATGACGTGCGCAGTGCCGTCAGCTTCACGAGCAAGATAGTCCGGGTAGTGGACGGTGCCGTCGGCAAACGTCATGAACATTGGCTGCGCGTCGACCCTGACGATGTCGTACAGGTGGTCGATGAGCATCATCCCGGCGTACTCGGCCATCGACTCATGAAAGACCGATGTGCGCGAACCGGCGCACCAGTAGTGACCGTGGTAAGGCCTCTGCCCCTTCCACTTCCCAGGTTTCCGCGTGCGCTCGCCGGGCAGGACCGTCAGTGCGGTCACGGGGTCGTTCGCGCGGATCGTATGGGTGAAGCGCCTGCCGTCGAACCACTGAATACGGTCGTACCCGTCACCGGGTGTAGCGCGGAGCATCTGGTACTTCATGAACTCTCCTTTGAGTTGCATCGGTGAACCTGAGAAGCAGTCTAGCAAAACTTAGGTCTTTTAGACCTAATGTCTGTTCTTCAGTACACTTTCCGTGTGTCAGACCCGCGATACGTGCCCAGAGATTTTCTGGTCTACCCCGGAGAGTTCGGGCGACTTCCTTCCCTGCAGTGGAGGCGGGTTGAAGAAGACTGGTCGCTGGAGCGGCGGGCGCAACGCGAGGCGTCTATCACTCAGCATCAGATTTCATATGGTGTGCGAGCGCTCTACATGCAGAAGCCGCGTTCGACGAAACTCACCGACCTTGCGACAGAGCTGCAGGTTGAGTACCACCGCCTGCAGAAGATGCTGAGAGGTGTCGTCGTCATGCAGATGGTCGACGTCGCCCGCTTGCGCCTGCTAGTTGGTGTTGACCAGGGCTGCTGGTCGGAACGCGGTGGTTTCACGCATTTCTCGTGGGGGGACTGCGGCTGCCATGGGCGGTGCACATCCCCCAACACGCCGGAGGAATAGTCATGTGCGGAATTCTTTCCGCATTTCGGCTAGGATGCAAGCACTTCTTCTGAGGAGGCTTCATGAAGGCACTCGAATACGCCTCGGACTTCGACATGCCTGACCGGCGCGTAGCGGTGTGCGGTGACTGGCACGGCAATGTTGGCTGGACGCGAACACTGGCCCGCGCAATCCCCGCACTCGCACCGGACGTGACGACGATCCTGCAGTTGGGCGACTGGTGGATCGACCCAGAAGTGGTCGACGAGGTCTTCTCTGACACGAGCATCAGCCGCATCTTCGTCACGCTCGGCAATCACGAGCCGTGGGATCAGGTCACCCCGCTCCTTGACGCGAACGCCGGTTCTGCTGTGCGGGTATCGGAGATCACCTGGCTTCTGCCGCGACCTGGCAGGCTTACTATCGGGGGACGCACGGTCCTGTCGCTTGGAGGCGCTGCCTCGGTTGACCGACTATGGCGTATCGAGGGCGCCGGTTGGTGGCGAGACGAAGCCATCACTGACGTCCAGGTTGCCGAAGCTATCGCCGGAGGCCCCGCGGACCTGATGTTGACGCACGAGTCGCCGGCCCGAACCCCGGTCCGCGCTGTGCGGGAGGTGTTGCGAACGAATCCCATGGGTTTCCCCAACGAGAGGCTCGCTGAGTCGATGGCGTCGCGAGACAGAGTGAAGCAGGTGTGGGATGCGGTACGCCCGGAGCTGTTGATGCACGGTCACATGCATGTCGCGGGCGGCGGAGCGACCGACGACGGGCGTCGAGTCGCCAGCTTCGGACGCGACACGATGCAGGGAAGCCTCGCGTTCCTTGATCTGCAAACGCTGCGGCTTGAGGTGCCGACCGTCCAGCAGATGCGAAAAGCGGCGTTTCCCGATGGGTGACGACGGCGGTCTCGGCCGTACTCGGCAGGAGCGGCTGAACGGCGTGCTCGAGGCGTTTCATTCCTGCCGCCTCGATGGGCTCAAGCCGACGCGCGCTGCCGTCCGTGACGGCTGGGACTACATCGAGGGGCGACGGACCTTGGACGAGCTCATCGAAGATGTCGTTAGACGGCGCACAGGCGAGCGATGACCGATGAGGGCCCCTGGGTCAAGATCATCGGCCCCTGCTACACCGTGTCGAGCATGGCACGCGCGCTCGGGTGGATGGAGGCTGAGGTCACCACCGGCGGGAACTCGCTTCGCCTCCTGATGCTCACGAGCGACGAGGGCGTGTTGCTGTTTCCCGCGTTCCAGGTCAATGCGGGAGCCATTGTCGCAGGACTGAGAGAGGTCCTTCGCGTGCTCCAAACGGGCGTCGAGGACCCATGGACCTGGGCGCAATGGTTGAATTCGGAACCGTCCGAAGCAGACCCGAAAACTAGCATCCAACTCTTGTATGACGGGCGTATCGACGAGGTGCTTCGCGACGCTGAGCAGGATGCGAGGTCCTGGAGCTCATGAATGCGGAAAGTGCTGTGACCGGAGACAGCGGATGGCGGAAGATCGTCGGGCCCTGCTACACCACAACTGGCGTCGCGCAAACGCTCGGTTGGGACGAGGAAGAGGTGCGGAAGGCCAGCGAAGACCTTCGTCTGCTCTGTGTGCGCACCTCAGACGGCGTCCTGCTATACCCGGCGTTCCAGCTGCACGACGGTCATGTCGTCGACGGGTTGCAGGAGGTGCTTCGGATCCTGCGAACCGGAACTGCGGGCAGGTGGACCTGGGTCCAGTTTCTCAACGTCGCTCTCCCTGGTCAGGCGCCGCACATTCAATGTTTGCGCGAGGGGCGCCTCCAAGACGTGCTTCGTGACGCACGACATGAAGCCGCTGCCTGGGGTGAGTGATGTGCGGCGTCACCGACGTCGGACTCGGATTCATCTCCGCGTTGAGCGGCGGCTACCGCAGTCGGACTCCGGGTGTCACTTCCAAAGCTATTCCGGACTACGGGCTTGCTGGAGCGATGTTCTTCGGACAGAGGATCTCGCGGACCTTCCGACGCTACGCTGACGCGCTTTCCACAGCTACTCCAGACAAACTGTTCGGATAAAGCCAGTTCATATCGCCTATTTCTGGCCACGAGACATCGCCCGGTGGTGCTCCAGAGCCGACCTAGTAGGGTGAGTTCCGCATCACGTTTCATGGCGACCTAATCTTCGCGGCTGTCGCTTGCGATGAGGACGGCCCGTTCGACCCTGAGCATGAGGCTCGTCTGGCCATCGCGCACCGCGCACGTTCCTCAGCAACGCCCGTGGAGATCCGGTTCCGGTCGAGAACTTTAGCTGGTGCGACGACAAATGGGGAGACGCCTGTCAGTCAACTGCGACCGCGCTTGCCCTTCCCCTTCTTGCCTGGGTTCAGACGCTTTGTCGTCCGGCGCGCCGACGGTGGAACTGGACGCCCCATGACCGCTGCGGGGATAAGCCCCATCTCGATAGCGGCGTCGTCGAGTTCCTTGTTCTCTTCGGGAGGGCTGTTGTCGTACCGGACCGAACGAACTTGTTGGTCCTCATCGAAGATGACCATGAGAGCGCGGTCTGATTTGATCTGATGCTTCTTGGTGAAACCGTAGATCGCAAGTCTGCGGTTCGCCTCGTGATCAGACATCCCCTTGGGCTTGGTGCCCATGAACAATGTTGGGTATCCCCAGGCCCCCGCAAAGGTCATCAGCGAGTTGTGGTGGAGTCCATCACTCGCCGTTGTCCTCACCAGGTGCTGCACCATGTCGGCGACGGAGTCTTGCCCCTCCTTTGCCAGGTTCAGAAGGTCCGCACTGAAACGAAACCACCCAGGTTTCCGCCCGTCCTGAAGAAAGTTCACGAGATCGTTCACAGCGGGCATCGCCTCGAATACGGGCTTCGGAGCATCCTCAGCGCTTGAACCCTCCTGGTAATAGACCCATGCATCCAGCGGATCCGTGTGCGTCATCACCCGCGTGGGCGTCGCGGACTCTCGGTACCGGCGGCGTTCCTTTCCTGTCGGCCGGGGAACGCCGAGGAACTCCTCGCTCACCCGGTCCGGGTCGGGTTCCACCCACAGGCCCCCGGCGAGGAACAGCATGAACAGGTCGAGCTCATCGATTGCCTTGAACGTCAATGACACCTCCGACTCCGTGCGGCGCCGTAGGTAGAGAAGGAACTCTGCCGGCCGGTCCATCACCTCGGCGATGATCGTGAGGTCGTGAAGCGTGATCAACCAGGGGAAACGTTCGCTCTTGATGACGTCGGCGCGCACGAGCTCGTCGAGCGCGGTCGATATGGGGCCGAAGTCATCGAGGAACACCGTCACAGACCGAATTTCCCGGATCTCAGACAGGTCCAGCCAGGTGCGATCCTCAAGCCACAGTCCACCATTCGTGCGGATGTGGTCCTCGAGCCGTAGTGCCTGGGCGGTCGCGCTTCCGACTGTGTCACGGAGGTCGGCAGAGAGTCGCTGTACGTTGCCGCGGCGAGCTGCGCTAGAAAGGCTTTTCGCTTTCACCTCCACACAGATCGCGACGTCTTCAACGAGGAACAGCCCGTCCGCTTCAGTCTGCTCAGCGAGAGAGGTGATGTTCTGGGCGTCCGGTCCTAATCGGGCGACGTCGACGGCGGGGTTTGCGCGGAAGTACTTGAGGTTCGTGTAGGTCGTACTCGTGCCGAGCAGTGCGGCGAGCCGTTGCAGCGCAAGCTCTTCACTCACCGTGACACGTCGCTTCTCGTACAGCTTGAACTTCGGGGCGGAGCGTTTCAGCGCCTCCTCAGCGACCAAACGGAAGCAGTCGGTGCCGATGGGCTTGCCCGTGGAGATATAGACACCATCCGCATCACGAACGAGGGACGCAGACCGGAAGGGATGGTCTCCGCTGAGGAACTTCCTCACCACGTCGAGAGCGTCGGTCTCCTCGAAAGACAGACTGAACAAGTCCAGGACGGCCTGAGCACGCGCGGGGTCAACGTCCGCAGACGGTGCGATCTCTTCCACGCTGAGGGTGGCCCGGCTGCCCGGCAGTTCCATCATGCTCGTCAATGCAATGCGTGCCTCAGCCAGGAACGCAGGGGCATTCGCTCTCGCGTCCCTCTGCTCGAACATGGCCGCCGTTGCGTCACGAAGCGCGAAGAACTTCTCGCCGTGCACCTGAGCAACGGCCTCTCGAACAGCCAGGAAGTCCTCGTAGCTAAAGCCGAGTGCCTCGACCAGCAGGTCGCCAATGTGCTCCGACGCGAACAACGCCGTGTTGATCTCGTCGTGGACATGCAAGTACTGCTTGAACTGCACCGTCAGGTCGTGACTGACATAGGAGGCGGATAGTGCGGTCAGAGGGCCGTACTTATCCCGCTCGCCTGAGTCGAGAAGCGTGAACGACCCCAGGGTGAGTATCTCCGCTGCGCGGTCATGAAGATCGGGGACTACCCCGGCCGGTCGCGTTTTACTGGTGGGAGGGTAGACCGGTGCTCGCTGGCCTCGCGCGAGCAGGATGAGGGCGATGAGCTCGCCCGCCGACGGTAGATTGTCTTCCACGCTCTCGCGGTAACCCTCCAGGAACATGGGGAGTTCCCGCATGCGCATCAGTTCGATCACATCGAAAGCGTCCGCGTCCTTCAACAACTCGACGATGTGGCTGACGTGCTCTTCGATGATCCCCGGACCACGTTTGACGTAGTCGCGGGGATTCTCGCCCTCCCCGAGTCGCCCGAGAGTTTCACCCATCCTCTGGAACGCGGCGGCGAGACCCTCATCGTCGGCGGAGATGATGCGGCCCGCGGGCAGGTTCGGCGATTGCTTCTTTGCCATGTGTTGCCCCCCTAGTCACGGGAACCATAGCGCTGACTGCAGACACGCGCCGATACGTCGGCGCACCGCGGAGCGGTCGGAGCAAGGCAGCTAAAGCGAAGGTTGCTCGTGCTCGTGCTCGTGCTCGTGTTCGTGTTCGTGCTCGTGCTCGTGCTCGTTCAGTTCTACGACCCCTCGCCACCAATGAACACCAGAGGGCGTGGCGCCATCTACCCGGACCTCGACAGGAAACTCCAAGCTCGCGGCGGCGTAGACGGTCTTCAACTGTCCAGGAATCCACGTCCTTAATGTCGGTGTCGACGCCCACGACCGGAAGTCCGGCAACCTGCGACGGTCGTCCAGCTCGGTGTAGAGCGGAACGTTCGCGGTCCCGTACGGAAGCGGCCGCTCCGACACGCGCTGCGCCTGAATCGTCGCGCCGGCGAGCTCTTCGCCCATCCATGTGATGTCGAAGCGGATGCCCCCGTCCACCCGGCTGGCGGCCACCTCAGCCACAGGCGCACGCACGTCTGTCGGCCGAACGGCCAACGCATCAGCCAACTTGTCCCTCGTTTTTCCTTCCACGAGCAGAACCCGGGGCTGGAGCCAGTTGCCGTTTGAGTCGATCCGACGGGCGTACCCTGCGATGAGCGCGGAGCGGAAGTCAGTGATGTCCCGATACTGACGCTCGCGCGGCCAGTACATGTCCAGGATGGACACACTGCGTTCGGAGCTTCCCGCAAGCCAATCGCGGATCATGGCGTTGATGTGTGCGTCGCCGAAGGAGTATCCGACGATGGTCAGGTGAGTGGCCCGGTTGAGCGCCGTTCTCGCAGCGAAGTTCAGCGCCAGGGTAGGTCCGTCTGTCGCCAGCTTCTCGCGGTCACCCACCACAATCCAAGGCAGATCCTCGTGGTAGCGGTCCGCTATCGCTTGGGGTGCGGTCACCTGAATCTTGCGAGGCGAGATCTGCGAATGCATGCCCGGTTCGGAGATGGACGCCCGCCAATCCAGCGAACCGTGGAGCTTCATCAAGTTCAAAGTGCCGTCCGCTGCGGGAAACTGCAGCGGCTCGCTGGGAGACGCGTTCTCGACGCCTCGGTTGATGGGCACCCCCGCGTTCGCTGCAGCGGTCTCCACGGTGAGGTCATAGTTGAGCGTGATGACGTCGAGGCCACCCGCCTGCGTTCGGGCGAGGTCCAGGAGAGGCGTGAAGTACGACACGTCCTTATGGTCGCCGAGGAGATCAACGAGCGATGAAAGGACGAAAGCCTCGGCGTCTCGGAAGGGCTGCTCGAGGTTGGGTTGCACGGCGGCCCGAGCGATCTCTGCGACCGCCTCGGTCACATCGTTGTCGGCGAAAGGGTGTCCGCTGACGAGCGTCTTGCCGACGGCGTTTAAGAGTTTCTCGCCCGCACGGGTGGGGAGTTCCGAGGAATCGAAGTTGTTTAGCGACGGCACCCACGAGGCGACAAACGGCGCGACTTCGTGGTCATTCCGAGCCTGCAATAATCGGACTGCGGAGACAAGCGTTTCGATGTTCACCGCCGAGAGGGGGTTGTTTCCCCTAGCGCCCAGGTGCCCGATCATGCCGGCGTACACGGCGTTCAGGGCGCGCACCCAGTCCGGTTTCAGCACGCTGGCTGATTCGTTTGCCCGCTCGACGATGGCCCTGGCAAGTCCCGAGGTCAGGAGCAATCCGGCGTCAGCGGATGCGCCTGCGCCGAGGAGAACGGCGACGCGTTCACCAGCCATGGGCGCCTCGCCATCGGGTACCGCCTCTCCAGCCCCTAGCGGCGGAGCAGCAAGAGAGGTGTCAGCGGTGAGATCGTCACTCATGCCGACAACCTATCGGGGGCGCTGCGGGACTCGTGCGACACTTCCGAACCGCGCACGCTGACGGCGCTGGTCTTCGAATGGTCACAGCGAGTCCGGGATCCGGTTCGCGACCTAGGGGCCCCAGACAGATCTACTTTCGACTGACCCCGGAAACACTCCGAAACCCTTCGGCGAGCTCCGCGATACCCTCCCGATAGCGCCCGAAAGGTGGAGGCACACTCCGAGCCGAAGAATGCACACATGCTTCATGTCTGCGCCGGCGGGCTGAGCCTTGCTTTCTCGTGCGCCTCCATCAGATCTGTAGATAGCCGTCCTCGAACCCCGACCGGGTAACCGTTCGCGATACCCCAAGCACGAATCTCGCCCGGTGAGGCGGTGGTCGCGGTCGGCCGAGACGTGCTGATTGCCACTCCCGTCGTGGTTGCAGTGGGAACGACGCGCCTGGAGGCAGGTGCCGCGGCGGTCGCCGGTTGGAGATGCTTGACCAGTACCGCGTAAGTCTCGGGGTCGACGATGCGCGTCCCGAGTGCCTGCGCTCGCTCGAGCTTTCCGCCGGCGAACGATCCATCGGTCACCAACATTGCTGTCAACCCAGACACCGTGCCGAGGACCCGTACACCCAGTTCTTGCGAGCGTTGCTCCAAGCGAGTCCGTTGCCGTTCATGCTCGACGAAGCCGGTAAACACCACCCTGTCGCCGACGCGAAGAGGGTCCCCATGGGGCCAATCGATGGGTAGCGCGCCAAGCTTTGCGCTCAGCCGGGCCTTGCGGGCGGCGTCCGCCTCCGTGATGAGGCTCGGGACGAGGTCGGCGGGCAGCCGGAGGGACGACGCGATTGCCTCCAGCTGTGCGCGTTCATCGCCGGACACATGTCCGTCGTCGAGTGCCTTATGCGCGAGCGTTTGAAGGAGCGCGGTGTGAGCAGCCGTCACGTCGGTCTCGTCGAGATCGTAGACCTCGACAAGGTCCTGCAGAGCGGTCGCTTCCTGATTAGAAATGACGCCGTCCTCAAGCGCATCCAAGAGCGTTTCAACGTAGGTGAGCGACCCGGCTGGGGCGCCTTCGTCGATCACTTCCGCGAGGCTGAGCTCCGTCAGTTGTGCGATGAGTGCGGGCCGCGTCGGCCTCGCTGTCGCGATGCGGACGCGACCTGAAGCGTGAGCCGTTGGCTCCTTCGGGAGGAACGCGAGCGGTGGCCGCGCGGGGCCTGCCGGCCAGACGACGCTTCGCGCTTCGTGTGGCACCGACATGAGAGCCGGGTGAGGACGAACCCGATCCTGTGACTGGAGATAATGGCGGAGGAGGCCAGCGGTCGCGCGCGCGTCCCCGAGCGCGGAGTGAGCGTCGTGCAGCGGGACTCGAGCGCTCCAACAGCAGTCAACCAGGCGGCGCCGGTCGAGGTTGGGTAAGTAGTGGTGGCTGCCGTCGAGCGTGCAGTACGCGGGTAGCCACGGAACGTCCCAGCCAGCACGCCGGAACTCCGCCCGGAGGAAGGCGAGGTCGAAGCGGGCGTTATGGGCGGCGATAGGCAGGCCGGCGATGTACGGGACGATGGAGGGTGCGACGTCGCGGAAGAGCGGAGCGTGGGCGACATCGGCTTGCGTGATGCCATGGATGTGAGACGCGCCGACCGGGCCCTCGGGGTTGAACCTGGTCGACCACTCGTCGACCACGTGACCGCTTTGATCTACGCGCACTACAGCTAATTCAAGAACACGGTCCTTCTTGGGCGACAAGCCCGTTGTCTCGACGTCGATGATCGCAAAGTAGGGCGGCGTCCCGGCTGAGACTGGTGTGGTGGTTGCCCGTGCCATTGATGTCGTCTTGTCGCCGCCGAAGAACAAGCGATTGAGCCAGCTCATCCCACCCCTTTGCTTCCGTCGCCAACAAGCTGGCGCGCGTCACCATCATGCCGCGGACCGCGGACAGAACGGTGATCCCGAGTCGCTCCCGCCTCTGTGTTCTCGGAATTGACCGCGTGAGAATCGAGGGGTCGAGGTCTGTCCCATCCGCGGAAGAACCCCTCGCGTGCCACCCATGAGATTGTGCCACCTCGACCCCGTGCCTCGGCCCGTGAAAACCGTGCGCCTCACCGGTTGCCCGGCCGCTCATGCCATGGGCACCTCTTGCACCCGCCCGACAAACGTCGGTCGGGATGCTCTGGTGGGTCTCGTGCCCATCACGGCAACGCCAGTGGTGCTTGTCGGTCGAGCCGCGCATCACCTCGTCCGGGTTCTTCCGGTTGAGATAGGGGTGCCAGTCGACCACGAGCGCCAGGTCCGTGGTGATGAAGTCGTTGAACCCGGCGAGGATGAGCCGACCGGCACAGTATGGGCAGTCGCATCCTCGAGTGCGTGCTTCGAGGCGCATCTCGAAGGTGTGCTCGTGACCACTCTTGTCGCAGAACCAGACGACGTCGAGCTTGGAGCCCTTCGTGTAGTCGGCGGGCTCGCGCCCTTCATTGAGTTCCGGCAGCCATGTCGGGACCAGGTGCGGGTGAGTGTCGACGATGCTGCGCCCGGAGGTGCGGGTGCGCTGCTTTTTGCAGTCAGGGCAGGTCTTGCCGCGGACGCGTGCCTTCGCGGAGGCGCGATACGGGTGGTCCTGCGGGCACAACCAGTCCCGCGTCTTGGGGTCGCTCGCGTTCAACTGGGTAGCGGACTTCGCGTAGGCCTTGCTGGGGTTCAGCTCTCGGGCGATGCGGGGGTGGGTGGTGGCGAGGTCGTTGATGCCCGTGATGGTGACGCGGTTGAGGCACACGGCGCACCCGGCGTCGTTCACGGTGCGGTTGAAGGGCATCACCCGGAACGGGTGCTGCTTCTCCTCGCACTGCCACCAAACCACCGTGTGGCTCCGGGCCGAGATGTCGGAGGCGGTGGCGTGTCGATGAGTCTGCCCTGAAGTTGTTAGCGTTGGATATGTCCAACGGGCAATTCCGCGCCGACATGGCGCAGCGCCCTCAGTAGATCTTGGTGTGCGATGTGGGGTCAGGAAGCAGCGATACGGCTCGGTGCGGTCGTGCGCGAACATCGCATTGACCGTGGCATATCGCAGGAGATGCTCGCCCGCGGGGTCGGGATCTCAAAGAATCAGATGCAGCTCATTGAAGCCGGGCGCTCGGCCGGGGCGAAGGACGACGCTCGACCCTCGAACCCCCAGATGTCGACACTTTCCGGGATCGCCCACGTACTAGAAGTCTCAGTCGCGCAGCTGATGACAGAGTCCGGCCTTTAGCCGGAACCCGGCTCGGTTCAGTCGGACTGGCTGTGCACGCGAGTTCAGCCGCCAGAGCGAGCGAGATAGTCCTTCCGGAGGTCTTGGACCGTGAGCAGCGCTCTCGAGGCTGCTGACCGTGATCCACCGACACCCTTCACGGAGTCCGCAAGGAGTGTCGGTGTCGCGAGAAGCGAACGCCGACCAGCTGCTTCTGGAAGTGTCCGCGTCTGGCGAACGAGGTCCCGGAACTGCAGATCCGTGATCGTTTTCAGATCGCGCAGTCGCTGTGCCAGTACCCGTGGCCGAACGCCCCACCGGTCCGCGGCTGACGCGAGATCGAGATCCGGGCGGAGGGTATCGTCGTCGCGAACATCGCGGCCCGGCATGAGGAAGCCGGCTGCGAACATATCGGCGTCTCGCTCTGGTTCTTCGGAGAGTTCGTCAACGAAGGTGAGGTGACCGAGCTCGTGCGCGATTGCCCAGGCAAGGTCAGTTTTCGACGCGGACGAGTCTAGGAACATGAGGTATTGACCGCCCTCGGATGATGACAGGACAGCGTTGGAGGTGATGGCGGTCAGGTCGCGGTAGATGCAGATGATGCCGTGCGCCTCGAGCTCTGGCAACAGCTTGTTGATGGGGCCGGCGGGCAGCAGCCAGCGTCGGCGAAGGCGTTCGGCGAAGTCGTGGGGGTGGGTGTAGCCGTCGGGGTCACGGAGCACGCCGGTGAGCGTGGTTCTGGCAAGCAGGCTCACGTGCGCATGCGCCATCGTCACAGACGCGAGGAAGAGGTTGCGCGCCGTCCGAGGAAGCGACGCTTTGAATGCGTGCAAGATCCTCGGGCTCGGGTCCGGTTGCGCCATCAGCTCGCGAGGAATGGCCAGCGCGGCCGCGATGGCGTCGACAACCGCCGGTTCCGGGGGCTGTTCCCGGGACTCGATCTGGGAAACGGTCCACTGCGAGAGGCCCGCCGCTTTCCCGAGGTCAGTCTGCGTCCATCCGTGCATTACGCGCGCCGCCTGCATCACGGAACGAGGAGGTTGAGGCACGGGTCAAGCCTAGAACGCAGCCCCACACGTGCACCACTAAACCTCAATATGGTGTGTATGTATAAGTCGGAGCCACGGGAAACAGGGGGAATCGAACCTCGTTGGCGAAAGACGCCAAGTCCTGCCAAGGAGACCTTGGCTGGAGGGATCCCAGTGTTTTCAAGGGTTTGAGAGGCCCTGGCAAGGTTGCCAAGTAGTAATTGTTCTTCATGAGAGATCAAAAGAAGAAGTAGAGATAAGGGGCAACTTCTCTTCTGAAATCCCCTACAGGGCACTCCCCGCACTTGGTCGCCTTGGCAGGCTCACCGCCTGCCCAACTCCCGGCAGGGATCCGAAGGCATCGCGACCTTGGCAATGACCTTGGCAGCAGCTTGGAGTCAAAGAGTCTCAAAGTACTTTCGGAGCATCCTCCGATGGACCCCCGTTTCCGCCGCAGGGTAGAAGGCGAGAGAGAGGCGCGGAGAACACATCCCCGGTCGAAGCAGCCTGCGAGCTGCCGAGCGCGCCGCGACCGTTGCAGGAGGAGGAGTCCTCGCGCCGGGGCCGGTGTTCAACCTGTGACAACTACACAGAGCCGCAACACACCTCTGAAATCTCGCCCATCAGCTCGGCCCGTGTAGCGCTGTCGCGCGAGGACTCGGCAACGTCGACAGTTCGATGCGGCGGGCGTCATGCCTCGGCGGCGTCTCGAATCTGATGGAGACTGGGCGCCTCCATCCGAAGCGTCCGCATGTCAAGGAATCCGAGGTTGCCCTCCTGGCCGTCTCGGCCGAGGCTCGCCACGCGTCGTCCGTCCTTCGTCGCCCCACCTCCGGGGATGTGCAGATGCCCATGCAGGAGCAACTCGGGGCGAACCGCGTCCCATACCTCGGTCACGCGAGCGCGAGACGCCGCGGACTCGGCAAGCGTATCCTTGGGAAGCCTCCAGGGGTTGGTCCGTAGCAGCTCTCGGACGGCGCGCACGGGGCTGCCGGCGGGCGACTCGTGAGTGAGCATGACGTCTGCGGGCCCACCGGCGATTGCCTCGGCAACGTCCTCGTCGCTGATGGCTTCCTCTGGCCACCATGTCAGTCCTTCGATACGGGAGTGGCGGTCGATAGATGCCGCGCCTCCGAGCGAGAGAACCTTGCGTCCACCGATGGTGAGGCGCGCCGGTCGCGCGAGGAGCCAGGTCATGCCAGATACGCGCACAGAAGCGCCAGGATGGGCTTCGAACAGGGGAGTGATCTGACCGAAGTTCTCGTGGTTTCCGACGCAGACGAGGACCGTGTCGATGCCGGCGTTCTTGAACTCCGAGTCCATGGCGGATGGTTTCATGCCCCAGTCTCCGAGCTGCACGATGGTCGTCACGTCCGGCGCCAGGACCGGCAGTGCACGAGCTAGCATCCGTACCCAGCCGACGCTGCCGTGCCAGTCTCCGCACCCGGCCACGCGCTCGTCAGGTAACGCGAGATGCGTCGCATGCTCGAGGACTTTCATGAGGTCTTGGCCTGCCCACGGCTCGCACCGCGACTACCGCCCCGGGTCAGTTCGACCAAAGCGAGTTGCAACTCGGCATCGGCCGCTCCGGTTGCCTCGCCACCTCGTCGAGCGCTGACCGTTGCGTAGTTGATAGCGGACGAGCTACACGTTGGGCGGTTCCGGTAGCCGACCGTAGCGCCCATTCTCAACTGCTCCACGACGAGGCAGCGTGTCGCGCATCTCGAAGCACCTCTTCGAGTTGACTCGCGCCAAGCTGCTCGATGGCGCTGGGCGCTGTCTCCTCGGACTCATCGTCCACCCGCGTGTTCAACCATTGCGCCCAAGTCCGCGGATCGTGCGTCCCAAAAGCCAGCGCGGTCATGACGTCGGCGAAGCCATCCACCAGCCGCCCCTCCCCGACCTGGAAGGCCGGATAGAGACGATGTCCTCCCGAGACTCGAGCGCAAGCAGCGTCGACAAGGTCTCGTCCGCGACCTGTTCTTCTGTCCATCCGAGCTCGCGGGCGATGGTGGCCGCGGTGTAGCACGGGCCAATGGTGTCGGCCCAGGGGGGCGGTACGTCGATGCTCATCGTTCCAGCTCCTCGGGGCTGTTGGGGATGCGGGTGTGGCGAACGATGACGTCCTGGATGATCTCGTCCAGAGTTCGACGCCCTCGACGTAGTCCCAGGCGTCACGGATGGCCGCGGGCGTGACCCTGAGCCCGTCCAGACGTACCGAGTGCAGCGCCTCCAGCGATCCGATGAAGCGCTCGTCACGACTCGTGCGCATGTCCTACTCCTCGCTGTTCGGCTTCAGCGGTGCCAACGCGCTGTAAATTGAGTCTTGCTTCGCGGCCGCTGCGATACCGCATGACCATCTTGACATGGTCGAGTGTTGATTTGTGGACAAGGTCAGTTGGGCACTGCAGGATGCCGCCTGAACCTTCCACAAACGATGGCCCTCGCCGTTCAGATCAGGTGTCCACAAGACCGCGTTCGGCTCCGAAGTTCTAGGGTGATCTCTCATCGAGCTCAGCAACGGCTGCCTCGGCCAGTTCTCGTCACCCGTGCATCGGCGGAGGGACCGGCCACTCGCTCCGCCAAGGGGGGTCTGACCGCGCCTTCGCCTGTCCTGCCGTGTCGTCATGGCTATCGAACTGAACCGACCCGCCGTGAAGTTTGCTCGTTCACTCGTTCGCGAAGGCAGGGTCGTCCGCGACGAACGCGCTGACTGGTCCGAGGCAGCACCCAGCGCCGATGAGGAAAACAGATTCATCGAGAAGCATGGATGGACCCAGTTCTCCCACTGGCACCTCGGCGTCGACAGAGGCGAGAACTCCGAGACGAAGCAGGCTTACACCTTCCCCTTCGGGGACTTCCGAGCGGTTCGGCGCTCCGGTGTCATCTCGACGGAAAGCCGCGCGGGGCAGCACGGTCACACCGAGATGAAGGAAGAATTGCGCAAGCTTCTCGAACTCATCGACTCGGCGGACGGCTAACAAGCGACGCGCTGTTCGGGAGCCGGTGTGCTGCTCCCAACGGTCACTCGCCGGGCGATTCGGTCTGGCGGTTCTGGCGCGGGATCCATACTTTTCGGATGATGATCAGAATCGACGCGGTCAACGGGATGGCAACGAGCGCTCCGAGGAGGCCCAGGAGTGTGGCACCGATCATCGCCCCGATGATCACCAGCACGCCGGGCACCGCGGCTGCCTTGCCCATGACCCGCGGCGTGACGACGTACGCCTCCACCTGAATGTAGACGAGGTAGCACACCATGAAGATCAGCGCTGCCATCGGGCTGACGAGCAACGTCGCCACACCGCCGATCCCGAGGAACACGAGGGAACCGATCATCGGGACCAGGGTGATGAAGAACGCGACGATTGCCATGACCGCCGGCACCGAGGAGCCGACGGCGAGCTGGATCACGAACACGACGAGCGCGTTGATGGCCGACAGCGCGACGCCGCCCGCGACGACTCCCCCGACCGACTGGGTGATCTCCTCCAGGAGCGCGACGAAGCGGTCCCGCCGATACAACGGGACGAGATTGGCGACCGCCTCTCGAATGCTCTGCAAGGACGAGAGGAAGTACAGCGTGAGGACGACGACCATGATGAAGCTCGAGATGGCACCGATCACCCCGAATCCCGCTTTCAGCACTCCGCCGGAGATCGCGAGGAAGGAGGAGAGTGTCGTGAGCGACCGGAGTCCGTCGGCGATGAGGGCGGAGAGGTCGACGCCGAGGTTCGCCTCGAGCGAGAGAAACCAGTTGCTCTGCTGCACGGCGGCGATGGTCTCGGGTGCAGCCTCGACTGCTGCGGAGACCTGGCGGACGGTTGTCGGGACGAGGACGAGCAGGATCGCAGCGACGACGCCGAGGAACACGACAGCCACCATGGTGACGCCCGCGGCTCTACTCGCCCCCTGCCGTTCGATGGCGCGCACCGCAGGATCGAGGCCGAGGGCAAGGAACATACCAAGGAAAATCGAGATGAGAACCGTGGAGATCCCGGCGACGGTAGCGGCCAACGCAATGGCCAGCAAGACGCCCACCGCGACGGAGAAGCCGGAGAGCAACGGCTTCGCAGGGAGCACGAGCTGAAGCCGCGAATGCCGCCGTACGCCCCCTCGCTTCGGCTTTGGTCCAGGTTCGATCTCGTCCACACATGCACGCTACGGGAGGACCGGGGGCGCACGCATGCCCCTCACCCGTTCCTGGTGACCACGGAGACTCCGCCCTATACTCGCTGACACGCGCCTGCGCGGGCCGAGCGCGACCCTTCGACACGATCTGACACAGCTTCACCACGATGAGTGACATCGGGAAGGTTGGCGAGACGATGAGCGACGAGACAGAAGGCCAAGAGAGACAGCACGGCGTGCGGCGTCGCACGCTCCTGAGGGGCGCAGCGTGGTCTGTCCCCGTGATCGCGGTAGCGACCGCGACACCGCTCGCCGCGGCATCCACGGACGCGCGCGGCCGGTTCGTGATCGAGTCGATGCTCGGCGGCACGTGGGTGAATCCGCAGTACTACGGTGCGTCGATCCAGCTGCGCAACGACGACACTCAGGCGTCCACACTCCCTGTGGAGCCGATCACCAGCGGCATCGTCGTGGTGATCTTCGCGACCGTCGATGTGGGCGCTGTGCAGCCGGCGATCATCGCCAATGCAGGCGGAAGCAGTCCCGTCGTCGGCGCGCTCCCCGCCACCGACCCGACGTGGACGTCGGCCGGGGCGAGCGACAACGGCGATGGGACCGTTTCCTACACGCTGGCCTTCGTGGGGTCGATTGCAGGGCAGGGTGTGACCCACGTCAGCTTCGGTGTCCTCGGGTCGACTCCGCTGCATTCGGGTATCTCGGTTTCCGTCCAGGCCACGGGTTCGCCGACCGACGGATCGACGAGTTCCCGCACCGTGACGCTGTTCTGACGGAGACACCTCGTCGGGCGTTCACCCCGCCGGGGTGAACGCCCGCTTTCGCCTCCGCGGCATTTGGTCGAAGATCAAGGCCATGCAGACGGAAGCCTCGGATGAACCGCGCCGCACGACTCGGGTTCTCGACATCATCACCGTCGTTCTGCTTTCGGTGACCGCGGTCCTGACGGCGTGGTGCGGTTTCGAGGCCTCGAAGTGGGGCGGCGAGATGTCCATCGCCTTCAGCCAGGCATCGAGTGCGCGAGTCCAAGCAGCCTCGGCACAGTCGACGGCTCAGGCCGCACGTCAGTACGACCTGACGCTTTACACCGAATGGGTGCTCGCCGATGCAGAGGGGCGTGACGACCTGGTTCGGTTCGTCGAAGCACGCTTCACCGAAGAGTTCGCGGTCGCGTTCGATGCATGGACAGCCGAAGGACGCACCGCGCGCGGTCCCTTCGTGATGGACGAGTACGTGCCGCCCGGCGCGGTCGAGTCCGAAGAGCTGGGCGCCCGCGCCGATGCG
Source organism: Microbacterium sp. ISL-59 (assembly GCF_018613945.1). Lineage (NCBI taxonomy): Bacteria > Bacillati > Actinomycetota > Actinomycetes > Micrococcales > Microbacteriaceae > Microbacterium > Microbacterium sp. ISL-59. Next base: position 1,524,192 of record NZ_JAGGPG010000002.1, read on the forward strand.
AAGTTCGACGAGGCCCTCGCCAACAATCAGCGCGGCGATGACTACTCTTTGCTCACGGTCCTCTTCGCGCTCGTCCTGTTCTTCGCCGCGATCTCTCAGCACCAGGCAGCGCCGTGGAGGCGCTGGGTGTTCCTCGGCTTGAGCGGGGTCATCTTCATCGCCGGAATCGCAACGCTGCTGACCTTCCCCATCAAGATCTGAGGAGAGGCCCTTCGGGTCACCCCCTGGGGGTGATGCGCGGCCCACAAGCCGCAGTCGCCTGGGTAGCGTCACTGGTGGTGGCGGGTTCACCGCCCGATCTCGAGACGGGGGTATCGGCATGGCTGAACAGTTCAACGGCAAGATCGCACTCGACGTGCGGGACTCGGTGCCGGACTGGGAACCCTACCTCCTGCCGACCGCAGCCGAGAACACCCCGAATGTTCTCGTGATCCTCTACGACGACACCGGGATGGCCTCGTGGTCGCCATACGGCGGCCGGATCAACATGCCCGCCCTCGACCGGCTCGCCGCGAACGGACTCACCTACACGCAGTGGCACACGACCGCGCTCTGCTCGCCGACGCGCTCCGTCTTCCTCACGGGACGCAACCACACGCGCAACAGCATCGCCTCGCTCATGGAGTCGACCAACGGGTTCCCCGGCAACTCCGGCCGGATTCCCGACGACTGCGCACCGATGGCGCACATCCTGCAGGACAACGGCTACTCGACGTTCTGGCTCGGCAAGGATCACAACGTCCCCGAACAGGACAACGCCACCGGCGGCAGCCGCTACCAGTGGCCGCTGCAGATGGGCTACGACCGCTTCTACGGATTCCTTGGCGGAGAGACGAACCAGTGGTACCCCGACCTCGCCGAGGACAACCACTTCATCGAGCAGCCGTACACGCCCGAAGAGGGCTACCACCTCTCCAAAGACCTCGCAGACCAGGCGCTGCAGATGCTGCGCGGCCAACAGGCGACCAACCCCTCCAAGCCCTGGTACATGTGGTTCTGCCCGGGAGCTAACCATGCCCCTCACCAGGCGCCGCAGGAATACATCGATAAGTACAAGGGCGCCTTCGACGACGGGTACGACGTGTACCGCGAATGGGTGCTCGGCCGCATGATCGAGCGCGGCATCCTGCCCGCGGACACTGACCTCACGCCGTTCAACCCGATGCCGGAAGATCAGGCGAACGCCGCCGACCACGTCAAGCCCTGGGACACGCTCAGCGACGACGAGAAGACGCTCTTCCGTCGCATGGCCGAGGTCTTCGCCGGGTTCAGCGAGTACACCGACGCGCAGATCGGACGCATCGTCGACTACCTCGAGGAGACGGGCCAGCTCGACAACACGATCATCTTCTACTGCGCCGACAACGGCGCATCCGGAGAGGGGTCGTCCGACGGCTCCGTGAACGAGAACAAGTTCTTCAACAACTACCCCGACGACCTCGCAGAGAACCTCACCCGCATCGACGACCTCGGAGGACCAGAAGCCTACAACCACTACCCGACGGGTTGGGCAGCCGCCTTCTCCACCCCGTTCCAGATGTTCAAGCGCTACAGCCAGTACTCCGGCGGCACCTGTGACCCGATGGTCATCCACTGGCCCGCCGGCATCAAGGCCAAGGGCGAAATCCGGCACCAGTACCACCACGCCACCGACATCGTCCCCACGATCCTCGACGTCGCCGGCTTGGAGATGCCCGACGCGTATCGCGGTGTCGAACAAGCCCCCCTCCCCGGAGTGTCCATGCGGTACTCGTTCGACGCCGAACCGGACGCTCCCACCCGGAAGCGACGTCAGTACTACAACATGCTCGGCACCAGAGGGCTCTGGCAGGATGGCTGGAAGGTGGCGGCCACGCACGCCCCGATCTCCGGGCACGGTGACCTCGATCAGGACGCGTGGGAGCTTTACCACGTCGCCGAAGACCGCTCGGAGTCGAAGAACGTCGCCGCGGACCACCCCGAGAAAGTCAGAGAACTCGTCGATGCCTGGTTCGAAGAAGCCGACATCAACTACGGGCTCCCCATCGACGACCGCACCGCGATGGAACAGCTCACCATCGACCGCCCATCCTCCGAGCCTCCACGGCACCGCTACATCTACTACCCCGACAGCGGGGCAGTCCCCGAAGGCGTCGCCGTGAACGTGCGTGGCCGGTCGTTCAAGATCATCGCCGACGTCGACGTCGTAGACGGCGCCGAAGGCGTCATCTTCGCCCATGGTTCCCGCTTCGGAGGTCACTCGCTCTTCATCCAAGACGGACGACTGCACTATGTCTACAACTTCCTCGGCATCCAGCCGGAGCAGACGTTCGTGTCGGAGAAGCTCACTCCGGGGAAGCGCTCCCTCGGCATGGAGTTCAGCCGCGAAGGGGCCGGCGAGTACAAGGAGTCCGTCGGCACCACGACCCTCTACGTCGACGACCAGGCGGTGGCGACCGGCCCGATGCGCGCCCAAGTCGGGAAGTTCACATTGTGCGGAGACGGCCTGTGCATCGGATATGACAGCGCCGACTCGGTGAGTCGGTCCTACCGGGCCCCCTTCACATTCACCGGCGGGACGATCAAGGGAGTCGCCGTCGACGTCAGCGAGGAGCAGTACCTCGACCTCGAGCTCGAAGCGCAGGCGGCCTTCGCACGGGAGTGAAGCGATCCAGACGGGAACTCCTAAATGCCGACTTCCGACGTAACGGGTGCATTAGCTCGGCCACCGAGCCTGCCGGATGCGGCGCAACCGAGATGATTGAACGGCGTCTTCGACAATGACGCGGTCCTCGTCGACCCGTAAGTCTGCTCAGAGTTGAGGCTCACCGCTGTGGTGTGGGTGCGATGCTCGCAGCCATAGAGAAAAGAAGGGGCTCGATTTCTGCTGGCCGCTGAGCTACCAAGGGGTAAAGAGCGGAGAACCCTATGTCGAACGGTGTCGTGGAGACCTTTCACGAGGACGGTGCCTGGTACAACCGTGTTGAGGGCGAACCAGGCTATCTAGGTGACGGCTACAGCACGCAAGACGAGGCTGTATTGGCCGGTCGTGAGGCCGCGCTGGCGCGAGGTGCTGCGCAAATCGTCCAGAACACGGATCGACGCATCGGGCAGCGCAACTCTCGTGACGACGAACCTCGCCAAACCCGCGGGTGAGCGATGCTCGACTCACGTCAGGGATGTAGATCGCAGGAGGAAGCATGCGGGTTCGCCGGCGACGCATCGTGATGGGCGGGATGGCGTTCCGTGTCATGGAAACCATGGCTCCAGTGCGGTCAGCACGTGTGACGGTGGTGCTGATCCACGGCATCGGGATGTCTCATCGGTATCTGGCCAGCCTTCACCGCGAACTAGCACTGGCGACCAGGGTCGTATCCGTGGACTTGCCAGGTTTCGCGGGCTTACCCAAGCCGCGCGCCGACGTCGATATCCCGCAGATGGCAGCCGCTCTGGCCGACGCGCTCGCAACTCTCGGAGACGGGCGCCTCGTGCTTGTCGGGCATTCGATGGGTGCACAGTGGGCGGTAGAAGTTGCGATCCAGCAACCCGTTCTGGTGGCCGGTCTCGTTCTCATCGGCCCCGTCACTGACGACAAGCGCCAGACATTGGGCGGGCAAGCGAGGGCACTCGCCCTCGACACCGTCGGCGAAACTCCAGCGATCAACGCCGTCGTCTTCACCGACTACGTCCGCTGCGGAGTCCGCTGGTACCTCACTCAAGTCAGGCACATGCTGGCGTTTCCGATGTGGCGTCGCCTTGGTGCCGTCGCCATGCCTGTACTGATCATCCGCGGAGACAAGGACCCGGTCTCCGGAGGCGAATGGTGCGAGAGCCTGCGACGCCGTGCACAGTTCGGCAGGCTCGTCGAGCTCCCGGGACAGCATCATGTCGTGCAGCAATCCGCACCTGTCGCAGTGGCGTCGGAGATTTCACGTTGGGCAGGCTTCTAAGCGCCGCGCGCGCCGCCTTCGCAACCCTGGTGACCGTTGTGGTGGGGATCGGAGTAGGTTGCGTGGATGGCTGATGTGAAAACGATGGTCCAAACCGAAGTTGTCATCGATGGTGTGGTGTCCCTGCTCGCCCAAGATCAGAACGTCGAAGAGCTGATCCATCGCATAGAGGACGCAACCGCATCAACAGGAAGGTTCGTCCGCATGACAGTGGTGGGGAACCGAGAAGTGCATGTGCTCGTCACCCCGACGAGCCGTGCCTCGATCACGGTCGCCACGGTGCTACACGATGCTCGCGACAGCGGTGACATCGAGTTCCCCTACGGCGGATTCTACGACCCCGGGTTCGACGGCTAGGACGACACACGCGCCAGCGCTGGGCGCTTCTGCAGAAGGCTATGGTTTGACGTATGGGCACCATCCAGTACGGCACCGGCGACGAGATTCACATCGACGACCGCGCTTTGGCGCACCTGAAGGTCGTCATTGCGACCAAGCTTCGTCGAAACGAGAGTTTCACGCTCTCGTGGAAGCACCCTGAAGGTGACCCCATTGGGAGGTCGACGATCTGGTTGCACCCCTCGATCCCGCTGCGCTTCACCTTCGACGAACCGGAGGCACCGCAACTAAACACGCAGTGGATCCAGCAACTGATGCAGTCCGCGAGTTCGTCCGGTGGGATCTCCCTCGTCGACGAAGTACTCGACACGCCGGAGCTCTGAACCCGTCGCTACCGGCTTCCTAAGGCGGAATCAAGCCCTTTCCCTTCGCGCGGATGTAAGTCGTACGTTGAGGAGAATCGGTCGCGGCGTGAGGCCGTGCCGCGAGAGCGGAGGGCAGATACCAATGGATGGCACCGACAACCGCCAGACGAGGGCCGTCTTCTGGTTCTGGCTTGCGATGATCGGGCTGGGGCTTGCCGTGATGATCGTGCTCCCGCTCGCGGGACGGTAAGTCATGCGCAGAGTCATCCGCGACAACGGGCTGAGCCTCGCATTCCTCACGATCTTCCTACTCGCGCTCCTCGGGCAGTCGTTCGCCGGCCACGCCTACACGAACGAGCAGTTGCAGCAGCACAACCAGGCTCCTGTCGGTTACTTCGAGTTCATCACCTCGTCGGATTTCCTCGTCGATGTTGCGGAGAACTGGCAGTCCGAGTTCCTGCAGTTCTTCCTTTTCATCCTCGCCACAGTCTGGCTCGTCCAACGAGGCTCACCAGAATCCAAGAAGCCAGGCGACGAAGGAGTCGGTAGTGACCAGGACCAGTTCGTCGGACACCACGCGCGGTCGGACTCTCCACGCTGGGCGCGTGCACGGGGGGTGCGCTTGTGGGCGTACTCGAATTCGCTTCTCATCCTGATGGGGGCAATCTTCCTGCTGTCCTGGTTCGCGCAGTCCCTGGGCGGTCAGACCGTCGCGAACGAAGAGAACGCGCAGCACGGATCCCCGCCGCTCTCATGGATCGAGTACGTCGCGTCCCCCGATTTCTGGAACAGGACTCTGCAGAACTGGCAGTCGGAGTTTCTCGCCGTGGGGGCGATGGTCGTCTTCAGCATCTACCTCCGCCAGCGCGGCTCCAGCGAATCCAAACCCGTCGGCGCACCACATGGGACCAGCAGCGTCGAATCCGAGTAGCTACGTACTGACAGCCCCGTATCCCCGGGAATGTCGCTCGTCGAATAGCAGCAATGCGTCTCGACGGTAAGCGCGCGACGGTCAGCCTCGGCTGAGGCAACTCTTCGGCGTCCGCATAGTACGTCGGTTGTCGGCCCAGGTCGAGGGAGGCAGAGAAAGCCGTTCGCGGGTGCAGTGTGGCTCTCACACTGCACGACTTACCACCGGAGGCCGACATGTATTTTCACGTCCAGGAGTTCATCAACGAGATCGCTCACGACGAGCCGGACCCCGCTGCGGCGAATGCGCTTCAGGAAGGGCTGGGTGGTCAGTTCGGTGAGATGCGGACGATGATGCAGTACCTCTTCCAGAGCATCAATTTCCGGGGGCCGGACGGCAAGGCGTACAAGGACCTGATCCAGGGGATCGGCACCGAGGAGATCAGCCATGTCGAATTGATCGGCACGACGATCTCGCGACTGCTGGACGGATCTCCGCAGTATCAGGGCAAGCCGACCGACCCCCTGGATGAGCCGGGCGCGGGCGGGGCGACACCCCTGCGCATCGCTGTCGACACGAGCAACATCCATCACTATCTCGTCGGAGCTCAGGGAGCTCTTCCCGTCGATGCGGTCGGCAACCCGTGGTCCGGCAGCTACGTCTACAACTCGGGCAACCTCGTGCTCGATCTGCTCTACAATCTCATGCTCGAATCCACCGGCCGGTTGCAGAAGTGCCGGCTGTACGAGATGACGGACAACAAGATGGCCCGGAGCACGATCTCGTACCTCATCGTGCGCGATCAGGCGCACGAGAACGCCTACGCAAAGGCGCTCGAGACGCTCGGCGTGAACTGGCGCACCTCCCTGCCGATCCCGAAGACGAATGCCGAGCAGTTCCCCGAGGTGAAGAAACTCCTCGACCGCGGCCTGCAGAGCAAGCAGTACTCGTTCGACCTCACCGCCAAGTCCGAAGCCGGCAAGATCTTCCAGGGCGCGTCACCGTCGAACGACGGCACCGAACTCGACGCCAGCGAGCAAGCACCTGTCGGGCACCCCATGACGATCTCTCCGGAACGCCTCGAGGAGTTCGCCCCCGGTGCGGACGGCGAGCTCCGGGCACTGATCGAGGCGACGGCTGCCATGGAGATGGCCGACATCGATGCGACCTTCGGGCGCATGAAATGACCATCTCCGAGGCCTCCTGATGGCCACCAACACCCGACGCATGAGGTGCACTCCCGACGATGTGTTCCGAGTACTCCAAGACGGCTGGCTGTATCCGGTCTGGGTCGTCGGCGCCACCCGCATGCGCGAAGTCGACGAGAGGTGGCCCGCCCCCAATGCGGAGCTGCACCACACCTTCGGCACGTGGCCCCTCGTCCTCGATGACACGACGCGAAGCGTCGAATGGGCACCCCCGCACCGCATGCGACTCATCGCGCGAGGCTGGCCCGTCGGAGAAGCCAGCGTCACCATACGAGTGCGCACTGATGCTGATGGCTGCGTCGTGCGCATCGACGAAGAACCCCGCACGGGGCCAGCAACCCTCATACCCCGCTTCCTCACCAACCCGCTCCTCCGAGCACGCAACGCAGAAACACTCCGCAGGCTCGCCTACATCGCTGAAGGACGCGCCACCCAACGGGAGACGGACGAAATGAACACGGCCAGCAGCAAAAACGACATCGGCACAGAGCCATCCCCCGGCCCAGAAGACCACGACAACCTCGGAACCGTAGACGCCGAGGCAACACCACCGACCGTACCGCCCACCAGTAGAGGACACGATGACGGGACCGAAGTTGTAGCCGACGAGCGCGCCGACTGATTACCGAACGAGTCGTCACCGAGAAGGAACGCACGCGTCATCCCTCGAACGATGGTTGCAGCAACGAGCGCGCGAATTACGACCCTCGACAGGATGGGTTGAAAACACTGGCCCGCTCGTCGAAGTCAAGGGCCTGCACTCAGAGTGTCCCTCAGAGCATGCTGTGGCCACGATGAATGGAGACAAACATGTCTGATGCACAATCCACCCCTGAAGAACCGATGATTCCCGACAAGCTCGTTCCCCGCCAGATGTCCGACGACCCGGTCCCGACCGATCCCTCCGCAACCGACGATGAGTCACCGGATGAAGACGAGAACTTCGACCTCAGCGATCTGCCGTAGCTGAACCCATCGCGTCGCGCGATGACGAATCGGGTTCCGTCGGCCGATAAGGTGTGCGACGCTGGGAGGACACCACCAGCGACCATTTCGGTTACACCTCTTGGCACGGGTTCCGTGGCGAGCAGAGGAAACCCATCATGGGCAAGTTCATCTACGAAGGCACTGTCAAGACCGAGATCGAGGATCGTGCGCTCGCACACCTGCAGCTCGTGATGATAGCGAAGCTGCGTCGGGGTGAGCCGTTCGGGTTCACCTGGAAAGAAGACGTCAGCATCGGCGGCGGCCGTACCACAGTCTGGGTCCACGGGGGCAGCGACCTGGTCTTCAAGTACGGCGGAAGCCGCCAGCCGTCGATCAACCGGGAATGGATCGAAGCCCTGGCATTCACCGCCAACGCGCCCGGTGGCCTGTACATCGTGCCAGAACCTGCTGAGACTTCGTCGCACGACGTTCACCGCATCGCTGAGTCGGCGTAGCTACTCACTGGAGGGCAGCTACGTACTCGTCTTCACAGCCCGCTCTCACGTCACCGTTTCGGCCAGAGAGACAGACCGATCCTCAACGCTCAAACCGATCCGGTGCCTACGCAGGCGGGAAGCCCGGCAGCCCGATGAGACCTTCGAAGATCGAGTGTGCGACCCGCACGTCTAAGCCCCAGACATCCCCTGGACCGATGGCAAGCGATTCGCCCTACGACTCGGGTCGCAGGGAAGGCGACGGGATCGATTCGCAAGCCTGCCGCTGAGGTCGACCGTAGGCCGCCAACGGAGTCGTCGGAGATCAGTCCATCTGGCTCGCGAGCTTTAGCCGCTCATGCCCGGTCATCGGCTCGATGGCGGGGAAGTCGAATGTGACAGTGTGGATCTTGCCGGTGAAGGGGAAGAGGCCGCGGTCGGCGTAGTCGTCGCAGACGGGGGAGACGCAGTCCATGCCGACGTCCATGGTCTCTGTGCCGCATCGCTGGGGGATCTGCTCGGGTAGGTGAAGGTCTCCTGCGGGCTGACCGTCCACCGTCATCGTGACGTCCGCAGGTCCTCCTGCTCGCGGCGTCTGAGGTGTGATCTCGACGGTGACCGTGTGCGTGCCCGGCGTGAGTGGTTCAGGCGAGACGAGATCGTTGCGCCGGATTCCGAAGAAGTTGTAGTGGAACCGGACGGCGCCTTCCCATCCGAACAGCGACCAGCCCGCGGCGTCGCCGCCGACGGCGAAGATGACACCGTCGGCTCCCGCTTCAGGGATATCGATCTCGGCGGTGAGGGTGAGGGGGACGCTGACGAGTTTCGGTCCGCTGCCCTCGGGCAGGCGCACCATACCCTCGTGAAACGTGATGTGGTTGCGGCCGGCGAAGAAGCTGGGGCGCAGGGTCACGTCGAGGCGTTCGGCGAATCGGTCATCGAGGGGGAGAACGTTGTAGCGAGCGGCTTCGGCCATGAACATGTCCTGGAGCGCGCGGAGCCGCTCGGGTTCTTGAGTGGCAAGGTCGTGGGCTTGGCTGAAATCGGTTTCGATGTTGTAGAGCTCCCAGACGTCGTCGTTCCAGCTGTACGTGCCGGAAGTCTCCCAGGGCAGCCGGCCGTGGCGACAGGAGGCGATCCAACCGTCGGAGTACATCGCACGGTTGCCGAGCATCTCGAAGTACTGCTTCGTATGGCGACTCGGAGCATCGGCGTTCGTTTCGGCGAAGGTGTAGGCGAAGCTCGTGCCCTCGAGGGGCTTCTGGATGACGCCGTTCACCTCGGTCGGCTGAGTCATGCCGACGATCTCCAGCAGCGTCGGTGCGACGTCGATGACGTGATGGAACTGCGAGCGTGTTCCCGATGTGGTGATCTTGTCGGGCCAGGACACGATCATGCTGTTCCGGGTACCGCCGAAGTGGGAGGCGACCTGCTTCGTCCACTGGAACGGGGTGTCGCCGGCGTGGGCCCATCCGACGGCGTAGTGCGGGGACGTGCCCGGCAGCCCCCATTTGTCGATGAAACCGATGGCTTCGTCGATGGAAGGCTGCCGACCGTTGAGGCTCATGATCTCGTTCGGTGTGCCGACGAGCGAGCCCTCGCCGCTGGAGCCGTTGTCGCCGAGGATGTAGATCACGACGGTGTTGTCGAGCTCGCCCAGTTCCTCGAGCGCGTCGACGACGCGACCGACCTCATGGTCGGCGTGCTCCAGGAAGTCGGCGAAGTTCTCTGCCTGCCGCGCGAACAACGCTTGGTGCTCCGGCAGCTGGCTGTCCCACGAGGGAATCTGCTCCGGTCGCTCTGTGAGCTTCGTGCCCGCGGGGATGATGCCGGCGTCGAGCTGGTTCTGGTGCACGACTCTGCGGTACTCGTCCCATCCCGCATCGAACCGGCCCTTGTTGCGTCCGCGCCAGTCCAGCGGCGGCTGGTGCGGCGCGTGTGCTGCCCCTGTCGAGAAGTACGCCAACACCGGCCGTTCGGGAGCGATGGCCTTCTGGCTGCCGATCCAGGAGATGCACTTGTCTGCCAGGTCGGTCGTCAGGTGGTAGCCGTCCTCAGGGCGGGCGGGCGGCTCCACGGCCTTGGTGCCCTCGTAGAGCGAGGGGTAGAACTGGTCGGTCTCGCCGGAGATGAAACCGTAGAAGTAGTCGAATCCCTGATTGGTCGGCCAGTTCTCGAACGGGCCGGCCGGGCTCGTCTGGTTGTCGGGGACGTTGTGGTTCTTCCCGAACCACGCGGACGTGTATCCCGCGTGCTTGAGGAGTTCGGCGAAGGTCGCCGTCCCCTTGGGGATGATGCCGCTGTAGCCCGGATAGCCGGTGGCCATCTCCTGGATGACACCGGTGGCGACGGTGTGGTGATTGCGACCAGTGAGCATGGCCGCTCTCGTGGGGGAGCACAGCGCCGTGGTGTGGAACTGGTTGTAAAACAGGCCCCGGCCGGCGAGGCGTTCTGCTGTGGGCATCCGTACCAGTCCACCGTTGACGCTCGGCCACCCGAAGCCGACATCATCCAGCAGCACCAGCAGCACGTTGGGAGCGCCCGACCTCGCGGCCTTCGGCGGTGGGAAGTCCGGCACCGACTCCGTCGCGTGCAGGCCGATTTCGGCTGCGGGGTAGGACCATTCCGGTTCCGGGAGATGGTTGCGATCCAAGCTCAGCGGAAACTCGTCGTATTCGTCGTGGTTCGACACATCGATCCCCTCGTCGCTACTCGTGTGTTCGAGTATCCGCCGATTGCCGCGCCAGCAAGGTTGAGCCCTCGCCCGAACCGGGTGACTGCTTGCTCGAGTCGCGATGCTAGTGAGTTGGTGACCGCGGGCTGATTGCAAGCGTGGTCTCCTCGTTGCGGCAGACGATGGGCCTGTCGGAGTCCGAGGCTAGTGAGCGGCGAGCGCGAGGGACAGAGGAACAGTGAGTTCAACCCGTTCGGGTCGGTCTGAAGTAGCTCAAGAATGTCCGGAATAGCTTTGGAAGTGACACCGGGGGACTATGCGTCGTTGGCGGTGGCGCTGATGAACGCGCGCATGTCGGCTGGTCGCCGATCCGCGTTGGCACTCAAACGCTCGACCTCGGATCCCAATGCCTTACCTTGTTGTCAGCCAACATAACGACCGACGGGAAAAGTGCTCGCGCCGTCCCCCTGGACAACGACACGGTACACCGGACATACGCGGGTGCCGGGTCACCGGATGCCCCCGGCGTCGTTCGCGGCCGGAAGCACACCGAGCCTGACGATGTAACGCAAGGATAAGCGGGAGGGTGGTTGAAAGCGCTCAGGATCAGTAGCTCGCCAAGGCCCCTGCAGCCCAGCTTCGGGGAAGTGCCGCACCGGATCACATAGTTTGACGATCTCGCCCAGGACGACTTCTCACCTTCTCTTGTGTTTACCTGGATCAACAACGACAGGTGTGGATCACATGTAGTCGACGGGTCATATGAGCCTGCGGCGTCGAGCCCGGGAACGCGGCATCCCGCTCAACTTGATAATGGTTCTCATTAACGTTTAGAGTGAAGGCATGAAGAAGCCCGTCGTCGCCCTCGCCCTCGCATCCGTCGCCGCACTCACGCTGGCCGGATGCTCCACCCCGGCAGCGGGAGAGGGCGACGACGGCACCATCACGGTCGTCGCGAGCACCAACGTCTACGGCGACATCGCCGCGCAGATCGGCGGCGACCGCGTCGAGGTCGAGTCGCTCATCACCTCGGCCTCGCAGGACCCGCACTCCTACGAGGCGACCGCGCGCGACCGCCTCACGGTGCAGAAGGCCGACCTGGTGATCGAGAACGGCGGCGGCTACGACGCCTTCGTCGACACGCTGCTCGAGGACGCGAAGGACCCGCACGTCGTCACGGCGGTCGAGTTCTCGCACGACTTCCCCGGCAACGAAGGCCACGACGAGGCCGAGCACGACCACGCCGACGACGAGTCCCACGACCACGATCACGCCGAGGGTGAAGAGGGTCACGAGGGCCACAACCACATCGAGGGCTTCAACGAGCACGTCTGGTTCGACCCGCACACGATGATCCATGTCGTCGAGGCGATCTCCGACGAGCTGGCCGAGCTCGACCCCGACGGGGCGAAGGAGTTCGCGGCCAACGCCGACGAGATCGTCGCCGACCTGGAGGGCTTCGAGGCCGACCTCGAGACCATCAAGACGGATGCCGCCGGGGCGACGGTCTTCATGACCGAACCGCTGCCCGGCTACCTCGCCGCCGCGGCCGGCCTGACCGACGTCACGCCCGAAGGGTTCGCCGAGTCGGTCGAGGAGGGCACGGATGTCGCCCCCGCCGTCCTGCTCGAGGCGCTCAAGGTCATCGACGGCGGCGAGGCCACGGCGCTGCTGACCAACGCGCAGACCGGTGGCGCGGAGACCGAGCGCGTCGAGGCGGCCGCGAAGGATGCCGGCATCCCCGTCGTCGCGTTCACGGAGCTGCTCGAGGACGGATCGTCGTACTCTGAGTGGATGAGTGACGCGATCAAGAGCCTCGCCGCCGCTGTCCAGCCGTGAGCGGCGGCGCTCCGGTCCTCGAGATCACCGACGCCGCGCTCCAGCGCGGGGATCGCGAACTCTGGTCAGGGCTCGACCTGACGGTGCAGCCCGGGGAGTTCATCGCGGTGCTCGGCCCGTCCGGGTCGGGCAAGACCACGCTGCTGCGCAGCATCCTCGGTCTGCAGCCGCTGTCTTCAGGGTCGATCCGCGTCGCGGGGGAGCCCGTGCACCGCGGCAACTCGCGCATCGGGTACATCCCGCAGCAGCGCAACCTCGCCCCCGACACCAGCATGCGAGCCCGTGACCTGGTGGGGCTCGGCGTCAGCGGAAGCCGGTTCGGGTTCCCGATCCCGCATCGCGGCGACCGCGCCAAGGTCGACCGTCTGCTCGAGTCCGTCGGGGCCTCGCACTTCGCCGATCGTCGCGTCGGCCTGCTCTCGGGTGGCGAGCAGCAGCGGCTGCGGGTCGGTCAGGCCCTCGCCGACGAGCCGGCGCTGCTGCTGTGTGACGAGCCGCTGTCGAACCTCGACCTGGCCAACCAGCTGGCCGTGACCGACATCATCGACCGCCAGCGCCGTGAGCGCGAGGCCGCGGTGCTGTTCGTCACGCACGACATCAACCCGATCCTCGGTCGCGTCGACCGCATCCTCTACATCGCGGGCGGCAGGTTCCTCCTGGGCACTCCCGACGAGGTGCTGCAGACCCGCGTGCTCAGCGACCTCTACGGCACCCCGGTGTTCGTGCTCCGCGCGGGCGACCGGCTGGTCGTCGTCGGTGTTCCGGATGCCGAGCCGCACCACGACCACGGCGACCACGAGCATGGAGGAGCGGCATGAGGCCCCTGGTCGACTGGAGCGACGTCTTCTCGTTCCAGGACTACGGCGAACTCGTCGCCCTGCTGTCGAACTCGATCATCGCGGGTGCGGTCCTCGGCATCGTCGGCGGACTGATCGGCGTCTTCGTGATGCAGCGCGACCTCGCGTTCGCGGTGCACGGTGTGAGCGAGTTGTCGTTCGCGGGTGCCGCCGCCGCCCTGCTGTTCGGCGGCAGTGTGGTGTTCGGGTCGTTGGCCGGCGCCCTGGTCGCGGCGATACTGATCGGCATCCTCGGGGCCAAGGCCAGGGACCGCAACTCGATCGTCGGGGTGCTGATGCCGTTCGGCCTGGGCCTCGGCATCCTGTTCCTCTCCCTGTACGACGGCCGCAGCGCCAACCGGTTCAGCCTGCTGACCGGGCAGATCGTCTCGGTGTCCAGCCCCGACCTCGGGTGGCTCATCGGCATCAGCATGGTCGTGCTCATCGGGCTGCTGGTGATGTGGAACCCGCTGCGCTTCGACTCGCTCGACCCGGAATCGGCCGCGGCGCGCGGAGTGCCGACCCGTGCCGTGAGCCTGATGTTCATGGTCCTGCTGGGCCTCATCGTCGCGGTGAGCGTGCACATCATCGGTGCGCTGCTGGTGATGGCGCTGCTGGTCACACCCGCCGCCGCCGCGATGCGTGTGACGGCCGGCCCCATCGCGGTGCCACTGCTGTCCGCCCTGTTCGGATTCGTCTCGGCCGTCGGCGGCATCCTGCTCGCCCTCGCCGGCACGCTGCCCGTGAGCCCGTACATCACGACCCTGTCGTTCACCATCTACGTCGTGTGCTGGATCGTGCAGCGCTCGCGCGCCAGGGTGAAGCGCGTCCGGGCCTGAGTCATGCACGGGCGCATCCACTCCCAGCCCTCGCCAACTCCTGCGGCCTAGACTCGTCTCATGGCTCAGCGGAACACCTGGCAGCGCGAACGCGTGCGCGAAGCACTCGCCGACGCGCGCGGCTTCGTGAGCGCGCAGAACCTGCACGCCTCGCTGCGTGACGACAACACGGGCATCGGCCTCGCCACGGTGTACCGCGCGCTCGCCGGCCTCGCCGCCTCCGGTGACGCCGATTCGCTGCAGAGCCCCGAGGGCGAGGCGCTGTACCGCGCCTGCACGACGCAGGGGCACCACCACCACCTCATCTGCCGGTCCTGCGGCCTGACGGTCGAGATCGAGGCCAAGGACGTCGAGCAGTGGGCGCACCGCACCGCGGCGCTGCACGGATTCACGGATGCCGCGCACGTGGTCGACATCTTCGGGCTGTGCACCCCGTGCACGAACAAGCGCGACGCCGAAAGGGCTGCGAACGCGTGACCCCCTCGGCAGGTACGGCGACCCGTCACGGTCACACGCATCGCCCGGCGCCGTCCGCGCGCTCGGCCTGGATCGGAGTCGGTCTCGGCGTCGTCATCATCGCGGCGCTGTTCCTCATCGACGCCTTCCTGCCGACGCTCTTCCCCGCGGCTCTCCCGACCCGCGCACAGGACGGTCTCACCCTCGCGCTGAGCGTGCTGATCGAGGCGCTGCCGTTCGTGATCCTCGGCGTGCTGCTGTCGATCGTGGTTCAGGTGTGGCTGCCGCCCGACGTCATCCACCGCTGGCTGCCCCGGCGCGCATGGGCCCGTCGTGCCGTGCTGTCACTGCTCGGCATGCTGATCCCGGTGTGCGAGTGCGGCAACGTGCCCTTCGCCCGCGGGCTGATGATGCGCGGGCTGGCTCCGGCCGAGGCGATGACCTTCCTCATCGCGGCGCCGATCGTGAACCCGATCGTGATCCTCACCACGCACGCGGCATTCGGCTGGGACGGCGGCATCCTGGTCGCCCGCCTCGTCGGCGGCTACCTGATCGCGAACCTGATCGGCTGGATCTACAGCCGCCACCCCGACCCCGACGGCATGCTCACGCAGCGTTTCGTCGACACCTGCGACCGCGTGACGCACGAACCGGGCACGCCGGTGCGCCGCAGCCTGACGCAGTTCCTCGTCGAGCTGCGTGCCGTGATGCCCGCGCTGGTGATCGGCTCGGCGCTCGCCGGAGCCGTGCAGGTGCTCATCCCGCGCGAGTGGTTGCTCGCCATCGGGTCGAACCCGGTGCTGTCGATCGTCGCGATGATGATCCTGGCGATGACCGTCGCGATCTGCTCGAACGTGGATGCCTTCTTCGCACTGTCGTTCGCGTCGACGTTCTCGTCCGGTGCGATCGTCGCCTTCCTTCTGGTCGGTCCGCTCGTCGACGTCAAGATGCTCGCGCTCATGCGCACCACGTTCACGACGCGCACCCTGGTCGGCATCGTGGGAATCGTGCTCGCCTCGGCCTTCGCCATCGGGATCGGGGTGAACGTCCTTGTCTGAGCAGACCGCCATCCGTGCCCGCGCGCTCGGCACCCGCTGGCTGGGTGTGGGGCTCGCCGCGGTGATCTCGGTCGTCACGCTGGGCCTCGGACTCACCGGGCGCCTCAACCTCTACATCAGCCCCGAATCGGTGTGGTTCGCCTGCACCGCCGCGGTCGTGACGCTCGCCGGCGCGATCTGGTCGTGCACCCTCCCGCTCGGCGAGGAGGGCGACCACGGACACGATCACGGGCCTGCTCCGGAAGTCTCGGATGCCGCCGATGGCGCGGATCACGGCTCGCCCACCGCCTCCCCTCGACGTTCGCTCGCGGGTGTCGGGGCCGTCGCGGGCGGTGTGATCGCCACGGGCGTCGTCGCCGCCGCCCTCGTGCTGCCGCCGGCCTCGCTGTCAGTCGAGCTGGCGATGTCGCGCGCGGGGGAGCAGAGCGCCCTGTTCGCGGGGTCGGATACGGTCGCGCTCGGCGTCGCCGACACATCGACCTTCGGCGTGGGTGACTGGGCGAGCGTCTTCGCCGCGTCCACGAACACCGCCGCCTATGACGGCGCACCGGTGACCCTCACGGGATTCGTGACGCCCGACTCCTCGGCTGACGACGGCGTGAACCTCACGCGATTGGTCATCACGCACTGCGTGATCGACGCGCAGACCGCCGCACTCCCGGTCGACGTCGATCCGGATGACTACGCGACCGGACAGTGGGTCGAGATCACCGGGACCGTGCGCGCGGATGCCGATGGAAAGCTCCGTGTCGAGCCGACCGATGTCGTCGCGATCGACGAGCCGGGGGATCCGTATGAGTACTGACGACGAGCGCCCCGAGGTGCCCGCCGTTCCGCAGACTCGTGCGGAGATGCGCGCGGCCAGAGAAGCTGCCGAGGCGGCCGAGGCCGAGCGGATCGAGCGCGCGCTCGCGACGCACCATGAGCCCGAACCGAGCGCCGAGGAGCCGCGCGCCGATGCGGGCGAGCTTTCTGCTCGCGAGGCCGCTGCCCGTGAAGCTGCTGCTCGCGAAGCCGCCGCCCGTGAGGCCGCTGCCCGCGAGGCCGCGGTGCGAGAGGCAGGCGATCGCGAGGTCGCGGAGCAGGAAGCCGCCGCCCGCAAGATGGCCGCCTTCGAGGCTGCTGCGCGGGAAGACGCCGAGGCGACGGCGCTTCCGTCTGTTCCTCTCCCCACGGAGCCCGTCGTCGTGGGTGCGGCCCCCTTCGTCGCGTCCCCTGACGCTCCCGATGCCGCCGCCGCTGCCGACACCGAGGCCGAAACTGACGCCGATGCTGAGCCGCGCGATGAGGCGTTCGATCCGGCCGACTCCCGCGACCCGTCCGCCCGCGAGCCTGCCCGCACCCCTGCGACGTCACGCCGTTTCCTCCTCACGATCGGCGCTGTCCTCGGCGTTCTGGTGCTCGTCGGCACCGTGTTCGGCATCGTGAGCCTCCTGCAGGGGCCACGGATCAGCGAGGTGCAGGTCGACGCCGCGCAGGCGATCGAGTCCTCCGGGAGTCGGGTCATCCTCACGGCGAATCAGGCGCTCGCGGACATCGATCCCGAGCAGGTCACCGTCGAGCCGGCCGTGCCGTTCACGGTCGATGCATCGGGTCGGGGCGTCGGTGTGCGCTTCACGGTCCCGCTCGACGATTCCACGAAGTACACGGTGCGTGTCGCCGATGTCACCGGTGCCGGCGGGGGTCCCTCGACGACCCTGACGACGAGCTTCGAGACCCCGGCATCCCACATCTTCATCCTGCGCCGCGATGTCGACGGCAAGGACAAGATCTTCCTCACCGACCTCAAGGGCGACGGGGTCGCGGTCTACGAGCACGACAAGATCAACGACTTCCGCGCGACCTCGAACCAGCTCGTCGTCGCGGTCGAGGAGGATGACGGGTCCCGGTTGATCGTGATGGATCGCGACGGGGGGAACCAGCGCGAGCTGAAACTCCCGGGCGACGGCTACGTGGGGGCGGTCCAGGTCTCCGAGCGCGGAGGCCTCGTCGGCTACAGCTACTCCGACCGCGAGCTGAGCGACGACGAAGGACGAGCGAGCGTGCTGGTCACGCAGTCGCTGAACGGCAAAGACGACCCTCAGGTCATCGAGGTCGCGGGCAAGGAGGCGAGCGTCTTCGTCTGGCAGTTCGTGCCCGACAGTGCCGCCGTGCTCTTCATCGACTTCGACGGAGCGCTCTCGCTCGTCGACCGCTCGACCGATGCGGGGGTGCAGTCCCTCGGGCTTGCCGCGACCATCCAGGGCATCTCCCGCGGTACCTACACGGCGATCGTCGAGCGGCTCGACGCCACCGTGGTCGAGCTCAACCTCGCCGACGGATCCGAAGAGCCCCTCGCGGCATCCGATCCCGACTACGGCACGGCCTCCTCGATCACGCCGTACCCCGGTGGCACGCTGCGGCATGTGGTCTCGCGCGACGATGCGGGGCTGCCGATCGGGCAGGCCGTGATCCGCGTCGACGACGACGGCACGGCGACCCCGCTGGTCGAGGTCAGCTCGGCCGATTCGATCCTGCAGGCGTGCGCGTCGCCGAGCGGCCAGTACGCGGCGGTCGTCGTCGCCCCCGACCTGGCGAGCAACCCCTACGACGGGATGCTGCTGCCGCTGCCCGAGAACGTCGAGACGCATCTGATCGACATGGAGTCGGGCAAGGAGATGGTCGCCCTCACCGGCTTCGATGCCTCCTGGTGCCAGACGGCACCGCGGTTCTGACATGTCGACGCAGAATGCTCTGCGCCGTGCCGTTCGCGCCGATCTGGGCGGCTCTGCCGTCGACGTCGCGCCGCGACTGCTCGGCGCGGAACTGCGCACGGTCGTCGTCGGGCCCGAAGCCACCGGCCCGGTCGAGGTGCGGCTGCGCATCACCGAGGTCGAGGCGTACCACGGGCGGGGCACCGGCGAGATCGCGGATCCCGGATCGCATGCGCGGATGGGGCCGACCGCTCGCAACGCCACGATGTGGGGCGAGCCCGGGCACCTGTACGTGTACCTGAGCCACGGCATCCACTCGTGCGTCAACGTCGTGTGCGGGCCGGAGGGACAGGGCGACGGCGTGCTGCTGCGCGCGGGCGAGATCGTTGCCGGAGCGGATGCCGCGGCTCGCCGACGCGGTGCCGCACTGCCGCTCGGGCGCATCGCCCTTCGCGACCTCGCCCGCGGACCGGGACGCCTCGGTCAGGCCGTCGGGTTGCGGCATCCGCTGCACGACGGGATCGATGCCGTCACAGGGGAGGAGCGGCACGGAGCCCGCGCCGAGCTGTGGCTGGGCGATCAGCGAGACGACGTGGTGAGCGGCCCGCGCGTCGGTGTCGCAGGGGTCGCCGGCACGCACGCGTTCCCTTGGCGCTTCTGGATCGATGGTGACCCCACGGTGTCGCCGTTCCGCTGGGGACGGGGTGCTGCCGAAGCTGCGGCTCTCGTCGACCCTCCGCGCGTGCTAAACTGACTCTTTGTCTGCGCACACTCCTGTGCGCAGTTCGCGTGCTTCCCCTTCTGCGGCCGAGAGATCGGCGGGTCGTGGTTGCGTGCAGACAAGGGATCTTGGGTGAGGCCGTCCGGTCTCACGGTATAGAAGGAGTCACATCATGGCAGCAGTGTGCCAGGTGACCGGAGCTGTTCCCGGCTTCGGACACAATGTCTCGCACTCGCACCGCCGGACGAAGCGCCGCTTCGACCCGAACGTGCAGAAGAAGACCTATTTCGTCGCTTCGCTCGGTCGTAAGATCACGCTCAACGTGTCCGCCAAGGGCATCAAGGTGATCGACGTCCGCGGCATCGAGAACGTGGTCAAGGACCTCCAGGCGAAGGGTGTGAAGCTCTAATGGCCAAGAAGGCTCAGGACGTTCGTCCGATCATCAAGCTGCGTTCGACGGCAGGTACGGGTTACACGTACGTGACCAAGAAGAACCGCCGCAACACCCCCGACCGCCTCGTGCTCAGCAAGTACGACCCGGTAATCCGCAAGCACGTCGAATTCCGAGAGGAGCGTTGATCAATGGCTAAGAAGAGCAAGATCGCTCGCAATGAGCAGCGCAAGGTCATCGTCGAGCGTTACGCCGAGCGTCGCGCCGAGCTGAAGAAGACCCTGGTCGACCCGAACGCCACCGACGAGGCCCGCGAGGCCGCACGCGTCGGCCTGCAGAAGCTGCCGCGCAACGCGTCGCCGGCTCGCGTGCGTTCGCGCGACGTCATCGACGGCCGCCCCCGCGGTGTCCTCACGAAGTTCGGCATCTCGCGTGTCCGCTTCCGTGACATGGCACACCGTGGCGAGCTGCCCGGTGTCACCAAGTCGAGCTGGTAAGTCTCAGCTGACAGAAGGGGCGAGGATCTTCGGATCCTCGCCCCTTCTGCGTGCCCGGGCGCTTCGTCCTGCGTTGTGGTGCCCTCGCGTGAGGTGCCCTCGCGTTGTGAAGGACTTCTCGCGCTTTGAAGGACGCGAGGCAGCATCCACTCCTTCATTCCGCGTCTTCTCCTTCATTCGGTGCGCGGGCGCGGGCCGCGCGGGCGCTCTGAAGGAGTTCTCACGCTCTGAAGGCCTGCTGACGGCATCCACTCCTTCGCTCCGTGTTTTCTCCTTCAGATCGTGAGATCAGACGTGCCCGGCGGGAGAGCGGGCGCGTTCGTGGGGGCTGGATGCTCCGCAGGGAGCTGTCCTGCACAGCCACTGCTGACTGAAGAACAGTGCCCGTCTACCGAGGTCGTGGCCGTGCCCGTGCCAGGCGGGCGGGCACGATCGTTCGATGGATGCCGTGAGCGAGTTGCGACGTCGTGGGGGAGTCGCGCGAGTGCGCACGCTTCGAGAAGCCGGGGTGAGCGAGTACGCGCTGCGGCGGTCGAAGGAGCAGGGGGAGATCGCGACCGTGCGCCAGGGGTGGGTGGCGCTGCCCGACGCCGATCCGCAGACCGTCGGAGCGGTGTCACGCGGAGTCGTGCTGAGCTGCGTGACGGCGGCGGAGCGGTACGGGCTCTGGATTCCGGAGAAGTCGCCGCTCCACGTCGCCGCTCGACCGAACGCTGCGCGCATTCGGGTGCCGTCGCGGGTCGTCGTGCACTGGTCGAAGCCTGTTGTCCCCCGTGCTCCGGATGCCGCGGTTGACGAGCTCGTGAACGCCCTCGCTGTGATCGCGCAGTGTCAGCCGTTCGAGACCGCCCTCGTGATCTGGGAGTCGGCGATGAACAAGCGGCTCGTAGACACCGCGCGGCTCCGAGGCCTCGAGCTTCCGCCGCCCGCCCGAACGCTTCTCGCGAGGGCGCGCCCCTTCGCGGACTCCGGGCTGGAGACCATCGTCATCCATCGGCTCCGGTGGATGGGGCTCCGGATGCTGCCGCAGGCGTGGGTCGTGGATCGCCGGGTCGATCTCCTCATCGGTGACCGGCTGGTGATCCAGCTCGACGGCGCGACCCATGCGGGGGAGCAGCGGACCAAGGACATCGCGCATGACGCGCAGCTCATGATCCGTGGCTACCGTGTGATGCGTTTCAGTTATGAGCAGGTGATGGAGCGCTGGCCCGAGGTGCAGTCGGTGATCATGGAGGCCGTTACGCAAGGAACGCACCTTGCGTGACAGCGTGTTCCGCGCAACGTGAAGGAGATCTCGTGGAATGAAGGAGCAGATGCGGCATCGACTCCTTCATTCCGCGAGATCTCCTTCATTCCTGGAGTCTGCCCGTCGCAAGCCGGCGTCACGCGACGGCGGCGGCGGTGTGCGCGACGGCCCAGGCGAGGGCCTCGTCGGCGATCTCCTCCCAGCCGTCCTGGCTGACCAGGCGGTGGGTGCGCCCGGGGTACTCCTTGTACTCGACGACGGCGGGGCTGCCGGTGGCGAGGTACTTCTGCACGATCGCGCGACCGATGGCCGGCGGCACGACGTGGTCGATCTCGCCCGTGATGACATACAGCGGGGCCCGGTCGGTGCGCGCGTAGTCGACGTGGGTGACGCCGCCCTTCTCATTGAACGCGGATGCGACACCTTCGAAGAAGACCCGGTTGTAGGAGTTCACGGCCGATTCCTCCCAGAGGCGGTCGGATTCGGCGCGGCTCAGGTCGTTGCCGAACGTGAAGTGGAAGTGGCGCTTCGACAGCGGCTTGGCGCCGTTGCGGCCGAAGGGGTTCGCGAGGATCGGGGTGCCGGTCCACAGCGTCGACAGCGGCAGGGTGGTGATGCCCGCGGTCTGTCCGGGGGCGACGCCCACGTACGCGGCGCCGACGCCGCGGTCGGCCAACATCTGCGTGATGACGCCGCCGAAGGAGTGGCCCATGACGATCGGCTTCACGGGGAGTGCGCGGATGATGCGCTCGTAGGGGTCGACGATCTGCTTCAGTCCGATGCCCTTCAGTGCGGACGGATCGCGGCGGATGTCTTCGACCGAGCGGTCGTCGATGCCGGGCCAGCCCAGGACGATGACCTCGTGGCCCTGGGCGCGGAAGCGCTCGGCCCAGGTGTTCCAGCTGGCGGGGGTCATCCACAGGCCGTGGATCAGGACGATCGGGGTCTTGTCGGTGGTGTTCATGGTCTTCTTCTCTCTGTTCGGCTCCCGCTGATCGGAAGTGCGTTACGCTGATAGTAGACCGAACGTTCTATCTACCACAACCTATTCCCAAAACCGGGAAATCGGATTCGGATGCCGGGGTTCGGATGACACGATGAGAGGAAGATCATGGACACCAAGACGAAGCGCCCCAGCCCCGCCCGCGCCCGGCTGATCGATGCCGCCACCCGCCTCTTCTATGAACAGGGCATCCACGCGGTCGGCGTCGACCGCGTGATCGAGGAGGCCGGTGTCACCCGCGCCACGCTCTACAAGCAGTTCGGCGGCAAGGAGAACCTCGTGCTCGCCTACCTCGGCCACGAGGACGAGATGCTCCGCGCGATGTTCACGGAGGCGGGAGCGGCCGTCTCCGATCCCGACGCGCTGCTGGATGCGGTGGTCCAGGGCATCGCCGCCGACATCCGCGAACACCACACGCGGGGGTGCCCCTTCATCAACGCGGCCGCGGAGTATCCGGATGCCGGCGGCGCCGTGCGGCAGCTCATCGACGAGCACCGGGAGTGGTTCCGCTCGACCCTGCAGCAGGTCGCCGAGGCCGCCGGTCTCGAGCAGCCGGAGGAGGTCGCCGCGTCGCTCGTGCTGCTGCGCGATGCCGCGCTCGTCGGCGGATATCTCGACGGCGAAGGCCGTGTCAGCCCGGCGTTCGAGCGCACGGCCAGGGCCGTGATCGACGCGCACCGGGCTCGCTGACGACCCCGGAATCTGTGACTGGAGTGGCCAAAGTGGTGCGACACGCCCAGTAATTGCCCAAAACCCGCGAAATGACGCGGAAATGTGGGTGGTGGTTGATACATTCGAGGCGGTCACTAGACCAGGAGCATCCGCTCCGATACCCACAACGATGCGACGGGATCTCGTCGCTGGAGGATGACATGGCTGACAAGTCCATCACCAAGACCGAGCTCGTCGCGAGCATCGCAAGCGCCACGGGCCAGAGCCAGGCCACCGTCTCCGGTGTCCTCGACTCCCTGTTCGCCACGGTCTCCGACGCTGTTGCCAAGGGCAGCAAGGTCTCCATCCCGGGCTGGATCTCCTTCGAGCAGGTCGACACCGCTGCTCGCACGGGCCGCAACCCGCAGACCGGCGCCGAGATCAAGATCCCGGCCGGCAAGCGCGTCAAGGTGACCGCTGGCTCCAAGCTCAAGGCTGCCGTCAAGTAATCTGACCGCACCTCATCGAAGGCCGCTCCCGTTCCGACGGGGGCGGCCTTCGTGCTTTCCCCCCTCCGGGCGCGCCTAGGCTGGAGGGGTGAGTTCCCGCAGCGAGTCGACGAGCCGGATCTCGGCGTATCGCATCGCCGGGATCGTCATCCTCCTCGTCGCGGCACTGGTCGCCCTGACGCTCGCGCTCCTCGTCGGCGGAGGTGCGAAGCCTCCGCTCCTGCAGGACCCCGGCCCGTTCGTGCTCTGGGGCACGCCGATCGCCAAGCTCGTGATGAACATGTCCGGCGCGGTGATGCTCGGCTCCCTGGTGCTGGCCCTGTTCGGGTTGCGCGCGGGGGATCGCTCGTTCGACGCCGCGCTGAACATCGCCTCGGTCGGCGCCGCCGTGTTCACGATCTCGGCGGGCCTCGCCGGGTTCCTCGCCTTCATGGCCGCCTTCAACCCGAAGCTCAGCATCGAGCGCGAGTTCGGTACGCAGCTGGGCCGCTTCCTGCTGGAGCTGCCGCTCGGCCAGTCCTGGCTCATCACCACGCTCTTCGGCGCGATCATCACGGTGCTCGCGTTCGCCTGGCGCTCGTGGACGCCCACGCTCATCACGGCGCTGCTGGCCGCGGCATCCTTCCTCCCGCTCGCGACGCAGGGCCATGCGGGCGATCTCGCCGGGCACAACATGGCGGTCAACTCGATCCTGCTGCACACGATCGGCGCGGCCGTCTGGCTCGGCGGACTCCTGTTGCTGATCCTGCTGCGCGGACGAGCCGACGTCGACACCGCGCAGCTCGTCGGACGCTACTCGTCGCTCGCGATCGCCGCCTTCGCCGTGGTCGCCGTCTCGGGGGTCACGCGATCGATCGTCGCGGTCGGTGACTGGACCGCGCTGTGGACCACGCCCTACGGCTGGATCGTGCTCGCCAAAGTCGCGCTGCTGGGCGGCATGGGCCTGCTCGGCGCCTGGTACCGCGCCCGCCTCATCCCGAAGCTCGCCGGAGCCCGCGCCGCCGGCTGGTTCTGGCTGCTCGTGCTGTGCGAGGTCGCGCTGATGGGGCTCGCCTCCGGCGCCGCCGCCGCGCTGGCCCGCACGCCCCCTCCCACGGGCGAGACCGCCGCCTTCCTGCAGACGCCCGCCCAGATCCTGACCGGGGCCACGCTGCCGCCCGAGCTCACCCTCGAACGCTGGTTCACGGCGTGGGACATCGACGTGCTCTGGCTCATCGCGGCGGGCCTCGGACTGTTCTTCTACCTGGCGGGTGTGTGGCGCCTGCACCGGCGCGGCGACCGCTGGCCGATCCACCGCACGGTCTTCTGGGTGCTGGGGATGCTGCTGCTCGTCTGGGTCACCGGCGGGCCGATCAACGCGTACCAGGAGTACCTGTTCAGCATCCACATGATGGGCCACATGATGCTGTCGATGGCGATCCCGCTGTTGCTCGTCTCCGGGGCGCCGATTACCCTCGCGCTGCGTGCCATCCACAAGCGCGACGACGGCACCCGCGGCGGCCGCGAGTGGATCATGTGGGCCGTGCACTCGCCGTTCGCCCGCGTGGTGACGCATCCGTTCGTCGCGGCGGCCATCTTCATCCTGTCGCTGTGGGCCTTCTACTTCACCGACCTCGTGCGCTGGTCGATGTTCGAGCACCTCGGTCACGAGTGGATGGTCATCCACTTCCTGATCTCGGGCTACCTGTTCGTCATGAGCCTCATCGGCGCGGACCCGGTTCCCTACCGTCTGCCGTATCCCGGACGCCTGATCACGCTGATCGCCGTCATGGCGATGCACGCCTTCTTCGGCATCGCGATCATGATGCAGGAGGGGCTGATGGTCGCCGACTGGTTCGGGGCGATGGGTCGCGACTGGGGTGTGGACCCGATGCAGGACCAGTACGTCGGCGGCGGAATCGCATGGTCGATCGGGGAGATCCCGACGCTCATCCTCGCGATCACGGTCGCCATCCAGTGGAGCCGCAGCGACACGAAGCTGCAGCGTCGGGCGGACCGGCACGCGGACCGCACCGGAGACGCGGAGCTCGAGGAGTACAACGCCAAGCTCGCAGCGCTCGCCGAACGCGATCAGCGCCGTGAGGATCGCGAAGGCCGCTGAGACCCGTCGCGGAGTGCTCAGTCGTCCGGGACCTCAGTCGACCGGGACGTCACCCGGGGCACCGACCCTGATCGACGCCGAGCCGTTCGGCAGGATCACGATCGTGCCGTTGAGCTGGAACGGCACGTCTTCGGACAGCGGTGCGATCGACCCGTCGAACAGCGACTGGATCTCGACGTCGACGTGCGCCACGGCCTCGGTGGTCGGGATCTGCCACTGGCCCTCGTCGGGGATGACCGTGACCTGAGGCTGGCTCGCGATGGACCACTTCGGCGGGGCGGTGATCCGGTTCGTGACCCGCAGTCCGAACGGGCAGGCGGTCGGCTGCAGCACCTCCTGCGTCGTGCACTCGGTGAGGAACTGCTCGACCTGTTGCTGCACGACCTTGACGAACTCCTCGGTCGGCTCGGTCTGCACGTCGAGCGGCGTGACGGCCAGGGGCGTGTCTGACAGCACGCCGTGTCCGGATGCGGTCGCGATGGGGGTGTCGACCGTGATCGAGTACAGCCCGGGGGTGAACACCAGAAGCGGCAGGGGATCGAGTGCGCCCGCCTCGGGCCCGAGGGCCGACACCTGTCGACGGTCGACCTCGAAGCCGTTCACCGCGAACTGGTCGGCGCCGCGAACGGTGAGGTCGATCACGGCGAGGGGGCTGGTGGTGAAGCGCCAGTTGGGGGTCACGCCCGCCCAGCCGTCCTGCTCGATGAGGAACGTGCTCGTGCCGGAGTGGCCGCTCGCCTGGTAGCTCACGGTGACTGCGGTGCCGCCGTCTGCGGGCTTCTCCGACTCGACCTTCACATCGGTCAGCGGTGCGAGTGCCGAGCGCCGGAGCATCGCCTCCGAGGCTGCCGGGTCGATGCCCGCCTTCTCGAGGGTCTCGCGGTCGATCGCGACGCCGGGAATGCGGAGAGCATCGGCGGCGCGGCCCGCGGAGAGCAGGTCGAGATAGCGGGTCACGAAGGCGGAAGGGCCGTAGAACTGCTGGTACAGAGTCGCCCCGCCGGCACCGAGTGCGGCGACCAGCATGAGCCCGACGACGGCCAGCATCGCCAGATCGACGCCCAGGCGCGATCGCCGGGGCGCGCGCGTGCCGGCCCGTCCCATGGCGTCAGTCTAGGAGGGCGTCCTGAGGGGACGCCGAGCGTCGGCAGCCGCAGGCGGATGCCGGGACGTAGCATGGGTGGCGCCCCGTTTCCGTCTGCTTCCCCTGTGAGTGCCGTGTCCCTTCCCGCCCTGTCCGAGGAGCAGCAAGAGCTGTTCCGGCTCATCGAGGACACCGGCGAGCACGTGTTCATCACCGGGCGCGCCGGCACCGGCAAGTCGACGCTGTTGCAGCACTTCGCCTGGCACACGAAGAAGCAGATCGCGATCTGTGCACCCACCGGTGTCGCGGCGCTCAACGTCGAGGGCCAGACCATCCATTCGCTCTTCCGGCTGCCCATCGGCCTGATCGGCGACGCCGACATCGACCAGAACGATGCGACGCGACGCATCCTCAACGCCATCGAGACGCTCGTGATCGACGAGATCTCGATGGTCAACGCCGATCTGATGGATGCGATCGACCGCTCCCTGCGCCAGGCCAGAGGACGCAGGGGTGAACCGTTCGGCGGCGTGCAGGTGGTCATGTTCGGCGACCCGTACCAGCTGGCGCCGGTTCCCCCGAGGGGCGACGAGGCCCGCTACGTGCAGGACCACTACCGCTCGTTCTGGTTCTTCGACGCCAAGGTGTGGGCCGGCGGGTCCGGGATCTCCGATCAGGGAGGCCTGTTCGAGGTCGACACCCGTGCCGAGCTGCACGTGCGGGAGCTGGTGCAGATCCACCGCCAGTCCGACGACGGGTTCAAGGCGATGCTCAACGCCGTGCGCTACGGGCGGGTGACCGCCGAGATCGCCGGGGTGCTGAACACGCAGGGCGCGCGCACGCCGCCGGATCCGGAGCCGGGCGAGGTGCCGATGATCACCCTCGCCACGCGCAACGACATCGTGAACAGCATCAACAGCAGGCATCTTGCTGCACTGCCGGGCAAGGAGCAGACCGCGCGCGCCGAGGTCAGCGGCGACTTCGGGCGCGGCGAGGCGTCGCTGCCGGCCGAGTCCGAGCTCAAGCTCAAGGTCGGCGCGCAGGTGATGTTCCTGCGCAACGACACGGCGATGTCCGGAGAGCCGCCCCGCTGGGTGAACGGCACCATCGGAACAGTGGTCCGCATCATCGGCAGCGCGGTGCGCGTCGACATCGACGGCGAGGAGGTCGACGTCGAACCCGCCGTGTGGGAACGGTTCCGCTACGCGTACGACCAGAACACCAAGAAGCTGTCGCGCGACGTGGTGGCCGAGTTCACCCAGTTCCCGCTGCGGCTCGCCTGGGCGGTCACGATCCACAAGTCGCAGGGCAAGACCTACGAACGCGCGATCATCGACCTCGGCTCCGGGGCGTTCGCGCCGGGGCAGACGTACGTGGCGCTGAGCCGGCTGACCTCGCTCGAGGGGCTCTACCTGTCGCGCCCGCTGCGACCCCGCGACATCCGGGTGGACGAGGACGTGCGCCGGTTCATGCGCGACGCATGGCTGGCGGCATCGACGCCGGAGCTGCCGAAGAGCTGACGCCGATGCCTCAGGCCGCGGCGCGCGCCCGGTCGAGGTCTTCGAAGAGCTCGGTGTTGAAGCGGTAGGCGAGGAGCACCTCGTCGATCACGCGCTCGCGCTCGGCGTCGTCCCACGGCGCCGCATCCAACTGCTCGCGGTACACGTCCTTGAAGGCCGACGGGTCGGCGATGTCGTCGAACAGGTAGAAGCCGATGCCGTTGGTCTCGAAGCCGAAGCGACGGGCCATCACGCGGCCGATGAAGATCCCGCCGGAGAGGTCGCCGAGGTAGCGCGTGTAGTGATGCGCCACGAAGCCGCCGGCCCAGGTCGCCCCGACCTGACGGATGCGGTCGACGTAACGCTGCGTGGTCGGCAGCGGCACGATCTGCTCGCGCCAGTCGGCGCCCAGGAGGAACTCCAGGTCGGCCTCGAGCGCGGGAAGACGCGTGAGCTTGTCGCTGAGGAAGACCGAGGCGATCGGGTCCTGGCGCATGCGGTCGCCGGCGCTCTCGAGTGCCTCGTAGATGAAGTAGTGCTGAGCGACGAGCGAGATGTAGTCCTCGCGGGAGCCCTCACCCTTCAGGAGGTCGGACATGAAGCCGGCGGTCTCGCTGCGGGAGTGCGATCCGGACGAGCGCTCGCGCAGGGCGGCGGAGAAGGAGAGGATCTCGGGCATGACCTTAGTGTAAGGGTCGCCTTACCTCAGAGGAAAGCCCGGAGTCACCGGAAGTCGTCCGGCGCCACGTCTCCGCGACGATCAGGCGTGCGGACGCGGCTCGACCCCGAGGCGGGCGCAGGCCTCGTCGTAGAGCGCCACGACCTCGCGACGCACCGACGGGCGGTCGTCGATGGGTCCGCCGGGCCACGGCACGCGCAGCTCGGAGGCGGCACCGCCGGCGGTGATCGCCCACACCCCGCCATCGCCGTCGAAGCCCGTCATGACGGAGTCGCTGATCTCGGCGTCGGTCTCGGCGAAGGCGCGGGCGATGAGCAGATTGTCGTCGGTGTGGTCGCCGTTCATGTGGCGGAGAACGGCGGCGATCACGTCGGCATCGAAGAGGTGGGACACGATTCTCACC
The DNA here is from genome assembly GCF_018613945.1 of Microbacterium sp. ISL-59. Lineage (NCBI taxonomy): Bacteria > Bacillati > Actinomycetota > Actinomycetes > Micrococcales > Microbacteriaceae > Microbacterium > Microbacterium sp. ISL-59. Next base: position 1,553,543 of record NZ_JAGGPG010000002.1, read on the forward strand.
TTACGCGCGCGCAGGGATCGCACGGCGCGGGGCCGACTTTCAGGATCCGCGTTCTAGACTCGGGAGACACATCCTCGGGGGTTCTACATGCAGCTTCTCTCGTCGCGCCGTTGGCGCGCCGCAGCGGCCAGTGCGGCCGTGCTCGCTCTCGTCCTCACCGGATGCTCCTCCGAAGGCTCCTTCACCTACACGCCACCGGCTCAGGTCGACGGCGCACTGCCCGACGCGACGGTCGAGGCCATGCAGGCGGCCGTCGACAACGCGCTCACCGCATCCGGCGCCTCCGGGGCGATCGTGGGCGTCTGGGTCCCGTGGAGCGGCAGCTGGGTCACCGCATCGGGCACGCAGGACCGCGACGGCGGCGAGCTGTCCACCGACATGACCTTCCGCGTCGCCGACGTGACCCGCCTCATGACGTGCGACGTGCTCTACGCCCTCGCCGACGAGGGGACCGTCAAGCTCGACGCCAAGGTGCCCAAGTACGTCTCGGGCGTCGCCGACATGAAGGACGTCACCCTCCTTGACCTGTGCAACGGTACGAGCGGTGCCGGATCGTCCGAGCCGACGATCAAGGGCGCGCTGCTGAACACCCCGGAGCGGATATGGGCTCCGCTGGAGCTCGCCGGCTACGGGCTGGGCCGCGAGCGGGTGGCACCGGCGACGACCTTCCGCGATTCCGACGCGGGATACCTCCTCCTCGGCCTCGCTCTCGAGCGGGCCACGGGCATGTCGGCATCCGAGCTGATCGCGGAGTACGTCACGGAGCCGCTCGAACTCGCCGCCACCTCGCTCCCCGGCTCGACGCCGGCTGCGCCGGGAGACACCCCGTTGAACGGGCACTACATGTCGGCTGTCGAAGGCGGCTTCAACTGCGCCGCCCCCGTCGACATCACCACGCTCTCGGCCAGCTCCGGCTACACCGACTCCGGCGTCGTCTCGAACATCACCGATCTCGGTCGCTACGTCCAGGCCGAGGCGAAGCAGGTGCTGCGCACCAAGGACAAGCCGGCTCGCTTCGGCAGCCCGCTCCCGGCCGGTGCACACGACCCGTCCTGGTTCCAGACCGCCGGTGGGGCGTTCCTCGTGGGCTCGATGGTCGGTCAGCACGGCTCCGTCCCGGGCTACGCCACGGCCGCATACTCCGATCCGGCGACCGGGTTCACCGTCGCCGTGGTGCTGAACGACTCGACGGCAGGCGTGGCGATCGCGCAGCAGCTGTCGTGGGAACTCGCGGCGATCGCGTCGAAGGCCCCCGCGGCGTCCGGCCAGACGGCGCCGGAGTTCGGGCTCCCCTTCACGGCGGAGCAGTACCACGAGGCGATCTCGAAGTCCGCGCTCGCCTGCGTGCCGCCGCCTGCGGAGTGACCACCGGCCCGACCTCGGTGCGGAAGGGAAGGGCGACGATGGCGATCATCGACAACGCGATCTACGTGGACGGTGTGCGCGCCGAGAATCCGCAGAGCCTGAGCGAGACGTTCGAGCGCATGCGGGAACGCGGCGGGATGAGCTGGATCGGGCTGTACCGGCCCAGTGAGGAAGAGATCCGCGAGGTCGCCGACGAGTTCGGCATCCACGCCCTCGTCGTCGAGGATGCTCTCTCGGGGCACCAGCGCGCCAAGCTGGAGCGCTACGGCGATGTGCTGTTCATGGTGCTGCGCCCGGCCCGCTACCTCGACGAGGCCGAGGAGGTCGAGTTCGGGGAAGTACACGTGCTGGTCGGCCCCGATTTCGTCGTGACGATCAGGCACGCGGAATCGCCCGACCTCGGACGCGTGCGGCACCGGCTGGAGGGCGACCCCGCGCTGCTCGCCCTCGGTCCCGAAGCCGTGCTGTACGCCATCCTCGACGAAGTGGTCGACGAGTACGCGCCGGTCCTCGCGGGCCTCGAGAACGACATCGACGAGATCGAGAGCCAGCTCTTCGAGGAAGACGTGGATGCCACGCAGCGCATCTACGAGCTCGGCAGGGAGGTCATCGATTTTCAGCGCGCGACACAGCCGCTCTCCGGGATGCTCGAGGCGCTGCTGCGCGGCTCGGACAAGTATCTGGTGGGCGAGGAGCTGCGGAGCTACCTGCGTGATGTGCTCGATCACACGCTCCGGGTGAGCGACCGCGCGACGACTTTCCGGACCGTCCTCGACAACGCCCTCACCGTCGAGTCGACGATCGTGGCCCGTCGGCAGAACGAGGAGATGCGGCGGATGACGGAGCTCAGCATCCGTCAGAACGACGAGGTCAAGAAGATCTCGGGATGGGCGGCGATCCTCTTCGCCCCGACGCTGGTCGGCACGATCTACGGCATGAACTTCGATCACATGCCGGAGCTGCACTGGCTGCTGGGCTATCCGATGGCGGTCGGCATGATGGTCGCGCTGGGATTCGGCCTGTACGCGGCGTTCAAGCGCAAGGGCTGGCTCTGACGCTGGCCGGAACCATGCGGTCGTTGGCCGGATGGGACCTTGCCCGGCGCCTCGGCGGCGATCACGATGAGCCCATGACGACTTCTCCCGACACCGCCCTGCTGGTCATCGATGCACAGGAGTCGTTCCGCCAGCGCGCCGACGACTGGGCGGCGACCGCGAACCCGGCGGCGCTCGACAACATCGCGCTCCTCGTCGCGCATGCCCGCGAGATCGGCGACCCGGTCGTGTGGATCACCCACTCCGAACCGGGCACCGGAGGCGTGTTCGATCCCGCCAACGGATTCGTGCGGGTGATCGAGGAACTCGAGCCTCGGGAGTCCGAGGACGCGCTCACCAAGACCACCGTCAACGCGTTCGGCTCGACCGACCTCGAGGAGCGACTGCGGCGTGCAGGCATCCGCCGCGTCGTCGTCTGCGGCATCCGCACGGAGCAGTGCTGCGAGACGACCACCCGTATCGCCGCCGACCTCGGCTTCGAGGTCGAGTTCGTGACGGATGCGACGACCACCTCCGCCATCCCGGCTCACGGTGCGCTCGCCGCGGTGTCGGGGGAGGACCTCATGCGCCGCACCGAGAGCATCCTCTCGGCACGCGGGTTCGCGACCGTCACGAGCACGCGGGAGTGGATCGGCGCGACCGCGGGCGTCTGAACCGCGGATCAGTCCTCGTCGGCCTCGACCCCCGGACCAGGGCCCGGACGCACCGGAGCGTCGGGGGCGATGTCGATCCGGGTGTTGCCGTCGTGCTCGCTGACCTCGATGCGCGGGGCGGCATCGGCATCGGTCGCATCCGGCGCGGCAGTGAGCTGATCGTGGCGCTTCTCGGCGCTCGTCATCTCGTCGGCGTTGTTCTCAGGCGTGCTCATGATTCTCCTTCGGGTCGGTTGCGGTGTCAGGTTTCGGGCCGGTCCCGAGCGGTGCGCCACCGGTGCGCTTCCGGTTCCAGCGGGTGAGCAGGTACAGGACACCGCCGACGGCGAGCAGGATCGCACCGAAGAGCCAGACGACGGGGCGCTGCTGGGTGAGCAGCAGGATGCACGAGGCGATGCCGAGCACGGGGACGAACGTCCAGACCCGGAAGTGATCGTTCTCGACGTGATCGCGCCGGAGGACCAGCACCGAGATGTTCACGCTGAGGAAGACGACCAGGAGCAGCAGGACCACGGTCTCGGCGAGCGTCGCCAGATCGCCGACGAGGGTCAGTCCCATCGCGACGAGGGTCGTGGTGAGGATCGCGACCCACGGCGTCTTCCGCTTCGGGAGCACGCGGCCGAGCATCGGGGGCAACAGGCCCTGCTCGGCCATGCCGTAGGTGAGGCGGCTGACCATGATCATGGTCAGCAGGGCGCCGTTCGCGACGGCGACGAGGGCGATGAGGCTGAACAGCCAGGAGGGGATGCTGACGCCGGTGGCCTCGACCACCGCGAGCAGCGGGCCGCTGGACTCCTGCAGCTCGGCGGGCGGGAGGGCGATCGAGCTCGCCAGCCCGACGAGGACGTAGACCGCGCCGGCGGTGATGAGTGCTCCGAACAGGGCCCGCGGGTAGGTGCGCCGCGGGTTCTTGACCTCTTCGATCATGTTGGCCGAGGTCTCGAAGCCAACGAACGAGTAGTACGCGATGACGGCTCCGGAGAGCACCGCCATGGCGACGCTCGTTCCCTCTGGCGCCTGCCCCACGCGGGAGATGTCGCCACCCCCACCGCCGAGGAAGATCGCGACCACGGCGATCACGATGACGAGTCCGCTGAGCTCGATCGCGGTCATCACGAGATTGGCGCCCAGGGATTCGCGGATGCCGCGGGCATTCAGCAGGCCGACCAGGGCGAGGAAGGCGATGGCCACCGGGATCGTCGGCAGGTCGAGGAAGGTGCCCAGGTAGTCACCCGCGAACGCGATGGCGAGTCCTGCCGCGCTGGTCACGCCCGCCGCGAGCATGCTGAAGCCGACGAGGAACGAGACCAGTGGGCTGTGGAACGCGCGCTCGGCGAAGACCGCGGCCCCGCCGGCACGAGGGTACTTGGTGACCAGCTCGGCGTAGGAGCCGGCGGTGAGCATGGCGAGCAGCAGCGCGAGGAGCAGCGGCGCCCACAGCATGCCGCCCACCTTCTCGGAGAGCACGCCCATCAGCGCGTAGATGCCCGCACCGAGCACGTCGCCGAGGATGAAGGCGAATAGCAGGGGTCCGGTGATCGCTCGTCGCAGCCGCGTCGGGGCCTCGGCGCCGGAGGCAGTCTCGGTGGTCATCCTCGCACGCTACGGGGGAGGGGAGGCGCGGACCACGGGGTTGACATCACCGCCCTGATTCCGGCATCCGAACGACGTCGATGTCGCTTCTGTCGTGGCGCGGGTCCGAGTTCAGGGAATTCACAGCAATACCGCGCGGCATCCCGATATTCCGGCGCGCGCAGCGATAGCGTCGGTGCCGCACGAGGGGTGCGTCGGCCAGGGTGCGCGGGCAAACGGATGACTTTCCCCTCTCCTGAATTCCCAAGCAAAGGGCTCTCTCATGACCGGTACGGCACGCAAGGCGCTCGCAGAAGCGGTCGCCACCTTCCTCTTCGTTCTCGCGATCATCGCGGCGGTGAACAGCGGCAGCCCGCTGACGCCCCTCGCGATCGGCTTCACCCTGATGGTGCTCGTGTTCTCCACGGGCCACATCTCGGGCGCCCACCTCAACCCGGCCGTCTCGGTCGGTGTGTTCCTGCGCGGCGGCCTCAGCGTCGCCGACTTCATCGCCTACCTCATCGCGCAGTTCGTCGGTGGCGCGGTGGCCGCACTCGTCAGCATGTCGGTCTGGCCGGCCGGTGAAGAGGCCATGGTCATCGAGGTCGGCCCGGCGTTCCTCGTCGAGGCGCTGTTCACGCTGATCCTCGTGTGGGTCGTGCTCAACACGGCCACGTCGAAGGACACCGCGGGCAACTCGTTCTACGGTCTCGCGATCGGTGCGACCGTGTTCGTCGGTGCGGCCACGGTCGGCTCGATCTCGGGCGGCGGTTTCAACCCGGCCGTCGCGCTCGGCCTCTCGGTCAGCGGTCACTTCGCGTGGAGCTCGCTGTGGCTCTACATCGTCGCCCCCGTCGTGGGCGCCGTGATCGCCGCGATCCTGTTCCGCGTGCTCAACACGGACGACGCCAAGAAGATCGCCGCAGCGGAGTAACGCGCGCTGCACGGCCGAAGCGCCGCATCCTCTTCGGAGGGTGCGGCGCTTCTTGCGTGTGCGGGACCTGTGGGAGCCTGGGACCGATGGAAACCACCCCGGCGCCGCGGCGCACACTCCTGGTCGGATTCGGCAAGCTCGGCGCGCGCCTCGCGCCCCGGCTTCTCTCCGATGGCGGTGAGGTCTTCGCGTTGCGGCGGAGTGACGGGGAGCTGCCCGCCGGCGTGGTCGGCATCCGCGCTGATCTCTCCCAGCCGCTCACGACGCCGCTGCCCGCCGTCGACGCGATCGTGATCACGTTGCCGCCGGGCGCTGCGGAACACTCCTATCGCACGGCACTCGGACACCTTCGGGATGCCCTGCCGGCGCTGCCCGCCCGCACCGTGTTCGTGTCGTCGACCGGTGTCTTCGAAGGGAGCGCCTTCACGGCCGACCGTCCTCTCACCGAGCAGGATGAGCCCGCGGCGGAGACCGAGCGCTCGCGGGGGCTCCGTGACGGCGAGCGGGCGGCGGCCGAACTGTTCGACGCCGTGGTCGTGCGCCCGGCGGGGATCTACGGTCCCGGTCGCGAGTTCCTGCTGCGCAAGGTCCGCGAGGGCGCGGCGGTCGACCACTCCCGGCTCACGAACCGCATCCACGAGACCGACCTCGTGCGCACGCTCGACCTGCTCCTGCGCACCGACGATGCGCCACGGCTGGTGCACGCGGTCGACGAACGACCGGCACCTCTCGGCGACGTCGTCCGCTTCATTGCCGGGGAGCTGGGCGTCGAAGTTCCACCCGACGAGGCATCCGACGCCCCCCGCGGGTTCGTGTACGACGGGTCGCTGCTCCACTCGCTGCTCGGGCGTCTCGACTACCCCACCTACGAAGAGGGGTACGCCGAGATGATCGCCGGATCCGCCTCGCACCCGCTGCCCGGCCCGTAGCCTGGACGCATGACGAGCACCCGCACGAGCGCCCGCACCGCCCTCGAAGTCGCCGACTGGCGCCGCCGGGTCTTCGCCCTGTACGACGCCGTGCGTCTCGCCGACTCTCCCGAAGACGCCCACGAGCTGTGGCGGATGGAGCGGGACGAGCTGATGCTCCATCACCCCGCGACGCCGCTGCTGCCGGAGGACCGGCCGCTGTTCGAGGGTCTGCCCCTCGCCTCGTACGATCCCGACTGGCGCTTCGAGCTGCCGATCCTGCCCGCCGACCCCGGCGGCTTCGACTTCGCGACCGGGACCGACGGCGTCGTGCCGTTCGAGCGCATCGGCCGGGTCGAGATCCCCGATGCCGGATCGCTCGACGTCTGGCGGCTCACCACCTACGGCGGCGGTCTGTTCATCCCGGTGCGCGACGCGCTCGCCGGACGGGAGGGTGGAACGTACGGCGGCGGCCGCTACCTGATCGACACGATCAAGGGCGCCGACCTGGGATCGGATGCCGCAGGCGGCACGATCGTGCTCGACTTCAACTTCGCCTACAACCCGTCCTGCGCCTACGACCCGGCGTGGGCGTGCCCGCTCGCGCAGCCGGGCAACGTGCTCGCCGTTCCAGTTCCCGTCGGGGAGATGTACTGAGAGCTCTCAGTCGACGATCTCAATCGCGGTCGAGGTCTCCTCGTCGTCACAGGCGGCCCCGACCCACAGCCGGATCCGCCCCGGTTCCACCCTCCGCACACCGTCGACGCCCGTGAATGCGAGACGCTCTGTGGGAACCGTGAACTCCACGCGCTGCTCCGCGCCCGCTTCCAGCGCGACCCGCTGGAACCCGATCAACTGCGCGACCGGGCGGGCCACGCTCGCGACCTCGTCGTGCGCATACAGCTGCACGACGTCGGTGCCCGCGCGGGAGCCGGAGTTGCGCACGAGCACCGACGCCCGGAACTCCGCGCCCGCACCGACCGTCGCGTCGGCGGTCAGCTGCTCGTGCGCGAAGGTCGTGTAGCCGAGTCCGAACCCGAACGGCCGCGCCGGCGACGGATCGACGCTCGACACATCCGTGCGTCCGCCGAGGGCAGGATGCAGGTACGAATACGGCTGCACGCCCGCGGACCGCGGCAGCGACACGGGGAGCCGTCCCGACGGGGCGACGGCCCCGCTCAACACCGCCGCGACGGCCGGGCCCCCTTCTTCGCCGGGGAAGAAGGCCTGCAGCACGGCCGCCGGGACCAGGCGCTTCTCGGCGGTGGCGGAGCCGGACGGAGCAGGGGAGTTCACCGAACCGAGACCGGCGGTCAGGCCGGCCCCCGACTCCCGATGCGGCAGCGCCCAGTCCAGCGCATACGGGCGACCGGTGAGCGCGACGATGACCACCGGGGTGCCGGTCGCGACGACGGCCTCGACCAGGGCGCGCTGCACCCCGGGGAGTTCCAGCGAGTCGACGTCGTTGCCCTCGCCGACCGTGCCGCGCCCGAACAGTCCAGCGCGGTCGCCGACCACGACGATCGCCACGTCGGCCTCGTCGGCGGCGGAGACCGCGGCCGGGAACCCGCTGCGGTCCTCGCCCTCGACCTCGCCGCCGACGACATGGGTGATCGTGGCTGCGGGGAGCTCGGCACGGAGTCCGTCGAGCACGCTCGGCAGGGCGATGCCGGCGGGCACCTCGGGGTGATGCGCCAGTACGTGGTTCACGAACGAGTAGCACCCCATGAGCGCCTCCGCGCTGTCGGCGTTCGGTCCGATCACGGCGATCCGCGGCGCACCGGCGGCATCCAGCGGCAGCATGCCGTCGTTGCTCAGCAGCACGATCGACTCCTCCGCGAGGCGGCGGGCGAGTGCGCGATGCTCGGGGGAATCCAGGTCGATCGCGTCGGGCGCGACCGTGAAGTCGGCATCCAGCAGTCCCAGCTCCTCTTTCTGCGCCAGGACGCGTCCGACCGCCCGGTCCAGGATGCTCTGCTCCAGCGACCCGTCGCGCACCTGTGCGGCGAGAGTCGTGAACGCGTCCGGGGAGGGGAGCTCCACGTCGATCCCGGCGGTGATCGCCAGCGCGGCGGCCTGCGCGGAGTCGGCCGCGACGTGATGCATGCTCTGCAGGAAGTCCACGGCGAAGTAGTCCGACACGACCACCCCGTCGAACCCCCAGCGTCCGCGCAGCACCTCGTCGAGGTAGTACGGATCAGCGGCCACCGGCACCCCGTCGATGTCGGTGTACGAGTTCATGACGCTGCGCACCCCGCCCTCGCGCACGGCCATCTCGAACGGCGGGAGCAGCACGTCCTCGATCTCGCGCCGCCCGGCGTGCACCGGCGCGTGGTTGCGGCCCGCGGTCGACGCCGAGTATCCGACGAAGTGCTTGAGGGTGGCGTGCACGCCCTCCGACTGCAGGCCGCGGACGTAGGCGGTGCCGACGGTTCCCACGAGCAGCGGGTCCTCGGCGATGCACTCGTCGACGCGCCCCCAGCGCGGATCGCGGATCACGTCGAGCACGGGAGCGAGTCCTTGATGGATGCCGAGTGTCCGCATCGACGATCCGATCGCCCGCCCCACCTCCTCGACCAGCTCGGGATCGAAGGATGCGCCCCACGCGAGCGGGGTCGGGAAGGTCGCCGCCTGCCAGGCGGCCAGGCCGGTCAAGCACTCCTCGTGCACGAGGGCAGGGATGCCCAGCCGGGTCTCGCGCTGCAGCCGTGCCTGCTCACCCCACAGCCACTGCGCGCGCTCGATCGGATCGACCGGGCGCGTGCCGTACACACGTGTCAGGTGGCCGATGCCGTGCGCCGTCGCATCCTCGTACCGGGTCGAGGTCTTCTTCTCGCCGGCCATCGGGGCGACGAGCTCGTCTCCCTGATCCACCCAGAAGCCGACGAGCTGCGCCTGCTTCTCCTCGAGCGTCATCTGCTCGAGGAGGCCCTCGACGCGCGCGGAGAATCGGGGGCGGGGTGTGGGAGCGAGCACGTGCGTCTCTTTCTGTGGGGTCTGCGTCGACATCGTCAGCCCTTGACCGCGCCGGTCAGTCCGCCGACGATGCGGCGCTCGAACAGGCTGAAGAAGATCAGGGCGGGGATCATCGACAGCGAGGTGAAGGCGAGGACCTTCGCGGTGTCGACCGAGTATTGCGAGGCGAACGACTGCACGCCGAGCGGCAGGGTGAACGCCGCCGCATCGTTGAGCACGAACAGCGGCAGGAGATAGCCGTTCCAGCTGCCGATGAACGCGAGGATCCCGGTGGTGATCACGCCGGGGATCGAGAGTGGCAGCACCATGCGCCAGAAGAAGCCGATCCGGCTGCATCCGTCGATGAACGCCGCCTCCTGGATCTCGTCGGGGATCGCGCGCAGGAACGGGACCAGGATGATGATCGTCGTCGGCAGGGCGAAGGCGATCTGCGGCAGGATGACCCCGCCGAGCGAGTTCATCAGCCCGAGGCTGCGCACCACGATGTACAGCGGGGTGATCGCGACCGTCAGCGGGAACATGAGCCCCGCGGCGAAGAACGCGTAGAGCACTCCGCGTCCGGCGAACCGGTAGCGGGCGAGCACGTACGCGGCCATCAGTCCGAGCGCGACGACGCCGATCGTGGTGGCGAGGGCGACGATGGTGGAGTTGAGCACCTGCCGCCAGAACACGCCACCGGTGATGACGTCGAAGTAGTTCGAGAACACCCACGGCTGCGGCATCCCCGACGGGTCGGTCGTGATCTGCGCGTTCGTGCGGAATCCGCCGATGATGATGTACGCGATCGGGGCGAGCATGAGCCCGACGACGATCAGCGCGACGAAGTACACGGTCGGGTTGGCCCAGGGTGGCCGCGGGCGCGGGGCGCGTCCGGGGCGCCCGGCGCGTCCGGGTCGCTGGGTGACGAGTACCGAGGTGGCGGTCATCGCGTCGTCCTCTTCTTCCGTGCAGGGGCGCCGGTCAGGGCGCCGTCCGTGTCGCGACGCAGCACCGCGCGCTGGTAGATCAGCGCCACGACGAGCGAGATCAGGAACAGGACGACCGCGACCGCGTTGCCGTACCCGAAGTTGCCGGCGTTGCGACCCTCGGAGACCATGTAGGTCGCCATGGTCGAGGTGCCGGCGGTGGAGGCGATGTACTGCCCCCAGATGATGTAGACCAGGTCGAACAGCTGCAGCGAGCCGATGATCGACAGGAACGCCCAGATGCGCAGTGTCGGCGCGAGCAGCGGCAGCGTGATGCGCCACTGGATCTGCCAGTACGAGGCGCCGTCGATCGAGGCCGCCTCGTGCAGCTCCTCCGGAATGCCCTGGAGCCCCGCGAGGAACAGGATCACCGCGAACCCGACGTACTTCCAGGTGATGATCACCATCAGCGTCCAGATCGCGATGTCGGGGTTCGACAGCCAGTCGTTCGCGAGGAACCCGAGGCCCATCTTCTCCAGCAGGTCGTTGAACGCGCCGCTGGTCTGCAGCATCAGGCTCCAGCCCGTGCCCACCACGACCTCGGAGATCACGTAGGGGATGAAGATCAGCACGCGGATCAGCGACCGGCCGCGCATCCGCCGGTTGAGCAGGAGCGCGAGGAGGATCGCTGCCGGCCCCTGCAGGATGAGCGAGAACACGAGGATGAATCCGTTGTGGGCCAGCGCGTCGTGGAACAGCGGATCCTGCAGGATCGTCAGATAGTTCTTCAACCCGACGAAGTCGGTGGGCGGGCCGTAGCCCTGCCAGCTGAAGAAGCCGTAGTAGCCCGCCATCAGCACCGGGAAGATGACGAAGGCGAGGAAGACCAGGAGGGCGGGCCCGGCCAGAAGGATCACTTCCAGCCGGGCGGCCGCCTTATGCCTTGGCTGCGGCATCCTGGACGGCCTTGACGATGTCCTCCGGGGTTCCTTGACCGGCGAGCATGTTGACCACGGCGACGTTGAGCGCGTTGCCCACGTTCTGTCCGTAGACCGTGTCGAGCCACTGCGTCGCGTACGGCGCCGCGTTGTAGGCCGCGAGGATGTCCTTCAGGTACTGCTCGGTCACGGCCTCCTGCGCCACGGTGTTGACCGGCGGGGCGTTGAACGCCTTGTAGTAGGCGGTCTGCACGTCGGACGTGCCGAGGTAGTTGAGGAAGTCGACGCAGGCGTCGGGCGCATCCACCGAGCACGAGTATCCGTCGACGCCGCCCATCATCGAGCCGGCCTCTCCGTCGCCGCCCTCGACCTCGGGGAACGGGAACCACGACAGGTCGGGCAGCGGCTTCTGGTCGGGCGTGAGCGATCCGATGACGCCGGGGTTCCACGCGCCCATGAGCTCCATGCCGGCCTGGTGGTTGGCGATGAGCCCGGCCGAGCTGCCCGCGCCCTGCTGGGCGGTGGTGGTGAGGAAGCCGGAGTTGAACGGCTCGGTGGCCGCGAACGCCTGCAGGTCTTCGCCCGCGCGCACCCAGCAGTCGTCGTCGAAGTTCATCTCGTCGGCGGCCTTCGCGAGCGTCTCGGCACTGCACTCGCGCAGCGCCAGCCAGTAGTACCAGTGGGCTGCGGGCCAGGCGTCCTTCGCGCCGAGGGCGACCGGGTCGATGCCGGCGGCCTTGAGCTTCTCGGTCGCGGCTTCGAGCTCGTCCATCGTGGTGGGGTTCTCGGTGATGCCGGCCTCGTCGAACAGGTCCTGGCTGTAGAAGAGTCCGCCGGGGAGCACGGCCACCGGCATCGCGTAGATCTTGTCGTCCAGGCTGCTGGCCGAGTAGGCGGCGTCGGAGATCTCCTCCGCAGCGCCACCGCTGATCGAGTCGGTCAGGTCCTTGAGCTGGCCGGCCTTGACCATCGCGGCCATCTTTCCGCCACCGCGCTGCAGGAAGATGTCGGGAGCATCGCCGGAGTTGAGCGCGGTCTGGAGCTTGCCGTCGAGGTCTTCGTTCTGGACCGACTGGATCTCGATCGTGACCCCGGGGTTCTCCTTCTCGAAGTCGGCGACGGTCTGCTCCCAGAACTCCACGCCCGGTCCGGTGGTGGAGTTGTGCCAGAGGGTCATGGCGGCGTCGCCGCCACCTCCGCCGTCGGGGGTGCTGGCCGTGCACCCGCTGAGTGCGAGAGTTCCGACGGCGGCTATCGCGGCCGCGGAGATCAAGGAACGCCGTGTGCTGTTCATGTGATGGTTCTCCTCATCGAGAGTTGCGCCGCGTCTCTGCAGGCGCCGCGGCATCAGGGGGTGTGACCGCGTCGCGTTGCAGTCTGCTGTCGTTCGAGGGAGTCGTCAAACGTTTTCGAAAACAGTTTCCATCGAGGCCGCATCCCCGGATACGCTGGGCGACCATGAGCGGGAGAACCACGATCCACGACGTCGCGAAGGCCGCCGGCGTCTCGGTGTCGACCGTGTCGAAGGCGGTGAACGGGCGCTACGGGATAGCGGATGCGACGGTCCGGCGCGTGCTCGACGTAGTGCAGGAGCTCGGTTACGAATCGAGCCTGGTGGCCAGCAGCATGCGCGCCAGGCGCACCGGTGTGATCGGGGTGCTCCTGGCCGACTTTGAGCCCTTCAGCGCCGAGATCCTCAAGGGCGTCGGTGCGGCCGTGCACGACACCGCCTTCGACCTGCTGGCGTACAGCGGTTCGCGGCACGGACAGGGTGAAGGGTGGGAGCGGCGGTCACTCAGCCGGCTCTCCGGCACCCTCATCGACGCCGCGATCATGGTCACCCCCACGGTCGTCGGCGCGTCGACCGAGATCCCCGTCGTCGCGATCGACCCGCACACCGGCCGCGCCGACCTGCCGACCGTCGAGTCGGACAGCTTCGGCGGCGCGCTGACGGCGACCCGGCACCTGCTCGACCTCGGGCACCGCCGGATCAGCTTCCTGGGCGGGCGCCCCGATCTGCGGTCCGCGGGCCTGCGCGATGCCGGGTATCGACGCGCGCTGAGCGACGCCGGCATCCCGGTGGATCCCGACCTGATCCGCTCCGGACGCTACGAGCTCGAGGCCACGAGGGATTCGGCGCGGATCCTGCTGGCCGGACCCTCCCGGCCCACGGCCGTATTCGCCGCGAACGACCTCTCGGCCATCGCGGTGATCGAGGTCGCGCACGAGCTCGGGCTCCGGGTGCCGGAAGACCTCTCGGTGGTCGGGTTCGACGATGTGCCGGAGGCCTCCCGCCGCGCGTTGCCGCTCACCACGATCCAGCAGCCGATGCGACGCCTGGGGTCGGTGGCGGCCGAGATGGTCTTCGCCCTCCTCGCCGGGCAGCCCGTCGAGGAGATGCACGTGACCTTGCCGACGAGGCTGGTCGTGCGGGCGACCACCGCGGCGCTCGCCCGCACGTAAACGACGGACGTCAGGCCCGAGCGACGTCGAGCTCGATGACCGACCACGACAGCGGCGGCAGCGTCGCGCGCACGGCGCCGTCGACGACCTCGGCAGCCCCGAGCGGCACCATGTGCACGCTGTCGGGCGTGGTCTCGAGGTTCGACGTGTGGCGGTCGCCACCCTCGGGGATGGTCAGGGTCTCGGCGGTCACCACGCGCAGGTCGCCGAGTCCGTGCAGGTCGATCGTCAGATCGCTCGACTCGTCGAGTGAGCGGTTCGCGACGAACACGACCACACGACCGGTCGCCTCGTCCCAGGTCGCCGCCGCGTCGACAGCGTCGACCCCGCCGTAGCGCTTCGTCTCGATCTGCGGAGCCGACACCGCGAGGCGCAGGATGCGGCCCTTCGCGAGCCGCGCCATCCGCTCGAACGGCCAGAAGCTCGTCTGCCGCCAGGCCGGACCGTTCTCCTCCGAGCGGATCGGGGCGATCACGTTCACGAGCTGCGCCTGGTTGGCGATCTTCACTCGGTCGCCGTGGCGCAGCAGGCTGTTCAGCAGCGTGCCGACCACGACGGCATCCGTCACCGAGTAGGTGTCTTCGATGAGTCGCGGATGCTGGCGCCACCCGGCCTTCTCGATCTCCTTGGCCTCGACGTCGTTGTACTTCACCTGGTCCCACACGTTCCACTCGTCGAACGAGATGTCGACCTGCTTCGTGTGCTTGCCGGACGCCTTGACCGCGTCGATCGTGGCGATGACGCCCTCGATGAATGCATCCATGTCGACGGACTCGGCGAGGAACGACTCGGCGTCGCCGTCGTGCTCCTGGTAGTACGCGTGCATCGAGATGAAGTCGACCTCGTCGTAGGCGTGCGTGAGCACCGTGTGCTCCCAGGTGCCGAACGTCGGCATCGTCCGCCCCGACGACCCGACCGCGACCAGCTCGATCGAGGGGTCGACCAGGCGCATCGCCTTGGCGGACTCCTGGGCGAGCCGCCCGTATTCGGTCGCGGTCTTGCCGCCGATCTGCCAGGGGCCGTCGAGCTCGTTGCCCAGGCACCACAGCTTGATGTCGAAGGGCTGCTCGGCGCCGTTCTTGCGGCGCAGGTCCGACCAGTACGTGCCGCCGGGGTGGTTGGCGTACTCGACGAGCGCGCGCGCCTCCTCGACGCCGCGGGTGCCGAGGTTGACGGCCTCCATCACCTCGACGTCCGCCTCCTTCGCCCAGTCCATGAACTCGTGCAGGCCGAAGGCGTTGGTCTCGATCGTGTGCCAGGCGCCGTCGATGCGCACGGGCCGGTCCTCGACCGGGCCGACGCCGTCTTCCCAGCGGTAGCCCGAGACGAAGTTGCCGCCGGGGTAGCGGACCACGGTCGGTCCCATCTCCTTCACCAGGGCCAGCACGTCCTGACGGAAGCCGCGTGCGTCGGCCTGCGGATGCCCCGGCTCGTAGATGCCGGTGTAGACGCAGCGCCCCATGTGCTCGACGAACGACCCGAAGAGCCTCCGGGGGACGTCGGCGATCGTGAAGTCGCGGTCGATGGTGATGCGGGCCTGAGACATTGCTCTCCTAGATTTCTGGCTCTCGAGCCGGGTGGGGGACTACTGACCGCCGAAGCCGCTTGTCGCGACTCCCTTGACGATCTGCTTCTGGAAGATCATGAACACGATGATGAGCGGCAGCGCCGCGAGCACGGCCTGTGCCATCACCTGGGCGTACTGCACGCCGTAGGCGCTGATCACGGTCTGCAGTCCGACCGGCAGCGTCATCAGCGTGGTGTCGTTGATGACCAGGAACGGCCAGAGGAAGTTGTTCCACGCGCTGATGAACACGAAGATCGCGACCGAGGCCATGATCGGTCGGGAGAGCGGCAGCACGATCGACCAGAAGATCCGGAATCGGCCGGCGCCGTCGACCCGTGCCGCGTCTTCCAGCTCGATCGGGATGGCGTCGAAGAACCGCTTGAGGATGAACACCATCGCCGGGGCCACGACCTGCGGCAGGATCAGACCCCAGTAGGTGTCGACCATGTTGAACGCGAGCATCTCGTAGAACAGGGGGATGATCAGCACCTGCGGCGGCACGACGATCGAGGCGATGATCACCACGAACAGCCACTTGCGGCCGGTGAAGTCCAGGCGCGAGAAGGCGTAGGCCGCGAGTGCCGAGATCGCCAGGGTGATCACGGTGATCGCCACGGAGGTGAGCAGGCTGTTCAGCGCCCAGGTGTAGACGTTGCCCTGCGAGAGGATCGCGGTGAACGCCTCGATGGTGGGTCCGCTCGCGCCGATCCAGCCGGGGTCGCCGGATGCGGCATCCGTCTCGGTCTTGAACGCGGTCGCGACCGCCCAGAGGAACGGCAGCAGCCAGCCGATCGCGAGCAGCAGCAGCACGACGAACGCGGTGATGCGGAGCGGCCCGAACGGCTTCTGGCCGGGCAGGTGCGAGCGCCGGGGGCGACGCGACGACGCCGTCGTGATCGTCTCGGTTGCGGTGGGGGCGAGGGGGGATGCGGTGGCGGTGGACATCAGAACTGCTCCTTCCGGCGGCGCGTGATCAGGGCCTGCGCGACGCCGAGGATGACGATGAGAGCGAAGAAGACGTAGGAGATGGCGGCCGAGTAGCCGAACCGGTAACTGACGAAACCGGCCTCGTAGATGTACTGCACGATGGAGCGCGTGGTGTCGCTCGCGACCCCGCCGAGCATCTGGTACGCCTGGTCGAACAGCTTGAGCGAGGCGAGGATCTGCAGGATCAGGATGAGCACCGTCGCCGGTCCCAGCTGCGGGAGCGTGATCGACCAGAACTGGCGCCAGGCGCCGGCGCCGTCGAGGGAGGCGGCCTCGTACTGCTGCGGCGGGATGTTCTGCATGGCCGCGAGGTAGAGCAGGAAGTTGAAGCCGACCGTCCACCAGACGGTGGCGATCACGATCGACAGCATGTTCGTCTCGGGGTTCTGCAGCCACGCAAGCGGCTCGAGACCGAAGAACTCCAAGATGTTGTTGGCCGCGCCCACCTGGGGGTTGAAGATCCAGACCCAGATCTGCGAGATCACGGTGGAGGCGAGCAGGAACGGCATGAAGAACGACAGACGCCAGAGCCACTGGCCGGGGATGCCGCGGTCGACGAGGGCCGCCATCGCGAGGGCGATCACGACGAGGGGCACGGTGGAGAGCAGCGTGAACCAGACGGTGTTGCCCATCGACTGCCACATCTTCGGGTCGACGAACGCCTCGGCGTAGTTGGCGAATCCGATGAACGAGCCGCCGGCCCCGGTGAGGGACTGGTCGGTGAAGCTGAGGATGAGCCCGTGGATGATCGGCCAGGCGAGGAACAGCGCGAAGGCCACGAGGAACGGTGCGAGGAAGACCCAGCTGATGAGCTGCTCGCGGTTGCGGGAGCCGGCGCGGCGACCGCGCGGGGTGGTGCGCGACCCGGTGACGATCGTGCGGGTGGAGTCGGTGGCGGAGGTCATGATCCGAACGTCCCTTCGGGGTCTGCCGGGTTCGGCTGTCGGAGCAGGGTGTTCACCCGTGCCTCGAAGCGGTCGATCGCGGCCGCCGGGTCGTCGCCCGAGAGCAGCACGTTCTGGACGGCGGCACCGAACTCGGCCTGGAAGTTGGAGCCCGAGCCGGTGAACCACGCGGTCGGGTCGTACACGACGTGCTGCGCTGCCTCGGCGTAGTTCGCCTGCGGGATGAGGTCGGCGTACTCGGGGGATTCGGTCACGGGGAGGAACGCGGGGATGTGGCCGGCCTCGGCCCAACCGAAGGAGTTCTTCAGCATGTCGGCGACGAACTCGTAGGTGAGATCGCGCCGCACGGGGTCGGCACTGGACTGGTGCGGAAGGACGAAGGAGTGCGAGTCGGCGTACACGGCCGGGGTGCCGTAGAGCGTCGGGATCATGGTCGCGTCGAAGGGGATGCCGGCGGCCTGCATGGTGCGCAGCTCCCAGACTCCGGTGAAGAGCATGCCGCTCTTCCCGGTCGCGAACTCGGCGACGGCGCTGCCGTAGTCGTTCTGGGCGGCCGCGATCTCGCCGTCGAGCAGCGTCTGCATGAGGGTGAGCGATTCGACCGCGACGTCTTTGTCGATCACGGCCGGGCCGCCGGCGGGCAGTTCCATGGCGCCGCCGTGCTGCGCGTAGAAGGTGTAGAACAGGCGCCACATCTGCGCGCCGTCGCCCAGGTAGCCGTACGAGAGGGCGTGTCCGGAGGCGGTGCCGCTCACGGCGCGCAGCTGGTCGAGGAACTCCTCGGGCGAGCTCGTCTCCTGCAGCTTGCCGTCGGAGTCGAGGACGCCGGCGGCATCGCACACGTCGGTGTTGAACATCATCACGAAGGGGTGGGCGTCGAGCGCCACGCTGTACATGTCGTCGCCCACGAAGCCCTTCTCCCAGATCGGCTTCGGGAATTTCGAGCTGTCGACGCCGAGCTCGGCGAGACGGTCGAGGTCCCAGGTGTCGAGCAGGCCGCCGGGCGCCCAGCCGACCGTGCGCGTCGCGTGCATGATGGCGACGTCGGGGGCGCGGCCGCCGGCACCCGCCATCGCGAGCTTCGTGTAGTACGGGGTGCCCCAGGCGAGCACGGTCGGGCGGATGCGGAAAGCGGACTGTGCGCCGTTGACCTGATCGAGCAGCGACGACATCGTCACGCCGTCACCGCCGGAGAGCAGGTGCCAGAACTGCAGGGTCTGCGGGCCGGAGCCGGGTGTCGTGCCCGGCGCGCAACCGGCGAGCAGAGCCGTGCCGGCGGCGAGCGAGGCGGCAGTGAGGAACTGCCGACGGGACAGATCGAGTGGGGGTGTCATCGTCACTCCTTCGTGACTGTGCGGGGGTCGCCTCATCATTACATCGATGTAATCGACCGCGCAAGCATCAGATCAGTGCCCGGGTGCACGCGGGTGTCAGGGACGGTAGCCGCGCGGGCGACCCTGCGTGCTGGCGCGCTCGAGCAGGTGGTGGGGGAGGGTGAGCGCGCGCGGGGGAGCGGCGCGATCATCCATGCGCGACTCGAGCAGACCGAGTGCCGCGATCGCGAACGCCTGTCGATCGAACGCGACCGATGTCAGGGCCGGCGAGGTGTACCGCGAGAACTCGACGTCGTCGAAACCGGTCACGATCACGTCGTCGGGCACGCGGATGCCGTTGTCGTGCAGCGCATGCAGGGCCCCGAGCGCGAGTGAATCCGTGAACGCGACGATCGCGTCGAAGGGCACTCGACGGTCGAGCAGCATGCGCACGGCATCCGCCCCACCGCCCATCGACCACGGGAGGCGGTTGATCTCGAGGGCCGGATCCCGGGGGATGCCCGCTTCGCGCAGCGCGTCGTGCACGCCCTCGAGGCGCAGACGGCTGGTGGCAGTGGCGATCGACGGATCGTCGTCGGCGCCGACCACCGCGACCCGGGTCGCGCCGCGGGAGAGCACGTGGCGGGTGGCGTCGGCGGCGGCCTGCCGGCTGTCGATGCGCACGTGGTCGGCGCGGTTCTGCTCGACCTCGCCGATCACGACGAGCGGGGGGAGGCGGTCGGCGTACTTCAGCACGCTGTCCTCGAGGCGAATCGGGTTCAGGATGAGGCCGTCGACCAGGTGCGCCCGTGCGCGGGAGACGAGCTCTTTCTCGCGCTCGGGCTCGGATGCCGTCTCCTCGATCTGCACGGCGAGGCCCCGCTCGTGGGCGGCCTCGACGATGCGGTGCACGAGCTCGGCGGAGAACGCGGTGGCGAGATCGGGGAGGGCGACGGCGATGATCCCGGAGCGTCCCTTGCGCAGCCCCCTCGCGCTGAGGTTGGGCACGAAGTCGAGCTGCGACATGGCGGACTCGACCTTCGACCGCGTGCTCTCGTTGACCGGAACCGTGCCGGTGACCACGTTCGAGACGGTCTTCGTCGACACCCCGGCGAGGGCCGCGACATCCTTCATCGTGGCGCGGGGCGGCGGCTGCGCTGTCATCCGGTCAGCCTAGCGTCGAGGCCGGGAGTGGACGCTGTACATCGATGTAGTCGGCGCCGCCCTGGCTATCATGGCGCCATGACCACCGAACGCAACTGGGCAGGCAACCTCACGTACCGGGCCTCGACGATCGCGCACCCCGAGACGGTCGACGAGCTCGGTGCCCTGCTCGCCCAGGGTGGACCGGTGCGCTTCCTCGGCTCGCGGCACTGCTTCAACGACATCGCCGACACCGAGGGCGTGCTCATCGCGCTCGACCGGCTGCCCGCGGTGTTCGAGGTGAACACGAACCGCACGGCGGTGAAGGTCGCAGGCGCGGCCCGCTACGGCGACATCGCACCGCTGCTCGAGGCCGAGGGGCTCGCGCTCGCCAACCTCGCCTCGCTGCCGCACATCTCGATCGCCGGGGCGGTCGCCACCGGGACGCACGGTTCCGGTGACGCGATCGGCTCGCTCGCGAGTGCGGTCCGCGGCCTGACGATCCTCACGCCGTCGGGCGAAACGCGCACGCTCGAGCGCGGCGACGCCGACTTCGACGGTGCGGTCGTGAGCCTCGGCGCGCTCGGCGCCGTGCTCGACGTGACGCTCGACGTCGAGCCGACGTACGAGGTCGCCCAGCACGTGTTCGAGCGGCCCGACTGGGATGCCGTGCTCGCCGACTTCGACGACGTGACCTCGATCGGCACCAGCGTGAGCCTGTTCTCGACCTGGGAGCGCACCGACTTCGTCGACCAGATCTGGGTGAAGCAGCGTCAGCCCGAGGCGCGCGAGGCCGCGCGGGAATCGTTGTTCGAGAAGCTCGGCGCGGTGCCCGCCGTGAGCAAGCGGCATCCGATTCTCGGCGTCGATCCGGCAGCGTGCACCGAGCAGCTCGGGGTCTCCGGTCCGTGGTTCGAGCGGCTGGCGCACTTCAAGCTCGAGTTCACCCCGTCGGCCGGCGCCGAGATCCAGAGCGAGTACCTCGTGCCCCGTGCGGATGCGGTCGCCGCGATCCAGGCCGTGCGCACGCTCGCCGGGCAGATCGCGCCGCTGCTGCTCGTGAACGAGATCCGCACCGTGCGCGCGGACGACCTGTGGCTCAGCTCGTCGCACGGGACGGATGCCGTCGGCCTGCACTTCACCTGGAAACCCGACGAAGCCGCGGTTCGCGCCCTGCTCCCGACGATCGAGGCCGCGCTGCCCGAGACCGCCCGCCCGCACTGGGGCAAGGTGTTCACGCTCGACGGTGCCGAGACGCGCTCGCGGTATTCGCGGTGGGACGACTTCGCCGCGCTCGCCGCCCGCTACGACCCGGAGCGCCGTCTGGTGAACCCGTACCTGGAGCGCCTCGGACTGTAGGCGGGGCAGCGGTCGGGATCCCGGATCGGCGACCAATCGGGGAAGAAGTCTTGTGTTCCGGAATCTGTTACCGGTAACATCGAGCCAGTGGTGATCATCACACACGGCCCGCCGGGCCCGCCGGACTTGCTCTGCGCGCGGCTCCGGCTTCTCAACGAGGAGAGTGCATGAACAGCGTCGCCGGTCCCCATCTCTGCCGACACGTGCATCGCGCTGCACGCCGTCGCCCGGCGCGCGGATCCCGGCAGAGGCAGCCCCGACAGCCGCGCTGAGCGCACCCGGAGGACGCCGGTCCTCCCCGCCTGCAGACGTCGTGCGACGCGACGCACCCCCACTCGCGGAGCGGCGTGCGCGGTGTCCGGTGCGCCCGCGGCGGTGCGCCCTGAACCCATCGACCCCATAAGGGGACCGAAGTCCGTCTCGTGGCGATCCACCGCGTCGGGCGTTCGGTCGCAACCACTTTCGCCTGAGGTCACCATCCTCGACGGCCTCCTCCCGTGAGGGGGCCGCCATCGGAGCGCGCCCGCGCGCCCTCGAGCGAACCGATCCACAAGGAGAACACCAGTGAAATCACGTCCCAGATCCACCGATCGGCACCGCAGCCGATCCGTATCGCGCCCCGCAGCGCTGCTGGGGGTCGCCGCCCTCATCGCCTCGTCGGTGACCGCCGTGGGGCTGCCGGTGGCGGCCTTCGCCGCGCCGACGGACATCATCGAGAACGGCACCTTCGAGAGCGGGGTGTCGGGATGGACCGCTCCCCTGGGCGGCACGCTGAGTACGAGCACGGATGCTCGCACCGGTGCGAAGGCCCTCGCGATCGGTGATCGTTCCAGCTTCCAGTCCGGTCCCACCGCCACGGTGACCGGCCTGCTGAAGACCGATCAGTCCTACGACCTCTCGCTCTCGCTGAAGTTCGATGCCGGCCGTGCCACCCAGAACTTCAACGTCGTGCTGTGCACCTCGACGCGAAGCCGCTGCGACGTCGTGGCCTCCACCACGGCGACGGCGGGCGAGTGGTCCACGGTCGAGAAGACGTTCACGCCGCTGTCGGCCGACTACGACATCATGTTCGTCGAGACGCCCTGGAGCACCGACGTGCAGTCGTTCGTGATCGACGACGTCTCGCTGACGACCGACGACGGGGCCCCCGCGGTCACCGAGCCGCCGGCGGTGCCGGGCAACCTCCTGCCGGACGGTCGGTTCGTCTCCGACCTGACGGGCTGGACCAACACCCGCGGCGGCACGCTGAGCCTCAGCGACGACGCAGCGAGCGGCGCGCACTCTCTGAAGGTCACCGGCCGGGAGAACACCCAGTCCGGTCCGTTCGCGAGCGTCGCGGACAAGATCGAGCTCGGCGCCTCCTACCGGCTCACCGGCACGCTCAAGTACGACGAAGGCAACGCCACCCAGCAGTTCAACTTCACGTTCTGCCCCACGAACTTCAACGGCTGCGCCGACTACGGGCACACCTTCACGAAGGGTGAATGGGGCACGTTCTCGCAGGAGTTCACGGCAGAGGCCAAACACGTCGCCGCGGGCTGGTTGTTCGTGGAGACTCCGTGGGGTTCCGAGGCCCTGCAGGACTTCTCGGTTGACGAGCTCTCGCTCGTCAAGATCGCGGATGCTCCGGAGGTCCCCGCCTTCACCAGCCTGGAGAAGGTGCAGACCAAGCCGATCGGCGACCACAACCCGCTCGTCGGGCACAAGTTCGGCGCCGACCCGCACCACCTCGTCTACAACGGTCGTCTCTACATCTACTCGACCGATGACACCCAGCAGTACGACCTGAACAGCAAGGACGAGAACGGTCTGCCGACGCAGTCGAACGGCTACGGCGGCATCACCCGGCTCAACGTGATGTCCACGACCGACATGGTCAACTGGGTCGATCACGGCGCGGTGCCGATCGCTCGCGAAGGCGGTGCCGCCCCGTGGGCGCGCAACTCCTGGGCTCCGGCCGCGATCGAGAAGGACGGCAAGGTCTACCTGTACTTCTGCGACAGCGGAACCGGCACGGCAGTCGTCGTCGGCGGCTCGCCCCTGGGCCCCTGGGAAGACCCGCTGGGCAAGAAGATCATCCCCGACACGGTGTCGCGCGACTACATCGCCGAAGGCGGCTTCCCCGCAGGCATGTGGCTCTTCGACCCGGAGGTCTTCATCGACGACGACGGACAGGGATACCTGTACTTCGGCGGCAACTCGCAGATCGGCACCTCGCCGAACGTGCAGGGACCGCAGAACCCGAAGTCGACCCGTGTCGTGAAGCTGCAGGACGACATGGTCACCCTCGACGGCGACCCGGTCGAGATCGACGCCCCCGGCATGTTCGAAGCCTCGAGCATGTTCAAGCGCGACGGCAAGTACTACTACTCGTACTCGTCGAACTTCCAGGTGAACGAGGCGCCGGGGCTGTACCCGTCGCGCGGTGCGATCGCCTACATGATGACCGATGACCCGATGAAGCTCGGCTCCTCGGAGTACGCGGGTGTGGCATTCCAGAACCAGGGCACGTTCTTCGGAGCGGGCAACGGCGGCAACAACCACTCCGACACGTTCACGTACAAGGGCGAGACCTACTTCACCTACCACGCGCAGACGCGCGGGGCGGCGTGGGCGGCAGCGCTCGGAACTCCGGGCTCGACGCAGGGCTACCGTTCGGTGCACATCGACAAGCTCGAGTTCAACGCGGACGGCACCATCAAGCCGGTCGTCGGGACCAAGGCCGGCGTGGAGCAGGTCGAGAGCTTCGACCCGTACCGCACCTTCGAGGCGGAGACCCTGGCCTGGCAGCTGGGCATCACCACGACCAAGACGGATGCCGCCTCGGTCGAGTTCCCCGAGCACAACGGCTCAGGGAACATGGTGCTCTCGGGCGTCGATGACGGGGACTTCTCCGGCATCTCCGGTGTCGACTTCGGCTCCGGCGCACAGAAGGTGTCCGCGAAGGTGAAGCCGCTGGTTGCCGGCAGCAGCATCCAGGTGCGTCTGGACGACGTCGACGGCCCCGTCGTGGCGGAGATCCCCGTCGACGGCACGGTCGGAGAGTGGACCACGGTCGAGGCCGAGGTCACCGGTGCCACGGGCGAGCACGACGTGTTCTTCGTCTTCGCCGGTGCCGAGGGCACGGATGCCGAGACCGACCTGTTCGAGGTCGACAACTGGGCGTTCACCGCCATCGACGACAGCCCCGGCGCCGAGCTGAGTGCACAGCTGTCGGTCTCGACGGTCGCCGCGGGTGGCAAGGTCACCGTGACCGCCACCGGCGTGACGGCCGACGAGGTCGAGATCGGTATCGAGAGCACCTACCGTGCGCTCGCGACCGCGACGACGGCGGATGGCCGGATCGAGGCGACGGTGACGGTCCCCGCGGACACGACGGCGGGGGCGCACCACATCGTGCTGCGTGACGGTGAGACGGAGCTCGCGCGGCTGCCGCTCACGGTCACCAGGGAGAGCACGGGCGGCGGCACCGACGGCGGTACCGACGGTGGTCCCTCCACCGGTGGGGGAACCGGAGGTACAGACGGCTCCCTCGCGAACACCGGTGGCGATGCGAGTGCGTCGCTGACGGCGGCGTGGATCGGTGCGCTGCTGCTGGCGCTCGGATCCGCCTTCTGGATGCTGCGTCGTCGAGGCCGTTCGGTCATGGAGACCGAGACGGAATGAGGTGAGGTCGCCGCCTCCGGGCGGTGACCGGCCTCTCCCGGCCCGCCTCGTCCTGCTGCCCCCGCAGCAGGACGGGGCGGGCTTTCGCGCACTATCGTTGTACCGTTCGCGGTCATCGTGCGAGGGGGGCTTCATGACCACCGATTCCGCATCTGCCGCCGGGGCTCGCAAGCCGAGCATCTATGACGTGGCGGAGCGTGCGGGAGTCTCGCACATGACGGTGTCGCGCGTGCTCAACGGTCACCCGAACATCCGCGCGTCCACCCGAGACAAGGTGATGACCGCGATCGACGAGATGCACTTCACGCGCAGCTCGATAGCGCGCGCCCTCGCGACCAACCGGGCGATGCGGATCGGCGTGATCGTCGACAACCCGGGCTTCTACGGACCGAGCAGTGTCCTGCGGGCGATCGAGGTCGCTGCCCGGCAGAGCGGCTACGCCGTGAGCAGCTTCTCGGTGGGTGATGCCGACGGTCGCCGGGTCGATGCGGGTGTCGTCGAACTCGTCACTCAGGGCGTCGACGCTCTGTGCGTGATCGCGCCGCGTGCCTCTTCGCTCGATCTGTTGCGCCGGCAGGCGATCGCGGTGCCCACCCTGGTCGTCAAGGAAGAGCCCGACGGGCAGATGCACACGGCATCGGTCGACCAGCGAGCAGGGGCGACGGCGGCGGTGCGTCATCTGATCGACCTCGGGCATCGCACGATCCTGCATATCGCCGGCCCGCCCGACTGGTTCGATGCGAAGGCGCGGACCGAGGCCTGGCAGGCGGCGCTCGAGGCGGAGGGGTTGCCGGTCGTGCCACCGCTCATCGGCGATTGGTCCTCCGATTCCGGATACGCCTTCGGCCGCGAGCTCGAGCTCGGAGAGGCGACGGCGGTGTTCGTCGCCAACGACCAGATGGCGCTCGGGCTCATGCACGGGCTGGCGGAGCGCGGCATCCGCGTGCCGGAGGACGTGAGCGTGGTCGGGTTCGACGACGTGCCGGACGCTCGGCACTACCAGCCTCCGCTGACCACGGTGCGTCAGCACTTCGCGCTACTGGGCGAGGTCGTCATCGGCGAGCTGCTCGCCGCGATCGAGGGCGAGCAGATCGAGGCGCGCGAGCTGATCCAGCCCGAACTCCGCGTCCGCGCCTCGACCGCCGCGCCGCGGGGCTGACCTCCCGGCGCGCACCGGAGCGCGCGCGTCAGACGAGCGGGCCTCGCCGACGTGCGCGGTGGGGTCCGGTGCGCCGCACTGCTCGATTGCACGGCTGAGGCTGTTCTCGGTAACATCTCTGCAGGCGGGACCGACGGAGGTGCTCATGGCCAGCCTCGGCTCCGACAAACCCGGTCTCCGCCACGTGGCGGATCTCGCCGGCGTCTCGCACATGACCGTGTCTCGGGTGCTCAACGACCATCCGAACATCAAGCCGGACACTCGTCGGCGCGTGCTCGAGGCGATCGAAGAGCTCGACTATCGGCCGAACATGGTGGCCAGGGCGCTCGCGACCCAGCGCACGCACCGCATCGGCGTGATCATCGAGAGTGCCGTGTCGTTCGGGCCCACCAGCATCCTCCGCGCCGTCGAGATGGCCGCGCGCACCTCGGGCTACTCGGTCAGCGCCGTCGCCCTGCATGAGGGTGACACCCTGTCGCCGCAGGATGCGGTCGACAACCTCACCACTCAGGGTGTCGACGCGTTGTGTGTGATCGCTCCCCGGTCGTCGTCGGTCGCGGCGCTCCGGCGCATCTCGCTGAACGTGCCCATGCTCGTCGTCAAGGCGGATGCCGATCCCACCTTCCTCACGGTGTCGGTCGATCAGCACGCGGGCACCTCGCTGGTGGTCGATCACCTGGTCGCCCTCGGGCATCGTGACATCCTCCACATCGCGGGTCCTCTCGACTGGCTCGACGCCAGAGCCCGGGAACGCGCATTCCACACCAGGGCCAAGTCCTGGGGCATCCGCGAGCGTCCGATCGTGGTGGGCGACTGGACCGCCGACTTCACCTACGACTTCGCGAAAGGACTCACCCGGCTGCCGGACTACACGGCTGTCTTCGTCGCGAACGACGACATGGCGATCGGTCTCATCCACGGCCTGCACGATCGGGGATTCGAGGTTCCGAAGGACCTCAGCGTGGTCGGCTTCGACGATGTGCCGCTCGCCCGCCACTTCCTACCGCCGCTGACGACGGTCAGACAGGACTTCGCCGCTCTCGGCGCCGCCGTCGTCGAGATGCTCCGCGCGGCTCTCGAAGAGCGCGAGCTGCCGCAGCTGACCCGCATCCCGACCGAACTCGTCGCCCGCGGCTCCAGCGCCGCTCCCCGGCAGGTGCGCTGATGGCACCGCACGCTCACACCCCGATCGTCGAACTCACCGGCATCCGCGTCGAGTTCTCCGATGTCGTCGCGCTCGACGACATCGATTTCCGGCTGTTCCCCGGCGAGGTGCACGCGCTGATGGGCGAGAACGGCGCCGGCAAGTCGACGCTGATCGGCGTGATCACCGGAACGCGCACCCCGGTCGCCGGAACCGTCGTCGTGGCGGGGGAGGAGCGCCGGTTCTCGGGCGTCGCCGATGCGAGGGCGGCCGGCATAGCGACGGTGTTCCAGGAGGGTCAGCTCGGTCCGACACTGAGCGTGGCGGAGAACGTCATGCTCGGACGGGAACGACGCGGACGCTTCGGCATCGATTGGAAGCGCACGAGGGCGGACGCCGCGGACGCGCTGTCTCGACTCGGTCTGGACGACATGGATCCGCGGACGCCGATGACGATGCTGTCGCCCGCTCAGAAGCAGCTGGTCGCGCTCGCCCGCTCGATGGTCGACGATCCGCGGATCCTCGTCCTCGACGAGCCGACGTCGAGCCTGGACCGTGCCGAGGTCGATCTGCTGATGCGGGTGATCAGAGGGCTGCGCGACCGCGGAGTCGCGATCCTGTTCGTCTCGCATTTCCTCGAGCAGGCCTTCTCGATCAGCGACCGGATGACGGTGCTGCGCGGCGGGCGTCGGATCGCCGAGACCCCCACGCGCGAGCTTGAGCGCGCCGACCTCATCTCGCAGATGCTGGGCAAGGATCTCGAGGCGCTGCGCGCGCTCGGTTCCGAGCGCAAGGCGCATCACTACGCGGCCGACGGAGAACCTGCGCTGCGGGCGACGGGTGTCGGTCGCCGCGGGGAACTGGATCCGACCGACATCGACGTGTATCGGGGAGAGATCGTCGGGCTCGCGGGACTTCGCGGTTCCGGGCGCACCGAGCTGGCCTCGCTGCTGGGCGGGTCGGTCCGTGCGGACAGCGGTCAGCTCAGGGTCGACGGCGAACGCGTGCAGCTGCGGAGTCCCTCGGCTGCGCTCAAGAGCCGTATCGCGATGTCGGTCGAGAACAGGAGAACGGACGGCATCATCGCCGACCTCAGCGCACGCGAGAACATCGTGCTCTCCCTGCAGGCGCTGCGCGGATGGACGAGACCGTTGTCGCCGTCGGAGATCGCGGCGCTCGCCGAAACGTACATCGAGACGCTGCACCTCGACCCGGCCGATCTCGGGAGACCCGCAGGCCACCTCTCCGGGGGCACGCAGCAGAAGCTGCTGCTGGCGCGCGCGCTGGCGACCAGACCGCACGTGCTGATCCTCGACGAGCCCACCCGCGGCATCGACATCGCGGCGAAGCTCGACATCCAGCGACGGATCAGCCAGCTCGCCGGGGATGGGGTCGGAGTGGTCTTCATCTCTTCTGAGCTCGAGGAGGTCGTGCGCCTCAGCGACCGGATCGTCGTGCTCAAAGACCGCGACAAGATCGGCGAGCTCAGCAACGGCCCCGCGGTGACGGTCGACAGCGTCGTGGAGCTGATCGCCGCAGAACTGGATCCGCTGGACGACTGAGATGTGTCCGGTAACAACGAATTCATCACGAACCGTCCCCGAATCATCAGAAGTGCTTGTGTTCCGAAAATTGTTCCCGGTAACATGAACCGCGCGACGCCCTCCAGGTGTCCCGTCATCACATCCGGACCGGCACGGTCCACCCCCGGGAAACGACCCGGAATCTCGAGGAGGAGATCAAATGTCTGCAATGAAGCGCACTCGTACAGTTCTGGGGCTCGTCGCCGTCGGCGCGCTCGCGCTCGGCCTGGCCGCATGCTCGAGCGGAGGAAACGACGACGCCGGTGACTCCGGCGACTCGGGCGAGCTCACCACTGTCGGCTTCGTCGCCGTCGGCCCCGAGGGTGCATGGCGCCAGGCGAACGAGAGCAACATCCAGGACACGTTCACGAAAGAGGCCGGCTACAACCTGAAGTACGCGCCCGCCACGAACCTCGACCAGAAGTCGCAGATCGACGCGTTCACGTCGTTCGTCGACGAGGACGTCGACGTGATCCTCCTGTCGGCGACCGAGGCCAGCGGCTGGGAGGACTCCCTCAAGCTCGCCCAGGAGGCAGAGATCCCGGTGATCCTGCTCGACCGCGGTATCGAGCCCGATGACACCAGCATGTACGTCACCCGCATCGCTCCCGACAACATCGAGGTCGCCAAGGAGGTCGGGACCTGGGCCGCGGCCGAGTTCCCCGACGGCGGCAACTACGTCGTCCTCGAGGGTCCCGCCGGTGTCGGCGTCGTGAACGAGCGCAACCAGGGCTTCGACGAGGGCCTCGAGGGCTCCACGCTGAAGAAGGTCGACGCGCAGACCGCCAACTGGTCGGCCGAAGAGGGCAAGAGCGTCTTCGAGACCATGCTCAAGGCCAACAACAACGACATCCAGTTCGTCTTCGCCCAGAACGACGAGATGGGTCTCGGCGCAGCCCAGGCCGCAGAGGAAGCCGGTCTGGTCATCGGCACCGATGTGAAGATCGCCACGATCGACGGCACCAAGAACGCCATGCAGGCGCTCGCCGACGGTCAGCTCAGCTACGTGCACGAGTACAACCCGCTGTTCGGTGAGACCGCACTCGAGGTCGTCGAGAAGGCTCTCGCCGGCGACTCGGTCGAGTCCTACATCATCGTTCCGAGCGAGGCATTCGACTCGGCGGATGCGGCCAAGGCCGTTCTGGCGGACCGCAAGTACTGAGCATCACCCCGTGATCTCGGGGGCGGCGCCGACCGCGCCGCCCCCCGAGACCGGATAGACGGAGAGACAACGATGAACGAAGAACTGCCCATCGTCGAGATGCGCGGGATCACCATCGAATTCCCCGGAGTGAAGGCGCTCGACGGAGTCGACTTCCGCCTCTTCCAGGGTGAGGTGCACGCTCTCATGGGCGAGAACGGCGCGGGCAAGTCGACGCTGATCAAAGCCCTCACTGGTGTCTACCGCATCGACTCCGGATCGATCGTCGTCGCCGGTCAGGAGCGCAGCTTCGGCGGCACGAGCGACGCGCAGGCCGCCGGGATCTCGACCGTCTACCAGGAGGTGAACCTCGCCCCCAACCTCAGCATCGGTGAGAACGTCATGCTCGGGCACGAGGTGCGCGGAGTCCTCGGCGTCAACTGGCGAGCCACGCATCGCGCCGCCACCGAGGCGCTCGCCCGGCTCGGCCTGGACCACCTCGACACCCACCAGCCACTCTCGACGCTCTCGATCGCGATGCAGCAGCTCGTCGCGATCAGCCGGGCCATGGCGATCAAGGCCAAGGTCCTCATCCTCGACGAGCCGACTTCCAGCCTCGACGCGGCAGAGGTCGAAGGTCTCTTCACCGTGATGCGCACCCTGCGCGACCAGGGCGTCGCGATCCTCTTCGTCTCGCACTTCCTCGACCAGATCTATGCGATCAGCGATCGTCTCACCGTCCTGCGCAACGGGAAGTACGAGGGGGAGTACCTCACCCGTGACCTCGACAGGCACGCCCTCATCTCCCGGATGATCGGCAAGGACCTCGACACGCTGAAGTCGCTCGGCGGCAACCGTCGCACCACCCCGCGCGACGCCGACGAGGCGACCTTCCTCTCGGCATCCGGCATCTCCCGCGCCGGCGCCGTGCATGCCACCGACCTCGACATCCGGCCAGGAGAGGTCGTCGGCTTCGCCGGACTCCTCGGCTCCGGGCGCACCGAGCTCGCGCGTCTGCTCTACGGTGCGGACCGCAGCGAGTCCGGCCAGATCACCGTCAAGGGGCGCAAGGTCGACCTCTCGTCGCCGTCCGCCGCCCTCGCACAGCGCATCGCGTTCTCGACCGAGAACCGTCGGGACGAGGGCATCATCGGCGATCTCACGATCCGCGAGAACATGATCCTCGCCGTCCAGGCCAAGCGCGGCTGGGCACGGCCGATGCCGCGCAAGGAGCAGGACGCGATCGTCGACAAGTACATCGCGGCCCTCAACGTGCGCCCCGCCGATCCGGAACGGATGATCAAGAACCTCTCGGGCGGCAATCAGCAGAAGGTGCTCCTCGGACGCTGGCTCGCGACGGAGCCGGAGCTGCTGATCCTGGATGAACCCACCCGAGGTATCGATGTCGGTGCGAAAGCCGAGATCCAGGAGGCCGTCGCGGAACTCGCCGACCAGGGGGTCGCCGTGGTCTTCGTCTCGTCCGAGCTCGAAGAGGTCGTGCGCCTCTCCGAGCGGATCGTCGTCCTGAAGGACCACAGCAAGATCGGTGAGATCCTGAACGGCCCCGATGTGACCGCGCAGGAGATCGTCGACGTGATCGCCGCCCACGGAGTGGAGGCCGCGGCCACCACTCTCGAGGAGGAACTCGACGCGATCGAGGTCGCCCATGTCGCACCGGCCGCCGCTTCCGATGTGCAACCCGAAACCCTCGAGGGGGAGACCCGATGAGCGCATCCGCTCGTGCGTCCGTGTGGCGTGACCTGATCCGCAAGCCGTTCTTCTGGGGGATCGTCGCGATCGTCGCGCTGCTCGCCCTGAACGTGCTCAAGGATCCGACCTATCTCGCGATCTCGATCAACCCGAACAACGGCAACCTCGTCGGCAACCTGGTCGACATCCTCCGCCAGGCGGCACCCATCATGATGATCGCGATCGGCATGTCACTCGTGATCGCGACCGGCGGCATCGACCTCTCGGTCGGCTCGCTGATGGCTGTCGCCGGAGCCGTGTCGATGGAGTTCCTCGCCGCAGCGGGCGATTCCGGATCGGTCGGTGTCGCCCTCGCCGCCGTCGGTCTCGCGCTGCTCGTCACCGCCATCCTCGGCGCGGTGAACGGCATCCTCGTCGCCTACGTCGGCCTCCAACCCTTCATCGCCACACTCGTGCTGATGCTCGCCGGGCGGGGTATCGCCAAGGTCATCACCGGAGGCCAGAACACGGCGGCGTCGAGCGATCCGTTCCGCTGGATCGCGAACGGCTTCGTCATCGGCATCCCCGTGGTGTTCATCCTCGCCGTGGCGATCGTCCTGGTCGTCGCATGGGTGGTGCGCCGCAGCGCCCTCGGTCTCATGATCGAGGCGATCGGCATCAACCCGAAGGCGAGCCGGATGGCCGGAATCAAGCCGAAGGGGCTGCTGCTGACGACCTACGTGCTCAGCGGCATCCTCGCGGGCATCGCCGGGGTGATGTCGGTCGGCAGCGTCATGACGGTCGACATCTCCCGCACCGGCTACCAGCTCGAGCTGGACGCGATCCTCGCCGTGGTCATCGGCGGCGCCTCGCTCGCCGGTGGCAAGTTCTCGCTCAGCGGCGCCTTCGTCGGTGCTCTCCTGATCGCGACCCTCGACAAGACCGTGCTGTTCCTCGGCGTCTCGTCGTCGGCCACCCCGGCGTTCAAGGCGATCGTGATCGTCGCCATCTGCCTGCTGCAGTCCGAGCGGGTGCGCAGCTGGTTCCAACGTCGCAAGAAGGCGCAGACGCCCTCACCGCGAGTCGAGATCGTGAAGGAGGCTGCAGTATGAGCGTCATCGCCGCCGCACCAGTCCAGAGTGCCGGCCCGAGTTTCGTCGATCGGATCCGCCGACAGCTCACGTCGAATCCGTCGGTCGTCCCGACCATCGCCTCGGTGATCATCTTCGTCGGCATGATCGTCTACGGCGAGATCGCCTACGGGAAGATCGTGCAGGCGAGCACGCTGTCGAACCTGCTCATCAACAACGCGCACCTCATCGTGCTCGCGGTCGCTCTCACCTTCGTCATCCTCACGGGCGGCATCGACCTGTCGGTGGGCTCGGTCATCGCGGTCTCGTCGGTCGCGGGGGTCATGCTCTCGAACGCCGGGTGGAATCCGTTCGTCGTGATCGTGCTCATGATCGGCATCGGCGGGCTCTTCGGCCTCGTCTCCGGCGTGCTGATCCGGTACTTCAACGTGCAGCCCTTCATCGCGACTCTCGCCATGATGTTCCTCGGACGCGGCCTCGCCTCCCTGCTGAGCACCAAGCCGGAGCAGCTCCCGGCGGATTCGCCGATCCGCCTGATCGCCGAGAAGATTAAGATCATCGACGGACCGAAGGTGAACGACCTCGTCATCACCCCGGCAGTGATCATCGCGATCGTCGTCGTGCTCGTCGCCTTCTTCGTGCTGCACCGCACCCGCACAGGGCGCACCGTCTACGCGATCGGCGGATCCGAGAACTCCGCGCTGCTGATGGGTCTCCCCGTGGCGCGCACCAAGGTTCTCGTCTACGTGATCAGCGGATCGCTCGCCGGCCTCGCCGCCGTGCTCTACACCGCCCGGCTCGGCACCGCCCAGAACATCACCGGCATCGGCTGGGAGCTCGACGCGATCGCGGCGGCCGTGATCGGCGGAACCGTGCTGACCGGGGCCTATGGCTACGTGCTCGGCTCGGTCGTCGGAGCGCTGGTGCTCGGTCTCATGACCGTGCTCATCACGCGCGACGGCGGCATCCCGCCGGAGATGACGACCATCATCACCGGCGGCATCCTGCTCGTCTTCGTGCTGCTGCAGCGCGCGGTCACCCGAAAACGGGAGTAGCCCCGAGACGCGTGGTGTGACGTCGGGCCGGCCTCCGGCCCGACGTCACACGTGGTCGCGCCAGGAGTGCTGCGGGTCGTAGCCGAGGATCCGGCGTGCGCGGTCGATCGACAGCAGCGTCTCGTTCGGGCCGAACTCGCGGCGCTTCGGCACGTCGGGGAAGACCTCGGCGAGCAGTTCGTCGTTGGGCCGCGACATCACCGTGTCGGCCGCCGCGATGATGAACCGGTCGAATCCGGGGGCTGCGACCTCGAGCGACCGTTGCACCGCCTGGGCGCCGTCGCGGGCGTCGATGTAGCCCCACAGGTTCCACTTGCGCCCGAGGGCGTCGGCGTCGAACGAGGGGAACTCGGCGTAGTCCTCGGGGATCATCACGTTCGAGAACCGCAGGGCCGTGATCGACAGGTCGGGGTGCCAGCGCACGAGTTCGGTCGCGAGCTGCTCCTCGAGCGTCTTCACGAGCGAGTAGACGGATTCCGGCCGCGCGGGGTAGTCCTCGTCGACCGGTACGTAGGGCGGCGGCACGTCGAACGGCAACCCGAGCACCGTCTCGCTCGACGCGTACACGATGCGTCGGATGCCGAGGCGCACGGCCGCCCAGAACACGTTGAACGTGGCCGGCATGTTGTTGTGGAAGGTCGCGACGTCGGTGCGGATGCCGGGGGCCGGGATCGCCCCGAGGTGCACCACCGCGTCGATGCCGTCGTGCCTGTCGCCGACCGCCGTGAACGCGTCGACGACCTGGCCGTAGTCGGTCAGGTCGACCTGCACGAAGTCGGGGCCGCGGGTGCCGGTGAGGTCCATGCCGATGACTTCGTAGCCGTTCGCACGGAGTTCCCGCGCGACGACGCGGCCGAGCTTGCCGGACGAGCCGGTGAGAGCGATGCGCATGTCACCAGAGTGGCACGGCGGCGGGCGGAGTGGACCGGGCGTCGTACACTCGTCGGCGTGAGTGACACGAACAGCGGCCGCAGCCGACCCATCGGCGTCCGCGATGTCGCCGCCCGTGCAGGCGTGTCCCGGCAGACCGTGTCGAGGGTGCTGAACGACCACCCCGACGTCGCCACCGACACCAAGGATCGCGTGCTCGCCGCGATGGCCGAGCTCGGCTACCGCATGAACAACGCCGCCCGCGCGCTCGGCACCCGGCGTTCGCGGACGCTCGGCGTGCTGGCCTCGGATGCGCTGCAGTACGGGCCTTCGCGCAGCCTCGCCGCGCTGGAGGCTTCGGCCCGCGAGGCCGGGTACTGGGTGAGCGCGGCCTTCGCGGATGCGGCGGATGTCGCGGCCGTCGTCGCGGCGGTCGACCACCTCGTCGTGCAGGGGGTGGAGGGGATCGTCGTCGTCGCCCCGCACGCCCAGACGTTGGAGGCGCTCGCCGCGCTGCGCATCGACGTGCCGGTCGTGACGCTGCACTCCGCCGGACTCGGCGCGACCGGACTCTCGGTGGATCAGGCCGCAGGCGCGCGGTTGGCCGTCGCCGCGCTCGCCGACGCCGGACACACCCGCATCGCGCACCTCGCGGGGCCGGCGGACTGGCTCGAGGCGGAGTCGCGCGCCGAAGGTTTCGCCGCAGAGCTCGCCGCTCGCGGGTTGACGCCGGGGCCCGTGATCGCCGGGGACTGGTCGGCAGGGTCGGGGTATGCGGCGGTCGAGGCGGTTCGCGATTCCGGGGTCACGGCGGTGTTCGCGGCGAACGACCAGATGGCGCTCGGCCTGCTGAGTGCCCTGCACGAGGCGGGGCTCACGGTTCCGGGTGATGTCAGCGTGGTCGGGTTCGACGATGCCCCGGATGCCGCGTACTACTGGCCGCCGCTCACCACCGTGCGGCAGGACTTCGAGGAGCTCGCGCGTCGGGCCGTCGCCGCCGCGATCGGCGGAACCGCGACCGCGGCATCCGCTCTCGCCCCCGTCGCTCCGGTGCTGGTCTCCCGCGCCTCCGTGGCTCCGCCCCGCTGATGCCCAATCCTTGACGCCGCGAGCGCTCCCGTGACAGACTTCTGTGACCGGTCACAGTGGCCGGACGCGAACCCAGAGGCAGCTGTGAGCGACGACGCCCCCACCTTCGAACCCGACATCGAGCACGCGATCGCGGTCGTCCGCGCGGATGTGGCCCGTCTGCACGGCGAACTGGTCCGCTACGGCCTGGTCATCTGGACGGGCGGCAACATCTCGGGCCGCGTGCCCGGCGCCGACCTCTTCGTGATCAAGCCGAGCGGTGTGAGCTACGACGACCTCACCGCCTCGAACATGATCCTGTGCGACCTCGACGGCAACGTCATCCCCGGCACGCCCGGCAGCGACCGCTCGCCGTCGAGCGACACCGCAGCGCACGCCTACGTGTACCGGCACATGCCGACCGTCGGCGGGGTCGTGCACACGCACTCGACCTACGCCGTCGCGTGGGCGGCGCGAGGCGAGGAGATCCCCTGCGTCATCACCGCGATGGCCGACGAGTTCGGCGGGCCCGTCCCGATCGGCCCCTTCGCGATCATCGGCGACGACTCGATCGGCCGTGGCATCGTCGAGACGCTCAGCGGTCACCGCTCCCGCGCGGTGCTCATGCAGAACCACGGTCCGTTCACGATCGGCGCGGATGCGGAGGACGCCGTGAAGGCCGCCGTCATGGTCGAGGACGTCGCCCGCACGGTGCACCTCGCCCGCGAGGCCGGACCGCTCATCCCGATTCCGCAGGCCGCGATCGACAGCCTGTTCGACCGATATCAGAATGTGTACGGCCAGTCCGAGGACACCCGCCGATGAGTGCGCTCGACGACATCCGCGAGGGGCGCACGAGCCTCGGCATCGAGCTGGGCTCGACCCGCATCAAGGCCTGCCTGATCGGGGCCGATGCGACCGAGGTCCTCGCCACAGGCTCGTTCTCGTGGGAGAACCGCCTCGAAGACGGCCGCTGGACCTACGCGATCGACGAGGTGTGGCGCGGCCTCCAGGCGGCGTACGCGGCTCTGGTCGACGATGCGCAGGAGCGCCACGGCATCCGTCCCGACACGTTCGGCGCCATCGGGGTCTCGGCCATGATGCACGGCTACCTGGCGTTCGACGAGTCCGGCGAGCTGCTCGTGCCGTTCCGCACCTGGCGCAACACCAGCACGGGCGCGGCCTCCGCCGAGCTGGGGGAGCTGTTCGGCGTGAACATCCCGCTGCGCTGGTCGATCGCGCACCTGCACCAGGCCGTGCTCGACGCTGAGCCGCATCTCGCCCGGGTCGCGAGCGTGAACACCCTCGCCGGCTATGTGCACCACCGCCTCACGGGCGAGCGGGTGCTCGGGGTCGGCGACGCCTCGGGCATGTTCCCGATCGATGCCGCGACCGGTGACTACGACGCGCGGATGCTGCACGCCTATGACACGCTCGCGGGCGAACGTCTGCCCGCGCCGGCCGCCCAGCTCCTGCCGAGTGTGCTCCCCGCGGGGGCCGCGGCCGGCACCCTCACTGTCGA
The DNA here is from genome assembly GCF_018613945.1 of Microbacterium sp. ISL-59. NCBI lineage: Bacteria > Bacillati > Actinomycetota > Actinomycetes > Micrococcales > Microbacteriaceae > Microbacterium > Microbacterium sp. ISL-59. The sequence continues at coordinate 1,590,574 of NZ_JAGGPG010000002.1, forward strand.
CGGCGCGGCCCTCCTCGACCCGAGCGGCGCACTGCGCCCCGGCCTCCCGCTGTGCCCGCCCGAGGGTGATGCGGGAACGGGCATGGTCGCGACGAACTCCGTCGCCCCGCGCACCGGCAACGTGAGCGCGGGCACGAGCATCTTCGCGATGGTCGTGCTGGAGCATCCGCTGGCCGAGGTGCACCACGAGCTCGACCTCGTGACCACGCCGGCGGGCGATGCCGTGGCGATGGTTCACTGCAACAACGGCGCCAGCGAGCTCGCTGCCTGGGCGGGTCTGTTCACGCGCTTCGCCGCCGCGGCCGGTCAGCCGATCGACGACGATGCCGCGTTCGACGTCCTGTTCCGCGAGGCGCTCGAGGGCGAAGTGGATGCCGGTGGCCTCCTCGCCTACAACCACCTCGCGGGCGAGCCGATCGCCGGCCTGATCGAGGGGCGTCCGCTGTTCGTGCGCACCCCCGACAGCGCACTGACGCTCGCGAACTTCATGCGCGCCCAGGTCTACGGCGTGTTCGGCACGCTCGCGCTCGGCATGCAGGTGCTCGCGGCGGAGGGTGTGCAGCTCGACCGGATGTTCGCGCACGGAGGCATGTTCCGCACGGCCGGGGTCGCCCAGCGCTTCCTCGCGGGTGCGCTCGATGCTCCGGTCGCGGTCGGCGAGCTCGCCGCGGAGGGTGGCGCGTGGGGCATCGCCGTGCTCGCCTCCTACCTTTCTCACGCCGAAGACCTCTCGCTGGCGGACTACCTCGACCAGCGGGTGTTCGCCACGGCATCCCTCAGCACCGCCGACCCCGACCCGGCCGATGTCGCCGGGTTCTCCGCCTATCTCGACCGCTACCGAGCGGGCCTGGCCATCGAGGCCGCCGCCGTCGAATCCCTGTAAGGACCGTTCATGACCCGCACTCCGCTCACCACCTCCCTCGACGGCTACGAGGTCTGGTTCCTCACCGGCAGCCAGCACCTCTACGGTCCCGAGACGCTCGCGCAGGTCGCGGCGCAGTCGCAGGAGATCGCGCGACTGCTCGACGAGTCGCCCGAGGTCCCGGTCCGGATCGTCTGGAAGCCGGTGCTGACGGATGCCGCGGCCATCAAGCGCACCGCACTGGAGGCCAACGCCGACGACCGCGTGATCGGTCTCGTGGCGTGGATGCACACGTTCAGCCCGGCGAAGATGTGGATCGCCGGACTCGACGCGCTGCAGAAGCCGCTCGCGCACCTGCACACGCAGGCCAACGTCGAGCTGCCCTGGGCCGACATCGACTTCGACTTCATGAACCTGAACCAGGCGGCGCACGGCGACCGAGAGTTCGGATACATCCAGACGCGCCTGGGTGTGCCGCGCAAGACCATCGTCGGGCATGCGTCCGACCCGCGCCTGCGCAGCGAGCTCGGTACCTGGCAGCGGGCGGCGGCGGGCCTCGCGGCCTCGCGCGACCTGAAGCTCGCGCGCTTCGGCGACAACATGCGCTTCGTCGCGGTGACCGAGGGTGACAAGACCGAGGCCGAGCTGCGGTTCGGCGTGCAGGTGAACACGTGGGGCGTGAACGAGCTGGCAGAGGCCGTGGCCGCGGCATCCGCCTCCGACATCGACGCGCTCGTCGCCGAGTACGAGGAGCTGTACGAGGTCGTGCCCGAGCTGCAGAAGGGCGGCGAGCGGCACGAGTCGCTGCGCGACGGCGCGGCGATCGAGATCGGGCTGCGGTCGTTCCTCGAGGAGGGCGGCTTCGGGGCGTTCACGACGTCGTTCGAAGACCTCGGTGCGCTGAAGCAGCTGCCCGGTCTCGCGGTGCAGCGGCTGATGGCCGAGGGCTACGGCTTCGGTGCTGAGGGCGACTGGAAGACCGCCGTGCTCGTGCGCATCGCGAACGTGATGGGTGCGGGTCTGCCCGGCGGCGCGAGCCTGATGGAGGACTACACCTACGACATGACCCCGGGCGACGAGCTGATCCTCGGTGCGCACATGCTCGAGGTCTCCCCGTCGCTGACCTCCGCGAAGCCGACGCTCGAGATCCACCCGCTCGGCATCGGCGGCAAGGACGACCCGGTGCGCCTGGTCTTCACGGCTGATCCCGGCCCCGCCGTCGTGGTGGCGCTCAGCGACATGCGCGACCGTTTCCGCCTCACCGCGAACGTGGTCGAGAACGTGCCGCCGCGGGCCGCGCTGCCGAAGCTCCCGGTCGGACGCGCGGTCTGGAAGCCGCAGCCCGACTTCACCACCAGCGCCGCCGCCTGGCTCACCGCTGGTGCCGCCCACCACACGGTCATGTCGACCGCGGTCGGGATCGAGGCGTTCCGCGACTTCGCCGAGATGGCCGAGGTCGAGCTGCTCGTGATCGACGACAGCACCACGCTGCCCGAGTTCCAGAAGCAGGTCCGCTGGAACCAGGCCTACTACCGGCTGGCTCAGGGCCTGTGACGACGATGCCGCGCTCCGGCCGTCAGCTGCGGATCGCCGCGCACGGGTACGAGGCCGTGATCGCCAGCATCGGTGCGACGCTGCGGACGCTCACGTTCGAAGAGCGCGATCTTGTGGTGCCGTTCGATGCGGATGCCGTGCGCCCCGGATACCGCGGCGCGACGCTGGCCCCGTGGCCGAACCGCATCGTCGACGGACGCTACTCGTTCGGCGGAGAGGAGCAGCAGCTGGCGCTCACCGAGCCGGAACGCGCGCATGCGCTGCACGGCCTGCTCGCCTGGGTCGAGTTCGAAGACCGTCTGGTGCTCGACGACCGGGTCGTGCTGGCCGCCGTGATCCTGCCGCAGACCGGGTACCCGTTCCGTGTCGAGGTCGAGGTCGAGTACCGGCTCGATGCCGAGGGGCTGCAGCAGACGGTGACCGCGCACAACGTCGGGGCGGATGCCGCGCCCTGGGGCACCGGTCCGCACCCGTATCTCGTGGCCGGCCAGGGCTGCGTCGACGACTGGACCCTGCTGCTCCCGGCATCCGAGGTGCTCACGGTCACCCCCGACCGGCTGAGCCCGGTCGCCGTCGAGCCGGTGTCGCAGCATCCGGAGTGGGACTTCCGCTCGGCGCGCCCCATCGGCGACGTCTTCATCGATCATGCCTTCACCGGCCTCGCCCGCGACGGCGGTCTGGCCGAGGTGCGGCTGACGGCCGCCGACGGTCGCGGGGTCGGGATGGCGTGGGACGAGCGCTGCCCGTGGGTGCAGGTGCACACTGCGGACACTCCCGCCGTCGCGGACACTCACCGCATCGGCCTCGCGGTCGAGCCGATGACGTGCCCGCCCGACGCGTTCAACTCCGGCGTGGATCTCGTGACACTGGACGCCGGGGCGACGCACGCGGCGTCGTGGCGGATCTTCGCGGTGTAGGAGAGTTCGGGCTTCCCTCAGCCCGATGATCGCACTACTCGTCCAATACTTTAGACATAAACAATATTTAGGTCTAATCTATTGGACATGGGCAGAGTGCGAGTGGGAACGTCACGAGCTGCTGAAGACGCGCTCGCCGTGTTGGGCCAGCAGATCCGAATGGCGCGCGCGAGCCGCGGCATGACAGCCGACGAGCTTGCGGGCATCGCCGGCATATCCCGCACGACACTGAACTCGATCGAGCGCGGTAGTGCCGCGACCAGCATCGGAACGGTCTTCAACGTCGCCACCATCGTCGGCGTACCCCTGTTCGGCGTCGACGACCCCAGTGAACTGATCGCTCTACGTCGCCGCGGTGAAGAGCGCCTCGCCCTGTTGCCTGCGCGTGTCGACCGACCGCGGAGGGATGACGGCGATGGCCTCGACTTCTGACATCTATGTCTGGGCGTGGCTGCCCGGCGAGACCGACCCCGTGCCCGCGGGGAGGCTGCGAGAGAACGCCCCTGGCCAGTTCTCATTCGGTTACGGACGGCTGTATCGGAATCGGGAGAACGCCGTGTCTCTGTCGCCGACCCTTCCGTTGTCGGGCGACACGTATGGCCCGACAGGTTCGCTCGGGCTGCCCGGAGCGATCCGTGACGCCTCGCCGGATGCGTGGGGGCGCCGCGTCGTGCAATATCAGGTGACCGGCGATCGTGGCACGGACGTGGATACCGGCGACCTGGATGAGCGCACCTACCTCCTGCGCTCCGGGTCCAACAGGTTCGGGGCCATCGACTTTCAACTGTCGCCGACGGAGTACGTCCCCCGCAACGCTGCGCCGGCGCGACTGGATGAGCTTCTCGCCGCTGCCGACAGCGTCGATGAGGGGGCAGACCTGCCCTACGAGCTCGAGCGGGCCCTGCTGAGTGGCACCGCGATGGGTGGAGCGCGCCCGAAAGCCATCCTCCGCGATGGTGACCGCGAGTACATCGCGAAGTTCACCGCGTCCAATGACAACTTCCCGGTCGTCGGTGCAGAGGCAGCGAGCATGTTCCTCGCTCGACGAGCGGGTATCAACGTCGCCGAGACTCGCGTCGAAAGCGTACTCGGTCGCAGTGTCCTGCTCGTCGAGAGATTCGACCGCGTCGCCGTGGATCAGCGCGTGTTCGCCGTCAGCGCCCTGACGATGACCGGCCTCGACGAGCTGCAGGCGCGGAGCGGAAGCTACGTGGACTTCTTGGACTCGCTGCGGGTTCACCGGGCGCCCGAAGGAACAGCCGCAGAGCTGTTCACCCGCATCGCCTTCAACATGGCGATCTCCAACTCCGACGACCATCTCCGCAATCACGCCGCCTTGTGGGACGGGAAGAGGGCCATCCTCAGTCCGGCGTACGACCTGTCGCCCATGAGGCGCAGCGGGGAGACCGCGTCGCAGGCCATCGCCTACGACAGGCGGGGATCGCGGAGCAACAACTTCGCTGACCTCCTGTCCGCGAGAAGCCTCTACGGACTCACCGAGGCTGGGGCGACGAGCATCCTGGAACGGATCGAAGGGGTCATTCGCGAGGACTGGGGGGCCGCCGTGGAACATGGACGATTGACCTCAGCGGATCGCAGCCTCCTCTGGGGGAGGCAGTTCCTCAACCCGGGCACGCTCTACGGGTTCGGGGGACGCTGAGTTCCTGGAGGTGCGCCTGCTCGATGCGCGGATGATGCTCAGGACCGCACGAGCCGCGCGATCGCGTCCGACGCTTCCTTGATCTTCGCGTCGGCGTCGTCGCCGCCCATGCGAGCGGCGTCCACGACGCAGTGCTTGAGATGGTCGTCGAGAAGGCCGACGGCCACCGCCTGCAGTGCGCTCGTGAGCGCACTGATCTGGGTGAGGATGTCGATGCAGTACTTCTCGTCGTCGACCATCTTCGTGATCCCGCGGGCCTGACCTTCGATGCGACGCATCCGGTTCAGGTACTTGGTCTTGTCGGTGATGTAGCCGTAGGCGTGTTCGTCGGCCGTCGCTTCGGGGGTCATCTCTGCTTCCTTCGTCGCATGATCGGGTTCAGCGGCCGAGGACGGCGCGCGTGCTCGCTTCGGGGGTGATGTCGATGCGTCGCAGCAGCTGGGCGTTCAGCGCCACGACGACGGTCGACAGGGACATCAGGATAGCCCCGACCGACATGGGCAGGACGAATCCGATGGGCGCCAGCACGCCGGCGGCGAGCGGAACCGAGAGCAGGTTGTAGCCGGCCGCCCACCACAGGTTCTGCTTCATCTTGCGGTACGCGGCGCGGGACAGCTCGATCACGGAGACCACCGACCGCGGGTCGGAGCTCGCGAGGATCACGCCGGCCGAGGCGATGGCGACATCCGTCCCCGCGCCGATCGCGATGCCCACGTCGGCCTGGGCGAGGGCGGGAGCGTCGTTGACGCCGTCACCGACCATCGCGACCTTCTTGCCCTCGGCCTGCAGCTCGGCGACCTTCCTCGACTTGTCTTCGGGGCGCACGCCGGCGAACACCCGGTCGATGCCGAGCTCGGCGGCGACCGACTCGGCGACGGCCTGGGCGTCGCCGGTGATCATGACCACCTCGACGCCGAGCCGGTGCAGGGCATCCACGGCCTGCTGCGATTCCGGGCGCACCTCGTCGGCGAGCTTCAGTCCGCCCACGACCTGTCCGTCGACCACGACGTGCAGGATGATGGCGCCCTCGCCGCGCCACTGATCCGCGGCCGGGATCTCCTGCCCGCCGACCTCGTCGAGGAGCTTCGGGCCGCCGACGCGGACCTCGCGGCCGTCGACCGTCGCCGTCACGCCGACCGCGGGCGACGAGGTGAACCCGGATGCCTTCGCGAGAGCGGTGCCCTTCTCCTGGGCGGCCCGCACGATGGCGCGGGCGAGAGGATGCTCGCTGTCGGCCTCGGCGGATGCGGCGAGGAGCAGCAGGCGGTCGGCGTCGAGGTCGCCGGTCGGCTCGACGGCGGTCACCGTCGGCGCTCCCTTGGTGAGCGTGCCGGTCTTGTCGAAGAGCACGGCATCGACCGTGCGCATGCTCTCCAGTGCCAGGCGGTCCTTGATCAGGACGCCTCCGCGAGCCGCGCGCTCGGTGGCGATCGACACGACCAGCGGGATCGCGAGGCCCAGTGCGTGCGGGCAGGCGATGACGAGGACGGTGATGCTGCGCACCACGGCGGCATCCGGGTTCCCGACCAGGGTCCAGATGACAGCGGTGAGTGCGGCGGAGAGCAGGGCGAACCAGAACAGCAGCGCGGCCGCGCGGTCGGCGATGCGCTGGGCGCGCGAGGAGGAGTTCTGCGCCTCGGTGACCAGTCGCTGGATGCCGGCCAGGGCGGTGTCGTCGCCGGTGGCCGTGATCTCGACGCGCAGGCCCGAGTCGGTGGCGACGGTTCCCGCCGTGACGGTGTCTCCCGTGGCGCGGGTGACCGGACGGGATTCGCCGGTGACCATGGACTCGTCCATGGCCGCGGTGCCGTCGATGATGCGGCCGTCGGCCGGGATGCTTCCGCCGGGACGGACGACCACGACATCGCCGACGACGAGATCGGCGGGAGAGACGGTGACGACGGTGTCGCCCTCGACGCGCTCGGCCTCATCCGGCAGCAGGGCGGCGAGCGAGTCGAGTGCCGACGTGGTCTGCGCGAGCGACCGCATCTCGATCCAGTGGCCGAGCAGCATGATGACGATGAGGAGTGCGAGCTCCCACCAGAACTCGAGCTCGTGATGGAGGAGTCCCAGCGTCGCGCCCCACGAGGCGAGGAACGCCACCGTGATGGCGAGGCCGATGAGGAGCATCATGCCCGGCTTGCGCGACTTGAGCTCGCTGACGGCGCCGGTGAGGAAGGGCCAGCCGCCCCAGACGTACATGACCGTGCCCAACACCGGCGCGATGAACCGCGCCCACCCGGGGACCTCGTAGCCGAAGATCATCGCGAACATCGGCGAGAACGCCACCACGGGAACCGCGATGACCAGGTTGATCCAGAACAGGCGACGGAACTGACCGACATGGTCGCCGTGACCTGCGTGCCCGCCGTGACCTGAGTGACCCCCATGACCGCCGTGGTTCTCGTGCGCCTCGTGATCGCCATGGCTCTCGTGATCGCCGTGGTTCTCGTGGCCGCCGTGGTTCTCGTGCGCAGCCTCCGGGGCATCCATCGAGTGCGCGGGCGAGTGGTGGTGCGCATGCGGATCGGTCATGGGGTCATCCTCTCTCAGGCCATGTTGGCGGCGTACTTGGCGGGGTCGGAGTCGAAGGCCGGCCCGCATCCGGCGCAGCAGAAGTGGTACCGCTCGCCCTCGTGATCGCGGAAGAGGCCCGCCGCCTCTGCGGCCTTCTTGCTGACCGGGTTGCCGACCATGACCGGGCAGGTCGTCAGATCGTCACTCGCACCGCCGGCCAGCAGGTTCGCGCGTCCGTTTCCTGCTGCGGCGGGGTTCACTGCGGTGGTGCTGCAACAGCTGGCGGGTGCCTCGGTGTCGTTCGTCATGCGGGTGATTCCTCTCTCATTCTTCGGTGGGGGTCGGTGGTGGCGGAAGGTGCGTCAGGGCTTGGCGATGCTCTTGAAGCCGCGCAGGCGCAGGCTGTTGCCGACGACGAAGACGCTCGAGAGCGCCATGGCCGCACCGGCGAGCATCGGGTTCAGCATCCCGAGCGCCGCGACGGGGATCGCCGCGACGTTGTAGGCGAAGGCCCAGAACAGGTTGGTCTTGATGGTTCCGAGGGTCTTGCGCGACAGTCGGATCGCATCGACGGCGCTGCGCAGGTCGCCCCGCACCAGGGTGATGTCGGATGCTTCGATCGCGACGTCCGCGCCGGTGCCCATGGCGAGACCGAGGTCGGCCTGAGCGAGGGCAGGGGCGTCGTTGACGCCGTCGCCGATCATCGCGACGGTCTTGCCCTCGCGCTGCAGTCGGGTGACGACGTCGACCTTGTCCTTCGGGAGGACCTCGGCGATGACCTCTTCGATGCCCACTTCGGCGGCGATCTGGCGGGCGACCGCCTCGTTGTCGCCGGTGAGCAGGATGGGGGTCAAGCCGATCGCCTTGAACTGGGCGATCGCCTCGGCGCTGCTGGGCTTGACGGTGTCGGCCACCACGAGGATGCCGCGTGCCTGCCCGTCCCAGCCGACCGCGACGACGGTCTTGCCCTCGCCCTCGGCGCGTGCCTTGGTCGAGGCGAGCTCGCGGCTGAGCTTCTGCGACCACTCGGCGAGGAGCGAGTCACGGCCCACCAGCACGGCGTGACCGTCGACGACGCCCTGCACGCCCTTGCCCTCGATGTTCGCGAAGTCCTCGGGTGTCGGCAGTGCACCGACCTCCTGGGTCGCGCCCTTGGCGATGGCCTGCGCGATGGGGTGCTCGGAGGCATCCTCCAGTGCGCCGGCGAGCCGGAGCAGCTCCGCGCGATCGGTGCCGTCCTCGACGAACACGTCGACGAGGGTCATCCTGCCGGTCGTGACCGTTCCGGTCTTGTCCAGCACGACGGTGTCGATCTTGCGGGTGGATTCGAGAACCTCCGGGCCCTTGATGAGCACGCCCATCTGCGCGCCGCGTCCGGTGCCGACCAGCAGAGCGGTGGGGGTGGCGAGACCGAGCGCGCACGGGCAGGCGATCACGAGCACGGCGACGGCCGCCGTGAATGCCGCGGTCACCGGGAATCCGGCACCGAGCCAGCCGCCGAGCGCCACGACCGCGATCACGATGACGATGGGCACGAACACGCCGGAGATGCGGTCGGCGAGCCGCTGCACCTCGGCCTTCCCGGTCTGCGCGTCTTCGACGAGCTGCGCCATCTGCGCCAGCTGCGTGTCCGACCCGATGCGGGTCGCCCGCACCACGAGTCGACCGCCGACGTTCGTCGTGGCGCCTGTGACGGAGTCGCCCTCGGCGACCTCGACCGGCACGGCCTCGCCCGTGAGCATGGATGCATCCACGGCCGAAGTGCCGGAGACGACGATGCCGTCGGTGGCGATCTTCTCGCCCGGTCGCACGATGAACTCGTCGCCGACCTGCAGGTCTTCGACGGGGATCTTCGTCTCGACGCCGCCGCGCAGGACGGCCACTTCCTTCGCTCCGAGTTCGAGGAGAGCGCGCAGGGCGGCACCCGCCTGCTTCTTGGAGCGCTTCTCGAAGTAGCGCCCGGCGAGGATGAACATCGTCACCCCGGCACCCACCTCGAGGTAGATGTTGGCCGCTCCGTCGGAGGGGGCGAGCGCGAACTCGAAGGGGTGCGTCATGCCCGGCGTACCCGCGGTGCCGAAGAACAGTGCGTACAGCGACCACAGGAACGCGGCCGAGGTGCCCATCGAGATGAGCGTGTCCATCGTCGCGGCGCCGTGGCGGAGGTTCGTCCACGCGGCCTTGTGGAACGGCCAGGCCGCCCAGATGATCACGGGCGCGGCCAGGGCGAGAGAAGCCCACTGCCAGTACATGAACTGCAGCGCGGGGATCATCGCCATCGCGATCACGGGCACCGTCAGCACGACGGAGCCGATCAGCCGGTTGCGCAGCGAGCGCAGCTCCGGATCCTCGCCCTCGGCGTCACCGGTCGCTCCGGCGTCTGCGCGCTTGCCCTTCGGCGCCGGCAGTGCGGCCGAGTAGCCGGTCTTCTCGACCTCGGCGATCAGCAGTGCCGGGTCGTAGCCGTCGGGAACCGTGACCTTCGCCTTCTCGGTCGCATAGTTCACGGTCGCCACGACGCCCTCGAGCTTGTTGAGCTTCTTCTCGATCCGCATCGCGCAGGAGGCGCAGGTCATCCCGCCGATCTCCAACTCGACGCCGGACCCCACGCTCGAGGGTGCTGATGTGCTCATGTCCTTCTCTTTCTGCTCTGACTGTTGCTCGGGGCCGCGGTGGATGGCCGGCGGCCGGGCGTCGTGCGAGGCTCAGTGGCCGTCGTCGTGCGCGTCGTCGTCGGATGCCGGTGCGTCCCCTGCCGGGGTGGCATCGAGCACGAACTCGGCGGTGTGCACCGTGCCGTCGACCTGGAAGTCCAGGTACAGCAGGTAGCGGCCCGCGGTCGGGGCCTCGGCGGCGAACGCGATCTCCGGACCGGAGGTCTCCCCGGCCTTCGGCTCGTCACCCGCGGCATGCACGTGCAGGTAGGCGAGGTCGCCCTCGCGCAGCGCGACCAGGTGGCCGAAGGCACCGAGATACGGCTCGAGGCCGGTCACGGGAGTGCCGTCCTTCGTGAGGGTGAAGGTCAGGTCGCTCGCGGATCCGGCTTCGAGTGCCCCGTCGAGCGACACGGTGAAGCCGTCGACCTCGGCGACCTGCGTCGGCTCGGGCGTGACGGGTGTGAACTCGCCGGCGACCTGCACGGTCTGTGTGAGGGTGAGCGACGGTGCGTTCGCGCCGGCCGGCGTGAAGTCGGCGAAGACGCGGTAGGTGCCGGCGGCGTCCCATTCCCACGGCAGCGACCACGTGCCCGTGGCCTCGTCCAGCATGGGGTGCACGTGCCGGAACTGACTTCCGTCTGAGCGCACCACGATCAGGTGCAGGTCCTTGTCGTGCGCGGTCGTGTACTCCGTGACCGGGGTGCCGTGCGCGTCGCGGATCTGGAAGCTCAGCTCGCCGGGCTCGTCCGCCCCCGCCGGTGCCGCGACCGGAGACAGTGCGTATCCTTCGAGGCTCAGCGAGAGTCCCTTCAGGGTGTCCGCCGCCGCGCTCGCCGCATCCTCCGTGGTCGCGGCTGCGCCGTGTGCTCCGTGCTCTTCCATCTCCGTACCTTTCGTCCACTCACTGACAACGCTCGGGGGGTTGATGGCCTGGGCGAGGCCGAATGCCGCGCCGAACGCCACCACCACCCCCGCCCCGTACAGGGCGAGCCGCGCCCCGGCGTTCATGCCTTCCGCACCGCCGAGTACCCGGCCTCGGCGACGGCGGCCAGGATCTGCGCGTCATCGACGGAGTCGGAACCGGTGACGAGGAGCACGCCCGTCTGCGCACTCACCTGGATGTCTTCGACGCCCGGGACCTCGGCGACCTCTTCGCGGACCGACATCTCGCAGTGTCCGCAGGTCATCCCGGTCACCTGGAATTCGTTCGTGGTCATCGCGTATCCTCTTCTCGATCAGTACCCGTACCGGGTATCAGTGATAACGGTATACCCATGAGGGGTATTCCTCAACCGGCCGGATCCGTTGTGTGGACCCGGCCGGGTCGGCGGTCGGGGGTGTTCTACGACGCGGGTGTCGTGCTCCGTGTCCGGCGACGCGCATCCGCCACGTCATCCGAGGGGATCACGAGCGTGGGGCGGGTGGCGTGGTGCAGCACGTTCGCCGAGGTGCTCCCCAGCAGCGTCGCCTTGATTCCGCGCAGCCCTCGGGAGCCGAGCACGATCAGGTCGACGTCGAGCTCCTCGGCGGCATCCACGATCGCTTCGGAGGCGGTGGCCATCGTCGACGAGATGAGCGGCTCCGCCTGCAGTCCGAGGTCGCGGGCGAGCTGCGCACCGTCGGCGGCGATCTTCTCCGACACGTCGAGTGCCGCGGCGTCGAGGCCCTGCAGGCTCTCCAGAGCCGGATGGCCCTCGAGGTGCGCCGCGAAGCCTTCCAACGGTTGACGGGCGTAGAACAGCACCGCGGTCGCGCCGGGGAAGAGGCCGGCGACGGTGTGCATGGCGCTCTGCGCGTTGGGTGAGCCGTCGTAGGCGATGAGTACTTTCAGGGTGGACATGGTTCTTTCCTTACGGGTCAGGGGTCACTGGTCGTCGTCGGAGAGTCGGGGATCAGGCCGATACCGACTCCTCGGAGACGAAGGCCGCTGCCCGAGGCTTCCTCATGGCGATCGCCGTGATGATCGCTCCCAGCAGGGCGAGGATCGCCGCGCCGATGAAGGCGGCGGAGTATCCCTGGGTGAGCTCGACCGTGGTCGAGTCGTGCCCGGCGATGCCGTAGACGATCGCCGTGAGCACGGCGAGCCCGAGCGCGGATCCGATCTGGTAGCTGGTGCTGACCAGTCCGGAGGCGACGCCGGTCTCCGCCGGAGGCGCCGCGTTGATGGCGGTGCCGAGCGACGGGACGAAAGCCAGCGACATACCGAGAGCGGCGAGCAGCGAGGCGGGCAGGACGTCGACGGCGTAGGTGCCGTCCGGTCGGATGAAGGCGAGCCACGCCAGTCCGCCGGCCAGCAGGAGGAGTCCGCTGACGATCAGCGCCTTGGCGCCGAACCGCTCCTGAAGTCGGGGTGCCAGCGCGATCATGACGAGCACGACCAGTCCGGTCATCGGCAGCAGTGCGGCACCGGCGGCGAATGCGCTCGCACCGAGCACCTGCTGCAGGTAGAGGTTCAGGAAGAACCACATCGACACCCAGGCGGCGCCGAGCATCAGCTGGGCGATGTTCGCCGCTCCGAGAAGCGGGGCGCGCAGCAGTCCGAGGCGCAGCAGCGGGTTGCGGCTGCGGGCCTGGATGAGGAAGAAGATCAGCAGCAGGACGATGCCGGCCGCCAGCATCCCCAGGGTCGACCAGGTGAGCCAACCGATCTCCGGCGCGTTGACGACGGCGTAGACCACGGCCGCGAGTCCCAGGGTCACCGTGACCGCTCCGCCGATGTCGATCGAGCCCGATGCCTTGCGGACGGTGCGGGGGAGGGCGGTGCCGGTGAAGGCGAGCACGAGGAGCGCGATCGGCACGGTGACGTAGAACACCCACGGCCAGCTCACGTACTCGGTCAGGACTCCGCCGAGGAAGACACCGGCCGTGCCGCCGATGGGTGCGGCGGCGCCGTAGACCGCGAACGCCTTGGGGAGGTCGGAGGTTCCGCCGAACAGCATCATGAGCAGGGTCAGAGCTGCGGGGGCGATCATCGCGGATCCGGCACCCTGGATGGCGCGTCCGGCGATCTCGACGCCGACGTTGCCGGCGGCCCCGGCCATGATCGAGCCGACGATGAGGACGATCCAGCCGAGCACGAAGATCTTGCGGGCGCCGAATGCGTCGGAGAGGCGTCCGCCCAGCAGGAGCAGGCCGCCGAAGGCGACGACGTAGGCGTTGAACACCCAGGACAGCGACTCGGGGGTGAAGCCGAGAGCCCTCTGAATGTCGGGTAGGGCGACGCCGATGATCGATGTGTCCATGATCACGACGAATTGCGCGGTGGCTATCAGCACGAGGCCGAGCCACCGCTTCGCGGGTGACAGGGGTCGGGATGTGGACATGGTCGTTCCTCCTGGAAGCTCGCCGGGATGTCCGGGTCGCGGTGTAGCCTATACCCATAGGGGGTAGGGGTGCTCGACACCGCGAAGACGCCCGACCGAACGTGCAGGAGGCACACGATGATCGACACCACCTCGGCCGACCGGCGCGGCACGCGCGCTGTCGCGTTCGACCCGATGCGTCGCGCCATCGCGCGAACCGTCACCGAGAGCGCGGCGATACCCAGCTTCACCGTGACCGCCACGGCGGATGTCGATGCGCTGTTGAGCCTGCGAGAAGAGTTCAACCAGGAGCTGACCCCCACCGGGCAGAGGCTCTCCGTGAACGCCTTCCTCGTGCGCGCTGTAGCGCTGGCTCTCGCAGATCATCCCGAGATCAACGCCAGCTACTCGGACGAGGGCCGCGGACAGGTGCTCCTTCATGACCGCATCAATATCGGTGTCGCCGTGGACGCGCCCTCGGGGCTGATGATCCCGGTGCTCCACGACGTCGACCACGACTCGGTCACCGAGATCTCACGCAGGACCCGTGACCTCGCTGCGCGGGCGAAGGAGCGCAAGCTCCAACTCGCCGACCTGAGCGATGGCACCTTCACCCTCAGCAACCTCGGGATGTTCGGCATCCAGCACTTCACCGCGCTGATCATCCCGCCCCAGGGCGCAGTGCTCGCCGTCGGTGCGGTGACCGAACACGTCGCGCTCGTCGAGGGCGAAGCCGTCGCTCGCCGACTGCTCACGTACACCCTCACCGCCGATCATCGGATCATCGACGGTGCTCTCGCGGCGAGGTTCCTCGCCACCCTCACCGGCATCCTCGAGCGGCCCGACCGACTTCGTCGAGCCTGACCCGGACGTCTCGGCGGAGTCGGTGAGCCCGGGAGGCTCCCGGGTCAGCCCGGCGTCAGCGTGGCGAGCTCGCCGAGCAGGGGCGGATCCGCCCCCGGTCGGGAGACCGTGACCGCTGCGGCGCGCGCGCTGAAGCGGAGGAGCTCGGCCAGCGAGCTGCCGTCGATGCGACGCAGCTTCTCACGCGACTCCGCCGAATCGAGGCCGAGATCGAGGAGACCGTGGATGAGCGCGCTCATGAACGTGTCACCCGCCCCGACCGTGTCCACGACCTCCACCTGCCGGCCGGGAACATGCGTCACGCCGTCGCGGGCCACGGCGAAGGCACCGCTCGCGCCCTTCGTGACCACGATCACCGACGGCCCCTGCTGCAGCCACGACCGGGCCACGTCGAGAGGGTCGACGTCGGGATACAGCCACGCGAGATCTTCGTCGCTGGCTTTCACGAGGTCGGCGAGGGCCACGAAGCTCTCCACGTCGGCGACGGCCCGACGACGGTCGGGGAGAAGTGCTGGACGCACGTTGGGGTCGTACGTGATCAACGATGTCTCCCGCATCGCCGTGAGATGCGCGCGCACGACCGCGGCCCCGGGATCCATCAGGGCGGCGATGGATCCGGTGTGCACGATTCCGACGCGGTCGCCGTGTGCGGCCCCGGCCGCGGCCAACGACCAGGAGATGTCGAACTCGTAGCGGGCCGAACCGGATTCGTCGAGGTGCGCGGTCGCGGTCGCCGTCTTCGTCGTCGCCGAAGAGGTGACCCGGACCCCTGCCTTGTGCAGCCATGCGCGCACCTGATCGCCGTGCGGATCGTCGCCGAGCTGGGTCAGGAAGTGCGCGGTGTCGCCGAGGCGACCGAGGGCGAGGGCGACATTGGCGGGGCTCCCACCTGGGCTCTCGTCGATGCGTCCATATCCGCGATGGACGACATCGACGAGAGCTTCTCCGATGACGAGGACGTGACGGCTCATGAACGCCCGGTGGGCGTCAGGAAGGAGAGGATGCTCTGCGGTTCGACGATCTTCGGCACGAGCGCGGCGTTGAACGCGCGCCCGGCCTCCGCACCGAGGTGCGCGTCGAACGCCTCTCGGTCCCGGTACCGCTCGAAGACGACGAAGCGGTCCGGGTCGTCGGCCCGGCGGTACACCTCGAAGGTCTCGTTGCCGGGTTCGGCCCGCACCGTCTCCGCGTACTCCTGGATCAGGGCGTCGACCTCGTCGGCCGCGGCGGGCAGCGCCGTGAACTCGGCGGAGAGGACGACCTGGCTGTCGCTCATGCCTGCGCTGCTCCCGTCATGATGGCCACGGCATCGGTCATGCTGTGCGACTGCGGCGTGATGGTCGCGGCCTTCTTGCCGAGGCGCTGGATGTGGATGCGGTCGGCGACCTGGAACACGTGCGGCATGTTGTGGGAGATGAGGATGACGGGCACGCCGTTGCCGCGCAGGTTCTCGATCAGCTCGAGCACCTGGTTCGACTCGCGCACGCCCAGGGCCGCGGTCGGCTCGTCGAGGATGACCACCTTCGAGCCGAAGGCCGCCGCTCGCGCCACGGCCACGGCCTGACGCTGACCTCCGGAGAGGTTCTCGACCGAGACGGTCACGTCCTGCAGCGTGGAGATCCCGAGCTTCAGCACCTGGTCGCGGGCATCCTTGCGCATGCCGGCGGTGTCGAGCGCGCGGAACACAGAGCCGAGGATGCCGGGCTTGCGGCGCTCGCGCCCGAGGTACAGGTTGGCGGCGACGTCGAGCGCGGGGGAGACGGCGAGGTTCTGATAGACCGTCTCGATCCCGGCGTTGCGCGCATCCTGGGGTCCCTTGAACTGCACCGGCTGTCCGTCGAGGAGCAGCTGTCCCTCGTCGGGGATGTACGCGCCGGTGAGGCACTTGATCAGCGTCGACTTGCCGGCGCCGTTGTCGCCGATGATCGCGAGGACCTCGCCGGCGTGCAGCTGCAGGCTCACGCCATCGAGACCGACCACGCGGCCGAACGTCTTCACGAGGCGCTTGGCCTCGAGCACGGGAACGCCGGTGGGGGTCGGTGCCGGCGAGAGGGTTTCCGCTGTCTGGCTCATTTGCGTACCTTTCGGATCCACTGGTCGATGGCGACCGCGACGATGACGAGGATGCCGATCGCGAGGGTCTGGTAGAGACCGTCGACGCCGGCGAGGAAGAGGCCGTTGCGGAAGACGCCGACGATGATCGCGCCCAGCAGGGTGCCCCAGATGATGCCGCGGCCGCCGAACAGCGAGGTCCCGCCGATCACGACGGCGGTGATGGAGTCGAGGTTGAGGTCGGCGCCGGCGTTGGGGCTGGCTGCGCCCGAGCGGCCGATCTGGATCCAGGCGGCGACGGCGAGGATGGCGCCGGCCGCGATGTAGACGCTGAACAGCACCTTCTTGGTCGAGATGCCAGCAAGGCGTGCAGCATCCGCGTCGTCGCCGACGGCGTAGACGTGGCGACCCCAGGCGGTGCGGCCGAGGATGTACGCGACGAGGGCGTACAGCGCGAGCATGATCAGCACGCCCACGGTGAGGCGGACGTCGCCGATCGGCAGCGCGGTGGCGGTCCAGGTGAGCAGCTCCGGCATGTCCGACTTCCGGATCGTCTGGCCGCCGCTGTAGAGCAGTGTCAGGGCGATGAAGACGTTGAACGTGCCGAGGGTCGCGATGAACGGAGGCAGCTTCACGCGGGTGACGAGCAGACCGTTCAGGGCTCCCGCGGCGAGGGCGGCGATGAGTCCGGCGAGCAGGGCGATGGGCGCGGGGAGGCCGTTGTTCGCGGCGGTCTGCGCCATCACCATCGAGGTGCCGATCATCAGCGCGCCCACCGACAGGTCGATGCCCGCGGTGAGGATGATCAGGGTCTGCGCGATGGCGACGGTGCCGACGACCGAGACCTGGTCGAGCACGAGCGAGAGGTTCGCTGCGGCGAAGAAGCGGGGGTTGATCGCGCCGAACACGATGACGGCGATGACGAGCACGACGGCGGGGCTGATCGCCGGGTATCGGTGCAGGACGCCGCGGACGCGATCCACCGGCGTGCGGTGGTCGAGGAACTCGGCGGCGAGATCCAGAGAGGATGTGGGGGCTGTTTGCGTCACGATGTCACTTCCATAGGTCGTTCCGGGGATGCCGCGGACCGGTGTGCGGCCCGCGGCATCCGCAGGAGTACTGCTTACTCGCCGCCCCAGCAGATGCCGGAGGCTTCGGCGGTGTCGATCGACTTCACGCCGTCGACGGGCTGGTCGGTCACGAGCTCGACCCCGGTGTTGAAGAAGTCGAGGCCCTCGGAGTTCTCCGGCTTCGTGCCGTCGTTGACGAGGTCGACGATCGCCTGGACGCCGAGCTCGGCCATCTTCACCGGGTACTGCTGGCTCGTCGCGTCGATGATCCCGTCCTCGACCTGGCCGACACCGGCACAGCCGCCGTCGATCGAGACGATCAGGACGTCGTCCTTGCTCTTGCCGGCGGCTTCGAGGGCCTGGTAGGCGCCGTAGGCGGCGGGCTCGTTGATCGTGTAGACGACGTTGATGTCGGAGTTCTTGGCGAGGAGGTTCTCCATCGCGGTACGACCGCCGTCTTCGGCGCCCTGCGACGCCTCGTTGCCGACGATCGTGTACGAGCCGCCCTTGCCGCCGCTGTAGGAGCCGTCGGACTCCTCGTCGCCGTTGACCTGGTCGTCGCCGAGCTCGATGCCCATGCCGTCGAGGAAGCCCTGATCGCGGTTGTAGTCCACGCTCACGGCCTTGTCGTCGAACAGGTCGATCATTCCGATCACGGCGTCTTCACCGTCGAGCGTCGCCGCGGTCCACTGGCCGATGTACTGGCCGGCGAGGAAGTTGTCGGTCGCGAACGTGATGTCCACGGCGTCGGCGGGGTCGGGTGCGGTGTCGAGGGCGATCACGAAGATCCCCGCGTCGCGGGCCTTGTCGATCGCGTCGAGCACGGCCGGGCCGTTGGGGGTGATCAGGATGCCCTTGTCGCCCTTGGAGATCGCGGCCTCGATGGCCTGGATCTGGGTGTCCTCATCGCCGTCTTCCTTGCCGGCGGCGAGGGTGAGCGAGACGCCGTCCTTCTCGGCCGCAGCCTTGGCGCCGTCCTGCATCGCCACGAAGAACGGGTTGGAGTTGGTCTTCACGATGAGCGAGACGCCGATCGTGTCGTCGTCGGAACCGCCGCCGGCGTTCGTGCCGCCGGAGCAGCCGGTCAGCGTCAGCGCGAGACCTGCCGACACCGAGACCGCGGCCAGAACGGCGCGGGTGAATCGTGGGGTGTGCTTCGTCATTGAGTTCCTCTCGGCCGTCGTCGCCCGGTTGACAACGATGTCAAGGGCAGTTCTAGTCGATCGCTGAAGTAGAGTCAAGTCACCCTTCAGGAAATGAGACTCAAGCGTGACATCGATGTCGACAACTCCGGCACACCGGCCCCGCGCGACGATGAAGCACGTCGCCGCGCTTGCAGGCGTCGGGGTCAAGACGGTGTCCCGCGTGATCAACGACGAGCCGAACGTGACCGAGGCCACCGCGGAACGGGTGTGGAACGCGGTTCGCGAACTCGACTACCAGCTCGACCTGCAGGCGGGGAGTCTGCGCCGCGCCGATGGGCGCACCCGCACCCTGGGGCTCCTGGTCGGAAGTGTGGACAACCCGTTCGCCGGCGCCATCCATCGGGCTGTGGAAGACATCGCCTCCGCCCGCGGCGTGGCCGTCTTCGCCTCGAGCATGGATGACGATGCCGGGCGGGAGTCGGAGGCCGTGCGGGCATTCCTCCAGCGCCGCGTCGACGGGCTGATCCTCACCACGGCCAGCGATCACCCCGAGTATCTGCCCCTGCTCCGCGAGCGCGGTCTGCCCGTCGTCTACATCGACCGCGAGCCGGTGGAGCCCGAGGTCGACAGCGTCGCCAGCGACAACCGGGCGGGGGCAGCGGCCGCGACGGCGCACCTGCTCGCGCACGGGCATCGGCGCATCGCGCTGCTCACCGACCGGCTCGACCTCATCACCGCCCGCGAGCGTCGGCAGGGCTACTTCGATGCGCTGGCCGAGGCCGGGGTGCCGGTGGCGGAGGAGCTGATCGTCACGGGTCTGCGCGATGCGGAGGATGCGCAGGCCGCGCTCGCCGATCTCCTCGCGTCGGACGCCCCGCCCACCGCCGTCTTCAGTGCGCAGAACCTCATCACGATCGGGGCCGTGCACGCGCTCCGGGCCGCCGGTCTCTCCCGGTCGACCGCCCTCGTCGGCTTCGACGACGTCGCGCTTGCCGACCTCATGGATCCGGGTGTGACCGTGGTCGCGCAAGACCCGCAGCGCATGGGAACTTTGGCGGCGGAGAGGCTGTTCGCCCTCCTCGGTGACGACGACGATGCCCCGGCGAAGACCGTCGTCCCGGTCGCGCTGATCCCGCGAGGAAGCGGCGAGATCGCTCCGCAGTCGACCTCCTGATCGCTGTTGCGCTTCTCGGCGGCGACCCCCTAAGCTCCTGCATCAACGGTTGACATCGATGTCAATCCCCTGATCGCACGAAGGAGAGCGAACTGTTGCCTGAACCCAGACGTCCGCGTCGGACGCAGTCCCGCATGCCCGGAAGCATCATCATCGGCGGGGCGGTGAGCGCGATGCTGGCACTCGGCTGCGTGCTCCCCGCAGCGGCCGCCGAACCTCAGCCGGGGGATGAGCAGTACCGTCCGCTGATCCACTTCTCGCCCGAGAAGAACTGGATGAACGACCCGAACGGCATGATCTACGTCGACGGCACGTATCACCTCTTCTTCCAGCACAACCCGGCCGGAACCCGGTGGGGGAACATGAGCTGGGGGCACGCCACATCGTCGGATCTGCTGCACTGGGAGGAGCAGCCGCTGGCGATCGGGCAGACGTTCGATGAGGACGGCGACTCCATCGAGGACATCTTCTCGGGGTCGATCGTCGTCGACGAGGCCAACTCGGCGGGGTTCGGTCCCGCCGGATCGAAGCCGCTCGTCGCGATCTACACCTCCGCGTACACGGCCAAGCATCCGGAGCATGCGGGGCTCCAGGCTCAGTCGCTCGCGTACAGCCTCGATGACGGACAGACGTGGACCAAGTACGCCGGCAACCCCGTGCTGGATCGGAACTCGGCGAACTTCCGCGACCCGAAGGTGTTCTGGTACGACGGCCCGGCCGGTTCGTACTGGGTCATGACCGTGGTCGAGGCGCTCGACCACAAGGTGGTCCTGTACAAGAGCACCGACCTCAAGTCGTGGGAGCACCTCTCCGACTTCGGACCCGCGAACTCGACGGCCGGCATCTGGGAATGCCCCGACCTGTTCGAGCTGCCGGTCGACGGCGACCCGGAGAACACCAAGTGGGTCATGGTGGTCAATCTCAACCCCGGTGCGGTCAACGGTGGAAGCGGAGGGCAGCACTTCGTCGGCGAGTTCGACGGCGTGACCTTCACCTCGGAGACCACGGACGGGCCGACCGAGGTTCCTGCCGGCACGACGTTTGCGGGTTTCGACGACGGCGACTACGACGGCTGGACCGCGTCCAACGAGCCCGGCAACTGGGCGAACGGGCCGTGGGGAAGTGCGCCGGCCGCGGGTGCCTTGGAGGGCCAGAGCCCGGTCACGGGATTCGTCGGGGAGGGGCTCGCGAACAGCTTCCTCGACCACGACTGGGCGATCGGAACCCTGGAGTCACCCGAGTTCACCGTCGAGGACGACTACATCAACCTGCTCGTCGGCGGCGGCAAGCATCCGCATGTCCCGGGTGGCCAGATCGGCAATGAGCCGCCGGCGGGTCGGACGATCTTCGACTTCGAGCTGCCCGAGGGGGAGACGCTGCAGAGCACGGGCTGGGAGCTGGAGGGTGACTTCGCCGTGGACCCGACGCGGAACCCCGCGACGCAGGGCGGGGAGTACTACTTGGGCGAAAAGCGCGTGAACACCTTCGAGGGCGGCCCCAACGGCGACGCGAACGTCGGCACGATGACCTCGCCGACGTTCACGATCGACGGCGACTACGCGTCGTTCCTGATCGGCGGCGGTCGCCGGGACGACGGAACGCTCCAGGCGGAGCTGGTCGTCGACGGCGAGGCGGTGCGCTCCGCGACCGGACGCGACGGCGGTGAGCTCGACTGGGTCTCGTGGGACGTGTCCGAGTTCGAGGGCCGCGACGCGCAGCTGCGCATCCGCGACGAGGCGACGGGCGGCTGGGGCCATCTGACGTTCGACCAGTTGGTCATCGGCGACGAGGAGTCGAAGAAGCGGTCGAGCGAGACGAGCGTGAACCTGATCGTCGACGGCGAGGTGGTGCGCAGCGCCACCGGCTCGAACAGCGAGAACCTCGACTGGGCGTCGTGGGATGTCGAGGAGTTCCGGGGCACGCAGGCGACGATCCGCGCCGTCGACAACAACAGGCAGGGGTGGGGGCACCTCCTGTTCGACCAGGTGACCTTCTCGGACGCGCCGGTGCCGACCGCCCTCGAGGGCTATGACTGGCTCGACTGGGGGCGTGACTACTACGCCTCGGTGTCGTACTCCGGCACTCCGTCCGGATCGCGGATCATGCAGGGCTGGATGAACAACTGGGACTACGCCGGCGACATCCCCACTTCGACGTGGCGAAGCTCGATGAGCCTGCCGCGAGAGGTCGTGCTGACCGACACGGCAGACGGGCCGCGGCTGCGCCAGCAGGTGGTCTCGCAGATCGAGGGGCAGCTCGACACGAAGGCGGCCAAGGCTCTCAGCGATGTCGCGGTTGACGGTGACACGGCGCTGGGGCTGACCGCCGAGGTGGCGAAGCTCGATGTGACGCTGCGCCCGGGCGACGCGGATGCGGCGGGGATCACGGTGTTCTCCGATGGGAAGAAGGGCACGCAGATCGGCTACGACACCCGATCGGGCAGGCTCTTCGTCGACCGGACGAACTCCGGCAACGTCGGCTTCCACCCGTCGTTCGCCTCGATATCCGACGCTCCGCTTGCGCTCGATGACGACGGCACGGTCACACTCGAGATCTACCTGGATCGGGCATCCGTCGAGCTGTTCACCGACGACGGGATGCTGTCGATCACCGATCAGGTGTTCCCCGAGGCGGGCGCCACGGCTGTCTCCGCCTGGTCGCGCGGCGGCGTGGCCACCATCGAGGACATCACGGTCACGCCGCTCACGCCCACCATGTGGCAGGTGCCCGATCCCGTCGACGAGGCGGCGATCACGCTCAGCAGTAAGACGGTGAAGGCCGGTGGCACGGTCACCGTCTCGGGCACCGGGTTCGAGGCCGGGGCCGGTGTGAAGCTCGAGCTGAGGTCGGATCCGGTCTCGCTCGGGGCGGCGACGGCCGACGGGAACGGAGAGTTCCGTCAGCAGGTGACGATCCCCGCGGCCACACCGGTCGGGTCGCACACGCTCGTGGTGCTGCGAGCGGATGGCACCGAGGTGTCGGCGCCGCTGACGGTCACCGCCCGAGACGGCGGGGGGACCGGTGGCGGAACCGGCGGGGGAAGCGGCGGGACCGGCGGCGGTGCGGTCGGGGACCCGGGCGGTGACGGCAGTGGATTGCCGGGCGGTCTGGCGAACACCGGTGCCGAGCCGTGGATGCTGCTGGCGGCCGGCGTCCTGACCGTGCTCACCGGCGCGGCACTTCTGCGGCACCGCATCCGGAGTCGCCTCCGCTGATGCCGTGGCGGCGTGTGGGGCGTAGTGAATCTGCGTCCCACACGCCGCCGGACTGCGGCGCTCCGGTCAGCTGCCCGAGCAGAGGACGAGGGTGGAGCTGACGCTGCCGGCCGCCTTGGCGTTGGAGCCGCTGTAGCCCGTGGGCAGGGTCGCGACGGCGTTGAGCTGGAACGTGACGGTGATCGACAGTGTGGTGCGGAAGGCGATCGTCGCGCCGGCGGGCACTTCCGCGGTGAGAGTGATCAGTCTGCTCGAGCCGGAGAGGACCGCGATGTTGGCGGTGCCCCCGGTGGCGCCGAAGGCTCCGATGTTCGCGATACCGGAGCCGATGATGGTGACGGTGGTGCCGACGGGCAAAGGGGCGGTCGGTCCGGCCTGAAGGAGGAAGCCCGGTCCGAGGATGCCGAGCACGCCACAGTTGCCGCGGATGGCGAAGGCGCCCACGTCGGTGAACGATGCCGCCGCGAGCGGGGTCGCCACAGCTGCGGCGATGATCGGGACGGACCATGCGGCGCCCTTGACGAGCGTGCGGCGCGAAACGTCCCGGTTCTTCGTGTTCTCGTCGGTCACGCGCATCAACGTAGAAGCGTGATGACGGCCGCCGGCGCGGAGTGGGGGAAGTCGGCGCTGTGCGCGCGAATCCTGCGCGATCTGAGCGAATCCGCGGGCGTCGAGGAGGGGAGAAGAGGAAGAGAGGGACTGACGGGAATCGAACCCGCGCTATCTGCTTGGGAAGCAGAAGTTCTACCATTGAACTACAGTCCCGAACCCGCCCGAGAGCAGGTGAGGGCAAGCCTACCTGGCACACGGGCGTTGGCCAAAGTGCGACTCAGCGTCGCGCGTCGACCAGGCGCTGTCGCTGGCTCCCGAGTCCGTCGATGCCGATCTCGACCACGTCGCCGGCGCGCAGGTAGGGGAAGCGTCCGGAGAGCGCGACTCCCTGCGGGGTGCCGGTGTTGATGAGGTCGCCCGGCTCGAGCACGAGGTACTGCGACAGGTGGTGCACGATCTGCGCCACGGTGAAGATCATGTCGGCGGTGTTCGAGTCCTGACGCGCCTCGCCGTTCACCGTCGACCAGAGCCGCAGCGCCTGGGGATCGACTTCATCGGCGGGGATGAGTGCAGGGCCGAGCGGATTGAAGGTCTCGGCGTTCTTGCCCTTCGACCACTGCCCACCGGACTGCTCCACCTGGAACGCCCGTTCGGAGACGTCGTGAGAGACGACGTATCCGGCCACGTGTGCGAGCGCCTCCTCCGGGCTCGCGAGGTAGCGGGCGGTGGTACCGATCACGACGCCGAGCTCGACCTCCCAGTCCACCTTCTCGGCTCCCGGCGGGATCAGCACGTCGTCGAACGGGCCGACGATCGTGTTGGGGTGCTTGTGGAAGAGGATCGGCACGGTGGGCGGGGCGTCGCCGGATTCCGCGGCGTGCGCGGCGTAGTTCTGCCCGATGCACAGCACCGCCATCGGGCGCGCGATCGGCGCACCGACGCGCAGTGCCTCGGCGCCGTCGAACAGGGGGAGCTCACCCGCCGCGAGCGCCTCCCGCGTGCGGGTGATCCCGTCGCGGGAGAGGAACGCGCCGTCGATGTCGCCGGTGAGGGGCGTCAGGTCGTGGATGCGACCGTCGTGGCGCACGGCCGGTCGTTCGGCGCCGGCCGCGCCGAGTCGGAGGAATTCCATGTGTCGTGTCTCCAGGGTCAGTGCGTGTAGGGGCGGTGCTTGTCAATGGCGTCGGAGAGCTCGACGCCGAAGCCGGGAGTCTCCGGAACCTTGAGTCGGCCGTTGACCGGCACGGGCTCGCCCACAAGCATCGGCGAGAACATCGGCACGACCTCCTCGGCGGTCGGGTGCATCATGAGGAACTCCGCGAACGGGCTGTTCGTACGCGTCACGACGAAGTGGTACGAGTACACCGACGATCCGTGCGGAACGACCATGGTGCCGTGCGCGTCGGCGAGGACCGAGATCTTCAGCAGCTCGGTGATGCCGCCGCACCATCCCACGTCGGGCTGGATCAGGTCGACGCCGGTCTCGAGCAGCTGCCGGAATCCCCACCGCGTCGCCTCGTGCTCGCCGGTCGTGACGAGCACGGTGGAGGGTGCGCGCTTGCGCAGCTCGGCGTATCCCCAGTAGTCGTCGGGGATGAGCGCCTCCTCGATCCACTTCAGCCCGTGCTCGGCGGCGGCGTGGGCGAGGCGCGTCGCGTACTCGACGTCGAGCGACATCCAGCAGTCCAGCATGAGCCAGAAGTCGTCGCCGACCTTCTCGCGCATATCGGCCAGCTGTGCGATGTTCTTGCGAAGCCCCTCCTCGCCCTCGGCGGGGCCGTGGTGCAGCGGCATCTTGCCGCCGATGAAGCCGAGCTCCTTCGCGCGGTCGGGGCGCGCACCGGTCGCGTAGAACTGCAGCTCGTCGCGCACGGGGCCGCCCAGCAGTTCGAAGACGGGCACCTGTCGCACACGGCCGAGCAGGTCGTAGAGCGCGAGGTCGACGCCGCTGATGGCGTTGAGCACCACTCCGCGTCGCCCGTAATAGAGCGTCGACTTGTACATCTGATCCCAGATGCGCTCGATGTCGGTGATCTTGCGGCCTTCGAGGAAGCGCGCCAGGTGCTTCTCGACGATGAACGCGCCGATCTCGCCGGCGGTCGTCACCGAGAACCCGACCGTGCCGTCGCTCGCCTCGATCTCGACCACGAGGGTGCCGAGCACGTTGATGCCGAAGCTCTGCCGCGACTGCCGGTACTCGGGGTAGATGCTCATCGGCGTCGCGATGTGATCGTCGATCCAGTGCTCGGCGCCCTGGTCGTGGTAGTCCGCTCCGCCGCCGCGCACGGTGTAGGCGCGGACCTCGCGGATGGTGGGGGTGCCGGTCATCGTGTCTCTTCCTCTCGGTCGAATCGGACAAGGACCTTGCCCGGGGTGCCGTCGCCCGCCGCGAGGGCGGAGAAGGCGGTGTCTGCATCGGCGACGTCGATCTCGCGGCTGATCAGCGCGCGGTAGACGTCGGGGTCGGCGCCGATGATCTCGGTGGCATCGGCGAAGTCGTCGGATCCGTAGGTGAAGCTGCCGATGAGCGAGCGCTCCTCGGTGCTGACCAGGAACGCATCGATGGTCACCTGCGGAGCCCCCATCCCGACCAGGCAGATCGGGGCTCCGAGCGTCGTGCTGGTGAACGCGTCCCGCAGCGTCGGGGTGATCCCCACCGCGTCGAGTGCGGCGTCGGCGAGCCCGCCGCCGGCACGGAGCTGATCCGCGACCGGACCGTCCGCCGGATCGATCGTCTCGGCGCCGAGACGCCGGGCGAGCTCGCGGCGCGCAGCATCCATCTCGCTCACGATGATCGTCCCGACACCCGCGTCGCGCAGGGCGATCACGATGGACTGGCCGATCGGGCCCCCGCCGATCACGAGCACGCGCCCGAGGCTCCCGGCCGGGAGGCGGCGCACGGCGTGCACGGCCACCGCGAGCGGCTCGATCAGCGCACCCAATTCGATCGGCAGGCCGTCGGGGAGCGCCACCACGTTGCGTGCCGGGACGACGACGTAGTCCGCGAACGCGGCGGGGATGTCCTTCGCCACCCCGATCACATGCTTGCCGGGATGGTGCTGCTCGCGCCCGGCGTAACCCGCCGCATCCTCGGCGGGCACGATGACGGGGTTGAACGTCACCGCCGTGCCGACCGCGAGCTCGTCGACACCGGCACCGAGCGCGGCGATCGTCCCGCTCGACTCGTGCCCCATCACCTGCCCGGGGAAGCGGCGTCCGTTCTCGCCGGTGTAGCCGTGCACGTCGGATCCGCAGATCCCGGTCGCGGCCACCCGGATGAGTGCCTCGCCGGGGGCGGGCTGCGGAATCGGTGCTTCACGGACGTCGAGGCGTCCGATCTCGGTGAGGACGAGCTCGCGCATGGGCGTTTCTCCTTGTTCTGCCGGGCGTGGTCAGCGCTGGCGGGCGGTGGGGGTCGTGGCGAGTCCGACGCCGTCCGTCTCGCGGACGGTCGGGCTGACGACCTTGCTGAGGGCGATGAGGCCGGCGCCGACCAGGGCGATCGCGGCCAGGATGATGAGTCCGGCGCTGTCGCCGAACGTGGTGTCCGCCCAGTTCTTCAGGACCGGCGCGAGGAAGCCGCCGAGGCTGCCGAGTGAGTTGATGAGCGCGATACCGCTCGCGGCCGCCGCTCCCAGGAGGAACGACGTCGGCAGCGTCCAGAACACCGGCTGCACCGAGATGAACCCCGCCGCACCGACGCTGAGCGCGGCCAGGGCGATCAGCGGATCCTGGATGACGGCGGAGAGCACGATGCCGACGCCGGCCGCGGCGAGGGCGCACGTGGCGATCAGGCGGCGCTGACCCGTGCTGTCCGCGAGGCGGGAGAGCACGAAGGTGACGATCAGTGCGAAGGTCCACGGCACGGCCGTCAGCAGGCCGACCTCGAGACCGACGGGCTTGCCGACGATCGTGGCGATCTGGGTGGGCAGATAGAAGGTCACCCCGTAGACGCTCATCTGGATCGTGAGGTAGATCGCGGCGAAGTACAGCACCACCGGGTTGGCGAGCGCGCGCAGGGCGCCCCGCGGCGAGTGGTTCTCCTTCGCCGAGTCCTCGGCCTCGAGTGCGTCCAGGAGCGTCGAGCGCTCGCCCTCGCTCAGCCACTTCGCGTCCTTCGGGCCGTTGTCGAGGTAGAAGAACGCGACGATGCCGATGATCACCGTGAGGATGCCGGTCACCAGGAACATGAGCTGCCAGCCGTGGAGGCCGACCTTGCCGTCGAGGTCGAGCAGCATGCCCGACATCGGTCCGCCGAAGATGAAGGCGAGCGGTGCGCCGAAGTAGAACAGGCCGTTCACGCGGGCGCGGAACTTGAGCGGGATCCAGTAGGTGAGGAACAGGATGACGCCGGGGAAGAAGCCGGCTTCGGTGATGCCGAGCAGAACGCGCAGGATGTAGAAGATCCACTCGTTCGTGGCGAACATCATGAGCGAGGAGACGATGCCCCACGAGATCATGATGCGCGCGAGCCAGATCTTGGCTCCGACCTTGCGCATGATGAGGTTCGAGGGCACTTCGAAGACCGCGTAGCCGAGGAAGAAGATGCCGGCGCCGAGCGCGTAGGCGGCATCCGAGATCCCGGTGTCGGCCTGCCAGGCGGCCTTCGCGAATCCGAGGTTGGCCCGATCGAGGAAGGCCAGGATGTACATCAGGAGCAGGATCGGGATCAGCCGGAGCGTGACCTTGCGGACGATCGCGGCGAGTTCGGGCCGCGCGGGGGACTGGGTGGACATCGGTGCATCTCCATTGACGAGGGAATCCAATGCGTTCACGTATGTGAATCTGATGTCTCAGACCTGAACGCGCGATAGTGTGACACACGTTCGCGTCGGACACAATTCATCTCCGGGGGAGACATGACAGACATCGCGCAGGCGCCGAGTGCCGTGAAATCCGCCGGTCGGGCCCTGGAGATCATCGAGCACCTCGCCGCGACCGACACCCAGACATTTCCGGAACTCCTCGGGGCGCTGGGGCTGCCGCGATCGAGCGCGCACGGCCTGCTCCGCACCCTCGTCGACGCCGGATGGGTGGAAGTCGACCCGGTGAGCAAGCGCTATTCGCTGGGCCTCAAGGCCTGGCAGATCGGGCAGCGCTACGACGGACACCGCCTGCTGCTCGAGGCCGGGCCGGCGCTCATGCGCGCTCTCACCGACGAGACCGGGGAGACCGTGCAGATGGCTCGTCTCGACGGAGTGGAGAACGTCTACATCGCGATCAGTCCGTCGCCGAACCCCATGCGCCTGGCGTCGAACGTGGGGATGCGACTCCACGCGCACGCGACCGGCATCGGCAAGGCGCTGCTGAGCACGCTCGACGACGATGACGTCATGCGCCGCCTGCACCAGGTCGCGATCCCGCGCCTGACGGCCCGCACGATCACCGACCCGGACGAGATCCTCACGGTCATCGAGAAGGGGCGGGATGTGGGCTTCTTCGTGGATGACGAGGAGTTCATCGACGGATGCCGTTGCGTGGCGATGCCGCTCACCTGGCCGGAAGAGACGGGCGTTGCTGCCGCGCTGAGCGTGACGATGCCGACCAGCCGCACCGACGAGCGCTGGCCGCACTCCATGGTCGAGCCGCTGCGGCGCACGGTCCTCCGCCTGCGCCAGGACATGCATCTCCAGGGGATCAGCATCGGCAACTAGGCTGGGGCCGTGCTTCTCAGTGATCGCGACATCAAGGCAGAACTCGCATCCGGCCGCGTCGGCCTCGAACCGCACGAGCAGGGGATGGTCCAGCCGTCGAGCATCGATGTGCGCCTGGACCGCTACTTCCGGCTGTTCGACAACCACAAGTATCCGTTCATCGATCCGTCGGTCGACCAGCCGGAGCTCACGCGTCTGATCGAGGTCGACCCGGAGGAGCCGTTCATCCTGCACCCGGGCGAGTTCGCGCTCGGCGCGACCTACGAGCAGGTCACCCTGCCGGATGACATCGCCGCCCGCCTCGAGGGCAAGTCGTCGCTGGGGCGCCTCGGACTCATCACGCACTCGACGGCCGGCTTCATCGACCCGGGGTTCACCGGGCACGTGACGCTCGAGCTCGCGAATGTCGCGACCCTGCCGATCAAGCTGTGGCCGGGCATGAAGATCGGGCAGCTCTGCTTCTTCCGGCTCACCTCGCCCGCCGAGAACCCGTACGGCTCCGGTCCCTACGGCAACCGGTACCAGGGGCAGCGCGGACCGACGGCCTCGCGGTCGTTCCAGAATTTCCATCGGACGGATGTCGGCGTGACCGACATCGGAGCAGTCGGAGGCTGACATGACGGACGGCAGCGGTACCACCCCGGAACAGCCGGTCACCCCCGAGGAGACGGCGGTCCCCGAGGAGGCGCTGGCCACCGAGGAGGCGCTGATCCCGCCCGCCGACGCCGTCATTCCGCCGCCTCCGCCCGAGATACCGATCCCCGAGGGACTGCTCACGCCGCCGCCGTCGGCCGACATCCCCGATGCGGATGTCGTGATCCCGCCGCCTCCGCCGGACACGCTGCGTCGCTCCGACCGGGTGCGCCCGACGCCCCGCATCCTCGACGGCGAGGCGCCGGCCGCGGTGGCCGAGGACTGGGCGCAGCCGTCGGTCGCGCCCGAGGTTCCGACGTCCGGCGGCTACGGCGGGTTCGTCGCCGTGATCTTCGCGTTCCTGTTCCTGCTGCTCGTCGCCGCGATCGTCGTGATCGTGGTGCTGCTGAACACGGTCGGGCTGCCCTTC
The DNA here is from genome assembly GCF_018613945.1 of Microbacterium sp. ISL-59. NCBI lineage: Bacteria > Bacillati > Actinomycetota > Actinomycetes > Micrococcales > Microbacteriaceae > Microbacterium > Microbacterium sp. ISL-59. The sequence goes on from NZ_JAGGPG010000002.1 coordinate 1,620,832, forward strand.
GCGGGCGGAGCGGTCGTGCCGCAGTCCGTCCTCGCGCTGCTGGTCTGACGCCGAGTCAGGGTTTCGACTGCCGCCGACGGAGCGCCGCCGACGCCACGGCGACCACGGTGCCGACGGCGACGCCGATCACGGTCTCGATCGCGCGGTCCTGCAGGAGCACGTCGACCGGTGTCGGCGCGGCGAGGTGCACCATCAGCAGGGCGAGCGGGGTGATGAACACCATCGCGATGCCGTAGTTGCGGCCGACGAACAGCTCGGCGGCCGCCTGCAGCAGCACCACGAGTGCGATGACGGCGAGCGGCGGCAGATCGATCGCAAGGACTCCCGCCGCGACGAGGATGCCGAGCAGGGTGCCGACGAGGCGCTGGATACCGCGGATCACGCGGGCGTTGAGCTGGGGGCCGCTGACTGCGGCGACCGCGCCGACCGCCGCCCAGTACCAGTGCGAGTCCATGATCAGGAATCCCGCGAAGCCCGCACCTACGATCGCGACGGCGACGGTTGCGGCCATCTCCCACGCGATCGGTCCCACAGGCTGCCGGGACCGGGGAGGCGCCTCCTGCGTGCCGCGCGTGAGCAGGCCGATGATCGCGGAGACGGCCAGCCCGAACAGTACGCTCGCGCCGCCGACCAGGAGCACGTCGCCGAAAGAGGCTGCCGTCGCGGGGATGGTGGCGCAGGCGCCGACCGCGAACACCGGGAACAGCGGCCCGGGCGGGTGCCATCTCATCGTGTACGCGAGCAGGGTGACGGCCGATGCGATGACGGCCAGCACGAGGACGCTGACGGCGGCAGGAGCGGACACGACCGAGAGCGCGGTGCCGATGAGCATCGCGGCGAGCAGGACTCCGCCGGCGCTCGCCTGCATCCGGATGCGGTCGCGGAACACGTCGTGGCGGCCGTACAGCGCGGCGAAGGCGCCGAAGCTGGCGTAGATGCTCAGGTCGAGGCGCCCCAGCATCCACAGCACGAGGAGGGGCACCGCCACGCTGATCGCGGCCCGGAGCGCCACCCGGTGATCGCCCCGGTGCGGTCCGACGCGCAGGACACCTGTCCACACTCGTCCCTGGGAATCCGCCACCGATCCAGCCTACGTCCGACAGCGGCCGGGCCGAAGCCGAGGGGTTACGCGTGCGTCGTGCGCAGGAGCGTCAGGCTCCGTTCGAGGACGACGTTCAGCACGCGGGTCGCAGTCTCCGCATCCTCGTCTTCGATCCCGTGCCACAGGGGTGCGGTGAGGGCGGCGATCTCCTGGCCGATCTCGGCGACCAGGGCGCTGCCCGCGGGAGTGAGTGCAGCGTCGGTGAGGAGCCCGCGGTCGCGCAGAGCGGCGGTGAGGCGGCCGGCATCCGGGTCGTGGAGCCGCTCGGCGACGAAGGCGTCGAGCGCGCCCGGGCCGTCGAACTGCGAGGCGAGTCTCAGCGTCACCCACTCGCGTTCGGTGAGGTCGCGGTCGACGAGGACGCTCTGGAGCAGGGCGTTCAGCGCCTTCTCCGTCTGGCCGATGAGTTGAGGGCCGAAGGGGATCATGGATTCTCCGTATCGTTGGTGCGGATCTCGTTGGTGTGTGAAGTGGGTGATTTCGCTCACGCGTGGCCGAGCAGCTCGAACAGGCTCGAGAACCCCTGGTCGCCGTGGCCGTCCGCGATCCGGCGGTCCATCAGACGCTTGACCTCGCGCATGCGCAGGGTGTCGACGCCGAGGGACTCGCGGTGGCTGATCAGGTCGTCCATCAGCGCGGCCTGCACGGTGAGTGAACCGAGGTCGGGCCCGTACTCCCCACTCGCGACGGCGGTGCCGAAGGCCTGCACCAGCGGCACGTAGCCGCCGACCGACCCGGCGACGCGGTCGGCGAACCCCTCGACGTCGGCGCCCTCCGCCTTCACGAGCGCGAACGTGTGCAGCAGGCCGAGGAGGAACTCGTAGCCGACGGCCACCTGAGCCAGGAACTCGACGGCAGCGAGCCCCGCATCCTCGCCGTAGTAGGTGAGGGTGCCGAGGTCTTCCAACACCTCGCGGTGAGCGTCGAAGCCGTCGCGATCGCCGCTGAACGACAACAGGAAGTTCGGTCTGCCGACATCCGACGGGTCTCCCATGATGCCCCCGTCCACGTACTTCGCGCCGCGCGTGCGGGCCCAGTCCGCGTTGCTCCGTGCCTGCGCGGGGGAGCCGCTGGTGACGTTCACGATGACTTTTCCCTCCACCGTCGCGTCGAGTGTTCCGAGGACCGCATCGACCGCGCCGCTGTCGAGCAGGCAGACGATGACGAGCGGGCTCGCCGCCACGGCATCCGCTGCCGTCGGGGCGACCTCGGCGCCGGCCGCGGTCAGCGGGTCGGCCTTGCTCGCGGAGCGGTTCCAGACGGTCGTGGAGTGACCGCGGTCGAGAAGGGCCTTCGCGATCGCGGAGCCCATCTCACCGAGGCCGATCACGGTGACCCGTGTGCTGCTGTTCATGTTCGTGTTCATGCGCTCGTTCCGTTCGGTCGCTCTGAGGTCGCGGTGGTGGGCTGCTCGTCGTCGCGGGTGATTCCTATGCCCCAGCTCGCGCCGCGCGCGACGAAGGCGCCGAGAACGGTGACGCCCGCGAACACGAGCATCAGCAGGCGGGCGGCATCCACGACGTCCGGCATCGCGAGGTTGACGAGGACTCCGGCCATCGCCGAGCTGAACGCGCTCGCGATGATGAAGACCGTGTTCACCGCTGCGGCTGCCTTGGCGCCTTCCTCTTCGCCCGACGTGCTGCCGAGCGCGGCGACGGTCAGGTGTGGGAAACCCAGGCCGATGCCGGCACCGGCGAGGAACAGCGTCGCGAACCAGAGTGCGATCACGACGGTGGAGGGGCCCTCATGCTGCAGCAGTCCGTACGCGGCGAGGCCGGCGGCGACGACGACCGGGCCGAGGGTGATGAGCACGCGGCGCGAGCGGATGCCGGTGGCGTTGGCCGTGAACACCTGGGTGATCGACCAGCCGAGGGACAGGGCGGCACCGAGCAGGCCGGCGACGAACGGCATCAGTCCACCGATCTCCTGGCCGAAGAGCGGGATGAACGCCTCGGTGCCGATCGCGAAGGCCAGGACCGCGACCGTGACGTAGACCCAGCCCAGCGAGGAGCCGGGGGCGAACGTGATGCGGGGGAGGATGCCGGTGCGCCCGCGGCGCTCGTGGCGCAGGAACCATGCGCCCAGGACGACGCCCACCACGATGGCGACCCCGGTGCCGAGACCGCTGGGGACGACGCTCGCGATGCCCACCGCGGCGACGCCGCCGGAGAGGAGCACGAGGGACCCCCACGGCACCGATTCGCTCGAGCGGGCTCGGGCGGTCCTCGGCAGGGCGCGCACCACGACGATGCCGATCAGCGCGGAGACGACGGCGAGACCGACGAACGTCACCCGCCAGGCGTCCAGCTGCGCGAACACGCCACCCACGACGGGGCCGACGATGTTGCCGACGCCCCACATCGCCGAGACGAGGGCGGCGCCTCGAGCCCAGAGACGCTCGGGCAGGGCGCGCTGGATGAGTGCGTAGCCGAGCCCTGCGAGCAGTCCGCCGCCGAGGCCCTGCACGGCGCGGCCGGAGAGCAGCGCCCACATCCACGGGCTCGCCGCGCACAGCAGCGAGCCGAGCGCGAACAGGCCGAGTGCGAGCAGGTAGGCGCGCACGGCGCCCTGCTGCGTGAGAATCCGGCTCACCATCATCGAGCTGACGACCGATGCCAGGAGGAAGGTCATCATCGTCCACGCGTAGAACTCCGCGCCGCCGATGTCGCCGACGATCGTGGGGAGCAGGCTGGTGGTGAGATACACGTTGCTCGCCTCGAGCAGCACGCCTCCGGCGAGGACCGAGGCGATCGGGGCGTAGCGACTGCCGAGGAGTTCGCGCCAGCTCCCCGCGGTGGCGGTGCGCTCGGGGGTGTGCGTCATGGGGTGCCCTTCGTGACGTCGGAGCAGGCGGTCATCCGCCCCGCGGCGCCGTTCTTCGGCGGCCGATCGTCACGCTAATACCTCGAGTAAACTCGAGGTCAAGAGGAGGTGCAGATGTCTTTGGAACCCGATGATCTGCTGCCGATCGGCGAAGTCGTCCGCCGCAGCGGGGTGCCGGCGACGGCACTGCACTTCTACGAGCAGCTCGGACTCATCGTCTCGACACGCACCGCGGGCAACCAGCGCCGCTACCGGCGGCACATGCTGCGGCGGATCTCACTGATCGTGGTCGCGAAGCGCCTCGGCATCCCCCTCACCGACGTGCACGAGGTGTTCGAGAGCCTGCCGACGGATGAGCCGCCCTCGCAGCACGACTGGCAGCGGGTGGCGAAGCTGTGGCGGGAGCAGCTCGACCTCCGCCGCACGCAGCTCGAGCACCTGCGGCGCGAGCTCACCGGATGCATCGGCTGCGGCTGCCTGTCGATGAAGGCGTGCCGTCTGCTGAACCCCGAGGATGCGCTCGGCACCGACGGTCCGGGACCGCGCCGGATCTGAGGGCGGAACTCGCGTGCGCGAGCCTCAGGAGGTCGCCGCTGTGAGGGCTTCCGGTGCGGACGGCGCGTCGGCTGTCTCGGTGAGCACGGACCGCTGCCGGCCGGCGTAGAGCGTGCCCCAGCGGGTCAGTTCGGTCAGCAGCTGCCCGGAGCTCGCGCCGAGTTCGCTGAGTCGGTACTCGACCTTGGGCGGCACCTCCCGGTACACGGTGCGGGTGATGAGTCCGTCTTCCTCGAGCTCGCGCAGCTGACGGGTGAGCACGCGCGCGGTCGGGTTCTCGAGCAGGCGTCCGAGCTCGCCGAAGCGCAGCACCTCGTGCTCGCCGAGCAGGGTCAGGATGCTGGGTTTCCAGGCCCCGCCGAGCACCGCGATCGACACCTCGGCGTCGCAGGTCTCGGTCCAGTCGCGGATGATGCGCTCGGTCTTCTCCCGCATGGCATGGCCCCCTTTAGTATCCGAAGTGTCAGTACGTATCAGAAATGACCGTACTTGTGGCTTCTGTCTGTACTTTACAGACTGAGACCGTGACCAACACCCCCACTCTCGTCAGCACTCGCTCCTCCCTTCGCCTCTGGTTCGCGATGGTCCCGCTCCTGCTCGGAGTGCTCATCGGCGCCCTCGCGATCAGCAGCGTCTCGACCGCCCTCCCCGCGATCCGCGGCGAGCTGGGCCTGACCGACACCGAGGGGCTCTGGCTGGTCGATGTGTACGCCCTGTCGTTGGCCGCGACGCTGATCGTGGCCGCGCGGATCGGCGATGCGTTCGGGCGCAAGAGCATCATCCTGATCGGTCTCGCCGGCTTCGCTGTTCTGAACGTGGTCGGCGGGCTCGCCAGCAGCGGCCTGGTGCTCATCGTCGTACGGGCCCTGCTCGGGGTCGCCGAGGCGTTCGTCATCGCGGGCGTGGTCGCGACGATCGGCGCCAAGTTCCAGGCGCGTGAACGCGTGCTGGCCTACGGCCTGTGGACGGCGACCTTCGGCACCGGAAGCGCGCTCGGGCCGGTGCTCGGCGGAGTGCTCGCCGAGGGGCCGGGGTGGCGTTGGCTGCTGTTGGGGAGCGTTCCGCTCGCGGTGATCGCGGGGCTCCTGGCCGCGTGGCTCGTGCCCGACTCGCGCAGCTCGCAGCGCCCGTCCTGGGACGTGCCCAGCATCCTGTCGTCGATCGTCGCGCTCGGTGCCCTCGTCTTCGCGCTGCATGAAGCCCTCGCGGCACCGATGTCGGCGGTGGTCGCGGCGGTGATCGCGATCCTGAGCCTGGTGTTCTTCGTGCGCAGGCAGCGGCGGCTGAGTGATCCGCTCATCGACACAGTGCTGTTCCGCATGCCGGGGTTCAGCCCCGCGATCATCCGGATCATCGTGAGCAGCGGAGTGTCATCGGCCTCGGTGCTGCTGGTGAGCCTGCACCTGCAGGACTCGCGCGGCCAGAGTGCCGCCGAGGCGGGAATCGCGCTGCTGCCGCAGGCCGTGGCCATCGCGATCGGTGGTGTCGTGGCGCCGTTCGCCCTGCGCTGGCTCTCGGCGAACGCGCTCACCGTGCTGGCGCTGATGCTGCAGGCGGTCGGGCTCGTCTGGCTCGCGTTCGACCCGGCGGTCGTGGCGATCCCGCTCGTGCTCGTCGGGCTCGGGTTCGGTGTCGGTGCCACGCTCGCCGCGACGGCGCTGTTCGAGGTGACGACCGAGGATCAGGCCGGCCAGGTCGGCGCGATCCAGGAGGTGGGCTTCGCGCTCGGCGGCGGGCTCGGCATCGCGGTGTTCGGCACGATCGCCGCGGTCCTCGTCACGGGTGGATTCGTGGCGGCGGTGCTCGTGGCGGCCGTCGTGGTCACGGCTGCTGCGCTGGTGCCGCGGGCACGCCGCGGCGTGCGTTGATCTGCCGCTGACAGCGAGAAGCGCCCCACCCGATTGTCGGGTGGGGCGCTTCGTGAGGGGTGACGGGAGGTCAGGCGTCGCGACCGCGGGTGAAGCCCGCGTCGAAGCCGCGCTCGAAGGCGTGCTGAGCGATGCGCTCGGCACGGTGCGGACCGTGTCCGCGGTGGCCGTGGTGTCCGTGGCCCCGGTCGTCGTGACCGTGGTCGCCGTGCCCGGGGTGTCCGTGCCCGCGGCCGTGACCGTGGTGTCCGGCACCCGCTTCGCCGTGGCGGCAGCCGTGCTCGGCATCCGCGTCCGGACCGAAGCCGTGCTCCGCATCCGGGCCGAAGCCGTGCTCGGGTCCGTGACCGAAGCCGCGGCCGAACGGACGCCCGAAGCCGCGCGGGAATCCGCGTCCGTGGCGGGGTCCGCCGAATCCGTGCCGACGGCCGCGGGGAAGAGGGGTCTCCTCGTCCCAGCCGAAGGCGCGGGCGATCTTCTCGAGCGAGGCGAGCGTCGTGGCCATCTCCTCGTCGGAGACAGCGCTCGACACCTTCGCGCGGATGCCGTCGACGAGGGCGCCGAGGCGATCCTTCGCCGCGCGGCCCTCGTCGGTGAGCGTCCAGCCGTCCCCGTCGGGGGCGACCCAGCCGCGCTCGATGAGGCGGTGCAGCTTGTGCTCGTTCAGTCGACGATCCGACGTGACGGTGCCGTCGACGATGTTGAGGATTCGCCAGTCGCGGCGGCTGGCGTGCTCGCCCTCGAAGGCGGTGGCGAACTCGGCCGCCATCAGGCGGTCGGCGGCCTTCAGCCAGTAGCCGAAGGGGCGGGAGGTGTTCTCGGGGTTCTGTGATTCAGAGGTGTTCATGGGAAGTCCTTAGTTGTCAGTGTGCATGTGAATGTCACAGTGCATGTACATGTAGTGTGACATGGAGTAGCGATGCATGTCAAGTCGCATGTAAAATCGGAGGGTGACCACCGAACCGCACGACCCCGCCGCGCAGGACCCCGCCGCGCAGGACCCCGCCGCGCAGGATCCGGCCGAAGCCATCGCGAAGGCACTGTCCCGATTGCGTGGGCGTCGTCCGGGTGAGCGCGGTCCGGGCGGTCGCGGTCCTGCCGAGCGCGGTCGTGGCCACGGTGGTCCGCACGGCTGGCACGGGGGTCCGCACGGGGGGTCGCAGGACGATGCCCGCGAGCACTTCGACCACCACCGCGGCCACCCCGGCATGCCGCCCTGGATGGCCGACCCGTCGGGTCGTCTCGGCGGACCGGCGCGCATGCGCATGCTCGAGGCGCTGGCCGCGGCATCCGCTCCGCTGAGCGTCAGCGATCTCGGTATCGCGATCGGCGTCGATCAGCCGCGCGCCTCACGGCTCGTGCAGCAGGGCGTCGATCACGGCTTCGTGCGCCGCGAGGCCGACCCCGACGACGCGCGACGCACGCGCATCGCGCTCACCGACGAGGGGCGCAAGCTCGCCCGCGGCATGCGCGGGGAGCGTCGCGAGATGCTCACGAACGCGCTCGCCTCCTTCACCGACGACGAGCGCGTCGAGCTCGCCCGGCTGCTGAACAAGCTCGCCGACAACTGGCAGCGCTGAACCAGCTGCGCCCTAGGCGCGCGCGAACTCGAGCGACGGCTCGTCGTCGACCGACAGCGACAGCACGACCGTCTCGACGGCCTCATGGGCTTCGATCCGCCGCTCGACGTCGCGCAGCCGGCGGGCCACATCGTGCTCGCGGGCGTCGCCGGCCAGGTCGATCTCGGCCACGATGAACAGCCGGTTCGGGCCCACGTACTCGATGTGCAGGTAGGTGACCCGCTCGATGTCGTCCAGCCCCAGCAGGGCGGTGCCGACGCGGGCCCGCAGCTTCGGCGCCGCCGTGGCCCCGACCAGGAAGGCGATGTTCCGCCGGATCAGGATGACCGCGACCACGCCGAGCAGCACGCCGACGAGGATCGAGCCGATCGCGTCCCAGGCCGCGACGCCGGTGATCTGATGCATCGCGATGGCGCCGGCCGCGATCGCCAGGCCGATGAGCGCCGCGGAGTCCTCGAAGAACACGGCGCGGAGCGTGGTGTCGCTCGTCTCCAGCACGAAGTCCCAGGTCGACGATCCGCGCTCCTTGGCCAGGCGCCGCGACTTGACCATCGCCTGCGTGAACGACGCACCTTCCAGCACGAACGAAACTCCCAGCACGATGTACGCGACCATCGGGCTCTCGACGGGACCGGTGTCGGACAGCTCCTGGATGCCGTGCATGATGGACACGATCGAGCCGGCCGTGAAGATTCCGAAGGCGGCGATGAGCGACCACACGAAGGCGTTGCGTCCGTAGCCGAGCGGATGCCGCGCATCCTTGGTCTTCGCGCCGCTGCGGTCGGCGATGAGGAGGAACACCTCGTTACCGGCATCCGCCCAGGAGTGCGCTGCCTCGGCGACCATCGATGCCGAGGAGGTGATGATCGCGGCGATCGTCTTCGCCACCGCGACGAGGATGTTGGCGAGGAAGGCGAGGATCACGGTCACGCGGTCAGGCTACTCCCGCCGCGGGTGTGCAGGACTCAGCGCGGCGCCTTCACCGGAAGCAGCAGCAGGAAGCCGGCGATCAGGACGACCACGATGCCCAGGATGCCGTAGGCGGTCTGACTCGTCAGCACGATCAGGAGCGTCCAGGCGCCGGAGGCCATCCAGCTCGCGGCGCGACCGGTCGTGGCGTAGAGGCCGAAGATCTCGCCCTCTCGGCCGGCCGGGGTGACCCGGGCGAGGAACGAGCGTGCCGCCGCCTGCGCCGGACCGACGAACGCGCACAGGACGAGGCCGCCGATCCAGAAGACCATCGCCCCGGCGTCCCGCAGGAAGAAGACCGCGAGGCCGGCGACGATCATCGATCCGATCGAGGCGAGGATGATCCGCTTCGGCCCGAGGCGGTCGTCGAGTCGGCCGGCGGCGATCGTGGAGACGCCGGCGATCAGGTTCGCGACGATGCCGAAGATGATGATCTCCTGCGCCTCGAAGTCGAACACGGCCGTGCCGATGATGGCTCCGAAGGCGAAAACGCCGCCCAGCCCGTCGCGGAAGACGGCGCTCGCCAGCAGGTACCAGAACGTGGGCCGCGTCTCCTCGTTGCGGTACAGCCCCGCGACGTCTTTCACCAGCAGCGGGTAGGAGGCGAAGAAGCCCACCTTGCGTTCCGGGCGACCGAGCGACGGCTCCGGCACGTTGAGGAAGATCGGGATGCTGAAGATGATCGCCCACACGGCGCATCCGACGGCGATCAGTCGATAGGCGAGGCCGTTGTCGGTCGACATGCCGAACCAGTCGAAGGTGTCGAGCACGACCACGATCACGAGGGCGATGATGCCGCCGAGGTAGCCGAAGCCCCACCCGAGGCCCGAGATGCGGCCGACGTTCTTCGGGGTAGCGATGCCGATGAGCATGGCGTTGGAGTTCACCGCGGCGATCTCCTGGAACACGGTCGCGGCCGAGATCAGGGCGACGCCCAGCCAGAACAGGCTCGGCGTCGGCTCGACGAACCACAGGCCCAGCATGCAGAGGATCAGGGCCCCGGTGCCGATCCCGAGCCAAAGCTTCTGGCGCCCGGCGGCATCCGCCCGCTGACCCAGCACCGGCGCGAGCAGCAGGATGCCGAAGGCGGCGATGGTCGAACCCAGCCCCAGCCCGGAGGCGAGATCCGCCTCGGCGGCGAGCCGCACCTGGTCGTTCTCGTCGAGCGCCGCCACGTCCGCGGGGAGGAATCCCTCACCGACGAGATACAGCGCCGTGAACACGAACGTCAGGATGACGGTGTTGAAGGGCTGCGTCGCCCAGTCCCACAGCGCCCAGGAGTAGACCTGCTTCTTGGGGGCGGGTGTCTCGCCGCGCAGGTCGAGGCCGACGACGGCCACGGCGCCGCTGTTGGCGGTCGCCACGGGCTCGGGGATGCCCTGGCGCGATTCGGGTTCGCTCATGGGGGAAGTCTGGCGGCCCCCGGTGAACGCCCGGTGACGGCGCGCCGCACACCGGATCGTGCGTGATCCGTCGCGGGTCAGAGCGCAGGACCGCGCCGGATGCGGATCGGGCCGCGGGTCTCGTCGATGCGCACGCGCTCGCCCTTCTGCGTCACCACGATCTCGTCGCGGGCGGCGAGTTCCGCCGTGACGCGTCGGACGTCGTCCATGCGCGCGCGCCAGCCCTCGCCGCCGACCGCGCGTGCGACGTCGCTGGGGCAGATCGAGGAGTCCGACCGCTTGCGGGTGAGCGCTCGGATCGCCGCGGCGATGCGTTCGTCGAAGGCGTCGCCCGAGCGCGCCTCCCACCAGGGGGCGCCTCGTTCGCCCAGTGCGTTCTTGGCGTCCTGCACCCGGCGCCGGGCGTCGGGCTCCGACGCCTTCACCGCGCGCCGGGCCGCAATCAGCTCGTCGACCAGCTCCTGGCGCAGCGCATCGGGGATCGACGGATCGGATGCGCGCCACCGTCGTCCGTTCGCGATGATGTGGTGGCCGTCGGGCGTGCGCTCCGGGCGGTCGTCCCGCTCGTGCTCCGCGTCCCGCTCCTGCTCCGCCATACCGACAGTGTCCGGGGCTGGCGGGGCGCCCTCCAGCCCCTTGACGAGCGACGCTCACGCGTACGACGCGGCGAGCATCTCGGCGAACAGCTCCTCGGCGTCGCATTCGACGCGGCGCCGGGTGAACCAGTCGCAGATGTTCACGCAGTCGCGGTGCAGCAGATCGAGCCCCTGCGGGTTCGCGATGATGTCGACGATCTGCGGCAGGTCGATCACCCGCACTCGCCCCTCGTGCACGAGCAGGTTGTACGCCGACAGGTCGCCGTGGGCGAAGCCGGCCGCGGCGAAGATGCGCGTCAGATCGACCACCTGGGCGTAGTACTCCTGCAGCTCCGCGCGGTCGCTGCGCACCTGGGCGAGTCGGGGCGCGGCCGTGCCGTCGGCGTCGCCGAGGAACTCCATCAGCAGCTCGGTGCCGTTGACCTGCACCGGGTAGGGCACGGGGGCACCGAGCTCCCACATCCGGCACAGCGCCGCGAATTCGGCGAACGACCACTGTGCCGCGGCGACCTCGCGGCCGTGGTCCGACTTCCTGGCGAGGGCGCGGGTGTCGCGGGTGTTCCGGGTGCTGCGGCCCTCGGTGTAGACGGACGAGCGGTGGAAGCTGCGGTGCTCGGCGCTGCGGTAGCGCTTCGCCGCGAGCAGCGTGTGCTGCGTCGGGTCGTCCGGCACGGCGCGTTCGAGCAGGAACATGTCGGCCTCCTTGCCGGTCTTGAGGATGCCGCGCTCGGTGTCGAGCGCGCCGGCCGAGGTGACCACCCACGCGGGCCACGGCTGGGGGCCGCGCTCGGACGGGGTGATCGCGGGCCAGGTGGACCAGCGCTGCCCCTCGCCGGGATCGACGTCGGCGAAGGAGAGTTCGGTTTCGAGGGAGTCGAATGAGGAAGTGAAGTGATCAGACAAGGTGTGGCTCCGGGAGCAGGAGGCCACGCCAGGGTCAGGAGCGGGTGGCCTCGAAGGGAAGGTGGTCGGCGGTGAGCGCGACAAAGACCGTGTTCATGTCTTCGGCTCCTTCCGCTCGGGCTTCCCGGGCTCTTCCCGGTGCGTCGTCGAGCATAGGGCGTGGGTGGCGGGCGTGTCCAGGGTGCGGGGAGTCGGACGATCGGTCGGTTGCGGCGGACGCCTGATCGGGCGACGGCATCCGGATGCTGCGACCGTGGAACCATGACCATCACAGCGCCCGTCCCCACCGTGCCGGCCTCGGCCGTCACCCGCATCCGCTACGGCGGACTGATCGTGTTGATGCTGATGGGCTTCCTGCTGGTCACGGCCGAGTTCCTCCCCAACGGCGTGCTGACCGAGATGGCCGACGGGCTCGGCGTCACTCCCGGTCAGGCCGGACAGACCGTCACTGTCACGGCTCTCGTCGGTCTCGTCGTCGCGCCGACGATCGGACTGATCTTCCCGCGCCTCGACCGACGGTCGCTGCTGGTGTGGATGGCGCTCGCCGCGGCGGTGTCGAACCTCATCGTGGCGATCTCGCCGAACCTGATCATCGTGTTGCTGGCGCGCTTCCTGCTGGGCGCCGCGATCAGCGCGTTCTGGGCGATGTCGATCACTGTCGCCGCCCGCCTCGCGGGGCCCGAGAACCTCGGTCGCGGCGTCATGTTCACGTCCGCGGGCGTCTCGCTGGCGACGGTGGCCGGCGTGCCGCTGGGCGTGATGCTGAGCGAGCTCGTCGACTGGCGGATGGTCTTCGCCATCGCGGGCGGGCTGATGGTGGTGCTCGCGGTCGTCCTGCGATTCACCCTGCCCTCGGTGCCGGCCGAGCGCGCGTCGAGCCTGCGCCTGCTCGTCGACACGCTGCGCCGGCCGGGCATCGGGCTCGGCATGGTCGGACACGTGCTCGTGGTGCTCGGGCACTTCCTCGCCTACACCTACGTGCGTCTCGCGCTGGAGCGCATCCCCGACGTCGACGCCTCGACGATCGTGGTGCTGCTCGCGCTGTTCGGCGTCGGAGGCCTCCTCGGCAACATCACGATCGGGCTCGTCATCGACCGCACGTTCGCCTTCTTCGCCGTGTTCGCGCCGCTGGTGATCGCCGTGTCCGTGATCTCGATGATCCTGTTCTCCGGCTCGATCCTGGGCGTGGGCATCGTGGTGGTGGTGTGGGGCTTCTTCTTCTCGTCCTGGTTGATCGTCGCGAATACCTGGGTCGGGCACCGGATGCCGGATCGGCTCGAAGCCGGCGGCAGCCTCGTGGTCGTGGGCTTCCAGGGGGCGATCACCATCGCGGCCGGCGTCGGCGGGCTGCTCGTCGACACCCTGAACGTCGAGCTGGTCTACGTGCTCGGTGCGGCCGCGCTGCTCGCCGGTGCCGTGCTCTTCGGGGTGTCGAATCGGGTCAGCAGTCGAGCCTGACGTGGCGCGGCGTCAGGCGGAGACCGGGATCCGGTTGGCCAGACGCCAGGATGTGGGGGTCAGCCCGGTGCGGCGTCGGAACGCGCGGCTGAATCCCTCGTCCGAGGCATAGCCCAGCTCGCGGGAGATCTCGGACACGCTCCGCCCGGCATCCAGCATGCGCTTGGCCGCATCCACCCGGACCTCGGTGACGTAGTCCGCGGGGGAGCGGCCGACGGCGTTGCGGAACCGCTCGGCGAACGTCGACCGCGACATGGCGCCGATGGCCGCGAGGCGTTCGACCGTCCAGTCGCGGCCGGGCTCCTCATGGATGGCGTCGACGACGCGGTCGAGGAACGGATCGTTCGACAGAGACGGCCAGCCCGCCGGTGCGCAGCCGTTCGCCGCCCAGGCGCGGATGACCGACAGCAGCACGGTCGTCGCCATCATGCGGCAGATGACCGGGTCGCCCTGACGGGCCGGGAGCACGGTGTGATCGACGAGGCCCATGTTCAGGGCCAGGGCGGCGGCGGCCGGCTCGACCGCGTCGAATCCGGTGACCGTGAGGAACGGCGGGAGCAGCGCAGGCAGCGGCGACGCGGCATCCGCGAGCACGATCTCGGCGATCATGATGCTCGTGTCGCCCCGGGCCTCGAGCGCGAACGGTGTGCGACCGAGGGTGAGGAAGGCGTCGCCCGCGACGAGGAGGTCGCGGCGGCTACCCGGATCGAGGGTGAGGCGATGCGAGTCCGGGTCGACCTCGAGGCGGCAGCCGTCGCCGAGCGGCGGATGCCCGTGCACGCCGCCCTCCACGATGTACACGAGGGTGATGGCGCCGGACGGGATCGGCAGCAGCGTGCCGGAGACGAGAGTCATCCGACGGCCGACGCCGACGCGGAGGTCGACGGCGCCGAGCACCTGCGAGATCGCGTCTGCATCCACTGTCACCATGCCTTCGGCAACGCCGCCGCCGGGCCTGCTATTCCGCCGTCGACTTTCTTCGAGGCGCGAGACGGGGCGCATCGTCGTGGCGTTCTCAACCATTCGGTTGATTCGACGGCGATGACCGCCGGATACGGTGGGAGGACCCCCACCCGAGGAGTTCCGTGTTCCGTACCCCCGACCGCCTGTTCCGTGTTCTCGCGATCGCGGAGGCGATCACCTGGACGATCCTGATCGCCGCGATCATCGCCCGTGCCGTCGGCGCGCCCGGGGTCGTGGTGACGGTGGGTGGCGGCATCCACGGATTCGTGTTCCTCGCCTATGCGGCGACGGCGATCCTGGTCGCGCTGAACCAGCGCTGGCACCTCGGCGTCGGTGTGCTCGCGGTGGTCAGTGCGGTGATCCCGTACGCGACGATCCCGATGGAGATCTGGCTGCACCGCACCGGATGCCTCGACGGTGCCTGGCGCTTGGAGGCCACGGACGACCCGCGGGATCGCCGCTGGTACGACCGGCTGATGCGGTGGTTCCTCCGCAGGCCCTGGGTGCTGGCGCTGCTTCTGGCCGTCGGCATCGTGGCGCTGTACGTGATCCTGCTGCTGGTCGGTCCTCCCGGCGGCAAGTGAGCCGTTTCGGAGTGCGCCCGGTCTGCGTGCCGGTCAGGGTGTGACGACGATCGCGTTCGCCTCGGTGACGGCGTCCATGATCTTCTCCGCGTCGTTCGCGGTGCAGTCCACGATCGTGTAGAGGCCGACTCCGGTCCGCGTGAACGCGCGCGCGGCCATGAGCCAGGAGCGGGAGCCGTCCACCGCGCTGACCTGACGCATCTCGACGCCCCCGTTGCCGCCCGCCATGTAGCTGAATTCGCCGGTTGTGGCGACGGGGGTGATGTCGGACGTCGGGGTCTCCAGCAGCACGCCGAGGATCGCATCGGACGACGCGCTGTCATCGCCCTCGACGACGGGCACATCGGTCATGTGGCCCTGCCAGAACCGCACCGTGCAGGTGCCGTCTGCCGTGCCGTACGTCCAGCCGCCGTTGCCGTCGTCGGGCGAGACCATCTCCCACTGCTCGTCGGCGATGAATCCGTCCCCCCACTCGATGTAGGTGTCGGGATCGAGGTCGAGGCCCTCCTCGAAGGTCAGCGTCGTGCCTCCGGTGGGGGCGTCCGGGGCATCCGTCCCGTCGGTCTCCGTGCCGGGCGACGGTGCTGAAGAGGGAGCCGCTGCCGGGATCTGTGCGTACAGGCATCCGCTCAGGGGCAGGATCGCGAGTGTCACGATGGCGGCTGCGGTGCCGAGTCGGCGGGTGGCGGAGGGGGTCCACGTCATGCCCGTCAGCCTAGCGGGGGCCGGCTACGCCGTCGGAGGGGGAGAGGAGGAGCCGGGGCGGTCCGCCGAGGGGATGGCGATGCGCGGTATCGGCCGGCTCGATCCGTCGACGGGAGCCGTCCTCTTGGGGTTTCCGGAGGATCCGCGACCGCATATCGGTATTTCGTTTTCCGGCCCTGATCTGGCCCTTTAAATGTCGGTGGCCCCTGATTGACTCGAGATATGGCAGCACTGGTGGATGCGACGGTCGAGCAGGTTGAGGCGCTGGCCGCGCTCACCGACATGCTCGTGGGGCTGGAACGCACGATCAGCAGTCTGCAGGCCGCGCGCGACGGCGTGCTCGCGGTCGGTTCCCGGTTGGCGCTGCAGGTGGCCGACGAGGCGGAGCATCCGGATTTCGGCGACCTGACGGCACGCACCGTCGCGGCAGAGATGGCGGCGGCGCTGCGGGTGAGTGACCGCACGGTGCAGGCGCGGATGACGGAGGCGGTGTGGCGGGTGGAGCGCTTCCCGCTGGTGTGGGCGGCCCAGGGCGCCGGCCGGATCAGCGCCGCACATGCGCGGGCGATCTGCGATGCGGCAGAGCATCTGGAAGACGCCGCCGATCGCGACGCATACTCCGCCGAGATGGTCCCGTTCGCAGAATCCGAGTCCCCGAACCGGGTGTCGCGGTACGGACGGCGAGTCGCGGAGCGGTTCCAGTCCCGGTCGGTCGACGAGCGGCACAGGGATGCTCGGGAGAAGAGGTCGGTGTGGGTGAAAGACGTCGGCGACGGCATGTCGCAGCTCGGGCTGCTCGGCCCGGCTGCGCTCGTCCACGGCGCGTTCGAGCGATTGATGCAGATGGCGCAGAGCGTGCAGAAGTCGGGATCTCCGGAGCAGGCCTCGGCGCAGGATCAGGAGCCAGCGCAGGAGCACGAGGATGACGATCGGCGCACCGTCGCGCAACTCCGCGCCGATCTCGCGCTCGACCTGCTGCTCACCGGTGCTCCGGCGGGGCACGACACCCCCGATGGCCTCCTTGCCGCGATCCGTGGATCGGTCTCGGTCACCGTTCCGGTCACGACCCTGATGGGGCGGGGCACGACTCCGGCCGAACTCGACGGACGCACGCCGATCGACGCCGCCTCGGCGAAAGCTCTTGCGGGTGCCGCGTCCGGATGGGATCGCATCCTCACCCATCCGATCACCGGGGCTCTTCTCGCGGTCGACCGCTACCGGCCCGGTTCCGAACTGAAACGGCATCTGCGGGCCCGAGATCAACGCTGCCGGTTCCCCGCCTGTGGATACGCGGCTCGCGACTGCGACATCGACCATCATCACGATGCCGCCCGCGGCGGGCCGACCGTCGCGAGAAATCTGGGTCACCTCTGCCGCCGTCACCACGTGCTCAAACACCATTCGCCGTGGGTCGTCGAAGTGCTCGGCGACGGTGCCTACGCCTGGACGAGTCCGACGGGCCGGGTCTACGTCGATCGACCGCAGCCTCAGAACACGGTCACGTTCGTGGAGGAGCACGACCCGGCGCCCTTCTGATCGCAGGCCCCGAAGCGCTGGCTCGAGGCGGTGCACAGAGGCCTCGCCGGCGCGCTTTCTGTAAAGTTGAGCCGACTCGTATCAAGTTGATTTGACACGGTTGAAGCTCGAGCGTACAGTTGAGCCATCGCGACTCAGGTTTCCCTGATCGCCGCAGATTTCCGCACCACAATGA
Organism: Microbacterium sp. ISL-59; assembly: GCF_018613945.1. Lineage (NCBI taxonomy): Bacteria > Bacillati > Actinomycetota > Actinomycetes > Micrococcales > Microbacteriaceae > Microbacterium > Microbacterium sp. ISL-59. The sequence continues at coordinate 1,638,052 of NZ_JAGGPG010000002.1, forward strand.
ACATCCAGTTCAACGAAACTTCCAACAAAGGAGAAAACACATGGCACGTGCTGTCGGTATCGACCTCGGAACCACCAACTCCGTCGTCAGCGTCCTCGAGGGTGGCGAGCCCAAGGTCATCGCCAACGCCGAGGGCTTCCGCACGACCCCCTCGGTCGTGGCCTTCACCAAAGACGGGGAGGTGCTCGTCGGTGAGACCGCGAAGCGCCAGGCCGTCACCAACGTCGACCGGACGATCGCTTCCGTCAAGCGCCACATGGGCACCGACTGGAGCTTCGACGTCGACGGCAAGAAGTGGACGCCGCAGGAGATCTCCGCGCGCATCCTCATGAAGCTCAAGCGCGACGCCGAGTCGTACCTGGGTGACACGGTGACCGACGCGGTCATCACGGTTCCCGCGTACTTCAACGACGCCGAGCGTCAGGCCACCAAGGAGGCCGGCGAGATCGCGGGCCTCAACGTCCTGCGCATCATCAACGAGCCGACCGCGGCCGCTCTGGCCTACGGTCTCGACCGCGGCAAGGAAGACGAGCTCATCCTGGTCTTCGACCTCGGTGGCGGAACGTTCGACGTGTCGCTGCTCGAGGTGGGCAAGGACGACGACTTCTCGACCATTCAGGTGCGCTCGACCGCGGGTGACAACCGCCTCGGTGGCGACGACTGGGACCAGCGCCTGGTCGACTACCTGATCAAGCAGTTCAAGGAGACCACGGGCGTCGACGTCTCGGGCGACAAGATCGCCCTGCAGCGTCTCAAGGAAGCTGCCGAGCAGGCGAAGAAGGAGCTCTCCTCCTCGACCTCGACCAGCATCAACCTGCCCTACCTGTCGCTGACGGAGTCCGGCCCGGTGTCGCTGAGCGAGACCATCACCCGCGCGAAGTTCGAGGACCTCACGAAGGACCTGCTCGACCGCACCAAGAAGCCGTTCGAGGATGTCATCCGCGAAGCCGGCATCAAGGTGTCCGAGATCGACCACATCGTGCTCGTCGGTGGATCGACGCGTATGCCCGCCGTCGCCGAGCTCGTCAAGCGCGAGACCGGCAAGGACGCGAACAAGGGCGTCAACCCGGATGAGGTCGTCGCCGTCGGAGCCGCGCTCCAGGCCGGTGTCCTCAAGGGTGAGCGCAAGGACGTCCTTCTCATCGACGTCACCCCCCTGAGCCTCGGCATCGAGACCAAGGGCGGCATGATGACCAAGCTCATCGAGCGCAACACGGCCATCCCGACCAAGCGCAGCGAGACCTTCACCACGGCAGACGACAACCAGCCGTCCGTCGCGATCCAGGTCTTCCAGGGTGAGCGTGACTTCACGCGCGACAACAAGCCGCTCGGCACGTTCGAGCTGACGGGTATCGCTCCGGCTCCCCGTGGCATCCCGCAGATCGAGGTCACCTTCGACATCGACGCCAACGGCATCGTGCACGTGTCCGCCAAGGACAAGGGCACCGGCACCGAGAAGTCGATCGTCATCTCCGGCGGCTCCTCGCTGTCGAAGGAAGACATCGAGCGCATGGTGCGCGAGGCCGAGGAGCACGCGGCCGAAGACAAGGCGCGCCGCGAGGCCGCCGAGGTCCGCAACCAGGCCGAGACGCTCGCGTACTCGATCGACAAGCTGATCACCGAGAACGACGACAAGCTGCCCGAAGACGTGAAGACCGAGGTCAAGGCCGACGTCGACGCGCTCAAGACGGCGCTGGCCGGCGACGACGACGAGGCCGTGAAGACCGCGTTCGACAAGCTCAACCAGTCCCAGTCCAAGCTCGGCGAGGCCATCTACGCCTCCTCGCAGGCGGATGCCGCTCCCGGCGCTTCGGCTGAGGGCGAGGCCCCGGCCGGTGACGCTCCCTCCTCTGAGGAAGACGTCATCGACGCTGAGGTCGTCGACGACGAGGACGAGAAGAAGTAATCATGACGGACAAGAACTTCGACGAGAACCAGAATCCTGAGTCCGCCGAAGGTCGCAGCGAGGGGTCGGACGCTCAGGCGTCCGGCCCCGCGCCGCACCACCCGGACTCCCGCGAGGCAGCAGCCGCCGAAGGGTCGGACGAGACCCCGATCGACGGCGCAGACGACCTCACGGTCGACGACATCCTCGGGGCGACGCAGACCGGTGAGGCCGCGGCAGAAGACGCCGTGCTCGCCGACCTCGAGTCGACCCTGCTGAACGACCTCAAGCGCCTGCAGGCCGAATACGCCAACTACCGTCGCCGCACCGAAGAGCAGCGCCAGGTCGAGATCGAGCGGGCGAAGGGCGAGGCCGCCAAGGGCCTGGTCCCCGTGCTCGACGACCTCGACCGTGCCGCTCAGCACGGTGACCTCGTCGACGGCACCCCGTTCGCCGTGATCGCCGACAAGGTGCGCACGGTCGTGGAGCGCCTCGGCGTGGTCGCGTACGGCGAGAAGGGCGAGGATTTCGACCCGCAGCGCCACGAGGCCATCTTCCAGCAGCCGACTCCGGGAGCCGAGAAGACCACGATCCTCGAGGTCGTCGAGGTGGGCTACCGCCTCGGAGACGTCGAGCTGCGCCCCGCGAAGGTCGTCGTCGCTGTCCCTGCGGAGTAGGTGATCGATGGCCAGCCAGGATTGGTTCGACAAGGACTTCTACAAGACCCTCGGGGTCTCCAAGGACGTCAGTGATGCGGATCTGAAGAAGACGTATCGCAAGCTCGCGCGGAAGTACCACCCGGACTCCAATCAGGGTGATGCCAAAGCAGAGGCGAAGTTCAAGGAGGTCAGCGAGGCCTACTCGGTTCTCTCCGACGCCGAACAGCGCAAGGAGTACGACGAGATCCGCGCCATGGGCTCGGGCGCTCGCTTCACCGCGAGTGGTCAGGGCGCCGGCGGCTTCGAAGACGTGTTCAGCCGGTACGGTCAGCAGGGCCGAGGGCAGACCGCGGACTTCGAGGACATCTTCGCGATGTTCAACCAGGGTCAGGGCGCGAGCTTCGGCAACGGCCGCTTCGGGCAGACGAGCGGCGGCTACCGCGGCTTCGGCGGTCCGCAGCGCGGCGCCGATGTCACCGCACGCACCACGCTCGACTTCGTCACCGCCGTGCAGGGGGAGACCATCTCCCTGCAGGGCGAAGACGGCAAGCCGTTCAAGGTGAAGATCCCCGCGGGCGTCGCCGACGGGCAGAAGATCCGTCTGCGCGGCCGCGGCCGGCCCTCGCCCGACGGCGGGGAGAGCGGCGACATCGTGGTGCAGATCGCGGTGCGGCCGCATCCGGTCTTCACGCGTGACGGCCTCAACCTCCGCGTCGTGGTGCCGGTGACGTTCACCGAGGCTACTCTCGGTGCGACGATCGAGGTTCCGACGCTCGGCGGCGACGTGGTCAAGCTCCGCGTCGCGCCCGGCACCCCCTCCGGGCGGGTGCTGCGCGTCAAGGGACGCGGCGTCGCCACCTCCAAGGGCACCGGCGACCTGCTCGCCGAGCTCCAGGTCGCGGTGCCCACGCACCTCGACGACGCCGCTCGCGAGGCGCTGCAGAAGTTCCAGGAGCTCGAGCCCGAGGAGAACCCGCGGGCCGAGCTGATGGCCAAGGCGCGGCGATGACCGGTCGTCGAAGTGGGCACCGGGGGCGGAGGCGTTCATGATGAACGCCGACACCCCGGTGTTCGCGATCGCGGCCGCCGCCGAGCTCTCCGGCCTCCACCCGCAGACCCTGCGGCAGTACGACCGCATCGGGCTCGTGGTCCCCGGGCGCACCACCGGCGGATCCCGCCGTTACTCCCCTCGCAACATCGAGCAGCTGCGCGAGGTCGCCCAGCTCTCTTCCGAGGGCGTGAGCCTTCCCGCCATCGCACGCCTGCTCGACCTCGAAGACGAGAACCGGATGCTGCGCAATCGCATCGCCGTGCTCGAGGGCGCGCTGCGTACCGAGCGCGAGAACCGTCCGGGCGTGCGCGTGTTCGCCGCCGGCTCCGCGGGAGTCGTGCCGATGCCGACCGGGCGCCGCATCCGTCGCTCGACCGAGGTCGTGCTCTGGGACCCGCGCGGGAGCGCCTAGGCGCCGTCCCGATCACGGTGTGTATCCTGTCAACAGTTAACAGGAGGTCACCATGACGCAGTCCGTGAAGCGTGGAGAGTCCCTCGGCGCGCAGGTGGCCCGTGTCCTGCGGCAGCGCATCGTGCGCGGCGAACTCGCCCCCGGCGCACGCATCACCGAGGAAGCACTGGCCGAGGAGTTCTCGGTCAGCCGCGGACCCGTGCGCGACGCGCTCACGCAGCTCAGCTTCGAGAAGCTCGTCGAGGTGCAGCGCCCCCGCGGCGTCTACATCGTCGGACTCACGCACGACGACGTCGATCAGCTCTACAGCCTGCGCGGCGCCCTCGAGCAGCTCGCGCTCTCCCGGGCGATGCGCGTCGAAGACGACTCCCGATGGACCGCGATGGCGGCCGCCGTCGGGCGCATGGGTGAGGCGGCGGATGCCGGTGATCACGCGGCCTTCGTGGCCGCCGACCTCGAATTCCACTCGCAGATCTATGCCCTCGCCGACCACCCCCGTCTGGAAGGCGCCTGGAATCAGTACCTCCCGACCTTCACCGCGCTGCTCGAGGTCACGATCAACCACGACGAAGACCTGCACGAGTCGTCCGGCGACCACGTCAAGCTCATGGACGTGATGCGCAGTGGAAAGCCCGCCCAGGCCGCGAACGTGCTGTCGGAACACCTCGACGGTGCCCGCGAGCGCATGCTCGCCGAGATCGCCGCCCGCGCCTGACCGCGAGCGTCCGTCGATCGAGAGGCTGCGTCGGTCGAGAGGCTGTAGCAGTGTTGACTGTTAACAGTCAACACTGCTAACCTCAGGGGGTCGACAACAAGGTCGACCCACGTAGAGGAGCAAAGATGCCCCGCAAGCGCATCACCCGGGCGGCCGCCGCGATCGCCGCCCTCGCAGCCACCGCTCTCATCGTCTCGGCCTGCACCAAGGTCGAAGAGGGCGAAGAGGCCGGCTCGGCCTTCCCCGAGAACGACATCCGGCTCATCATCCAGGCCAACCCCGGCGGAGGATCCGACCTCTCGTCGCGCGCGCTCGCCACGGAGCTCGAGAAGATCCTCGACGTCAGCGTCATCCCGGAGAACATGCCCGGTGCCGCCGGCGCTCTCGCGATGGAGTACGTGGGCGCGCAGGATCCCGACGGCTACGTCATCGGATTCGCGCCCGTCGAGATCGCCATGCTGAACACCACGCAGGGCGCCAACGTGCAGCCGGACGACTTCGACCTGCTCGGCCAGATCATGCTCGCCCCCGGTGTCGTCACGGTCGGCGCGAACAGCGGCATCGAGACCCTCGAAGACCTCGTCACCCAGGCGAAGGCCGGCGCGGTCACCGTCGCGAACTCGGGCGCCGGCTCCATCTGGGAGGCGGCGACCATCGGACTCGGCAGCGCGACCGACGCCGAGTTCACCCCGGTGCCCTACGACGGCGGAGCGACGGCCGTCGCCGCAGCCGCCTCGGGTGAGACCGTCGCGGCCGTCTCGGGCCTCGGCGAGGCTTTGGCGCAGGGCGACGCAGTGCGCATCCTCGCCGTCATGAACGACGAGCGCCACCCCGACGCGAAAGACGTCGAGACGGTCGAAGAGGCCATCGGCGAAAACGTCATCTTCGGCGGCTGGGGCGGCATCTACGCCCCCAAGGGCCTGCCCGACGACGTGAAGTCGACCCTCGAGGCCGCGGTCAAGGAAGCCGTCGACTCCGACAGCTACCAGAAGTTCCAGGCCGACGCCGGGAACCTGGTCGTCTACCGCGACTCCGCCGAATGGACCACGTTCGTCGACGAGCAGTTCGACCTGTTCAAGGACCTCCTGGGCTGAGAAGGCCCGGTTGAGAACACTGCGGGGCCGGCGCAGGCCGGTCCCGCAGCCGTTCCTCTTCGACGAAAGAAGGAGCATGATGTCCACCCCCGACACCGCCGCGGAACCGGCGGGCCACGACGAGCCTGCCGACGAATACCAGGGCGCGCCCGCATCCCGGCGCCTCGAGATCGTGTTCGCGGTCGTCGCCCTGGCGTTCACCTCCGGCTACCTCTTCCTCTCGACCCAGATCCCGCTGCGCCGCGAAGCTGCTCCCGGGCAGATCGACGCCCGCTTCTGGCCCCTCGTCATCGGAGTCACCGGAGTGGTGATCGCCATCGCGCTGCTCGCCGTCGCCATCACCCGCCCGGCCCCGACCCGCGAAGACCTCGAGCGCATCCAGCCCGGCGGCTACCTGCGCGTCATCGCCACCCTCGCCATCACCGGTGCCTTCATCGCACTGTGGTCGCTGGGAACGGTCATCCTCTTCGGCTACCGCGTCGAGGTCTTCCCCGTCGCCGCAGCCCTGCTGATGGCCGCCCTCATGCTCCTCTACGGCCACCGCCGCTGGCTGAGCCTCATCATCTATTCCGCCTCGGTCACGGCGTTCGTCTACGTCGTGTTCGGGATGCTCTTGAGGATTCCCCTGTGAACGCGCTCATGGAGGGGCTGAACTCGCTCCTCGACATCTCGATCCTGCTCTACATGCTCGTCGGCCTCGTGCTCGGCTTCATGGTCGGCGCCTTCCCCGGCATCACCGCGACCATGGCCGTCGCCCTCGCCGCCGGCTTCACGATGACCCTCGAGCCCGTGCAGGGTCTCGCGGTGCTGCTGACCATCTACGTCGCCGCGAACTTCGGCGACCGGGTGCCGTCGATCCTCATCAACACCCCCGGCACTCCGGCATCCATCGCCACCACCCTCGACGGATATCCGATGGCCAAGCAGGGGAGGGCAGGACTCGCCCTGACCATCTCCGCGATCGTCTCGGCCGTCGGCATCCTGGCCTCGCTCGTGCTCTTCGCGGTCGCCGCCGTGCCGATCGCCAGCTTCGCCCGCGACTACTTCAAGTCGCCCGAGCTGTTCGCCCTGGTCGTCTTCGGCATCGCGATCATGATCGGCATCTCGTCGAAGTCGATGCTCAAGGGCATCCTCGCCGGACTCTTCGGCCTCATGCTCGGCAGTGTCGGCACCTACGCCGCGACCGCCGACCAGCGCTTCACCTTCGGAGTCCTCGAACTCGTCGAGGGCGTGAACTTCATCGCCGTCATCATCGGACTCTTCGGCATCGCCGAGCTGTTCGATCAACTCCTCACGTACCGCAAGTCGGCCGTGCGTCCGATCTCGAGCCTCGGCCGCTGGTGGCCGAACCGCGCCGAGCTGAAGCAGAGCGGCCGCGCGACCGCGGTCGGTGGCGCGGTCGGACTCGGCGTCGGGCTCATCCCCGCGGCGGGCGGCGACATCGCCGGACTCATCGGCTGGGAGCGCGCACGCAAGGCCTCCAAGCACCCCGAGATGTTCGGCAAGGGATCCATCGAGGGCGTCGCGGCCAGCGACACCGCCTCCAGCGCCACGCTCGGTGGTTCGCTGACGACCACCATGGCCTTGGGTATCCCGGGCGACTCGGTGATGGCCGTGATGATCGGCTCGATGATCATCTGGGGCATCACGCCCGGTCCGACGCTGTTCACCAACCGCCCCGACCTCGTGGTCTCCATCGTGGGCATCATGCTGATCGCCACGATCCTGTCGCTCGTGCTGAGCCTCATCCGCATGAAGGGCATGGTCAAGCTCCTCGATGTGCCGCAGCCGTACCTGTGGAGCGGCATCCTCATCTTCTGCATCATCGGCACCTACGCCACCTCGAACAGCCTCTCCACGGTCGTCACCATGCTCGTCTTCGGCGTGATCGGCGTGCTGCTCAAGCGCATGCAGGTGCCCGCCGGTCCCATCGTGCTGGGTCTCCTCCTCGGGCCGCTCGCCGAGGAGAACCTCGCCCGCACGCTGGCGATCCTGCCCACGCGGCCGTTCTTCGAGGTCGTCAGCCCCATCGCGATCGTGCTGCTCGCGCTGGCCGTGCTCTCGATCGTGATGCCGGCGATCCGTGCGGCCCGCAAGCCCCGTGCCGAGCGCGCGGCGCTCGCGGACTCGATCCTGCACGACGACAGCATCCAGCAGATCGAGAAGGCGCACGACGAGCTCGCCGCGCAGCCGGATCTGCTCACCTCCACCGTCCGCAACGTCGACGCCCCGCGGCGTCGTGCCCGCAAGCCCCGCAAGAACTCCGAGGAGAACGAGAAGTGACCCGCTACGACATCCTGACCGCCGTCCCGACCGCGTTCCGCCGCGACGGCAGCCTCGACCTCGAGGGGTCGCGTGCGATCTTCCGCTTCGTCGGCGAATCGGGCAACGAGGGCGCGTTCATCCTCGGCACGACCGGCGAGTTCCCTGCCGTCGACGTCGCCGAGTTCACGGCCCTCGTCGCCGCCGCCGTCGAGGAGCTGAAGGATCGCATGCGCGTCATCGTGCACGTCGGCCAGCCGAGCACTTTCGAGGCGGTGCGGCTCGTCGAGATCGCCAAGGGCCTCGGCGTGGCAGAGTTCGCCGCCCTCACCCCGTACTACCTGAAGTCGACCGAGGACGCGATCTTCGACTACTTCCAGGCGGTGTCGGATGCCGTCGGCGACGGGCGCCTGTACGTGTACATCTACCCGGCGCGCAGCGGAAACACCGTCTCGCCCGCGCTGCTGGTGCGCCTCGCCGAACTGCCGAACATCGTCGGCGCGAAGCTCAGCGAGCTGTCCCTCGAAGAGATCGCGGCATACCGCGCGGTCGTCCCCGCCGACTTCGAGCTGTACACCGGCGCCGACCGCGACCTGATCGCCGCCGTCGACGCGGGTGCGCAGGGCGTCGTCTCCGGGGTCTCGTCCGTCACTCCGAAGCCGTTCCGAGCCCTGGCCGACGCCGGACGATCGGGCGATGCCGCGGCGATCGCCGCCGCCCAGTCCGCGGTCGACGACGTCGTCTCCCTGATCGGTGGAGACATGGCCCGCATGAAGGAGGCATACCGCGTGCTCGACGTCGTCGACGCATACTGCCGTATGGCCATCGCCGAGCCGACCGAAGCCGAGCGCACCGCCGTCGCCGAAGTCGTCGCCGCGCACCGCTGACCGGGGCCCTCGCAGGAGGGCGATCACAGGAGATGGAAAAGTGCGCTTCCTAGCGTGGAAGCAGGGAACGACCCTGCTCCGCGCCTGGCGCGCGGGTGTCCTGCCACGAAGGAAGAACTCCTCATGACGAACACCAAAGCCTCCTCCGCCGCCCCTTCGCTGGGACTCCTCGTCCTGCGCGTCGTGGTCGGTGCGATCTTCGCCGCGCACGGCGCACAGAAGATCTTCGAGTTCACGCTCCCCGGAACGATCGGCAGCTTCGCGGGCATGGGTATCCCGCTGCCCGAGATCGCGGCGCCCGTCGTCGCGTTCGTCGAACTCGTCGGCGGTCTCCTGCTGATGCTCGGGCTCTTCACGCGCCCGGTCGGCATCCTGCTCGCGGTCGACATGATCGTCGCGCTCGTCGCCGTGCATCTGCCCGCCGGCCTCTGGGTGGGCGAGGGTGGCTACGAGTTCGTCGCCGTGCTCGGTGCCGCAGCGCTCGCGCTCGCTTTCACCGGTGCCGGACGGTTCTCGGTCGATGGAGCGTTCCTGCGCGGTCGAGCGCCGGCGTGGCTCGCCTGACAGCAGAGCAGTGACACGGATGCCGCGGGGGTGACCCCGCGGCATCCGTCGTCTGCGGGCATGTGCGCCGTTCCGGTTGACGGATGAGGCACGATAAGGTTGCGTAACCATTTCATTCTTGACACCGCTGTGAATGCGGAGTTATGGTGATGAAACCGATTTCACGCAGACCCGGCGAGAACTCGGATGCACCGTCGCATAGAACTTGCTGCCCAAAGGAGTGAACAGTGAAGTCGAACCACGCACACCCGTCCCGCCGAGCCCGCGCGCTGCGGATCACCGGCCTCGTCGCTGCCGCGACCATCGCCCTGGCCGGATGCGCCGCCGGCGACGACTCGTCGGATGCCGGAAGCGCCGGGGGAGAGCTCACGTTCTCCAACTGGCAGTTCCTCGAAGACGGCAAGGGCCCGATCATCTGGGACGCCGTCAAGGGCTACACCGGACCCGATGACAACATCGAGCTCACCAAGGTCGAGATCCCGTTCGCGAACTACGCCGACAAGCTCAGCACCGAGCTGGGTGCCGGCGGCGGCCCCGACGTGATGGTGCTGCAGGACAGCCAGTTCGCCTCGCTCGTCGACGCCGGCGTGCTCGAGCCGCTCGACGACATCGCCGACGAGCTCGGCGACACGCTCAACAACACGAACGAGGCCGGAGTCTTCGACGGCGGGCAGTACGGCTTCAACTGGGAGCGCCCGACCTACAGCACCGTCATCTACAACAAGGACATCTTCGCCGAACTGGGGCTCGAGGTCCCGACGACGTTCGATGAGTTCCTCACCACGGCGAAGACGATCAAGGACGAGCTGGGCATCTCCGGCTGGGCCGGTCGTCACCAGACCGCCGAGATCGACGGTTGGACGCTGGAGATGGCGAACTGGATCTACGGATTCGGCGGCGAGCTCAGCGACGGGAAGAAGCTCACGATCGACAAGGCCGAGAACGTCGAGGCCGTCGAGGCGTTCCTCGAGACGTTCGCCTCGGGCGTCGCCCCCATCGGCGACGACGCGTCGACCTTCCGCGCGAAGTTCGGCCAGGGCCAGGTCGGAATGCTGTTCGAGAACTCCGGTGTCGCGACGACCATCACGAGCAACCCGGACAACGCCGTGAACGGCCAGAACATGGGCGCGGCTCCGCTGCCGCTCGCGAACCCCGGCTCGAACTCGCAGCTGATCATCGCCGTCAACGCGAACAGCGACAACAAGGAAGCCGCCAAGGACTTCGTGCGCTGGGTGCTCGGTGAAGAGGGCCAGACCGCCATCCGCGCCGGCCTCGGCGCCTCGGCCATGGCCACCGACGTCGAACCGGATGCGGCCTTCCTCGAGGCCAACCCCTGGGCGACGCAGTTCCTCGAGGCCGCCAAGACCTCGAAGTCGACGCTCGTCGAGGGCTTCGAGACCGAGAGCAAGGTCGTCTGGCGCGAGGTCCTCACCGCGGTCGAAGACCTGCGGGTCAACGGCGGCGACGTGAAGGCGAAGCTGGCCGAGGTTCAGGAGAACCTCGAAGCCGAACTCGGCTGAGCACCCCGAGGGGCGGGCATCACCCCGCTGCCCGCCCCTCGGTCATCCCGCGACACGCGAAAGGACCCCGGCCATGGCCACCCCCACGCTCGAGGCGCGACCACAGACGCCCTCAGCTTCGCCGCCACGGCGACGCCGCGACACCGGCGCGATCGGACGCTTCATCGAGCGCAACGGCGCCTACCTCTTCCTCTTCCCGGCGATCGCGTACCTGGCGATCTTCACGGTCTTCCCCCTGATCCGCGGCGTGCTGCTGTCGTTCACGGCGACCAAGCTGGTCAACCCCGCCGGGGGACGACCGGTCGGCATGGAGAACTACGAGTACCTGCTGTCGAGCGACAAGTTCTGGTCGTCCGTCATCACGACCCTCCTCTACACGCTCTTCACGGTGGTCTTCTCGGTCGGCATCGGAACCGCCGGAGCGCTGCTGCTCAACACCGCCTTCAAGGGGCGCGGCATCATCCGTGCCATCGCGACGATCCCGTGGGCCGTGCCGACGGTGGCCGCCGCCCTCATCTTCGTCTGGATCTACAACAACGAGCAGGGCATCCTGAACCGCACCACCTCGGCGCTCGGCCTCGGTGAGCACGGCTGGCTCGTCGATCCGAAGTACGGGCTGTTCGCGGTGACGCTCGCGACGGTCTGGAAGCTCACGCCGCTCGTGATGCTGGTCATGCTCAGCGCCCTGCAGAGCGTGCCGCACGAGCTCCGCGAAGCGACCTGGGTCGACGGCGCCACGCGCTTCCAGTCCTTCCGGGCCGTCACCCTGCCCCACATCATGCCGACCGTGCGCGTCATCACGCTGCTCATGACGATCTGGTCGATCCGGCGCTTCGAGATCATCTTCCTGATCACCGGTGGGGGACCGCTCGACGTCACCAACACGCTCGTCGTGAACGTCTACCGCACCGCGTTCCAGGATCAGAACCTCGGACGCGCCGCGGCCATCGGCGCCCTCGGCCTGGTGCTGTCGCTGCTGGTCACCGTCGTCTACTTCATCGTCGAGCAGATCCAAGAACGTCAGGAGAGCCAGCGATGACCACCGTGCGCATCCCCACCGACCTTCCGCGTCGCCGCGGGATCGGCGCCAAGTTCGGCAGCCTCGGCAAGGCCGTTCTCATCACGCTGCTCGTCGTCTTCGCCGGATTCCCGGTGTACTGGATGCTGGCGACGTCGCTCGGCACCGAGGCTTCGCTCTACGGCGGCAGCCAGCCGCTGCTCCCCGAGGTGCAGAACATCGGCCAGTGGGGCGGGTTCCTCTCCGACATCCCGATCCTGCGCTGGCTCGGCAACTCGTTCGTGATCGCCGCCGGCACCACGATCCTCAGCCTCGTGCTGGCGACCATGGCCGCCTATGCGCTCAGCCGCTACAAGTTCCACGGCCGCGGTGTCGCCGGCTTCATCTTCTTCAGCACGCAGATGCTGCCGGAGGCGCTGATCATCGTCCCGCTGTACGCGATCTTCGCCGGCGCCGGGCTGCTCAACAGCCACTGGGGACTCGTGCTCGCCGACACCGCGTTCGTGATGCCCGTGAGCATGTTCATCATCAAGAGCGGCATCGACAAGATCCCGTACGAGATCGAGGAGTCGGCCCGCATCGACGGCTGCTCGCGCCTGCGCATCCTGACCACGATCGTGCTCCCGCTGATCATGCCGAGCATCGCGGCCGCCGCCGTCATCGCGTTCTTCGACGGCTGGAACGAGTTCATGTTCGCGAACACCTTCATCTCGTCGTCCGACCTGTGGCCGGCATCCGTCGGACTGTCGTCGTTCCTCGGGCAGTTCTACACGCCGATGAACATCGTCATGCTGTGCGCACTGCTGTTCGCGCTGCCCGCGATCATCTTCTTCCTGTGGGCGCAGCGCGGCATCGTGTCCGGGCTCACCGCGGGATCCGTCAAGGGCTGACCGCCCTGCAATCTGGAGTATCGATACATGTCTGAAGGACTCGACCCGCTCTTCTCGGTGCGGGACAAGGTTGTCGTCGTGACCGGTGGCTTCGGCCAGATCGGAGCGGAGTTCGTCCGCTCGCTGCACCAGCGGGGCGCGCGCGTCGCCGTGACCTCCCGCAGCGAGGTGGCCGATCCCGCCGCGCGTCTCGGCATCGACGACCCGGATGGGCGGCTGCTCGCGGTGGCGATGGACATCACCGACCAGGCCAGCGTGGATGCGGGACTCGACCGTGTCGCTGCGACCTGGGGCGTGCCGACGGTCGTCGTCAACAACGCCGGTCTCGACACACAGCCCAGTGCGCCGCCGGAGGTCTCCGGCCCGTTCGAGGAGTTCCCCGTCGACGTGTTCCGCGAGGTCGTCGACACGAACCTCGTCGGCACGTTCCTCGTGACACAGGCCGCGGGTCGGCGGATGCGCGACGCCGGCGTCGGCGGCTCGATCGTGAACGTGGGATCCATCTACGGGATGGTGTCTCCCGTGCAGGACATCTACGCCTACAAGGCCGAGGACACCGGCATCCCGTTCATCAAGCCGGTCGCGTACTCCGCGGCGAAGTCGGGGCTCTACAACCTGACCCGCTATTGCGCCACGTACTGGGGTCGTGCGGGCATTCGCGTCAACACGCTCACGCCCTCGGGCGTCCGGCGTGACACGCAGGATGCCAAGTTCCAGGCGAACTACATCGCCCGGATGCCGATCGGCCGCATGGCCGAGGCCGACGAGTACAACGGCGCGCTGGTCTTCCTCGCGTCCGACGCGTCGACGTACATGACCGGCTCGAACCTCGTGGTCGACGGCGGGTGGACCGCATGGTGAGCGATCTTCTCGGCACGCGCCTGTTCACGGCGGCGGTCACTCCGATGCGCGGCGACGAGAGCGTCGATCACGGCGCGCTCGCGACCATGCTCGACACCGACATCCGTCGCGGCGTCGAGGGCCTCTACATCTGCGGGTCGTCCGGCGAGGGCGTGCTGCTCTCCGAGGCCGAGCGCATCGCCGTGGCCGAGACCGCGGTCACGGCTGCCGCGGGGCGCGTGCCCGTGGTCTCGCACGTCGGCGCGATGTCGACGGGAGAGGCGGTGCGCATCGCCGCCGCGGCGAAGGATGCCGGTGTCGCAGCGATCTCCATGATCCCGCCGCTGTACTACGGCTATTCGACGGCGGATGTCGTGCGGCACCTCCGCACCGTGATCGATGCGGTCGAGCTGCCCTTCATCCTCTACAACATCCCGCAGTTCACTGGGCGCGACATCTCCGAGGGCGGCTTCGACGAGCTGCTCGCTCTGCCCCAGGTGATCGGCGTCAAACACACCTCGCGCAACCTGTACGGGGCTGAGCGGATCCTCCGCCGCTACCCGCACCTGACGCTGATCAACGGCTTCGACGAGTTCTACCTGCCGGCGCTGTCGATCGGCGCACGCGGGGCGATCGGCACCACCGTGAGCCTGCAGATCGAGCTCTTCCTGTCGCTGCGCCGACGGTTCGAGTCCGGCGACCTCGCCGGCGCGCGCGCCGTGCAGGTGCGCATCAACGACACCGTCGAGGGCATGGTCGAGGTCGGCGTGTTCGGCGCGGCCAAGTACCTCGGCGGCACGCTGTCGGTGCCGCTCGGAGACTGCCGCTCCCCGCTCCCGACACTCGACGACGACGGTCGAGCCCGCCTGGACGCGGTCTTCGCGAGCCTGCAGGAGAACATCGCGATCACCGCCGAGGAGGACGCCCGCGAGACCGCATGACGCGCGATCGCGGGCGTCGTCCGGAGAGGCCGGTAGGGTGAAGCATCCGGGCAGCAGAGGGCGGGAAATGACCACGATCTACGACGTCGCGCGGCGCGCGGGCGTCTCGCCGGCGACCGTCTCGCGGGTGTTCAACGGCACCAGAGTCTCGCCCGAGAAGATCGAGGCCGTGCGTGCCGCGGCGCAGGAGCTGAACTTCACGCCGAACCGCGCCGCCCGCACGCTGCGCACCCAGACCTCCGAGGTCATCGCCCTCGTCATCCCCGACATCGAGAACCCCTACTTCACCGAGATGGCGCGCGGGGTCGAGGATGTCGCCTCCGAGGCCGGGTACTCGGTCGTGCTCTGCAACTCCGACTCGCAGACCGAGAAAGAGGCGACGTACCTGCAGATCGCGATCGCCGAGCACATGTCCGGCATGATCATCGCGGCGGCGTCGAAGGCGACGGATCTCGACAGCATCCTCTCCACCGGTCGGCCGGTGGTGGCCGTCGACCGTGTCACGCGCCATGAGCTCGATGTGGTCGTGATGGCGAACCGCGAGGCGGGCGTCGCGGCGGCCGAGTCCCTGATCGCCGCCGGCTATCGACGCATCGCCTACATCGGCGGTCCGGAAGATATCGACACTGCGGCCGAACGTGCCGCCGGCTGGCGGGCGGCGCTCACCTCGGCGGGCCGCCAGGCCGACATCGACCAGCTGCAGCGGTTCGCGACTTTCCGTGTCGACGGCGCGCGTGCGGCGATGGAGGAGTTGCTCGCCCTTCCCGAGCCGCCCGACGCCGTCGTCGCCGGAAACAACCTCATCGGCGTCGGGGCGATCCAGGTGCTCACGGAACACGGGCTCACCCCGCCGGCAGTCGGTGTCGCGGTCGTCGGGTCGCTGCCCTTCACCACGCTCTCGCCCACCGCCGTCACGATGGTGCAACTCCCCGCCCGGCACATGGGCGTCACAGCGGCGCGCATGCTGCTCGAGCGCATCGCCGGCGACACCCATGCCCCGCGCACGGTCGTGCTGCGGGGCGAGACCCGGCACGCGACGGCCCTGCGCCCCGCGTAGGTTTCGGCCCGCATCGCCTCAGAGACAGATAGTGCATGCGTAACCACGATTTCGTGGTTGCGCTGTGAAATCGATTTCAGTTACGCTTTCCCCAGGCGTGATCAAGGAGGACACCATGCGATGCACCCTCGGGGTGGACGTCGGCACATCGAGCACCAAAGGCGTGCTCGTGGCGCACGACGGCACCATCGTCGCCACCGCCACCCGCGCGCATGACGTCTCCCGGCCGCACACCGGCTGGGTGGAGATGGATGCCTCGATCTGGTGGGACGAGTTCGTCGACATCGCCCGCGAACTGCGCGCCGCACACCCCGATGCCGAGATCGTCGCCGTGGGCGTGAGCGGGATGGGCCCCTGCGTCCTCCTCGCCGACGAGAACGACCAGCCGGTCCGACCCGCGATCCTCTACGGCGTCGACACCCGCGCATCCGCCCAGATCGAACGGATCACCGCCGAGCTCGGCGTCGAGGAGATCACCCGCATCGGAGGCTCGGTGCTCACCTCGCAGGCCGGCGGGCCGAAGATCGCCTGGATCGAAGAGGAGGAGTCGGCGGCCTGGGCGCGCGCCCGACGGCTGTTCATGCCCGCATCGTGGCTCGTCCGTCATCTCACCGGCGCGTACGTGTTCGACCATCAGTCCGCGAGCCAGGTCTCTCCCCTCTACGACATCGAGAGCGAGAGGTGGCATGCCCCGTTCTGGGGCCGCTACGCCACCACGATCGTGCAGCCGCGCCTGGCGTGGGCGGGCGACATCGCCGGCACCGTCACCGTGCAGGCATCCGAATCGACCGGAATCCCGGCGGGAACTCCCGTCATCACGGGCACGATCGATGCCTGGACCGAGGCCGTCAGCGTCGGCGCGCATGAGACCGCCGACCTGATGCTCATGTACGGGACGACGATGTTCATGGTGTTCACCAGCGCGGTCACCCCGGGGGAGCCCGCGCTGCGCACCCCGTCTATGTGGACGACGGCCGGCGCGTTCCCCGGAACCCGGAACCTCGCCGGAGGCCTCTCGACCTCGGGCGCGCTGACCACCTGGCTCAAAGAGCTGACCGATGCCGACTACCCGCAGCTCCTCGCCGAAGCGGAAGCATCGGGTGTCGGCGCCCGCGGTGTGCTGATGCTCCCGTACTTCGCGGGCGAGCGCACCCCCATCCAGGACCCGGATGCGCGGGGCGTGATCGCCGGACTGACGCTGGAGCACACCAGGGGAGACCTGTACCGGGCGGCGCTCGAGGCCACCGCCCTGGGCGTGCGGCACAACGTCGAGACCATGCGGGCCGCGGGTGCCGACATCCGTCGGATCGTCGCGGTCGGCGGCGGTACGCAGGGGCGGCTGTGGCTGCAGATCGTCTCCGATGTCACCGGACTCGTGCAGGAGGTGCCGGAGACGACGATCGGTGCGAGCTACGGAGCGGCCTTCCTGGCTGCTGTCGCCGTGGCGGCCGAGGGCGAGGCGCCGCTCATCACCGACTGGAACCCCGTCGTCGAGCGCATCACGCCGAACCCTGAGCTGCGCGTCACCTACGACACCCTCTTCGACCGGTACGTGCGCCTGTACGACGGGACGAAGAGCGTCGTCCATGAACTCGCCGCCGAGCAGCGCGGCACGTCATCCCACTCAACCCCGGAGGAATCATGACCACCTACGCACTTCCCGCCCCCGTGTCCCGCCCGGCGTCCGCGCCGAAGACGGCATACCTGATCGCCTCGGGCGACCTGCGCGAGGCCGCCAACACCGGCGGCTGGCCGGTGCAGGTGGAGCTCGAAGCCGGCGTCACCGGCGTTTTCAACGACCTTGGATGGACCGTCGTCCGCGCCAACGACGTCGATCCCGAGACGGGCCACGGCTTCATCTCGAGCCAGCGCATGGGCCTCGAGGTCTTCAAGAACATCCCGACCGATGCTCCGCTCATCGTCGCCGAAGCCGTCTGGCAGTACTCCCACCACGTGCTCGCCGGCCTCCGCACGCACCAGGGCCCGATCCTCACGGTCGCGAACTTCGCCGGCGATTGGCCCGGCCTCGTCGGACTGCTCGGCCTGAACGCCGGTCTGACGAAGATGGACAAGCCCTACGCCACGATCTGGTCGGTCGACTTCTCGGACGACTGGTTCAAGGCCGGCATCAAGGAGTGGACCGAGACGGGTGCCATCACCCATGACGCTTCGCACGTGCGCGCGCTGCCCGCGCTGCCCGACAGCCCCGAGAAGCAGCTGGGCGAGGCGCTCGCCGCGGAGCTGCTCGCCGAGAAGGCCATCATCGGCGTCTTCGACGAGGGCTGCATGGGCATGTACAACGCCATCTTCGACGACGAGCTGCTCAACCAGACGGGCATCTACAAGGAGCGCCTGTCGCAGTCGGCCCTCTACGCCGAGATGCTCGAGGTCACCGAGGCCGAGGCGGACGCCGCCTACGACTGGCTGATCGATGCGGGCATGACCTTCCGGTACGGCGAGGATGCCGCCACCGAGCTCACCCGCGAGCAGGTGCAGTGGCAGCTGAAGATGTACATCGCCGCGCTCCGCATCGCCGACGACTTCGGCCTCGACGCGGTGGGCATCCAGTACCAGCAGGGACTGAAGGACCTGGTTCCGGCGTCCGACCTCGCCGAGGGCATCCTGAACTCGACTCAGCGTCCGCCCGTGACCTCCCGCGACGGTTCGCGGGTGCTGCACGACGGCCGCGCGTTCCCGCACTTCAATGAGGCCGATGAGGGCGTGGCGGTGGATGCGCTGGTGACCGACCGCGTGTGGCGCGCGATGGGGCTCGTTCCCGACAACACCCTGCACGACGTGCGCTGGGGCGAGGAGTACGACGGGCAGTTCGTCTGGGTCTACGAGATCTCGGGCTCGGTTCCGGCGTCGCACCTGGGTGGATGGCAGAACGCCGAGGGCTGGCGGCAGGGTCACGTGTTCTTCCCCGCGGGCGGAGCCACGATCAACGGCGTCTCGAAGCCGGGCGAGATCGTGCTGTCGCGCGTGTTCATCGCCGACGGGATCCTGCAGGCGGACATCTTCCGCGCGTCGGTCGTCGAGCTCCCGGCCGAGGAGACCCAGCGCCGCAAGGACGCGACGAACCCGGAGTGGCCGATCGCGCACGTCGTGCTGCACGGGGTCTCCCGCGATCAGTTCATGGCTCGCCACAAGGCCAACCACGCACAGCTCGTCTACGCTCCGGATGCCGAGACGGCGGACAAGGCTCTGATCGCCAAGGCCGCGATGTTCGCGGGAATGGGCATCAAGGTCAACCTGGTGGGAGACGTGACGGTCTGAACCGGGGGAGTGCTACTGCGACCGCCAGAACCGTACGGCGAGGTTCGTGAGTTCTTTGTCGAGGTCGTCGACCTTCGACTCGATGCCCCCCAGGCGCGCGTCGACGCCGTCGATGCGCGCCGAGAGGGTGCCTTCGATGCGACCGACTTCGGCGCGGATCACGCGGCTGAGCTGCGTCGTCATGAGCGTCATGCCGCCGAGCATCACGGCCGCGAACACGCCGATCAGCGTCCATACCTGCGGGTCGTTCAAGCGCATGCCTCCAGTCTGAATCCGGAGGCCCACGGTGTCACGGCATTCCGGTGCCGCATGAGTCCAGAACCGGCGATTGTGCACAGCTCGTCTTCGTCGCACTCGGTGCAGCAGGAGAGCGTGCGCCGAAAGGCCATGGCGTTGTGGTGATCGCCCGCGTACGCGACGATGGCGGGATGGCGAGCATCGACGACGTGCGGGCGATCGCCCTGGCGCTGCCCGGCGCCGAGGAGTCGGTGAGCGGCCACACCGGTGAGGCCGCGTTCCGGGTCAAGAGCGGGCAGTTCGCCTGGCTTCGCGGCCCGAGCGCGACCGACCTGCGGCAGCTCTCCGACCTCGGGCGCGAGTGGCCCGCGGGAGAGGTGCTCGCCGTGCGCGTCGCTGACCTCGAGGAGAAGGAGGCCCTGCTCGCCGCGGAACCCGAGGTGCTCTTCACGATCCCGCACTTCGACGGCTATCCGGGGCTGCTGGTGCGTCTCGACGCCATCGACCGAGATCGGCTGGACGAGATCATCACGGATGCCTGGCTGGTGCGGGCGCCCGCGAAGGTCGCGAAGGAGTGGCTCGCGGAGCACGGGCTGAGCTGAACGGCTTGCCGCCTCGGCGCAGGGCGTGCTCAGATCAGGAACGGGCGGGCGGCGTCGAGGAACGCGCGCGGCTCATCCGCCCAGAGGTGGATGCTCGTGACATCGTGCCGACCACCGCGCGGCGCGAGGCCGGGAAGGCGGATCGCGAACGGACGCTCCAACTCGATCTCGATGTTCGTCTCGTCCTGCATCCGCTCCGCATATTCGACCCCGCGCTCGCCGTGGGTGATGCGCGGCTGCTTCGGCTCATCGACGCGCTTCGCGATCGCCACCGACGCGACCGCGTCCCACGGGACGAACACGTCGACCTCGAGGCCGCTCCGCACGTGGATACCCTCCGGTGCCACGGCATGCGGACGCAGGAGCATCGCGCAGAGCAGTCCGATCATCCACGTCAGCCCCCAGATCCCGACGATGAGGATCGGGATCCGCACCGCCGGCCAGGGGTGCACGATGAGGTCGAGGATCGGGATCTCGACCGCCGACAGCACGATGAAGATGATGAGGATCGTCAGCACCGGGCGGTGGTAGCCGATGCCGGTTCCACCGGCGGGAACGGCGGGCCGTCGGGCGATCGCGCGGCCGATGCTCGAGTACACGCGGAGCTCGGCGATCCACGCCCGATGGAGCATGTTGAGGACGCGGGCGGTGCGGGTCGGGGCGGGCGGAGGAGCGGGAAGGTTCGCCCGACTCACGCTCGGCTCGGCGCTCACGGAGCGTCCTTCGGGGGCTCGTCCGCGGCCTGAGCCACGAGTTGCTCGAGGTGGTCGGCGATCGCGGTGATTCCGCGCTCCATGGCGTCGCGATCTTCCGGCGCGACGGCGTCCAGGAGGGTCGAGTTGAGCTCGGTGTGCTCCTTCTGCATCTGCGCCATCGTGTCGGCGGCCGTGGCGGTCAGCTCGACCAGAACGGCCCGCCGATCCGACGGATGAGGGGTGCGACGCACGTGCCCGGAGGCTTCGAGTGCATCGACAAGGCCGGTGATGTTGCGGGGACTGACCTCGCACAACCGGGCGAGCGTCTGCTGGGTGGACGGCCCCTCGTGCTGCAGCATCCACAGCAGGTGGACTCGGGCTGTCGTGAGTCCCGTGCCTTCGAACGCCCGCGCCATGTCGCGCTGGAACAGGTCGCCGATCTGGAGCAGGCGGTCGAGCAGCAGAGGGTCCATAACCGTGATGCTACTACATTGTTACCTAGCTTCACTAGTTGTGAAGCATGCCGTGCTCTCAGGCGGGATCGAGCCGCAGCACGTCGGGGGACTCGCCGCCGGCGAGGTCGTCGGCGATGCGGATGCTGCGCGCCAGCTCATCGAGCGCGCCGATGAGTGTGCCGAACCGCTCCTTGTCGCTGCACACCGCGGTCAGCGTCACCAGATGGGTGCCGGTATCCCAGGTGTAGGTCGCGAAGGGCGGCGACGCCGGCGAGGGCGGCATCGGGACGAGAAGCTTCTCACCCACACCGAGCCTGGTGGGGAACGACTGCGTGTCGTCGTAATCCATCGGCATCGACGCGCGCGCGATCCGCACATCCGGCGTCAGGACCTGTGCCGTCGCCATCGCCACGACCAGGTCCGGCTCGGCCTTCCAGGTCCACACCAGCACCCGGCCGTCCGCCCGCTTCATCAGCATCGGCGCCGCCTGGCTCATCGCCCACGCGCCGAACCGCGAACCGGGACGCTCGGTCGCGCCCACCGCGGCGTTGACCTGGCCGAGCAGCATGCGGATAGCCGCCTTGCGGTGCCGACGGCCCTTCCAGCCGAGCGAGTCCGTCACGGGAATCCACAGCTGGGGATCGGCGTCGGCAGTCAGTCGCATGGCTCCACGCTAACGGCTGAGGCTGGGGATGCCCGGTACGCCTCGGCCGTCCGCGCAGGGCGCTCGGGTAGAGTGGCCAGCGCCCGACCAGGGCTTTCCCTTGGCCGCCACATCGTAAGGCAGCATGTCTGTGACTCCCTCCGACGATCCGATCGATCCGTCGAGCGGCCCCGCCGCCGAATCCGCGCCCCGCCCCTTGAAGATCGTGATCGGCTGCGACACGTTCGCGCCCGACATCAACGGCGCCGCCCGCTTCGCCGAGCGCCTCGCCGCGGGCCTCGTGCAGCGCGGCCATGACGTGCACGTCGTCGCCCCCAACCAGGCCTACCGCCGTGCGCAGCCGCGCACCGAGGTCATCGAGGGCGAGCCGATGACGCTGCACCGGCTGCCGTCGGTGCGCTGGGCGCCCCACGACTGGCTGCGATTCGTCTGGCCGTGGCGCTCGAAGCCGTACGCCCGCAAGGTCATCGACCAGGTGCAGCCGGATGTCGTGCACATCCAGTCGCACATCGTGATCGGCCGCGGCCTGGCCTACGTCGCGCACGAGCGCGGCATCCCGGTCATCGCGACCAACCACGTCATGGCCGAGAACATCCTCGATCACACCACCATGCCGAAGTTCATCGATGACCTCGTCCTGAAGTTCGCCTGGGCCGACGCCAAGCGCACCTTCGACCTGACCCGCGCCATCACCACCCCGACGCGCCGCGCCGCCGACTTCCTCGAGAAGACGGTCGAGGTGGAGGGTGTGATCCCGGTGAGCTGCGGCATCGACCGCACGCAGTACACGCCGGTGATCGCCCCGCGCGATGCGAACCGCATCGTCTTCGTCGGACGCCTCACCGCCGAGAAGCAGGTCGAGGTCATCCTCAAGGCGATGACGAAGCTCGACCCGGCGCTCGACACGACGTTCGACATCGTCGGCGGCGGCGACCAGCGCAAGCAGCTGGAGCACCTGGCCGCGCAGCTCGGTCTCGCCGACCGCGTCACGTTCCACGGGCGCACCACCGACGAGGAGCTCCGGGCGCTGCTGTCCCGGGCGAGCCTGTTCGTGATCGCGTCGATCGCCGAGCTGCAGTCCATCGCGACCATGGAGGCCATGGCGTCGGCGCTGCCGATCGTCGCAGCGGATGCGGTGGCCCTCCCGCACCTCGTGCACGACGGCGAGAACGGCTACCTGTTCGAACCGGGCAACGTCGATGAGCTCGCCGCGCGCCTGACCGACGTGCTCACCGCGGAACCTGCCGAGTACGAGCGGATGCAGCGCGCGTCGCTCGACGGTGTCGCGATCCACGACATCAACCGCACCCTCGACACCTTCGAGGCGCTGTACCGCGACGAGCCGCTGCCCGAGTAGCGAGCAGCCGGACATGCACAGTATCCCCATCGGCTCACGGCGCCGCGACGCGTCAGCGGCGGAGTAGCCCGGACATGCACATCGTCTTCTTCGGCGATCAGCACCTCGACTCCCTCGGCGGAGCGCAGGTGTCGATGCGGCTCCAGCGGGAGTTCCTCGAACGCGCCGGACACACCGTCACGGTCGTCGCGCCGAAGATGCACGGCTCGCGCATGCCGTCCGGCTCGCACGGCGGGGCGTACATCGACCTGCCGTCGATGCCGATCACGCTCGACCGTGAATACTCGATGACATGGCCCGGTCGCGGGACCGACCGCTTCCTCGACAAGGCCATGACCCGCCGCCCGCCGGTGGACCTGGTGCACGTGCAAGCCGACTTCTGGGGCGCGTTCATCGGGCACCGCTACGCCCAGCGTCACGGCATCCCGGTCGTGCACACCATGCACAACCGCGTCGATGTCGGGATCGCGGCCGTCACTCCGCTGCACCGCCCCGTGCTCGCCGTGTTGAACGCCTGGCGCCGCGGGGCGATGCGCGGGATCGGCGACCCCGCGCGGGGCGTGGACGGCTGGTCGTTCCTGCGCGGTCTCGCCGCCGGAGCATCCGCCGTGACCGCGCCATCGACGCACTTCGCCCGACGCCTCGAGCAGCACGACGTGTTCCCGCGGGTCGACGTGATCTGGAACGGCATCGACGATGACCTGCGCGCACAGACGCTCGCTGCACGACCGTCGGCCAGGGAGCCCGGACGCCCCCGTTTCCTCTGGCTCGGACGGATGAGCCCCGAGAAGCGCCTGCTGCCGTTCCTGGAGGCGTTCGTCGCCGCCGGAATCGACGCGGAACTCGAGATCATCGGCGGTGGGGGGCAGCGCGCCGCGGCCGAGAAGATCGTGCGCGGGCACGACGGCGTGCGCTTCGCCGGACGACTGACCTACCCGCAGACCCTGGAGCGGATCGCCGCCGCCGACGCGCTCGTGCAGACCTCGATCGGCTTCGAGACCCAGGGGATGACCCCGTTCGAGGCGGCCACGCTCGGCACGCCCTCCGTGATCTGCGACCCCGACATCGCCGCCGAGCTCGGCGGAGGGCTGTGGGCGGTTCCGGATGCCGGCGCCACCGCGTCGGGCCGCGAACTCGAGGCCCGTCGGCTCGCCGCGCTCGCGGAGACCCTGCGGCTGGCGGCATCCGACATCGCCGCCGGCACCGCACCGACGCCGGTTCCCGAGGTCGCCGAGGCGTTCCGCCAGTCGTCGCGCACGGCGGCCATGGTCGAGGTCTACGAGCGGGTGCTCGCCGGGCGCTGACGCAGGCTGAGGCTGAGGCTGAGGCTGAGGCTCAGGCGAAGCGCAGGAAGGCGATGCCGATCCAGCTGAAGATCATCCCCAGAGCGCCGGCGCCCGCGATTCCGATCGCGATGCCGGCGAGAAGGCGCGCTCCCGGTCGGCGTGCGGCGATGATGCCCAGCACCAGGGCGACGACGTAGGCGAAGAACGAGATCACGCCGATCGCGTCATCGATCGCGTAGGCGGATCCGTATCCGAAGTCCGACGTGTAGATGAGCAGCCGGACGATCGACGAGATGAGGTTGACCGCGAGTGTGATGACGGCGATCACGAAGGCGGTCCGCCCGAGAGCGCTGCCCGCAGGCGCGGCGGGGGCTCCCGCCGCGGCCGGCCACGACGTGGGATAGCCGGGAACCCCGGCCGGGTGGGCCGGAGCGGCGGTCGGGTACGCCGTCGGATACGCGGGGTCGGCGGTCGGCTGCGCGGGAGTGGCGGGGGCGGATGGCGGCGCACTGGACGCATGGGCCGGGAACGCGTGCGTGCCGGGGTACTGCGGGGCGGCGGGCAGGTGCGCGGGGGGCTGCTGGGGCTCGCTCATGACGACGAGCGTAGTCGGGGCACTCCCCATCCGCACCGGGGAATCGGCTCAGCTCTTCGCGCCGGTCAGGGCCAGCGTGCCGCCCAGCCCGATCATCATCACGCCTCCGGTTCCGGACAGCGTCGACATGCGGCGCGGCGAGCGGGCGAACCAGGCGCGTGCGGTTCCGGCGGCCAGGGCCCACACGCTGTCGCAGACCAGCGCGAGCGTCTGGAAGGTGAGCCCGAGAAGCAGCAACTGTGCCCAGATCGGTCCGGCCGCGGGGGCGACGAACTGGGGGAGCACGGCCACGAAGAATGCGATCGTTTTCGGGTTGGTCAGCCCGACGATGAAGCCCTGACGCAGCAGTGTCGCGGCGGAGGCCGGTGCTCGATCCGCATCGGGGACGTGATCGTGGCGGTGGCGGATGGCCTGCACGCCGAGCCAGACCAGGTAGGCGCCGCCGATGATCTTGATGGTGGTGAACGCCACCACAGAAGACGCGACGATGGCGCCGACCCCGAAAGCCACGGCGAGAACGGCCGGTACGGTGCCGAGGGCGTTGCCGACGACACTGAGCACGCCCGCGCGGCGTCCGAGTGAGAGGGAGCGGCCGATCACGAACAGCACGCTCGGGCCGGGAATGGCGATGATCGCGACGGACGCCACGGCGAAGGCGACGAGGGTGTCGAGCGGGATCATGAGCCGACCATACACCGCGGCTCGAGCGGGGCTCAGCGGTAGCCGTGTCCGGATTCGGCCTGCTGGTGGACGTCGCGGCCGCCGACGCGGCTCCAGTCCGTCGGCGTGCGGTGGTAGCCGTCGCGACGGAGTTCGATGACGGTGGCGACGGTCGCCCACGCGACCAGTGCGATGAGTGCGATGACGAGTATCATGGCAGAAACGCTACGTTCGATGCCGAACTGTCACGAGTGGCAGAATCGACTATCATCGTACGAAAACTGCCAACCGGGAGTGTGCATGAAGACAGTCGCCTGCGTCATCCAGGACGGATTCGCGCCGTTCGAGTTCGGCGTCGCCTGCGAAGCGTTCGGACTCGATCGATCCAGCGACGGCGTGCCCAACTTCGACTTCCGCATCGTCGCCCCGCAGGCGGGTGTCGTGCAGTCGAAGATCGGCTTCTCCGTCAACGTCGAACACGACCTGGCCTTCGCGTACGAAGCCGACCTCGTGGTCTTCTGCCCGGTGCCTCGCGAGCGCTGGGGCGACATCGACCCGCTCCTGCTCGATGTCGCGCGACACGCGGTCGAGCGCGGCGCCTGGGTGATGAGCGTCTGCAGCGGGTCCTTCATCCTCGCGGCCGCCGGCGTGCTCGACGGACGTCGGGCGACGACGCACTGGATGTACGCCCACGTCATGGCCGACATGTACCCGAAGATCGACATCGATCCCGACGTGCTCTTCGTGCAGGACGGGAAGATCATCACCAGCGCCGGCACCGCCGCCGGCATCGATGCCTGCCTGCACCTGCTCCGGCAGGAGGTGGGTGCCGAGCTCACGAACCGCATCGCGCGCCGCATGGTGGTGCCGCCGCAGCGTGACGGCGGCCAGGCGCAGTTCATCGACCGTCCGATCCCCGTGGTGCCCACCGACTCGCTCGCCGCGGTCGCCGACTGGGCCGTCGAGCACCTCCGCGACGACCTCGGTGTCGATCAGCTCGCGGCCAGGGCGTTGATGTCGCCGCGCACCTTCGCCCGCCGCTTCAAGGCCGAGTACGGCGCGACGCCCGCCGCGTGGCTCGCACGCCAGCGCATCATCCACGCGCAGCGGATGCTGGAGCGCACCGACCTCCCGCTCGATCACATCGCCGACGAGTGCGGCTTCGGCTCGGCGGCGGTGCTCCGGCAGAACTTCGCGAGGGTCCTCGGACTCACGCCCACGGCCTACCGCGCGCGGTTCTCGTGCGCGACGGATTCGGTGGTTTCGGCGGCGCCGGCGGCCTGAGCGACGGCGGAGGAAGCCGCTCCGGTCAGAGCGCTCGGGTGGTCGAACGCTCGACCAGGGAGCAGGGCAGCAGCACATGCGCGGCATCCTGTTCCGGTGCCGCGAGACGCGCGAGCAGCAGCTCGACGGCCCCGTGCGCCATATCGAGGATCGGCTGTCGCACCGTCGTGAGATCGAACGCCTGCCACGACGACATCGCCACATCGTCGAACCCGAGCACCGACACCTCATCCGGCACGCCGATTCCGAGCGCCTTCGCGGCGTTCAGGGCGCCGAAGGCCACGAGGTCGTTGTGGCAGAAGAGCGCGGTGGGCGGTTCGGGCAGCTGCAGCAGGCGGGTCGCTGCCTCGAAGGCTCTGGTGTAGTCGAGGTCGGCGACGTCCAGGAGCGAGGGGTCGAACACGACCCCGGCGGCCTCGAGCTCCGACAGGAAGCCTTCGTGACGATCGCGGACGGAAGTCGTGCCGAGCGGACCGGCGATCACTCCGATGCGTCGATGCCCGAGGGATGCCAGATGACGGCCGGCGATGCGCCCTCCGTCGACGTTGTCGGGCGAGATCGAGTCGTTGTCGGGCACGGCGCCGGGGCCCATCGTCACCGCGGGAACGCCGAGCGACACGATGCGACCCTCGTCATCGGGTGAGAGCAGCGTCGTCGTGAGGATGACGCCGTCGACGTTCGTCTCCCGCAAGGTCCGCGCGAGGTCTTCGGTGGTGTCGGCGCGACCGCTGAGGATGAGCGCCCGGTATCCGGCGCGATTGAGATCGTCGCTGATCGTGTGCAGCAGCTCGGCGTAGTAGCTGTTGCGCGGGTCGCCGAGCACGACCCCGATCGTCTGCGTGCGGCTGGTGACGAGACTGCGGGCGCTGAGGTTGGGGCGGTAGTCGAGCTGCTGGATCGCCGCCTCGACCTTGGCGCGCACCCGCTCGGACACGCCCTCATGGCCGTTGACGATGCGTGACACGGTCGTCTGCGACACACCGGCCGCTCGGGCGACGTCGACGCTGGTCACACCGCGGGACTTCGGCGGCATGGGCCCTCCTCTTCCGTGCCGGGCTTCCCATGCTAGACCGCGCGGAGGTCAAGAATGACTACGCAGTCCTCGGTGTGGCGCATCCGTTGCCGGCACCGCGGGATGCGCGGAACGTACGCTCAGGCGCTCCAGTGCGCCGGAGAGGGGAGCGCGTGGTCGCGCACCTCGAACCCTGCGGGGGTGACGGATGCCGTCGCATACAAGAGCGACTGCGTGGGGTATCCGTGCGGGCGGTTGTCGCGGATGATCGCGCGGTCGTCCTCGGGCGAGAGCTCGGTGGAGGCCGCGAGGAGCGCTGTCCATTCGCCGGCCCAGTCCTCGAGGTCGGCCGTCGGGCCCAGAGCGCGGAACTCCGGCAGCCAGGCGGTGATCCGCGGAGTCGCCTCATCGTCGAGGTCCTCGTGCGCGATCATGTGCGTGCCGGGGCTGATGCGTGTCTCACTCAGGTCGACGCCGTCCCACGACAGCACTCGCGCCCCCTCGGGTCCGACCTCCAGCAGGTTGAAGCCGTGCATGGGCAGCGGGGCGATCGGGGAGCGGCCCATGACCGACTCGAGCGCGAGGGATCCTCGCGAGACCGCCTGAGTGTCGGGGAGGTCGCGCACATCAGCGCGATTCAGCAGCACCGCCAGCCGCCGTTCCGCAGGGTTCGCGGCGAGCCAGGCTCCGCCCGCACGTCGATCCCGGATGCCGATCACGCCCGGATACTGCTCCGGCCACCAGGGGCCGAGGGCATCCCATTCCCGCTGCGGGTCTTCGTCACGCACCGCCAGAAGCCTCGCGACACCGGCATCCTCGACATCGATCACGACCGTGCACACGGGTGCAAGTCTAGGTCGAGGATTCCGGCGTCGGCCCCGCGGCGGCGCATGCTGGGGCAGAATCGAGACGTGAACATCGTCGTCGGAGTCACAGGCGGCATCGCCGCGTACAAGACGGTGCACCTCGTGCGCCTGCTCACGAAGGGTGGGCACGATGTGACCGTGGTGCCCACCGAGGATGCGCTGCGCTTCGTCGGGCTGCCGACATGGGAGGCGATCAGTCGCCACCCGGTCACCACGAGTGTGCACGAAGACGTGGCCAAGGTGCGGCACGTCGCGCTCGGCCAGGCCGCCGAACTCGTGATCGTGGCGCCGGCGACCGCGAACTCGATCGCCAAGATCACTGCGGGTCTCGCCGACGACCTCCTGGGCACGACCCTGCTCGCCACCGAGGCGCCGGTGCTGATCGCTCCCGCCATGCACGCCGAGATGTGGCGGAACAGAGCCACGCAGGCGAACATCGCGACGCTGCGGGAGCGCGGCGTGCACATCGTCGGCCCCGCTGACGGCGAGCTCGCGGGCGGCGACAGCGGACCCGGGCGGATGTCGGAGCCCGAGGAGATCTTCGCCGCTGCCCAGGCGCTCCTGGCGCCCGGCGACCTCGCCGGGGTGCGGGTCGTCGTCTCGGCCGGTGGCACGCGCGAGCCGATCGACCCCGTGCGTTTCCTCGGCAACCGGTCCAGTGGCAGGCAGGGGGCAGCCCTCGCCGCTGAGGCCGCCGCCCGTGGGGCCGAGGTGACCCTGGTCGCGGCGAACATCGCCGGCGACGTGCTCGCCGAGGTGCGGCATCCGGCGATCCGCATCGTCCCCGTCGGCGCGGCTGCGGAGCTCGCCGAAGCGATGAAGCGCGAGGCCGCAGCCGCCGATGTGGTCGTGATGGCGGCGGCCGTGGCGGACTATCGGCCGGTGGAGGTCTCGGACCGCAAGCTCACCAAGGAGGCCGGGGGAGTGCCGACCATCGAGCTGGTCGAGAACGAGGACATCGTCGCCGCACTCGCCGCGACGCGGAAGCCGGGCCAGCTCGTCATCGCCTTCGCCGCGGAGACGCCCGAGGGCGAAGCCGAACTGCTCGCCCGCGCTCGCCGCAAGCAGCAGCGCAAGGGCGTCGACCTGCTCGTCGTGAACGAGGTCGGGTGGGAGCGCGGGTTCGAGAGCGCCGAGAACGCCGTGCACATCCTCGGCCCGGGTGGGGCGGATGCCGGCGCGGCATCCGGTTCGAAACGTGCGGTCGCGGCCGCGATCTGGGACGCCGTCGTACAGGAGCGCTGACGGGAGGCGGGGACTGGAGGAGAATGCGGCTGAATGCTAAACTTGAGTCAATACCACTCAACTTTGATCCCGCTGTCCGATCCGGCCGGCGGGAGACGACCATAAGGAGCATCTCCAGGAGGAGCGCATGAGCAACCCGCAGACCGGCAACCAGAACCAAGACCAGCAGTCCGCCCTCGAGCAGTTCGGCATCAACCTGACCGACCGCGCCCGCGAGGGCAAGCTCGACCCCGTGATCGGGCGCGACAGTGAGATCCGGCGCGTCAGCCAGGTTCTCACCCGCCGCACGAAGAACAACCCGGTGCTGATCGGCGAGCCCGGCGTCGGAAAGACCGCCGTCGTCGAGGGCCTCGCCCAGCGCATCGTCGCGGGCGACGTCGCCGAGTCGCTCAAGGGCAAAGAGCTGGTCACCCTCGACATCTCGGCCCTCGTGGCCGGCGCGATGTACCGCGGCCAGTTCGAGGAGCGGCTGAAGCAGGTGCTCAAGGAGATCACCGAATCCGACGGCCAGGTCATCACGTTCATCGATGAGCTGCACGTGCTGATGGGTGCGGGTGGTGGCGAGGGATCGGTCGCGGCCTCCAACATGCTCAAGCCGATGCTGGCCCGCGGTGAACTGCGGCTGATCGGCGCGACCACGCTCAACGAGTACCGCGAGTTCATCGAGAAGGATGCCGCGCTCGAGCGCCGCTTCCAGCAGGTGTACGTCGGCGAGCCCACGGTCGAGGACACCATCGCGATCCTCCGCGGGCTCAAGGGGCGCTACGAGGCGCACCACGGAGTCACGATCTCGGACAGTGCCCTCGTCGCCGCTGCCGCGCTCTCGAACCGGTACCTTCCCGCGCGTCAGCTCCCCGACAAGGCGATCGACCTGATCGACGAGTCGATGTCTCGGCTCAAGATGGAGATCGACTCCTCGCCGGTCGAGATCGACCAGCTCAAGCGCCAGGTCGACCGCCTGAAACTGGAGGAGCTGGCCCTCAAGCGCGAGAAGGACGCCGCGTCGAAGGAGCGCCTCGGTGCTCTGCGCGAACAGCTCGTCGGCATGGAGAAAGAGCTCGCGGGGCTCGAGGCCCGGTGGGCGCGCGAGCGTCAGGGCCTGAACCGGGTCGGTGAGCTCAAGAAGCAGCTCGACGACGCGATCACGCAGCGCGACCTCGCCATGCGCAACGCCGACTACACGAAGGCCTCGAAGCTGGAGTACGAGACCATCAAGCGCCTGGAGCGCGACATCGCCGAGGCCGAGCAGGCCGAGGCCGCGACCCCCGCCGAGCCGCGCATGGTCAACGAGCAGGTCACCGAGGAAGACATCGCCGCGGTCATCGCCGCGTGGACCGGCATCCCCGTCGGGCGTCTGCTGCAGGGCGAGAGTGAGAAGCTGCTGCACCTCGAGAGCGAGCTCGGCAAGCGCCTGATCGGACAGAAGGATGCCGTGAAGGCGGTGTCGGATGCCGTGCGCCGCTCTCGTGCCGGCATCAGTGACCCCGGGCGTCCGACCGGCTCATTCCTGTTCCTCGGACCGACCGGTGTCGGCAAGACCGAGCTGGCCAAGGCGCTGGCGCAGTTCCTGTTCGACGACGAGCACTCCATGGTGCGCATCGACATGTCGGAGTATGGCGAGAAGCACTCGGTATCGCGGCTCGTCGGCGCCCCTCCGGGATACATCGGCTACGAGCAGGGCGGTCAGCTGACCGAGGCCGTGCGGCGTCGCCCCTACAGCGTGATCCTGCTCGACGAGGTCGAGAAGGCCCACCCCGAGGTGTTCGACATCTTGCTGCAGGTGCTCGACGACGGTCGTCTGACCGACGGCCAGGGTCGCACCGTCGACTTCTCGAACGTCATCCTGATCCTCACGTCGAACCTCGGCTCGCCGATTCTCATCGATCCGGTGCTGTCGCCCGAGGCCAAGCGCGAGCAGGTAATGGCGCTCGTGCGACAGGCGTTCCGCCCGGAGTTCCTGAACCGTCTCGACGACATCGTGATGTTCTCGGCCCTGACCGAAGACGACCTCGCGCAGATCGTCGAACTCTCGGTCGACCAGTTGCACGACCGCCTGAAGGACCGTCGACTCACGCTCGCCGTGACGCCGGATGCCCGGTCGTGGCTCGCCGAGCGTGGGTACGACCCGATGTTCGGTGCCCGGCCGCTGCGCCGCCTCATCCAGAGCGAGGTGCAGAACAAGCTCGCGACCGCGCTGCTCTCGGGCGGTGTGCGCGACGGCGACACTGTGCGGGTCGATGTGGGCGCCGACGGTGCGGGCCTCGTGCTCACGTCGACGACGCCCGAGCCCGCGCCGGAGGATGACGATGATGACGTGGTCGAGGCGGAGCTGCTCGACGACTGAGTTGCGAGTCCGCGCGTTCTGAAGGAGAACTCACGCTACGAAGGAGCGGATGCTGCACAGCATCCTTCCCGGCGTGAGTTCTCCTTCATTTCGGGAGGGTGTGCGTGGGCTGGGAGACGGCGTCAGCGCAGCGGTGGGCGGTGCAGCCCGCCGAGCGCATCCTTCTCGAGCTCTCGCCCGATCAGCGAGTGCCGCCGCGAGTACGCGAAGTAGATCACCAGGCCGAGCGCGAGCCAGATGGCGAAGCGCACCCAGGTCTCGGTGCTGAGGTTCAGCATCAGCCAGAAGCAGGCGAGCGCCGAGATCCACGGCAGCCACGGCGAGAACGGCACCGTGAACGGACGCTCCAGGTCGGGCCGGGTCTTGCGGAGGATCGGCACACCGATGCTCACCAGCACGAAGGCTGACAGCGTTCCGATGTTGATCATGTCGCCCAGCACCTGCACATCCGTGAAGCCGGCGATGATCGCGATCACCACACCCACGATGAGCTGGATCCGGATCGGCGTCCCGCGCTTCGCGTCCGTCACGCTCAGCGAGCGCGGGAGCAGTCCGTCGCGGCTCATCGCGAACACGACGCGCGCGAGGCCCATCAGCAGCACCATCACGACCGTGGTCAGACCGACGAGGCTGCCGATGGCGATCACCTGCGCCGCCCACGTCGCCCCGACCAGCTCGAATGCGCTCGCCAGGGAGGGCTCATCGAGCTTCGCGAGTTCGGTGTACGAGACCATGCCGGTGATGACGATCGCGACCAGCACGTACAGCACGGTCACGATCACGAGGCCGAGGATGATGCCGCGGGGAACGGTGCGCTTGGGGTCCTTGGTCTCTTCGGCGCTCGTGGCGACCACGTCGAAGCCGATGAACGCGAAGAACACGAGGGCCGCACCGCTGAGGATGCCGAACACGCCGTAGATCGTGGGGTCGGAGCCGGTCAGGAACGAGAACAGCGACTGCGTCCACACGCTCTCCGAGGCCGCACCCTCCTGCGCCGGCGGCACGAACGGCGAGTAGTTGGCGCCGTTGATGAAGAACAGGCCGACGACGATGACGAACAGCACGATCGCGACCTTGATCACGGTGAACACGCTGTTGACCCGGCTCGACAGCTGCGTGCCGAGGGCGAGCAGCAGCGTGAAGATCGCGACGATCACGACGGGCCCCCAGTCGAAGCTGAGCGGCCCGATGTGGAGGGTCATCGGAATCTGGAGGTCGAACAGCGACACCGCATCGCCGAGGTAGACACCCCAGTACTTCGCGATCACGGCCGACGCCATGAGCATCTCGAGGATCAGGTCCCAGCCGATGATCCACGCGAGGAACTCGCCGAGGGTGGAATAGGTGAACGTGTAGGCGGAGCCCGCCACCGGGATCGAGGAGGCGAACTCGGCGTAGCAGAGGATCGCGAGTGCGCACACGGCGGCAGCGATGATGAACGAGACGATGACGGCCGGACCGGCGTGCCGCGCGGATGCCTCGGCGCCGACCGAGAAGATGCCCGCACCGACGGCGACCGCGACACCCATGACCGCGAGGTCCCATACGCCCAGGGAGCGTTTCAGGGAGCGTTTCTCGTCGTGCGTCTCCGCCATCGACTGCTCGACCGACTTGACCCTTCGCTGGATTGCCATGCCGACGATTGTAGGTCGGGGGATCGCGCCGCGCCCCTCACAAATCGCCACTGCGTCGCTCTGTGGTCAGGTTGCGGAGGCGGATGCCGCGGCGAGAGCCTTCCCGGTGAGTGAGTCGCCGTCGCGCACGATCTCCGTCGGGGTGCCGGCGAAGACCAGCCGGCCGCCGTCCGATCCGGCGCCGGGGCCGATGTCGATGACATGATCCGCGCGCGCGACCACCCGCATGTTGTGTTCGACGACCACCAGGGTCGCACCGTCGTCGAGCAGGTCGTCGAAGAGGGTGTTGATCGTGTCGACGTCGGTGGGGTGCAGTCCCGAAGTGGGCTCGTCGAGGATGATCCGGTCGGCGGAGTCGCGCCGCGGATCACTGAGATGCCGGGCGAGGAGCAGCCGCTGCTTCTCACCTCCCGAGAGGGTGTCGAGCGAACGTCCGACCGGGATGTAATGCAGCCCGGTGCGCTGTACCCAATCCAGCGCCGCGACCACATCGGGATGCGCGGAGAACAGCGTACTGACC
The DNA here is from genome assembly GCF_018613945.1 of Microbacterium sp. ISL-59. Lineage (NCBI taxonomy): Bacteria > Bacillati > Actinomycetota > Actinomycetes > Micrococcales > Microbacteriaceae > Microbacterium > Microbacterium sp. ISL-59. The sequence goes on from NZ_JAGGPG010000002.1 coordinate 1,672,579, forward strand.
TCGGCCGGAGTCGACGCCAGGACATCGGCGATCGAGGAGCCGTCGACCTGCACGCCCAGCGCCTGCGGGTTGAAACGCAGGCCGCCGCACGCGTCGCAGGGCAGCGAGACGTCGTCGAGGAACGCGAGCTCGGTCGTGATGTGACCGCGCCCGCGGCAGGTGGGGCAGGCCCCGCGCGAGTTGAAGCTGAACCAGGACGGATCGAGGCCCGACGCGGCCGCGAACACCCCGCGCACCGTGTCGGCGATGCGCAGGATGCTCAGCGTCGTCGACCGCGCTCCGCCACGCAGCGGGTCTTGCCCGACGACCGTGAACTCCGGATGCTGGCGCGGCAGCTCCACGGTGGCGAAGGAGCTCTTGCCCGAACCCGCGACCCCCGTGATCGCGGTGAGCACGCCGAGCGGGATGTCGACGTCGAACCCGCGCAGGTTGTGCGAGCGTGCATCCTTCACGGTGATGCGACTCGTAGGCTCCCGCGTCTTCTCGCGGATCGTCAAGGGCTCGGCGAGCACGCGCCCCGTGAGAGTGTCGCTGCCGCGCAATGCTGCGGGCGTGCCCTCGAACTGCACGGCGCCACCGGCGGACCCCGCACCCGGCCCGAGGTCGACCACATGGTCGGCGACCGCGATCACCTGCGGGTGGTGCTCGACGACGAGGATCGTGTTGCCCGCATCGCGCAGCCGCTGCAGCAGGGCGACGAGGCGTTGGATGTCGGCGGGGTGCAGCCCGGTGCTCGGCTCGTCGAACACGTAGGTCACGTCGGTCAGGGCGCTGCCGAGGTGCCGCACGATCTTGACGCGCTGCGCCTCGCCGCCGGAGAGGGTCGACGATTCGCGGTCGAGCGTGAGGTAGCCGAGGCCGACCGAGAGCAGAGCGTCGAGCACATGACGGATGCCCTCGACCGCCGGCGCCACCCGATGGTCGTCGAAGGCGTCGAGCAGCGCATGCAGCTCGGCCACCGGCATCCGCATCCAGTCCACGATCGATCGTCCGTCGACGAGGCTCGCCCGCGCCGCTTCGTTCACCCGCGCACCGTGGCAGTCCGGGCAGGTGTGGTGGGTCACGAGCCGGTCGAGCTCTTCACGCACCGGCGCCGACATCTTCACCGGGCGCTGCTTCAGGAACACGTCGCGCATGCGGGTGATCACGCCGTCGAACCGGGCGCTCTGCGGGAACCGCGGATCCGGATCGTCGAGCTTGAGCCTGTCGGCGTAGAGGAACTGGTCCATCTCCTCGGCCGTGTAGTCCTTCAGCGGCTTCTCGCGGTCGAACAGCCCGCAGTAGGCGAACCGCTTCCACCGATACACACCTGGGCGGAACAGGCTGAACCGCACCGGCCCCTCATCGATGTTCTTCTCGGGGTCGATCAGCGCGTCGATGTCGATGTCGTACACCGTGCCGAGCCCCTCGCAGGTCGGGCACATGCCGGACGGATCGTTGAACGAATAGGCGGGGGAGTACCCGGCCGACGGCTCACCGACACGGGAGAAGACCAGGCGCACGAGCGAGGCCAGGTCGGTCGCGGTCGCCACCGTCGAGCGCGCGTTGCCCGTGAACCGGCGCTGGTCGATCAGCACCGTGAAGGTCAGACCGTCCATGGACTGCACGTCGGGCGCCGGCATCTGCGGCAGCCGCGCACGGATGAAGGTCGAGTAGGAGTCGTTGACGAGTCGCTGCGCCTCGGCGGCGATCGTGTCGAGTACCAGCGACGACTTGCCTGATCCGGAGACGCCGGTGAAGACGGTCAGCAGCTTCTTGGGAACGTCGACGGAGACATCGCGGAGGTTGTTCGTCCGCGCGCCGGTGATGCGGAGAAGGTCCATCCGGACACGCTAACGGGGCCCCCGGACAATCCGGAGGCCCCGTCGGCAGAAGTCCTGTGGTGCGGGTCAGGCGCTGAGGACGACCGTCTCGTCGATCGGGCGACGCACGCGCGGGGCGACCTCGCGCTCCTGCAGCACCTCGGGGAGCGCGGTCACGTCACCGAACTCGCCGACGGCGAAGACCGTGGTCGGCACGAAGCGGGGCTCGAGGTCGGCGAACTCGCGAACGACCTCCGGGTCGAAGCCGCTCATCTGGTGCACGACGAGTCCGTCGTGGTGGGCCTGCACCGAGAAGTGCGCGACGGCCTGACCGAGGTCGTAGAGCGCGTGGGTGATGGGGGTGCCGTCGGCCGCTGCCGTCTCGGCGATCGCGACCACGAGCACGGCGGCGTTACCGGCCCATGCCTGGTTGAAGCCCATCAGGGCATCGACGACCTGGGCGTGCAGGGCGGTGCCGCGGCGGGCGACGATGAAGCGCCACGGCTGCGAGTTGTTGGCGGACGGGCTCCAGCGGGCGGCCTCGAGGGCGGTGGCGAGCTTGGCCTCGTCGATCGAGTTCTGCGCATCGAAGGCGCGGGGGCTCCAGCGGCCGGCGAGGACGTCGAGGACGGGGTGCTCGGTCGGGGCGGTGCGGTCGATCACGGGAGTGCTCACGGAAGTGCCTTTCGGAAGGAGTGGATCGGACTCCTTCGTCCGGGTACACGGGACAGAACAGATGCATGTGCATGCATATTCCCGAGTGTTGCGGTGTTCTGCGTCCCGCTAGACGGGCAGGTTGTGCGAGGCGGCGCCCGCAAGTGCGCTGCGCACCGCACGGATGGACGGGGCGGCGGCCGAGACCTTCCGTGCCGAGGAGAAGATCTCGCGGCGCGGCTCGTGAGGAAGCGGCGCCAGATCCACGGTCGGGGTGTCGCCGGCCCACACGAGTTCGGGCAGCAGGCCAACCGCGAGCCCGGCGTGGATCAGGCGCACGTGCGCCGTGAGGTCGGCGATCTCGAAGCGCACGTCGGGCTCGAACCCCGCGGTGCGGCAGAGCTCCTCGGCCCAGGCGCGCGAGGCGGTGCCGGCGGGCTCGAGCACCCAGGGCTCTTCGCGAGTCGACCACAGCTCCGCGAGGGCATCCGCGTGCCGAGGCGCTCCGGGCTGCCGGGCCAGTGCGATCGCATCGTGGGCGAGCACCACCCGGTCGAGGTCGGCGTGGATCGGGCGGGTGCGGCCGGGGTACTGCTCGGCGAGGATTAGGTCGAAGTCGCGGCTGGACACTCCGACGAGCCCGGTCTCCGGGTCGCACTCGGTGACCTCGACCCGAAGCGCCGGATGCCGCTCCCTGAGGGACTCGAGCGCGCGCGGCAGCAGGGAGTGCGCGGTCGACTGGAACACGGCGATGCGCGCGGTGCCCGTCACCTCGGTGAGCGACTCGGCGACCGCGACCTCGGCGTGCTCGAGCTGATCGAGGATGCCGATGGCCTGAGTGACGAGCACGTTCCCCTGGGGTGTGAACTGCACGCCGCGGCCGACTCGGCGCAGCAGTGGCACGCCCACATCGCGCTCCAATGCGCTCAGCTGCTGCGACACCGAGGCCTTGCTGTAGGACAGGGCGTCGGCCACGGCCGAGAGCGTTCCGCGGCGGGAGAGCTCTACCAGCATCCGCAGTCGATTTACGTCCAGCATGGCCTTTTCCTTCGTTCAGCTTGAGTGAACAGAATCCACGCAAATCGGTTGATAGACGGAGCCTACCGAGGGGAAGGACAATGATCCAGCCGCACACGAAACCCCGGTGTGCGCTCTCTTGGAAGGTCCCACCGATGCCTGTCGCCGCCGACACCACCACCCCCCGTACCGAAGACGTCGCCGCCCTCGTGCAGCGCTGGCTCGTCGAGAGTGAGACCCACCCCGTCGAGCCGGCCGCGCAGCGTCTGTCCGAGGTGCTCAAGGACCCGAACGGACTCGCCTTCACAGTCGGCTTCGTCGACGGCGTGATGCGTCCGGAAGACCTGCGTGTCGCCGGTCGCAAGCTCGCCGAGATCTCGGAGATCACTCCGGCCCTGCTGCCCGGATACCTGCGCGCCGCGATCAAGACCGGCGGCTTCTGGGCGCCGAAGCTCCCCGGCGTGGTCGTGCCGATCTCGCGCCGCGTGCTGCGCGCCATGGTCGGGCACCTCGTGCTGGATGCGACCCCCGCCAAGCTCGGCCCGGCCATCGCGAAGCTCCGCAAGAGCGGCAACCGCCTCAACCTCAACCTGCTCGGCGAGGCCGTGCTCGGCGAGCGCGAGGCCGGGCACCGTCTGCAGGGCACGCGCGACTTCCTGGCCCGCGACGACGTCGACTACGTCTCGATCAAGGTCTCCAGCGTCGTGAGCCAGCTGTCGATGTGGTCGTTCGACGAGGCCGTGGCGGATGTCGTCGAGAAGCTGACCCCGCTCTACGAACTCGCCGCGAAGGCCGAGGCCAAGGGCAAGGCCAAGTTCATCAACCTCGACATGGAGGAGTACCGCGACCTCGACCTGACGATCGCGGCCTTCACGAGCATCCTCGACCAGCCGGGGCTGGAGAACCTCGAGGCCGGCATCGTGCTGCAGGCCTACCTGCCCGATGCCCTCGGCGCGATGCAGCACCTGCAGGAGTGGGCCACCGCCCGCCGCGTGAAGGGCGGGGCGCCCATCAAGGTGCGTGTCGTCAAGGGCGCGAACCTCGCGATGGAAGAAGTGGATGCGGCGATCCACGCCTGGCCGCTCGCGACCTACGACACCAAGCAGGACTCCGACACCAACTACAAGCGGGTGCTCGACTGGGCGATGACCCCCGAGCGACTGGATGCCGTGCGTATCGGCGTCGCGGGCCACAACCTGTTCGACATCGCCTACACCTGGCTGCTCGCGCAGGCTCGCGGGGTCGCTGACCCTGACAGTGCCGACCCGCTCGTCGAATACGAGATGCTGTTGGGCATGGCGACCGGCCAGGCCGAGGCCGTCCGCAAGGACGTCGGCCGCCTGCTGCTCTACACGCCGGTCGTGAACCCGGCCGAGTTCGACGTCGCGATCGCCTACTTGGTGCGCCGCCTCGAAGAGAACGCCAGCCCCGAGAACTTCATGTCGGCGGTGTTCGAGCTGGCCTCCAACCCGACGCTCCTCACCCGGGAGCGGGAGCGCTTCGAGCGCTCGCTCGCCGCCCTCGCCACCGACGAGCCGGAGTTCGTCCCGGCATCGCACCGCGTGCAGGACCGCATGGCAGAGGTCGCCCAGGGGACGACGACGGGCTTCGAGAACCAGGCCGACACCGATCCCGCCATCGCCGCGAACCGTGCCTGGGGTCGTGAGATCCTGGGTCGCTCGGTCGGATCGACGCTGGGTCTCGACACCATCGCGATCGCCAAGGTCGAGACGAATGCGGAGCTCGACGGCATCTTCGACGCTGCGACCGCGGCCGCCGAGAGATGGGCCGCCCTGCCCGCCGCCGACCGCGCCGCCGTGCTGCACCGTGCCGGAGACGAGCTCGCCGCGCGCCGTGGACAGCTCATCGAGATCATGGCCAACGAGGCGGGCAAGACCATCGCCGAGGCCGACCCTGAGATCAGCGAGGCCATCGACTTCGCGCACTACTACGCCGAGCGCGCCAAGGACCTCGAGACCGTCTCGGGCGCCGAGTTCGTGCCGTCGAAGGTCACCGTGGTCACGCCGCCGTGGAACTTCCCGGTCGCGATCCCCGCCGGTGGTGTGCTCGCGGGTCTGGCCTCGGGATCTGCCGTGATCATCAAGCCCGCGAAGCTCACCCAGCGCTGCGGTGCCGTGATGGTCGAGGCGCTGTGGGCCGCCGGTGTGCCGCGCGATCTGCTCGCGCTCGTCGACCTCGCTTCCCGCGACCTGGGCACGCGCCTGGTCGCCGGTCCCGCGGTGGACCGTGTGATCCTGACGGGTGCGTACGAGACGGCGCAGCTGTTCCGCTCGTTCCGCTCCGACCTGCCACTGCTCGCCGAGACGAGCGGCAAGAACGCGATCATCGTGACCCCCTCCGCCGACCTCGACCTCGCGGCCGCGGATGTGGCCCGCAGTGCATTCGGGCACGCCGGGCAGAAGTGCTCCGCCGCATCACTGGCGATCCTCGTGGGATCGGTCGCCGACTCGAAGCGGTTCGAGCGTCAACTGGTGGATGCCGTGACCTCGATGCGCGTCGGACTGCCCGACGACCCGGCGACGCAGATGGGTCCGATCATCGAGCCCGCGAACGGCAAGCTGCTCACCGCGCTCACGAAGCTCGAGAAGGGCGAGCGCTGGCTCGTGAAGCCGCGCAAGCTCGACGACGAGGGCAAGCAGTGGACTCCTGGCGTCAAGACCGGTGTGCGGGAGGGCTCGTACTTCCACCTGACCGAGTTCTTCGGCCCGGTGCTCGGCATCATGCACGCCAAGGACCTGGATGAGGCCCTGCGCCTGCAGAACGCGGTCGACTACGGCCTGACCGCCGGCATCCACTCGCTCGATTCCGATGAGGTCGCCACCTGGCTCGACCGGGTCGAGGCCGGCAACCTGTACGTGAACCGCGGCATCACCGGCGCGATCGTGCAGCGGCAGCCGTTCGGCGGCTGGAAGCGCTCGGCCGTCGGCGCCGGAGCCAAGGCCGGTGGACCGAACTACCTCTTCGGCCTAGGCGAGTGGACCCCTGCTGAGCTTCCGGCGGTCGCGCCCGGCGCTGCCGTCGTGCCCGCGGTCGGCGCGCTGCTCGACGCCGCGGGTGCCGAGCTCGACGCGGTCGAGGGGGACTGGCTGCAGCGCGCCGCGGCATCCGACGAGCGTGCCTGGGTCGACGAGTTCGGCGCCGTGAGCGACAAGTCCGGCCTCGGAGTCGAGCGCAACCTCTTCCGCTACCGTCCGGTCGCGGTTGACGTGCGTATCGCCGAGCACGCCCCGCTCGTCGACGGCATCCGTGTGCTCGCCGCCGCCCTGCGCAGTGGCAGCCCGTTCACGGTGTCGGCTCCGGCGCTGCCCTCGCGCATCGAGAAGGCGCTGCGGGCGCACGGCGTGACCGTCAAGCACGAGTCGGATGCCGCATGGACGAAGCGCTACGCGAAGGCGGCGAACTCGTGGCACCGCGTGCGTTTGGTCGGTGGCGACGCCGCAGCGCTGCACGAGGCGCTCGACGGAAGCCCCGATGTGGCGGTCTGGTCGCACGCCGTGACCGGTGCCGGCCGCGTCGAGATGCTGCCGTTCCTGCACGAGCAGGCCGTGTCGATCACGAACCACCGCTTCGGCAACCCGACCACCCTCGCCGACGGCGTGATCTGACCCGGGTCTGAGCCGCAGCACAACAGAGAAGCCCCCTGCCCCGCGCGATGCGGAGCAGGGGGCCTTCTCTGTTGCGCAGTCTCAGGCGCGCAGTGCGTCCCTGAGCTTGACCCGCGAACCCATGCGCAGCAGCGAGTTCTCGTAGATCTTCGCGCCGATGGCGATCGCGGCCACGCAGCTCGCGAGCAGGATCACCAGGCTCAGCAGCGGCTCCCACCACTGCGCCTCGCCGACGAACAGGCGCATCGGCATGCCGACCGGGGCCGAGAACGGCACGTACGACATGATCGTCAGCACCAGCGGATTGTCGTTGAACACGATGACCAGGATGTACGGCGCCATGATCAGCATCGTGATCGGCGTGGTCGTGGAGCCGATGTCCTCCTGGCGCGACACCATCGAGGCGGCGGCGGCGAACATGGCCGCCAGCAGGATGAAGCCGAACAGGAAGAACACGGCGAACCAGATGATCGGCGCGCCCAACGTGGTCAGCACCTCGCGTTGACCGGTGACGATCAGCCCGATCGTGGCGACGGCCGCGAGGGCGAGGATCTGCCCCATCGCCAGCACGGTGTTGCCGATGACCTTTCCGGCCAGGAGTGTGCGTGCCGGGATCGCCGACAGGAGCACCTCGACCACGCGGGTCTGCTTCTCCTCCACGACGCTCTGCGCGATGGTGCCGCCGAACGTCGCGGCGGCCATCATGAACACGAGGCCGAACGCAATCGCGATGAAGTAGCGCAGGAGCGGGTTCGTCGTGACCGGCTCGAGGATCACGACGTCGGGCGACTGGGACAGTGCCGAGACCAGCGAACTCGGCGCATCCTGCAGTGCGACGATCGTGTATCCCGAGGGTCCGTCGCCGGGCAGCACCGCGGCGTCGACCTTGTCGTCACGCACGAGCGCCTCGGCGGCGGCCTGGTCGGCCACCTCGGTGACTTCGAAGCCCGGGATGGCGGAGACGGCGGCAGAGGTCTCCGCGGTCGCGGCGATCGGCGTCGTCTCGGTGTTCTTGCTCGCGAAGCCGCCGAGGATGATGCCGGCGAGGGCGAGCACCAGCAGGATGCCGGTCGAGATCAGGAAGGCCTTGCTGCGCAGCTTCGATCCGATCTCGCGCTCGGCGACGAGCCAGATGCCGTTGGTGCTGCGGACGGGGGCAGGAGTGCTCACTGGATGACCTCCTTGAAGATCTGGGCGAGGGACGGATGCTTCGGCGCGAAGCTCGCGACGTCGCCGCGCTGCACGGCGGAGTGCAGCACCCGCTGCGCCGTCTCAGGGCCGTCGGCGTCGAACAGGGCATAGCCGCCCTCGAAGTCGACGACCGTCACACCGGGCTCGGTGCGCAGCCATCCGGCGTCTCCGGCCGAGACGAGTTCGTAGCGGTCACGGGCGTGCTCGGCGCGCAGCGCATCGCGCGAGCCGGAGGCGCGGATCGTGCCGCCGGCGAGGATGACGAGGTCGTCGCACAGGCGCTCGACCACATCGAGCTGGTGGGAGGAGAACAGGATGGATGCGCCCTTCGCGGCGCTGGACTGCAGCACGCCGGCGACCACATCGACCGCGAGCGGGTCGAGGCCGGAGAAAGGCTCGTCGAGGATGAGCACCTCGGGGTCGTGCACGAGCGAGGCGGCGATCTGCGCACGCTGCTGGTTGCCGAGCGACAGCGACTCGATCGTGTCGTTCAGTCGTTCGCCGAGGCCGAGCTCGGTGAGGAGCTCCGTCGCCCGGTCGGTCGCATCCTGCTTGCCGAAGCCGTGCAGGCGGGCGAGGTACACGATCTGCTCGAGCACCTTCATCTTCGGGTAGAGGCCACGTTCCTCGGGCATGTAACCGAAGCGCCGGCGGTCCTCGGCGGTGAGCGGTGCGCCATCGAGGGCGACGTTGCCGCCGTCGGAGGACAGCAGCCCCAGGACGATGCGCATGGTGGTGGTCTTGCCGGCGCCGTTGCCGCCGACGAAGCCCGTCAAGCGGCCGGGGGCCACCGTGAAAGACACGTCGTCGAGCACGCGCCGAGAGCCGTAGCTCTTGGTGATGCCGGAGAGTTCGAGCATTCCTGTCGTCATACCCTCACGCTACGGAGCGCAGGCATCCCGGGGCATCCCCCCTGTGGCGGACTCACCCCCGTCCACCCCGTCCGCCCCGCGGCTGACCCCGGGCTAGCGACGACCGGCGTGGAGGACCGTGCGCACGACGAGACCGGCGACCAGCGCCCAGAACGCGGCGCTGACGCCGAAGACGGCGATGCCGGATGCCGCGACCAGGAAGGTCACGACCGCGGGAAGCCGCTCGCCGGGGTCGTCGATCGCCTGCTGCACGGAAGACCCGAACGCGGCGAACAGCGCGAGGCCGGCGACCGCGGGGATCACGGCGGCGGGCGCGAGCACCACGAGCGCGGCGAAGGCTGCGGAGAACGCACCGAGCACGAGGTACGAGACCCCGGTCGAGACGCCGGCCACCCACCGCCGCTTCGGGTCGGGGTCGGCATCCGGTGAGGCGGCCAGGGCGGCGCTGATCGCGGCGAGGTTGATGGCGTGACCGCTCGCCGTCGCCCCGAGCGCGGTGCCGAGCCCGGTGACCAGCATGGCCGGTCGCCACGGCACCTCGTACCCGAAGCTGCGCATGATGGCGATGCCCGGCACGTTCTGCGAGGCCATCGTCACGATGAACAGCGGCAGCGCGAGGCCGACCAACGCGCCCACGGTGAACGTCGGCGCCGTGAACTCGAGCCGGGGCAGCAGCACGGCGGGGTCGAACGGGGCGCCTTCGTCCACCGGGGAAGCGCCGATCAGCGACACCGCCACGACCGCGGCGGCAGCGACGAACGCGAGTGGAACCGCCCAACGCGGCGCGAGCCGGGCGAACACCAGCCAGGTGAGCACGACCGGAATGACGCCCCACGGGTTCGCGACGATGCCGGTGATCGGAGCCAGGCACAGCGGCAGCAGCACTCCGGCCAGCATCGCCTGCGCGATCGAGGGCGGGATGCGGGCGATCAGGCCACCGAGTGCCGGCCACAGGGCCGTGAGCAGGATGAGTGCGGCGGTCACGAGGAACGCCCCGACCGCCGCCGGCCAGCCGCCCTCGACGGTGCCCGTCGCCACCAGCAGGGCTGCGCCGGGAGTGGACCACGCGACCGTGATCGGCATCCGATACCGCCACGCGAGCACGACGCACGCGAGGCCCATCGTCACGCTCGCGGCGAGCAGTCCGCTCGCCGCCTGCGCCGCGTCCGCTCCGATGGCATCGAGCCCGGTCAGCACGACCGCGAAGGAGCTCGTGAATCCGACCAGGGCCGTCACCACCCCCGCCAGGATCGGGCGGGACAGGGGTGCGGCTTCGGGCATGGCTCCGAGGTTATCGCGGAGGCGTATCGGCTCGCCTACGCGAGGCCCATGCGGTGCGCGAGTACGACGGCCTGCACGCGATCGCGGGCCCCGAGCTTCTGCAGGATGCGGGAGACGTGTGTCTTCACCGTGGCCTCGCCGATGTACAGCGCCCGCGCGATCTCGGCATTGCTGCGTGCATCGGCGAGCAGCGTCAGCACCTCGGCCTCACGCTCGGTGAGCGGCTCGGCGAGTGTGACCCTGGGGGTCGTGCTGCTCCCGATAGGCGCGGCTGCCGGTTCCGGTGCGGGGGTCGCGGCGAACCGCGCGAGCACCCGGCGAGTCACCTCGGGGGCGAGCATCCCGTCGCCGGCCGCCAGAGCGCGGACGGCGGCGATCAGATCCTCGGCGCCGGCGTTCTTGAGCAGGAATCCGCTGGCTCCGGCATCCAGCGCCTGGTACAGGTAGTCGTCGCGGTCGAAGGTCGTGACGATCGCGATGGCCGCCGCGACCGCGGGATCGGCGACGATGCGACGGGTCGCCTCGATGCCGTCCATGTCGGGCATCTGCACATCCATCGTGATCACGTCGGGATGGAGGGCGGATGCCTGCGCCACGGCCTCTGCTCCCGATGAGGCCTCGCCGACCACCGTGATGTCGGGCTGGGTGTCGAGGATGGTGCGGAAGCCCGCGCGCAGCAGCGCGTGGTCGTCGACCAGCAGCACCCGGATCGGTTCGCTCATCGCACGCTCGATCCGGTCGGTGTCGGGAGTGGCACGCGGGCGCGCACACGCATCCCGCCGAGCGGCCGCGACGTCACCTCGAGCGTGCCTCCGGATGCCGCGGCACGCTCCCGCATCCCCAGTTGCCCGAGCCCCGGACGGAGGTGGGCGACCGTACGCCCGGTGTTGACGATCTCGACCTCCACGCCGTCGTCGTCGTAGCGCACGCGGACGTCGGCTGTCGCGCCGCTGCCGGCATGGCGACGGGCGTTCGTGAGCGACTCCTGGGCGATGCGGTACAGGTTCACGGCGACGAGCGAGGGGACCCGCACCGGGTCGCCGATCACGGTGTACTCGGTCGGCAGACCCGCCTCGGTCGACGCCTCCACGAGCTCGGCGATGTCGTCCAGGGCGAGGGTGGATGCCGCATCCGTCGTCTCGCCACCCGGCGTGCGCAGGGTCTCCAACAATTGGCGCAGCTCATGGATCGCGTCGCGCGCCGAACCCTCGACGCCGGAGAGGATGCGGGCGGCTTCCGCGGGATCGCGCTCGAGCACGAGACGCGCGGCGCCGGCTTGCACCCCCATCACCGACACGTGGTGGGCGACGACGTCGTGCAGCTCGCGGGCGATGCGCACGCGGTCGAGAGCGACGGCCTGGGCTGCGGTGACCTCGCGCTCGCGCTCGAGCTCGACGGTGCGCTGCTCGAGCACGGCCAGCTGCGCAGCTGCCGCCCAGGAGCGCTCGCCGAAGTAGTACGCGCCGCCGAAGTAGAGCACATTCAGCAGCAGCTGGATGAGCATGAAGGCGACGTACGGCGACATGGCTCCGGCGGCGACATCGGCCTTGTCGGCCTCGCTGATCGCGTCGCGGTACATCGTGATGATCAGCCACACGAACATGCCCACGATGATCCCGACCCGCACGAGCATCGCGCGACGACGGTCGTTCATCCACGCGCCGACCGTGTACAGCGTGAGGAACATCACGATGTTGCCGACGTAGATCTCGGGGACGCGGATCGTGACGGCTGTGAAATAGGCCGCGGCCACGATCACGGCGGCGGTCCCGGGCCAGCGGCGGCGGAACGCGAGGGGAGCGGTGGCGACGACGGCGTAGACGAGCGCCCACCACAGGGGCGCCTGCTCGTCGCCGTAGATCTCTGCGATCGAGGAGAGCCCCGCGCTCAGCACCGCGCCGACGAACATGACGGCGGCGAGGATGACATCGGCTCGTCGTTCGCGCGCGGTCGGCGTGCGGGTGAACGCGGGGGCAGGCATCTCTCCACCGTAGAGCGGCGACCGCGCCGGAGCATCCCCCGAGCGGCGGATCGGCGCCGTGGGGATCGCGGTACTTGCTATTGACAAGCGAGGTTGTTATTTGCAAGTATCGAGCCATCACCTCGACAAGGGAGTCATCATGACCAAGGTCTTCGTCAACCTGCCCACCAGCGACCTCGAGCGCGCCAAGGCGTTCTACACGGCGCTCGGCTGCCAGATCAGCCCGCAGTTCACCGACGAGAACGCCGCCTGCATCGTGTGGAGCGACGACATCTACTTCATGGTCCTCAAGCGCGAGTTCTTCGCCACGTTCACCGACAAGCCCATCGCCGACCCGAACGAGGTCGCGCAGGTGTCGGTCGCTTTCAGCCAGAATTCGCGCGAAGAGGTCGACGCCATCCTCGCGAAGGGCCTGGCTGCCGGCGGCGTCGAGCCGAAGCCCGTGCAGGACTACGGCTTCATGTACTCGCGCGACCTCGACGACCCTGACGGCAACTCGCTCGGTTTCCTCTACATGACCCCCGAGGCGGTCGAGAACGGTCCCGACCACGTGGCGGATCACGCCGCGTCAGCCTGACATGGCGGCGCGCAGCTACGGCCAGTACTGCGGTGTGACGACGGCCGTCGAGCTGATCGGAGAACGGTGGGCACTGCTCATCGTTCGCGATCTGCTCGTCGGGCCCCGTCGCTACACCGATCTCAAGCAGGGGCTGCCGCGCATCCCCACCAACATCCTCTCCACACGGCTGAAAGACCTGCAGGAAGGCGGGGTCGTCCGCCGCGTGCCGCTGCTGAACTGCGGCCTCGTCTACGAGCTCACCCCGTACGGTCGGTCGTTCGAGCCGATCATGCTCGCCCTCGGCCGCTGGGGATTCCAGGCGATGGCTGACCCGGAAGAGGGCGATGTCGTCACCCCGGATTCGCTCACGATGGCCTTGCGCACGGCGTTCCAGGCGGATGCCGCGACCGATGCCGAGTACGAGCTGCACGTCGGCGACGTCGCCCTGCGGGCCTCCGTGCGCGACGGTGAGCTGCGGGTCGCGCAGATCGCACCCCCGGCCCCGCCCGTCGGCGGCCGACTTCCCGACGGGGAGCCGGATGCCGTGATAGTCGCCGGCCCCGGCATCCGGCGCCTCATCGGCGGCGAGATCACGCCGGAGGAAGCACTCGCGCAGGACGTGGTCGCAATCGTCCGGGGTGAGGCGTCGTGGCTCGATTCGTTCGCGGCCGCCTTCCACATCGCGCGGATGCACGAGGAATTGAACGTCTGAATCGCACGTCTGAATCGCACGTCTGAATCGAGCAGAGGAGCACGACATGAGCGCTGACAAGACCGAAGACGCATCCGGCCGCATCCTGATCGACCTCTTCATGACCCTCGACGGCGTCGCGCAAGGACCGGGCGGCGTCGGCGAAGACACGTCGGGCGGTTTCCGCTTCAGCGGCTGGCAGGCGGGATACCCGTCACCCGGTATGGGCGCCGAGGTGGACAACGGGATGCGGGGCCTCGACGCTCTGCTGCTCGGTCGCCGCACGTATGACATCTTCGCGTCGTACTGGCCGCACCACACCGATGGCCCCGAGGGGCACATCGGCCGGCTGTTCGACCGCGTCCCGAAGTACGTGGCGACGAGGGATGCCGATCTCGCGCTCGACTGGCAGGGCAGCACCCGGGTGGGGGATGACCTGGCGGCGGAGGTCACGGCGCTGCGGGCCGCTCATCGCGAGGTGCACGTGATCGGCAGCATCGACTTCGTGCACACGCTGCTCGCCGAGGGGCTCTTCGACGAGCTGAACCTCTGGGTCTATCCGATACTGCTCGGCACCGGCAAGAAGGTCTTCGACGACAACGCGCTGCCGTCGGTGCTGCGGCTGCTGCAGCCGCCGGTCACCGACGAGGCCGGCGTGATGTTCCTCCGCTACGGCCGCACCGATCGCGTGCCGGAGGTCGGGACCTTCGGGTGAACGTTGATACAGGGAATCGACTATTCCCCTCCCGCGCTGCTACCCCCTAGATTCGAGCTGGACGTTGCCGCATGATCGGCACGGAATTCGAGGCCGCCGCGACAGCGCGATCGTTGCGCGGGTGGACTCCTTCACGGGGTGGGACGATGACGCGACGACGCGCGACGATCAAGGCGATAATCGGTGGAATGGCGGCGTTCGCGCTGGCCCTGGGCGGCGCGACCGCGGCGGTCGCGGCGGAACCGACGGCCGCCATCACGGGCACGGTGGTCACCTCCGCCGACGGAGCGCCGATACCGTTGATCTCGGTCCACGCCAGCAACGAAGACTTCACGGAGTCCGGATTCGCGGTGACCGACGAGAACGGCGAGTATCGGATGGAAGGCCTGCCGGCGGGCGAGTACACCGTGCGGTTCGAGACCGACGGGACCGATTTCGTCTCTGAGTACTGGAACGACGCCGCCGACCGGGAGAGCGCGCAGCGGGTCGCCCTCACCGAGGGCGAGGGTGTCGACGGGATCGACGCGGCGCTTGACCTGGGCGGCTCGATTTCCGGTCGCGTGATGCGGCAAAGCGACGGCGAACCGCTCGAGAGCGTCACGGTGCGGGCCAGCACGCCGGACGGTTCGAGCACCGCGTCGGTCGCGACTGACAGCGACGGTGCCTACCGGATTCCGGGTCTGCGCGGCGGCGACTACATCGTGAGCTTCACTCCGGACGATGCGACCTTCTCGAACGAGTACTGGGACGACGCGTACGACGTCAGCATGGCGGCGCCCGTGACGGTGGCGTCGGGTGAGGAGAGCGCGGCGATCGATGCGTTCCTCGCCGAAGCGGGCACGATCAGCGGAAAAGTGATTCTCGCGGTGGACGGTTCACCGGTGCCGGGATGGGTGCAGGCTCACGACCCCCGCACGTCCACCACGGTGCAGGCGGACATCGCACCGGACGGCAGCTATGCGCTCACCGTACCTCCGGGAAAGTATGAAGTGGTGTTCACCCCCAGCAGCGGTCGAGGTATCGCCGAGTACTGGGAGGATGCGCTTCGCGTGGAGGATGCCACTGCGGTCGACGTCGCGCAGGGACAGATCGTCGCCGGGATCGATGGCGTGCTCGACTCCTACGGCGTGATCTCCGGTGTGGTCGAGACGGCGGGGACTCCATCGGGTGATGCCCTCGTCGAGGCTTTCCAGGGCGGCAAGCCGGCAGGAATGGCCTATACCAGGCCGGACGGCTCGTACGAGATATCCCTCCCGGCCGGTTCCTACACGCTTCGCGCGCGGGCTCAGGTCTACGATCCGATCTATGCACCGCAGTACTTCGACGGTGTCGCGCTGGCTTCGCAGGCCACACCGATCACACTCGCCACATCCGCTGATCGAGCCGGAGTCGATTTCGATCTCGCGCTCGGTGGCAACATCGCCGGCACCATCTCGACTGCGGACGGGTCTGCATTCTCTGATGCGCGGGTCACCGTGCTGCTTCAGCGCGCCGGGACGTGGCACGAGGTCGCCTCTGTCGACAGCTCCGGCGCCTTCACATTCCGTGAGGGGCCGGATGGTTCGGCTCCCGGGGGTTCGCTGCCCGCGGGAACGTACACAGTGCGCGTCGAGGCCGCCGGTTACTGCACCCAGTACTATGGCGGCGTGTCCGCCCTCGGCGATGCCGAGACGTTCACTCTCCGTGCCGGCGAAACCGCAGGCGGCATCGACTTGGACATTGCTGTGGAGTGCGCGGAGCCGCAACCGAAGCCCACGCTGTCCCTGTCCACGGGATCGATCCGGGCGGGCAAGGACATCACTGTCTCCGGCACCGGGTTCGCGCCGGGCGCGACCATCGCCTTCGAGCTGCGTTCCGACCCGATCGCGCTCGGAACGCTGAGGGCTGGCGCTGATGGCGCGCTCGAGGGCACACTGCGCATTCCGGCGAGCGCGCCCGCAGGTGCGCACACCCTGGTGGCGCTGTCGGGCACCACGGTTCTCGCCAGCACGGCGCTGACGGTGACCGCGGCTGCGGCAACAGGTGGTCAGACCGGCGGCGCCACGGCTCCGGGAGGCGGGCTGGCCAACACCGGTGCCGATGCTCCGGTCGCGGTCATCGCGCTCGGCGTCATGTTCGCCGTCCTGGGAGGAATGCTCGTGCGTCGGCGCCGCGTCGGGAGCTGACCTCAGCCGAGCAGTCGCTACCAGACCTCCCGAGACCGAACTCCGGCGGAGATCGTATATCGGACCCGCCTGAGGGCGGGTGTTAGCTTTCTCAGAGGGCTGACTTACCTGGCGTGTCTCGGGCCGGCGTTGGCGTGCTGCGTTCGCCGGTCGGTCCCTGTCACGATCGTGGCAGTCGAACCTCATGGGAGAGCTCGGGAGGCGGGTTGGTGAGCCGAGATCGACCGAGTGGGAGCCGTCGCAATCGACGCTTCTTCATCAGTCGGTCGTTCGCTCTGCTGTGGTCGGCTCAGGCACTGTCGTCGTTCGCGGAGTACTCCGTCGCGTCTACGGCGACGGTCTGGATCGTCACCGATCTCGGAGCCGGTGATGCCGCCACCCCCCAGGTCATCGCGCTGATGATCGCTGCGGTCGCTGTTCCCCGGTTGGTCCTTGCGCCGTTCGCGGGCGTGTGGGTTGACCGCTGGAACGCGAAGCGGGTGATGATCGGCAGTGACCTCACGCGCGCCGCCATCTACCTGATCGTCGTGGGCATCGCGGTTTCGCTTCCCGACCAGGTGATAGTGATCACGCTCGTCGTCGCACAACTCGCGGCCAGCATCAGTTCGCAGTTCTTCGACCCGGCCCGAAACGCGATGATGCAGATCGTGATCCCGCAGGATCGCCGGGCCGACGCTGCCGGCCGATCGATGTTCGCCAGTATGGGCGTAGGAATCCTCGCGACGGTGTCGGGCCCGTTGGTGTACGCGGTCAGCGGGCCGGCTCTCGCGCTCACACTCTCCACAGTCTGCCTGCTGGTGTCGACTGTTCTCGTCCGGGCGGTGCCGATCCGCGCCGCTTTCACCAGCAGCGAAGATATCGGCTACTGGCGGTCGCTGCTGGATGGGCTGTCCATCGCCTGGCGGGATCCGGGAATCCGTCTTCTTATCCTGGGCATGGGGGCGTACGGGCTGTCGCTCGGAACCAACAACGTGTCCCTCGCCCTCTTCGCGCTGGAGACGATGGGGCTCTCGCCCGCGGAGTACGGAGTGGTATCGGGGATGTTCTCGGTCGGCGGTTTGATCGGTGCTGTGTTCGCGCCGTCGATCGTGTCTCGTTTCACGCCCGAGCGACTCTTCCCCGTCGCGCTGATCTCGCTCGGACTGACGTACATCGGATACTCGTTCCTGCGCGCATTCGTGCCTGCCGCGATCACGATGGGTCTCGCCGGGCTTCTGTTCTCCCTGTACATCGTGTGCCAGGGGCCGATCCTCCAAGCGAAGGTGCCGATGGGAGCGATGGGGCGGCTGTCGGCCCTCACTGCGCCGATCCTCGCGGTCTGCTCCCTGCTCGCGACCGCTGTCGTTTCGCAGGTGTTCACGTCCCTCGGGCCCGCGGAATCCCGGGAGTCGGCATATGCCACGGCGATCGCCGTATCCGCCGCGGTGATGAGTCTCGCGAGCCTGATGTTGATCATGGGCCGGCGACGAACCGAGAATCGTCCGGTCGCTGCGACCTGAGCGTTCCGCGTCAGCCGAGCAGTCGCTCGATCACCTGAGCAACGCCGTCGTCGTCGTTCGACGCGGTCGTCTCGTCGGCCGCGTCCTGAACGAGGGGTTCCGCATGGGCCATGGCGACACCGCGCCCGGCCCAGCGCAGCATCTCGACGTCGTTGAGCGCGTCGCCGAACGCCACGACATCGGCGCGGTCGATGCCGAGGTGCTCGCACAGACGGGCGAGGCCGGTGGCCTTCGTGACGCCCTCGGCCATCACCTCGACGAACGGAGCGCCCGACAGGGTCGCCTCGAACCCGGTCAGCCCGAGGCTGCGCAGCGTGTCGAAGAGAGCGGCAGGGGCGAGTTCCGGATGCCGGATGACGAGCTTCAGGCTGGGCGCCGCGAGCACCTGCTCGAGCGGCACGCCACCCATCGTTCGAGGGTCGCGCTTGTGGTCGGAGAGCTGCGCGATTTCGGCGTAGCCGTCCTGTGCCACGAAGGTCTCGCCGGCCTCCCGCACACTCGCGAACAGCAGGCCCGGGATGCTGGCGCGCAGCGCCTCGACGAGCGTGCGGATCGTGTCCGGTGGAAGCTCTTCGGCGAACAGCATCCGCCCGTCGTCCAGGCGCACGGCATAGGCGCCGTTGCTGCACAGCGCCCAGCCGTCGAAACCCGCATCGGCCGCGATCGCCCGCAGCCCGATCGGCTGACGTGCCGTGACGGGGACGACATGGATGCCGCGCTCGCGAGCCGCATCGAGCGCCTCGCGCGTGCGCGGCGTGACAGCGGACGAGGAGTCGAGCAGCGTGCCGTCGAGATCGGTGGCGATCAGCCGCACGGTCACAGGAACGATCGTCAGGAGAAGATCATCGGAAGGTCGTCGTCGTCATCGGCGCCGCCGAAACTGAGGTCGACCACCACGGGAACATGGTCGCTGGGCTGCTCGCCCTTGCGCTCGTTCCGGTGGATCGACGCACCGGTCACGGCCTCGGCCAGAGTGCGCGAACCCAGGACGAAGTCGATGCGGATGCCCTCGTTGCGCGGGAACTTGAGGCGCTGGTAATCCCAGTACGTGAACCCCTCCGGCAGCAGCGGGCGCACCACATCGGTGACCCCGGCATCGGCGAACGCGAAGAAGGCATCGCGCTCGGGCTGCGAGACATGCGTCGAGCGGCCGACCACGATGTCGGGATCGCCGTTGTCGTGGTCGAACGGGATGATGTTGAAGTCGCCGACCAGAGCGAGCGGCAGGTCGGGGTTCGCCGAGAGCTCGGCCGCCGTCGACTTCTTCAGCTGCTCGAGCCAGTGCAGCTTGTAGAGGTAGTGCGGGTCGTCGAGCGAACGGCCGTTCGGCACGTACAGGCTCCACACCCGAACCCCGTCGACCATCACTCCGAGTGCGCGGGCCTCGAGCGGAGCATCCGGTCCCTCATGCCCCTTCGCGAACCCCGGCATCCCGTCGAACGCCGTGCGTACGTCGGTGATCGGCAGGCGGCTCGCGATCGCGACGCCGTTCCACTGGTTCAGGCCGTGCACCTCGACGTGGTACCCGGCCTCTTCGAACGGTCCGTAGGGGAACTGCTCGGGCTTGCACTTGATCTCCTGCATCGCCAGCACGTCGATGTCTTCACGGACGGCGAACTCGACGGTGCGGGTGACGCGGGTGCGGATGGAGTTGACGTTCCAGGTGGCCAAGCGCATGCGTCCAGCCTAGAGCCCACCTCCTACACTGGATGCCGTGACCGCACTCGACGCAGACCGCCAGACCCTCCTCGACCTGATCAAGGACGAGGCGGTGTTCCACGGCGACTTCACCCTCTCCAGCGGCAAGAAAGCGACGTACTACGTCGACATGCGCAAGCTCACGCTCGACCACAGGGCGGCTCCCGCGATCGGCCGGATCATGCTCGACCTGATCGGCGACCTCGACGTCGTGGCCGTCGGCGGGCTCACCCTCGGCGCCGACCCGATCGCGAACTCCGTGCTGCACGCCTCGGTCGCCACCGATCGTCCGCTCGACGCGTTCGTCGTGCGCAAGGAGCCCAAGGACCACGGTCGCGGCCGCCAGATCGAAGGTGCCGACGTCAAGGGCAAGCGGGTCGTCGTGCTCGAAGACACCTCGACCACCGGCCAGTCGGCGCTCAAGGCCGTTGAGGCACTGCGCAAGGAAGGCGCCGAGATCGTCGCCGTCGCCGTGATCGTCGACCGCAAGACCGGGGCGCAGGCCGCCATCGAAGCCGAGGGGCTCGAATGGCGCGCCGCCTTCGACCTCGACGACCTCGGACTCGACCCCCAGTGACGCGCTACGCGCTGGCCGTCGACGTCGGCGGCACGAAGATGGAGGCCGCGCTCGTCGCGGAGGACGGCGTGCTCGTCACGGGCAGCCGCAGCCGGCAGGCGACCGGGCGCGAAGCCACGGTCGAGTCGTTGAACGCCGCCGTCGTCGCGATCGTCGAGCACGCGCTCGCCGCCCTGCCCGCGGATGCCGAGCTCGTCGGCGCGGGCGCGGGCAGCGCCGGCCCCGTCGACCGGACCCTCGGCACGATCATGCCCGTCAACATGCCGCTCGCACGCGGCTTCGCGCTCGCCGAGGCGGTTCACGCGGCAGCATCCACGGTCGTGGGGAGTGACGTGCGTACCGTCCTCGGCCACGACGGTGGTGCGCTCGCGCTCGCCGAATCCTGGCTCGGAGCGACGCAGGGTGCCGGTGCCTCGCTGTCGATCGTCGTCTCGACCGGTGTCGGCGGCGGCTTCGTCGCGAACGGCGCGTACATCCCCGGTGCGACCGGCAACGCCGGACACCTCGGACAGGTGCGTCGCGAGGGCGGGCTGACGCTTGAAGAGATCGCCTCCGGGCCGGCGAGCGCAGCCTGGGCGCAGGAGCAGGGCTGGACCGGTGCCACCGGCGAAGACCTCGCGCGCGACGCAGCGGCCGGCGACACCGTCGCTCGCTCGGCGATCGAGCGCTCGGCCCGAGCTGTCGGGGAAGCGCTCGCGGACGCCGCGACCCTGGTCGACCTCGACGTGGTCGCCATCGGTGGCGGCTTCTCACGCGTGTCCCCCGACTACATCGACCTCGTGCAGCAGGCGCTGACAGAGAGTGCGGTGCATGAGTATTCGCGGCGCACCCACGTCGTGCGCTCGGGGCTGGGCGACGAGGGGCCGCTCATCGGCGCCGCCGCCCTCGTGCTGCGGTAGGTCGTACCGGAACGCTGCTCAACGGCTGGCGGTGAGCAGGTGCCGTGGCGGTCCTTCGAGGCGGGCGACGGAGATCTTGAGGTCGGTCACGTCGGCGGCGACGGCATCGATGCGGGTGCTGAGCTTCTCGTCGACGTCGTCGATGCGGGTGCTGAGTTTCTCGTCGACGGCGTCGATGCGGTCGTCGAAGCGGCGGATCATCCACGCGCTGGCAGCGAAGAGGCTCGTGCCGAGGGTGAGCACGATGCCGATCGCGCTGATGACGATGGTCCAGGTCTCCGTGGTCACGGTGTCATCCTCTTCCTGCGGTGAGGAGGTGCCGCGGCGGGCCTTCGAGTCGGGCGACGGAGATCTTGAGGTCGGTGACATCGGCGGCCACCGCGTCGATGCGGGTGCTGAGTTTCTCGTCGACGGCGTCGATGCGGTCGTCGATACGGCGGATCATCCATGCCCCGGCGGCGAAGAGGCTGGCGCCGAGGGTGAGCACGATGCCGACGGCGCTGATGACGATCGTCCAGGTCTCCGTGGTCACGGGGTCATCCTCTTCCCGCGGTGATGAGGTGCCGCGGTGGGCCTTCGAGGCGAGCGACGGAGATCTTCAGGTCGGTCACGTCAGCGGCGATCGCGTCGATGCGCTCGTCGAAGCGGTGAATCATCCACGCGCCGGCAGCGAAGAGGCTCGTGCCGAGGGTGAGCACGATGCCGACGGCGCTGATGATGATCGCGAGGATCTCAGTGGACACGGGTGCTCTCCTTGCCGTGGTGCGGGTGCAGAAGCGACGTTACGCCGCTTCTTCGGCGGCGACCCGCGGTATTCCGGCATCCGTGGAAAGGTCTTCGACACTCGGAAAGGGGGAGGAGAAGTCAGTAGCTCGTCGGTGCCGGGTGGTGGGATCGCGCCGCGATCAGCACCAGCACCGGCACGAGCGCACAGAGGGCAGCCGACACGAAGAACGTCGTGCTGGATGCCGGGTCACGGCCGACCAGCAGGATGAGCGTGGGGACGAACGTGCCGCCGACAGCGCCGCAGGCAACGAGCGCACCCGTCACGGCAGCGCTGCGAGCCGGATCCAGCCGGTCGAGGGCGAGCCCCAGGATGAGTCCGTAGCTCGGAGCGAGGAGCACGACCACCGCGGCCAACGCGATGAGTGCGCCCACCGGCGCGGCCCCCACGAGCAACCCGGCCGCGGCCATCAGCACGGCTGCCCCGCTCGTCGCGGTGGCGAGGATCACGATCGGCGACACGGACGCCCGGCGCAGGGCCGCCGCGCCGAAGCGGCCGACGGCCATCAGCGTCCAGAACGCCGAGGTTCCCAGGGCGGCGAGAGCGGGATTGACCTCGAGGATCCGCTCCGGGATCACGGCCGACCAGCCGGACAGCACGGTCTCGACACCGACGTAGAGCGGCAGTGCCACGGCGAACGGCAGCAGCACGAGCAGCCCGCGCACATCGCGATGCGCGGGAGCTTCGGGGGCGGAGACCGCGGAAGTCGGTCCGGCGAGCATCACGACCGAGACGAGCGGCACCACCGCGAGGAGGCCGAGAGCCGGGCGCACGTCTGACCCGAGCGCGACGAGCAGTGGCGTGACCGCGGCGCACACCGCGACCGTGCCCAGCAGCGCGCTCAGCAGTCCGGTCGCGCTGCCGACAGCCAGGGACTTCGCCGCCACCGAGCCCGAGGCTTCGACCAGCCCGAACCCGAACCCGGCGACGGCCGCCGCGGCGATGAACAGCCCGGGCGTGCCCGCCGCGGCCACAGCGATGACGGCGGCAGCCTGGAGTGCGCTGCCGAGGATGAGTGCGGTCTGCGGCGGTCGGCGCATCAGGAGGGGCCCGGAGACCAGCACGCCCACCAGCAGCCCCGCGAACAGGGCGGGGACCGCGGCGCTGAGGTCGGCCCCGATCGCCCGCTCGGCGGAGGGGAGGATCGCCGGGACGAAGGCCGCTGTGACGCCGAGCCCCGCGAATGCGGCGAACAGTCCTGTCCGTGCGCGCCCGGCGTTCGTCACGCTCCGCCCGTGCGCACGCGGTGCACGGCGGCGAAAGTGTCACGCAACGCCTCCATCGAGCGGTCGTAGTTCGACTGGGCGACGCCGATGAAGATGCAGTCGACCACCATGAGCTGGGCGATCCGGCTTCCGAGCGCGCCCGAGCGGAACCCCGTCTCGCGAGCGGCGGTCGTGAGCACGATGTCGGCCTGATCGGCCAGTGGAGCCCCGGCGTGGTTGGTGATCGCGATGGTGGTCGCGCCGGCCCGACGGGCGAGCAGCAGGAACTCGATCGTGTCGGTGGTGGCACCGCTGTGCGACACCGCGATCGCGACATTGCCCGGTCCGAGGGTCGCCGCCGAGGTCCAGGCGGCATGTGGGTCGGACCAGTCCAGCGCCGTGCGACCGATGCGGGTGAGCTTGCGCTGCAGGTCGAGTCCGACGATGGAGCTCGCGCCCACGCCGAAGATGTCGACCCTGGTCGACGACGTGATGGCTTCCACCGAGGCGCGCAGCGATTCGGTGTCGAGCACCTTCGCGGTGTCGGCGAGGGAGAGCGTCTCGGCGAGCGAGACCTTGGCGACGATGTCGGCCAGGGTGTCGTTGCGGTCGATGTCGCCGGAGACGGCGGGGAGGGCGGCGGTGTCGAAGGTCTCCCGTTCGACGTCGCGCAGCACGTGGTTGCGCAGCTCCCGCACGTGCTCGTAGCCGAGCCGCTTGCAGAACCGCACGACCGAGGTGGTCGACGTGTCGCAGCGCTGAGCGAGCTCGGCGACCGAGAGCCCCGCGGTGCCTGCAGGATCGGCGAGGAAGAGGTCGGCGATGCGCTGCTCGCTCGGACGCAGCTCGGGACGGATCGCGCGCATGCGGACGAGGACGGGGTGTGCGCCAGCTTCTTCGCGGGCAGCTTCATGGGGCATTGCGGTCTCCGATCGCTGTTCATAACAGTAGAGGAACTTCTGTTACATCTGTAGTGACGTTCGTGTACTTTTGGTACCAACCAAGACCGACGACGTTCACGGGGCGGCAGGCAACAGCGCCTGACCCGACGCCACGGCGACGCGTCCCAGCCAGGAGGAATCTGCAATGAGCACAGCACGGCGAGCGTCATTCGGCGCTCTCACCGCCACGGCCGCCGCATTGGCGCTCGTGATCACCGGTTGTTCCGCACCGGCATCGAATCCCGACTCCTCGGAGGGCGCGGCCGGCGGCGACCTCGTCATCGGCGTCACCAGCGATCCGGACACCCTGTTCCCCTGGAAGGCCACGCAGTTCCAGGCCGTCAACGTGCTGCAGAACCTGTACGGCACGCTGACCGAGTTCGATGAGAACCTCAACGTCGTGCCCGGTCTCGCCGAGTCCTGGGACGTCTCCGACGACGGTCTCACCGTGACCTTCCACCTGCGGGAGGGCGTCACCTTCGCCGACGGCAGCACGTTCGGCTCCGAAGACGTCAAGTACTCGCTCGACGCGATCGCCGCCGAGGCCACCGCCGCCGTCGCGAGCAGCTCCCTCGCCTCCGTCACCGCGGTCGAGGCCACCGACGAGACGACCGTCACCCTCACGCTGAGCGCTCCCGACGCCGCTCTCCCCGCCAACCTCGCCGTGATCAACATGGCCATGCTGTCGTCCGACGACACCGAAGAGGCGCTCAACACCACCCCGAACGGCACCGGTCCCTTCATCCTCGACGGACGCAAGGCCAGCCAGTCGATCACGCTCGCCAAGAACGAGGACTACTGGGGCGACGCCGCGCTGCTCGACACCGTCGAGTTCCGCGTGATCCCCGACGAGTCGTCGATCGTCTCGGCGATGCAGTCCGGCAACGTGCAGCTCGCGGTGTTCGACGACCCGCTGGTCGCGCAGACCGCCGAGGGGGCCAACGTCGAGGTCGCCACGACCCCGCAGCTGAGCTACCACGCCCTGCAGCTGAACGCCACGCGCGGCGACCTCGCCGACGTCAACGTGCGACTCGCCATCCAGTGCGCGATCGACCGCCAGGAGGTGCTCGACACCGCCGCCCTCGGCGAGGGTGAGGTCACCGGTCCGATCACGTCGCCCGCGTACAAGTCCGACCCCGAGGCGCGTCCGTGCCCCGAGCGCGACCTCGACAAGGCCGCCGACTACCTGAAGAAGGCGGGCAAGGAAGACGGCGTCACCGTCAAGACGATCGTCTCGCAGGGCGAGTACGCCACCTCGGTGAACGAGGCGCAGAACCTCAAGGC
Organism: Microbacterium sp. ISL-59; assembly: GCF_018613945.1. Classification (NCBI taxonomy): domain Bacteria; kingdom Bacillati; phylum Actinomycetota; class Actinomycetes; order Micrococcales; family Microbacteriaceae; genus Microbacterium; species Microbacterium sp. ISL-59. The sequence goes on from NZ_JAGGPG010000002.1 coordinate 1,698,020, forward strand.
TCAGCTCGCCGATGCGAAGATCACGCTCGACATCGAGGTCCTCGAGTCCGGCGCGTTCGTCGACCGCTGGATCGCGGCCGACTTCGACGCCGCCGTCGCGCTCAACGGCGGTCGTCCCGACCCCGACGGCATGTACGGCCGCTACTTCACCAGCACCGGAAACCTGAACAAGGTCGCCGGCTACTCCTCGCCCGAGCTCGACGCGCTGTTCGCCGAGGGACGCCAGACGGCCGACCCGGAGAAGCGCAAGGACATCTACGCGCAGGTCTCCGAGAACCTCGAGGACAACGCCGCGTGGATCTGGCTGTTCACGAGCTACACCTACACGGCGACGGCCTCGACCGTCGACGGCTTCGTCCCCATGGTGAACGGCTCGCTGCAGTACCTGCGGACCACCTCCATCAAGTAGCGGATCGAGGGGGCGCGGCAGGCCCGCGCCCCCTCCCTCCCCGACGACAGGCACCCCCACACGCGCATGTTCAGACAGCTCCTCCGCAACAGCGTGCTGCGACGCATCCTCGCAGCCCTCGGCACGCTCCTCGGCGTCGCCATCTTCGTCTTCCTGATGCTGCGCGCCATCCCCGGCGACCAGATCAGCTCCGGCCTCGGCACCGAGGCGGCCGCTCTCACGCCCTCCCAGCGCGCAGCGCTCGAGGCGTACTACGGCCTGGACCAGCCGCTCTTCGTGCAGTTCTTCTCGTGGCTCGGCAACATCTTCACCGGCAACCTCGGCTTCTCATCCCGGGCGCAGACCAGCGTCCTCGAGCTCACCGCCGCGGCCCTCCCCGTCACGTTCGAGCTCGCGATCTTCTCGATCGTGATCGCCCTCGCCATCGGCATCCCGCTCGGCATGCTCTCGGCGTCGAAGCCCGACTCGGTCCGCGACGGCTTCGGCCAGGTGGTCGGTCTCGCCGGTCTCTCGATCCCCGCGTTCCTGCTTGGCACCGCACTGCTGGCGGTGCTCGCCTCGTCGTTCGGCTTCAACCCCAACGGCCAGGCCTACGCCACGCTCTTCGAGGACCCGCTGCTCAACCTCCAGCAGATGCTGCTGCCGTCGATCGTGCTGGGCTTCGGCATCGCCGCGCCGATCATGCGCACGACCCGCACGGCGGTGCTCGAGATCCGCGCCAACGACTTCATCCGCACCGCGAAGGCGAAGGGCGTCCCGCCGCGCCGCCTGCAGGTGCGCCACGTGCTCGGCAATGCGCTCGTCCCCATCGTCACGATGACCGGCCTGCAGTTCGGCTACCTCCTCGGCGGCGCCGTGGTGGTGGAGCAGATCTTCTCGCTCCCCGGCATCGGACGACAGGTGCTGCTCGGCATCCAGCAGAAGGAGTACGCGCTCGTGCAGAGCACCGTCCTCGTGATCGCGCTCGCCTTCGTCATCGTCAACCTGCTCACCGACCTGCTCTACCGGGTCATCGATCCTCGGGTGCGTGCCGCATGACCGACATCTCTCAGACATCCGCCCTCGCCCCCGGCGGCGGGCGCACCGGGGAGCGCGTGCGCCTCCTGCTGCGCAGCCGAAGCGGGCTCACCGGCCTCATCATCGTCGTGCTGCTCGCGGTGCTCAGCCTCGTCTCGGCGTTCGGGCTGCTGCCCTTCGACCCGCTCGCCCAGGATCCGCCCTCGCGCCTGCAGCCGCCGTCGGCCGTGCACTGGTTCGGGACGGACCAGTTCGGTCGCGACGTGTTCTCCCGCGTCGCTGCGGGCGTCGCGAACTCGGCGCTGATCTCGGTCGTCGCGGTCGCCTTCGCCACCGTGGTCGGCACTGTGTGCGGACTCATCGCCGGGTTCTACCGCGGTTTCTCCGACGGCGCGATCACCGCCGTCACCAACGTGCTGTTCGCCTTCCCGCCGCTGCTGCTCGCGCTGTCGCTGGCGTCGGTGTTCGAGCGCAACTGGTTCACCATCGCCGTGGCCATCGCGATCGTCTACGTGCCGATCTTCATCCGCGTCACCCGCGGCCCCGTGCTGTCGCTGCGCGAGGTCGAGTACGTCAAGGCTGCCAAGAGCACGGGGCAGAGCCGCATGGCGACGATGTTCCGGCACGTGCTGCCGAACATCACGTCGATCATCATCGTGCAGGTCACGCTCTCGCTGTCGTGGGCCGTGCTCACCGAGGCCTCGCTGAGCTTCCTCGGACTCGGCACCCCGCCGCCTGCGCCCTCGCTCGGTTCGATGATCTTCGAGGCGCGCACGCTCGTCACCATCGCCCCGTGGACCATGATCGCGCCCGGAGTCATCGTGGTGCTGCTCGTGGTCGGGCTGAACCTGCTCGGCGACGGCCTGCGCGACAGTCTCGACCCCCGGAACAGAGGAAAGCGATGACCATGGAGGACCTCGGCGGACTCGCCACGGAGGCCAGCGATCCCCGCTACGCGGAGCTCGACCTGATGAGCGTGGCGGAACTCGCGCAGACCATGAACGAGGCGGATGCCACGGTGCCGGCCGCCGTGCAGCGCGCCCTCGGACAGATCGTCCCGGCGATCGAGGCCACGGCCGCACGCATGGCGCAGGGCGGTCGCCTGGTCTACGTCGGCGCCGGAACCCCCGGCCGCATCGGCGTGCTCGACGCCTCGGAGTGCCCGCCTACGTTCAGCACCCCGCCCGAGCTGGTCTTCGCGATCATGGCCGGAGGCCCGGGCGCGATCGTGAACCCCGTCGAGGGCGCGGAAGACGACGCGGAGGCGGGCGCTGCGGCCATCGACGCCGCCGGCATCGGCCCGCTCGACACCGTGATCGGCATCGCCTCGAGCGGACGCACGCCGTATGTGATCGCGGCCGTCCGTCGGGCGCGCGAGCTCGGGGCGCTCAGCATCGGCCTGTCGTGCAACGTCGGGACCGCACTCAGCGCGGTGGCGGAGCACGGCATCGAGGTCGAGGTCGGACCCGAGGTGCTCTCCGGCTCGACGCGACTCAAGTCGGGTACCGCGCAGAAGCTCGTGCTCAACATGTTCTCGACCATCTCGATGGTGCGCAACGGCAAGGCCTACGGCAACCTGATGGTGGATGTGAAGGCCACGAACCACAAGCTGCGCGAGCGGGCCATCCGGATGGTGCAGACCATCGCGGATGCCGACCGCGACACGGCGGTGGCTGCGCTGGAGACCGCCGCCTACGACGTGAAGCTCGCGTCGATCATGATCCGCCGCGGTGAGGACCTCGCCGCGGCCACCGCACGACTGGGCGCCGCCGACGGACGGCTGCGCACCGCACTGGAGGAGAACTGATGCGCGTCCTCGGACTGATCTCCGGCACCTCGCACGACGGGATCGATGCCGCCGTCGTCGACTTCACGACCAGCGGCGGGTTCACCGCGCACGGTGTGGATCTGCACGGCACGGTGCTCGCGGCGACGAGCGTGCCTTACGCCCCCGAGCTGCGGGCCCGGCTGATCGCTGCCCTGCCGCCCGCCCAGACGACCCTCGCCGAGGTGGCGGAGCTCGACACCCTCATCGGGCAGGCGTTCGCCGATGTCGCGGCCGACATCGCAGCCAAGGTCGGCGGCGTCGACGCGGTGTGCTCGCACGGACAGACCGTCTACCACTGGGTCGACGGCGCGCACGCGCTGGGCACCCTGCAGATCGGGCAGCCGGCCTGGATCGCCGAGAAGGTCGGCGCCCCGGTGGTCTCCGACATCCGCATCCGCGACATCACGGTCGGTGGTCACGGCGCCCCGCTGGTGTCGTTCCTCGACGAGCTGCTGCTGCGCTCGCGCGCCGGTATCTCGGCGGCCCTCAACCTGGGCGGCATCTCGAACATGACCGTGGTGCGCCAGGACGGCCTCGTCGCGTACGACATCGGCCCCGCGAACGCGCTGGTCGACGCGGTCATCGTCGAGCACGACCTCAACCCGCTCGGCTACGACGACGATGCCGCGATCGCCCGCACCGGGCAGGTGGACGAGGCGCTGCTGGCGGTACTGATCGAGGACCCGTACTACGCCCTCACCCCGCCCAAGAGCACCGGCAAGGAGCACTTCCACCTCGGCTACGTGCACGAGCACCTCGCCGCACAGGGGCGGGAGATCGCGGTCGCCGATGTGGTGCGCACCCTGACGGAGTTGACGGTCCGCACGGTCGCGCGCGACGTGGAGGCCGCGGGCATCGGGTTCCTGGCGGTGTCGGGTGGTGGGTGCCGCAACCCGCTGATCCTCGACGGACTGCGCGCCGCTCTGCCGGCGACCGAGGTCGTGCTCGCCGACGAGCTGGGCGCCGCGGCCGACAGCAAGGAGGCTATCCTCCTCGCGCTCATCGGCTGGTCCACGATGCACGGCGTTCCCGCGATCGTCCCCGGCGGCACCGGTGCGCGCGAGCCGCGCATCCTCGGCACCATCACCCCGGGCGTCGGCCCGCTGCAGATGCCCGAGCCTGTCGCCTCCATCGACTCCCTCGTGCTCACGGAGGCCTCGGCCTCGTGAGCCTGCAGGTGCGCCCCGCCACCCCGGACGACCTGTCCGGGGTGCTCGAGGTGTTCCTCGCGTGCTGGCGGGAGAGCTACCGGGGTCTGCTCCCCGACGCGGCGATCGACGCGATGACGGATCAGCGGGCCGAGGCGCTGTGGCGCCGGGTGCTCGCTGATCCGGTGGGCGTCGTGCTCGTCGCGGAGCGCGACGGCGAGATCGTCGGGATCACCCGGTACGCCGCGAGCCCCGGCGCGGGTGGCCGCATCGACGGCGCCGTGCACTCTCTGTACGTCTCGCCTCGTGCTCACGGGGGCGGGATCGGCGGAGCGCTGCTGGCGCAGGCATCCGCGGAGTTGCAGGATGCCGGGGCCGAGGCCGCGACGCTGTGGGTGTTCGCGGCGAACCTGCCGTCGATCGGGTTCTACGAGGCCAAAGGATGGCACCGCGACGGAGCCACCCGCACCCAGCCGGAGTTCGGTGAGCCCGAACAGCGCATGCGCAGGGAGTGGACATGAGTGCCGCCGCAGCGGTCGCCGCCGTCCTCGCCACGGACTCCGCCCCGCGGGGCGCCGTCGCGGGTGTCGTCACAGATGCCGGGCGCGACGTCGCCGCGGGCGGCCTGGCCGACCTGGCCGGAACGCCGATGACGACCGAGACCGCGTTCGACATCGCCTCGGTATCGAAGGTCGCCGCGACAACGACCGCGATCCTGCGACTCGTCAGCCGTGGGGAGCTGGGCTTCGACGATCCGGTCGACCGCTTCGTTCCCGGCACGTCCTGTGCGCCGAGAACGACCGTGCGCCACCTGCTCCAGCATCGCGCGGGTCTGTGGGAGTGGCAGCCGCTCTACCTCGATCACTCGCACGCCGGCGACCCCGCGGCCGCGGCCGACGCGATCCCGCTCCGCTACGGCCTCGACGAGGGCCGTCACTACTCCGACCTGGGATTCCTCCTGCTCGGCCGCATCATCGCCGCCATCGCCGGGCTGCCTCTGGATGCCGCCGTCCGCGAGCTCGTGACCGCACCCCTCGGGCTCAGCCGTACCGGATACGGCCCGTTCGCAGCGCCGGTCGCCTCATCTTCGCTCGGTGACGCCGCCGAACGCCGCATGGTCACCACCGGTGAGCCCTATCCGATCCTCGCCGCCGACCGCACATTCGCCTGGCGCGAAGACGAGATCACGGGCCGCGTGAACGACGGCAACAGCTTCCACGCCGCCGGCGGCGTCTCCGGCCACGCCGGGCTCTTCAGCACCGCCGACGACCTGCTCACCCTCGGCGCCGCACTCGCCGCTCCCGAGCGGCACCCCGAGCTGTGGCATCCGGATGCCGTGGCCGAGCTGTTCCGCGACGGACCCGATGCCGGGCAGGCGCTGGGCTGGCGCAGCGACACGGTCGCGGTCGGCGGCCGACCGACCCGGATGCTCTGGCACCCGGGCTTCACGGGCTGCGTGCTGGGGTTCGCGCCGGGCACCGGCACTGCCGCGGTCCTGCTGAGCAACCGCCTCTTCGCCCCCGAACCCGCGTCGACCGAGGCGCTGTGGCGCACGGCGCTCCCCGCACTCCTGGGTGACAACGATCTGGACGACAACGACCTGGACGACAACGAAGGAACGAGAACACCATGAGCACCACCGAGCCCGTGCTGAGCATCAGCGGCCTCGCCGTCGCCTTCCGAACCGGTTCCGAACTGGTCACCGCCATCAGCGACATCAGCATCGACGTCGCCGCCGGTGAGACCGTCGCGATCGTGGGGGAGTCCGGGTCGGGCAAGTCGACCACCGCCGCCGCGGTCAACCGTCTGCTGCCCGAGAACGGTGTGATCACCGCCGGCAGCATCCGCTTCGACGGGCGCGAGCTGACCGATCTGCCCGAGAACGCGATGGTCTCCCTGCGCGGTGCCGGGATCGGTCTCGTGCCGCAGGACCCGATGTCGAACCTCAATCCACTCATGCGCGTGGGCGAGCAGATCGGCGAGGCGCTGGAGGTGCACGGCCACACGCACGGCGACGCCACCAAGGCGCGGGTCGTCGAGCTGCTCGAGATGGTGGGCATCGCGGATGCCGCGCAGCGGGCGCACCAGTACCCGCACGAGTTCTCCGGCGGCATGCGCCAGCGCGTGCTCATCGCGATGGGCCTCGCCTGCAAGCCGCGCCTGCTGATCGCTGACGAGCCCACCTCGGCCCTCGACGTGACGGTGCAGCGGCGCATCCTGGACCAGCTCGATGCGCTCACCGATGACCTCGGCACCGCCGTGTTCCTCATCACGCACGACCTGGCCCTCGCCGCCGAGCGCGCCGACCGCATCGTCGTGATGTTCCGCGGTCACATCGTGGAGGAGGGCACCTCGGCCGAGGTGCTCGGCAACCCGCAGCACGAGTACACGAAGCAGCTGCTCGCCGCGGCGCCGAGCCTCGCCTCCCGCCGCGATGTCCTGCCGCAGCGCGAGGCCGGCACCGGGACGCCGTTCGTCGAGATCCGCGACCTCCGCAAGGAGTTCGCCCTCCGGTCTCCCAAGGCAGGCGAGCCGCAGACGTTCACCGCGGTCGACGGGGTGAGCTTCGAGATCCGTCGCGGCACGACCGTCTCGATCGTGGGCGAGTCCGGCTCGGGCAAGTCGACCACGGCGAACATGGTGCTCGGACTCGAGGACGCGACGTCGGGCTCGATCCTGTTCGACGGGCTCGACCTGACCACGCTCCGCCGCAAAGAGCTGTTCGCGCTGCGCCGCCGCGTGCAGCCGGTGTTCCAGAACCCCTACGCCTCGCTCGACCCCCGTTACACGGTCGAGCAGTCGATCGCCGAGCCGCTGCGCGTGCACCGCATCGGCACCGCGGCCACCCGTCACGCGCGCGTGCTCGAGCTGCTGGAGCAGGTCGCCCTGCCCGCGGCGATGGCCGAGCGCCTGCCACACGAGCTGTCCGGCGGGCAGCGCCAGCGCGTGGCGATCGCCCGTGCGCTCGCGCTCGAACCCGAACTCGTGGTGCTCGACGAGGCCGTGTCGGCGCTCGACGTGCTGGTGCAGGCGCAGATCCTCGACCTGCTCGCCGACCTGCAGAAGCGCCTGGGCCTGAGCTACCTGTTCATCAGTCATGACCTCGCGGTCGTGCGGATGATCTCCGACGAGGTGCATGTCATGCAGCGCGGCATCGTGGTCGAGAGCGGCACCCCCGAGCGCATCTTCGACGCCCCGCAGCATCCGTACACTCGCGAGCTGCTCGCCGCGATCCCGGGGGCCTCGCTGGCGTCCTGATCGGGCCCCGGCTCCGGGGTCAGCGGGACTTGTCGTCGTCGTCCCAGGGGCCTTCCCACCAGCCGGCGCGGCCGTCGTCCGAGCCACCGCGTCCGCGGCGGGACCGCACGAACTGCACGACGAACACCGTCAGTGAACTGAGCAGGATCAGGAAGACCACCAGGAACAGCACGTCGCTCTGATTCATGGGCGCTTCCCCTCCGCGGCATCCGCCACGATCTTCGCGATGCGGGCCGCCCGGGTCTCGGGGCGCTTGGCCATCGCGATGTGTGTGAGCCCGAACTTCTTGACCGACTTCGGGAACGCATCCCAGTTCTCCCGCGCGGCGGGAACCGCATCGAGCGCGGCGGCGAACTCCTCCGGTTCGATCCCGGCCTCCGGGCCGTCGAGCAGGGTCCACGAGCCGTTCGCCTTCGCGACCTCGAGCACGCGGATGCCGGCCGGCGCGAGCATCTCCTCCGCCTCGAGCTCCGCGATCCGCGCCTTGTTCGTCGCGGCCCACCCGCTGCCGGGGCGGCGCGGAGAGAACCACTGTCCGTTGGCGCGGTCGTCGGTTCCCTCATCGAAGACGCGCACCGGGCCGTCGATCCACCCGAAGCACAGCGCCTGCCGCACGGCATCCTCGTAGCCGACGCCCTCCGACGATCCGCGCACGCTCAGCAACCAGACGCCCGCCGCGCGCTCGTGGTTCGCCTCGAGCCAGGCACGCCAGGCCGCGGCGTCCGCCGCCCGGAGTCGTTCACCCTCGTCGAGTGCGCCCATCGGCTACTTCTTGATCTTGACCGTCGTGATCGTCTCGGTGATCCGCGGGAGCAGGTCGGCAACCGACTGCACGATCTCATCCGGGCGGAACGGGTACTTCTCGATCTCGGCCTGGTCGCTGATGCCGGTGAGCACCAGGATCGTGTGCAGACCCGCCTCGATGCCGGCGACGACGTCGGTGTCCATGCGGTCGCCGATCATGCCGGTGCGCTTCGAGTGCGCGCCGATCTTGTTCAGGGCCGAGCGGAACATCATCGGGTTCGGCTTGCCGACCACGTACGGCTCCTTGCCGGTGGCCTTCGTGATGAGCGCGGCGATGGCGCCCGTCGCGGGCAACGGTCCGTCGGCGCTCGGGCCCGTGGCATCCGGGTTCGTCACGATGAAGCGCGCGCCGCCGATGATGAGGCGGATGGCCTTGGTGATCGCCTCGAACGAGTAGTTGCGCGTCTCCCCGACGACCACGAAATCGGGGTTGGTCTCGGTCATGATGAAACCGGCATCGTGCAGAGCGGTGAGGATGCCGGCCTCGCCGATCACGAAGGCCGAGCCCCCGGGGAGCTGCTGCTTCAGGAAGTCGGCGGTCGCGAGGGCCGAGGTCCAGATGCGCTCCTCGGGCACGTGCAGTCCGCTGGTGCGGAGGCGAGCCGACAGGTCGCGGGCGGTGAAGATCGAGTTGTTCGTCAGCACCAGGTACGGGATGCCCGCGCTCTCCCAACCGGCGAGCAGCTCGGATGCTCCGGGGATGGCGTCGTTCTCATGGACGAGCACGCCGTCCATGTCGGTGAGCCAGCATTCGATGTCGTCACGTTGAGCCATGTGCACAGCCTAGAGGCCACAGGCGACGTGCACCTGACCGTGTTGCGGAGCGGTCAGGCGCTGAGCCAGACCACCTGCGCCGCGCCGTCGGGCAGTGTCGTCTGCGCGCCGTCGATCTCCACTCCGGATGCCGTCACCGCGACCGTCGATGCGACCGCCAGGCCCAGTGCCTCGAGCGCTCGCAGCAGTTCAGGGTCGCGGTCGTCGACGCGCAGCACCCGACCCGCGTGTCCGGCCGGCGCATCGGCGAGCAGCACGAACGGCTCACGCTCGATGTGACCGTCGGCGTCGGGGATCGCATCGCCGTGCGGGTCGAAGCGCGGGCGACCGAGGCGCGCGTCGATGCCCTCCAGCAGCCGGTCGCTGATGGTGTGTTCGAGCACCTCGGCCTCGTCGTGCACCTCGTCCCAGCCGTAGTCGAATTCCTGCACCAGCCAGGTCTCGATCAGGCGGTGCCGGCGCACCATCGCAAGGGCGCGCACGGTCCCGGCATCCGTCAGCCGCACCGCACCGTAGGGCACGTGCGAGACGAGACCCGCGGCGGCGAGCTTCTTCACCATCTCGGTGACCGACGAGGGGGCGATGCCGAGCTTCGCGGCGAGCACCGAGGGAGTGATGGGGGCGTCCTGCCACTCGGTGTGCGCGTAGACGGTCTTCAGATAGTCGTCAGCTGCAGGGGATGCCACCGGACCAGCTTAGGTCAGTTCGTCGCGGCGGCCAGGAGGCTGTACGCGGCCTGACCCGCGAAGAACAGGACCAGGAAGCCGAGGAGGGCGGCGGCCAACGAGAGCCGGCCGTCGAACCCCTCGATCTCGGCGATGCCGATCTTGCGCGCGCGGAACGCCAGGACGAGAGTGGCGACGCCGAGAGCCAGCTGCACCCACGGGCTGCCGGGGCCGATGACCTTCGGGAACGCGATCAGCAGGCCGCCGAGAACGCCCGTCGCGAGGCCGATCCAGGTGAGGATGCGGACGTTGCGGCGGGCGTTCTCGGCAGACATGCTGTCGAGCCTATCCGGGGTCAGGCCCCCGTCAGGACGAGCCAGAGCAGCGCTCCGTTGAGGGCGATCAGCAGCACCGAGGCGATGATTCCGGCGGCCGTCGTCCAGCGCCGGTTGACCCAGGCCCCGAGAGTGCGTCGCTGCGCAGTGAGCACGACCAGCGGGATCAGGGCGAAGGGGATGCCGAACGAGAGCACCACCTGGCTGAGCACCAGGGCGAGTGTCGGATCGAAGCCGATGCCGAGGATGATGAGCGCGGGGATCAGCGTGACCAGGCGACGGGCGAGCAGCGGGATCCGCACGTGCAGCAGGCCGTGCATGATCTCGGCGCCGGCGTACGCGCCCACCGAGGTCGAGGCCAGTCCGGACGCGAGGAGTCCGACGGCGAAGAACGTTGCGACGACGGGCCCGAGCCCCGCGGCGAGAGCGGCGTGCGCGCCCTCCAGCGAGTCGGTGCCCTCGACGCCGGCGAGGTTCGCGGCGGCGAGCAGCAGGATGCAGAGGTTCACGGAGCCGGCGATCACCATCGCGATCGACACGTCCCAGCGGGTGGCGGTGAGTAGACGGCGGATGCGCGAGGTCTCGGTACGCACCGCCTCGTCGCCGGCGTGGGCGGTCGTGGCGCCGAAACGGTCGCGGGCGAGGGAGGAGTGCGCGTAGATCGCGTGCGGCATGATCGTCGCGCCGAGGATGGATGCGGCCAGCAGGACCGAGCCGGTGTCTTCGAAACGGGGGACCATTCCGCCCAGCACCCCTGCCGGGTCCGGCGGAGCGACGAAGACGCCGGCGACGAAGCCGATCGTGATGATGACCATGAGCCCGATGATGACGAACTCGAAGGGGCGGGCCCCGCGGCGGGACTGGACCGTGAGCAGGATCATCGAGACCGCGCCGGTGATCAGTCCGCCCAGGAGCAGCGGCACGTCGAACAGCAGGTTCAGGGCCACCGCGCCGCCGATGACCTCGGCCAGGTCGGTGGCCATGGCGACGAGCTCGGCCTGCAGCCAATACGCGCGGCGAGCCCATGGCCGCTTCAGTCGTGCGCCCAGCACTTCGGGGAGACTCTGCCCGGTGACGACGCCCAGCTTCGCGGAGAGGTACTGGATCAGCCACGCCATGATGTTGCCCGCGAGCACGACCCACACCAGCAGGTAGCCGTACTGGGCCCCCGCGGTCATATTGCTGGCGACATTGCCGGGGTCGAGGTACGCGACGCCGGCGACGAGGGCCGGGCCGAGCAGCCAGAGGCTGCGCGGAGCCCTGGCCGGAGGTGCGGTCGGGGCCGTCATCGGGAGCGAGGAATTTTTAGGCACACCGAAACCGTAGCGTATTTTTCGGTGGGCCTAAATATCTGAGTGGTTCGTCGCGGCGATAGCCTGGCGGGATGGACGACGCCGCTTCGGAACACACGACCGCCGACACTCCGGCGGGCCCGACGCACGGCGGCTCGACTGCCCAGCCCGGCTATGGAGTGGGCCCCTGGCCCGGGGGCGAAGAGGCGTGGCCTGCAGGTGAGCAGTACGACCCCGAGCTCCTCGCGGCAGGCGATACCCGCAACGTGATCGACCGCTACCGCTACTGGCGGATGGAGGCGATCGTCGCCGACCTCGACACCCAGCGGCACCCGTTCCACGTCGCCATCGAGAACTGGCAGCACGACATGAACATCGGATCGATCGTGCGCAGCGCCAACGCGTTCCTCGCCGACACCGTGCACATCATCGGTCGCCGGCGCTGGAACAAGCGCGGGGCCATGGTCACCGATCGCTACCAGCACGTCGTGCACCACGAAGACGTCGAGACCTTCGCGGCCTGGGCTGCGACAGAGGGCCTCCCGATCATCGCGGTCGACAACGTCGAGGGCGCCGTGCCCGTGGATCGGGCCGATCTCCCGCAGCGCTGCGTGCTCCTGTTCGGTCAGGAGGGTCCGGGGCTCTCCGCCGAGGCGCTCGCCGCAGCATCCGCCCACATCGAGATCACCCAGTACGGCTCGACGCGCTCGATCAACGCCAGCGCCGCCGCCGCCGTCATCATGTACGAGTGGTGCCGCAGGTACGCGGGCTGATCGCCGTCGGAACCCCTCGACAGGCCGTGGCCGCGGGCGTAGCGTGAGTGCCGATCAAGGAGGCCGACATGGCAGTCGTCACACCAATCCGCCCGTTCCTCTGGTTCGTCGACAGGGCGCAGGAGGCGATGGAGTACTACGTCTCGGTGTTCCCGAACTCGTCGATCGACAGCGTGACCTACTATCCGGATGAGAATCTCAGCGAGCACTTCGAGGGCATGACCGGGAAGGTCATCAACGGGGAGTTCACTCTGAACGGGACGCGATTCGGTTGCCTCGACGGGGGACCGGAGTTCACCTTCAACGAGGCCGTCTCTTTCGTGATCGAGTGCGCCGACCAGGAAGAGATCGACCGCTACTGGCAGGCGCTCTCCGCGGTGCCGGAGGCGGAGGCATGCGGCTGGTGCAAAGACCGGTTCGGCGTCAGCTGGCAGGTGGTCCCCGCCGGGCTCGACCTTCTGCAGCAGCGGCCGGAGCAGATCCAGGCGCTGATGCACATGAAGAAGATCGTGATCTCGGAGCTCGAAATCGCCTGAGCTCGCGCTCTCGGTGGCAATGAACGGCGCGGTCAGCCGCGGTCGATGCCGAAGAGGTGGCGGTAGATCGCGTTGACGTCGCGATCCAGATGATCGATGCGCCCGTGCACCGAGCTGATCTCCGTCCGCACATGCGCGAATTCGCTCCGCATCTCGGTCCGCACGCTGGCGAACTCGTTGCGGACCTCGGTTCGCACGCTCTCGAACTCGTTCTGCATCGTGCGCAGGAACATCGTCGAGATCAGCGTGATCGTGCCGAACATGCCCGCGGCGAACACGCCGATCAGCGTCCATACCTGTGGTTCCGTCATCCCCAGCATCCCTTCAGTGTCCCCCGATCATCGTCGAGTGCACCAGGGTTTCCGCGCGTAGTATTCCGCGGATTCCGGTGGTGGGGAAGAAGTCGCGATGGAGCGGATCGGTGCAGTGCCGGCCAGCGGCGTCAGGCTGTCGCCGCGAGCCAGCGCCCGGATCGCACGCGCCAGCCGAGAGTGCCCAGACGCGCGAGCAGATAGACGCCGAAGAAGGCGACCGCGAGCCAGATGAGCCCCGCCGTGCCGTCGACTCCGGTCGCGGCGATGATCCACAGCGCCGGCAGGAACGGCACCAGGTTCAGGCCGCCGGCGATGGCGAGGTAGCGGGCGTCGTTCGCACCCATGAGCACCCCGTCGAGCACGAAGACGACACCCGCGATCGGCTGGGCGACGGCGAGCACGAGCAGCGCCGGCTGCACGAGGGCGGCGATCTCCGCCGATCCCGTGAACACGATGCCGAGCATCCCGGAGAGCGCGGCGATCAGGCCGCCGACGATCACACCGAACCACGCGCCCCAGGCCACGGTGCGGGCCAGCACCCGGTGGACCTGCCGTTCGTCTCCGGCGCCCAGCTCCTTGCCGATGAGTGCCTGCGCGGCGATCGCGAGGGCATCGAGCGCGAATGCCGCGGCGGAGAAGATCGTGAACACGATCTGCCACCCGGCCAGCTCTTCGGTGCCGATGCCGGTGGCGATGCCCACGGTCGCGAGCAGGGCGACGCGCAGGCTCACGGTGCGCAGGAACAGCCACCCGCCCGACGTCGCCGTGCTCCGGATGCCGGCGCGCTGGGCGCGCAGCGAGGCGCTGTGACGGGTCGCCAGGCGGCGGATGACGAGTGCGTATGCGGCGACCATGCCCCACTGCGCGGTCACGGTGCCGGCGGCCGAGCCCGCGATGCCCCATCCGAGTCCGTAGATGAAGAGCCAGTTGAGCAGGGCGTTCGCGCCGAAACCGAGCCCCGCGATCCAGAGCGGCGTCATCGTGTCCTGCATGCCGCGCAGCAGCCCGGTCGCGGCGAAGACGATGAGCATCGCCGGCAGGCCCCACATCGAGATCACCAGGTACTCGTTGGCCTGGGCGGCGACTTCCTCGCCGGCTCCGAACAGCGAGACGAGCCATGGTGAGGAGACCGCGCCGACCACGGCGAGCACGGCCCCGAGTCCGAGCGCGAGCCACATCCCGTTGATGCCGACCGACACGGCCTCGCCCGGCTGTCCGGCGCCGAAGCGGCGGGCGACGGCCGGGGTGGTCGAGTAGGCGAGGAACACCATGAGTCCGACGATGGTCTGCAGCACCGCTCCCGCGATGCCGAGGCCGGCGAGCGGGGTGGTGCCGAGGTGTCCGACCAGGGCGGCATCCACGATCAGGAACGCGGGCTCCGCGATCAGCGCGCCGAGGGCGGGGACCGCGAGGCGCAGGATCTCTCGGTTGAGGGAGGGGCGCGCGGTCATCCTCCGAGCCTATGACCTGGTGCCGACCTCGCCCGCCCGTGCCCCGAGAGCCGTCGTAGGGTGGAACGGAATCGGATGCGGCGGAGGTGCATCATGACGGATCCCCGAGAAGCGGCCGCGCGCTATCGCGCGAAGCAGCAGCACGCCGAGAGCACGGACGACGACGAGGAGTCGGGCGTCCCGCCGGGGGCCGGTGCCGCGGTCGACAGTGCCGCCTTCATCGAGACGGCCATCCAGGTGGCGATCCGCCGCGGCGACTTCGACGACCTGCCCGGCGCCGGCAAGCCGCTGGAGGGACTCGGCACGCATCACGATCCGGATTGGTGGATCCGCCGCAAGATCGAGACCGAGAATCTCACCGGGCTCGGCCCGCCCGCCATCCTGCTGCGCACCGAGGATCGGGAGCTGAACGATCAGCTCGACCTGCTCGGCCGCGAGTCCGACGTGCGCGACGTGCTCGACGACTTCAACAAGCGCGTGCGCGAGGCGCGTCGCCAGTTCCGGGGCGGCCCTCCCGTCGTGACCGAACCGCGGGATGTCGATGCCGAGGTGGTGGCCTGGGCGGAGCGTCGGGCGGTGAGGCCCGCGGCCGCGCCGGTATTGGGCCGACCTGCTCGCCGTCGTTGGTTCCGGAAGGGCTGAACCGGCCCGGAGTCCGAGGGGGGTCATAGGCTGGTGCGCATGACTGACGTTCTTCCCGTAGGCCTCGCCCTTGATGAGTTCAGCTCCGACATCCGCCCGCAGGACGACCTCTATCGTCACGTGAACGGCGCCTGGCTTTCGCGCACCGAGATCCCCGGCGACAAGGCGCGCTGGGGTTCGTTCCACCTCCTCGCCGAGCAGGCCGAGAAAGACGTCAGGGCGATCATCGAGGAGTCGCAGGATGCCGAGGAGGGCACGCTCGCTCGCAAGATCGGCGACCTGTTCGCGAGCTTCATGGACACCGAGCGCATCGATGCCGCCGGTCTCTCTCCGCTGACGGAGACCCTCGCGGAGGTCGACGCGATCGACGGAATCCCGGCGTTCCTGCGCACCGTCGGCGCCTACGACCGCGACGGCCGCGCGGCCGTGATCGGCATGTACGTCGACGGCGACCCGGGCGACCCCGAGCGCTACCTGCCCGTGCTCATGCAGGCCGGGCTGTCCCTGCCGGACGAGAGCTACTTCCGGCTCGACACGTTCGCCGACACCAGGGCCGCCTATCGCGCGCACCTCGAGCGGCTGCTCGACCTCGCCGGCGTCCCGGATGCCGGGGCGAACGCCGACCGTGCGATCGCACTCGAGACCGAGCTCGCGGGCCATCACTGGGACAACGTGCGCAGCCGCGACGCCGTGGCGACCTACAACCTCAAGACCTGGGACGAGCTGCAGGAGCTCGCGGGCGTCGACCTGACTCCGTGGCGCGAGGCCGTCACACCGTCGAACCCGGCCGCCTTCGACGAGGTCGTCGTCTCGCAGCCCAGCTTCTTCGAGGGACTCGGCTCGTTGCTCACGCCCGAGCGTCTCGACGACTGGAAGGCATGGCTGCGGGCCAAGGTCGTGCACGCCGCGGCCCCGTACCTCACCGACGACCTGGTGCACGAGAACTTCTCGTTCTACGGCACCGAGCTCACCGGCGTGCCGACGATCCGCGAGCGCTGGAAGCGCGGCGTCTCGCTCACCGAGGGCGCTCTCGGCGAGGCGATCGGCAAGGTCTACGTCGAGCGGCACTACCCGCCGACGGCGAAGGTGGCGATGGATGAGCTGGTCGCCCACCTGATCGAGGCATACCGGCAGAGCATCACCGAGCTCGAGTGGATGACGGCCGAGACTCGGGAGCGCGCGCTCGCCAAGCTCGACTCCTTCACCCCCAAGATCGGCCACCCCGAGGTGTGGCGCGACTACTCGAGCCTCGAGATCGACCGCGCCGACCTGTTCGGCAACGTTCGTCGGGCGTCGATCTTCGAGCACGACCGGCACGTCGACAAGGTCGGCAAGCCGATCGACCGCCTCGAGTGGCACATGCCGCCGCAGATGGTCAATGCGTACTACAACCCGTCGATGAACGAGATCGTGTTCCCCGCCGCCATCCTGCAGTATCCGTTCTTCGACGCGAGCCGTGACGCCGCCGCGAACTACGGCGGGATCGGCGCGGTCATCGGGCACGAGATCGGTCACGGCTTCGACGATCAGGGCAGCCGCTACGACGGCGACGGCCGCCTGCAGGACTGGTGGACCGACGCCGACCGTGCGGCCTTCGAGGAGCGCACCAAGGCGCTCATCGCGCAGTACGACGCGCTCGTCCCCGAGGGGCTCGACGCCGAGCACCATGTCAACGGCGCCCTCACGATCGGTGAGAACATCGGCGACCTCGGCGGCCTCGGCATCGCGCTCAAGGCCTACGAGCTCTCGCTCGGCGGCGCGGAGGCCCCGGTCATCGACGGGTATACGGGCGTGCAGCGCCTGCTGCTCTCGTGGGCGCAGGTGTGGCAGCAGAAGAGCCGCGACGCCGAGACGCTGCGGCTGCTGACCATCGACCCGCACTCGCCGAACGAGTTCCGCTGCAACCAGATCGTGCGCAACATCGACGCGTTCTACGAGGCGTTCGGCGTGGGCCAGGACGACGCCCTGTGGCTCCCCGAGGCGTCGCGTGTGACCATCTGGTGACCAATCGTCTGACTCTGTGATGCATCCCCCGGCGGTGGGGTTACGATAGCCCTGCCGCTGGGGAGTGCCTCCCCGTGGTATCCCGCAAATCCCCCCCTCGTAAGGATCACGCGTGGGCGCTCTCGAGCCTGGTGAAGGGTTCCGCAACTCCTCGGCCCCCGAGTCCCTCGGCGGTGCGCCGGAGTCTTCTGCGGGCCGTCGCTCGCAGCGGACCAGCCGCCGCCTCCCGCGTCGCGCCGCGCTCGGGCGCCGCTCCTTCACGGCCACCCTGCGTTCGCTCGAGGGACTGGTCGATTCCGGCGCTCAGGTGTCGGTGCACGTCGTCGACCTCGACAATCACGTGCACGTGCTGGCCGGCGACGATCACGTGACCATGCCCGTCGCGGGGCTCGGCGTGGTGCCGCTGCTGATCGAGGTGGCCGCCGGATTCCAGAGCGGTGCGCTCGATCCGTTCGAGATCGTGGAGCGCGAGAGTGTCGACGCCGTCGAGAGCTCCGGCCTGTGGCGGCATCTGCACGCCCCGGCGCTGCCGCTCGAGGATCTCGCCGTTCTGGCCGCGACAGCCGGCGATCCGATCGCCGTGAACGCCCTGCTGCAGAAGGTCGGTCACGACCGGGTGCGCGAACGCATCGAGTCGCTCGGACTGCGCCGCACCGCCCTGCTCGACCGCTTCCGCGACCGCCGGGGGCCCGACGACGCGCCGCAGGTCGCCGTGGGCTCCGCCCGCGAACTCGCCGGTCTCTTCTCCGCTCTCGTGAACTCGCAGGTCGTCGACGCCGCGGTCAGCGCGCAGGTGTCGGAATGGCTGAGCCTGAACCAGGACCTGAGCCTGGTCGCGGCATCCACGGGCCTCGACCCCTTCGCGCATGATCATGACGCGCACGGACTGCTGTTCGTGAACAAGACCGGCCGCGACCGCGGGGTTCGCGCCGAGGCGGGCGTGCTCGCGGGGCCCCGCGCCGGCGTCGCCTACTCGCTCATCGTCTGCTTCGACGACCTGTCGATCACGCACCGGCTGCGCGCGCATGACGCCTTCCGGGTGCTCGGCGTCGAACTCATGGAGTACACGCACTGAGATCACGCTCCCCTCGCTAGCATCGAGGGATGCCCCGACCCGACTGGACCCCGCACCGCCGCGACGACGGCGAGCTGCTCGGGTGGATCCATCCTGAGGGCGACGACTGGGTCGCGGTCGACGTGCTGGGTCGACCGGCATCCGATCCGACCGAATGGCTCGACGCCGAGGTGGCGCTCGAAGAGCACGGCATCGCCTGGCTCGCCGATCCGTGGATGCTGGAGGGCGAGAGCGACCGCCCACTCCGGGTGCGCATCCTCGAGGTCACGCCGGACGAGGAGGGCGTGCCGGGTCGCATCGTGGTGAAGCTCGACGACTTCGGCGACATGTCCCGCCCGGCGACGGCGCAGTTCGTGCTGGCCTGGCCGATCCCGGACCGGCTGCGCCCGCCGCGGGACGGTGATCCGGACCCGCGCACGATCTCCCGTTGAAACGGTTTTGCAGCCTCGCGGCTCGAAAGGGCTCGCGCAGTTCGACGCGCCGGGCCCACCGCAATGCAGCTACGAAGCGCAGCTCTCGGCGAAGGCAAGGCCAACAGGGTGCGACTGACCGGCGAGTATCCGACGATCCTCAAGTTCCTGGAGCTCTGCCTCTCCGCGGGTGAGGAGCTTCCTCGGCTCCGTTCGCCGCATCGCGGCCGTCGGCCTTGGCGAGGTCATGGCAGAGACGGTCAGGTGGTGCTCGCGGTCGGTGCCGCATCGCCCCTCGGTGATGCGATGCGCTAGATGGCCCGACGCCGGCGATTGCAGGGCGGACGCGCGCCGTCGACCAAGTGCCGGCAGCCCTCGAACATGGCGCGCCGCTCGCTGCGGTGCTGCATACGCAGGCGAGTGACGCTGCGCGAGCAGGAGAAGCGCACCCTCGTCAAGCAGGCAGAATGCGAGGAGATTCTGCTGTTCCCCCCAACACAGCTGAGAAGACGTGCTACAGACGGACGACCTTGATACCCCGAACTGCCCGAAGTGCCTAGATCGGATGGAATCGCGCGCGGCCCGGTGGTTCTGCCACGGGTGCCGCGACTACGTAGACGCCTGGACGCGGCGTCCCCGCATCAAGATATCCTTCGGCTGTGCCCGAGATTCTCCTTACTGTTCCCTATGCCGTCGTCACTGCTGACACAATTCGTGAGGTCCGAGAGCGACTCGCTCCTTTCACGCTGTGGTCGGACTACGACAAGCTCGCGTGGGAGGAGAACTCGGACGAGACACCGGAGGAAATCGAGTACGGCAACGCGTACATCCGGGCGCAGAAGGAGGAAGCCCAGGAGCGGATCGACGCTGGTGGTGCGGTCTCGCTAGCGAGCTTGTCGGTGACGTCGCCGGACTACACCGAGTTCAGTTGGTCGAATGACGAGAGCGCACCGCTGGAGAGAATCAACGGGTGCTTCAGTGCCCGCGTCCGTTTCGAGAGCGCCGAGGCCAACCTTGCCGTCGAGCTGGAGGTCGATCTAAGGTCTGTGCGTTTGAGGGTCAACACAGACTTCGAGCAGTATGCCGTGAAGGAGTCGGATCGGGAAGGCTACGAGGCCGCAACGATCGCCAACGCCGTCCGCGAGATCCTTGAGCGAAACATCGATACGGCTCGACTCGCTCACGAGGTGAGGCCGTTCAAGGTCTTCATCGGCCACGGCGGCGACACGAAGTGGGAGGTCGTGCGCGACTTCATCGACGCGGCGGGATACGACACGACGTACTTCGAGGGCGACGATCGAATCGGACGGACGACCTTTGAAGTGGTTGAGCAGATGATCTCCGAGGCGTCCGTCGCGGTTATCGTCATGACCGGCGTGGACGTGCTGACGGACGGGCGCAAGCTCGCCAGGCAGAACGTCATCCATGAACTCGGCTTTTCGCACGCCCGCCTCGGTCAGCGAAACACGTTGATCCTCCTCGAAGAAGGTGCCGACGAGCCCTCGAACATCGCCGGAGTTACACAGATCCGTTTCCCGAACGGCGATGCCAACCGCACCAAGGTGGAACTCCTCGCAGCGCTGGCGAACCGTAAGCGTGAGCACGAGACGCCAACGCACGGCGGCTACTGAGACTCAACACCCAGCCAGCGCCAGATCGTCGCGCCACCGACGCCGAGCTCGGCGGCCTCGTGCAGGGGTGCTCCGACGGAGCTCAGCCGGGCAGCGACGGATGCTGCTCGGAGCTGCGCTGCTTCGGGATGAAGAGCGACAGCACGACCGCGATGATGCCGGCGGCGATCGCGAGCCAGAAGCACACCTCGAAGGCGGCCCTGGTGGGGACGGCCACGCCGTCGATGTCGATGCTCATCGCGGCGAGGACGCCGCCCATCACGGCCGAGGCGCTGGAAGTGCCGACCGAGCGGAACAGGGCGTTCAGTCCGTTCGACGCGCCGGTCTCGTTGGCGGGAACCGAGCGCATGATGATCATCGGCATCGCAGCGAACGTGAACCCGATGCCCACCCCGATCAGCAGGTTCGCGACGAGGACGTGCCACACCTCGCTCGACCACAGCAGGACGAACACGTAGGCGAGCACGATCGCGGTGGCGCCGACCGTGAACAGTGGGCGCGGCCCCACGGTGCGCTCCAGCCAGCCGGAGAGAGGCGAGATCACCATCATCACGAGGCCGGCAGGCATGATCACGAGCGATGCGGCGACCATGTCGAGACCGAAGCCCCCGCCGATCGACGGAGCCTCGAGCATCTGCGGGAACGTCACGTTCGAGGCGAACAGCGCGAAGCCCATGCCGATCGCGGCGATGTTCGTGAACAGCACGGCGGGGCGCGCCGCCACCCGCAGGTCGAGCAGCGGGTCCTTCGTGCGCAACTGGTACCAGCCCCACACCAGCAGCACCACGAGTCCGCCGATGATGCAGACCAGGGTGAGCGGTGACGTCCAGCCCCACTGCGCACCTCGGGAGACGAAGAGCAGGATGCCGGTGAGGCCGATGGCGAGCCCGATGGCGCCGAGCACGTCGAGTCGCCCGGGGGAGCGGAGCACATCCTCGGGGATCACGGCCAGTACGAGCGCCAGGCCGACGACCCCAAGGGCTGCCGCGAGCCAGAACAGCATGTGCCAGTCGGCGTTCTGCGCGAGGAGGGCAGCCACCGGCATGCCGATCGCGCCGCCGACACCCATGGTCGCGCTCATCAGGGCGACCGCGGTGCCGAGCCGCTCGGGCGGCAGTACGTCGCGCATGATCGCGATGCCGAGGGGAACGACGCCCGTCACGGCCCCCTGGAGTGCGCGCCCGATGATCACGCCGATGATCGAGCCGGAGACCGCGGCGATCACCGAGCCGAGGATCAGGATCGCGAGCAGCGCGATCACCACCCGGCGCTTGCCGTACATGTCGCCGAGTCGGCCCGAGATCGGGGTGGCGACGGCGGCGACGAGCAGCGTGATCGTGACGACCCAGGTCGTGTCCTCGCGGGAGGCGTTCAGCAGCTGCGGCAGCTCGGCCTGCAACGGCACGACGAGCGTGAACATGAACGACGAGCAGAGTCCGGCGAAGGCGAGGACCGCGACGATCGCCCACTTCGGCGGGGTGCGGGAGAGGCGCTTCCTGGCCCTGTCGTCGTTCGCACCCACCGGCCCAGGCTATCGGCGATCCCACGGTGCAGGGTCGCCGGGCCCCTGACTAGCATGTGGTCATGGTCACGAGCAGCGTCGCTCCGGACGATCCCGCCGCCCACCGCGGCATCTCCCGGCGCACCCAGTCCGACATCTACCGCGCCGGCATCAGCGGGACGAGACCCGCGGTGCCGATCGACGCCGTGGCGCTGAAGGCGGCCGCCCGCAAGGCACTGAGCGCCGAGGCATTCGCCTACATCGCCGGTGGTGCGGGGTCCGAGCGCACCATGATGGCCAACCGCCGCGCGTTCGACCGCTGGCAGGTGTGGCCGCGCCCGCTGCGCGACGTCTCGACCCGCGACCTCGGCGTGGAGTTCCTCGGCAAGAGGAGGCCGACCCCGCTGCTGCTCGCCCCGCTCGGAGTGATGGAGATGGCGCACGCGGATGCGGATCTCGCCGTGGCCCGCGCGGCGGCATCCCTCGGCGTCCCGTACACGCTGTCGAACCAGGCGTCGTTCCCGATGGAGCAGGTGGCGGATGCCGCACCCGACGGCCCCCGTCTGTTCCAGCTCTACTGGTCGGCGTCCGACGACCTCAACCGCTCGCTGCTCGCCCGCGCCGAGGCATCCGGCTGCGAGGCGATCGTCATCACGCTCGACACCCATCTGCTCGGCTGGCGCACGCGCGATCTCGATCTCGCGTACCTGCCGTTCACGCGGGGGATGGGCATCGCGCAGTACACGAGCGACCCGGTGTTCCAGCAGCTGGTGCGGGAGCGGGCCGCGGCACCGAAGGGCGATGCGCCCCGCGTCAAAGTCACGCCGAAAGCGGTCGCCGCCGCCCTCACGATCGCGCGCAAGGGTGCGCCGCTCACGGGCGGTGGGTCGCTGCGTGACAACCTGCGCTCGCCGCTGCCTCGGACCGCGGTCGAGACCTTCCTCGACGTGTTCTCCACCCCGGCACTCACCTGGGGCGATCTGGCGAAGGCACGGGAGTGGACGAACCTGCCGATCATCCTGAAGGGCATCGTGCATCCCGACGATGCCCAGGCCGCGCTGGACGCCGGGATGGACGGCATCTGGATATCGAACCACGGCGGCCGCCAGATCGACCGGTCGGTGCCGACGCTCGACGTGCTGCCCGAGATCGCCGAGCGCGTCGCGGGTCGCGTGCCGATCGTCTTCGACTCCGGCGTGCGTGGTGGTGCGGATGCCGTGATCGCCCTGGCTCTCGGAGCCGCGGTCGTGGCGCTCGGGCGGCCGTACGCCTACGGCCTCGGCATCGCCGGGGAGGCCGGCGTGCGCGAGGTCGTGCGCAACGTGCTCGCCGAGGTCGACATCACGCTCGGTCTCGCGGGGCTGACGTCCGTGTCTCAGCTCGATCGCGACGCGCTGCGCCAGGTCTGATCGCGGTCGCGTTTCCCCGAACCGCCCGAGGAGGGGCAGACTGGGTGCGTGCGAACCATCCGTGATCTCGACACCGTTGAACTCATCCTCGACGCGCAGGGCCTGCTCGACTCCATCCGGGGTCCGCAGCGCGTGGTGGATGCCGGCACCCTGCGCGCCCTGCAGCAGTCGGGCAACTACGTCGTCGGGTTCTTCGACGGCGAGGGCGAGGAGGAGCGCATGGTCGGCGCCTCCATCGCCTTCTTCGGCGAGCCCGCCCGACGTGCGATGCACTCGCACATCACCGCGCTGCTGCCGGAGTACCGCGGGCGCGGCTGGGGTCGCGAACTCAAGGAGCACCAGCGTCAGTGGGCGTTCTCACGCGACGTCGGGCGCATCACCTGGGTGTTCGACCCGCTCGTGGCGCGCAATGCGCACTTCTTCTTCTCAGTGCTGGGCGCTCGTGCCACCGGCTACTCCGTGAACCGCTACGGCATCTTCGGCGGCGGCGACGCGGGTGACGAGAGCGACCGCCTGGACGTCGAGTGGGCGCTCGCCGACATCGCGAAGCCCCCGGCCGACGATGCGGTCGTCGAGACCCTCGAGATCCCGGCCGACATCGAGGCGATGCGCGTCTCCGACCCGGAAGCCGCTCACGAGTGGCGTCTGCGTCTGCGCGCGCAGATGGAGGGCCTGCTCGGCAGCGGCCTGACCATCGCCGGCTACGACAACGCGCGCGGCTACCTCTTCACTGCGTGACCCGCGGCGCCGCCCGAACAGCGGCGCGCGCGCTCAGCGCACCCCGCGCATGAGCTTCAGCACGGGCTTGACGCTCACCAGCAGTCCGATGCCGACGACGATGGCGATCCCCCCGAGGATCGAGAAGAAGGGCACCTCGTCGTCGGGGTTGTAGAACTGCACGAGCCATCCGGAGATCGCCGTCCCGAGCGCGATCGACAGGAAGAACAGCGCGACCATCTGCGTGCGGAACACACCAGGTGCGAGCTTGGTGGCGGCCGACAGGCCGACCGGCGAGATGAGCAGCTCCGCCACCGTGAACACGAAGAGGATCCCGACGATCGCCAGCAGCGGTGTGGAGTTCTCGCCGCCGCCGGCGAAGGGGAGGAAGAGCAGGAACGCCGATCCCATGATGATGGCCGCGAGTGCGAACTTCACCGGCGTCGATGGTTGACGCTTTCCGAGCTTGGTCCAGATCGCGGCGAAGACACCGGACAGGATGATGATGAAGACCGGGTTGATCGACTGCACCCAGGAGACGGGCATCTCCCAGCCGAACAGGTTGCGGTTCAGGCGCTGGTCGGAGTAGATCGTCAGCACCGTGAACTGCTGCTGGTACAGCGACCAGAACGCGACGCTGGTGATGAAGAGGGGCAGGAACGCCCACACTCGCGATCGTTCGGTGGCGTCGATGCGACGGCTGCCGAGGATCACCGAGAAGTAGGCGACCGCGGCGACGATCGTGACGCCGATCACCAGGGTGGCGAGGTTGTCGGGTCGGATCACGCCGGTGAGCACGAGGACGGCGATGAGCACGATCGCGGCGGCCGCGATGAGCCCGACCAGCAGATAGCGGGACTTCGGAAGCGGGTTGGGCACCTCCCGCGCCGAGGCGGGCAGCGCTTTGCGGCCGAACGAGTACTGGATGAGCCCCAGCGTCATCCCGATCGCCGCGAGGCCGAAGCCGTAGTGGAAGCCGAGCGAGGACTGCAGGATGCCGGTGAGGATCGGCCCCAGGAACGCGCCGAGGTTGATCCCGAGGTAGAAGAGCGAGAAACCGGCGTCCCGGCGCGGGTCGTCGGCGCTGTACAGACTGCCGACGACTGATGTGGCGTTCGCCTTGAGCCCGCCGGATCCGAGTGCCACGAGCACGAGGCCGACGCCGACGCCGACCGCGCCCGGAAGAAGGGCGAGGGCGAGGTGCCCCGCCACGATCACCATCGCGCTGACGAACAGCACTCGCTCTGCGCCGAACAGGCGGTCGGCGAGCCAGGCCCCGAGGATCGTCGAGAGGTAGACCGACCCTCCGTACGCGCCCACGATGCCGCCCGCAACAGCCTTGGGGATGCCGAGGCCGCCCTCGGTCACCTCGAAGTAGAGGTAGATGAGCAGGATGCCCTGCATGCCGTAGAAGCTGAACCGCTCCCACATCTCGACGCCGAAGATGTGCACGAGCGCCCAGGGTTGTCCGAAGAAGCGAGTGTCTTCGTCGCGAGTTCGCCGAGTGCGCGCAGGAGTGCTCATGCCAGGACGGTACTCCGCGGCGGGCTGAGGGGCCAGGTCCCGCGCGGGACGACGGATAGAATGGGGTGCCCGTGTTCACGGGTTTCCTCCCGCATCCGACCATTGGAGCCACCATGGCCGAACAGTCCCGCCTCGACAAGGTCATCGCCCTCGCCCGCCACCGCGGGTTCGTGTTCCAAGCGGGTGAGATCTACGGCGGTTCTCGATCGGCCTGGGACTACGGGCCCCTCGGCACGGAGCTCAAGGAGAACATCCGCCGCCAGTGGTGGCAGACCTTCGTCCGCGGCCGCGGCGACATGGTCGGCCTCGACTCCAGCATCATCCTCCCCAAGCGCGTGTGGGAGGCGTCGGGTCACGTCGCCACGTTCACCGACCCGCTGGTCGAGTGCCTGCAGTGCCACAAGCGCTTCCGTGCCGACAACCTCATCGAGGACTTCGAGGCGCGCAAGGGCCGCAAGGCCGAGAACGGTCTCGCCGACATCCCCTGCCCGAACTGCGGCACCAAGGGTCAGTACACCGAGCCGAAGGCGTTCTCCGGTCTGGTGAAGACCTACCTCGGCGTCGTGGACGACGAGTCGGGCCTGTACTTCCTGCGCCCCGAGACGGCGCAGGGCATCTTCGTGAACTTCTCGAACGTGCTCACCGCGAGCCGCAAGAAGCCGCCGTTCGGCATCGGCCAGGTCGGCAAGGCGTTCCGCAACGAGATCACCCCCGGCAACTTCATCTTCCGTACCCGCGAGTTCGAGCAGATGGAGATCGAGTTCTTCACGCCCCCGGCCGAGGCGCAGGAGTGGTTCGAGCACTGGGTCGAGGCCTGCTGGAACTGGTTCATCGATCTCGGCATCGACCCGGAGAACATGCGTCAGTTCGACGTGCCGGAAGACGACCGCGCGCACTACTCGGCGGGCACGATCGACGTCGAGTACAAGTTCGGCTTCGCGGGCAAGGAGTGGGGCGAGCTCATGGGCGTCGCCAACCGCACCGACTACGACCTCTCCAGCCACAGCGAGGCGTCGGGCCAGAGCCTGACGTACTTCGACCAGGCCACGGGCGAGCGCTACACCCCGTACGTGATCGAGCCGTCGTTCGGCCTCACCCGCGCGATGATGGCGTTCCTCGTCGATGCGTACGTCGAGGAGCAGGTGCCCAACGCCAAGGGCGGCACCGACGTGCGCACGGTGCTCAAGCTCGACCCGCGCCTCGCCCCGGTCAAGGCCGCTGTCCTGCCGCTGTCGCGCAACGAGAAGCTGTCGCCGCTCGCCCGCGAGGTCGCCGACACGCTTCGCAGCTCCTGGGCCGTCGACTTCGACGACGCGGGTGCGATCGGTCGCCGCTACCGTCGCCAGGACGAGATCGGCACGCCGTTCTGCGTCACGGTCGACTTCGACTCGCTCGACGACCGCGCCGTCACGGTGCGCGACCGCGACACCATGGCGCAGGAGCGCGTCTCGATCGACGAGCTGCACGCCTACCTCGCGGAGCGTCTGCGCGGCGCCTGAGGATTCGCATCCTGACCCCGTCGGCCTCGTGCAGGCCGGCGGGGTCTTTCATGCGCTGCCGTCGACCGCGCGCGCATAGCGCTCGGAGAGCAGCTGCAGGCGCGGGATCAGCTCGGGCGGGCTCTCGACGGTGAAGTCCATCATCAGCATCCCGATGTACGCGGCGACGGTGTCGAGACTGTCGGCGCCGGTGACGAGGATGCAGTGCTCGTCGTCGACCGGTTCGACCACACCGACCGCGGCGTGGATCCGGTCGAGCACGGCTTCGGCGGGGGCGTCGATCCGCAGTCGGGCGTGCACCTTCCAGCCGCTCACCGCGATGGTCCGCATCGCGAAGGCGGTGTAGTCGCCGCCGGGCAGCGGCTGCGGATCGAAGCGCCGATGGGTCGGCATCCGCAGGTCCATCCAGTCGACGCGGTAGGTTCCCCACTCGTCTGTCTGCGGATCCCGGGCCACGAGGTACCAGCGCCGCACCCACGTGAGCAGCCGGTAGGGCTCGACCAGCACGGCCCCGCCTTCGTAGCCGAAGCGCAGCCACTCCTCGTTGCGGATCGCGCTCGCGATGGCTTGCAGCGCGGCGGCGTCGACCTCGGGGTCGGGGGCGTCGGTGTCGTTGTTCTCGGGGGCGCGGTCGACGCTCGAGCGGAGGGCGTCGACCGTGGGGCGCAGGTGCGACGGCAGCACCTGCTCGAGCTTGGCGAGTGCCCTCGCCCCCGATTCGGCGATGCCGGAGATTCCGGCCGCCGCGCGGAGACCGACCGTGACGGCCACCGCCTCCTCGTCGTCGAGCAGCAGGGGCGGCAGCTTTCCTCCGGCACCGAGCCGGTAGCCGCCGACGGATCCGCGGGTCGCATCGACGGGATAGCCGAGGTCGCGCAGTCGCTCGATGTCGTGTCGGACGGTGCGCGCCGAGACGCCGAGACGCGACGCGAGGTCGCTTCCGGAGCGCTCCGGACCGGTCTGCAAGAGCGCCAATAACGCGAGCAGTCGGGCGGTCGGGTCGGCCATCGGAACTCCTCGAAAGTCATCCATCCATTAGGAACGAATCCAACCTAATTCCCTCCTACCTTCGAGATATGGAAAACACGACGCTCGCCTTCCGCCCCTTCACCGTCTCGGTCTCCGCCACCGAGGTCGCCGATCTCCAGGATCGCCTCGCTCGCACCCGTCTTCCGCAGCCCTCGCCGACGGATGACTGGGATGCCGGCACCCCCAACTCCTACCTCCGCGAGGCCGTCGCCGCCTGGCGAGACTTCGACTGGACGGAGGCCCAGGAGCGGATCAACGCCGTCCCGCACTTCACGACCGAGATCGATGGCCAGACCCTCCACTTCATCCACGTGCGCTCGGCCCACCCGAGCGCGACGCCGTTGCTGCTCGCCCACACCTACCCCGGTTCCTCGATCGACTACCTCGACCTGATCGACCGGCTCGTCGACCCGGTGGCTCACGGTGGTCGTGCCGAGGACGCCTTCGACGTCGTGATCCCGGATGCTCCGGGCTACGGTTTCTCGCAACCCCTAGCCTCGACGGGCTGGACGGTCGGTCGGGTCGCCGCCGCCTACGACCGCCTGATGCGCGGGCTCGGCTACGACAGCTACGGCATCCACGGCTCCGACAACGGCGCGATGGTGGCCCGCGAACTGGGGCTGCTCGAGCCCGCGGGCTTCCTCGGACTGCACGTGCTGCAACTGTTCTCCTTCCCCTCGGGCGACCCGGCGGAGTTCGCGAAGCTCGAGCCCGCCGACTACGCCGGCCTCGAGCACATGCAGTGGTTCCAGTCGGTCGGCGGCTACAACACGATGAACGCCTCGCGCCCGCAGACGGTGTCGGTCGGGCTCAGCGACTCCCCGGTCGGGCTGCTCGCCTACAGCGAGCTGTTCAACTCGTTCGGCAACGGCACCTCTCTGGTGCCGCTCGAGAAGATCCTGCTCGAGGTCAGCGTGAACTGGTTCGCGAATGCGGCCTCCGGCATGAGCCGCAGCTACCTGGAGAACGCCAGAGCGGATGCCGCGGACGACGGCGCTGAGGGTGCCGAGCCGCGCATCAACGCCGCGCGGACCGGGGTGGCCGTGTTCGCCGACGACTTTCAGACGATCCGGGTCTTCGCCGAGCGCGACAACTCGAACATCGTGCACTGGAGTCGTTTTGACGAGGGCGGGCACTTCGCGGCCCTGGAGCGTCCGGACGTGCTGGCAGCCGACATCCGCGTGTTCTTCGCCGACGTCCGCTGACCTCCGAACCCGACTCGGCTGTCCAGACCCACTCGTGCGACGGTCGCGCGGGTGGGTCTAGCATGTCGGCATGTTCGAGTCGTGGAGCGAGTTCAACGTCGCGATGGCGGGAGCGACCGCTGCGCTCGCCGGTCTCGTGATCGTCGCTGCGAGCGTGAACATCGCCGAGATCGTCAAATCGCGCACGCTGACCGCAAGGCTCCTCGCCGGAATCGCCGCGCTGCTCCTCGCGCTCGCGGTGTCGGCGCTGGGGCTCGTGCCCGGTATCGACGCGGCATGGTTCGGGGCGGTGACCGTCGTGGTCGCACTGCTGGCCGCGGTGTTCCAGGTGCACGCGACGCGACTCATCGCGACCGATCCGAATCCCGAGGATCGCGTCCGTCCGCTCAAGTACCTGGTCGGCTTCCTACCGATCTTCGCCTATCTCGCGGCGGGCGTGCTGGTGTGGTTCGGGCATCCGGCCGGGCTGTACCTCGCGGCGGCGGGCTGTCTGCTCGCGATTGCCTCGGCCGTCGTGGTGTCGTGGGTCGCGCTCGTCGAGGTCCTGCGCTGAGAGCGGAGGGCGGCGTCAGCCCGTTACGGTGAGCTGCGTCTCGTGCAATGTCGAGCAGGGGCCGACCGGTCCTCCGATAGTGTTCGAGGTATGGATGTCCCCCCGCGTTCCGACGTTTCGCGACGCTCCGTCGTCATCGCCGGCGCCTGGTCGCTGCCCGTCGTGGCGGCCGCTTTCGCGGTTCCGGCCAGCGCGAGCTCGGCGCTCGTCTGCCCGAACACCTCTCGGTGGTATCTCGAGTATGTGCCGGGCGCCGGCTACGGCTTGGATTCGGCGAGCTACGCAGAACTGGTGGCATGGTGCGCGGAGGCGGGTGTTCCCGTGCCGTCCACCGCGGCCTTCACCTACGAGTACGTGAACAACGGTTTCTTCTGGACCGAGGGTGCCGTGGTGGGTCACTCGCCCGACCCGACGGGGGTGACCTCCATCCCCTACGACGCCTCGGCGGGCCCCGAGACGCGGGCGCTCGCCTTCACCGGCGGCATTCTGGTCGGGTCGATCCCCCTGATGGACGAGGTGCAGGCGCAGGTTCAAGCGAACATCGCGACCCTCACCGCCGCACTCCCGGCATCGGGTGGAGGGGTGTGGACCAGGCAGGGGTCGAACGTGCTCGGTCGCTCGACCGCCACGCTCGCCTTCGGCGATTGCACCGCGACGTTCACCCAGACCCCGCCGCCTCCCCAGCCGTAGCCCCGGTCCACGGTCTTGAGGGCACGGCAGATCCCTCGGAGTACGGGTCTCGCGCGTCAGCCGGTGACGGTCAGCTGCACCTCGGGGGTGCCGCCCGCCTCGACCCACGCCAGTGAACGTTCGAGGATGCCGCGCAGCACCTCGAGGTCGATCTGCTCCAGGTCTTTGATGTACAGGCATCCGACGCCCGTGGTGTGCGGGCCGAGTTCGGCCAGGGCCGCGGTGTGGGCGTCGACGCCGTCGAAGAGGTAGATCGTGGTCGCGGCCTTGCGGGGTGCGAATCCGAGCAGTCCGCTGTCGCCCTCGGTGCCGGTCGGGTAGCGGTAGTGGCACGACCCGAAGCCGATGATCGTGCCCCAGGTCTGCGGTTCGCGGCCGGTGATCTCCTGCATGAGCGCGGTCAGCGTCTCGGCATCCCGGCGGCGGACGGCGGGGGAGGAGCGAGC
The DNA here is from genome assembly GCF_018613945.1 of Microbacterium sp. ISL-59. Classification (NCBI taxonomy): domain Bacteria; kingdom Bacillati; phylum Actinomycetota; class Actinomycetes; order Micrococcales; family Microbacteriaceae; genus Microbacterium; species Microbacterium sp. ISL-59. The sequence continues at coordinate 1,728,959 of NZ_JAGGPG010000002.1, forward strand.
GATGAGCCCCGCGACATCATCGCCCGTGGGCTTCACTTCGGAGCCTTCGCCGCGGCCTTCATGGCCTTCTTGTGCTCGCGCACCTTCGCGAGCGACTCGGGAGAGACGATGTCGGCGACACTGCGGTACGAGCCGTCTTCGCCGTATGCACCCGCGGCCTCGCGCCAGCCTTCGCCCGTGAAGCCGTACTGCTTGCCCAGCAGAGCCAGGAAGATCTTCGCCTTCTGCTCGCCGAATCCGGGGAGGGCCTTCAGGCGCTTCAGCACCTCGGGTCCATCCGGAGCGCCCTCGGTCCAGAGTGCGGCCGCATCGCCGTCCCAGTCATCGACGAGCGTCTGGCACAGCGTCTGCACGCGGGCGGCCATGGATCCGGGGAAGCGGTGCACGGCGGGCGTCTGCTTGAACGCCTCGAGGAACTCGTCCGGTGCCATGTGCGCGATGGTCGCGGCGTCCGCCGCTCCAGTGCGCTGTTCGATCTTGAGCGGACCGGCGAACGCGGTCTCCATGGGGACCTGCTGATCCAGCAGCATCCCCACCAGGAGGGCCAGCGGGTTGTCGGTCAGCAGCTCGTCGGCGGCGGTGTCTCCGGTGATGTGAAGGGCCATGCCTCCAGTGTCCCACCGGATGGAGAAGAGGATGCCGGCGCCTAGAGGAAGTAGTAGTAGCTGCTGCCCTGGAAGTCGCGGTCGAACCGCTCCTTGCTGTCGAGTTCGAACACCGGCGGCAGACGCGGCACGAGATCGAATTCGTCGCGGGGCCGGGCGGCGGAGAGGAACTCTGTCGTCCATCTGTCGAACTCCGGCCCCTCCCGGAGCGCGGTGGCCTCGGCATCCGTGTGGACGAAGAACACCACTCGTCCCCAGGCGACCATGATGCGCCACAGCGCCGGGGATGCGAGTCCGTCCCGCAGAGTCTCCAGCTCGGTCGGTGCCAGGTCGATCGCGCCATCGCGGGCTTCCGGCTCGAAGGCTCGGAAGGTGACGAAGGGCTCAGGGTCGGAAGCCGATCGGGGTCGGGTCGGACGCGTCTCCACGTACCGTCGTGAGACTGCGGTCTGTTTCGCCCGGTCGTAGTTTCCGCCGTCACCATTACGGAAGGCCCGGGCCTGGGCGGCTGAACGGAGCCAGACGTTCACGCGCGGAGTCGCGTCGTGGAGGGCGTCCACGACGATGTTCACCACGTCGGTGTCGAAGGTCTCGGAGATCCACCTCGCCAGCGTCTGCAATTCGTCGCTGAGCTCGCGATCGCCGCGCAGCACCGCGGCCGTGGCCTCGAACTGCTCGCGATCATGCATGGCGCCACCCTAGGGCAGGGGCCGTCAGGCAGTGGCTGCGTCCCTGCCGGCGGAGGCGTCGGCCTCGGGCGCGATGCCGTACAGCGCCGCAAGTGCCGCGGTGAATTCGTCGGCGCGACCGGCGGCGGCGAGCTCGTGGGCGCGCACGGTCGGCGTGTGCAGAAGCACGCCCGAGAGGTGACGCAGAGCCTGCTCGACCTTGCCGTCCTCGTCGCCACGCGCACGGGCACGGTCGATCTCGCGCTCGAGCAGCTCGAAGATGTGCGAGCGCAGGGCCACGACCGACGGGGTCACGCTCTGGCGGGAGCCCACCACATGGAAGGTCTCCGCGGCCTCGCGCACGACGCTGCGTGCGGCATCCGTCGCCTGCAGCTCTTCGAGCGGGGCGTGCAGACGGATGGTCTCGAGGTCGAGCAGTGCGACACCCTCGAGCGTCGCGACAGCGGGGTCGACGTTGCGCGGCATCCCCAGGTCGACCACGAGCCGGCTGTGGGCGCCGACCGGGCAGCCCACGGCGGCAGCGCCGACCGGGAGCTGCAGGTGCTCCGGGCCGAGCACGGGTTCGGTCGCGGTGGTGCAGGTGATCAGCAGGCTCGAGTGCGCGGCGGTGCGGGCGTACTCGTCGGCGGTGACCGGACGGATGCCGTGCTTCGCGGCGAACACTGCCGCGCGGCCGGAGGGGGAGTACACCGAGATGTCGACGGCGCCGCGCTCACGGAGCGTGGCGAGGGTGACCGCGGCGTAGGCGCCGGTGCCGACCAGCAGCACGCGCTCGGCGGACCAGTCGGCGATGCGGCTGTCGGCCAACTCCAGCGCGAGGCGCACGAGCGAGCGGCCGGCACGACCGAGGGCGGTGACGTTCTTGACCTTGCGCTGCGCCTGGCTGGCGCGCTGGAAGAGGCGCTCGAGCTCGGGCGACGTGGTGCCGTCCTTGCGGGCGGACTTCAGTGCGCGGCGCACCTGACCGGCGATCTCGCCCTCGCCCGAGACGACGGATTCGAGGCCGGAGGCGACGGAGAAGAGATGCTCGGCCACGCGGCGGCCCGAGTGCACCGTGTAGGCGCCGTCGAGTTCGGTGGCGGGGATGCCGGTGGCGGATTCGACCGCCTCGATGACCGCTTCGACGCCGATGGCGCCGGCCGCGGTGAGCGGTTCGTCCATTTCCACGTACGCCTCGAACCGGTTGCACGTCGCGAGGACAACGGCACCCTGCACACACGGCGTCATGCCCACGATGGTGGGAGCGACGTCGTCGGGGGTGCGGCTCAGGCGTTCGAGCAGTTCGAAGGAGGCGGTCTTGTGACTCGCCGTGACACACAGCAGCACAGATCGATAGTACCGGAGTGTGCGGCGACCGGGATTCGACCGGGCGAACTCGGCGGCCCCATAAGGGCGGAATGGGAGGATGGGGGCATGGCTCTCTCCGACGCTCCGCTCCTGCGCGCCCTCGCAGGCTCCCGCCCCGCCCACGTTCCGGTGTGGTTCATGCGGCAGGCCGGCAGGTCGCTGCCGGAGTACCGCGACCTGCGGGTCGGGACGCGGATGCTCGACGCCTGCCTCACTCCCGACCTCGCCGCCGAGATCACGCTGCAGCCCGTCCGTCGGCACGGTGTGGACGCGGCCGTGTTCTTCAGCGACATCGTCATCCCGCTGCGCCTCGCCGGTGTCGACGTCGAGATCGAGCCGGGGCGCGGGCCGGTGTTCGCGAACCCGGTGCGCACCGCATCCGACGTCGATCGCATCACCGCGATCGATCCTGACGGCCTCGACGGCGCGGCGATCGCGGAGGCCGTGCGCCTCGTCACGGCTGAACTCGGCGACACCCCGCTGATCGGCTTCGCGGGCGCCCCCTTCACCCTCGCGGCGTATCTCGTCGAGGGCGGCCCCTCCAAGGAGCACCTGCGCGCACGGGCGATGATGCACTCCGACCCCGACTCGTGGAACCGCCTCGCCGGCTGGCTCGCGAAAGTCTCGCGCCGCTTCCTCGAGACGCAGCGCGACGCCGGAGCATCCGTCGTGCAGCTCTTCGACAGCTGGGCCGGCTCGCTGAGCACGGCGGACTACCGCGCGTTCGTCGCCCCGCACTCCCGCGCGGCACTCGACGACATCGGCCTGCCGACCATCCACTTCGGCGTCGGCACGGGCCCGTTCCTCGCCGACATGCGGCTCGACGGTATCGCCGACGGCGTCGGGGTCGACTGGCGTCAGCCGTTGGATGAGGCCGCCGCGATCCTCGGACCGGATGTCACGGTGCAGGGCAACATCGACCCCGCACTTCTCTCCGCCCCCTGGTCGGTGCTGGAGGCGCACGTGCGCGACGTGATCGAGCGTGGCCGCGCGGCCCGGGCGCACATCCTCAACCTCGGCCACGGCGTCCCGCCCGAGACCGACCCCGACCAGCTCACGCGCATCGTCGAGCTGGCGCACACCGTCTGACGCTCAGGCCGCGACGGCCCGATGGGAGAATTGACCGCATGACCTCTGAGCCGTCTTCCGCCGAGCCGTCCGACCTCGCCGCCCGCGCGGCGGAGAAGCACGTCGTCGTCATCGGCGGCGGCATCGGCGGACTTGTCGCCGCACGCGAGTGCGCCAAGGTCGGCATGCAGGTGACGCTGCTCGAGGCCACAGGCGAGCTGGGTGGGGCGATCCGCCGGATCGAGCTCGACGGAGTCGTGGTGGATGCCGGCGCCGAGAGCTATGCGACCAGGGGCGGCCTGGTGCGCGCGCTGGTCGAAGAGCTCGGACTGGCCGACCGCATCGTCACCCCGCGGTCGGGCGGCGCCTGGCTGGCCGGCATCCCTGGCGTCGGCGCGGCACCGCTGCCGGTCGGCGGCATCCTCGGCATCCCCGCGAACCCGTTCCAGGACGACGTCCGCCGCATCCTCGGGTGGTCCGGCGTCTGGCGCGCCTACCTCGACCGAGTGCGTCCGCCGCTCACGATCGGCCACCAGCTGAGCCTGGGCAAGCTGGTCTCCTCGCGGATGGGATCGAAGGTGCGGGACCGCCTCGTCGCTCCCGTGACCACCGGCGTCTACTCCGCATCTCCCGACGACGTCGACATCGACATCGCGGCTCCCGGTCTCAACGCCGCGCTCACCCGCGTCGGGTCGCTGTCCGGTGCGGTGCAATCTCTTCGGGACGATGCGGCAGCGAAGGCCGGCGTCGCCACGGTGGCGAAGACCCCCGGCGCTGCGGTCGAGGGCCTGTCCGGCGGCATGAGCGGGCTCGTCGATGCGCTGGCCGACGACCTGAACCGTCTCGGGGCCGAGGTGCGCACGGGCGTGCGCGTGCGGGGCATCCGCAAGACCGCGAAGGGCTGGGACGTCGAGACCGAGGCCGCCCCCGAGATCGCCCCCGCGGCGGCTGACGAGACCGGTCCGCTGGTCGCCGAGCTGCACGCGGCCGAGGCGGTCGAGGTCGAGCCCGTGATCGAGGAGATCGAGGCCGACGCCGTCATCGTCGCCACCCCCGAGACCGCCGCCAGGGCGCTCCTCTCCGCCGCAGTGCCGGCGCTGAAGAACGCCGAGGCCGCCTCGTCGCCCGAGATCGAGATCGTCACGCTCCTGCTCGACGCGCCCGCGCTGGATGCCGCGCCGCGCGGAACCGGGGTGCTCACGGTTCCGGGCAGCCACACGGCCAAGGCGCTCACGCACTCGACCGCGAAGTGGGCCTGGGTGCGGGAAGCCGCAGGGCGGCGACACCTCGTCCGGGTCTCGTTCGGTGCGCAGGGCGAGCCCGCCGCGACGGCGGCGCTGAGCGACGAGGCCGCCGCTGATCTCGCGCGGACCGAAGCCGCGACGATGCTCGGAGTCGCCCTCGCCCCCGAGGCCGTGATCGCCACGCACCGCGGTCGGTTCGTGCAGTCACAGCCGGCGTCGATCATCGGTTCCGGTGAGCGTCGCGCCGCCGCGCGTGACGCGGTGCAGGCCGTCCCCGGTATCGCGGCCGTCGGCGCCTGGCTCGCCGGCACGGGCCTCGCACAGGTGATCCCGGATGCGCGCGACGAAGCCGACCGCCTGCGCCGCGCCCTGTTGTGGGAGTGAGTGCACGCTCTGTGTCAACCCTCTGACCCATAGATGCCGAAATCGGCATACGGGGCTACGCTGGGAGCCTGGTCGCGGGGAGCGGAAGCCTGCGGGCCATCCAAGCCGGGCGAAGCAGGCCGGACAACCGGAACTAGGTGAGGAGACCCCATGAAGGGGAAGATCGGACTCGTCGTCGGACTCGGCGTGGGCTACGTCCTCGGCACCCGTGCCGGACGTGAGCGCTATGAGCAGATCAAGACGCAGTGGCTGAAGGTGTGGGAACTCGATCCCGTGCAGGAGCAGGTCTCCAAGGTCAAGGGCTTCGTCGGTGACAAGGCTGCGGCCGTGCCGGGCGCCCTCTGGACCGGCGTCGTCAAGGTGGCCAAGTCGGTGACCGGCAACGGCACTCCGGGACAGCGGCTCGACTCCGCCATCGCCACCGGTCGTGAGGCCGCGGAAGACCTGGCCGAGGCGACCGAAGAGGCTGTCGAGGCCGCGAAGGCGACCGCCAAGACGAGCAAGCCCGCGTCGAAGCCGGCCGCCTCCAAGTCCACGGCCACGAAGTCGACTGCCGCCAAGTCCGCGCCCAAGAAGACCGGCGCCTGACATGCCCCGCGGATACCGAGATCGTGCCGACGACAGCCTGCTGACCCTCCTCGGGGATCTGCCGGAACTCGTCACGAATCTGGTCAAGGCCGAGATCGACGCCGCCAAGGCGTGGGTCTCGCGCACCTCGAAGGATGCCGGCATCGGTTCCGTGTGGTTCGTCGTCGCGCTGTTCTTCCTGTTCTGGGCGGTGCCGGTGATCCTGGTCTTCGCGATCGCGGGCCTCTCCTCCTGGTGGCCCGTGTGGCTGTCGGCGATCGTCGTGTTCGGCATCCTGATCCTCGCCGTGCTGCTGTTCGCGCTGCTCGGCATCCTGAAGTTCCGCAAGGTTCTCCGCCGTCAGAACCCGGCACAGGCCGTCGCCGAAGACATCCGACTCGTGAAGGAGGCCGGCGATGACGAATTCTGAGTCCCTGCCGCGCACCGTCGTTCCCGCAGGCATCATCGACCCGGTGACCTCTGCTCGAGCCGAGCTGAAGGCCGCGCTCGCCGCCATCGAGGTGAAGGGCAACATCCCGCGTCGGGTCGAGAAGGCGTCGACCCGGGCTGCGGCCAAGGCCAGGGTCTTCGCCGACCGCAATCCGCTCGGTGCGATCGCCGCGACTGTCGGAATCGCCGCGGTCGTGGGGGGCGCGGTCTGGGCGATCGCGCGCGCCATCTCGCGCTGACGACGTCATTCCAGGATGCCGCTGATTGCCCCGGTCGGGGTGATTAGCGGCTCCTGCGTAAACGAGGCAGACTGGGGAGCATGATGTCCGAAGAGCGCGATGAGAACCCGTCCGGCTTCACCCTCTGGGCCGTCTGGCGACGAAACCCCGACGTTCCCGTGACGGAGACCGAGTCGACCGAGCTCGAGACGATCGTCGCCTACATCGAGGACTCCGGCGTGACCGTCCGCGGCTTCTACGACGTCTCGGGCCTCAAGGCCGACGCCGATCTCATGGTGTGGCTGCACGGCGAGACCGCCGAGGAGCTGCAGAAGGCGCTGCGTCGCCTGCGCCGCACCGAACTGCTCCGCCCGCTCCTCCCGGTGTGGAACGTCATGGGCGTGCACCGTGACGCCGAGTTCAACCGCGCCCACGTGCCCGGCTTCCTCCGCGGAGTCGAGCCGAAGGACTGGCTGTGCCTGTACCCGTTCGTGCGCACGCCGGAGTGGTACCTGGCCCCCGAAGAGGAGCGTCGCAAGATGCTCGCCGACCACGGCCGCAAGGGCGCCGCGTTCACCGGCGTCCTCGCCAACACGGTCGCCTCGTTCGCGCTCGGCGACTACGAGTGGCTCCTGCCGCTCGAGGCCGATGAGCTCACCGACCTCGTCGACCTGATGCGCGACCTCCGCTACACCGACGCCCGCCTGTATGTGAAGGAGGAGGTGCCCTTCTACACGGGGCGCAGACTCCGGTTCGACGAGATCGCGGACGTTCTGCAGTAAGCGCCATGAGCACCCCCATCCGTCTGGGCACCCGTCGCAGCGCGCTCGCGCAAGCGCAGTCCGGTCATGTCGCCACGGCCCTCGAGAAGATTTCGGGCCGTCGGGTCGAACTCGTCCCCATCACCAGCGAGGGCGATACCAACCGCGCCTCGCTCTCCGAGATCGGCGGCCAGGGCATCTTCGCCACGCGTCTTCGCGAGGCCCTGCTCGCCGGGGAGTGCGACTTCCTCGTGCACTCCCTGAAAGATCTGCCGACGGCGATCCCCGACGGGCTCATGATCGCGGCGACCCCGAAGCGGGAGGACCCGCGTGATGTGGTGCTCACCCGCGACGGCATCCCGCTGCACGAGCTGCGCTCCGGGAGCACGGTCGGCACCGGATCGCCGCGCCGCATCGCCCAGGTGCGCAGGCGCGCACCGGGCGCCGAGGTCGTCGACATCCGTGGCAACGTCGACTCCCGGCTGGCGCGGGTCACCTCCGGCGAACTCGACGCGGTGATCCTCGCTGCGGCAGGGCTCTCGAGGCTCGGGGCGAAGTCTCCGCTGCGACGCGAGGAGCTCGGTCTCGCCGAGTGGCCGACCGCGCCGGGCCAGGGCTCCCTCGCCGTCGAGACGCGGGAGGATGCGCCCGAGGAGCTGCGCTCGGCACTCGCCGGTCTCGACGACCTCGACACCCGACTCGCCATCACGGTGGAGCGCGCGATCCTCGAAGGACTCGACGCGGGATGCCAGGCGCCGATGGCCGCGCACGCCGTGGTCGACGGCTCCTCGATCCGTGTCAGGACCGTCGTCTACGCCGTCGATGGCGGGCGCCGGATCGGCCTCGACGTCACCGAAGACCTGAACGGGGAGTATATTCGTCGGAACGGCAGTGGCAATGGAGCGGATGCTGCCGATGGTGCAGACCCGGTGCACGCAGCGCGCGAGTTCGGGTTCACTGTTGCCCGTCGGCTGCTCGATCAAGGGGCGGCCGGCCTCGTACCCCGAGAGCAATAAACCCTCATGACCACTTCCGAAATCAAGCACGACCGACCGCTGGACGGCTGGCGCATCCTGGTGCCGCGTGGCGGGCCGTGGGGCGACGGCGTCGCCGCGAGCCTTCGCGCCCAGGGCGCCGTGCCCGTGGTCGCGCCCCTCATCAACTTCGCGCCCACCACCGACCAGGCGGCGCTCGACGCCGCCCTGGCGGAACTGGCGGCCGGATCCTTCGACTGGCTCACGATCACCAGCGCCACGACGGTCGACGTGCTCTTCGCGCACCGCGCCATCGTCCCCCGCACGACCAAGATCGCGGCCGTCGGAGAGACGACTGCCGCTGCGCTGCAGGCCGTCGGCTACGAGGTCGCACTGGTGCCGGAGCAGGACAACTCGGCCGAGGGCATGGCGCAGCAGCTGATCGCGCTCGAGACCGCACCGCGCCGCATCCTGGCCCTGCGCAGCGAGATCGCGAAGCCGGTCCTGAGCAAGCAGCTCGCCAAGGCGGGCCACGAGGTCGCCAGCGTCGTCGCCTATCGCACGGTCGGTGTTCCGGTGACCGAGCGCATCCGCCGCGACGTCGAGAACGGCCGCATCAACGCGATCCTCATCACCAGCGGCTCGGTCGCCGAGCAGGTGCGCGAGCAGTTCCCGGAGATCCCCGACGAGACGCTGCTCGCGGCGATCGGACCGCGGACCGCGAAAGATGCGCAACGCGCGGGCCTCCCGGTGTCGGTGGTGGCCGACCGGCAGACCGTCGATGCACTGATCGACGCGGTCTCGCACTTCACGCTTCCGCACGCGGCCGACGAGTTCGCGCCGTGAGCTACCCCGATGTCCGACTGAGGCGCCTGCGTCAGTCGCGGGCCGTGCGCGATCTCGTTCGCGAGACCTCGCTGCAGCCCCGACAGCTCGTCCTGCCCCTCTTCGTCCGCGAAGGCATCGCGGAGCCGGTGCAGCTCGGATCGATGCCCGGGGTCGCCCAGCACTCGATCGACTCGCTGCGCGCTGCCGCCGTCGAAGCGGCGGAGGCGGGCGTCGGCGGCGTGATGCTGTTCGGTGTGCCGGCGGTGCGCGACGCTCGCGGGTCCGGTGCCGACGATCCGCGCGGCATCCTGAACGTCGCGACCGAAGCGCTGGCCGCCGAGGTCGGAGACGCGCTGGTGGTGCAGACCGACCTGTGCCTGGACGAGTTCACCGACCACGGCCACTGCGGTGTGCTCGCGGCCGACGGGTCGGTCGACAACGACGCGACGCTCGAGCGCTACACCTCGATGGCTCTCGCCCAGGCTCGCGCCGGATCCCAGCTGCTCGGGCTGTCGGGGATGATGGACGGCCAGGTCGCGGTGATCCGCGCGGCGCTCGACGCCGAGGGCTTCACCGACACCCTCCTCCTGGCCTACGCCGCCAAGTACGCGAGCGCCTTCTATGGCCCCTTCCGCGAGGCCGTGGATTCTCAGCTCCAGGGCGACCGTCGCACCTACCAACTCGATCCGGGTAACCGGCGCGAGGGCGTCCGCGAGGCCGTCGTCGACGAGGCTGAGGGTGCGGACATCGTCATGGTGAAGCCGGCGATGGCCTTCCTCGACGTGCTGCGCGAGGTGCGTGACACCGTGAACATCCCGGTGTGGGCATACCAGGTGTCGGGCGAGTACGCGATGATCGAGGCCGCCGGCGCGAACGGCTGGATCGATCGCCGGGCCGCCGTGCTCGAATCCCTGCTCTCCATCCGCCGTGCGGGTGCCGATGCCGTGCTGACGTACTGGGCGACCGAGGCCGCCGGCTGGCTGCGCGACTGATATCTCCGAGGAGTCCTCATGACCGATCGCAATGACGACCTGTTCTCCGCTGCCCGCGCGGTGATCCCGGGTGGGGTCAACTCGCCCGTGCGCGCCTACGGGTCGGTCGGGGGGACACCGCGATTCCTCGCTTCGGCGAAGGGTGCCACGGTGACGGATGCCGCGGGGCGTGAATACGTCGACCTCGTCGCTTCGTGGGGCCCCGCTCTTCTCGGGCATGCACACCCGGAGATCGTCGCGGCGGTGCAGGAGGCCGCGGCTCGAGGGCTCTCGTTCGGTGCCCCGACCGAGGGCGAGGTCGAGCTCGCGGCGCTCATCGCCGACCGGGTCCGCTTCGGGGAGATCCGTCCCATCGAACGTGTGCGTCTGGTGTCCACCGGCACCGAGGCGACCATGACGGCGATCCGTCTCGCGCGCGGTGCGACCGGCCGCGACCTGCTGGTGAAGTTCGCCGGGCACTACCACGGCCACTCCGACGGGCTTCTCGCCGAGGCGGGTTCGGGTGTCGCGACGCTGGCGCTCCCCGGCTCGGCCGGTGTCCCTGCCCCGATCGCCGCGCAGACCCTGGTGATCGGCTACAACGACCCCGAGGCGCTGGCCGCGGTGTTCGCCGAGCACGGCCCGCGCATCGCCGCGGTGATCGTCGAGGCGTCGGCGGCGAACATGGGCGTCGTCGCCCCGCTGCCCGGCTTCAACCGGCTGATCGCCGAGACCGCGCACGCGCACGGCGCCCTGATGATCCTCGACGAGGTGCTCACCGGCTTCCGTGTGCACCCGGCAGGGTTCTGGGGTCTGCAGGCGACGGCGGGCGAAGACTATCTGCCCGACATCTTCACGTTCGGCAAGGTCGTCGGCGGGGGCATGCCCCTGGCCGCGCTCGGTGGGCGCGCCGAGGTCATGGACCTGCTCGCACCGCTCGGCCCGGTCTACCAGGCGGGAACCCTGTCGGGGAACCCGTTGTCCGTCGCGGCGGGCCTGGCGACGCTGCGACTCGCGACGCCCGAGGTGTACGCCACGGTGGATGCGGCATCCGCCCGGGTATCGACCGCCCTCGATGCCGCGCTCACCTCGGCCGGCGTCACGCACGCCGTGGCCCGAGCGGGCAACCTGTTCAGTGCGTCGTTCCGGGCGTCCGAGCCACGGAATTATGCCGAGGCGCAGGCGCAGGAGTCGTTCCGCTACGCCCCGTTCTTCCACTCCCTGCGCGAGCAGGGAGTGGCTCTTCCGCCGAGTGTCTTCGAGGCCTGGTTCCTCACGTCCGCGCACGGTGAGCGCGAGCTCCAGCTCATCGAGGCGGCGCTCCCGGCGGCCGCCGAGGCCGCTGCTGCAGCAACCCCCTAGCTCTCGGTTCCGGCGAACCGGGAGCGAGGCTCCGGGTGAATGGTGGCAATCGACAAGGGATCGTTGCGTTCCTGTGAGCAACTTCCAGACAACTGGCAGGGCCGCGCTGGCAGACTGAGTGCATGGTGACGTTGCTGCTGGACCAGACGCAACTCGAAGTCGTGCTCTCGCCGCTCGAACGGGCAGCCACCTTCCACCGGGCGAACGTCCGCATCGCGCGCGACACCATCACCAAGGTCCAGCTCACGGACGACGCGTGGACGTGGCTGCGGGGTGTCCCGAACCCCGGCACGCACATCCCCGGCATCCTCGCCGCCGGCAGCTGGAAAGCGGCCGGCAGCCTGGACTTCGTGCTGATCCGCAAACGTCGTCCGAGCGTCGTGATCGACCTCGAGGGCGACGAGCAGTACCGCCGCCTGATCCTGACCACACGGCACGGACTCTCGCTCACTCAGGCACTGCGTCTCGACGTGTCCACCGAGCCGGCAGACGTCGAAGAGATCGTGGCGACCTCGCCCACCGCCGTCCCGAAGGGCAGCCGTCGGCCGGTCATCCGCCCCCGACCCGCCTGACGACGGGGCGGCCGGCTACGACCGCCGCTGACCGAACAGAGGAACGCCCTCCGCGACCATGTGGTCGGGAGGGCGTTCTCGGTTCTCGTCGGCGCTGGAGCTCAACCGTGGTGGTTCTCGTCCTCGTGGTGGTGCTCGTCACCCTCGTGGTGGTTTTCGCCACCGTCGTGGTTCTCGCCACCGTCGTGGTTCTCGCCACCCTCGTGGTTCTCGCCACCGTCGTGGTTCTCGCCGGCCTCGTGACTCTCCTCGGCGCCACCCTCGTGGTTCTCCTCGGCGCCGGATTCGTCGTTCGCCTCATCCGATGCGGCCAGGGGTACGGTGTCGATCACGCCGGTGGAGGCGATGCTCCAGTGGGCGTTCTCGGTTGAGGCATCGCCTGCCGATTCCTCGGACGCCGGGCTGAGGGGATAGTCCTTGGGCTCGTCCTCGTAGTAGGCGCGTGCGGCTGCGGCCAGCATCGAGCTGACGGCAGCGGAGCGGGGGTCCTCGTCGGCAGCCTCGTCGACAGCCTCATCGGCGGCCTCTGGCCTGTCCGAGGAGTCGAGGTCAGCGGCGTCGAGGTCTGACGCGTCATCGCCGGCATCGGCATCGGCATCGGCATCGGAGTTGTCGGCATCGGAGCTGTCGGCGAGGTCGGCGAAGATCTCGACGCCCGAGGCATGGTCGTCGGTGTCTTCGACGTCGGCAGGCTGCTGCTCGGAAGCCTCGTCCGCGGCGTGCTCGTCATCCGACGTGTCGACGATCTCGGCAACGCTGTGGCGTGCCTCCTCGGTGACCGTCGGTGCGTCGGCCGCGACCGGCGCCGCCGCCCCGAACAGGATCTCGTCGAAGGACCGTGCCGGGGGCGCGGTGGACTCGGACTCGTCCGCGCTCGCCTCGTCGGCATTCGCCTCGTCGGCATTCGCCTCGTCGGCTACGTCGGCATCGGCTTCGGCAGGCTCAGCGTGCGCGTCGTCTGCGGCAGGAACCTCATCCGCGGGCGTGGACTCGTCGGTGGCGGGCTCGTCGCTGACCTCTTCCTCGGAGTCACCGTCTTCCTCGGAGTCACCGTCGGTGCGGGCGGTGCCCACCGCGGCGAGATCGTCGGCGACGGCCTCATCGGCGGGAGCTGCGGCGGCCTCGGCCGCCCATGCTGCCGCTGCGGCGACGGGGATCGCGACCACGGACTCGTTCGGCGCGAGGGTGGCGTCGGCGGCCAGGGCCTCAGCGGCCACGGGAGGAGCGATCGGCTGTGCCTGTGCCGGGTAGGCGGGCGGCGCGTGCCGACCGCCACGCATCAGATCGATGAAGACGTCTTCCAGCGTCGGTCCGCGCTGCACGAGCGTGCTCAGGGCGATGCCTGCTTCGGCGGCCACAGCGCCGACCGTGCCGGCGTCACCGCCACGGACGGTCAGGCCCGAGCGCAGCACCTCGATGTCGAACCCGGCTGCGGAGAGAGCGGCGCTGAGCGCATCACGATCCGCGGCATCGACGATGACGGAGCCGCCCTTCGGGTCGGCCAGGGTCTCGATGCCGCTGGCCAGCACCAGCTGGCCCTTCGACAGCACGAGCACGTTGTCGGCGACCTGCTCCACCTCGCTGAGGACGTGCGACGACACGAGCACCGTGCGCCCTTCGTCCGCGAGGCGGCGCATCAGCAGACGCATCCAGCGGATGCCTTCCGGATCCAGCCCGTTGGCCGGCTCGTCGAAGACCAGGGCGCCGGGGTCGCCGAGAAGCGCGTGCGCGACGCTGAGCCGCTGGCGCATGCCGAGCGAGAATCCGCCGATCCGCGAGTCGCCCTCACCGTCGAGACCGACCAGAGAGAGGACCTCGCCCACGCGCGCCAGGGGCACGCCGTTCGCCTTCGCGGCGATCGTCAGCTGCCGTTCGGCGGTGCGCCGCGGGCGGTAGGCGGTCTCTTCCAGCACGGCGCCGATCGTGCGCAGCGGCTGACGCAGCTCGCTGTAGGCCGTGCCGCCGATCGTCGCGGTTCCGGATGTGGCGCGCACCTGACCGAGCAGGATGCGCAGCGTGGTGGTCTTGCCGGCTCCGTTGGGGCCGAGGAAGGCGGTGACGGCTCCCGGCTCGACGCGCGCGGAGAAGTCCGAGACGGCGGTCACCTCATTGAAGCGCTTCGTCACGTGCGTGAACTCCAGCACCTGTCCTTCGGGCATCGTGACCTCTCGTCGCGTTGAACAGTTCCTCCCTATCCTGCCGGAAAAGCCTGTCGGATCCCGCATTTCGCGCGGAATACCGCCCTTCGGGAGAGGTAGCCTGGCACGCGTGACCGATTCTCAGGCTGCCCCCCGTGTCCTCGCCCGCACCGAAGGGGCACTCGGGCGGCTCACCCTCAACCGCCCGGAGGCGATCAACGCCCTCGACGCGGAGATGATCGGGATCCTCACCGAGACCCTCACCGCATGGCGCGACGACACCGATGTGCAGATCGTGCTGATCGACGGCGCGGGGGAGCGCGGCATGTGCGCCGGTGGCGACGTGCGCGCGCTGCACGGGCAGATCGTGGCGGGGCAGGCCGAACGGACCGCGGAGTTCTTCCGCGCCGAGTACGCCCTGAACGCGATGATCGCCGAGTACCCGAAGCCGGTCGTCGCCTACGCGGACGGCATCACCATGGGCGGCGGCATCGGGCTCGCCGGCCACGCCGCCATCCGCATCGTCACGGAGCGGTCGAAGCTCGCGATGCCCGAGACCCGCATCGGCTTCACGCCCGACGTCGGCGGCACCTGGCTTCTCGGACGGGCGCCTGGGCGTTTCGGCGAATACTTCGGACTCACCGGATCGACGATGAACGGCGCGGATGCCGTGTATCTCGGCTTCGCCGACCACTTCGTGCCCTCGGACCGTCTGGAGGCGCTGAGCGAAGCACTCGCCTTCCGCGCGGACCCGACCGGGCCCAGCGAGATCGTGCTGCTCTTCGACGAGACGCCCGAGCCCACGCAGCTGCCGGCATCGCGGGAGTGGATCGACGAGGCGTTCTCCGCACCGACCGTGACCGAGATCGTCGAGCGTCTGCGTCGGCAGGGGACCACGGATGCCGTCGCCACGGCCGAGCTCCTGGAGAGCCTCGCGCCGACCGGACTCACCGTGACCCTCGATGCCGTGCGCGAGGCGAGGGAGATGTCGGGCCTGCGCGCGGCACTCGAGGGCGAGTACCGACGGGTGCTGTGGTTCGTGAACCAGCATCCCGACCTCGTCGAGGGCATCAGGGCGCAGCTGGTCGACAAGGACCGCAACCCGAAGTGGGACCCGCCGACCCTGGCGGAGCTCGTTCCGGACGCCGGTGCCCCCGCCCGGGACTACGTGCCGCAGCCGGCCCTTTTCTGAGGTCGCGTCGCGCGATCCGGCCCTACGCACCCTCGTCGGCCACGGACGGATCCGGGGTGCGCGTCTGCCAGATCGTCCGGAGCACGTCGACCACGTCATCCGGATCGGCATCGACGGATGCGGCCTCCTCGACCAGTTCGCGGATGCGACGGATGACGGATGCCGGAAGCACACCCGCGGTCTCCGCCACCCGTGTGCCCGCTGCGGTGCGCGAGATCACGAGCCCCTCACCCTCGAGCATCTTGTATGCGCGTGCGGCCGTGCCGGGAGCGACGCCCAGATCGCTCGCGGTCTGGCGCACCGTCGGCAGCCGTTCGCCGGCGCCGAGTTGTCCCGAGACGATCAGGCCACGCAGCTGTCGGTAGATGTCGAGAGCCGGATTCGCCTCGTCGGCCGGCGACAGCTTCGGGTTCGGGCTCACTGTGCGGCCCTCGACTCGGCGGTGCGCGGGGCCGGAGCGGTGGACTCGGAGCCCTGCGCCAGCTGCGCGGTCACGAGGAACAGGATCGCGAACCCCGTGATCTCGAGCGCCGGAGCAACCCAACCGCCGATGGCGGCGAGCTCTCCGTATCGCCAGAACGCGTCGTAGGTGTCGCTGCGGCCGTCGCTCCCGACCGTGAGGCCGGCGATCGATCCCCCCTCGGCGATGAACCGGAGTGCGCCCGCCAGGGCGAGCAGGGCCGCAGATGCCGCGAGCCGGCTGATCCCGCTCGCGATGTCGCGACGCTCGCGCTGTTCGGCGACGACCGTCTCCGGGCGGAGGAACGCGCGAGCAGAGTTGGCCTGCAGTGCCGCCACGACGACGGCGATGAGGGCGGCGGTGCAGATGAGCACGGGGATGCCGTACGCCCATCCGTAGAACCAGGGCCGGATCGGATCGATGGTCTCGTTGGGGACGTCGATCTCGAGGTAGACATACGGACCGCCGTTGAGGTTCGACGATGCGAGTCCGGCGAGCAATGTGGTCGTCGTGAGGGCGAGAAGGGCGAGGGCGGTGCCCACCGACCCCACGCGGGAGCTGAAGGTCAGCCAGGTCCGGCGTGCGGAGACGACGGGACGCTCCGGAGGGGTGCTGCCTCGTGTCGCGATCATCGCCAGCAGGATGGCCACGCCGACGGATGCCGTGAAGACGGGAGTCGCGTACCGCCACCAGCCGACGACGCCGTTGAGGCTCACGCCGAACATCCCCAGGACGTACCCCGTGATCAGGTTCTCGGCGGCGAAGATCACGATCACGGCGATCGCCGCGATGCCGAGGGCGCGGTGCTCCGGCGTATAGCGGGCGGACACGGCGGTGGACGCCGAGGGCGTGAGCCGGACGCGGCTCCGTCGCCGTGCCGCCCCTCGGGGCGAGACGGCGATCCCCACCGCGATCCCCACCGCGATGATCGCCGCGAGGATCAGGGAGACCAGCGGCAGCGACAGGAGCGCGCCCAGCAGCGGGATCGGGTCGAGCAGAGATGCGATGTGCGGAAGCATAGGGGGTCCGTTCTCGTTTGTGTCGTATGTCTATCACAAGTTGTATCAACGAGTAAACACAAGGGATGCTCCGTCCGGGTCGTCCATTTTTTCGCCGGCGTGCAGAAACCGATGATCTCCGGGTGGAGGGGTTCGCTGTCAGCGAAGGTCAGCCCCGAGGGGGATACGAATGTCCACGGTTCGTGGCACTCTGTCTTGTGGCCGGTTGTCGGTCGGCATCCGTCTGCCGAGAAACCCGCCGTTTCATCCTTCCTAGAAAGTCCGCCTGTGCTGGGAAAAATCCTCTTCCGCTATCTCTCCCGATACCGGTGGCTGCTGCTCGGTGTGCTGGTGTTCCAGCTCGCCAGCGCTGCGGCGACCCTCTACCTCCCGCGCCTGAACGCCGACATCATCGACAAGGGCGTCGCCCAGGGTGACACCGCCTACATCTGGGGCACGGGTCTGTTCATGCTCGCCGTGTCGCTGGGGCAGATCATCGCCTCGGTCACCGCGACCTTCTTCGCCGCGCGCGCCGCGATGGGCGCCGGCCGCGACATCCGCGCCGACGTCTTCGGCAAGGTCAGCGGCTTCTCCGAGCGCGAGGTGTCGCAGTTTGGCGCCGGCTCGCTCATCACCCGCAACACCAACGACGTGCAGCAGGTGCAGATGCTCGCGATGATGGGCGCCACCATGCTCGTCACCGCCCCGCTGCTCGCGATCGGCGGCATCTTCTTCGCCATCCAGACCAACGTCGGCCTCAGCTGGCTGATCGCGGTCTCGGTGCCGGCGCTGCTGATCCTCGCCGCGCTCGTGATCGGCCGGATGGTGCCGCTGTTCCGCAGCTACCAGGGCAAGCTCGACAACGTCAACCGCATCATGCGCGAGCAGCTCACCGGTGTGCGCGTCGTGCGCGCGTTCGTGCGCGAGCGCATCGAAGAGGAGCGTTTCCGCGGGGCCAACACCGACATCATGGTCGTCGGCCGCAAGGTCGGCTCGCTGTTCGTGCTGCTGTTCCCGCTGTTCATGCTCATCCTCAACGTCACCGTCGTCTCGGTCATCTGGTTCGGCGGCATCGAGGTCAACAACGGCACGGTGCAGGTCGGCACGCTGTTCGCCTTCATGCAGTACATCGGCCAGATCATGGGCGGTGTCATCATGGCGAGCTTCATGGCGATGATGATCCCGCGCGCCGCGGTCTCCGCCGAGCGCATCGGCGAGGTGCTCGACTCCGAGTCCACCCTGGCGCGCCCCGAGAACGGCGTCACCGAGTTCCCGGTGCCCGGAGCAGTCGCGCTCGACGACGTCGAGTTCACCTATCCCGGCGCCGACTCCCCGGTGCTGCGCGGCATCAGCTTCGCGGCCGAGCCGGGAGAGACGGTCGCGATCGTCGGCTCGACCGGTTCCGGAAAGACGACCCTCATCTCGCTCATCCCGCGGCTGTTCGACGTCTCGGGCGGCTCCGTCCACGTCGGCGGCACGGATGTGCGCGAGGCCGACGTCGAGTCGCTGTGGGACAGCATCGGCCTCGTGCCGCAGCGTCCGTTCCTCTTCACCGGCACCGTCGCGTCGAACCTGCGCTACGGACGCGAGGAGGCGACCGATGAAGAGCTCTGGCACGCGCTCGACATCGCGCAGGGTCGCGACTTCGTCGAGGAGATGCCCGATGGGCTCGACTCGCGCATCGCCCAGGGCGGCACGAACGTCTCCGGCGGTCAGCGGCAGCGTCTCGCGATCGCGCGTGCGATCGTGCACCAGCCGCAGATCCTCGTGTTCGACGACTCGTTCTCGGCACTCGACCTCACCACGGATGCCCGGTTGCGCCAGGCGCTGTGGCGGGAGCTTCCGCACGTGACGAAGATCGTGGTCGCGCAGCGCGTCTCCACGATCACGGATGCCGACCGCATCGTCGTCCTCGACGGCGGCACCATGGTCGGCGTCGGCACGCATGAGCAGCTGCTCGAGACGAACGACACCTATCGAGAGATCGTCGAGTCGCAGCTGGGGGTGGACGCATGAGCGAGCAGAACAACGAACAGGGCACGGTCAAGCGCGGCCGCGGCCGCGGCCGCGGCAAGGCGGCAACGGCAGTGGCCGAGGTCGAGCTGTCGGCCGAGGAGCAGTACGAGGCCGAGCTCGCCGAGCAGGCGCGCCAGAACTCGGGTGACTGGGACAGTGTGGCGCCGGGCAAGGCCGACAACTTCGGTCCGAGCTTCGCGCGCATGATCGGGCTGCTGAAGCCCTCGGCGATCTGGTTCGTCTTCGTGTCGATCCTCGGCGCCTTGGGCGTCGTGCTCACGGTCGCCGCGCCCAAGGTGCTCGCCGAGGCGACGAACCTCGTCTACAAGGGCTTCATCTCCATCCAGCTCGGGCAGCCGAACGGCGACTTCCCCGGCTTCCCGGCCGGCACACCGCAAGACGTCGTGATCGATGCCCTGCGTGGTTCGGGTCAGGACGACTTCGCGAACCAGGTCGGGGCGCTGGGCGACTTCACCGTCGGCCAGGGCGTCGATTTCGAGGCGCTGCGTCTGGTGATCGCCGCGGTGCTCGCGATCTACGTGGCTGCGGCATTCCTCACCTGGATCCAGGGTTACGTCATCAACGTGATCATGGTGCGCACCATGTGGCGACTGCGTGAGTCGGTCGAGGCGAAGATCAACCGCCTGCCGCTGGCGTACTTCGACAAGGTGCAGCGCGGTGAGCTGATCTCGCGCGTCACGAACGACATCGACAACATCACGCAGACGATGCAGCAGTCGCTCTCCGGTGCACTCACCTCGGTGCTCACCGTGATCGGCGTGCTCGTCATGATGTTCTCGATCTCGTGGCAGCTCGCGCTCGTCGCACTCATCACGCTGCCGCTCATGGCGGTCATCTTCGGCATCATCGGACCGCGTTCGCAGAAGGCCTTCGGCACGCAGTGGCGCAAGGTCGGCCGGCTGAACGCCCGTGTCGAGGAGGCATTCTCCGGTCACGCGCTGGTGAAGGTCTTCGGACGCGAGAAAGATGCGCTGGACAAGTTCCAGGTCGAGAACGAAGAGCTGTTCCAGGCGAGCTTCAAGGCGCAGTTCCTCTCCGGCATCATCATGCCGGCGATGATGTTCGTCGGAAACCTCAGCTACGTGGGCATCGCGGTGCTCGGTGGCCTGATGGTCGCGAACGGCCAGCTGCGTCTCGGTGACGTGCAGGCGTTCATCCAGTACTCGCAGCAGTTCACGCAGCCGCTGTCCGAGTTGGGGGGCATGGCTGCCGTGGTCCAGTCGGGCACGGCATCCGCCGAGCGGGTGTTCGAGCTGCTCGACGCCGACGAGCAGGAGGCGGACGACGCCGATGCTCCCGAGCTCGTCGAGGGCAAGGGCGTCATCGAGTTCGAGAACGTCGCGTTCTCGTACACGCCCGACCGCCCGCTCATCCGGGACCTGTCGTTCCGGGTGGAGCCGGGGCAGACGGTCGCGATCGTCGGACCCACCGGAGCGGGCAAGACGACGCTGGTCAACCTGATCATGCGCTTCTACGAGCTCAGCGGCGGACGCATCACCCTCGACGGTCAGGACATCGCCGAGGCGACCCGCGACGAACTGCGCTCACGCACCGGCATGGTGCTGCAGGACCCGTGGCTGTTCGCCGGCAGCATCCGCGAGAACATCCGATACGGTCGCTCCACGGCGACCGATGAAGAGGTTCTCGCCGCCGCCAAGGCGACCTACGTCGACCGCTTCGTGCATGCCCTTCCTGAGGGTTACGACACCGTGCTCGACGAGGATGCCGCGAACGTCTCGGCGGGCGAGCGTCAGCTCATCACCATCGCCAGGGCATTCGTCGCGCAGCCGTCGATCCTCATCCTCGATGAGGCCACGTCGGCGGTCGACACCCGCACCGAGCTGCTGCTGCAGCACGCGATGGCTGCGCTCCGCGAGGGGCGCACGTCGTTCGTGATCGCGCACCGCCTGTCGACCATCCGCGACGCCGACCTCATCCTCGTGATGGAGCACGGCGACATCGTGGAGAAGGGCACGCACGACGAGCTCATCGCCGCGCAGGGCGCTTACTGGCGTCTGTACCAGTCGCAGTTCGAGCAGGCGGCGACCGACATCGACGCCGAAGACGCTCTCACCGGATCGACGCCCGTCGTCGTCACCGGAGAGGCCGGCGACGACGAGAGTGCGAAGGAAGAAGCCGCCGCCGTGGCCGGAGCATCGGTCGGGGCCCAGGCGCCCGCGGCCGAGGTCGCCGCCGCGCAGGCTCTGCTCGAGGACGGCGCCGACGGCTCCGCTCCTCGCGGCTGATCCCGCCGCACACGCCTCACGCACAGCGCCCCATCCCGCACACGCGGGGTGGGGCGCTGTGCTGTGTGCGCGTTCTGTGCGCGAGGTGCTGTGTACGCAGCAGGTGAGGAGCCAAAGAACGCCGCATCCTCAGGCCTGGAGGCGGCGTTCTTTGACTCTTCAGGGCGAGAGAGTCAGCGGGTGTCGGTGGTGATGCCGAGGAGCTCGAGCGGGTGGGTCAGACGCCACCAGGGACTCGGGCCCTCGACGTCTCGCGCCAGGACCAGGGGAACCGTCGCGCTGTCGAGGGGTCCGACGGCGGTCATCGTTCCCACCGTGTCGTCTTCATCGCGCTCGTCCGCGAGGTCGAAGGTCGGCGTCGCCGTCGCAAGGGCGCCGTTCCAGAGCACCACATCGGCGTCGGAGTCGGTGACGACCTCGACATCCTCGCCCCACAGGGTCGTGACGCGTCCGACGACCGTGCCCGCGGCGACCGCCGGGCCCTGCGCCTGCAGTGCAGCTTCCGTCTCGGCGAACAGCGAGCGGGTCAGGGCGAGCCGCTCATCGTCGCCCGCCTGGTTCAGCGCGGCGGCGTACAACTTCACCGTCGTGTCGCCGACCGTCACATCCTTCGCCGTGAGCAGGTTCCAGCCGACCAGCGTGCCGGTCTTGATGCCGACGACACCCGGGTCGGCGAGCATCTTGTTCGTGTTGACGACCGTGCCCGCGCCGGGCAGGTCGACCGATTTCGTTCCCACGATCTCGGCGAACACCGGATTCTGCATCGCCAGCTCGCCCAGTGCGATGAGCGAGTCGGGCGTCGAGACGTTGCCTTCGTCGAAGCCCGACGGGGTCACGACCGTGATGCCGGTGAGGCTGCGCTCTCTCAGCCAGGTCTCTGCGGCGGACGCGAATTCCCGGTCGGAGCCCCAGATCTCGGAGGCGAGCCGATCGATGTAGTTGTTCGCCGATCCGAGGAGCGTGCCCTGCAGCAGCTGGTATTCGGTCAGCACGCCGTCGACGGGCACATCCAGCGCGGATTGATCACTGCGCCGGTAGTCCCAGTACTCCACGCTGTCGCGGTAGCTGAAGCGGAACTCGGGGCCCTGCTCGCCGAGGGCCAGCGGCATCCGGTCGAGCACCATCAGGCTGCTCACGACCTTGGTGATGCTCGCAATGCTGACGGCTCCGGGGTTCGAGGCCACTGTGCTCAACCCGCCGATGCCGACAGCGGCGCTGCCCTCGCCGGGCCATGTGGGCGCAGCCACGGCGGCGGGGACGGTGCTGAACTCGACGGACTGCACCGTGGGCGGCACTTCGTGCAGCGGCCAGAGCATCGTCGTGCCGGCGTAGGCGGCGACGATCGCGACCAGCGTCGCCAACGGCACCAGGATCCCCGGACGGGCGATCGCCGGTCGCAGGTGGGCCCCGCGCATCAGTCCGCCTGTCTGCTCAGCCTCGGCCGGCTCGTCGAGGGTGGCGAGAGGCGGGTGCGCGGCGACCGTCGCGGCATCGACCCAGGTGAGGGCCGTCGCCCCGGTCGTGTCATCCGCCCACTGCGGTGTGCCCGCGTCGAGGAGAGCATTCGCGTCGTCCGCCGGCTCTTCACCGGTCGTCCGCTCGGACGGGACGAACGGCGGTTTGGTCAGCGGGGGTGTCGTCGGGATCGCATCCCCGGGCTCAGCGGGCTCCATGGCCTCGACGGGCTCGACGGGCTCGACGGGTTCGGTGACGGGCTCAGCGACGGGTTCGGTGAGGAACTCGGGTTCCGGCTCGACGTCGCCGCCCGTGGACTTCTGCGTCGTGAACAGCGCGCCGATCGCCGCGGAGTCGACCGGGATCGCCGGGGCCACGACGGCGTCCGGAGGGCGCACATCGCCCGCGAACAGCCGGTCGGCGGCGAAGGCGGAGGTGTCGCCGGAGTCCACTGCGAGAGCGTCCCGCGCGACCGGCAGGTCGTCGACGGGTCCGGAGGGGACGGCGTCCGGCGAGCCGTCGCCATCGACGACGCCCGTCGCCTCGTCGGCGGGATCTGAAGCGGTCACTCGTTTACGGTACCCAATCCCGTGCGCGTTGCGCGGCGCGCAGCCTCGTCGCGCACGGGGTGTCGTGAGCCGGTAGGCTCTTCAGCACAACCACGGGAGTCCGGCGAGCCGGGCTGAGAGGGAGCGAATCGCGCTTCGACCGTCGAACCTGATCTGGGTCATGCCAGCGCAGGGAGGAGTTCAGATGAGCACGTCCACGTCCACATCGGCGTCCGCGAAGGCCCAGGCCTCGACCCCGGCCAGGAGTTTCCTGCGCTGGCGCATCGTCGACATCGTCGTCGCCAGCGTCATCGGTGTCGCCGCCGGCCTGATCTTCCTCGCGTGGAACGTCGGCTACCTCGGCCCGAAGGCGCTGCTCGAGCCGTTGCTCCCCGGCGTCCAGGGCCTCCTCGACGGCCCGTGGCTCTTCGCCGGCGTCCTCGGCGGGCTGATCATCCGCAAGGCGGGCGCGGCGATCTACGTCGAGCTGCTCGCGGCGGTCGTCTCGGCCCTCATCGGCAACCAGTGGGGCGGATTCCTCACACTCGAGGCAGGACTCGTGCAGGGTCTCGGCGCCGAACTGGTCTTCCTCCTCTTCTTCTACCGCCGCTGGTCGCTGCCGGTCGCGATCCTCGCGGGCGCCGGTGCAGCCCTCGCCGGCGGGATCAACAACCTCGTGCTCTGGTACGCCGGTTCCGGCCCCGCCTTCACGACGATCTACCTGATCAGCACGGTCGTCTCCGGTGCCGTCATCGCGGGTGCGCTGTCGTGGGTGCTGGCGCGAGGCATCGCCGCGACCGGAGCGCTCGACCGATTCGGCTCCGGGCGCGAGGCGCGCGTCCGCGTCTGATGACGGCGGATCACACCGTCCCCGCCGCCGTCGAGGCACGCGGCTGGGGGTGGCGCCACGCGAGTCGCCTCGCCTGGGCGCTGAGCGACGTCTCGTTCCGCATCGACCCCGGTGAGCGCGTGCTGGTGCTCGGCGCGTCCGGCGCGGGCAAGTCCACCCTGCTGCACGGACTCGCGGGCGTGCTCGGCGGCGAGGAAGAGGGCGAGAGCACGGGCGAACTGCTCGTCGACGGTGCTCCCGCCGTCGCCACCCGGGGGCGTGCCGGCCTCGTGCTGCAGGACCCGGACTCGCAGGTGATCCTGGCGCGAGCGGGCGACGACGTCGCCTTCGGCTGCGAGAACCTCGGCGTTCCGCGGGCGGAGATCTGGCCGCGGGTGGAGGCGGCGCTGGATGCCGTCGGCCTCGATGTGCCGCTGGACCACCCGACCAAGGCGCTCTCCGGCGGACAGAAGCAGCGGCTCGCGCTCGCCGGCATGCTCGCGATGCGTCCGGGTCTCGTGCTGCTCGACGAGCCGACCGCCAACCTCGACCCGACCGGGGTCGTCGAGGTGCGTGACGCGGTGCAGCGGATGCTGCAGGCGCAGCCCGCGACGCTCATCGTCGTCGAGCACCGCCTCGAGGTCTGGCTGCCGCTCATCACCCGCGTGATCGTGATCGGGGCCGGGGGAGTGGTGGCCGACGGGGCACCCGGCGAGGTGCTCGGCGACCAGGGTGCACGGCTCGCGGCCGACGGCGTGTGGGTGCCGGGGCACGCTCCCGCCGCCCCGCCGCCCCCGCGCGGGATGCCGGGGGAGACTCTGCTCTCGGCGCGCGGACTCGCCGTCGCCCGCGTCAAGGGACGCCCGGTCGCCACCGGTATTGACCTCGACGTGCACGCCGGCCAGGCGCTGGCGATCACCGGGCCGAACGGCGCCGGCAAGTCCACGCTCGGGCTCACTCTCGCGGGACTCCTTCCGCCGGCCGCGGGTGACCTGACGGCATCCGCCGTGCTCGCCGCCGGGGCGGATCCCTCGCCGATCCGATGGGCGTCGCGGGATCTGCTGACCCGCATCGGCATGGTGTTCCAGGAGCCGGAGCATCAGCTGCTCGCCAAGACCGTGCGTGACGAGCTCGCCGTCGGGCCGCGCGCGCTCGGAATGGGCGAGGACGAGATCGCCGCGCGCAGCGACGAGCTGCTCGCGCGCCTGCGCCTGACGCACCTCGCCGCCGCCAATCCCTACACGCTGTCCGGCGGTGAGAAACGCCGTCTCACGGTCGCTGCGGCGATCGCGACCCGGCCCCGGGTACTCGTGCTCGACGAGCCCACCTTCGGGCAGGACGCCCGCACCTGGGCAGAACTCGTCGCCATGCTCGCGACGCTCCGCGACGAGGGATCGGCGATCGTCACGATCACCCACGACCTCGATGTCGCGCGCGCGCTGCACGCCGAGAGATTCGAACTCGGAGGCGTGTCATGACCCTGCTCGACACGCAGGCGCGCACCGGAGCTCTCGCCGCCGTCAATCCGGTGGCCAAGCTCGGCGTCAGCGCTCTGATCGCGGTGCCGCTGATCCTGACGCTCGATCCGGTGTCGGCATCCGTCGCTCTCGTGCTGGAGTTCGTGCTGTTCCTGTTCGCCGGTATCGGCTGGCGCGAGTTCTGGATGCGCACCTGGCCGGTCTGGCTTGCCGCACCCCTGACCGGCCTGACCATCGCGCTCTACGGCGAGACGAGCGGCACCGTCTACGTCGACTGGTTCGTGCTGCGGATCAGCGAGGGGTCGCTCGCGCTCGCCCTCGCCACCATGCTGCGGGTGCTCGCGATCGCGCTGCCCTCGGTCGTCCTGTTCATCACGGTCGACCCGACCGACCTCGCCGACGGCCTCGGCCAGATCCTGCGGCTCCCCGCCCGGTTCGTGCTCGGCGCGCTCGCCGGCTTGCGGATGGTGGGTCTGTTCCTCGACGACTGGCGCGCGCTCGAGCTCGCCCGCCGAGCGAGGGGCGTGGCCGATCGTCGTCGCATCCGCCGGTTCCTCGGCATGGCGTTCGCGCTGCTCGTGCTGTCGATCCGCCGCGGAGCGAAGCTCGCCACCGCCATGGAGGCCCGGGGATTCGGGGCTCCGGGGCGGCGGACCTGGGCGCGCGAGTCGCGGTTCGGCGCGGCCGAATGGATGCTGCTCGCCGTGGGCGCCGCGATCTCGGGTATCGCGATCGCCGCCGCCGTCGCCACCGGGGCGTGGAACTTCATCCTCGGCCCCGGAGCCTGAGTCGGGGCCGCTCGTCCACGCTCGAGAACCCCTCGATACTTCGACGCGACCCCGATACGGTGGGCGGCAAGGCAGCCCGGATGCCCCGGCGAAAGGTTCCGCGCATGAGCACTCCTTCTTCTGACTACGAGCCGATGTTCACCAGACCCGGTGAGGCGACAGTCGCTCCTCGCCACGCCATCCCGCCGCAGGGAACCCTCCCCGCCACGGCGAGGCAGATCGTCGAGGACGAGACCATCCTCGACGGCAACGCGCGGCTGAACCTCGCGACGTTCGTGGGCACCTGGATGGACGACGAGGCGAAGCAGGTGTACACCTCGTCTTTCGACAAGAACATGATCGACAAGGACGAGTATCCGCAGACCGCCGCGATCGAGGACAACTGCTGGCACATGCTGGCCAGCCTCTGGAACGCCCCGAATGCCGCGAACAGCATCGGCACCTCGACGATCGGCTCCTCGGAGGCGTGCATGCTGGGTGGCCTCGCGTTCAAGCGGCTATGGCAGCAGGCGAGACGTGCCGCGGGGAAGGACGCCTCCGCGCCGAACCTCGTGATGTCGGCGGCCGTGCAGGTGTGCTGGGAGAAGTTCTGCAACTACTTCGACGTGGAGCCCCGCTACGTGCCCATCAGCGCGGACCACAAGACGCTCGACGGGCACGACCTGGCGAAGTACGTCGATGAGAACACGATCGGGGTGGTCGCGATCATGGGGGTGACGTACACGGGCATGTACGAGCCGGTCGCCGCGATCGCCGCAGCCCTCGACGAGATCCAGAAGAGCACCGGCCTCGACATCCCGATCCACATCGACGGCGCATCCGGCGCGATGATCGCGCCGTTCCTGCAGCCCGACGTCGTCTGGGACTTCCGGCTCGAGCGCGTGCATTCGATCAGCACCTCCGGGCACAAGTACGGTCTCGTGTACCCGGGGCTCGGCTGGATCGTCTGGCGCGACGCACAGTGGCTGCCCGAGGACCTGGTGTTCAAGGTCAGCTACCTCGGCGGCGAGATGCCCACGTTCGCGCTGAACTTCTCACGCCCCGGAGCCCAGGTGCTGCTCCAGTACTACCTGTTCCTGCGGTTGGGATTCGAGGGGTATCGCGCGGTGCAGCAGGCCTCACAGGACGTCGCGAAGTTCCTCTCCGCCGGTATCGCGAAGCTCGACGCGTTCGAGCTCTGGAACGACGGCAGCGACATCCCCGTCTTCGCCTGGCGGCTGAAGGACGGCCATACGAAGAACTGGACGCTCTACCATCTGCAGGACCGGCTGCGGATGCGGGGATGGCTCGTTCCGGCGTATCCGATGCCGGCCGATCTCGAGCAGATCACCGTGCAGCGGATCGTCGTGCGCAACGGACTGAGCATGGACCTGGCGGCGGACCTCCTGGATGCGATCACCGCGGAGGTCGCCCACCTCGACGCGCTCACCGCGCCGATGCCGGACGACCACCCCGACTCCGCCTTCCACCACTAGGAAGCGGCGTCACGTCGCGTTCCAGAGATCTCGGTAGTAGGCGAGGCGCTCGCGGTCGGGCTCGACGCCGTAGGCCTCGATGAGTGCGTCCTCCCAGCCGGGGCCGTAGTTCCACTCGGTGCTCATGGTGGCGACGGCGATGTCGGCCCAGCGGTCGGCCACACCGAGCATGGCCAGGTCGACGTGCGCGAGCCAGCGACCGTCGTCGCCCACCAGAGTGTTCGGGCAGCAGGCGTCGCCGTGGCAGACGACGAGGCGGTCGATCTCGGGTGCGGTTCGGAGCGCCTCCGGCACGACGATGCCGCGCTGTTCGGCGTTCTCGATGCGCGACGACACGCTCCAGTCCCAGGGGCACTCCGCGACGGGCAGGGCGTCGTGCATGGCGCGGAGTGCCTCGCCGACGGCACGAACGGCGACCGCGGGCTCGGCGACCCACCGCGGGTCCACGGCGCTCAGCCCGTCGAGCGCGGCCGTGACCATCCACTCGTGCGTCTCGTCGCCGCCGCTGTCGAGCACGGTCGGCACCGTGATCCACTGCGAGGCCCACTGCATCCGCTCCGCCTCGTCGCGCAGTGTGGACTCGAGGTTCCGCGGACCCCACTTGATGAAGAACGGTTCGCCCTGGCCTGTGGCGCGGAAGGTCAGCCCGCCGGCATTGTTCCGCCACACGCACTCGAGGTCCGCGCCTCGGGCGAGGAGTCGGACGCGATCGGGCACGACGACGTCGTCGGTGGGGATGGTCATGTTCCCATCCTGCCGGAGGCTTCGGGCGGGGGGACCGATCCTGCCGCAGGCTTCGGGTGTCTGGACCGTTCTCGGTCGAGGCGGTGTCGTAGGCTCGCTGTGAACGCAGCTCCTGCGGGCGGGCGCCACCCGTTTCGTGGTGGAACCAGGAACCACGTAGGCTGAGACCGCGTTCCAGCGAAGCGTGTCGCGCAACGACGTTCGAAGGAGAACCTCAGATGCAGATCAGCGGTCAGGGTGCACTCATCACCGGAGGGGCCTCTGGCCTCGGGCTCGCCACCGCACGCAGGCTCGTGGCGGCAGGAGCCCATGTCACGATCATCGACCTCCCCTCGTCGAAGGGCGCGGAGATCGCGGACGAGCTCGGCGGACTCTTCGTCGCCGCCGACGTCACGAGCGCCGACGAGGTGCAGGCCGCCGTGGCCGCCGCGCAGTCCGCGGCCCCGTTGCGCGTCGTCGTGAACTGCGCCGGCATCGCGCCGCCCGCCAAGGTGCTCGACCGCGAGGGC
Source organism: Microbacterium sp. ISL-59 (assembly GCF_018613945.1). NCBI lineage: Bacteria > Bacillati > Actinomycetota > Actinomycetes > Micrococcales > Microbacteriaceae > Microbacterium > Microbacterium sp. ISL-59. The sequence continues at coordinate 1,757,896 of NZ_JAGGPG010000002.1, forward strand.
AATCCCGCGGTGCTCGCCGACTTCGAGCGCGTGATCCGCATCAACCTCGTCGGCACGTTCAACGTCATCTCGCAGGCCTCGGCCGTGATCGCGAAGAACGAGCTGCACGACGAGGAGCGCGGCGTCATCGTCAACACCGCGAGCGTCGCGGCGTTCGACGGTCAGATCGGTCAGCCCGCCTACTCCGCGTCGAAGGGCGGCGTGCACGCGATGACCCTCCCCGTCGCACGCGAACTCGCGCGCCACGGCATCCGGGTGTGCACGATCGCCCCCGGCATCATGGAGACGCCGATGCTGATGGGTCTCCCGCAGGCCGCGCAGGACTCCCTCGGCCAGCAGGTTCCCTTCCCGTCGCGCCTCGGTCGCCCCGATGAGTACGCCGCCCTCGTGCAGCAGATCGTCGAGAACGGCTACCTCAACGGCGAGACCATCCGTCTCGACGGCGCCATCCGCATGGCCCCGAGATGACCGCAGCTCCCACTTCCCGTCGCGATCAGAACCCAGGAGAAACCATGTCCCTTGCCGGAAAGACCATCCTGATGTCGGGCGGCAGCCGCGGAATCGGACTCGCGATCGCGCTGCGGGCAGCCGCCGACGGCGCGAACATCGCGATGCTCGCGAAGACCGACACCCCGCATCCGAAGCTCGAAGGCACCATCCACACCGCCGCCGAGCAGATCCGGGCAGCCGGCGGCAACGCGCTCCCGATCGTCGGTGACGTGCGCGACGACGACGACATCACCGAAGCGGTCATGAAGACGCAGGGCGAGTTCGGCGGCATCGACATCGTCATCAACAACGCCAGCGTCATCGACCTCTCGCGCTCGCTCGACCTGGGCGCCAAGAAGTACGACCTGATGCAGGACGTCAACGTGCGCGGCACCTTCATGCTGTCGCGCGCGGCCGTGCCGATCCTGAAGGACGCAGAGAACCCGCACATCCTCTCTCTCTCGCCGCCGCTCAACCCGAGCCCGAAGTGGCTCGGCGCGCACACGGGGTACACGCTCGCGAAGTTCGGCATGACGCTGGCGACGCTCGGCCTCGCGGCGGAGTTCGCGCGCGACGGGATCGCCGCCAACACGCTGTGGCCCCGCACCACGATCGCGACGGCGGCCGTGCAGAACCTGCTCGGCGGCGACAAGGTCATGGCCGCGAGTCGCACGCCCGCGATCTATGCGGACGCCGCGTACGCCGTGCTGCTCAAGCCCGCCGCGTCGTACACGGGGCAGTCGCTCATCGTGGAAGACGTGCTCGAGGCCGACGGGGTGACCGACTTCTCGGGCTACGCCGCGATCCCCGGCACACCCGACAGCGCGCTGTTCCCGGATATCTTCCTGGACTGAGGGCGGGGCACGCCGCTCAGATCAGCAGGTACACCGCGCCGAGGATCGTCAGCACGATCACGATGCGGTCGAACACGCGCTGGTTCATGCGCGGCGCGACCCGGAGGCCGAGCAGCGCACCGATCACCACGAGCGGGGCGAGCACGGCATCCATCAGCAGCACCGGCGGGTGGAACAGTCCGAGGCCGGCGAGGAACGGCACCTTGATCACGTTGATGATGGCGAAGAACCACGCCGAGGTGCCGAGGAACACCTGCACGGGCGTGCGGGTGGCCAGGAAGTACATCGACATGACCGGTCCGCCCGCGTTGGCGACCATGGTCGTGAATCCGCCGAGCGTGCCGTAGGCACCCGCGAGCACGATGCCACCCGACGGCGGGGCCACTGTGTCGGCCTTCGCGTCGGCCTTGCTCTGCCGCCACCGGCGCCACAGGGTCACGGCGATCATCAGGAGCAGGATCACGCCGATGGCCCGCCGGACGACCCCGTCACCGGCGAGTGCGAGGAACGCGAATCCGACGAGGAGCCCCGCGATGACCGCGGGGGCGAGGCGCAGCAGCGTCGGCCAGTGGGCGTGCCGGCGGTAGGCGAACAGCGCGAACAGGTCACCCACCATGAGCAGCAGCAGGGTCGCGGCTGTCGAAGTGCGGGCGGGCAGCACCGCGGCGAACAGGGCGATGGCCAGGATGCTGCCGCCGGGCAGCGCGGTCTTCGAGATGCCGATCGTCACCGCGGCCACGGCGAGGGCGACCCATGCCCACGGGTCGAGCGCGATCACCGTTCGAGCTCGGCGACGATCGCGTCGTAGCCGCGGCTCCTCGCGAGGTCGACCGGCAGCACACCGTCGCCGTCGCGGATGCCGATGTCCGCCCCGCCGTCGATGAGCGCGCGCACGACCTCGACGTAGCGGGAGGAGCCGTCGCCGAGCACGATCGCCTCGTGCAGCGCCGTCCAGTTCAGGTTGTTGACGTGGTTCGGGTCGACACCCGCCTCGAGCAGGATCTCGACCGTCGCCAGCAGTCCGCGTTCGGAGGCCGGGATCAGGGCGGTGCCGCCGAAGCGGTTCGTGCTCGTCAGGTCGGCGCCGCTCTCGAGCGTCAGACGCAGGATCTCGTCGTGACCGCGGGCCCCGGCGTACAGATAGGCGGAGTCCTGGATGTCGTCCTTCGCGTTCACGTCGGCGCCGGCCTCGATGAGCGCCCGTGCCGCGTCGACCTGATCCGCCTTGGTCGCCGCGACCAGGGCGGTCATGCCGCCGTCGCCCCGGCCCTCGATCGCAGCCCCCGCATCGAGGGCCGCGCGCACGGCATCCGCATCTCCGTCTCCGGCGGCGATGAGCAGGTCCTGAGTGGCGTCGGACATGGAGACCTCCGGTGTCGGTGCGGACGGGGCGCGGTTCGCGGTGCAAGCCGTCGCGGTCAGCAGCACGGCGACGAGTGCACCGAGGATGAGGGTCGGGTGCACACGCATGCGTCTGGTATACCAAACGATGCTGAACGCCGTCGGTCGATCAGCTGCAAGTGGCGGCGAGTGCGGCCGTGAACCGGGCGGCGCGCTGCTCGATGTCGGCCCAATCGGATGCGGCGATCGATGCCCCGTTGGCCAGGTCGCCACCGGCGCCGACCGCGACCGCACCCGCCGCGAACCAGGCTGCGAGGTTGTCGGGGCTCACGCCGCCGGTCGGCATGAGCGGGGCGTCGGGGAACGGGCCCCGCAGTGCGCCGAGGTACGACGGGCCGCCCAGCGATGCCGGGAAGATCTTCACGACGTCGACGCCGAGTTCGAGCGCGCTCATGACCTCGGTGGGGGTCATGGCCCCGGTCATCACGACGCGATCGGTGTCGAGCATCGAGCGGGTCAGGTGAGGGAGCGTGCCGGGGCTGACGAGGAACTCCGCCCCCGCATCCGCGGCCGCCGCTGCCTGCGCGGCGGTCGTCACGGTCCCGGCGCCGATGTACGCGGCGTCGCCGTGGCGGGCGATGAGTTCGCGGATCACGGCGGGCGCGTCCGGAGTCGAGAAGGTCACCTCGATGCCGGTGACCCCGCCGCGGATGATCGCCTCGGAGGCCTCCAGGGCCAGCTCGGGGGACGAAGCGCGGAGCACGGCGAGGATGCCGGTGCTGCGGGCGCGGTCGAGACGGTCTGTCATGAGGCTCCTTGCGGTGGGGGACCCTCCCATTCTCCCTCGCCGGGGAGTCCGCTTCCGCGCGGGGAGGTACCGGTCCGTCGCTCTCAGCTGCGGTGCGGAACCCAGGCGTCGATCAGGAGCTTCGACTCCTTGAGCCCGAGGCCCGTCTGCTCCCGGAGCAGCTTGATCGCCCCGATCTGGGAATCGCGGGCGATGAGACCGTCGATCTCGGATGCCACGGATGCCGGCAGCGAGGCGCGCACGGTCGACGGCGTCAGCGCACTCGGGGTGATGGAGGAGTGCACGGCGCTGGCGTTCGACACGGCGGCGAGGTGCGGAGCGGTCGTGCTGGCCGACCAGTGCTCCACGCGATCCTTCGCCTCTTTCAGGCCCACGCCGGTGTGGTCGCGGTAGAGCTTGATGGCGTGGATCTTGTGCCCTGCTCCGACGAGCCGGTCGATCTCGGCGACGACGTCGGGGGTGAGTCCGGAGGCGGGTGCCGACGCCGAGGAGGCGGGAGCGGAGCGCGGCGTCGCGGCCGTCGGCGTGAAGACCTGCGGTTCCGGCAGCTTCGGCCGCATCCCGCGCAGCGCGACCGTCAGGATCGCGACGACGACGATCAGGCCGACGACGATCCCGACGATCCACAGCACAGCATCCATGGGGTCAGTCTACGGAGACGCCATCCGCCGCCCCAGGGGCTCGCGGGCTACTTGGCGACGAGCGTGGTCTCGAAGCGGTAGAGGTCGGGACGGTAGCAGTGGTGTCCGAACTCGATCGCCGCGCCGGACTGGTCGAACGAGATGCGCTCCATCGTCAGCAACGGCCCGCCGGCTTCGATCTCCAGCAACTCGGGCTCGTCGGCCTCCGCCCGCCGGGCTCCGATCTTCTGCTTGGCGACGCGGATGGCCACGCCGCGCGCACGCAGCACCTGGTAGAGGCCGCGGGATTCGAGCTGCTCCGACGAGATGTTCGCGAACTCGCCCGGCAGGTAGTTCTCCAGCACGGCGACGGGGACGCCGTCGGTGCTGCGTCGTCGGCGCAGATGCAGCACCTCGGTGCCGGGGGCGAGGCCCAGCGCCGCCGCGACCTCGTCGGATGCCGCGATCACCTCGTGGGTGAGCACCTGTGTCCCCGGTTCGTGATGGGCGCTCTGCAGGTCTTCGAACAGGCTGGTGAGCTCGACCTGGCGTGTGACGGAGCCCTGCACGACCTGGGTGCCGATGCCACGGCGCCGTACGAGCAGGCCCTTGTCGACGAGCTCCTGGATGGCGCGCCTGATGGTGGGCCGGGACAGGCCGAGCTGCTCGGCGATCGAGATCTCGTTCTCGAGGCGGGCGCCGGCGGGGATGGCGCCGGATTGGATCGCGCTCTGGAGGCGCGTCGACACCTGGAAGTAGAGCGGGACGGGTCCCGTGCGGTCGATGTCGGCGAACAGATCGTTCGGCCACGGAGTGACGAGATCGGCCATGGTGCTCCGCTTTCTGTGAGGGAGTCATATTGTAGCGACAATCATACGATCGCCCATGTCACCTCTCTTTCGGCGGATCCGGGCGGTGAGGCGCGCGGAGATATCCGTTCCGAGGGCGACCTGACCCGTGAAATGCATAAAGTGCTATTGTTCGGACATGATGGAGTTCTCGTGAGCATCGTGGGGGATCCGCACCTGCTCGTGGAGCTCGGACTCCTCGCTCTGGCGTTCGTCCTCTCGCTCGCCGTCGGGATCGAGAGATCGCGCAAGCTCAAGAGCGCCGGGCTGCGGACGCACGTCCTGGTGGGGATCGGCTCCGCGATCTTCACGCTGATCTCGGCGTACGGATTCGAGGGAGTGCTCGGCCCGGACGTGGCCGTCGATCCCTCTCGCATCGCGGCGCAGGTGGTCTCCGGCATCGGCTTCCTCGGGGCCGGGGTCATCTTCGTGCGCAACAACGCCGTCTCCGGGCTGACGTCTGCCGCGACCATCTGGGTCGTGGCGGCGATCGGCATGGCGTGCGGGGCCAACATGCCGCTGCTGGCGATCGCTGGCACGGGGCTGCACCTGCTGACGGTCGGCCCCCTGTCCCGCGTGCGCGACCGGTTGCGGCCCGAGCCGGAGCGGCTGCGGGTCACGCTGCAGTACGAGTCCGAGCGCGGCGCCATCCGCGAGGTGCTCGCCGCCGCCGAGCGCCGCGGTCTGCCCGCCACCCTCCTCGGTGCCGCACGGATCCACGGGGACTCCGACATGCGCGCGACGCTCGAGTTCGCGGAGGCTTCGCCCGAGATGCGGTCGGAGCTGATCGACGCGATCGCGCGGCTCGACGGGGTGCGATCGGTCGTCGTCCAGGGCTTCTCGGACGACGATTGATGCATATGTAATTACCTGCTAACATTTTCACCGGGCCTCGGGTCCGCCGTTCAATGGAGAAAGGAAATCGAGTGATCCGTATCGCGAATGCGCCGGTGAGCTACGGAGTCTTCGAGCTGGCTCGGCCGGATCTCGTCGCTCTCCCCGAAGGGGAGGAGCTCGCGCGCTGGATCAGCGAAGCCGGCTACCAGGGCATCGACCTCGGTCCGGTCGGCCTCCTCGGTCGCGGGACGGATCTCACGGATCGCCTGCAGAGGTACGGCCTCGAACTCGCCGGCGGCTGGATCGATCTGCCCTTCGCGGGCACCGATGACGAATTCGAGCGCGCGCTCGCCGACCTCGACGGCATCCTCGACGTCTTCGTCGCCGCAGCGGAGACCGGTCCGGTCCTCGCCCCGCTCCCGACCCTCGCCGATTCCGGCAGCGCCGAGCGCAAGGCACGCCCCGGTGGCGCTCCCGAGCTCACCCTCCGCGGCGACGACTGGGCCCGGTTCGCCGATCGCGTGAACATCACGACCGCCCGGGTACGCGACCGCGGCCTCGAGCCCACGTTCCACCACCACGCCTGCACCTACGTGGAGACGCCGGAAGAAGTCGACGCGCTGCTCGCGTCGACCGATGTCGGACTCACCTTCGACTCGGGTCACCTCCTCATCGGCGGAGGCGACCCGCTGCCCGACTACCGTCGCTGGCGCGACCGCATCAACCACCTGCACCTCAAGGATGCGCGCACGCAGATCCTGCGCGAGGCGCTGCAGACCGACGACCCGATGCGGTCGGTGTGGGAGAAGCGCGTCTTCGTGCCCCTGGGCGATGGCGACCTCGCCGTCACCGAACTCGTCGACGAGATCATCGACAGCGGATACGACGGATGGCTGATCGTCGAGCAGGACGTGGTTCCCCGCTCCACCGCCGAGGTCGAGCAGGCCAAGGCCGAGCAGATCGCCAACCGCGACGCCCTCCGGAAGTGGTTCGCATGAGCATCACGCGCGTCGCCGTCATCGGCCTGGGAGCGATCAGCCAGAGCGTCCACCTGCCGCTGCTGCGCAGGAACGCCGAGAGCTTCGAGATCGCCGCCCTCGTCGACCTCTCCGCCGAGCGCACCGCCGACATGGCCGCCCGCTACGGGGTCGCCGACGAGCGTCGGTTCTCCTCCGTCGACGACCTGATCGCCGCGAAGGACGAGGGTGCGCTCGCGATCGACGCCGCCATCCTCGCCACCACCGGCTCCCACGCCGGCGACACGCTGCGCCTCGTGCGGGCCGGCATCCGGGTGCTCGCCGAGAAGCCCCTCGCCTACTCGCTCGGCGAGCTCGACGCGCTCGCCGCCCACGCCGCCGAGGTGGGGATCGACCTGCGCGACTGGGTGCGGGTCGGCTACATGAAGGAGTACGACCTCGCGTCGCGCCGTGCGAAGGAGCTGCTCGCCGACGTCGACCTGCGCGCGGTGAGCGTGCAGGTGATGCACCCGCTGGACGGTTCCCAGTTGGAGTACGCCCGCCTCGCGGCGCCCACCGGCGACGTGTCCCGCGAGACCCTCGCTCCGCTGATCGACGCGACGTCGGGGATCGTCGACTCGGCCGTCGGCTCCGACCTCCCCGTCGACCTGCGCACGCTCTACACGAACGTCGTGCTCGGCTCGATCGTCCACGACGTCGGGCTGCTGCGCATGCTCATCGGCGGTCTGGGCGAGGTGCAGTTCGCGCAGCACTGGGGGCCGAAGATGCCCGGTTCGGTCCACCTGCGCGGTGCGCTCGCCCGCGACGAGACACCGTGGACCCTCGACTGGCATTACATCGACGCCTACCCCGACTACCAGGAGACCGTCACCTTCCACCACGAGACCGGCTCGATCGAGCTCGTCTTCGGGGTGCCGTATGTGACGAACCTCCCCACGATCCTCCGCGTGACCGAGAACCACCCGGAGCTGGGTATCCGCGTGAGCGAATCGCGCTGGATGCAGCAAGAGGCTTTCGAGAACGAGCTGTTCGCGCTGGCGGCACTGGTCCGCGGCGAGCGCCCCGACGGGGCGAGCGTCGAGGAGTCGATCGCCGATGTGCGCGTCGGGCAGCGGATGATCCGCGCGCTCGCGCTCTCGAAGGGCTTCGCACTCGACCCGAGCGCCGAAGCCGCGCAGTAGTCACCCCCACCCGAGACCGAGCGGCATCCGCTCGGCGATCAGCGACACAGAAAGGTCCAGAAATGGTCACGAATGGAAAGCGCCGCCTTCTTGCGGCGTTCGCCCTCACCACTGTCGGTGCGGTCGTCCTCGCCGGCTGCTCCGGAGGATCAGAGCCGGAGGCCGAGGAGGAAACCGGACCGGTCACCCTCACCCTCACGACCAACTCCATCACCGGCGGCAAGAACGCCGCCGAGGCGGATTGGATCGCGGACTGGGTCATCCCCGAGTTCGAGAAGGCCATGAAGGCGGAGGACAAGGACGTCACCGTCGAGTTCCAGCCCCAGGGCGTCGATGACGAGGACTACAAGACCAAGATCGCCCTCGACCTGCAGTCGGGCAAGGGCGCCGACATCATCGGCATGGACGGCATCTGGGTCGGCGAGTTCGCCGAGGCCGGGTACATCAAGCCGCTCGCCGACGTCGGCGGAGACGCGGTCGACGACTGGGACGGCTGGGCGCAGATCCCGGATGCCGTGCAGAACGCCCTCTCGTTCGACGGCGACCGCTACGGGGTGCCGCAGGGCGCCGACGGCCGCGTGCTCTACTACAACAAGGACCTCTTCGCGCAGGCGGGGCTCGACGAGGACTGGGCTCCCGAGAGCTGGGACGACATCCTCGATGCGTCGCGCGACCTCAAGAAGCTCGACGGCGTCACCCCGATCCAGCTCAACGCCGGCACGGCGATGGGCGAGGCGACCACCATGCAGGGGCTGCTGCCCATGCTGGTCGGCACCGGCGAGCAGGTGTACGAGGACGGCAAGTGGATCGGCGCCACAGACGGCATGGAGAAGGCGCTCGACCTCTACGAGACCATCTACGTCGACGAGGGCCTCGGCGACCCGGTCCTCCAGCAGGAGGCCTCGGGACGCGACACCTCGTTCCAGCTCTTCGCCGAGGGCAAGATCGGCATCCTGCTCGAGGGCGACTACTTCTGGCGCTCCGTGATCAACCCCGAGGAGGGTGTGGGAACCGCCCCCATGGCCGACCGTGACAGCGCCGTCGGCTACGCCAAGATCCCGGCGGTCGAGCCCGGCGAGGGCATCGACGGTCAGGACTTCGTCTCGATGTCCGGGGGAACCGGCCGTGTGCTCAACCCCAACTCGAAGCACGCCGAACTCGCCTGGGAGCTGCTCGCCTTCATGAACTCTCCCGAGGCGTACGAGGCGCGTGCCGCCGGCACCCTGGCCATCTCGCCCCGCAACGACGTGAACGAGAAGCTGCTCTCCTCCGACCCGATGCTCACCTTCGTCAGCGAAGAGGTGCTGCCGATCACGGCCTACCGTCCGGGACTCGCGGCCTACCCGCAGGTGTCGGTGCTGCTGCAGCAGGCCACGCTCGACGTCGCCACCGGAACCTCGGTCGACGATGCACTGAAGACCTACGTCCGTGGTCTCGAAGGCGTCGTGGGTCCGGACGCGATCTCCGAGTGACCATGACGCAAGCAACGATGCCGGCGGGGAGCGTCACCACTCCCCGCCGGCGCCGCGCAGAGGATGTCGCGGGTCTCGGTCGGGCCAGGGCCACGCTCTTCGCGGCACCCGGTCTGCTCCTGATCGGCCTGTTCCTCCTCTTCCCGGCGATCTGGACCGTCTACCTCGGCATGACCAACTACCGGTTGACCGGCTTCGCCGCCGCCAACCCGGAGTTCATCGGCCTGGACAACTTCTCCACGGCTCTCAACGATCCGCGCTTCTGGAACTCGCTGTGGCTCACGCTCGTCTTCGTCCTCGTCTCGGGGATCATCGGGCAGACGATCCTCGGCTTCGCCCTGGCCTGGATGCTGCGCAACGTGCGTGCGGGGGTGAAGACCTTCATCGAGACGCTCGTGCTCGCCGCCTGGGTCATCCCCGCTTCGGTGGCGTCGTTCCTCTGGCTCGCGCTCCTGGATCGGCGCACCGGCACCCTGAACTCCCTCCTCGGCACCGAGGGCGCCGCGTGGCTCATCGAGCACCCGATGGAGTGCATCATCATCTTCAACATCTGGGTCGGGACCGCGTTCTCGATGCAGCTGTTCTCCTCGGCGATCAGCGCGGTGCCGCCGTCGCAGCTCGAGAGCGCGCGCATGGTCGGCGCCAACACGTGGCAGCAGCTGCGCGATGTGATCCTGCCCAACATCAAGGGCCACCTGCTGACCAACACCCTGCTGATCACGCTGTGGACGTTCAACACCTTCACGCCCTACCTGCTCACCGCGGGCGGGCCGAACGGTCAGACCGACATCCTGTCGGTGTACATCTACCAGACCGCCATCCCCGGCGGGCAGCTGGGCCTCGGTGCAGCGATCTCGCTCATCATGCTCCTCATCAACCTCGTGATCGCGCTGATGTACACGCGCGTCTCGCGGGGTAAGAGCACCAAGAAGAAGAAGAAGAAGGTGACCTCATGATGACCACCATCAAGACGGTCGTGCGCGACCGCTCGGTGACCCACTTCGTCTCGCGGATCCTGTTCACGGTCGTGCTCGTCATCGTGTCGCTGTTCTTCGCCCTGCCGATGGTGTGGCTGGTCCTGGCCCCGTTCGACGCGACCCCGTCGCTGACGGTGTCGTGGCCGGACTGGACGCTCGACAACTTCGCGCGGCTGGTCGAGAACCCCTACGCGATGAAGTCGATCCTCAACTCGCTGATCCTCGGCGTCGGAACCATGGCGCTCGTGATCGTCCTCGGCGCGCTGGCGTCGTATGCGATGAGCCGGATCAGCATCCCCGGCCGCGACGGCATCCTCTACGGCCTGCTACTGCTCTCGTCGATCGTGACGGGGACGGCGGCCATGGTGCCGACGTTCCAGCTGATCAACCAGCTGCAGCTGATCAACACGCACGTCGGCGTCATCCTGGTGCTGGCGGGCGGCATCCTGCCGACGGTGATCTTCATCCTCAAGGACTTCATGGACTCGATCCCGAAGTCCTACGAGGAGTCGGCGCGGCTGTACGGCGCCGGCCCCTTCCGCATCCTCAAGGACATCGTGGTGCCGATCGCCCGCCCGGGTCTCGCGTTCATCGCGATCTGGACGATCGTGCAGGTCTGGGGCAACTTCCTCGTTCCGTTCCTGCTGCTGCGCACGCCCGACATGCAGCCGGCCGCCGTGCTCATGTACACCTTCTACACCGAGAGCGGCCAGGCCGACCTCCGTCTGATCTCGGCGTTCTCGCTGGTGTTCTCGGTGCCTGTCCTGCTCATCTACTTCTTTGTGAACCGTCGCTACGGTTTCCGCTTCCACGGAGGGATCAAGTCCTGATGGCCGCCATCATTGCAACCGAACTCGTCAAGGAGTACCCCGGCGGGGTGCGCGGCGTCGACAGTGTCGACGTCGAGATCGCGGACGGCGAGTTCTTCGCGCTCCTCGGCCCCTCCGGCTGCGGGAAGACCACGCTGCTGCGGTCGATCGCGGGTCTGGAGAGCATCACCTCCGGAAAGCTCACGATCGGCGAGAAAGACGTCACGAATGCGGAGCCGGGCGAGCGCGGCGTCGCGATGGTCTTCCAGGACTACGCGCTGTTCCCGCACATGGACGTGGGCGACAACATCGCCTACCCGCTGCGGATCCGGCGCGTGGGGAAGACCGAGCGCCGCACCACGGCCGAGTCGGTCGCCAACGGACTGTCGCTGAACGGACTCATCGAGCGCCGCCCCGGCCAGCTCTCCGGTGGTCAGCAGCAGCGCGTGGCTCTCGCCCGCGCCGTCGCGACCCGCCCCGACGTGCTGCTGCTCGACGAGCCGCTGTCGAACCTCGACGCCCGTCTGCGCCTCGAGGCGCGCACGTTCCTCAAGGAGCTGCAGCGCGACCTGGGCGTCACGACCGTGTTCGTGACCCACGACCAGGCCGAGGCGCTCGCGCTCGCCGACCGGATCGCGGTCATGAAGTCGGGCAAGCTCCAGCAGATCGGCTCGCCGCGCGAGATCTTCCACCGCCCGAACAATACGTTCGTCGCGGGGTTCATCGGCTCGGTGCCGATGAACCTGCTCGAGACCGCGGTCTCGGGAGGAACCGTGCGGATCGGTGAATCCGATGTGACGGTTCCCACCGAAGCCGCCGCCTCGGCGCGCGAGGGGCAGACCGTGATCTGGGGCATCCGTCCCGAGTACCTGCGCTGGTCGACCGAGCCCGTCGAGGGCGGTATCGCCGCCGAGGTCGTCGTGACCGAGACCCTCGGTGCGACGAGCCTGGTGCTCGTGAGCGCGGGAGAGCACAAGCTGCAGGTCGTCGTCCCCGAGGAGCAGGAGCCGGCGCCGGGCGACCGCGGCTGGATCGTCCCGCAGCTCAACCGGGTGCTGCTGTTCGACGCCGAGAGCACCGAGCGGATCGGCTGATGAGCACCATCCGCACCACCCTCCACCTCACCCACGAGATCCAGAACGCCGACCGCTACGTGCGGGTGCCGTTCGACGTGCCCGCGGGCACCGACTCGCTCGAGGTGCGCATCTCGTACGACAGCGAGGCGGCGGTGATCGACCTCGGCTGCGAGGGCGCCGCAGGGTGGCGCGGATGGTCGGGCGGTGCGCGTACTTCCTCCGTGATCCGCACCGACGACGCCACGCCCGGGTACCTGCCGGGGCGTCCCGAGGAGGGCGAGTGGAACGTGATCCTCGGCGTGCACCGGCTGAGTGCCGGCGGCGCCGACATCACGGTCGAGATCTCCCTCCCCGCGGAGTCGACGATCGACCACGGGCCGGATGCGGCCCCCGTGACCGGGGTGTCGCGGGGGAGTTCGAGAAACCTCCCGGCGCCCGCCGGCCTGCGATGGTTCGCCGGCGACTTCCACGCGCACACCCTCCACTCCGACGGCCGCGAGAGCATCTCGGGGCTCGCCGCACTGGGCGCGAGGGCCGGGCTCGACTTCCTCGCCGTCACCGACCACAACACCACCAGCCATCACGCGCACCTCCCGGGTGTCGGGATGCAGCACTCCATCACGCTGCTCCCCGGGCAGGAGGTGACCACGCACCGCGGTCACGCGAACGCCTTCGGTGACATCGGCTGGATCGACTTCCGCCGCCCCGCGCAGGAGTGGGTCGACGAGGTCGAGCGCCGCGGCGGCGTGCTCAGCGTGAACCACCCGATCTCGGGCGACTGCTCGTGGCTGCATCCGCTGGAGCGCGCCCCGCGGGCGATCGAGCTGTGGCACTCGACCTGGTACCGGGAGCTCATCGCGACCTCGCCGCTCGCCTTCCACGAACGGTGGGACAAGGATGCCGTGCTCCTCGGCGGCGCCGACTTCCACATGCAGAGCCAGGGCGTCGGCCCGGGCACCCCGACGACCTGGGTCGCGGCGGAGGACGCCTCGCCCGAGGCGATCCTGGCCGGAGTCGCCGCCGGGCGCACCGCCATCATGGGCGGGGTGACCGTGCGCGACGGGCTCACCGCACCGGACCTCTTCACCGCCCCCGTGCTCCTGCGCATCGAGGACGAGCTGCTCGCCATCGACGCCGACGGTCTGATCCTCGTCGACGGCGCCGGCGAGCGTCGCTCGGTGCACGGCGATCGCGTCGCGTTCGCGGCCGCGCGCTCCGCCGGCCCCCACTACCTGCTGTACCCCGACCGCAGCATCGCCGCCCTGTGCGCCTGACCGGCCGCACGCCCCACACCTTTCCCCAGAGAATCAGGAGTCCCCGCCCGTGACCAGTGAGATCGTCGTCGTCCCCCACACCCACTGGGACCGCGAGTGGTACGAGCCGCACGATGTGTTCCGTCTGCGCCTGGTGCACATGCTCGACCGGCTGATCGGCATCCTCGAGGCGGAGCCGGAGTACCGGTTCACGCTCGACGGACAGGCCGCGGCGATCGAGGACTACCTCGAGATGCGCCCGGACATGCGCGACCGGGTCGTGGCGCTGGTCGAGCGGGAGCAGCTCAGCGTCGGCCCGTTCCTCATCCTCCTCGACGAGTTCGGCTGCGACGGCGAGACGATCATCCGCAACCTCGAGCTCGGCCGCGCCGCGAGCGCCCGCCTCGGACGCACGATGCCCGTCGGCTACCTCCCCGACATGTTCGGCCACGCGGCCCAGATGCCGCAGATCCTGTCCGGCTTCGGCATCCGTCACAGCGCCCTCTGGCGCGGCGTCCCCGCCGACATCGCCGAGCACGCCTTCTCCTGGGTCGCCCCCAACGGCGACGCCGTGCGGTGCGAGTACCTCTTCGACGGCTACGGCAACGGACTCGACATGTTCGCCCTGCCGGGGCAGCTGCCCGAACTCGCCCCCGACTACGCCGCCCGCACCGCATCCTGGTACGGCGACGACCCGGTGCTCGCGATGCTGGGCACCGACCACTCGGCACCGCCCGAGGACCTCGCCGAGGTCATCCGCGACTACGACGCGGACGGGCGCGAACCGCACCTGTCGATCGCGACGCTCGACGAGCACCTCTCCCGGTATGAGACGGATGCCGCATCGCTTGCGGCCCTCCCGCAGGTGCACGGCGAGATGCGCTCGCACGCCCGCGGCAACCTCCTGCCCGGCGTCTTCTCGATCCGCACGAACCTCAAGCGCGAGATGGCCCGCTCCGAGCAGGCGCTCACCGCCGCCGAGCGCCTCGACCTGATGTACGGCACCCGCGACCACCGCTCGTTCTTCGACACCGCCTGGTACCGCATCGTGGAGAGCACCGCGCACGACTCCGTGACCGGATGCGGCGTCGACGCGACAGCCGAGCAGGTGGGCACGCGCATCCACACCGCCGGCCACATCGCCCGCGGCGTGATCGACACCGTGCTCCGCGACGTCTCGGCGGCCGTCTCGCCCGCGCAGCACCTGGTGTTCAACCCCTCGGGGTTCGCCCGGCGCGCGCAGGTCGAGGTCACGCTGCACGGTGTCGACGCGGGCTCGCTCTCCGCGGGCGTGCAGCTGCTCGACCCGCTGACCACCGTCCTCGGCGACGAGCGGATGCGCACGGCCGACCTGCCGAAGGTCCTCCGCCGCATCCACGGCCGCGAGCTCTTCGGCCAGCAGATCAACGGCTACGAGTGGGGCGAGCGGTCGCTGCGCTTCCAGGTCGCCGAGAGCCCGCAGGGCGTGTGGGACCTGGCCGCGTTCACCGTCGAGCTCGAGGAGCGCGTCGCCGCGGATGCCGCGGGCGACGACGTCTGGCACGTCGAGACCATCGCCGACCCTCGGCACCGGGCGCTCCTGGCCGTCGACGTCGACGGCCTCGCGCTCGCCGCGGTCGGCGAGACCACGGCGCCGGCATCGGCCGACGCGGTCACCGTGTCGTCCGGATCGCTCTCGAACCGGGCCCTCACCGCGACCGTGAACGCCGACGGGACCGTCCGCATCGACGGCGCGGACGGCTCGTCGATCGACGGCGCGCTCGCTCTCGTCGACGACGGCGACTGCGGCGACTCCTACAACTACGGCCCGGTCGATGCGGCATCCGCCGTCTCGGCGCCCTCGTCGGTCGAGGTGACCGTGCTCGAGGAGGGGCCGCTGCGCGGACGCATCCGCATCCGCCGGGTCTACGACCTGCCGGAGCGCTTGGACGCGGACCGCCGGCGCTCGACCTCGACGGTGCCGCTCGTGACCGAGACCACGATCGAACTGCGCGAGGGCGAGGGCTTCCTGCGCGTCGGCATCGACTACGTGAACACCGCCTCCGATCACCGGCTCCGGGTGCTGGTGCCCGTCGACGGCGCCGGGCTCGACTCCTCCCGCAGTGCCGGGCAGTACGGCACGACCGTGCGCGGACGCGAGGCCGAGGGTGGCTGGGGCGAATTCCCGCTGCCGACCTATCCGGCGTACCGCTTCGCCGCGGCGGGCTCGACCGCGGTGCTGGTGCAGAAGCTGTCGGAGTACGAGCTGGTGTCGACGGCCGACGCGCCGGATGCTCTCGCGGTCACGCTGTCGCGCTCGGTCGGGATGATGAGCGTGAACGTGCATCCGCTGCGCGACGAGCCGGCCGGATCCGAGATCCCCGTGCCGGGCGCCCAGTACCTCGGAGTCGCCGTGCACACCGATCTGGCGATCCTGGTCGGCGCCGACGATGCCACCGCGGTGCGCGCCGCCGATCTCTTCCGGCACGACCCGCTCGTCGTTCGCGGTTCGGGTGCGGCCGACGGCCCGCTGCCCGAGGCGGCGTTCCCCGTGCGGCTGTCGGGTGATGTGGTGCTGGAGTCGGCGCGGCGCGTCGGCACCGAGGCGGAGCTCCGGTTCGTGAACTACCTGACCGAGGAGCGCGATCTGGCGTTCACGTCACCCGGCGACTGGGCGCGGGTCGACCTGGCCGGTGCGGTTCAGGACGGCGCCTTCGACGCCGCGGCCGCTCGTGCCGTCGGCGGCGGGATGCTCAGCATCCGCCGGGCGATCGACTGATCTCGGCGAGTGAGCTACTAAGTGCTAATGTTAAGACAAATGAGCGAGAGGGAGGAGGCGCGATGACCGAGCACTCACCGGTCCCGGAGATCCTGGCCATCGGGCGTCTGGGCGTCGACCTGTATCCGCTGCAGGACGGCGTCGGCCTCGGCGAGGTCACCAGCTTCGGCAAGTACCTCGGCGGCAGCGCCGCCAACGTCTCGGTCGCCGCCGCACGGTACGGCCACGACACCGCCCTGCTCTCCCGCGTCGGGGACGACCCCTTCGGGCGGTATCTGCGCACAGAGCTCGAGCGTCTCGGGGTGCACAGTCGGTACGTCGCGACCGACCCG
Organism: Microbacterium sp. ISL-59; assembly: GCF_018613945.1. NCBI lineage: Bacteria > Bacillati > Actinomycetota > Actinomycetes > Micrococcales > Microbacteriaceae > Microbacterium > Microbacterium sp. ISL-59. Next base: position 1,774,528 of record NZ_JAGGPG010000002.1, read on the forward strand.
ACCTACAAGACCCCGATCACGTTCTGCGAGATCTTCCCGCCCGACGACTTCCCGCTGTACTTCTATCGCGAGCCGACCGCCCCCGACCTGCAGATCCGGCCGGGCGACGTCGACGAGGCCGCCGTGCGGCAGGCTGCGCTCGTCTGGTTCACCGCGACCGGCCTGAGCGAGGAGCCGAGCAGGCAGACGCACCTCGACCTCCTCCGGGCACGCGGCCGCCGGGCGCACACGGTGTTCGATCTGGACTACCGCCCCATGTTCTGGGAGACGCCCGACGAGGCTCGCGTGCAGATCCAGCGGGCGCTGGAGTTCGCCACGGTCGCCGTGGGAAACCGCGAGGAGTGCGAGGTCGCGGTCGGCGAGACCGACCCGCAGCGTGCCGCGGATGCGCTCCTCGAGCGCGGCGTCGAGCTGGCGATCGTGAAGCAGGGACCGCGCGGCGTGCTCGCGAAGACCCGGTCGAGGCAGGTCGAGATCCCCGCGACCGCGGTCGAGGTCGTGAACGGGCTCGGTGCCGGCGACGCGTTCGGCGGCGCGCTCTGCCACGGACTGCTCGCCGAGTGGGAGCTGGAGAAGACTCTGACCTATGCGAATGCGGCGGGCGGCATCGTCGCCGGACGCCGGGAATGCTCGACGGCGATGCCGACCGAGCGCAAGGTCGCCGAGGTCGTGAACGGAGATGCGTGAGATGACAGCCCTGACCGAAGAGGACTTCCACCGACTCCGGACGGTGCGCGCGGAGTCCCCGCACGCGATCCGCGAGACGCTGGCCGGACGCCGCCGCCGCGACATCATCCGCGGGGACGGGCGGCTGTTCATCATCGCCGCCGACCACCCCGCGCGCGGTGCGCTCGCGGTCGGCGGGTCGCCGTTCGCCATGGCCGACCGCTACGAGCTGCTCGATCGGCTCGCGATCGCCCTGCGGCATCCGGGTGTGGACGGTGTGCTCGGCACCCCCGACATCATCGACGACCTGGCGATGCTGGGCCTGCTCGACGACAAGATCGTCGTCGGGTCGATGAACCGCGGCGGGCTCCGCGGAGCGACCTTCGAGATGGACGACCGCTACACCGGGTACGACGTGCCGGCGATGGTGGACTCCGGCATCGACTTCGCCAAGGCCCTGCTGCGCGTGAACCTCGACGACGACGGGACGGCGCCCACGTTGGCCTCGACGGCCGACGCGGTGACCGCGGCCGCACGGGCCGACCTGCCGATCATGCTCGAGCCGTTCCTCAGCCGCCGGGTCGATGGCCGGGTCGTCAACGACCTGAGCCCGGATGCCGTGATGCTGTCGATCGCGATCGCCAGCGGTCTCGGCGCGAGCAGCGCGAGCACCTGGTTGAAGCTGCCGGTCGTCGACGACATGGAGCGCGTGCTCGCGGCGACGACGCTGCCCGTGCTGCTGCTCGGCGGCGACGCGGGCGCCGACCCCGACGACACGTTCTCGTCCTGGGAGGACGCTCTGTCGCTCCCCGGCGTGCGCGGCCTGACCGTCGGCCGCACGCTCCTCTATTCGTCGGACATCGACGTGGCATCCGCCATCGACGTCGCGGCCTCCCTCGTCCACCCCGGGCTGACCGCCTGATCGCCCTCTCTGCAGAAGGACACGCATGACCTCCGCTTCCGACATCCCCGTCATCGGCCACTGGATCGACGGTGCCGCCCGCGCCTCGGCGAGCGGTCGCACCGCTCCCGTCCACAACCCCGCGACGGGTGCGGTGACCGGGCATGTCGCCCTGGCCGACGACTCCGAGATCGCGGACGCCATCGCCTCCGCGCAGCGCGGATTCCAGGTGTGGAGCGCCTACTCGATCGCGCGGCGCCAGGCGGTGATGTTCGCGTTCCGCGAGCTGCTGAACGCGCGCAAGGGTGAGCTGGCGGCGATCATCACCGCCGAGCACGGCAAGGTCCGCTCCGATGCGATGGGCGAGATCCTGCGCGGCCAGGAGGTCGTGGAGCTCGCGACCGGGTTCCCGCACCTGATCAAGGGCGCGTACTCGGAGAACGTGTCGACCGGCATCGACGTGTACTCGCTCAAGCAGCCCCTCGGCGTCGTCGGCATCATCTCCCCGTTCAACTTCCCGGCGATGGTGCCGATGTGGTTCTTCCCGGTCGCGATCGCCGCGGGCAACGCCGTGGTGCTCAAGCCCAGCGAGAAGGACCCGTCCGCGGCGCTCTGGCTCGCCGCCCTCTGGGCCGAGGCCGGGCTGCCCGACGGCGTGTTCACCGTGCTGCAGGGCGACAAGCAGGCGGTGGACGGGCTGCTGGAGAGCCCGGACGTCGCCTCGATCTCGTTCGTCGGCTCGACGCCCATCGCCCAGTACATCTACGAGACCGCGTCCCGCAACGGCAAGCGGGTGCAGGCACTCGGCGGCGCGAAGAACCACATGCTCGTCCTGCCGGATGCCGATCTCGACCTCGTCGCCGACCAGGCCGTGAACGCGGGATTCGGCGCGGCGGGGGAGCGGTGCATGGCCGTCTCGGTCCTGCTCGCGGTCGAGCCGGTGGCGGACGCGCTGATCGAGCGCATCTCGCAGCGCATCGCGGGGCTGCGCATCGGCGACGGTGCGGGCGGTGCCGACGGCGAGCCCGACATGGGTCCGCTGATCACGGCGGAGCACCGCGAGAAGGTGTCGGGCTACGTCGACATCGCCGAGGCCGACGGGGCGCGCATCGTGGTCGACGGCAGAGGGTTGACGGTCGACGGGAACGAGGACGGCTTCTGGTTCGGGCCGACACTCATCGACGAGATCCCGACCTCCTCGCGGGCCTACCAGGAAGAGATCTTCGGGCCCGTGCTGTCGGTGGTGCGGGTGCAGACCTTCCAGGAGGGGGTCGACCTGATCAACTCCGGCCGGTTCGGCAACGGGACCGCGATCTTCACGAACGACGGCGGGGCGGCCCGCCGCTTCCAGCACGAGGTCCAGGTCGGGATGATCGGCATCAACGTGCCCATCCCGGTCCCCGTGGCCTATCACTCGTTCGGCGGGTGGAAGGCATCGCTGTTCGGCGACGCGAAGGCGTACGGTGTCCATGGCTTCGACTTCTTCACCCGCGAGAAGGCGATCACCAGTCGGTGGCTCGACCCCGCCCTCCACGGCGGCATCGACCTCGGCTTCCCCCAGAACAGCTGACCAGCGGATGCGGGCAGGAGACGCCATGACCGAGGACGGGAACTGGTTCCACCGCCGCGGCACGATCGGCCGCGACGGCTGGGAGAGCGTCGTCGACGACACCACACCTGGCTGGGCGCACACCGGCATCCGCATCGGCGAGCTCGGCGCGGGGGAGAGCCTCGCGCTCGCCGACACCGGGGTGGAGCGGATCATCGTGCCGCTCTCCGGGTCGTTCTCCGTGGCGCACACCGAGGAGGGATCGACCACCGAGACAGCGCTCGCCGGTCGCCGGTCCGTGTTCGACGGTCCGAGCGACGTGCTCTACCTCTCGGCGGCGGCCACGGCTGTCATCACGGGCTCGGGTCGGGTGGCCGTGGCTTCATCGCCCACCTCCGTCGTGCATCCCACGCGGCACATCCTCGCGGCCGAGACCCCGGTCGAGCTCCGTGGCGCCGGCGCCTCCAGCCGGCAGGTGCACAACTTCGGCACGCCGGAGGCGCTCGACGCCGAGCGCCTCATCGTGTGCGAGGTCATCACGCCCGCCGAGAACTGGTCGTCGTACCCGCCGCACAAGCACGACGAGCACGTGGCGGGGCGAGAGTCCCGACTCGAGGAGATCTACTACTTCGAGGCGGCGCCCACGCGCGCGAGCGGAGACGCCGCCGCCGCCGACGCGGCCTTCGGGATGTTCGCGACCTACTCCTCGGGTGCCGGCGAGATCGACATCGCCGAGCGGGTGCGCACCGGCGACATCGCGCTGGTGCCGTTCGGGTTCCACGGTCCTGCCGTGGCTGCCCCCGGCTACGACCTCTACTACCTGAACGTCATGGCCGGCCCTGACCGGGAGCGGTCCTGGCTCATCACCGACGACCCCGCGCACGCGTGGGTGCGCGACAGCTGGAGCGGGCAGGACATCGATCCGCGGCTGCCCTACCGAGCAGAGGGAGAACTCTGATGCAGACCAGACGGATGACGGTCGGCCAGGCACTGGTCGAGTTCCTCTCGCGGCAGTGGACGGTCGACGGCGACATCCGCGAGCGCACCGTGCCCGGCATGTTCGGCATCTTCGGTCACGGGAACGTCGCCGGTCTCGGTCAGGCGCTGCAGCAGTACAACCTCGAGCAGCCCGACCTGATGCCCTACCACCAGGCCCGCAACGAGCAGGCGATGGTGCATCAGGCGGTGGGGTTCGCCCGGATGCATCGCCGCAGGGCGACGTTCGCGAGCACAGCCTCGGTCGGTCCCGGCGCCACGAACATGCTGACCGGTGCGGCGCTCGCGACCACCAACCGGCTGCCGGCGCTGCTGCTGCCGAGCGACACCTTCGCCACGCGGGTCGCCGACCCCGTGCTGCAGCAGTTGGAGCGCCCGCACGACATCGGTCTCACCGTGAACGACGCGTTCCGCCCGCTCTCGGTCTTCTTCGACAGGGTGCAGCGCCCGGAGCAGCTGTTCTCTATCGCGCTCGCCGCGATGCGCGTCCTCACCGATCCCGCCGAGACCGGTGCGGTGACGATCGCCCTGCCCGAAGACGTGCAGGCCGAAGCGCTGGACGTCCCCCTCGAGTTCCTCCAGGACCGGGAGTGGCACATCCGCCGACCACTGCCGGAGCGCGGACCGCTGGCACGGGCCGTCGCGGCGATCCGTGGCGCGAAGCAGCCGCTCCTCGTCGCGGGCGGTGGCGTCATCTACTCCGAGGCGGAGCAGGCGCTGCGGGCGCTGGTCGAGGCCACGGGCATCCCGGTCGGCACGACGCAGGCGGGTGGTGGCGCCCTGCCGTGGGATCACCCTCAGTACCTGGGCGGCATCGGCGCGACCGGCACCACCGCGGCGAACCGCATCGCGGCGGAGGCCGACGTCATCATCGGCGTCGGCACCCGGTACAGCGACTTCACGACGGCGTCCCGCACGGCCTTCCAGAACCCCGATGCGGTGTTCGTCAACATCAACGTCGCGGCCTTCGACGCCTACAAGCACGGCTCGCAGCTGCCCGTCGTCGCGGATGCCAGGGAGACCCTGGTCGCGCTGCGCGACGAGCTCGACGGATACCGCGTCGCACCGGCCCTGAGCTCACGGATCGCCGACGAGAGGCGCGAGTGGGATGCGGTGGTCGACCGGGCCCTCGCCCCCACGGGCCGCGAGCTGCCGGGTCAGCCCGAGATCATCGGCGCCGTGCGTGGGGCCGTGGCTGACGAAGACGTGATCGTGCAGGCGGCCGGTTCGCTCCCCGGCGACCTGCACAAGCTGTGGCGCGTGAGCGACCCGCTGGGCTATCACGTCGAATACGCGTACTCCTGCATGGGGTACGAGATCGCGGGAGGACTCGGGGTCAAGCGCGGGCTCACGGCATCCGGCGACGAGCGCGACGTCGTCGTCATGGTCGGCGACGGCTCGTATCTGATGCTGAGCTCCGAGCTCGCGACGGCCGTGGCCGAGGGCATCAAGATCATCGTCGTGCTCATCCAGAACCAGGGCTATGCCTCGATCGGGCATCTCTCGGAGACGGTCGGCTCGGAGCGCTTCGGCACGAAGTACCGCCGCTACGACGACGAGGCGCGCAACTTCCAGCGCGGCGACGTGCTGCCGGTCGACCTCGCCATGAACGCGCGCAGCTACGGCGTCGACGTCGTCGAGATCGCGAAGGGATCCGCGGCGGTCGACGACCTGCGCGCCGCGGTCGCCGCTGCGAAGGCCTCCGAGCGGACGACGCTCATCCACGTCGAGAGCGATCCGACGGTCTACGGCCCCGACGGCGAGGGCTGGTGGGATGTGCCGGTGGCCGAGGTCTCGAGCACCGAGACCGCGCAGCGGGCCCGCGAGGAGTACGAGGGTCAGCGCGCCGCGCAGCGCCCGCTGCTGGGGTGAGTCGCGTCGGGCTGCCTGTGCTCCAGGCGCTTCCCACCCGGCACCGCGTACCCTGGAGGGTATGACCGAGACTCCCCGCACGCGCGAGACGCGCCCCGCAGCATCCGCGTCCGCCCCGCAGGGTCGGCCGGCCCAGGGCAAGGTCCGTGAGACGCGCCCGGCGCAGGTGCGCCCGGCGACCGAGGGATGGACCCAGCAGAAGGATGTCGAGGGGCGTCCGCTCCTGCAGTTCGCGAGCCCCAAGCGCGGCAAGCCGCCCGTGCACCTGGCCGACCTCACGCCGGCCGAGCGCATCGAGAAGGTCAAGGAGCTCGGGCTTCCCGGCTTCCGTGCGAAGCAGCTGTCGACGCACTACTTCCGCCACTACACGTCCGACCCCGAGCAGATGACCGACCTCCCGGCCGACACCCGGGAGCAGCTCGTCGCCGGGATGCTGCCGCCGCTGCTCACCGAGGTCCGCCGCCTCGAGACCGACAAGGGCGACACGATCAAGTTCCTGTGGCGTCTGCACGACGGTGCCCTGGTCGAGTCGGTGCTCATGCGCTACCCCGGCCGCATCACGCTGTGCGTGTCGAGCCAGGCCGGCTGCGGCATGAACTGCCCGTTCTGCGCGACCGGACAGGCGGGGCTGACCCGCAACATGTCCACCGCCGAGATCATCGAGCAGATCGTCCGCGCCAACCGGCTCATCGCCGAGGGTGGCCTGGGTGGCAAGAAGTCCGACGACCACAGCATGGAGCGCGTCTCGAACATCGTCTTCATGGGCATGGGTGAGCCGCTCGCCAACTACAAGCGCGTCATGGATGCGGTGCGGTCGATGGTCGCCCCGCAGCCCGACGGTCTCGGCATGAGCGCCCGCGGCATCACGGTGTCCACCGTCGGCCTGGTGCCGGCGATCAAGAAGCTCGCCGACGAGGGCATCCCCGTCACGTTCGCACTGTCGCTGCATGCGCCGGACGACCACCTGCGCGACGAGCTCATCCCGGTGAACTCCCGCTGGAAGGTCGATGAGGCGCTGGATGCCGCCTACGACTACTACGCCAAGACCGGCCGCCGCGTCTCGATCGAGTATGCGCTCATCAAGGACATGAACGACCACGGCTGGCGTGCCGACCTGCTGGCCGACAAGCTCAACCAGCGCGGACGCGGCTGGGTGCACGTGAACCCGATCCCGCTGAACCCGACGCCCGGCTCGATCTGGACGGCATCCGAGAAGGACGTCACCAACGAGTTCGTGCGCCGCCTGAACGATGCCGGCATCCCGACCACCCTCCGCGACACCCGCGGCAAGGAGATCGACGGCGCCTGCGGTCAGCTCGTCGCCACCACCGAAGACGAGGCCGCCTCCGCCGCGATGGCCTGAGGCGCACCGGCGCGACGGGCATCTGTCGCGCCGAGCTGCTCGGCGCGGTCGAGCCAGCGTGTGATGGTCGCCGCCTTGGCATCCTTCACACCGAGCATGCGGTGCGTGCGCACCGAGCGGATGCCGCAGAACTTCATGGTGTTGCGCACGATCTGCGTCTGTGCCGGGAGGCCGGTGAACGGCAGGAAGAACCAGGGAGTGTCGGCGAGCAGGAGCAGACGTCCACGGCGCGCGGGGATCAGGCCCTCGGGGAGGCCGAGCTTCGAGTAGCGGTATTCCTGCTGCGGCAGCAGCGCCCGATCGAAGAAGCCCTTGAGGAGGGCCGGCGGTGCGCCCCACCACACCGGTGTCGCGACGACGATCGTGTCGGCATCGTGCAGAGCCTGCTTCGCCTCGACGAGGTCGGGCTCGAGCGTCATGCGCTCGCGGTAGCCGAAGCGCAGGTTCGGATCGAAGTCGAGGTCGCGCAGAGCGAGCACGCGGGCATCGCCGTGCCCCGCGGCATAGCGCTGCGCGAGTGCGGCGGTCAAGGAGCGGGCGTCGGGGTGGCCGTCGATCACGAGAGAGGTCATGGCGTTGTTCCTATCTGGACAGTGTCAAGCTGGTGGACAGTGTCAAGATAGGAGATGATGTTGCTCATGTCAAGTTCGAAGGACGGCTACCACCACGGCGATCTCGCCCGTGCCCTGGAAGACGCCGCCATGCAGCTGCTGGAGCGGATGCCGGCGGCGGAGATCAGCCTGCGCGAGGTCGCACGGGCGGCGAACGTCAGCCACAACGCGCCGTACCACCACTTCTCCGATCGGCTCGGCCTGCTCAAGGCGATCGCCGAGCGCAGCATGGCCGACCTCCTCGCCCAGGTCCGCGCCGCCGCCGAGAAAGCCTCGACCCCGCGGGCGGCTCTCGTCGACGGCGGTTCGGCGTACATCCGCTTTGCGATCGAGCATCCGCACGCGTTCGACGCCGTCTACGACCCGACCGTCTGCGTCCCCGGATCCCCGACCGCCACGATGGCACCACTGATCGACGGGCTCGAGGCCGTGCTCGCCGAGGGCGCGGCCGCGGTGGGGCTCGACCGGCCGACCGATGTCGTGGCGCTGTGGGGGCTGATCCACGGTCTCGGCACACTCGCCGCCGCCGGACATTTCACCCTCGACGACGGGCTGGCCGCGTACGCCGCCGCCCTCGACCGTCTGCTCCCGGCATCCTGATTCCGCCGGACGGCACGGAACCTGTGAGGCACTCCAAGGACTTTTCCACGCTATCCACAGGCGACCTTTCGTAGATTGTTCGGATGCCCTATTCCGCCCATCGACCGGGTCGCTACGACTCGCAGGGTCGGATCATCATCGACGGCGAACCCGACGCCGTCACCGATGACCTCGACTTCCTGCGCGAATTCGAGCCGACCGGCGCCGACGACGCCACCCGCGAGGTCCCCGTCGCAGATCCTGCCGAGGCGACCCCGATCGCCGATGCGGTCGCCGCCGACGAGGAGTCCGCGCCGGTGAAGCCCCCGCGCGAGCCCCGTGCCCGCAAGCCTCGCCGCAAGCGCGCCCCGCGCACGCCAGGCTCCCGCGCTCGGACCCTCGCGATCCTCGGTGGCGCGGAGGGCGAGATCCTCGACCGCGTTCCCGGCGAGACGCCCCGCTTCGTGCAGATGTTCTTCGTGCTCGCCGGCACCGCGCTGGTCTCCGCCATCTCGATGCTCTTCGCGCTCACCACCGGTGTGCAGGCCGCGATCTGGCTGGCCGTGCCGCTCGCGCTCGTGTGGGCGCTCATCATCTTCAACCTCGACCGCTTCCTCACCTCGACCATGAGCTCGACGCGGAACGTGTGGCGGCTCATCGGCCTCGCGATCCCGCGTGTGATCATGGCCGCGATCATCGGCTTCGTCGTCGCCGAGCCGCTCGTGCTGCAGATCTTCCACAACGACATCGCCCGCGAGGTCGCGTCGACCAACATCACGCAGTCGCAGTCCGATCAGGAGGCGCTCGAGACCGGTCCGGAGAAGATCGCGCTGGATTCCGCCACCGCCAAGGTCGCCGAGCTCGAGAACCAGGCCGCGACCGGCATCGTCGCAGGAACCGAATCCTCCTCGGCGACGGAGTCGGCTGCCCAGGCCACGGTCGACGATGTGACCGCGAAGATGACCGCGCAGCAGGCCGTGATCGACCAGGCGCGCGTGCTCTACCAGTGCGAGTTGACCGGGGAGGGCGCGGGCACGGTTCCGGGCTGCACCGGGGTCAACGGCGAGGGCGCGAGCTCGGATGCCGCCCAGGCGCAGCTCGCCGAGGCGCAGCAGACGTACGACGCGCTCGCCGCGCAGCTGCGCACCGCGAACGAGGAGCTCGCCGCCGCCGGCACCGCCGCCAAGGAGAACACCTCGACGTCGGAGTCGACGAACCGCGAGCAGGCGAAGTCCCAGCTGCCGGCGGCGCGCGACACCTACGACCAGGCGCTCGCCGCATACAACGCACGAGCGGATGCCGTGGCCCAGGGCAACGCCGGAGCCGTCGGACTGCTCAGCCAGATCAGCGGCCTGAACCGCCTGAGCGAGAAGGAGCCCACGATCCTGTGGGCGCACATCCTGATCGCCGCGCTGTTCTTCATGATCGAGCTGTTGCCGGTGCTGGTCAAGGTGCTCACGAGCTACGGCGACCCGAGCCTCTACGAGAAGGCTGCGGCCATCCGCAAGCAGGTCGCCCTGGACCGGGTGACGGCCGAAGGCTTCCGCGACCGCGCCGAGATCGTGACGACTCCCGCGCCACCGTCAGCCTCTGCGCAGGCGACCTGACCTGACCTGGCCCGCGCTCCCGTCGAGCCGTCGCTCCTAGGCGACGAGCGTCAGGCTTCGCGACGGGAGCAGGACGTCGGCGATCACGGACGACCCGTACGGCGGCGCGGCGAGGGTCAGCGAGCGGATCAGCGCGACGGTCGACGGCGGCCGCGACCAGGGCTCGCCGGTCAGGGCCGCCTCGATCAGGGACAGCGGATGCTGAAGCGCGGGGTCGTGCTGGCGGGAATCATCGCTGAGCCATTCGATGAGCTGGCCGATGGTCCAATCGGGGTCGATTGGACCGAGATCTGCCGCGAGGGTGGTCGTAGAGGTGCTCATTGGTCCAGAATCGGGTCTTATGAGCGTCGATGACAGGGCCAATACCCGGCCGATGGACCACGGATCGGCCATTCCTGCACGATCCGCCGATGCCTCCGCGACTCTCGTGCGCTCGGGCGAGGTCGCCTCGGAGGCACTGTCCGCGCGGCTGGGGCGCTGGACCCACGGAGACGGCACGCTGGCGGCGCGGCTGTCCCGCGGCATCGAGGCTCTGATCACGCGCGGCGAGCTGCGCCCCGGCGACCGTCTGCCGGCCGAGCGCGCTCTCGCCGCCGCGAGCTCCGTGTCGCGCGGCACGGTCGTCGCCGCGTACGCCGACCTGGCCGAGCGCGGCCTGGTGGATCGGCGGCAGGGGAGTGGCACGCGCGTCGCCGGTGCGGCGGCATCCGTGTCTCCCGTGCAGCGGCAGGGACGCGGCGAGGCGCTGTTCTCGGCCCTGCCCAATGCGATCGACCTGCTGCGTACCGTGCCGCAGATCTCCGAGCTGGGCGTGCAGCTCATCAGCGAGCACAAGCCGCGACTCGAGCTCGCGCTGCTGCCCGAGACCGATCCGGCGGGCCTCCCCGCACTGCGGACGCTCATCGCCGACATGTACACCGCGGAGGGCACGCCGACGACACCCGAGCAGATCCTCGTCACGCACGGCGCGCAGCAGGCCATCAGCCTCGTCGTCAATGCTCTCGTGAGCCCCGGCGACATCGTGCTCGCCGAGGAGATCACCTGGCCGGGCGTCACCGACTCGGTCAGCCTGCGCGGTGGCACGGTGCACGGTGTCCCGATGGGTCCGGACGGACTCGACGTCGACGCGCTCGAGCAGGCGCTCGCCCGGCTGCGGCCCGTACTCGTGGCCCTCAACCCGCACCACCAGAACCCGACGGGCTCGCGGCTCCCTGCCGCCGCGCGGCATCGCGTCGCCGAGCTGGCCGCCCAGTACGGCGTGCCGGTGATCGAGGACCGCGTCGTGGCCGGCATCTCCTTCGACGGCGTGGTGCCGCCGACCCTCGCGGCCGAGCGGGCGGACGCTCCGATCATCGTCGTGGAGTCGGTCTCGAAGTGGGTGTGGGCGGGGCTGCGGATCGGATGGCTGCGCGCCGACCCCGTGCTCGTGCGCCGCCTGCGCGGGGCCCGGCAGCTCGCCGACCAGTCCACCAGCGTGCCGGGCCAGCTGCTCGCGCTCGACCTGATCGCCCGTGCCGACGACCTTCGTCGGGCGAACAGCCGCATCCACCAGGAGCGCCTGCGGCTGCTGCAGGAACTCATGGCCGAGCACCTGCCCGACTGGAGGGTCGAGCCGCCCCGCGGCGGGCTGTCGCTGTGGGTCCGGGTCCCTGCCGGCTCCGCCGCCGCGCTCGCCCGGGTGTCCGCGGCGCACGGCGTCTCGATCGCGGGGAGCGCGGCGTTCGCGGTGTCGGTGTCTCCGGACGACCACATCCGCATCCCGTTCACCGCCCCGGACGACGTGCTCGCCGAGGGCATCCGTCGTCTCGGAGCGGCCTGGCGAGAGTATCGGGAGACTCTCGGGATGCCTTCCTAGGATGTCCCGCATGACACCGCTGCCGCGCCGGACACTCTGGATCTCGATCGCCGGCGTGCTCGCCATCACGGCCTACGCGTCGGTGGCCGCGGTGCAGATCCTCGTGCTCAATCCGCTCGCCGCCGTTCCCGGGCGCACGCTCGACGAGATCCGCGCCGAGATGGATGCTGCGGGCGAGGTCCTCCTGTGGGAGCCGGTGGCCTTCATCCTCGGTATCGGCGTGGTGCTGGCGGTGGTGGTCGCGATCGCCTCGATCCGCGGGCGCGCACATCCGATGGTTCCCGTGATGAGCTTCCTGGCGCTGCTGATGCTCGGTGCGTTCGGCTACTTCGCCGCGTCGTTCGGCGTGGGAATGAGCCTCGCCGACACGTTCGGGATCAGCGGCGGGGACTACTCGCCCTGGGCGCGACCGCTCTATGCCGTGAGCCTCGTCGCCGGCGTCGCGCTCGTCGTCGTCCCCCTCGTGATGCTGATGCGCCGGCCGGCGGCTGTCGCTCCCGCATGACGGCGGATGCCGGCATCCAGCCCTGTCATCACACGCAGCCAGTAGCGTTGTTCCATGGTCAACTATCGCTATCTCGGCAACAGCGGTCTCAAGGTCTCGGAGATCACCTACGGCAACTGGGTCACCCACGCCTCGCAGGTCGGTGACGACGCCGCCGTCAAGACCGTGCACGCCGCGCTGGATGCCGGAATCACCACTTTCGACACCGCTGACACCTACGCCAACACGGCGGCGGAGGTCGTGCTCGGCAAGGCTCTGGAAGGACAGCGCCGCGAGGGGCTGGAGATCTTCACGAAGGTCTACTTCCCGACCGGCCCCAAGGGCCCGAACGACACCGGCCTGAGCCGCAAGCACATCTTCGAGTCGATCAACGGCTCGCTGCAGCGCCTCGGCACCGACTACGTCGACCTGTACCAGGCGCACCGCTTCGACTACGAGACTCCGCTCGAAGAGACGTTCCAGGCGTTCGCCGACGTCGTCCGCCAGGGCAAGGCGCTCTACATCGGCGTTTCCGAGTGGACCGCCGAGCAGCTGCGCGAGGGGCACGCGCTGGCGAAGCAGCTCGGCATCCAGCTCATCTCGAACCAGCCGCAGTACTCCATGCTGTGGCGCGTGATCGAGGGCAAGGTCGTTCCGGCATCTGAAGAGCTCGGCATCTCGCAGATCGTTTGGTCGCCCATGGCGCAGGGCGTGCTCAGCGGCAAGTACCTGCCCGGTCAGCCGGTGCCCGAGGGCTCGCGCGCAACCGACCCGCACAGCGGCGCCGACTTCATCAAGAGCTTCCTGCAGGACGACATCCTCACCGCCGTCCAGCGCCTGAAGCCCATCGCCGAGCAAGCCGGGCTCTCGATGCCGCAGCTCGCGATCGCGTGGGTGCTGCAGAACCCGAACGTCGCGGCCGCGCTGGTCGGAGCCTCCCGTCCCGAGCAGCTCGCCGAAACGGTCAAGGCCTCGGGCGTGAAGCTCGACGCCGACACCCTGGCCGCGATCGACACGGCCCTGGGCGACGCGGTCAACCGCGACGCCGAGCACACGTACTCGGTGTCGCCGAAGGCGCGCCTGACCTGAGGCCAGAGACGCAGAAGGCCGCCGTTCCTCGGAACGGCGGCCTTCTCGTTGTCCGGGGGGAGCTCGGTCGGGTCCCGGTCAGCCGAGGGTGATGTCGACCTGGATCTCGGCGGCGAGGCGCTCGAGGTCGTCGCGCAGCGCATCCAGGTCGACGGACGCCGGCACCTTCGCGGAGACGGATGCCTCGAACAGGCGGCCGCCGGCCATGGCGGCATCTCGGGTCTCGGTCGCGAGCTCCTCGATGCTCAGCGCGTGGGCGCTGAGCACGGCAGAGACCTCGCGCACGATGCCGGGTCGGTCATTGCCGAGCACCTGGATCTCGAGCAGCCGATCGTCGGCAGTATCCGCATCCGGCGTCCCGGTGAGCACGGCGAGAGTCAGCAGTCCCTGCCCCTGGAGCCCGCGCAGCGCGGAGCTCAGTTCGGGTGCCCGATCTTCCGCGACGGACACCTCGATCACGCCCGCGAACGTGCCGGCGAGCTCCGCCAGTGAGCTGTTCTCCCAGTTGCCGCCGTGGGCCTCGACGACATCGGCGACAGCGGCCACGAGGCCAGGACGGTCTGCACCCGCGACGGTGAGGATCAGAGTTGTCATGCGGCCAGCGTAGCCCGACGCCGTCACTCGCCCCAGACGCCCGATTCCAGGAACCGATCGAGCCGCGCGCGATGTGGGGCGAGGTCCCAGCCCTGCGCCGCGACCCACTCATCGGAGTAGTACGTGCCCGCGTAGCGGACCCCGCTGTCGCAGATCAGAGTGACGACGCTGCCGGTCTCGCCCGCGGCCCGCATCCGGGCGATGAGCTGGAACGCGCCGTAGAGGTTCGTGCCGGTCGAGCCGCCGGCCCAGTGCAGGGTGCGCTCGCGCAGCATCCGGATCGCGGCGATCGACCCGGCATCCGGCACCCGGATCATCTCGTCGATCACGGTGGGCACGAACGAGGCCTCGACCTGAGGCCGGCCGATGCCCTCGATGCGGCTCGGGCGCCCGGCGGGCGGATCGACCGTGCCGGCCCAGCCGTCATAGAACGCCGAGCCCTCGGGGTCGACCACGGCGACCTTCGTCTCGTGGCGGCGGTACTTCACATACCGCCCGAACGTCGCGCTCGTGCCGCCCGTGCCGGCGCCGGTCACGATCCAGGTGGGGATCGGATGCCGCTCCTGCGCGAGCTGACTGAACACGCTCTCCGCGATGTTGTTGTTGCCCCGCCAGTCGGTCGCGCGCTCGGCGAACGTGAACTGGTCGAGGTAGTGGCCGGTGCAGTCGGACGCGAGGCGCTGCGCCTCCGGCGACATGTCCTCGGCGCGGTCGACGAAGTGGCAGGTGCCACCGTAGAACTCGATGAGATCGATCTTCTCCTGCACGGTCGAGCGCGGCACCACCGTGATGAACGGCAGCCCCAGCATGCGGGCGAAGTACGCCTCGGAGACGGCGGTCGATCCGCTCGACGACTCGACGAGCGTGGTGTCCTCCCTGATGCGGCCGTTGACCAGTCCGTAGAGCAGGAGCGAGCGCGCCAGGCGGTGCTTGAGCGAACCGGTCGGGTGGACCGACTCGTCCTTGAGATACAGGTCGATGCCCCACTCGGGCGACAGCGGGAAGAGGTGCAGGTGCGTGTCGGCACTGCGGTTCGCGTCGGCTTCCAGCAGGGCGATCGCGGTGCTGGTCCAGTCGCTCATACCCTCGAGACTATCGGCCGCCTCGTCGATCATTCGGGTGTGCTCACCCCTCGGCGGGATGTTCCGGCCCGAGTGTCGATGCCATCGGTTCGCCGGCCGCATCGCCCTTGAGTTCGACGAGGATCGTGTGCGTCGGCGTCGTCCCGGTGTTCTCGCCGGAGTGACGCTGCGCGGGTATCCAGACCGCCTGCCCGGAGGTGAGGGCCGTGTCGAACGTCCGCTCACCGGCGCTGAGGCGACGGGAGAAATCGCTGAGGGTGACCATGACGCTGTTGGGATGGTCGTGCGGCGTCGTCCTGTCGCCGGGGACGTCGGTGTATTCGAGCACGCGGACGTGCTCGTTCTCCCAGAGGGTGCGGTAGTGGTCGGGGTTGGTGAGGGTGGGATCGTCGGTGATCATGCGGTGAAGCTACACCTCTCACCGTGGTGCCGTCAGACCCACTTCCGCGCCCGGATGCCGGGGCGCCCGGAACCGCTCAGGGTGCCGTCGCGTGGCGCAGCCAGCGCTCGATGCCCGCGATGTGCGCAGTCGTCAGCGAGGTCGCCAGTGCGGGGTCGCGCTGGGCGACCGCGTCGGCGATCGCCCGGTGCTCCGACAGGGTGCGCTCGACGGCCCCCGTCTCGGTGAGTCCGCGCCAGGCACGGGCGCGCACCGTCTGGCTGCTCAGGTGCTCGATCAGGCTCGCGAGGTACGCATTGCCCGCCATCGCCACGATCTCGCGGTGGAACCGGATGTCGTGGTCGACGAGCTCTTCGATACTGACGGAGGCGTCCACGCCCTCGACCTCGCGCTGCAACTCGGCGATTTGCTCGTCGGTGCCCAGCGTGGCGGCGAGGCCCGATGCCTGCGACTCCAGCATCCGGCGCACGGCGAAGATCTCGAGCATCGAGTCGTCGTCGTGCATGTCGACGACGAACGAGATCGCCTCCAGCAGCAGGTGCGGCTCGAGACTCGTCACGTAGGTGCCGTCGCCGCGCCGCACGTCGAGCACGCGGATGACCTCGAGCGCCTTGACCGCCTCGCGCATCGAGCTGCGGGAGAGACCGAGCCGCTCGGAGAGTTCCTTCTCCGGAGGCAGACGATCGCCGGGGGCCAGCTCGCCCGACACGATCATCGCCTTGATCTTCGCGATCGCGTCATCCGTCACAGCCATGGCGTCATCCTAGCGATTGCTCCGATGTCTGCGGCAGGATGAGGGGATGCGAGTTCTCGATGCACATCTGCACCTGTGGGATCCGGAGGCGCTGACCTACACGTGGCTCGAGGGCCCGATGGCGTACCGGTTCGCCGACCTGGAACTCGAGCACGCCCGCCTGGAACGCGCCGAGACCGAGAAGTGCGTGTTCGTGCAGGCCGGGACCGTCGACGACGACTTCCTCGATGAGGTGCTCTGGGTCGCAGGGCTCGCGCCCGCGCTCGGAGTGGTCGGCATCGTCGCCGGCATCCGCCTCGACCGGGGGACCGACACGGTCGCGCACCTCGAAGGTCTCGCGGCCGAGCCGCTCGTCGTCGGCGTGCGGCACAACCTGCAGGGCGAGCCCGACGGGCTGGCGGTGTCGGCGGCCTTCGTGACCGGCGCGCGCGAGGTCGCCGCGCGCGGTCTGACCTTCGACGCGTGCGTGCGCGCCGCGCAGCTGCCGGATGTCGCCCGCCTCGCCGGAGCCATCCCCGAGCTGCGCCTCGTGCTCGATCATCTGGGGAAGCCCGCCGTGGGCACGGCCGCGGCTCCGCTGGCGCCGACCCCGGAATGGGCCCGCGACCTGACCGAGCTGGCACGGCATCCGAACACCTTCTGCAAGCTCTCGGGGCTGCCCGGTGAGGCCGGTGGCGACTGGGATGCCGCGCAGTTGATCCCGTTCCTCGATGTGGCGGCCGATGCGTTCGGGATCGAGCGGCTGATGTGGGGGAGCGACTGGCCCGTCTCGGTCATCGGACCGGCCGAGGACGACGACCCGCACGCACCGGAGGACGGCTCGCCGACCTACCAGCCCACGGCCCGCACGCGCTGGGCCGACACGGTGATCGCCTGGGCGGATGCGCGGGGCCATGACCTCGACGCGATCTTCTGGACCACCGCCGAACAGTTCTATCGCACGGATGCCCGGCCGCCGGCGCCGACCGCGGAGCCTCCGCGTCACGGCATCCGGGGCTGGTTCCGCGGCAACCGCGGGTGACGTCGCGCGGAACTCACTCCGCGCGAAGCCGCAACCGTGCCATGCCGCCGTCGACCTCGATGGACGTGCCGGTCGTCGAACCGGCGGCGGGGCTCACGAGGTAGGCGACCGCGGCGGCCACCTCATCGGGGTCGACGAGTCGCCCGTGCGGCTGGCGGGCCTCGAGCGCGGCGCGTTCGGCCGCGGGGTCGACGGCCGAATCCAGCAGGCGCCCGACCCACGGGGTGTCGGCCGTGCCGGGGTTGACCGCGTTCACTCGGATGCCCTCGCGCAGGTGGTCGGCCGCCATCGCGCGGGTCAGTGCCGAGACGGCTCCCTTCGACGCGCTGTACAGCGCCCGCTGCGGGAGTCCGGTGGTGGAGGCGATGGATGCCGTGTTGCAGACCGCCGCGGCAGGAGACTTCCGCAGCCAGGGCAGTGCGGCCGCGGTCACGCGGGCGATGCCGGTCACGTTGATCGAGAGCACTCGTGCCCATTCGTCATCGTCGTTCGCGGTGACGTCGCCCTGCGCGCCGATCCCGGCATTGTTCACGACGATGTCGATGCGCCCGAACCGCTCGGCCACCGCCGCGATCGCCACGTCGACGCTCGTGCGATCCGAGACATCGGCGGTGAAGGCCGCGAAGGCGGGGTCGGCGCCGGCGGTGTCGCGGTCGAGCACCGCGATGCTCGCCCCGTCGGCGTGCAGACGCTGCGCGATCGCTGCGCCGATTCCGGATGCTCCGCCGGTGACGATCGCCACCAGCCCGTTCAGTGCACTCACTTCTGTGCCTCCCATGCCACGAACTCCTGTCGCTGGCGGCCGAGGCCGTCGATCTCGATCTCGACCACATCGCCGGGTGCGAGGTAGGGGTACTTGCCCGAGAGCGCGACGCCCTGCGGGGTGCCGGTGAGGATCAGGTCGCCCGGCTCGAGCGTCACGTACTGCGAGAGGTGGTGCACGATGTGCTCGACCGTGAAGATCATGTCGCTCGTGTTCGAGTCCTGCCGCGGCTCGCCGTTCACGAAGCTGCGCAGTCCGAGCGCGTGGTGATCGACCTCGTCGGGCGTGACGAGCCACGGTCCCGTGGGGTTGAAGCCCGGCGCGATCTTGCCCTTCGACCACTGCCCGCCCGACACCTCGATCTGGAACGCCCGCTCGGAGACGTCGTTGGCGGCGACGAAGCCGGCCACATGGGCGAGCGACTCCTCGGGGGAGTCGAGGTAGGCCGCGCGGGCGCCGATCACGATGCCGAGCTCGACCTCCCAGTCGGTCTTCTCGCTGCCGCGGGGGATCGTCACCGCGTCGTCCGGGCCGACCACGGTGTTGGGCGTCTTCAGGAAGAGGATGGGGATGGTGGGCGGCTCCGAGCCCGACTCGGCCGCGTGGGCGGCGTAGTTCATGCCGATGCAGATCACGGCGCTCGGACGGGCGATCGGTGCGCCGATGCGCATCGCCGCGGCATCCGCGAGTTCCGGAAGCTCCCCGGCATCGCGTGCGGCCGCGACCCTGGCGAGGAAGTCGCCCTCGAGGAAGTCGCCATTCACATCGGATGTCAGGGGGCGGAGGTCGAGGTAGTGATCACCCTCCACGAGGACGGGGATCTCCGTGCCGGGGGTGCCGAGCCGCGCGAACTTCATGATTCTCCTGATCGGTGGGGAGGCCACGACGCTGCGGCCCGTCTCGTTGACAGTATAGACATCGGATGTTTACACTCCAAGGTATCCGCACGGAAGAGATCCGCCGTGCACGGAGAGGACCCCCGTGACCCGTATCGTCGCCCTCGACACCACCGACATCCGCTTCCCCACGTCGTTGAGCCTGGATGGTTCGGACGCGATGAACCCCGACCCCGACTACTCCGCCGCCTACGTGATCGTGCGCACGGACGCCGAGGACGGCATCGAGGGCCACGCGTTCGTCTTCACGATCGGACGCGGCAACGATGTGCAGGTCGCCGGGATCGACGCGCTCGCCGGACACCTCGTCGGCCGCGAGCTCGAGCCCCTGCTCTACGACATGGGCGGCACGTTCCGGGCGATCATCGGCGACTCGCAGCTGCGCTGGCTCGGCCCCGAGAAGGGCGTCATGCACATGGCCATCGGTGCGGTCATCAACGCCCTGTGGGACATCAAAGCCAAGCGCGCGGGGCTGCCCCTCTGGCAGCTGCTCGCTCGCATGACCCCGGAAGAACTCGTCGACCTCGTCGACTTCCGCTACCTCACGAACGCCCTCACCCGCGAGGACGCCCTCGACATCCTGCGCGACGCGGAGCCCGGCCGGGCCGAGCGGGAGCAACAGCTGCTCGCCACCGGGTATCCGGGCTACACCACGAGTCCCGGCTGGCTCGGATACTCCGACGAGAAGCTCGAACGGCTCGCCCGCGAGGCCATGGCCGACGGCTTCACGCAGATCAAGCTCAAGGTCGGCGCCGACCTGCAGGACGACATCCGCCGCTTCCGCAAAGCCCGCGAGGTGTGCGGACCGGACTTCCCCATCGCGATCGACGCGAATCAGCGCTGGGAGGTGTCGGAGGCGATCGAGTGGGTGAACGCGCTCGCCGAGTTCCACCCCGCGTGGATCGAGGAGCCGACCAGCCCCGACGACGTCCTTGGTCACGCCGAGATCGCTCGAGGTGTGGCACCGATCCGCGTCGCCACCGGCGAGCACGCCCAGAACCGTGTCATCTTCAAGCAACTGCTGCAGGCGGATGCCATCTCCGTCATGCAGATCGATGCCGTGCGCGTCGGCGGCGTCAACGAGAACATCGCCAACCTGCTGCTCGCCGCCAAGTTCGGCGTTCCGGTGTGCCCGCACGCGGGTGGGGTGGGTCTGTGCGAAGCGGTGCAGCACCTGTCGATGTTCGACTTCGTCGCGGTCACCGGCACCCGTGAGGGCCGCATGATCGAGTTCGTCGACCACCTGCACGAGCACTTCGTCGTGCCGACCGACATCCGCGGTGGCTCCTACATGGCGCCGACGGCACCGGGCAACGGCATGGAGATGAAGGCCGACACCATCGCGGCGTACACCTGGACGGGCGCGCACGTCGGCGCCTGAGTCCGTGCGTCAGTCCACGGCCCGGCGCGCCCGATAGGCGGCGACGGCGTTGCGGTTCGCGCAGGTCGTCGAGCAGTAGCGCTTCGAGCGGTTGCGGGAGAGATCCAGGGCGATCGCCAGGCAGGTGTCGTCCGCGCACACGGAGAGGCGCGAGCCCTCCTCGGCCCGGATGACGTCGATCAGCGCCATCGCGGTCTCGATCAGCACGCGCTCGGCCAGTGGATGCTCGTCGGCCACGGCGTGGAGGTGCCAATCGACCCCGTCGTGTCGGAGCAGTCGCGGGGTGAGGCGGGACTCGGCGAGGGCGGCGTTGACGAGTTCGGCCATCTCATCGCGCGGCGCCAGCAGCATGGATCGCAGACGCGGGCGCAGGCGGCGCAGGGAGTCGAGCTCGTCTTCATCGCGGTCGAGTCGTCCGGTGTAGGGGAACTCGCGAAGGAAGGCGCGTTCGTCGTCGAGGTCGACCAGCGTGTCCGGATCCTCGGCCGAGTTCACGAGCCAGACGGCGGCGCGGAGCCCCTCTTGGGTGTCATCGGTGAAGATCACGTTGACATCTTACAATGCACGCGAGTAGCGTCATCGATCATGGGCAGGGTGAGCAATGACAGAGTGGCGGTCGCGTCCGCACGCGGTGTGCGCCTGGGGTTGCCGCTCGCGATCGCGGCCGCGCTGTCGTTCGGCATGTCCGGCGCGTGGGCGCGCGGGCTCATCGACGCGGGGTGGACGCCGGGGGCCGCCGTCACCGCGCGCATCTGGGTGGCGGCCCTCGTGCTGCTCATCCCCACGATCCTGTCGCTGCGCGGACGGTGGGGTCTCCTTCGCCGCAACGCCGGCATGATCCTCGCCTACGGACTGCTCGCCGTCACCGCGACCCAGCTCTTCTACTTCCAGGCCGTCGCCGTCATGGATGTGGGGCTGGCGCTGCTCATCGAATACACCGCACCGGTTGCGGTGCTGCTGTGGTTGTGGGCCCGGCGGGGTGAGCGTCCGAGTCGCAAGAGCGCCATCGGCGCGGCCATCGCTTTCGTCGGCCTGGTGCTCATGCTCGACATCCTCACGGGGGCCGACGTGAACGTGGCCGGCATCCTGTGGGCGCTCGGAGCCATGGTGGGTGCGGCGACGTACTTCGTGCTGTCGGCGAAGGTCGACACCGGCCTGCCGCCCCTCGCGCTCGCGGGAAGCGGGCTGCTGCTCGGTGCTCTCGGTCTCACGGCGGCCGGGGCGATCGGTGTCCTGCCGATCGCGTGGAC
Source organism: Microbacterium sp. ISL-59 (assembly GCF_018613945.1). Lineage (NCBI taxonomy): Bacteria > Bacillati > Actinomycetota > Actinomycetes > Micrococcales > Microbacteriaceae > Microbacterium > Microbacterium sp. ISL-59. Next base: position 1,796,241 of record NZ_JAGGPG010000002.1, read on the forward strand.
GACCGACGACATCGCCTACCGTTTCGGCAGCGTGCCCTGGTTCGTCCCCGTGCTGGCGATGGGGGTCGTCGCGACAGCGCTCGCGTACCTGCTCGGCATCGCGTCGACCCGGATGCTGGGGTCGCGGCTCGCGTCGTTCGTCGCGCTCGCCGAGGTGGTCGCCGCGCTCCTGTTCGGCTGGCTGCTGCTCGGGCAGCTCCCCGATCTGCTGCAGGGGCTCGGTGGGGTGCTCGTGCTCGTGGGGGTCGTGGTGGTCAAGCTGGGCGAGCCCGTCGCGGCAGGGTTCGTGGAGCCGGTCCCCACCTCCGGGAATGTATACGGGAAGCCTGCGCAGCAAGACTGAGGGGCTGGTGGCGCTCCTTTATGTATACAATGAGGGCATGGCCCCTGTTGTCGAGCGTCTCTCCGCGAGTGATCGCGCGTACACGGCCCTTCTCGACGACATCCAGTCCGGTGCTCTTCCGGCCGGCTTCGTTCTCGGCGAGGTCGAGCAGGCCGAGCGTCTCGGCGTGAGTCGCACCCCGATGCGCGAGGCGCTGCGCCGACTGGCCGGCGACGGACTCGTCGTGCAGCAGTCGCCGCGCGTCACCGTGGTCGCCGACCTGGATGCCGACGACATCCGCTCGCTCTTCGAGATCCGCCGCGCGCTGGAGGAGAGCTCCGCCCGTCTGGCCGCCGTGCGCGGGGATGCCGGCCTGTTCGCCGAACTCGCCGAGGAGTTCGCGCACGTCGATCTCACTGCGCCCGCCGGTCGCGACGCGTACTACGCCCTGATCGCCCGGTTCGACGCCGCCCTCGATGCGGCCGTCGCCAACGACTACATCGCCTCGGCCCTGCGCACCGTGCGCACGCACCTCGTGCGGGTGCGGCGGATGGCCCGCGACAAGCCCACCCGACTCGCGGCATCCGCCGCCGAGCACCGCACGATCGCCGACGCGCTCGCCGCCCGCGACGGCGACCTCGCCGCCCATGCCACCCACGTGCACCTGCACAACGCCCTCACCGGCATCCTCGACTCCCTCGACTCCAGCAACCGTGAAGGATAAGAAATGACCGTCACCCACCACGTCCGTGTGCACCGCAGCGACGAGAACCTTGCCCGGGAAGACCAGCTCGCCTGGAAGATCGCCGAGGTCGCCGCCGACCAGGTCGAGGTCGAGCAGGACGTCGTCGACATGATCATCAACCGCATCATCGACAACGCCTCGGTGGCGGCGGCATCCCTCACCCGCGCGCCGATCAACGCCGCCCGCGCGCAGGCGTTCAGCCACCCCGTCTCCACCGGCGGCGTCGGAGCGAACCTGTCCGGTGCGGCGCTCGACCACCGCACCAGCCCCGAGTGGGCGGCCTGGGCGAACGGCGTGGCCGTGCGCGAACTCGACTACCACGACACCTTCCTCGCGGCCGAGTACTCGCACCCCGGCGACAACATCCCGCCGATCCTCGCGGTCGCGCAGCACGTCGGCAAGGACGGCCGGGCGCTTGTGCGCGGCATCGCGACCGGCTACGAGATCCAGATGGACCTGGTGCGCGCGATCTGCCTGCACAAGCACAAGATCGACCACGTCGCCCACCTCGGCCCGTCGGCCGCGGCCGGCATCGGCACCCTGCTCGGCCTCGACGTCGAGACGATCTACCAGGCCGTCGGACAGGGCCTGCACACCACGACCGCCACGCGTCAGAGCCGCAAGGGCGAGATCTCCACCTGGAAGGCGCACGCCCCGGCCTTCGCGGGCAAGATGGCCGTCGAGGCGGTCGACCGGGCGATGCGGGGGCAGACGAGCCCCGCGCCCATCTACGAAGGCGAAGACGGTGTGATCGCCTGGATGCTCGACGGCAAGGACGCCGCGTACGAGGTGCCGCTGCCCGCCGCGGGTGAGCCCAAGCGCGCGATCCTCGACTCGTACACGAAGGAGCACTCGGCCGAGTATCAGGCGCAGGCGCTCATCGACCTCGCCCGCAAGCTCGGGATCGAGAACCCGGCGCTGCGCGATCCCGCGAACATCGACTCGATCGTCATCCACACCAGCCACCACACCCACAACGTGATCGGCTCGGGCGCGAACGACCCGCAGAAGTATGACCCGACCGCGTCGCGCGAGACCCTCGACCACTCGGTGCCGTACATCTTCGCGGTGGCGCTGCAGGACGGCGGCTGGCACCACGTCGACTCGTACGCCCCCGAGCGTGCGGGCCGCGCCGACACCGTCGCGCTGTGGCACAAGATCACCACGGCCGAGGATGCGGAATGGACGCGCCGCTACCACTCCGAGGACCCGGCCGAGAAGGCGTTCGGCGGTCGCGTTGAGATCCGACTCACTGACGGCTCGACCGTGGTCGACGAGATCGCCGTGGCCGACGCGCATCCGCTGGGCGCCCGTCCGTTCGCGCGCGAGAACTACATCGCGAAGTTCCGTCTGCTGGCCGAGCCCGTGCTCGAGCCTGCCGAGATCGAGCGGTTCCTTGCGCTCGTGCAGCGTCTGCCCGAGCTCACGGCCGCCGAGGTCGGCGAGCTGTCGATCGTCGCGAAGCCCGGCCTGCTCGAGGCAGCGCCGGCGCCTGCGGGACTCTTCTGATGCTGTACTCCACCGTCACGCCCGCCGAGAAGCGACGGCTGTTCCGCGAGCGGCTCCGCTCCGGCGAACTGCTGCGCTTCCCGGGAGCCTTCAACCCCCTGAGCGCCCGCCTGATCGAGCAGAAGGGCTTCGACGGGGTCTACATCTCGGGCGCCGTGCTCGCAGCCGACCTGGGCCTGCCCGACATCGGCCTCACGACGCTGACCGAGGTCGCCGGCCGGGCGAAGCAGATCGCCCGCATGACCGATCTCCCCGCGATCGTCGACGCCGACACCGGCTTCGGCGAGCCGATGAACGTGGCCAGGACGATCCAGGAGCTCGAAGATGCGGGCCTCGCCGGCACGCACATCGAGGACCAGATCAACCCGAAGCGCTGCGGCCACCTCGACGGCAAGGCCGTGGTCGACGAGAACACCGCGATCAAGCGCATCCGCGCCGCCGCCGACGCCCGACGCGACCCGAACTTCCTCATCATGGCGCGCACCGACATCCGCGCGATCGAGGGGTTGGACGCGGCGATCGACCGCGCCAAGGCGCTGGTGGATGCCGGTGCCGACGCGATCTTCCCCGAGGCGATGCGCACGCTCGCCGAATTCGAGGCGATGGCCGAGGTGCTCGACGTGCCGATCCTGGCGAACATGACCGAGTTCGGCAAGAGCGAGCTGTTCTCCACCGACCAGCTGCGGGATGCCGGCGTCAACCTGGTCATCTGGCCGGTGTCGCTGCTGCGCATCTCGATGGGGGCCGCAGGCCGTGCTCTCGATACGCTGAACGACGAGGGGCACCTGACCTCGAAGCTCGGCGAGATGCAGCACCGCGCCGATCTCTACGATCTGATCGACTACGAGTCGTACAACCATTTCGACTCGGGCGTCTTCAACTTCACCATCACGAAGGAGTGACCATGACCGAGCCGGACATCAAGAAGGGCCTCGCGGGGGTCGTCGTCGACACGACCGCGATCTCGAAGGTCAACCCCGAGACGAACAGCCTGCTCTACCGCGGCTACCCCGTGCAGGAGTTGGCCGACACGCAGCCGTTCGAGGCCGTCGCCTACCTCCTCTGGAACGGCGAGCTGCCGACGCCGGAAGAGCTCGCGGCCTTCCGGCTCGAGGAGCGCAAGAACCGCGCACTCGCCGACAACGTCAAGGCCGCGATCGACCTGGTGCCGCTCGACGCCCACCCGATGGACGAGGTCCGCACCGCGGTCAGCCTGATCGGCGCCTCCGACCCCGGTGCGGGCGGTTCGGTGCTCGACGCCGGTGGCAGCCCCGAACAGAACCTCGAGCGCAGCATCCGTCTGTTCGCCGCCCTGCCCGCGATCGTCGCCTACGGTCAGCGTCGCCGTCGCGGGGAGGAGATCATCGCCCCGCGCGACGACCTCGACTACTCCGCGAACTTCCTCTGGATGACGTTCGGCGAAGAGGCGGACGAGGTCGTGGTCGACGCCTTCAACCGCTCGATGATCCTGTACGCGGAGCACTCCTTCAACGCCTCGACGTTCACGGCGCGCGTGATCACCTCGACCCTGAGCGACATCTATTCGGCGGTGGTCGGGGCGATCGGCGCCCTCAAGGGGCCGCTCCACGGCGGGGCCAACGAGGCCGTGCTGCACATCTTCGACGACATCGGCACGGCCGAGAACGTCGTGCCCTGGCTCGACAAGGCCCTCGCCGAGAAGCGCAAGATCATGGGCTTCGGGCACCGCGTCTACAAGAAGGGCGACTCCCGGGTGCCGACCATGAAGGCGGCGCTCGACACGCTCGTGGAGCACTACGACCGCCCCGAGGTCGCCGCCCTCTACGACACTCTCGAGTCGGAGTTCGTCGCCCGCAAGGGCATCTATCCGAACCTCGACTACCCCTCGGGCCCGGCGTACAACCTGATCGGCTTCGACACCCTGACCTTCACGCCGCTCTTCGTGGCCGCGCGGGTCACCGGGTGGACCGCGCACGTGATCGAGCAGGCCGGATCGAACGCGCTGATCCGTCCGCTGTCGTACTACGACGGCCCCGACGAGCGGCACATCGAGAGCTGACCCTGGTCGATCGAAGACCCCGATGCGTCGAGCGCATCGGGGTCTTTCGCCGTTCTTAGCGTGCGGGGTCCCTGCGGTCAAGGCCGTGCAGCGGATCCGCCCCCGGAGTAAGACAGATGCCGGGGCGATTCCGCCCGCGTACGAAGGAGGGTCCATGTCCGCATCCGACGCCACCGTCAAGGAGGTCAGGTCGCTCGTTCCGGCACGCATGGACCGACTGCCGTGGTCGCGATTCCATTGGATGATCGTCGTCGGACTCGGGTTCTCCTGGATCCTCGACGGGCTCGAGGTGCAGATCGTCGCCGCGAACGGCTACGCCGCGACTCTGGGCATGGGGCCGGCCGAGGTGGGCTTGGCGGGTACCTGCTACCTGTTGGGTCAGGTGTTCGGTGCGCTGGTGTTCGGACGCCTCGCCGACCGACTCGGCCGCAAGAACCTCTTCCTCGTGTCGCTCGCGGTGTACCTGGTCGGGTCGGCGGTCGCCGGTCTCTCCTTCGCCCCCTGGTTCTTCTACATCTGGCGATTCGTGGCGGGCGCGGGCATCGGCGGCGAGTACGCGGCGATCAACTCGGCGATCGACGAGATCATCCCGGCGAAGTACCGCGGCCGTGTCGACATCGCGATCAACGGCACCTACTGGGGCGGCGCGGCCCTCGGTGCCGTGGCGAACATGTTCTTCCTCAACACCGACATCCTCCCCGCCGACCTCGGCTGGCGGCTCAGCTTCTTCGTCGGACCGGTGCTCGGCATCCTCATCATCTGGCTGCGTCGGCACATCCCGGAGAGCCCGCGCTGGCAGATGACGCACGGGCGCGAGGACGAGGCGGAACGCAACGTCGACGAGATCGAGGAGCGCATCCGCAAGGAGGGCAAGACGATCGACCCGGTCGACGAGAGCAAGGCGATCACGGTCAAGGAATACGGCAGCGTCCCGTTCCTCGTGATCGTGAAGGTGCTGTTCAAGAAGTACCCGCGGCGCACCCTCGTCGGCATCACGATGATGGTGACCCAGTCGTTCCTCTACAACGCGATCTTCTTCACCTACGCCCTCGTGCTCGAGAACTTCTACGACACCCCGCCGGCCTCCGCCTCGCAGTACTTCATCATGTTCGCGGTCGGAAACCTGGCCGGCGCGCTCATCCTCGGGCACTTCTTCGACACCTGGGGTCGACGGAGGATGCTGTTCTCGACGTACGTTCTCGCGGGCCTGATCCTCCTCGTCAGCGCGTTCCTGTTCAACGCGGGCGTGCTGAACGCGGCCACGCACACGGCATTCTGGTGCGCGTCGTTCTTCTTCGCCTCGGCCGGTGCGTCGGCGGCATACCTGACGGTGAGCGAGATCTTCCCGCTCGAGCTGCGCAGCCAGGTGATCTCGTACGTCTTCTCGATCGGGCAGCTCGTCGGGGCCATCGCTCCGGTGCTCTACGGGTCGCTCATCGGTGCGAGTGCCGAGTCGGGCGACCGCGGCCCGCTGTTCTGGGGGTACGTGCTCGGGGCGGCGATCATGATGTTCGGCGGCGTCATCTGCGGCATCTTCGGGGTGAGCGCCGCGGGCAAGTCGCTGGAGGACATCGCGGATCCGCTCTCGCTCGTGGAGTCGGCCGACGAGGGGGTCTCGCCGGGAAAGGGGAGCTGAGCCCGCGCTCAGCGCGTCCGGAGCCAGCGGCGGATGCGGCCGCGGGCGTTCCGGTAGGGCGATGAGGTGTTGAGCGAGATCATGCGCCCCATCGTCCAGGTGCGGTACCACGGGGCGCCGTAGAGCTCCTCGTCCGAACGACTCAGGACGAGGGCTTCGATCCGCTGCTCTGCGTCGTCGAGGTGTGCACGCAGCTCGGCCCAGGACGCGCCCTCGTGGTCGCGGTAGAAGCGCTGCGCCAAGGCCCCGAGGTCATTCCAGCCGAAGTCGGCGGCCGGCAGCTCGTCGGGGAGTCCGGCGGCGCGACGCTCGTGCCAGGTGAGCACCTGCTCGTTCCAGCCGATCAGGTACGCGAGAAGGTCAGCCGGACTCATCATCGTGTCCTTGACGTGACCGGGCAGCACGAGTTCGCGGGCGGAGTCCGTAGGTACCCGATCGAGGTCGGCGCACAGGCGGGCATACTCCGTCCGGATCGCGGTGAGCAGCTCGTCCTTCGTCGCGGGAACAGCCATCAGCGGGTGAGCCAGCTCCGCAGTGAACGGGTGACAAACGGGAGCACCCAGTACGCCATGATCGGCGTGAGCACGAGGGTCGTGACGAGCACGCGCAGCCAGATCGGCAGCTCGTTCCATCCGGGGACGGGGCTCATCGCGTAGGTGAATGCGAGGTTCACCGGGAAGAAGCCCAGCCAGATCGAGGTCGCCTGCTTCCATCGCGGCGGAGCGGGGGCGACGGTGACCGTCTCGGTGGTGCCGTCGGCTGCCGGGAGGGTGATGGTTCCGGTCGTCGGCTCATCGAACCAGCCCTCGATCCCGGTGCGCCGCTTGGAGCGCTCGCTGCGCACGAAGCCCTCGCCCATCGAGAGCCACCAGGCCCGCTCGGCCGACTGCTCCCACGCGGTGAGCGAGTCCTCGCTCGCGAAGCGGTACAGCATGTGCCACACCTGCGAATCCTCGCCGGCACGCACCCAGCCCGAGCCGAGGAAGCCCGGGTACTTCGTCGCGAGGTTCACGCCCGTCTGCACCCAGGCGGTCGCCTCGACGATGCGCTCGGGGTCGACTTCGCGGCGGATGGAAACGGTGAGAGGTTCGGACATTGTGCGGTCCTCGGGGGAACGGGCGTCCGGGGTCGGGACGCCGAAGCGGATGCGCCAAGGGTGGCAGCGCACCGTCGATTCTAATTCGGATGCGGAGGGCCGCAGGCCGCTTCCGGCCCGGACGAAGAGGACCCCCGCCGACCCGATTCGGCGGGGGTCTCGCGGCGTGGGCGCCGCGACGGGAGCGAGAGTGCTCACCGTGCGCGCGGTAGACGTGACACCCGATCCGGTCTGAGTCTCTGTCCGCGCACTTGCAGTTGTACCCGGGCGAGATGACGCGGCGGTGAACGGGGCGCGAACAACCACGATCCGGGGCATTCTCGGATCGGCGGAAAATACAAGGGTGTCCTAGTAAATATCCGGCCCTCCGAGTAAACTCCCCAATGTGCCAACGACGGCACGAAGGGACGTCACACAATGACTCGTACTATCCCGCACTTCGTGGGCGGATCGCTTCTCACCCCCGACTCCGGTCGCTTCGCCGATGTGTTCGATCCGAGCACCGGGGCCGTGCAGGCCCGCGTGCCGCTCGCCTCGGCCGATGAGGTGCGCCGCGTGATCGCGAACGCCGAAGAGGCGCAGGTCGCCTGGGCCGCGACCAACCCCCAGAAGAGGGCCCGCGTGCTGCTGCGCTTCCTCGACCTGGTGCAGCGCGAGATGACCTCGCTGGCCGAACTGCTGGCGAGCGAGCACGGCAAGACCGTCGACGACGCGAAGGGCGACATCCAGCGCGGACTCGAGGTCATCGAGTTCTCCGCCGGAGCCCCGCATCTGCTCAAGGGCGAGTACTCGACGGGTGCCGGTACCGGCATCGACGTCTACTCGATGCGGCAGCCGCTCGGGGTCGTCGCTGCGATCACCCCGTTCAACTTCCCCGCGATGATCCCGCTCTGGAAGGCCGGGCCCGCGCTCGCCGCGGGCAACGCGGTCGTGCTCAAGCCGAGTGAGCGCGACCCCTCCGTTCCGGTGCGCATCGCCGAGCTGTTCCTCGAGGCGGGCCTCCCGGCAGGAGTGCTCAACGTCGTGCACGGCGACAAGGAGGCCGTCGACACACTGCTCACAGACGACCGCATCCGAGCCGTCGGGTTCGTCGGCTCCACGCCCATCGCCGAGTACATCTACGCGACCGCGACGGCGCACGGCAAGCGGGCTCAGTGCTTCGGCGGCGCCAAGAACCACATGATCGTGATGCCGGATGCTGATCTCGACCAGGCCGTCGACGCGCTGATCGGTTCCGGATACGGCTCAGCGGGCGAGCGGTGCATGGCGATCTCGGTCGCGGTGCCGGTCGGACACGAGACGGCAGACGCGCTCGCCGCCAAGCTCACCGAGCGCGTGGCGCAACTGCGTATCGGACCCTCTCTCGCGACCGATGTCGACTACGGACCTCTGGTCACGCGGGCGGCCGTCGAGCGGGTCGAGGGCTACATCCAGCAGGGCATCGACGAGGGTGCGACGCTGCTCGCCGACGGCCGCGGGTTCGTCGTCGAAGGGCACGAGGAGGGCTTCTACCTCGGACCGACCCTGTTCGACCACGTCACCACCGACATGGCGATCTACCGCGAAGAGATCTTCGGCCCGGTGCTGGTGATCGCCCGTGCCGCCGACTACGAGGAGGCGCTGCGGATGGCGTCCGAGCACGAGTACGGCAACGGTGTCGCGATCTTCACCCGCGACGGCGATGCCGCCCGCGACTTCGCCGCACGCGTCGAGGTCGGGATGGTCGGCGTGAACGTCCCGATCCCGGTGCCGATCGCGTACTACACGTTCGGCGGATGGAAGCGCAGCGGTTTCGGCGACCTCAACCAGCACGGCACCGACGCGTTCCGCTTCTATACGAAGACCAAGACGGTGACGAGCCGTTGGCCCGCGGCGGGCATCCGTGACGGAGCCAGCTTCGTCATCCCCACCATGCACTGATCCCCACGTCCCGTCACGAGATCCCACAAGGACACATGATGACCATGACCACCGTCACCACCACCGCCGAGGAGCGCGAGGCGATCCTCAGCGCCGTCCGCGAGTTCGCCGAGGCCGAGCTCGCCCCCTTCGCCGCCGAGCGCGACGAGAAGCACATCTTCCCGCGCGAGTCGCTGAACCGCGGCGGAGAGCTGGGGCTCGGCGGCATCTATGTGCGCGAGGACTTCGGCGGCGCCGGCCTCAGCCGCAGCGACACCGTCGCGATCTTCGAGGAACTCGCCAAGGGCGACCCGGCCGTCGCCGCGTACATCTCGATCCACAACATGGTCGTGTGGATGATCGACACCTACGGAGACGACACGCAGCGCGAGACGTGGCTGCCGCCGCTCACCGCGATGCAGGAGTTCGGCGGCTACTGCCTCACCGAGCCCGGCGTCGGTTCCGATGCCGCCAACGTCGCCACCAGTGCGGTCCGCGAGGGCGACGACTATGTGCTCACCGGGATGAAGCAGTTCATCTCCGGTGCCGGCGAGGCTGCCGTGTACGTCGTGATGGCCCGCACGGGGGAGCCCGGCGCCCGGGGCATCAGCGCATTCCTCGTCCCCGGCGACGCCGAGGGCCTGAGCTTCGGTCCGCTCGAGAAGAAGATGGGCTGGCACGCGCAGCCGACCCGACAGGTGATCTTCGACGGGGTCCGCGTTCCGGCATCCGCGATGCTCGGCGACGAGGGGCGCGGGTTCGCGATCGCGATGTCGGCGCTCAACGGCGGACGCCTCAACATCGCCGCCTGCTCGCTCGGCGGCGCGGAGTGGGCACTCGACAAGGCGGTGCGGTACGTGCACGAGCGAGTCGCGTTCGGCGAGCCGCTCGCCGAGAAGCAGTCGATCCTGTTCGCGATCGCCGACATGCGCACCGAACTGCACGCCGCCCGGCTGATGGTGCGCGACGGTGCCCAGGCCGTCGACGAGCACGCACCCGACGCCACCATGCGCTGCGCGATGGCCAAGCGCTTCGCCACAGACGCCGGCTTCGACGTCGCCAACCGGGCGCTGCAGCTGCACGGCGGATACGGATACCTGCAGGACTACGGGATCGAGCGAGTCGTCCGCGACCTGCGGGTGCACCAGATCCTGGAGGGGACGAACGAGATCATGCGACTGATCGTCGGACGCGAGATGCTGCGACCCGCGGGCTCGAGCTCCCTCCAGCGCAGCGGCGGAGACCAGATGCGGAGCGCATCATGACGCGCGTGGCTTTTCTCGGCCTGGGGCACATGGGCCTGCCGATGGCGAAGAACCTCGTCGCCGCCGGCCATGAGGTGCACGGCTTCGATCTCGTGCCTGCAGCCATCGAGGCGGCGCAAGCGGCCGGCATCCCCGTGGCGGCGAGCGGGGCGGATGCCGTGGCGCATGCGGATGTCGTCATCACGATGTTCCCCGCGGGGAAGCACGTGATCGAGGCGTATCGCACGGAGCTGCTCGCGGCGGCCCGACCGAACACGCTGTTCATCGAGTCGTCGACCATCGCGGTCGACGAGGCCCGCGCGGCTCACGCGCTCGCGCTCGCCGCGGGACACCGCAACGTCGATGCCCCGGTCTCGGGCGGAGTCGTCGGGGCCGAGAACGGCACGCTCGCGTTCATGGTCGGCGGGGCGGAGGAGGACTATGCGGCAGCGCTCCCGCTGCTCGAGATTATGGGCAAGCGCATCGTGCACTGCGGTGGTCCCGGGCTCGGCCAGGCGGCGAAAGTCTGCAACAACATGGTGCTCGCGGTCTCGCAGATCGCCGTCGCCGAGGCCTTCGTGTTGGGGGAGCGGCTCGGGCTCGAGCACCAGGCGCTGTTCGACGTCGTCTCGCAGGCATCCGGACAGTGCTGGTCGATCACCACGAACTGTCCTGTTCCGGGGCCTGTGCCCACGAGTCCCGCCAACCGCGACTATCAGCCGGGCTTCGCGGGAGCGCTGATGGCGAAGGACCTCGGCCTCGCGCTGCAGGCCATCGAGCAGACCTCGACGGATGCCCGCATGGGCCGGCTCGCGCAGGAGCTGTATGCCGCCTTCGCCGCGGGGGATGGCGCGGGGCGGGACTTCTCCGGCATCATCACCGACATCCGCGACGGCGTCGTGTGATGATCGGTACTTCGACGGAGAGGGCGATATGACCGAGTACGAGACGATCCTGGTCGAGCAGCGCGGACGAGTCGGGTGGATCACCCTGAACCGTCCCGAGGCGCTGAACGCGTTGAACAGCCGGCTTGCCGAGGAGGTCACCGCCGCGGCCGTCGCCTTCGATGCCGACGAGGGCGTGGGAGCCATCGTCGTGACCGGATCCGAGAAGGCCTTCGCCGCCGGTGCTGACATCAAGGAGATGGAGGGCATGTCCGCCGCGGAGATGCTCGAGACCGACCACTTCGGCGTCTGGCACGAGTTCGCTGCGGTGCGTACGCCGGTGATCGCGGCCGTCTCCGGCTTCGCCCTCGGCGGCGGATGCGAGCTGGCGATGATGTGCGACATCATCCTGGCCGCCGACAACGCCAAGTTCGGCCAGCCCGAGATCAACCTCGGCGTCATCCCCGGCATGGGCGGTACGCAGCGCCTGATCCGCGCGGTCGGCTACTACAAGGCGGCCGAACTGGTTCTCTCCGGGCGCTTCATGGGCGCCGAAGAGGCGGAACGCGCCGGGCTCGTGTCGCGCGTCGTGCCGACATCCGATCTCCTCGCCGAGGCGACGAAGCTGTCCGACACGATCGCCTCGAAGTCGCTGCCGTCGGTGTACGCAGCGAAGGCCGCACTCGACGCCGCGATGGAGACGACCCTGGCCGAAGGCCTCGCACACGAGAAGCAGGCGTTCGCCACGCTTTTCGACACCGCTGATCAGAAGGAGGGCATGTCGGCCTTCCGGGAGAAGCGGTCGCCCGATTTCCAGAACCGCTGATCCGCTGACCTGATGAGCGCGGGACTCGAGGGGCGGTCAGTCGCGGAGGGTGTCGACGATCTTCGTGATGCGGCGCTCGCGCGTCGCGTCCTGCTTCGCTTCGGTGACGGAGCGCGCGTGCTCCTTGCGGACGGAGTAGGACAGGGCGTCGAAAGCGGCGCGCACCCCGGGGTCGGCATCCAGAGCAGTGGCGAGCTCGGGCGGAACGTCGACCGTGCGCTCGGCCGAATCCACGCGGATCACGGCATCGACCTCCTGCCCGATCTCGAGTCCGAGGTCGGCGCGCACGGCTTTGCTGAAGCCGATCATGTTCTCGCTGCCCATGCGGGCCACGCGAAGCCGCGCCGTGCGTCCGCCGATGGTGACGGCGACGGGGAAGGCCTTGCCGGCACCGAGCGACGCGACCTGCTCGTCCGTGAGCAGGATCGCCGCAGCGGGGCCGCGGCCGGTGAGGACGGTGTGCAGCCGCAGTTCGCTCATGCCGAAAGAGTACGCCCGGGAGCCTCGAATTCGGCGGCCAGGATCGCGTTGCGCTCCACGATCAGTCGGCGCACGTACGCGCGCAGGAACATCGCATCGACAACGCGGCCGAGCGGCCCCAGCGGCGAATGGAAAGTCACGGTGTCGTGCATGAGCGTGCCGGCCGGATGCTCCTCGAACCGGTGCTCGTGCAGGAAATCCCGGAAGGGGCCGGCGATCTGGCGGTCCGAGAACCCGCGCGGGGGATCGACGTCGAACACGATCGACCGGAGGCGGAAGGGGATGCCGAAATGGCGTGCTCGCCACGTCGCCGTCGAGCCCTCGGTGAAGACCCCGCCCGACGGCGCTTCGATCATCGTCTCGCCGTACCGGGCCATGCTCTTCACGTGGAGCCCGGGGTCGAGCGAGGCGGCGAACACCTCGGCCGGCGGGGCCGCGACGACCGTCTCGAGCGCGAACCGCGCCATGTCAGAGGGCGTCGGGCTGTGGACGCGGATCGGCGAAGTCTCCGGCGTCCTTGCGCAGGCGGGCGACGATCGCGACGAGCTCGGCCGCGTCGTCGCGGCTCATGCCGGGGTCGGCGAAGACCTCGGAGTTCAGCGCCTGGGTGGCCCGTTCGACCAGCTCTCGACCGGCATCCGTGAGTGCGAGGAGTGCGGCGCGTCCGTCGTGCGGATGCGGCTCCCTGGCGATGAGCCCGTCGCGGACCAGGCGTTCCGCCGTGCTGGTCACCGTGGTCGGATGCACCTGGAGGCGGGCGACCACGCTCGACAGGGGGAGGCGGCCGGCGCGGCTGAACGCCAGCAGGCGCAGCACCTCGAACCGGGCGAAGCTGAGCGCGAACGGCTTCAGCGCCGCATCGACCCGGGCGAGCAGCAGCTGCTGAGCGCGCATGACCGACGTGACCAGCGCCATGCCGTCGGCGGCATCTGTCCATCCGTGGGCGACCCACTGCCGCTTGGCTTCGGCGAGCGGATCGATGGGGAGCGGACGGGGTCGGACCATTTCTCCACGGTACTGGCGGGAGGGCATCGGGCGGCGACGGCGCGCGATGCATCCGATGTCACCAGCCGTGACTCCCAGTCGCAGGGGGTTTGGAACTCAGTATCGCCGTCTAGAATTGCAGCAGTCGTGAGGAGCATTCGATGAAGATCTTCGTCCTGGTCAAAGAGGTGCCGGACACCTATGGCGATCGCAAGCTGAATCTCGAGACCGGACTCGCCGATCGGGCGGCCGGCGATGTCGTCCTCGACGAGATCACGGAGCGGGCTCTCGAGGTCGCGCTCAGCTACGCCGACAAGAACGACGGCACGGAGGTCGTCGCGCTGTCGATGGCTCCCGGCGGCTCGACCGCCTCGGTGCGCCGCGCGCTCGCGATCGGCGCCGCGTCGGCCGTGCACATCGCCGACGAGCAGCTCGCCGGCGCCGACCTCGGTCTCACCGCCGAAGTGCTCGCCGCTGCCATCCGCCGCGGTGCGCCCGATCTCGTGATCACGGGAAACCTGTCGACCGACGGCTCCGGAGGCGTCATCCCGGCGATGCTCGCCGAGCACCTCGGATTCGCTCAGGCCACCGCGCTCAGCTCGGTGGAGATCACCGCCGAGGGCGTCTCCGGCACCCGCGCCGCCGACGCCGGTGGGCAGCCGGTCTCGGCCCCGCTGCCCTCGGTGATCTCGATCACCGAGGCGCTCCCCGATGCACGCTTCCCCAACTTCAAGGGCATCATGGCGGCGAAGAAGAAGCCCCTCGAGGTGCTCTCGCTCGCCGACCTCGACGTCTCGGCAGATCCGTCCGCCGCTCCGCGGACGATCATGACCGCCGTGTCCGAGAAGCCCCCGCGCGCCGCCGGCGTGAAGATCACCGATGAAGGCGACGCGGCCGACAAGCTCGTCGAGTACCTCGTGCAGAACAGGCTGGTGTGAGATGACTTCGTCCGAGAACCCGATCCTCGTCCTCATCGACGTCGACCCGTCCGGCTACGTCGCGAGCAGCACGGCGGCGCTCATCGGTGCGGCCTCGACGATCGGCTCGCCCGTGGCGCTCATCGTCGGTGGCAGCCCGGCCGCGGTGGATCAGGCCGCTGCGGCAGGAGCGTCCGTCGTGCTGACCTCCGACGGCGACCCGTCCGTGCTCACCGTGCCGATCGTGGATGCCCTGCAGGCCGCGGCCGCACAGGTGCGCCCCGATGCCGTGCTGATCTCGAACTCGATCTCCGGCCGCGATGTCGCCGGACGCTTCGCGGCGCGCACGAAGAGCGCTCTGTCGGTGGATGCCGTGGGCGTCTCCCGGGACGAGGAGGGGGTCGTCGCCCACCACTCCGTCTACGGCGGGGCGTACCTCGTCGACTCGGCTGCCACCTTCGGTACTCCGGTGATCACGGTGCGTCAGGGCGCGGTGGATGCGCGTGCCGAAGCCGTGCCGTCGCACTCGGTCGAGGTGCTCGACGTCATCCCGTCCGGTGCGGTCGCCGCGACGGCCGGTCCGGTCGAGGCGGTCGAGGTCGCCTCCTCCCGCCCCGAGCTGCGCGGAGCCACACGAGTCGTCTCCGGCGGGCGCGGTCTCGCGTCGAAGGAGAAGTTCGTGCTCGTCGAAGAGCTCGCCGATGCGCTCGGCGCTGCTGTCGGTGCCTCCCGGGCCGCCGTCGATGCGGGATACATCCCGCAGTCGCACCAGGTCGGCCAGACCGGCGTCTCGGTATCGCCGCAGCTGTATGTCGCTCTCGGCATCTCGGGTGCGATCCAGCACCGCGCGGGCATGCAGACCTCCAAGAACATCGTCGCGATCAACAAGGATCCGGAGGCGCCGATCTTCGACGTCGCCGACTTCGGCATCGTCGGCGACGTGTTCGCGGTGGTCCCGAAGGTGATCGCCGCCCTCGAGGCGCGGAAGAAGTAGTCATGGCGACGCGGATGCTGCGACGCGGTCTGCCGCGTGTGCCGGGCGGGGAGCCGTGGCCGCCGGCCGATGCCGTGGTCTCGGATGCGGTGGTGTCGGATGATGCATCGTCGGATGCGGTGGCGGAATCGTCGGTCGCACCGGTCGCGGATGCCGTCGTCGAACCGGTCGCCGCGACGGTGACGACCGATGCGGTCGCCGAGGCGGAGGGGGCAGGTGCCCCTGTCGCAGCTGCTTCTCCGGTTGTCGACGTCGCGGGGAGCGGTGGATCGCGTATCCGTCGCGGGCTGCCGCGCGTTCCGGGTGGCGAGCCATGGCCTCCGACCGATGGGGCTCCCGCGACCGCAACGGGCACGGCCGCCCCGCAGGTGGCGCCCGTCGTCCCCGCGCCGGCCGCGACCAGCGCCGCGGCGACGACCACCGCGAGCACAGCGGCCACGACCACCGCGACTTCTGCTGCCGGCGCCGACCCTGCTGCTGCTGCGCCCAGCCCACAGGGGGCTCCGGCTGCAGGCATGGAGGCGGTTTCCGCCAGTCGCGTCCGTCGCGGTCTGCCGCGTGTCGTCGGCGGAGATCCGTGGCCGCCCGCAGACACCGTGCCGACCCTGTCCGGCGTCGCGGCGACTGCCGCCGCACCCGTTGCGGACGAAGGTGCGGATGCGGTCACGCTCGTCGAGCCTGTCGCCGCCCCGGAACCCGCCGCCCCGGCCACCGGTTCCGCCCTGGTCGTCCCGGTCCTCGCCGACCTCGACACCCCGCTGCCGTGGACGCGTACGGTCTGGAGAGGTCGCGCTCCGCGCCACATCACCGAGGCACCGGCGACGGGTCGCCCGCGTCCGACCTGGCCGCAGGCGATCGCGGTCCTGTTCGGCGCCGCGGCACTCGGGGTGCTGGCTGGTGCCGCCATCGCCTTCGTGCGTGCGCTCCTGAGCTTCCCCTTCATGCAGGACTTCCTCGCGGCGTTCCCCGGCGAGTACGAGCCCGCGATCGCGGTCGAGCCCGGCTTCGCGCCGTGGGTCAACTGGGCGCACTTCTTCAACATGTTCCTGATCGTGCTGATCATCCGCTCGGGGCTGCAGGTGCGCACCGAGAAGCGGCCGACCGTGTTCTGGACGCCGCGGGGAAATGCGAAGGGCAAGATCAGCCTGAACCTCTGGTTCCACCAGTCGCTCGACATCCTGTGGCTCCTGAACGGCCTGATCTTCGTCGTGCTGCTGTTCGTCACCGGGCACTGGGTGCGCATCGTGCCGACGAGCTGGGAGGTCTTCCCGAACGCGCTGTCGGCGGCCCTGCAGTACGTCTCGTTCGACTGGCCGCACGAGAAGGGCTGGAACAACTACAACAGCCTGCAGCAGCTCGCGTACTTCGTGACCGTGTTCGTCGCCGCGCCGCTGGCCGCGATCACCGGGTTCCGCATGTCGGGGCTGTGGCCGAAGCGGGCAGAGAAGCTGTCGAAGGCGTACCCGGTGGAGTGGGCGCGCGCGCTGCACTTCCCGATCATGCTGTACTTCGTGGCGTTCATCATCGCCCACGTCGCGCTGGTGATGCTCACCGGATTCCTGCGCAACCTTAACCACATGTTCGCGTCGCAGGATGCGGTCACCTGGACCGGGTTCTGGGTGTTCATCCTCTCGCTCGTGGTGATCGCGCTCGCCTGGGTGGCCGCCCGCCCGCTGGTGCTCGCGCCGATCGCGAAGGTCTTCGGCAAGGTCTCGGGGCGCTGACA
Organism: Microbacterium sp. ISL-59; assembly: GCF_018613945.1. Lineage (NCBI taxonomy): Bacteria > Bacillati > Actinomycetota > Actinomycetes > Micrococcales > Microbacteriaceae > Microbacterium > Microbacterium sp. ISL-59. The sequence goes on from NZ_JAGGPG010000002.1 coordinate 1,813,541, forward strand.
TGGTGGACCAGGCCACACGTATCCAGGACTACTGGCGCGACGCGCGAAGTGCGATGCCGGAGCTGCCGGAGACGCCGCCGGAGGCCTGGGCTTTCGGCGCCACTCCGGAGCACGCCGATGAGCTTCTGGCGCTGGTGCTCGCCGAGATCAAGGTGGGTACCGCCTCGTCGCTGTGGGACTACGACGAGAGCGGAGACCCGCTGCCGGTCGTCGGCGAACTGAGCATCATCCTCGACGGATCGGGCGCGCCGCGGGCCGTGATCGAGACCACCGCGATCGACATCGTGCCCTTCGACGAGGTCGACGAGGCGCACGCATACGCCGAGGGAGAAGACGATCGCACCCTCGCACAGTGGCGTGAGGTGCATGAGCGGTACTGGCGTCGGCACTCCGAGAATCCGCGCGGCTACGCGCCGGACATGCCGGTGATCTGCGAGCGCTTCCGCCTGCTGCTCCCGGCGGGCCCGACTACATCTCCCGGGCCCGGAAGCTGATCTCGTCAGTCTGCGAGCCGCCGTCATGGATCAGGGTCAGGAGCAGCTTCGTCTCCCAGGCGGCCGCCACGTAGTATCCGGTCACGCCGGCCGCCACGGTCGCGGAGCTCTGCGGCGGGATGGTGATGGTGCCGGTGAGCGGGCCGCTGAGCGAGTCGAGCGTCGGCGTCACCTCGATCGACCAGGTCAGCGTCAGCGGGGTCGTCCCGTTGTTCGCGATCAGCGCCCCCGGCCAGGTGAACGTCGCGCCGTCGACACTCGCCGGTGCCATCTCGACGGCGAACTCCGCCCGGCGCGATGCGGCGGCGAGCGGAGTGGCCACCGCCACCGCGACCACCGGTACGGACCATGCGGCGGCGCGTATCAGCGCCCGCCGGGTGACTTCGGTCGACGTGCTTGACTGCCCCATGAAACTCCCCATTCTCCATCTACGACTTTTGGCCATAGATCCCAAGACTTAAGGCTAGTCGATGACTTGTCCGTGCGATGATCGGCTCACGTATCGAGACGGCGGCGGCGCACCCCACGAAAGGAAGAACATGGCAGAGGCATTTATCGTCGACGCGGTGCGCTCGCCCGTCGGCAGACGCGGCGGTTCACTTTCCGGCATCCATCCGGCCGACCTCGGCGCGCACAGTCTCACCGCACTCGTCGAGCGCACGGGCATCGATCCCGGCGCCGTCGACGACGTCGTCTTCGGGGCGATCGACGCGATCGGCGGGCAGGCGGGAAACGTGGCCCGCACCGCGCTGCTCGTCGCCGGCTTTCCCGAGCACGTGCCCGGAGTCACGATCGACCGACAGTGCGGGTCGAGCCAGCAGGCCGTGCACTTCGCCGCGCAGGCCGTGATGAGCGGCACGAGCGATCTGGTCATCGCGGGCGGACTGCAGAACATGTCGCAGATCCCGCTCACGGCGGCGGCGACGGTGGGGGAGGCGTACGGCTTCACGACCCCGTACGCGGAATCACCCGGTTGGCGTGCGCGCTACGGCGACCAGGAGATCTCGCAGTTCCGCGGTGCCGAGCTGATCGCCGAGAAGTGGGACATCACCCGCGAGGCGATGGAGCAGTTCGCCCTGGAGAGCCACCGGCGTGCGGCACACGCACAGGACGAGGGGCGCTTCACGAACGAGATCGCGCCGCTGAACGGTCTGGATCACGACGAGGGTGTGCGCCGCGACACGTCGCTCGAGCGGATGGCCGGGCTGCAGCCGCTCGCTCCGAACGGCAGGATCACGGCGGCGGTCGCCTCGCAGATCAGCGACGCGTCCAGTGCTGTGCTGATCGCGGGCGCACGTGCGGTGAAGGAGCACGGGCTCGCCCCGCGCGCCCGCATCCATCATCTCTCCGTGCGCGGCGACGACCCCGTGCTCATGCTCACCGCGCCCATCCCCGCGACGCGGCACGCTCTGGAGCGCACGGGCCTGCGCCCGGAGGACATCGACCTGTTCGAGGTGAACGAGGCCTTCGCCTCGGTCGTGCTCGCCTGGATGCAGGAGACCGGGGTGCCGCACGAGAAGGTCAACGTCAACGGCGGCGGGATCGCGCTCGGACACCCGATCGGTGCCACCGGCACACGCATCCTCTCGACGCTGCTCAATGAGCTGGAGTGTACGGGTGGGCGCTACGGCCTGCAGACCATGTGCGAGGGCGGAGGCGTCGCGAACGTGACGATCATCGAGCGCCTCTGACCCGATCCGCCCGCCCCACGAGAACGGGCCGCCTCCCCGAAGGGAAGCGGCCCGTCTCTGGTGAAGAGTGGATCAGGGGCGGACGAAGCGGACCTCGGTCAGCGTCTCGCCGAGGAACGGCTCGGTGTGCGTCGCGCCGTCGAGGGCGAAGCCGTTGCGCGTGTAGAAGCGGTGCGCGCGGGGGTTGTCCTCGGCGACCCACAGGTACAGGGGCTCGTCGGTCTCGACCGCGGCGTCGAACAGCTTCTGGCCGATGCCGGTGCCGTGCAGCGCGTCGAGCAGGTAGATGAAGTACAGCTCGCGGAACGCCGGAGCATCCTTGTCGCGGGCGGGGCCGGAGCCGACGAACCCGACGATCTCGCCGTCGACGAGCGCGGCGTTCATCTTGAACTCGGGACCCTGCGAGGCCCAGTGCGTCCACAGCTCGGCCATGCGCCGGGGCGAGACCTTCTCGAGCGCAGCCTTGCTGATCAGGTGGTCGTAGGTCTCGTGCCAGCACTGGGCATGCACGCGACCGAGGGCTTCCGCATCCACATCACGGACCGGACGGACGATGACTTCAGGCTGGGCTTCGGCGCTCATGATCGTGACTCTACGCGCGGCATCCGCGAAGGAGAAATCGAGTGGATGTTCGATGACGCTCGACGTGCCGGCCTGGAGGGTTCGTACAACGATGTTCGCGAATCGTGCACTCCTGGCTACGATCAATCCTCGTGAACGTGATCTGGCGGACCCTCCTGGTGATCCTCGGCGCCCGACGCCGCGTGCGTCGGGGGAAGACTCTCGACCCGACGGCGGTGGGCAGCATCACCATCACCACTCTGCCGACCGACCTCGACATCCTGCGGCACATGAACAACGGTCGCTACCTGTCGCTGTTCGACCTCGGACGCTGGGACCAGCTCATCCGCACCGGACTGTTCGATGCCATGAAGGCTCAGGGGTGGTACGCGGTCGTCTCCAGCGAGACGATCACGTTCCGCAAGTCGCTGCAGCTGTGGCAGCGGTTCGAGGTGCAGTCGCGGTTCATCGGGCACGACGAGAAGGCGCTGTTCCTCGAGCACCGCGCCGTGGTCGACGGCGAGGTCTACGCCCGGGCGATCGTGCGCGCGCGGATGCTGCGTCGCACCGGCGGCACGGTCAGCAACGAAGAGCTGTTCGCCGCGGTCGGCAAGCCCGAGGGCGTGCCGGAGATCGACGCGTGGGTGCACGACTGGGCCGCGGCATCCGCCCTCCCGCCCGTGCGGGTGAAGGCGCCGAGCATCTGGGGCTGACCCCGTCCGCAGCGCTGGCCGGCGGCAGCGATATATTGACCGTGTGCTGGCGATCCTGAAGACCACCGGGCGCGTGCTGTGGCGACACTGGCCCGCGCTCATGGCGTGGTATCTGGCCGGCGTCCTGGTGCACTACGTGATCACCGAGGTCGCCGGATTCATCGGCGCGTACTCCGCCACCCTCGGGTTCCTCGTCCTTCCGATCGGGATCCTCGCGCGGTTGATCAGCCTGGTCGCGATGTTCCTGGTCCTGCGTGACGGGCTGCGCAACCTGCAGGAGGTCGCGCCGCTGCCCGAAGCCGCTGCGGACCGCCGCCGCACCTTCCTCTCGGCGTTGCTCGCCGGCATCCTCCCCTTCTTCGCGGTGTACTGGGCACAGGGGCTGCTGGGTGAGGACGTGCGGGCATACTCGCTGCGCGCTCTCGAGGTGCGCAACGGCGTCATCTGGACGGCGGCTGCCAACGGCGAAGGTCCGGTGAGCTCGGTCGACACGGTGCTCAATCTGCCGATCAACGTGTGGACCATCTCGATCATCGTGCTCGCGTTCGCCGGTCGCTGGGCGTGGTCGAAGTGGTCGGCGAAGCTCGCGAAGTGGCTGTCGCCGGTCGCGGTCTACTTCGAGGTCGTCTGGGTCTTCTTCTCGGTGATGGTGCTCGGCGACATCTTCGACACGATCAAGGCGTGGGTCGACAGTCGCGCAGCCATGGCCTTCTTCGAGACGGTCAGGGAGCAGATCCTGGATGCCGTCGCTCCGCTGCGCTGGCTCTGGGAGGGGATCGGCTGGCTGCTCTCCGAGGCGGGGCCGGTGCTGCTCGCTCCGCTCGCGTGGCTGACCATCGCCGGTGTGGTGTTCGGCCAGGCGATCGTCGCCGAGAAGCTGCGTGTGGAGAGCGAGCTGATCGCCCGCGTGCGCGAACACGCGGCCGTGATCCCGAACCCGCTCGTGCGCCGGCTCAAGGATCTCGGCGAAGAGCTCGGTGCCCGCTTCCGCCCGATCGGACGAGCGCTGCTGCTCATGTGGCGCGCAGGTCCCCTCCTCGTCGGCTCCTACGCGCTGCTCTACGTCATCGTGAAGGCGCTCGAGTCGTACCTCGGCTTCGGGATCACCCGCCTGGTCGGCCCGCAGGAGTTCGTGTTCTGGGCGATCGCCGCGCCGCTCGTCTCGCTCGTGCCGCTGCTGCTCATGGAGCCGGTGCGCATCGCGGTGATCAGTGGGGCGTACGACGCCACTCTGGCGCGGCTGCGCAAGCGGCAGCAGGACCGCACCGACACGGTGGGCGTCTCGGAGGCGGAGGGAGAGATGCGCGCCGTCGCCGATGCCGCCGGACTCCTGCCCTCGTCGGTGGATGCCGTCGCCGCCGCGATGGTCACCGCCCCCGCCAGGGACAGCGTCGAGGGTCAGGGCTCGAACTCGAACCTCACGAAGGACCCGCCGGCGTCGTAGGGGCGCACGTCGACCCAGAAGGGGCCTTCGACATCCTCGGGCACCACGAACGGCACGATCAGCTCGTACGAACCGGTCTGCGAACCGAGGCAGAGCTCCGGTTCCTCCGCGCTCGAGTCCAGGCCGATCTCCGCGCGCACGGGACTCCATTCGCGTCCCGTGGACTGCTCCACGAGCGTCGGCGTCTCGCACGCGACGCCCTCGGTGCCGGCGTCCACGGGCACCCCGACCGCGATCAGGCGCGTGTCGTCGGGGACGTCGAGGCCTGACAGATCCTCGATCTCCCCACCGCGCACCGGCCCCCAGGTTGCGCCGGCGAGATCGGTCGTCTCGTCCTCGGCGACCACCACAGGTGTGACCGCACGGGCCCCGAATCCGAAGAACTGGTACCACTCCTGCCATCCGACCGCGATGGCGGTCGCCGGCAGCAGCACGACGAGTGCGACCAGAGCCAGAGAGTTGCGACGCCACCAGGAGGGCGGCTTCGCCGGGGCAGCGGCGGCCTCCGGGTCTTCCCGGGGCGCGGGCGGCACGGGCGGGAGCGGGATGGTCATCGGGCCCAGCCGTTCTCGTCCAGGAGCACCTCGGCCTCGACGGGCAGCGCGGCGAGGTCGATCGACAGCTCGATCACGGTGTCGCGCAGCACCTCTCCGAGGCCGGACCCCGGCATGCCCAGTCGGAGCGTCGCGCGGTCGCCGGTCACGTCGTCGGGGAGCTCGAACGCGAGGCTCCCGGAGCGCGGGACGCCGGTGACCAGGCGCTGATCGACGAAGCTGGTGCCGCGATCCGTCGCGCTGAACGTACGGTCGCCGATCGTGAGTTCCGCGAGCCGTGAGCCGCTCTGATCCTGCGTCATTCCGGTGGCGGCCTCGAGGTCGACGACGAGCCAGGTGCCGTCGGCCGACCAGCCCTTCGCATCCGTGACCCGACCCGCGAGGTGCACGTCGGTCACGGTCGCGACGAGGTTGCGCGTCGAGGCCTCTTCGCCGATCTGTGCGACCGAGGCGAACGCGGCATTCGGGGCGTCGTCGGGGAGCGTCGCCTTCGAGACACCCCACGCGCAGACGAGCAACGCCACGGTGGCGACCCAGATCAGGATGTGCTTCTTCACGGGAGCGGCACCTCGTCGATAGTCGCCGTCAGCGTCGCTCCGACGCGGACGTCCACCCAGTAGTCGCCGCGCATCACGCTCTGCCCGACGTAGTGGTCCGACTCGGGGAGGGGCACAGTGATCTCGTCGCCGTCGTGGAAGTCGTCCGGCCCGACGGTCCAGGTGAGCAGTATGCGGGCGGGGACGTCAGGCTGCAACTGGGGCGCGCGCTCGCCGTCGTCGGCACGGAAGACGTCGCCCTTTTCGTCGAGACCGTCGATGCGGATGCCGTCGAGGACCGGGGATTGCGGGGGATTCGCTGTCGACGCTCGCGGCTTGTCGAACGTGTTGACGACGTCGACCGTGACGACCAGGATCCGCTCGCCCTTCTCCTCGTCCGGGAAGACCAGGGTCTGGCCGCTCTCCGCGCTCAGCTCGTCGCGCAGTTCCACACCGACGACGGTCATCTCCAGATCGGAGCCGGCGAACGTCTCGCCGACCTCGACGACCGGGGTGGGATCGACGGCCGCGGCCTCGAGTCCGCCGAAGACGGCGGTGGTCGCGAGCAGCACGGCTCCGGCGCCGGTGATGAGCCAGGACGTCGGGATCAGGTCGATGCTGCGCCGTGCCCAGCTGAGGACTTTCGCCCGCGCGCTCGCGTTCGCCGCGGTGACGGCCGGATCCTGCCCCTGGGCGGGGCTCTCCGGCGGCGTCGTGGTCACGGCAACAGCTTAGGACCGCGCGCGCGGCTGATCGCTCCTCCGCTTTCCGCAAGAACGAGACTTCTTTCCGCGTCATGCGGGCGAAGGAGGGGCGCATCCGGAGCCGCGCTCAGTACTCTGAGCGAAAGTCAGGGGCAGAGGCGCCCCGGAGCGGCCCCGTCGATGCAGACGGGCGGAGGAGGATGCAGTGGCAGTCATCGGCATCGTGCGGGAGCCTGCGGGCGAAGCACGGGTCTCGGCCACCCCGGCGACGATCGCGTCGCTGAGGAAGCTGGGCCACACGATCAGAGTGGAACGCGGAGCGGGCGCTGCGGCCTCGTACCCCGACGCGGAGTATGAGGCGGCGGGTGCCGGGCTCGTCGAGCGCGCCGAGGCGTGGGGCAGCGAGGTCGTGCTCGCCATCACGGCGCCCGGCCCCGACGAGATCGCCCTCCTCTCCGACGGCGCGACCCTCATCGCGCTGCTCTCGCCCGCCCTGCGCCCCGACCTGGTCGAGTCGCTCGCCCAGCGGAGGATCACGGCGCTCGCGCTCGACGCCGTGCCGCGCATCTCGCGTGCGCAGTCGATGGACGTGCTCAGTTCGATGGCGAACATCTCCGGGTACCGGGCCGTGGTCGAGGCCGCCCACGAGTTCGGTCGCTTCTTCACGGGACAGGTGACCGCCGCAGGCAAGGTGCCGCCGGCGAAGGTGCTGGTCGCGGGAGCCGGCGTCGCCGGGCTGGCGGCCATCGGAGCGGCGTCGAGTCTCGGTGCCATCGTCCGTGCCACCGATCCGCGCCCCGAGGTCGCCGACCAGGTCACCTCGATCGGCGGCACGTACCTGCCGGTCGACGTCGCGGTCGCCGCCTCCACCGACGGCTACGCGAAGGCGACCAGCGCGGACTACGACCGGCGAGCGGCCGAGATCTACACCGAGCAGGCCGCCGACGTCGACATCATCATCACGACGGCACTCATCCCCGGTCGCGCGGCGCCTCGCCTCATCACGGCATCCGATGTCGCGCAGATGAAGCCCGGCAGCGTGATCGTCGACATGGCTGCGGGGCAGGGCGGCAACGTCGAGGGCTCGGTCGCGGGCGAGCGGACCGTCACCGACAACGGGGTGATCATCCTGGGCTACACCGACCTGGCGTCGCGCCTGGCCGCCCAGGCCTCGCAGCTCTACGGCACGAACCTCGCCAACCTCGTGGCCCTGCTGACCCCCGCGACGGACGGCCGGCTGGTGATCGACTTCGACGACGTGGTGCAGCGCTCGGTCACGGTCGTGCGCGACGGCGAGGTCACCTGGCCGCCGCCCGCCGTGCAGGTCGCGGCCGCCCCCGCGGCGAAGGCGGCCGCGACGCCGGTCGAGGTCGCGCCGCCGAAGAAGATGTCCACCGCGCGCAAGGTCACGCTGATCGTGGTGGGCATCGCGGCGCTGTTCGCCGTGAACGCGTTCGCCCCGGCTCCGCTCCCGCAGCACTTCACGGTGCTGGTGCTGTCGGTCGTGATCGGCTTCTACGTCATCGGCAAGGTGCACCACGCGCTGCACACCCCGCTCATGTCGGTGACCAACGCGATCTCGGGCGTGATCGTGGTCGGGGCGATGCTGCAGATCACCTCGCCGCTGCCGGTGGTGCAGGTGCTCGCCGCGATCGCGGTGCTGCTGGCGTCGATCAACATCTTCGGAGGGTTCGCGGTCACCCGTCGGATGCTCGCCATGTTCACACTCGGGAACTCCGCGAAGGGCGGCCAGAAGTGACCGTCGACGCGCTCGCCGGAGCGGCCTACATCGTCGCCGCCCTGCTGTTCATCCTCAGCCTCGCCGGCCTCAGCCGCCACGAGTCCGCCCGCTCGGGCGTGGTCTACGGCATTGCGGGCATGACGATCGCGCTCGTCGCGACCGTTGCCCTCACCGTGGCGGATGCCTGGAGCACCGGCGCCTTCCTCGGCCTCGGACTGCTCGTGGCCGCACTGCTCATCGGCGCCGCGATCGGCCTGTGGCGCGCGCGGGTCGTGGAGATGACCGGGATGCCCGAGCTCATCGCGCTCCTGCACAGTTTCGTCGGACTCGCGGCCGTGCTCGTGGGCTGGAACGGCTACCTCGCGCATCCGGAGATCGCCCCCGAGCTGTTCGGCATCCACAACGCCGAGGTGTTCATCGGTGTCTTCATCGGCGGGGTGACCTTCACCGGATCGATCGTCGCCTACCTCAAGCTGTCGGCGAAGATGTCGTCGAAGCCGCTCATGCTCCCGGGCAAGAACGGGCTGAACATCGGGGCCCTCGTCGCGTTCGTCGCCCTCACCGTGTGGTTCGTGAACGACCAGCAGCTGTGGCTCCTGATCGCGGTCACCGTGCTCGCGTTCGCCCTGGGCTGGCACCTGGTCGCCTCGATCGGCGGCGGTGACATGCCGGTCGTCGTCTCGATGCTCAACAGCTACTCCGGATGGGCCGCGGCCGCGGCGGGCTTCCTGCTCAACAACGATCTGCTGATCGTCACGGGTGCGCTGGTCGGATCGTCGGGTGCCTACCTCTCCTATGTCATGTGCAAGGCCATGAACCGCTCGTTCCTCTCCGTCATCGCGGGCGGCTTCGGGATCGCGGCACCGGCCGCCGACGACACCGAGTACGGCGAGCACCGCGAGATCACCGCCGAGAGTGCGGCCGAGATGCTCGCCGCAGCCAGCAGTGTCGTGATCACGCCCGGCTACGGCATGGCGGTCGCGCAGGCGCAGTACCCGGTGGCCGACCTGGTCCGTCGGCTCCGCGAGCGGGGAGTCGCCGTGCGGTTCGGCATCCATCCGGTCGCGGGTCGCCTTCCCGGCCACATGAACGTGCTGCTGGCCGAGGCCAAGGTGCCGTACGACATCGTCCTCAGCATGGACGAGATCAACGATGACCTCGCCTCGACCTCGGTGGTGCTCGTGATCGGCGCGAACGACACCGTGAACCCCGCGGCCGCGGAAGACCCGTCGAGTCCCATTGCCGGGATGCCCGTGCTCAAGGTGTGGGAGGCCGAGAACGTCATCGTGTTCAAGCGCTCGATGGCCGCCGGTTACGCGGGCGTGCAGAACCCGCTGTTCTTCCGCGACAACGCGCAGATGCTGTTCGGCGACGCGAAGCAGCGCGTGGAGGACATCATCGCCGCGCTGTGAGCTGTCCAGAGGGGTGCGGGCTCCCGGCCTGCGAGGGTATGCAGACCTAGGGTGGACACATGGCAGAGTCGTCGTCTTCTCCGGCGGATGCCGTGGCATCCGCACCCCTCGCAGACCGTGCCGTCGAGCTTGCTCGGCGGTGGGCGATCGAGGCCGCCGCGATCGAACCCGACCCCGCTGCCGCCCGTCTCGCCGGAGTGCTGCAGGACGCGAACGGGCTGCCGTTCACGCTCGGCTTCGTCGACGGTGTCATGCGCCCCGAGAGCCTGAGCGCCGCAGCCTCGCAGCTGCACCGCATCGCGCCGATCGTGCCCGAGTTCCTGCCCTGGTACCTGCGCTCGGTCGTGCGTCTCGGCGGGGGAGTCGCGCCGATCCTGCCGTCGCCGGTCGTGCCGATCGCGCGGAAGGTGCTGCGCGACATGGTCGGGCATCTCATCGTCGATGCGCGGCCCGCCAAGCTCGAAGCCGCCATCGAGCGCATCACGGCCACGGGCTCGCGCCTGAACCTCAACCTGCTGGGCGAAGCCGTGCTGGGCGAGGCCGAGGCGAAGCGCCGGCTCGACGGCATCCACGAGCTGATCCGACGGCCCGATGTCGACTACGTCTCGGTCAAGGTCTCGGCCATCGTCAGCCACCTGTCGATGTGGGCGTTCGACGAGATCGTCGACGAGGTGGTGGAGCGGTTGCTCCCGCTGTACCTCACGGCGGCGGCGGACGGCACCTTCATCAACCTCGACATGGAGGAGTACCGCGACCTCAACCTGACGATCGCGGTGTTCACGCGCATTCTCGAAGACCCTCGGCTCGCCGGGCTCGAGGCCGGGATCGTCCTGCAGGCGTACCTGCCCGACGCCCTGCCCGCCCTGCAGGAGCTCACCGCCTGGTCGCAGGACCGCGTCGCGCACGGTGGCGCCCGCATCAAGGTGCGACTCGTCAAGGGCGCCAACCTCGCGATGGAGCACGTCGAAGCCCGGATGCACGGCTGGACGCCCGCGACCTACGACACCAAGCTCGACACGGACGCGAACTACCTGCGCTGCCTGGACTGGGCCCTGCGCCCCGAGCATGCCGCCGCGGTGAAGGTCGGCGTCGCCGGACACAACCTGTTCGGTATCGCCTATGCCTGGCTGCTCGCCGGCGAGCGGGATGTGCGCGAGGCCGTCGAGTTCGAGATGCTGCTCGGCATGGCGCAGGGGCAGGTGCAGGCCGTCTCGCGCGAGGTCGGGCCCGTGCTGCTGTATGTGCCCGTGGTGGCACCCGCCGAGTTCGACGTCGCGATCAGCTACCTGGTGCGCCGGCTCGAAGAGAACGCCTCGCCGGACAACTTCCTCTCCGCGGCATTCCGACTCGGCGAGGACGAGGCCCTGTTCGTGCGGGAGCAGGACAGGTTCCTCGACGCACTCGACCGGTCGGACGATCCCACTCTGTGGACCGGACCGCGTCGCACGCAGGATCGGAGCGCGCCCGTGCACGAAGCGCTGCGCCCCTCGCCCGTGTCACCGCTGCCGGAGACCGACCTCACCCAGGCCGTACTCGGCATCTCGCGCGGCTCCGACGACGGCGACGGTCGCGAGGCCTTCCTCGAGACCGCGGTGTACTCCGCTCGTGAGTTGGAGCAGGATGCCGGTGGTGCCCCGGGCTTCTCGAACACCGTCGACAGCGACCCCGCCCTGCCGGTGAACCGGGAATGGGCGCGCGAGGTGCGGGAGCGCATCGGCTCGTCCGACCTCGGTGACGCCACGATCGCGGCCGCACGCGTCGACGAGGCGGACTCTCTGGAGCGGATCGTGCAGGGGGTCCGCGGTGCGGCTCCGGCGTGGGGTGGGCGTCCCGCCGCCGAGCGGGCCGAGGTGCTCCTGCGCGCCGCCGCCGCCCTGGAAGCGCGACGCGGTGACCTGATCGAGGTCGCCGCCTCCGAGACCGGCAAGATCTTCGCCGAGGCCGACATCGAGGTGAGCGAGGCCGTCGACTTCGCCCGGTACTACGCGGCCACCGCGCGCGAGCTCGACGCGATCGCCGGCGCCGTGTTCGTCCCGGCATCCGTCACCGTCGTCGCGCCGCCGTGGAACTTCCCGCTCGCGATCCCCGCCGGCGGAGTGCTCGCCGCGCTCGCCGCCGGTTCGGGTGTCGTCTTCAAACCGGCACCGCAGGCCCGCCGGTGCGCCGCCGTGATCGCGGAGACGCTGTGGCAGGCGGGCATCCCGCGCGATCTGCTCGCGCTCGTCGACATCGAGGAGGGCGAGCTCGGCCGCGAGCTCATCACCCACGACGCGGTCGACCGCGTGATCCTCACCGGCGCGTGGGACACCGCCGCGCTGTTCCGCTCCTGGCGTCCCGACCTGCCGCTGCTCGCCGAGACCAGCGGCAAGAACGCGATGATCATCACCCCCTCGGCCGACCTCGACCTGGCCGTCGCCGACCTGGTGAAGAGCGCCTTCGGGCACGCCGGTCAGAAGTGCTCGGCCGCCTCCCTCGCGATCCTCGTCGGCCCCGTCGGGCGCTCACCGCGGTTCAAGCGGCAGCTCGCGGATGCCGTGCGCTCGCTGCACGTGGGCCCGCCCACCGATCCGCTCGCCGAGGTCGGCCCGGTGATCGAGCCGCCGCAGGGCAAGCTCGCCTGGGCGCTGAGCGAGCTCGAGGGTGAGGAGCAGTGGCTGATCGAGCCTGCGCTCGCGGCCGACGACGACGGCAGCGGACGGCTGTGGCGGCCCGGCATCCGCGTCGGCGTGCAGCCGGGGTCGCGCTTCCACACCGAGGAGTTCTTCGGGCCGGTGCTCGGCATCATGCACGCACCGACCCTCGAGAAGGCCGTCGAGCTGCAGAACGCCGTCGCCTATGGGCTCACCGCCGGGCTGCACACGCAGGATCCGGGCGACCTCGCCTTCTGGCTCGACCGCGTGCAGGCGGGCAACCTCTACGTGAATCGCGGCATCACCGGGGCGATCGTGCAGCGGCAGCCGTTCGGCGGCTGGAAGCGGTCGGCCGTCGGACCGGGCGCCAAGGCGGGTGGCCCGAACTACCTGATCGGTCTGGGGTCCTGGCGCTCGCAGCCGGGCGGACCGGCATCCAGCACCCTGCATCTGCGCGGGCTCGACTCCCGCATCACGGCGCTCATCGAGTCGGCGCAGTCGTCGCTGGAGTACGAGAAGTTCGAATGGCTACGGCGCTCGGCGCTCTCGGATGCCCTGGCGTGGGACCGCGAGTTCGGTCAGGTGCGCGACGTGTCGCACCTCGGTGTGGAGCGGAACCTGTTCCGGTACCGCCCGGTGCCGGTCGAGATCCGGGCGACGGAGGATGCGGCCCTGCAGGATCTGCTGCGCGTCGTGATCGCGGGCGTGCGCTCGGGGGCGGCCTTCGTGCTCTCGACGCCGGTCGGCCTGCCCGGCGATGTGCGCCGCGCGCTCGGCGACCTCGATGCCTCGGTCTTCCTCGAGACCGACGAGGAGTGGATGCAGCGGATGCTTCGCGAGGAGGATGCCGTCGAGGGCGTCGTCGCGCTGCCCGTGAGCGACCGGGTGCGTCTGGTCGGCGGTCGTGCCGCGGTCGCCGCGCTGCACACGGCCCTGGCGACGGCATCCGGAGGGAATCCCGACCTCGCGGTGTACGACGGCGAGGTCACAGCGGCCGCACGGATCGAGCTGCTGCCGTTCGTGCACGAGCAGTCGATCTCGATCACCGCGCACCGCTACGGCAACCTCGACCCCTGGAGCAGCGACGTGATCTGACTCGATGTAAAGAATTCTTGACACAGCCGCATTGGCGGCGTAGCGTGAGTGTCAAGAATCTTTTACATCGGAGGCATCATGGTCTACGAGGAACGCAACGCCTGGGCGGGACTCATCGTCAGCCCGATCGCGCTGGTCGTCTACGTCGTGCTGGTGCTGCAGCAAGCCGGGGGAGGGCCGCTCACCGCCGTCGACTGGTTCCCGCTCATGCTGTGGACGATCGGCGGAGGCATCGTCGCGACGATCGTGATCAGCATCGTCTGGGGCATCCTCGCCGGGATGAGGGACCCGGATGGCGTCGGCCGCTCCGACATCCGCGACCGTGACATCGGTCGCATGGGCGGCCGGGTCGAGCAGGCCTTCGTCGTGATCGCCGGGCTCGGGGTCATCGCACTGTGCGCGGTCGGCGCCGATGTGTTCTGGATCGCGAACACCATGTACCTCGGCTTCGCGGTGTCCGCGCTCGTCGGGGGCATCGCCCGCGTGATCGCCTACCGGCGGGGGCTCGTCTGATGGTGAAGCCGACCCTCGTCTCCAACAGCATCCGCGCGCATCGCGAGCAGGCCGGGCTCACCCAGGCCGAACTCGCCCGCACCGTCGGCGTGACGCGGCAGACGCTCATCGCCATCGAGCAGCAGAAGTACTCGCCCACGCTGGAGCTGGCGTTCCAGATCGCGCGGGCGTTCGGGGTCGGGATCGACGACCTGTTCGCCTACCCCGCCCCACCCGCATCCGGAGGAGCATCATCATGACCGAGACGATGAACGCCTGGCGACGCGAGACCTACGGCCCGTCATCCGGGGTGAACCTCGAGCAGATCCCGGTGCCGGCGCCGCACCGCGGCGAAGTGCTCCTTAAGGTCCGGGCCACTTCCCTGAACGCGGGTGACGTGCGGCTGCTGCTGGGCGATCCACTCCTCGTGCGCCCGGTCTTCGGCCTCACCCGTCCGAAGCATCCGGTGCGCGGGATGGAAGTCGCCGGCACCGTCGTCGCGGTCGGGCCCGACGTGGTGAGCGCCGAGATCGGCGAGGAGGTCGTGGGCGAGCTGGTCGGAGGCGGAGGACTCGCCGAGTACGTGCGCGTTCCCGCCTCCCGACTCGTGCCGATCCCGCCCGACATCACGCCCGAGGCCGCATCCTCCCTCCCCATCGCCGGCGGCACCGCGTGGCAGGCCCTGGACCTGGCGGGCGTCGGCTTGCGCGGGGGTGAGGCGCCTCGGGTGCTGATCATCGGCGCATCCGGTGGCGTCGGCACGTTCGCGGTGCAGCTCGCCGCCCTCCGTGGCGCCGAAGTCTGGGCCACGTGCAGCGCCCGCAATGCACCGCTGGTCGAGCGCCTCGGCGCCGTGCGCACGTTCGACCATCGGGTGTCGCCGCTGAGCGAGATCCCGGCCGGCCGCTTCGACGCGATCGTCGACATCGCCGGAGGGATGCCGCTGCGCGAGCTGCAGCGCCTCGTCGGGCACGGCGGCCGGATCGTGCTGGTCACGGGCGATGGCGGTCACGTGCTGGGTCCCATCCCGCGGATGCTGCGGGCCGCGGTCCTGTCGATCGGCTCGCGGAGCATCCGTCCCCTCGCCGCGACGCCGCGACCCGAGGTCCTGGCCAAGCTCCTCGAACTCGTCGCCGACGGCCGCATCGTGCCCGTGATCGAGCGCGAGTATCCGTTCGCGGAAGCATCCGCAGCCCTCGCCCACCTCGAGGCCGGGCACACCGTGGGGAAGATCGTGGTCCGCGCCTCGGGGGTCTGAGCGCCTCGGATGGAGCGCGGCTCTGGCGGCGTACAGGGGGTGGGTGACACAATGGACTCCGGCGTGCCCGAGTCGCATCTTCCCCGTCGCCGGCTCTGAACGAGCAGCGGGTCGAAGGACCGTCGGGCCCCAGGACAGCGTCCGCCGCGCCCGTCCATTCGAGGAGCATCCATGTCGACGCCTGAAGCCGCCGTCACCACAGCACCCGCCCGCACCGCGCACCGCCGTCACTACCTGATGTGCAAGCCGGAGCACTTCACCGTGAACTACTCCATCAACCCGTGGATGGAGCCGTCGCGGCCCACCGACACCGCCAACGCCGTGGCGCAGTGGCAGAAGCTGCACGACCTGTACCTCGAGCTCGGCCACACCGTCGAGCTCATCGAGCCGCTCGCCGGCTACCCCGACATGGTCTACACGGCCAACGGCGGATTCCTGATCGACGGTCGCGCGTACGTGCCCGAGTTCCGTTTCGTCGAGCGCCAGGGCGAGTCGCCGGCGTTCGCCGACTGGTTCCGCGCCGCAGGCTACGACACCGTGATGCCGAAGGAGGTCAACGAGGGCGAGGGTGACTTCCTGCTCGTCGGCGATGTGATCCTGGCCGGCACCGGCTTCCGCTCCACCGGAGACAGCCACCGCGAGGTCGGCGAGGTCTTCGGCCGCGAGGTCGTGTCGCTGAACCTCGTCGACCCGCGTTTCTACCACCTCGACACCGCGATCGCCGTGCTCGACCCGGTGCAGGGCACCGAGAACGGCGGCCCCGAGCGCGCGAACATCGCCTACCTCCCCGGCGCCTTCGACGACGCCAGCCGTGCCGAACTCGAGAAGCGCTTCCCCGACGCGATCCTCGTGTCGGACGAAGACGGTTCGGTGTTCGGGCTCAACTCGGCGAGCGACGGCTACAACGTGATCATCTCGCCGCGCGCCAAGGGCTTCGAGAAGCAGCTGCGCGAGCGCGGCTACAACCCGATCACCGTCGACCTCTCCGAGCTGCTGCTCGGCGGCGGCGGCATCAAGTGCTGCACGCTCGAGCTGCGGGGTGCCAAGTGACCGCGGTCGACCTCGCGAACGAGGGCGAGGCCACCGAGGTCGTCGCCGAGCCGCACGTCGCGCACAACTACCACCCGCTGCCGGTGAACATCGCCCGCGGTGAGGGCGCCTGGGTGACGGATGTCGAGGGCAAGCGCTACCTCGACCTGCTCGCCGCGTACTCGGCCGTGAACTTCGGGCACCGGCATCCGGCGCTCGTGGCCGCGCTCACCGAGCAGCTCGGCCGGGTCACGCTCGTCAGCCGCGCATTCCAGAGCGACCGGCTCGAGCCGTTCGCCGCGGCGCTCGCAGAGCTTGCCGGCAAGGACCTGGTGCTGCCGATGAACACCGGCGCCGAGGCGGTCGAGACCGGCATCAAGGTCGCCCGCGCCTGGGGCTACCGGGTCAAGGGGATCGCTGCGGGCAAGGCGCGCATCATCGTCGCGGCCGGCAACTTCCACGGCCGCACGACCACGATCGTCAGCTTCAGCGACGACGAGCAGGCTCGTGATGACTTCGGTCCGTACACGCCCGGCTTCGACGTCGTGCCGTACGGCGACGCGGAGGCCATCGCCGCGGCCATCACCGACGACACGGCCGCCGTGCTCGTAGAGCCCATCCAGGGTGAGGCCGGCGTCGTGATCCCGCCGGAGGGATACCTGCGCCGCATCCGCGAGATCTGCGACGAGAAGAACGTTCTGTTCATCGCCGACGAGATCCAGGCCGGGCTCGGCCGTGTGGGCGAGACGTTCGCCTGCGACCGCGAGGGCGTCGTGCCGGACCTGTATCTGCTGGGCAAGGCTCTCGGCGGCGGCATCCTCCCCGTCTCGGCCGTGGTCGGGAACACCGATGTGCTCGGTGTGATCCGTCCGGGCGAGCACGGTTCGACCTTCGGTGGCAACCCGCTGGCCGCGGCCGTGGGTCTGCGCGTGGTCGAGATGCTGCAGACCGGTGAGTTCCAGGAGCGCGCGCGGGCGCTCGGTGCGCACCTGGAGCAGGCGCTGCAGCCGCTGATCGGACACGGCGTGACCGCGGTGCGCATCGCGGGCCTGTGGGCGGGCGTCGACATCGATCCCGCCCGGGGAACCGGCCGCGAGATCGCCGAGAAGCTGCTTGATCGGGGTGTGCTCGTCAAGGACACGCACGGTCAGACGGTGCGCATCGCGCCGCCGCTCGTGATCCGCGCGACCGAGCTCGACTGGGCGGTGGAGCAGCTCAAGCTCGTCCTCGGCGCGTAGTACTCGGCGTCAGGCCGGTGTTACGGGCAGCGCCACCGCAGGGGGGAGGCCGTCTCTGGGGGAGACGGCTGCGGTGACGCTGCCCTCTCGGAGCGCTCAGGCCGGTGGGGAATCCGGGTCGAGCGTCTTGAACGTGTCTTCCTCGGCGGCGTTGTCGGCGTCGAGTTGGTCTTCGGTCCCCTCGTCGCCCCCGAGGGCAGAGCGGTGGCCCTGGCCGGCATCGCCCTGGATGGCGCCGCCGGTCGATTCGCCGCGCGAGCTGTCGCCCTGGATCGCGCCGCCGGTGCCGTCGCCCTGACCGGCATCCTCATCGGGGACGCCGACGCCGGGAGCGCCCTCGGCCGGGTCCTGCGGGTGGGGTGTGCGTTCCGTGTTGTCGTCCATGTACCGACGGTACGTACGCCAGGTGCACTCCGTAGAGGGCGTTGACAAACCGAGGAAAGAGGCTCAGCCCTCGAGGTCGTTCCTCTTCGCCGTGCGGATGGGCGTGGTGACGGCTGCTTCGTCGCTGAACTCGATCGGGTCGGGCCGCTCGACCACACTCAGCGGGCGGGTCTCGTCGAGGGTGAGCAGGAAGCGGCGGTTCTCGGCGCGGCGCAGGCGGCCCGAGGTCGCCACCCAGATCACCCCGATCGCGCAGGCGACGAATCCGGCCGTACCGCCGAGCATGATGGCCGCGCGCGGACCGAAGGAGTCGGCGACCCACCCGGCGATGGGAGCACCCACGGGGGTCGAGCCCATGATGACGGCCATGTACAGGGCGAGCACGCGCCCGCGCAGCGCCGGCTCGGTCGTGATCTGCACGTAGCCGTTGGCGGTGGTGAGCAGCGTCACGATCATGAAGCCGGTGAAGGTCAGGGTGACGGCATACGAGGCATACGTCGGCATGGCGGATGACACGAACGCGGCGATGCCGAATCCACCGGCGGCGAGGATCACCACGCGCACCCGCGCGCGATCACGGCGAGCCGCGAGCAGCGCGCCGATCAGCGAGCCGATCGCGAGCACCGAGCTGAGCACGCCGTAGCCGTCGGCGCCCGCGCCGAACTCGAGCGCCATGGTCGAGGCGAAGATCGGGAAGTTCATGCCGAACGCGCCGATCAGGAACACCGTGACGAACACGACCCGCAGGTCGCTGCGCCCCCACACGTAGCGGAACCCGGCCGCGAGTCCGCCGCGGTTGCGGTTCTTCAGCCGTGGCGCGAGCAGGCCGGTGCGCAGCATCGACAGCGCGAGGATCATCGCGAGGAAGGTCGCGGCGTTCACGATGAAGACCCAGCCGGAGCCGATCGCCACGATCAGCAGACCGCCGACCGCCGGGCCGACCATGCGGGCGAGGTTGAAGGATGCCGAGTTCAGGGCGACCGCGTTCGAGGTGTCGCCCGTCGACACCATGTCGGAGACGAACGCCTGCCGGGCCGGAGCGTCGAACGCGTTCACGACACCGAAACCGAGGGCGAAGGCGAACATCATCGGCAGGGTCATCACATCGTTGAGCAGCAGCACGCCGACCGCGATGGCCAACCCCAGCAGTGCCGACTGGGTGGCGAACAGGATGTGGCGTCGATCGAAGCGGTCGGCCACCCATCCGGTGAGGCTCACCAGCACGAGCGGCGGACCGAACTGCAGCGCCATGGTGACGCCCATCGCGGTGGCGTCGTTGTCGGTCAGCTCGGTGAGCACGACCCAGTCCTGGGCGGTGGCCTGCATCCAGCCGCCGACGTTCGAGACGAGGGCGCCGGCGAACCAGATGCGGTAGTTGATGTTCGCGAAGGAACGGAACATGGCGCTCATCGCTCCACCACCCGTCGCATCAGCGCACTGGCTTCTCGGAGAGTGGTGAGCTCGGCCTCGGTGTACTCGACCTCGCGCAGCATGTCGGCCAGCAGCTCGTCGCGGCGGCGGATCGTCTCGACGACGAGCTCGACGCCGGCGTCGGTGATGTCGACCTGCACGCGGCGGCGATCTTCTTCATCGGGAGTGCGCACGACGAAGCCCTGCTCCTCGAGACCGTTGATGGTGCTGGTCATCGACGGTGCGGTCACGCGCTCGCGCACGGCGAGGGTCGAGATCGTGCGGCGGCCGTTCATGCGCAGGTCGGCGAGCACCGCCAGCTGGGCATCGCTCATCGAGTCGGCGGCCCGGGCGCAACGGAGGCGGCGGGCCAGCCGGAACGTGGCCATGCGCAGGTCTGTGGCGGTGAGGGCGAGGGATTCATCGGACGCAGACATTACTTAGATAGCCTATCTAATTTTCTGACACCATCGCGGCGCCGGGCACAATGGAGGAGTGACCCGAACACTCGCCTTGGAAATCGCCGTGCAGGACCCCGCCGGAGTGCGCATCGCCGCCGAGATCGGCGCCGACCGCGTCGAACTCGCCACGGCCCTCGCCCTCGGTGGACTGACCCCGTCTCCCGCCACGCTCGAGCTGGCGGTCGAGGCAGCCGGAGCGGACGGACCGGAGGTGCACGTGCTCGTCCGGCCGCGCGGCGGCGGCTTCCACTACACCGACGACGAGCTGGCGATCACCGAGCGCGACGTGCGCCGAGCGATCGCTGCCGGTGCCACCGGCGTCGTCATCGGCGCGCTCGACGCAGAGGGTCGCCTCGACCTGTTCGCCATGGCGCGGCTGCGCGATGCCGCGGGCGGAGCACCCGTCACCCTGCACCGCGCCATCGACGTGACGGCCGACCCCGTGGCGACGCTGCACAGCGCCCGCGAACTCGGCCTGCGTCGCGTGCTGACCTCGGGCGGGGCGTCCGCCGCGATCGACGGCATCGACACCCTGCGTGCACTCGTCGCCGCGGCCGAGGGCGAGATCGAGATCATGGCCGGTAGTGGAGTCGACGTCGCCAGTGCGCCGGTGCTCGCCGCGGCGGGGGTGGACGCGATCCACTTCTCCGCGAAGCGCTCGGTGATCGAGGAGGGCGGCGTGCGGATGGGGTCCGCCTCCGACGGCGTCGGCGGCTACGAGGTCACCGACCGCGACATCGCTTTCGCGATCCGGGATGCCGTCGCACGGTAGGCGCTCTCGGCCCGCGGTCGCTAGGCTCGCAGCGTGACGGATACGCGTGAGTTCACCGACGCCCATGGCGTGGCCATCGTCTACGACGTGCATCCGGCTGCGGGTACTCCGCGCGGAGTCGTGCAGCTCCTGCACGGTGTCGGCGAGCATGCCGGACGATACGGCGCCCTGATCGGCGCCCTCACCGGCGCGGGTTTCCACGTCTACGCCGACGATCACCGGGGCCATGGCCGCACCGGCATCCGTCAGCACGGCGGACCCGAGAAGCTGGGGCGACTCGGCATCGGCGGACTCCGCGCGGCCGAGGATGCGATCTGGCAGCTGACCGGGATCATCCGCGACGAGAACCCCGACCTGCCGCTGGTGCTGCTGGGCCACTCGTGGGGTTCGTTCCTGGCGCAGATGCTCGTGAACCACCACCCGGAGGCGTGGGATGCGGTGATCCTCTCGGGCTCCGCGCTGCGCACGCCCGGGTTCCTCAACGCGGCACCCCTGAACGCGCGGTGGGCGAAGGACGAAGACGCCACCGGGCTCGAATGGCTCAGCCGCGATCCCGCCGTATGGGCCGCGTTCGCCGACGATCCGCTCACGACCGACGTCCCGCTGCTCAAGCTCTTCGGTCCGATCGAGGCCGCGCGGCTCTACGGGCGTCCGGCCAAGGACCTGGGTCGCGACATCCCGATGCTGCTCCTCGTCGGTCGCGACGACCCGGTGGGCGGACCCCGCAGCGTGCACAAGCTCGCCGACGAATACCGCAGCCGTTCCGGGCTCACCGACATCACGACCCTGGTGTACCCGGATGCGCGGCACGAGATCTTCGCCGAGCTGCAGCAGGAAGAGGTGCGCGCCGACGTGCTCGCCTGGCTCGACGCGCACATCCCCGCGCGCTGAGAACCGTCCATCGCATTCCCGCTTCCGCGCGGTGTGACGCGGCGTTACGCCCGGTGAAGGCGTGTGACGGACCCGTTCTCCGGGCTCGGTGACGACCGTAGATTCGGGTCAGTATTCCGCGCAGGAGCGAGGAGCGCGCCGCTGTGCGGTGCCCTCGCACGGGAGGGACCGCACCGATGAGCTTCGTGAAGGACTGGCAGGACTGGCACGCGTCGCGCGAGCGCTACGCAGGGTCGGAGTACGGTCCGTCGGCGCTCGAGTCGACGAACTGGCTCATCACGGAGGCGGCAGCGGTCGACGGCATCCCCGGGCTCTGGGCGCTGACCGGCGACGGCGGCATCCGGGGGAGCGAGCTGGGTCAGACGGGATCGACCGTGGTGCTGCGCGGTTCGGAGAGCGTCCGCCTCGGCCGGCGTGAGCTACGGGTCTTCGATCGCCACGGTGCGCTGGCGCTGCGGGTGCTGAATCCGGCACGGCCGCAGCGCGAGTGGTTCACCGCGATCGACGCCTACGCGCCCGACGAGCGTTGGCGACTCCCCGCGGTGTTCGAGGCGACGCCCGACGAGCAGATCCTGATCACGTCGGTCGACGGTGAGGCCCGGGAGACGCCGGTCGCCGGGCGGTTGCGGTTCGAGCTGGCGGGGGCAGCCCAGACGCTGACCGTCACCAGGAACGGCCAGGGGGCGTTGAGCGCGGTCTTCGCCGACGGCACCAACGGCCTGGAGACGTACCGCTTCCGGTTCCTGCCGGTCGACGAGCCCGCCGCCGACGGCACGGCCGTGATCGACTTCAACCGCGCCTATCTGCCGCCGTGCGCGTTCTCGGACCAGTACGTCTGCCCGTTGCCGCCCGCCGGCAACCGGTACTCGACGCCGATCCGCGCCGGAGAGCGCGTGGTGGTGCTCGGGGGCTGATCCATCCGGTGGTTGCTCCGCCACGGCTGAGCCGCCGGATCGGGGCTCTCGCGCCTTAAGCTGGAACCGTGCACGGTGAATACAAGGTCCCAGGTGGAAAGCTCGTCGTCGTCGACCTCGAGATCGAGGACGACCGGATCGCCCGCTTCCGCCTCGCCGGCGACTTCTTCCTCGAGCCGGACTCGGCGCTCGACGACATCAACGCCGCGGTCAACGGGCTGCCCGCCGAGACGGACTCGACGGCGATCGCCGCGGCCGTCCGCAGTGCCCTTCCGGATGGCGCTCAGCTGCTCGGCTTCTCGCCCGAAGCCGTCGGCACCGCCGTGCGCCGCGCACTCGTGACGGCCCCGGGGTGGCGCGACTTCGACTGGGAGATCGTGCACGACCAGGCGGTCTCGCCGCGCATGAACCTCGCCCTCGACGAGGTGCTCACCGCCCGGGTGGGCGAGGGGCGACGGCGTCCCACCCTGCGCATCTGGGAGTGGAACGAGTCGGCCGTCGTGATCGGGTCGTTCCAGTCGTACCGCAACGAGGTCGACCCCGAAGGCGCCGCCCGGCACGGGTTCGACGTGGTCCGCCGCATCTCCGGCGGTGGGGCGATGCTCATGGCCGCGGGGCAGATCATCACGTACTCGCTGTACGTGCCGGCATCGCTCGTCGCGGGCATGACCTTCGCCGACTCCTACGCCTTCCTCGACGACTGGGTGCTGCAGGCGCTGCGGTCGCTCGGCATCGACGCGGTCTACCAGCCGCTCAACGACATCGCGAGCCCGACCGGCAAGATCGGCGGTGCCGCGCAGAAGCGCCTCGCCAACGGGGGAGTGTTGCACCACGCGACCCTGTCGTACGACATCGACGGCCAGGTCATGACCGAGGTGCTGCGCATCGGCCGCGAGAAGCTCAGCGACAAGGGAACCACCTCCGCCGCCAAGCGCGTCGACCCGCTGCGCAGCCAGACCGGACTCGAGCGCGCCGAGATCATCGAGCGTTTCAAGGACACCTTCCGCTCGCTGACCGACGCCGAGACGGGGTCGATCACGGCCGACGAGTATGCCGACGCGGAGGCTCTCGTCGAGTCGAAGTTCGCCACCGAGGCGTGGCTGCATCGGGTGCCGTGACCGCGGGCGCGGTCACCATCATCGAGGGCGACAACCTCGCCGTCGCGGCGACCCTGCCGTCGGGCTCCTTCACGCTCGTGTACCTCGACCCGCCGTTCAACACCGGCCGGACGCAGGGGCGGCAGGTGGTCACCGCGCGGCGGACGTTCACAACTCAGGAAGAGTCCGCAGATTCGGGCGCGGAGCCCGTCGAATCGAGCGATGCGGCACCGGTCTTCCTGAGTTCTGAACCGTCGGCGACCGAGACCGAGCCCGCGACCGAGGTGCGGCACGGGTTCCACGGGCATGCCTACGAGCGGGTGCGCGGGATGCTGCGCGCCTACGACGACCGCTTCGACGACTACGGCTCCTTCCTGATGCCGCGGCTCGAGGAGGCCTGGCGGCTGCTCGCCGACGACGGCACCCTGTACCTGCACCTCGACTACCGCGAGGCGCACTACGCCAAGGTCATGCTCGACGCCGTGTTCGGTCGGGACTGCTTCCTCAACGAGCTCATCTGGGCGTACGACTACGGGGCGAAGTCGCGCAGCCGCTGGCCCACCAAGCACGACACGATCCTCGTCTACGTGAAGAATCCGCGGGAGTACGTCTTCAACTCCGAAGAGGTCGACCGCGAGCCGTATATGGCGCCGGGACTGGTCACGGCCGAGAAGGCCGCGCGCGGCAAGCTGCCGACCGACGTGTGGTGGCACACGATCGTCCCGACGACCGGACGCGAGAAGACCGGCTACCCCACGCAGAAGCCGGAGGGGATCCTCCGCCGCATCGTGACCGCGTCGAGTCGCCCCGGCGACCGGGTGCTCGACCTCTTCGCCGGTAGCGGCACGACCGGCGCCGTGGCCTCGGCGCTCGGTCGTGATGCCGTGCTGGTCGATGACAACCCCGAGGCGATCGGGGTCATGACGACGCGGATGCCGCACGCTGAGGTCACATCGATCCTCGCCTGAGAGCGCTCGCGGTGTCGCCGCTCGCCGCCTGCGACCAGGAGAATGCTGTGATGACCGATATCGACTTCGAGACGACCGCCGAGTTCGTCGAGGTGACGACCGCCGCAGGACGAGTGCGCGGCCGTTGGCGTCCGACCACCGGAGGGCGCGGTAATCCGCGGTCGGCGGCATTCCTGGGCATCCCCTTCGCGGAGGCTCCGATCGGCGAGCTGCGCTTCCAGGCGCCCGTGCCGAAGGCGCCGTGGGAGGGTGTGCGCGACGCGCTCGAGTTCGCCGCCACCGCGCAGCGCGGCGATCCCGGCGTCACGCTCATCCCCGAGCCGAGCGTCGAGGGCGAGTCGACACTCAACGTCAACGTGTTCACGTCGAGTCCGACCCGCGCCGAGCAGGGAACCGGGATGCCGGTGCTGGTCTGGATCCACGGGGGCGGGTACTTCGCCGGCTCGCCCGCGAGCGTCTGGTACGACGGCCGCAACTTCAACCGTGACGGCGTCGTGACCGTGTCGATCTCGTACCGCCTCGGCTTCGACGGCTTCGGGTGGATCGAGGATGCTCCCTCGAACCGCGGCGTGCGCGACTGGCTGCTCGCGTTGGAATGGGTGCAGCAGAACATCGCCGCTTTCGGCGGAGACCCGTCGCGCGTCACGATCGCCGGCCAGTCCGCGGGTGGCGGTGCGGTGCTGACCCTGCTCGGGATGGAGAAAGCGCAGCACCTGTTCCACGGTGTCTACGCGATCTCGGGCGCGCTCGCCGATGTCGCCTCCGCCCGCGCCGAGACGTTCGGCCGCGGACTCGCTGCCGCAGGTGGGGTCGAGCCGACCGTCGCCGGGTTCTCGACCCTGGACGAGGAGCGCGTGCTCGAGCTGCAGAAGAAGGCGACCGAGCTCGGGCCGTCATCCGTCGGCAGCATGATCGAGGAGGGGCTGCCGCTCGGGCCGAGCATCGACGGCGATCTGCTGCCGCGGTCGACGCGCGAGGCGCTCGCCGCGGGCGTCGGCGCCGACAAGCCGCTCGTGCTCGGCGCGACCGACGACGAGTTCACCATGGTGTTCTCGGATGCGGCGAAGAAGCTCCGTTGGGTACCCCGGTCGCTCCTGCTGGGAAAGCTCGGGCTGCCGAAGGCCGCGCGCCGCGAGTACCTCGCCGCCAACGCCGACATCACGGGCCTCGGCAATGCCCGCATTGCCGGACGGCTGCTGACCGACCGGATGTTCCGCTCGGCGCTGCTGAAGGTCGTCGCCGATCGGGGCGCGGCGCCGACCTGGGTCTACCGGTTCTCGTGGCCGTCGGGGCGCTTCGGTTTTGCGGAGCACTGCCTCGACGTGCCGTTCTTCTTCGACTGCCTCGACGGGCCCGCGATCGAGCCGCTCGCCGGCCCGAACCCGCCGCAGCAGCTGGCCGATGAGGTGCACGGGGCGGCGGTCGCGTTCATCGTCGACGGCGACCCCGGCTGGCCGCGTCATCAGGGGGGTGCGGGCATCGTCCGGGTCTACGACGTGCCGACGCGCGACGTCCGCGATGCCTACGCCTCCGTGCGACCGCTGCTGGGCGAGTCGTCCTGACGATCTGAGCCGACCTGCCGTCAGGCCACGTACACCTTGCGGAGCGTCTCGGTCACGGTCCAGGTCGTGCGCATGCCCTCGGCGAGGCGCACCACCGAGCCGGGCCCGACCTCGAGGTCGGGCAGCCCCGGCGAGGCGAACGAGATCGTGGCGCGGCCGCTCAGCACGACGAACACCTCGTCGGACTCGGTGTCGGTCGCAGTGCCCGGGGTCATCTCCCACACGCCGACCTCGACCCCGCCGAGACTCGCCAACTCGTGCACGGCGGTCGTCGGGGCGCCGGCGAGCACCTCGCCCGCGGGCAACGGCTCGTGCGCGAGTGCGAGACCACGAGCATCCACCCCGCTCCCCGCCGCGAGAGCGTTCACGAGTCGAAGCCCATGCCGACGGCGTCGAGCGTCTTGAGGAACAGGTTGCGCTTGCCCTCGTTGTGGTCCGCCCGGTCCATGGCCGCGCGCACCAGGTTCACGCCGATCGAGGCGGCGGGTTCCGGCGGGAACGGGATCGGCTTCTCGCGCACCATCCGCAGCTCGGTGCGTTCGGTCGCCTCGCCCGACAGTTTGTCGAGCATGACGTCGGCGGCGAAGCGTGCGGCCCCCACACCCAGTCCGGTGAAGCCGGTCGCATAGGTGACGCGGCCCTTGCGGGCGGTGCCGAAGAACGCGCAGAAGCGGCTCGACGAGTCGATCGCCCCGGCCCAGCGGTGCGTGAAGCGCAAGCCCTCCAGCTGCGGGAACGTCGTGAAGAAGTGCGAGGCGAGCTTGCGGTGGCTCTCGATGCGGTCCTCGTACTCCGCACGCACCTTGCCGCCGTAGTGATAGACCGCGTCGTAGCCGCCGAACAGGATGCGGTTGTCACCCGTGAGCCGGTAGTAGTGGAACTGGTTCGCGCTGTCGGCGAGGCCCTGCCGGTTCGACCAGCCGATCGACGCGAGCTGTTCGGCGGAGAGCGGCTCGGTCATCAGCACGTAGTCGTAGACCGGCACGGTCATCTGACGGTTGCGTTTGAGGAGCGAGGGGAAGACGTTGGTGCCGAGCGCCACGGCATCCGCCACGACCCGACCATTCGGCGTGACCAGCGCGATCGGACCCGAGCCGTCGCCCTCGATGGCGCGCACGATGCTGTGCTCGTAGATCTCGACGCCGAGGTCCGCGGCCACGCGTGCCAGCTCGACGCCCAACTTGGCCGGGTGCACCATCGCCGAGCCCTCGCGGTCCCAGGCTCCGGCGAGGAACGTCTCGGAGTGCACCTCCGCCTGCACGGCTTCGCGGTCGAGGAAGCCCGGTTCGTCGCGGAGCCACTCGACCTGGTGCGGCTCGACCGCGACGGCCAGCTGACCGGTGCGCTCGAACTCCGCGTCCATGCCGTAGCGCGCGACGGTCTGCTCGATGCCGTCGAGGTTCTCGTGGCCCAGCTCCTCGAGCCGGTCGATCTCCTCGGGCCACCGGGTCACGCCGTTCTCATGACCGTGGGTGAGGCTCGACTCGCAGAAGCCGCCGTTGCGACCGGATGCCGCCCACGCGATCCGCGCTGCCTCCACGAGGACGATGCGGCGCTCGGGGTCGCGCTCCTTGGCGCGCACGGCGGTCCACAGCCCGGCGTAGCCGCCGCCGACGATGGCGAGGTCGGCGCGGACCGTGCCGTTCAGGCGCGGATGCGTCGGTCGATCGACATCGTCGAGCCAGAAGACGCGCAGAGCGGTGTCGCGCAGGGAGTCGTCGGCGACCCCCTGCGGCGGCTGCCGGCGTTCGAAGACGGTGGTTCCCATGATCACTCCGATGCGTCGGGGGTGCGCCTCAGCGCGTTCCCCAGTTGTAGAGGTCTTTGTAGAGGCCTGCGTAGAGCAGGCTCTCGGTGTGGACGATGCCCGGGATGGTGCGGATGCGGGTGGCGATGAGGGTGATCAGGTGCTCGTCGTCCTCGCACACGGCCTCGACGAGGATGTCGAACGTCCCGAGAGTGACGACGACGTAGGCCAGCTCGGGGATAGTGGTGAGCTCTTCAGCGATCGCGCGGGGGTCGCCGGAGACGCGGATGCCGATCATCGACATGCGGTGGAAGCCGAGCTGCATCGGATCGGTGACCGCGACGATCTGGATGATGCCGGCCTCGGTCATCCGCTGCACACGCTGACGGGCGGCGGCTTCGCTGAGCCCGACCTCGCGCGCGATCTCGGCGTAGGGGCGGCGGCCGTCCTCCTGCAGGAGTTCGACGATGCGCTTCGAGATGTCGTCCAGTGCAGGCTGGGCAGGCTTGGGGTTCATCTGTCGATATTGACAGTCATGGCTCGATCCTGCAACTGATTCAGTCGCTGCGTGCGGCCGATATCTTCCGATTCCGCAGGTCGCGCGCTACCATGACGGCATGTCCCGCAGCCTTCTGAAGAACTCCGCGCCGTTGCAGAACTTCATCGGCGGTCGCTACGTGCCCGCGTCCGGGATGGAACGGATGCCGCTCCTCGATCCTGTCACCGAAGCCGCCTACGGTGAACTGCCGATCTCCGACGGTGCCGACGTCGACGACGCCTATGCCGCGGCATCCGCGGCCTTCCCGCTCTGGCGTGACACGACGCCCGCCGATCGACAGCTGGCGCTGTTCCGCATCGCCGATGAGATGGAGTCGCGGGCCGAGGAGTTCGCCGACCTGGAATCGCAGGACACCGGCAAGCCGCGTGCGAGCCTCGTCGCCGACGAGATCATGCAGTCGGTCGATCAGCTGCGCTTCTTCGCGGGCGCTGCCCGCAGTCTCGAAGGTCGGGCGGCGGGGGAGTACCTCGCCGGGCACACGTCGTTCGTGCGCCGGGAGCCGGTCGGCGTGATCGGTCAGGTGACGCCGTGGAACTATCCGCTGAACATGGCCGTCTGGAAGATCGCGCCAGCGCTCGCCGCCGGGAACACGGTCGTGCTCAAGCCCGCGGAGTCGACGCCGTTGACCACGCTTCTGCTCGCCGAGATCGTCGCGCTGCACACCCCTGCCGGCACTCTGAATGTCGTGCTCGGCGATCGCGACACGGGGGTCGCGCTCGTCGAGCATCCGACCCCGCAGATGGTGGCGATCACCGGTTCGGTACGGGCGGGCATGGCGGTGGCGCGCTCGGCGGCGAACGACGTGAAGCGCGTGCACCTGGAACTCGGTGGCAAGGCGCCCGCGATCGTGTTCGCGGATGCCGTGCTCGAGAAAGCGGTCGACGGGATCATCACCGGGGCCTTCTTCAACGGCGGACAGGACTGCACGGCGGCCACACGCGTGCTCGTGCACGAGTCGCGGCACGATGAGCTCGTCGCCGCGCTGGTGGCGAGGGCGAAGACGCACGCGCGCACCGGTGGACCGCACGAGGAGGGGGTGCTGTACGGGCCGCTGAGCAGCGCGGCACAGCTCGCTCAGGTGCAGGGTTTCATCGACCGGCTTCCTGCACACGCGACCATCGAGACCGGCGGACGCCGCCAGGGAGACCGGGGCTACTTCTGGGAGGCCACGATCGTGTCGGGCGTGCGGCAGGACGACGAGGTCGTACAGGGTGAGATCTTCGGCCCGGTGCTCACCGTGCAGGCGTTCTCCGACGACGACGAGGCGCTCCAGTGGGCGAACGACGTGCCCTATGCGCTCGCGGCCTCGGTGTGGACGACCGATCACACGCGGGCGATGCGCTTCTCGCGCGACCTCGACTTCGGCTGCGTGTGGATCAACACGCACATCCCGTTCGTGTCGGACATGCCCCACGGCGGGTTCAAGCACTCCGGGTACGGCAAGGACCTCTCGCAGTACGGGTTCGAGGACTACACCCGCATCAAGCACGTGATGAGCGCGCTCGACTGAGTGGCCGCTGCCGAGTCGGTGGACCGGGTCAGCTCACGTGCGTCTGGAGCCAGGGCATCGGGTCGACGGCGACCGTGTTGATGTGGACCTCGAAGTGCAGGCAAGAGCCGAACACGTAGCCGGTCGATCCGACGTCGCCGATGTACTGACCCTCGTCGACGCAGTCGCCGACCTCGACCGCACGGGTTCCGTAGTTCATGTGCGAGTAGACGGTGCTGACGGCCTGTCCGTCGACGATGCTCTCGATCTGGATCGTCACGCCGTAGCCCTGGTAGCTCTCGGTGGAGCGGGAGACGCAGCCCTTCATGGCGGCGTTGATCGGCGTGCCGACGCCGGCGGCGAAGTCCTGGCCGAGGTGAGACCGGCCCGGGCGGGAAGCGCCGAAGCCATCGGTGAACGAATAGGTGCCGTCAGCCATCGGCATGACGATGCGATCGGCGATGGGGATGTCGACCGCGCTTCCGAGCGGCATGCCGGCAGCGAGTGCGGCCGCAACGGCACGGGAGCGCGTCTCTTCGATCTCTTCGGGCGTCGTCGCCGAGAAGGTCCCGCGCGGAGCGATCTCGGCACGGATCTCGTCTGAGGAGGAGGAAGATGCCGACGTCGGTGTGTAAGACTGCGCGGCGTCGGCTGCGGCCGCCGTGGTGAGGCTGGTGGTGGCGCCGGCGACCGCCCCTTCGCTGCCGGTGGCGAGCGCGGGCAGTGCGGCGCCGGTGACCATCACGCCGATTGCGAACGTGGCGCCGAGCGCCTTGGCCTTCGCCCACGGACGCTTCGCGCGGCGGGGACGGACCGGAGATGCTGCGGGCTTTCGCGCGAGACGCCCTCGCGGGTTCCGGGCGCGGCGGGGCTTGCCGGTGGCCTTCGAGTGCGACGGGCGTGGGGTGTCCGTGGCGGCGGTGTTTGCGGCGACGGGAGGCTGCGCGTCTGTGGGGGTGCTCGCGGCGACGGGGGACTGCGTCTCGGTGGATGCGTCGGTCGTGCGGGGAGGCTGTGCGTCCGAAGGTGCGTCCGCCGTACGGGGAGCTTCAGGAGTCGTGGGGGCGGAGTTCCGCCGATCGCGCCGCAGCAGCGGGCGGGGTGCGGCAGGCGCTTCTTCGGGGGTGTCCGGGGCGTCGTGAGCGCGCTCGGGTGGCAGGGAATTCGTGACGGGGTCCTTCCGGAGGGCAGATGTACGCGGCGGTCGATCCCCCCGGATGCCACCGTTACCGATCTGTAATTTAGTTGGCGAACCTGTGAGCGTCAAATCGAAGAGCGGATGATCGGCTCCGTTTCGTCGACGGATGCTCGGTCTCCGTCGACATCGGTAGGTGTGATGTCGACGTGGATACTCACACTCTGCCCTGGTGTGCGGTGTCCGCGTGCGTGATGGCGAACCTTGCTGCGGCGAGTGTGGACAAGTGCTTTGCTGGCGTTTCTGTGGAGAGATTGTCGGCGTTTCGCGTGTTTCGGAATATTGCTCTGGTCTGGGGTTATCGGGGTTCGAA